>JBGALX010000045.1:0-87867 GCA_044223505.1 Myxococcaceae bacterium
ATCGCCTCGTACTGCTCGCGCGTGGTGAGCTGCGCGAAGTTCGGCACCTGCATCGCCGTGTTCATCGCGGCGACCGTGTTCACCGCTGACGGCGGGCCGACCTCGTCGCACAGCAGCTGGCGCTTCACCATCAGGCCGCGGAGCACGGGCCGGTCTTTCAGCGCGTCGTCGGCCGAGGCGATGGCGGCCATCGAGCTCGCGAGCGTGAGCACGCCCTTGCGCTGCGCCGGGTCGAGCTGCAGCCGCGTCGGGCCGGTCGCCGTCTGGCCGTACAGCGGCGCGGTGTTCGCGTCGGCGATGGTGAAGCTCTCGGTGAAGAGCGCGGGCAGCGTGCCCGCTCCGTCGAAGACGACGGCGGCGACGTAGCCGTCGAGCTCGGCCTTGAGCGAGCTGCCGAGCTCGGGGGTCGGCAGCTTCCGGTAGTCGGCGGGGCGCGCGGCCATCTCGTCGACGCGGGTGAGCTCGAGCCACTGGCGGAAGAAGTCGCCGATGCGGCCGCGGGCGGCGGGGCTCGCCCAGAGCCGGCGAACGTGCCGCCGCAGCGCGGCCTCGTCGAGCTGCCCCGCCTCGGCGTCGGCGAGCAGCGCCTCGTCGGGCATCGAGCCGGTCAGCGTGTACGAGACGAGCGTCGCCTTCTCGAACTCGTCGAGCGTGTAGAGGTCGGCGCCGGGCGCCATCACCCGGCCCACCTCGCTGCGATAGAGGAACTGCGGGGCCGTGATCAGCCGCGCCACCACCGCCTGCGCCGCCGTCTTCCTGTCGCCGACGTCGCCGGCCACCACCTGAAAGAACGTGAACAGCTCGCTCTGCTGCCCCGCGGTCAGCGGCCGGCGGTGTGCCCTTCGCCCGAGCTTCGCGATGAGCTCCCGCATGCAGGCGTCGGTGATGTTGGCGGCGTCGAAGTTGCTTTCCATGTACTCGCCCGTGCGGTCCGACGTCGGCGAGCGCGCGTGCTCACGTATCGTTGGCGCCTCGCCCGCAAGTCGGCCTGCGACGTCGGCGTGCGCCGTAGAGGCCGAGCAGGTTCGCCGTCGTCGACGTGAATGTTGGCGCCGTTGTCGAAGCCCGCCGCCCAGTCGGCCTGCGACAGCGGCGTGCGCACGTAGAGGCCGAGCAGGTCGCGCACCGTCGCGCGGTACTCGGGCGCCGACAGCACCCGCACCTGCGGAGCCATGAGGCTCACGACGATGGGCGACTCGTCGCCGCCACCCTGGGCTCCGCCGCCGGCGCCGAACGGCGACCCCGGCGTGTAGCCGCCAGGAAGAATGCTGCCTGTGCAGCCCGCGGCGAGCGCGAGCAGCACAGCCATCAGGGCCGCGGGTTTGAAGGTCGAGGGCACGGGGGCCGCCTCGCATGCGATGTGCCAGCAGGCACGGTGGGCCACCGATCTGGAATCCCGGCGGGTTGACACATGAATCAACATCGCATGCCAACTACCTTGACCTGACTGGACAATCAACGCCCCTGTGCAACTGGAGCCCAGATGTTCCAGGGTGTTCCGCGAGTCAACGTGACCGATCAGTCGGGTTTTGGCATGGCGCCGACGCTGTAGTCGCCGAAGTACTTCGGCAGCTCCGAGGCCTTGATGGGGCGCGGGTCGTCGACGCCGTGCGGGTTGCGCAAGTAGATGAGCGTCTCGACGCGCCCGTTCTCGACGACCTGCTTGATGTCGGTGACGGTGTAGCAGTGGGCGTCGAAGAGCTTCGGGTCGTCGATGGGCTTCGTGAGCACGCCGGTGGTGCTCAAGGTCTGCACGCGACCGAGGCGGAAGTCGTCGATCATCTTCTGCTCGATGCCCGGCGTCGCCACGTTGGTGTCGAGCGCCGGCGTGCCGGTCAGCGTCGCGAGCGACGTCGGCATGTTCCCGGTCGGCACACCGCCGTTGAGCTTCAGCATCGCGGACTCGAGCACGCGCGGCCACACCTCGACCTCGCCCTTGTCGTTCGCCTTCGAGCGGGCGCCGTCCGAGAAGAACGTGTTCGCCGGCACGTCGACGCTGCGCGGCTCCCACTTGCCGGGCGACACCTCTTTGTAGAGCTTCACCGTGTACGACTCGACCTTGCCGTCTTTGCCGTAGTTCTCGTGGATGAGGCCCTTCAGGTACGCGCGGCCCTCGGGTGAGCGCGCGATGCTCGCCATGCTCGCCTGGAAGGTGCAGTCGCCGACGCCGCCCTGCTGAACGTCGTCGGGCGAGAGGCCGTTCACGAACAGCGTCGCGCTCGGCTGCGTGAAGCTGGGGCTCGTCACCGAGGTCGCCTCTTCGGGCTTCACCGGCCCCGGCGTGGACTTCGGCTTGAGCGCGGGCGTGAACGAGTCACCCTTGCCGAGGTCGGCGGCCTTCGGCGACGGCGCCCACCCGGGCGGGACCTTCGTCAGCTCCTCCACCCCGCGCTGGGCCTTCTTCTGCACCTTGTCGAGCTGCGCCTGCACCGAGGACGACGACTTCGTCAGACTGCCGATGATGCTCATGTGTGTTGCCTCCTTGGGAGGCGGCACACTTCACGGCGCACGCCAGCGCCGCGAGCCATGAGTCCACGGGGTTTGCGGGCGAGCGGTGACCTGCGAGGTCAACGCCGACGGCGAGTCAGTGACCCGTCAGGTCAACGCGCTCATCGGGCCCGAGTAGTCGGGGTGCCCGAACGTCGTGATCGGCTGGTCGAACGCCTGCGCGATGCTGACGAGCACCTGGTTGTGCGCGACGGCGCTCGGCGCCTTCGTGCCCAGGCCGTCCCACCCGTCGAGCGGGTCTTTGCCGGGCCGCAGCTTGAGGTAGCGGCCCATGCGGAACTTGCCGTTCGCGCCGCCGGCGAGCACCCACGGCACCGTGTGGCTCGCGTGCACGTCGGGGTCACCCAGCTCGTTGCCCCACACCACGATGGAGTGGTCGAGCACGTTGCCCATGCCCTCGTTCACGCCCTTCAGCGCGCCGAGCAGGTGCGCGACCTGCTCCGCGTTCCACCGGTGGAACTTGTTCAGCTTGCCGCGGATCTCGGCGCGCGTCGTCGCGTTCGGCTCGTTCACGCGGTGCGCGAGGTCGTCGTGCAGGCTCTCGGTGATGCCGAGCCACGGCGCGCTCGGCTGCGGCAGCATGCCGATGGTGATGACCCGCGTCAGGTCGCACGCGAGCGCCTGCGCCGCGAGGTCGTACAGGAGCGTCGTGTTCTGCGGCACGCGGTCGATGTTGCCGAGCTGGCTCTGGCTCTGCTGCGCCGGCTGCGCGGGCTTGCTGCACATGCCGCCGCCGCCGCCGGTGAGCCGCTTCTCGATGTCGCGCAGCGCCGAGAGGTGCGCGTCGAGCTTGAGGCGCTCGGGCCCCGCGAGCCGGCTCTGCAGCCGCGTCGCGTCGCGCACGAGGAAGTCGATGAGGCTCTTCTTGCGCGCCGCCGCGCGCACCTCGGCCGCCGACGGAGCGCCCGTCATCAGCGCCGCGAACACCCGCGTGTAGACCTTCACCGGGTCGCGCTCCCACGGCTGGCGCACGCCGCCGGGCCCGAACGAGAGCGAGTCGTAGATGGTCTGGCCGCCGAACGCCGAGTAGCAGTTGAGCTGCAGCGAGCGGAACCGCGTCGCGCCGCCGACCTTGCCGGCGAGGTACTGGTCGAGCGACTCGCTGGTCGGCAGGCCCTCGCCGCTCGCCATCGTCAGCGGGCTGCCCGTGAGGAAGGTGACCGGCCCGCCCTCGTGGCCCGACGTGCCGTGCTCGTACAGCACGCGGTAGTCGAGCCCGTCGAGAATCAGCAGCTGATCGCGGAACGGGTGCAGCGGCTGCATCGAGCAGTCGGCGTAGTTGATGTCGAAGTCCGTCTCGCCGTTCTTCGGGGCCCAGAACTCGTCGAGCTTGCCGTGCAGCGACCAGATCGCGACGAACCGCAGCGGCGGAGCCGTCTGCGCCTCGCACACCGACGGCCAGAGCAGCCGCGTGAAGCCCGCCATCGCGCCCGCGCCGCCCATCAGCTTCAAGAACGAGCGGCGCGACGCCGCGCCGTGCACCGTCGTCGGCAGGTTCTCGGGCAGCACCTGCGGGTCGAGGCCGTAGTCGTCGCTCACGGGCGCCTCCGCTTCGTGAACGCGTCGCTCTCGACGAGGCCCTCGAGCGCCGCGTACAGGCTGCCCTTCGCCGCGACGTAGCGGTCGAGCGCCAGCCTCATCGTGCACTGGTCGGCCTCGCCCTCGAGGCGGCCGACCGAGAAGCGGAACACCTGCTTCACCGCGCACTCGCCGACCTGCTTGCTCGTCGCCAGCTTGTGCGCGAGCTCGGGGCCGCCCTTGAACGCGCCGGCGACGTCAGAGCCCTTCACCTCGCCGCTGTCGTCGATGGCCTTACCGGCCTCCATCGTGCGCGCCTCGCCGAAGCCGTCGTAGCCCTCGAGGCCGAAGCCGATGGGGTCGAGCATGTCGTGACAGCCCTTGCACGTCGCGCCTGCGTGGGCCGCGGCGCGCTCGCGCGTCGTCGAGCTCGGCGACACGGGCTGCACGGCGGCGACCACGTTCGGCGGCGGAGGCGGAATCTCGTCGCAGAGCAGCCGCGTGCGCACGAGCTTGCCGCGCAGCACGGGCGAGCCGTCGTCGTTGTGCGCGTAGACCGAGAGCAGCGCCGGGTGCGTGAGCAGGCCGCGCCGCGGCAGCGCGGTCGTCGAGAGGCGCGACATCATCGCGCCGGGGCGCTCGGAGGCGCCGATGAACTGAGCGACCTCGTCGTTGCCGTAGGTGAAGTCGGCCTCGAGCAGCTCGGGCACGCTGCCCTTGCTGGCCGACACCGACGCCTCGATGAAGGCGCGGGCCGAGTCGGCCAGGTCGTCGCGCAGCGCGGCGCTGAACTTGGGGAAGTACTCGTTGTTCTTCTGCACGCGGCCCATGTTGGTGAGGCCGAACCACTGCTCGGTGAAGTCGCGCATGCGCGCGGTCGCGGCGGGCGTCGCGAGCAGGCGGCGCAGCTGCTCGACGCGCTTCTGCGGGTCTTTGAGCTCGTCGCGGCCAGCGGCCGAGCGCAGCGGGCCGTCGGGCGGCTGGCCGGTCGCGAGGAAGCTGAGCTCCGAGGCGACCTCCCACGGGGTGAGCTCGACGGTGGCCGTCGTCGCGCCCTCGTCGCCGAGCTCGGTGCGGTACAGCGAGCCGGTCGCCTCGAAGACGCCCTGCATGCCGAGCTGAAGGCCGGTCGTGAACGTCTCGCCGTCGCGGCCGCTGTCGTAGAGCACCATGAGGTCGTCGACCTCGGCCTGGGTGACGGGCCTTCGCCAGGTGAGGCCGGCGAGGTCTTTGAGCACGCGCTTGGCGCAGTCGCGCTCGTTTTCACCGGAGGCGCACTCGGTGTCTGCGGCGCGCTCTTTCGCGAGCTCGGCGGTGGCCGAGTCGAGCTGATCGGCGAACAGCGTCGACACCTGCAGGTCGTCGTGGCCGAGGTAGCCGAGCTGCATGTCTTCGGCGGCGAGGCCCTGCGCGATGGTGACCGTGGTCCCGGTCGAGCCCGAGTAGGTCGCGTCGAGCTCGGCGCGCGTCATGCGGCGAACCTTCGCCGGCGGAGCGCACTCGTCACCCGACCCGATGGTGCCGACGCAACCGCAGAGCAGGATGAAGCCGCACAGAGACCGGGTCACGTTCAGAGCCGCTGCCCTTAGACGAGGTGAGGCCGCCCGATCAACCCGGCGCGCCCGATTTCCGCGGGCGCCGCTCCGCAACGATTGCGCGAGGGGCTACCGCACCCACCGCACGTACGTCTTCCACGGGTTCGTGCCGCAGCGCTCCTGCCACGCGACGGCGAGGTGCTCGAACTGGCGAATCAGCGCGGGCGAAGCGGCGGTGCAAGCGGCGCTGAAGTTCCAGCTGTTGCCGGCGTTCGGCCCGGGCATCACCGACCAGTTGCTGCTGCGCGAGCGGATGAGGAGCTGGCCCGCCTCGATGCTGGCGATCCACTGCTGCTGGCTCGTGCCCTGGCCTTCGGTGAGGGCGTCGAAGGCGCTGACGCCGGGCACGCTGCCCGAGGTCCCCGAGCCGCCGTTGCCGAACGCACTCAAGATGAAACCGCCCGTCGCCTGGGTGGTCGCGAGCAACGCGGTCGTGTCGGTGGGCTCGTCGCCCGCCCGAATGACCTTGAGGTGCAGGTAAGGGTCGGCCGCCTGGCTGGGGAACAACGCCGTGGTCGAGCTCCACGTGCCGGTCGTGTTCTGGTAGGCGCGCCCGAGGCCGGCGTTCGTGAGGGCCGCGAGCAGCAGCGTGCCGTTGGCGGTGCCGACGCCCCAGACGCCGGCGTTGCTGCCCGGAGTCGAGGGGAAATCGGTCGCGTTCGTCGCGACCGTGACGGGCGCCCCCCACACGTCGAGCATGGCGTCGTACTGCGACACCTTGACGGAGCCCGTGTCGATGAACGCCGAGTACAGCGTCGTCGGCGACGCGAACAGCGAGCCGGGCGGCGACGCGATCTGCACCCAGCCCCCGGCCTTGCGCGCCACGGCGACGCCGGTGTTGCCCACGAAGTCGGCGGCCTGCAAGAGCACGTAGGGAATGCCGCCGGCGATGACGTACGGCGCCTGGAAGCGCCGCTTGCCGGTCGTGAGGTTGACGGTCGGGGCCGTCATGTCTTGCGTCACGCTGCAGCCGGTCGTGCAGTTCAGATCCATCAGCTGTTGGAAGACGGCGGTGCCGTTGCGCTGGCTCACGAGGTACACCGCCGCCTCGCCCGCCGGCCGCGCGACGGGCACGATGACCGGCGCCGGCTCGGTCGTCGAGTCGAGCGGCACGAGCGCGGGCGCGGGGAACAGGTAGTGCGTCGTGTAGAGGACCGTCTGCGAGAACGCCTGGTTGTTGAACGAGCTCAGGTCGTGAACCGTGCCGGTCTGCAGGCGAACTCCCGAGCCCTCGAGCCCGAACGAATGAAAGGTGACGCGCCAGCGCCGCGGCGTGACCTGCACCCACGGGCGAAGCCCGAGGTTGAACGTCGGCGGCGAATTGACCACCGCGCTCGGGCTGCCGCCGGTGGGCGACAGGTCTTCGTCGAAGTCGACCCACGCGCCGAACGGGCTGCCCGTGAAGTCGCTCGCGACGCTGGTGCCGGCGGGCGTCGGCTGCGTCTGGTCGGCGACGATGACGACCTGCCGCGCGGTGCGCTGCAGTGGCGTGAGCCCGCCCGAGGTGACGGTCGCGGTCACGTCGAAGAGGAGCTGAACGTTGGGGCCCTGGATGATCGGCGTCGCGAACTGGGTGTTGGCCGCGTTCGGGTTGATGACCGTGAACGTGTAGCCCCCCGCATCGGGGATGAAGCCCGGCGACCACTGGTAGCTGAACGTCGGCCCCGGCTGCGGAGGAGTCGCCACCGCCGACAGCGACGCGAGCTGCCCGCCCGGGACGACCGCGAGCGCTCCGGCGTCGAGGTACCACGTCGGCGCCGACGCCGACGACAGCACGAACGTCTCCATCGGGTTGTTCGTGCTGCGAATGCCGAGGCCGTCGGTGACGGCCAGCGACACCTGAACCCCGACGTTCGTCGGCACCGTCATCGGCATCGTGAGCCGGCACGTGCCGCCGTCACCCTGCGGCTCGACGAGCACGCCCGCGGCCGACGGCAGCACCGACCACTCGAACCCCGTGAGGCCCGCGCCGTTCACGTCGACCGAGCCCGTGCTGCCGACGGTGATGACCTGGCCCGCGTAGACGGTCATCGGCGGCTTCGGGTTGATCGCCGCGGTCGGCGGCCCGCTCACCACGGGCAGCACGAACTCTCGCGGCGCGCTGTCGACGCCGTTGATGTCGGTGACCGTCAGCGCCATCTTGAGCAGCGTCTGCGCGTTCGGCATCGTCACCGTCGGCGAGGCCGCGCTGAACGTGTGGTTGCTCGGCACGTTGACCGGCAGGCCGGCGTCTTGAGTCCAGTGGTAGATGAACGGCCGCGTGCCCGTCGACGGCGTGCCGTCGAACGTCACCATCGTGTTGCGCAGCGCGAACGAGGGCAGCGCTCCGATGAGCGCCACCGGGCCCGCCGCACCGCCGGCCGTACCTCCGCCGGCCGTACCTCCGCCCGCCGTACCTCCGCCCGCCGTACCTCCGCCTGCCGTACCTCCGCCTGCCGTGCCTCCGCCTGCCGTCGCGCCGCCCGCCGCGCCTCCGCCTGCCGTCGCGCCGCCCGCTGCGCCTCCACCCGCCGTCGCTCCGCCGGCCGCGCCTCCGCCTGCGGTCGCTCCGCCGGCCGCGCCTCCGCCTGCGGTGCCGCTTCCTCCGCCGGCGCCTCCGCCGGTGTTCGGGTTGCCGGCGTCGGGCGGCACGCCGGCGTCGAGCACGGGCTGCATCGACTCGCCCTTCACGAGGGCGACGTGCGGCACGACCGCGAGCTCGCCCTGCACGAGCACGTTGTACTTCACCGCCGTCTCGTAGCCGGGCTTGCTGAAGCCGAAGGTGTAGAGCCCCGAGGGTATGCCGCTCAGCTCCCACATGCCGGCGGCGTTCGAGGTCGCGGTCAGGCCGCTGCCCGAGACGCTGACGAGCACGCCCGAGGCGTCGGTGCTGTCTTGCAGCGAGACGGTGCCCGTGACGCGCGTGAGGCCGCCGAACACCGCGCGGCGCAGCACGACGGTCTCGTGCTGGAAGACCTGGTTCGGCGCGAGCTCGACCTGCACCGAGCCGGGCTCGTAGCCCTGGCGAAAGAACGTGACCGTGATTCGGCCCTCGGGGAGCTGATCGAGCCGGTAGCTGCCGTTGTCGCCCGTGTACGTGATGAACGGCCCCTCGGGCACGAACACGCTCGTGCCGCCGAGGCCCGAGGTCGCGCCGAGCGCGTCCGACAGCGCCACCGCGCCGCTCAGCGTCGCGTTGCCGCCGAGCTGAATCGTGCCGAGCGCGACGTCGCGCCCCGGCCCGGCCTTGATCTCTTCGAGCGCGAGCAGGAGCTGATACTCGGCGCGGCCGTCGTGGTTCTGATCGAACCGGATGAGGACGTTGCCTCGCCGCGCCGTGATGGGGCCGAGCGTGAAGTGGCCGTTGCTCTCGTCGACGTCCGTGTGCACCGATGTGCCGAGCAGCTCGATGAACGCTCCGACGGCCGGCTTCTCGACGTCGCTGCCCGGCTCGACGTACACGACCGTGCCCTGCACCGTGCCGGGGCCCGGCGCGCCGGGCGGCTCGGGCACGTCGAGTGAGCGGTTGCAGCTGGCGACGCCGAGCAGCGCGGCGCAGGTGGTGACTCGAACGAAGGTTCCCCTCATCGGCTCCGCAGTCTGGCATTTCTTCCGCCCCTGCGTCAGCGCGTCAGCTCTTCGGGAGCATCCGCTCGGCGGTCAGCCCCATCATCCGCGCTTGCATTCCGTCGAACCACGCGGTCGGCAGCAGCTTCGCGAGCCAGAGAATCACGTTCGCGTTGAACGGCACGACGTAGCGCACGCGCGGGCGCCGCGAGGTGACGGCGTGCGCGATCGCCCGGGCGACGTGCTCGGGCCCGACGGCCCGCTTCGCGAACCGCGCGCTCGTCTGTTCCGCCGCGCGCAGCGCCTCGGTGTAGAGCGAGCCGGCGGCCGGCGTGATGCTCGCGACCGAGACGTCGTTGAACTCGGTCGCGATCGCGCCCGGCTCGATGATCGACACCTGCACGCCCAGCGGCTTGAGCTCGACGCGCAGCGCGTCGGACAGCGACTCGACCGCGTGCTTCGTCGCGTTGTACGCGCCGAGCAGCGGGAACGTCACCTTGCCGCCGACGCTCGACACGTTGACGACGCGCCCGGCCCTTCGCTCGAGCATCGCGGGCAAGAACGCCCGGGTCACCGCCATCAGCCCGAACACGTTCGTCTCGAACTGTGCCCGCAGCTGCGTGTCGGCGATCTCGGCGAGCGGGGCCGCCTGCCCGTAGCCGGCGTTGTTCACGACCGCGTCGACGCCGTGCCCGCCCGTGCGGCGGTCGATCTCGGCCTTGGCGGCGGCGATCGACTCGGCCTTCGAGACGTCGAGCACGAGCGTCTCGAGCTGCAGGCCCTTCGCCTCGGCGGCGAGCGAGTCGAGCAGGTTCTGGCGGCGCCCGGTCGCGAAGACGCGGTGGCCGCCGCGCGCGAGCATGAGCGCGGTGGCGCGCCCGATGCCCGAGGTGGCTCCGGTGACGAGGACGATTTCTTTCTGCGACTCAGCCATGGCGTTGCTCCTTCTTCTGCTTCTTGGGGGGGACGACGAGGCTCTTGCACATCAGCGAGACGAGCTGCTCGACGCCGCGCGAGTACGCGGCCGGAGTCAGCTGCGAGGTCTTGAGGCCGTTGCTCGCCTGCACGAGCAGCGCCGCGAGCGATCCGGCGCTCATGCCCGGCGGCAGCTTCAGGCCCGCGCGCTTGATGCGCGCCGTGACGAGCCCGAGGAAGCGGCGCGAGGCCGCCTCGTTCAGGTCGGAGCACTGGCGGTTGCTCTCGCCGAGCAGCTCGGCGCCGTGCTGCGTGCCGTAGATCTTCTCGAGGAACCACAGCGACCGCTCGCGGATCAGCGCCACCAGCATCGCGACCGGCTCGGTCTGCCGATCGGCTGCCGCGACCGCGGTGTCGAGCGTCAGCGCGTGCACGTGCTCGACGACGGCGCGGAACAGCTCTTCCTTCGAACCGAAGTGGCGATACAGGCCCTGGCGCGACAGGCCCACCCGCGCCGCGACGTCGGTCATCTCGACGCGCTGCCACCCGTAGTGGCTGAACGCTTCGAGCGCCGCGTCGAGAATGCGCTGCCGGGTGGGCATGGGTGACGATGTAGACACCGACGTCTCATGTGTCAACACGGTGGCCACGGCCGCAACACTTCTTCATGCGCCCGGCGGCCCGCCGCTACGGCGGGGTCTTCGGCTGGGGTTCGGCGGCCTGCTTCTTCGGCTTGGGCGTCAGCGCCGCGAGCACCTTGTCGGCGAAGGTCTCGAGCTCCTTCGGCGGCCGCTTCGTCTTCGGCCCGACGTGGTAGCGGCCGCCGGCGAGCGGCATGCCCGTGCGACCCGCGAGCGCGGTGACCGCGACGCCGAGCTTGCCCTTGCCGAGCTCGGCGACGTCGAGCGTCACGAGCACGTCGTTGCCCCTCGCGACCTTCTCGAGGCACGGGCCGGCGCGGCAGCCCTGCGGCGGCAGCTCGCTCTCGTCGACGCGGCGCGCGGTGAAGCCCTTCGCGGTCAGCACCTCGACGGCCTCGACGCACAGCGCGCGCGATTCGTCTTCGTAGACCGCGTCTTCGGCCGAGACGTCGAGCACCGCCACCGAGGGCGCGGCCGCGAGCGCGAGTGACACGAGCGTGACGAGCACCGAGGCCGCCCGGTTTAGCACGAGAACGTCAAGCCGCTTTGCGCTGGGAGGCCATCCTGGAAATGCGAGTCGAGCCACTTCGGATCAACCCGGTCGCATGCCGCGACCGGCTCGAAAGGACTAGCCATGTCGACCCACCGCATCTCGCCTTCGAAGCAGGACACCCGACGTCTCCTCGACGACGTCGCGGGGCAGTTCGCCACGAACAAGAAGGCCTACGCCGATCGGCTCTTGCCGCCCGAGGTGGTGCATCGGTTCGGGGCTGACGTGCGCGAGCGGCCTGCGAGGCCCTCGCCGGCGGTGTCGAGCTACGCCGGCGTGTCGAGCTTCGACGCGGTGAAGACCCAGACGTATACGATTCGCAAAGGCGACACGCTCAGCGGCATCGCACGCAAGTTCCACACGTCGGTGCCGGTGTTGGCCGAGCTCAACGGGGTGAAGAACCTCGACAAGATCTTCGCGGGCGGGACCCTGGTGGTCCCCACCTGAGCGGCCCGCGCCCGGCCGGGGCGGGTGAAACGCGCGGGTGCCCACCGAGGGTGCCGGTTTAGCAGGTCCGACCTCCCGTGCTACGAGGGTGGAGCATGCCCAACGTCACGTTCCGGCCGCTCTCGACGCTGTTCAAGAAGCGCGGCGCCGACACGAGCGCCGTCGACACGAGCACCGTCGACACGAAGGCCCCCGCCGGCCTGGTGGCTCCCGGCGTCACGAAGCCCGCCGACCTGCCGGCGACGCGGCTGCCCCCGCTCGACACGGCGCTGCTCAAAGACCACGCGACCCGGCACATCACCGCCGAGCGCTCGATGCGGTCGCAGTCGATTCGCTACGAGCTGAACGCGAACAACGGCCGGTACGCCGACGGCAAGCGCAACGTCGCGCAGTCGATGAACGCGGGCATCACGCCGCACCCGATGCACTTCGTGATTCTGCCGCCCGACGCCGTGGCGTTCTTCGCCCCGAAGGGCGACGGCGAGGCCGCGAAGATTCTCGCGTCGCTGCAGCGCACGCTCACCGACCCGAAGACCGGCAAGCAGGAGCAGGTCGTGCTGCTGCCCGTGCACTGGGAAGAGGCGAAGGTGCTCGCCGAGAACAACCCCAGCCTGCGCATCGTGACCGACGGCGAGGTCTACGCGAGCGCGAGCCCCCGCTCGCTGTTCTTCGGCCCGATGGCCGGCCAGGTGCCCGAGGAGCTCGCCGCCCTCGAGCACTACTCGGTGAAGACGGCGCTCTCGGCCGAGGCGTACAAGCGGCTCGGCGGCCTCGGCGGCAGCCGCGAGCTGAACTTCAACGACTCGCTGATGGCGAGCACGCTCTCGTACGCGATGGAGCGCCTGCGCCCGAAGTTCTCGCCGCTCGTCGAGTTCCAGAGCGAGGCGCGCACCATCGCCGGCAAGATTCAGCAGGGCACCGAGACCGTCGAGGTCGGCGCCATCTTCCGCGAGCTGCCGAAGACCCCTGCGGTGCCTGGCTTCGCGCTGTTCAGCGAGACGACCGAGTCGCTGCCGCACGTGCCGCCGCGCAACGGCGTCGTCGACGTCTCGCGCACCGGAGCGCCCACCGAGCGCAAGCGCGTGCTCGCGAACGACGCGATGGACTTCGCGATGAAGAAGAACCCGGGCATGACCCGCGAGCAGGCGTTCTCGAAGCTGTTCGTCGAGCCGCTGCTCGACGTCTTCTTCTCGATGGCCAAAGAAGGCGTCTCGATGGAGCTGCACCCGCAGAACTTCTCGCTGAAGTTCAACCCCGAGACGGGCCTCGTCGACAAGGTCGTGATTCGCGACCTGCACGGCATGAACTACGACTCGACGTGGCGGAAGAAGAACGGCCTCGAAGACGTCATGTCGGTCGCGAGCTTGAAGGCCGCGTTCCCCGACATCAGCCAGAAAGACGTCGACGGCTACTTCATGCGCAACGGCGAGATTCGCGACCGGTACAAGGTGCCCGCGATGCTCGCCACGACGCTCGACTTCTTCATGGGCACGTTCTTCTACCAGCTGCTCAACTCGACGACGCCCGAGCCGTTCGACAGCAAGCAGATCGAGACGGTCATGAACAACATCAAGGCGAAGATCTCGTCGGAGGCCGAGAAGAACGGCTTCGACCTCTCGCAGCTGCCGCAGCCCCGCGGCAACACGAAGTACAGCGCCATCGCCGAGAGCGGCATTCGCGGGAAGATCGTCTTCCGCAACCGCATCGAACCCTGAAGGAACCCGACCCATGCCGCTCGAAGCCGCCTCATTCATCTGGCTGACGCCTGACCCGCTCAAGGCCCTCGCCGACCTGCACGGCCGCCTGAAGGCCCAGGGCCTGCTCGCCTCGACGCTCGAGCTCGACGAAGGCCAGCTCGACACCCTCGGCCGCGAGGCCGCCCTCAAGCCCCTGCTCGAGACGGTCGAGAAGGCCGCCGCGGCCGACGACGCCGGCGCTCTCGTGAAGGCCGTGCGCTCGGGCCCGAAGGCCCCCCAGAAGCTGCACGTCTACTTCCGCCTCGAGCAGCCGGCGAAGCTCACCGGCAAGCTGCGCGAGGCGTACGAGAAAGAGCTCGGCGAGCCGCCTCCGCTCGACAAGCTCGGCTTCTCGCCAGTGGCTCCGTTCGAGGCGTGGGCCGTGCTCGCGCTCGACGACGTCGACGGCACCCGCGCCGTCGAGCAGTCGGCGAAGCAGAAGCGCTCGAAGCTCGACTCGCTCTCGGTGCCGGTGTGGCGCCTCGACGAGAAGCCCGGCGACGGCTCGGCCCTGCCCGGCAAGACCTCGCTCGAGCTGCGCACGCTCAGCGACGACGCCGCCTACCTCGCGTTCGCGCTCGAGCGCGTCGGCGTGTGGAGCCAAGACAGCAGCGTGCTGCTCCGCAGCGTCTGACGTGGCCTGAGCGAAGCTGGCGTGGCCGCTGCCGCCCGAGCTCGACCGGGCGGAGAACGGGCGGTCACATGCGCGCGCTCGACGACTTCGGCGGTGTCGCCGGTCGAGCGCGACTGTCGCGGGCCCGTGGCCCAATCATCGCCGCGACCGCTCGCAGCTGAACCTTCAAGCCGGCAGACGGGCGCTCTGCCGCTTGTGCGGCGGGGGCGGCGGGTCGGAGATCGTCACGTCGTTGAACTTCTTTGCGAACTCGTCGGTGGTCATCTCGAACCGGCCATCGTTGTGGGTCTGGTTGTACGGGTCGGAGGGAGTCGTGTTTCCCCACGGGTTGCGCAGCTGCACGTAGGTCTTGTCGCCGCGCTTGACGGTGCCGGTCACGGTGTACGCATGCCCGGTCGGAAGCCCAGGCTCGTCGGGGTTGATGCCCTCTCGCCGGCTGGCGGTGACCACCTTGCCCGTGGCCAGATCGTCCTCCATCGCTTTCAGGGTCTTCGGGTCACGCAGCTCGGCGTCGTGCGTCTTCTGGCCCGTCACGATGTCCGCGGCAGGAGCTGGCTGGCTCAAGACATGTTCGTTGGCGTAGCTGCCCTTCCTCTGCGCGTAGGCCTTCTCCACCAGCGAGACCCATTGCTCCTCGGGGGTGTCGCTGTGAGCGTAGACGTCCTGCGCGGTCTTGCGGTCGACGGTGACGGGGTCTTTCACCATGTTGCCGTTGGCGTCCTTCGAGTAGAGCCCCACCGTGACCGAGCCGTCGGGGTTCTCGGTGATCATGTTCTTGATGGCCTGAGGGTTCTCTTCTGCCAGGCCCGCCAGGCCGGCGAGCATGGTGCAATCGCTGGCGGCGCCCTGATTCACGTCACCGGAGCTGACTCCGTCGACGTAGAGCGCGCCACCCGGGTCGGTGAAGGTCGTGTTCCACACAGCCTGGGCGTTGGCGGGCTCGGTGCGCAGCGCGCCGGGGCTGTTCGCGTTGTCGTGGGCGTCGCCCTTCGAGCGGTCGGGCACGACGGGCGTCTTCAGCGCGGCCGGGCTGTTCGGGTTGTCGTGGGCGTCGCCGGAGGACCGCGCGATGGCGGCCGCCGTGGCGGGGTCGGTCTTCAGGGTCGCCGGGCTCGTGGGGTTGTCGTGCGCGTCGCCGCGCGAGCGGGCGCTCGAGGTCACCGGCTTCACCGGCGTCTTCAGCGCCGCCGGGCTGCTCGGGTTGTCGTGCGCATCGCCGCGCGAGCGGGCGCTCGTGGCGCGAGCGGGGGCCCTCCGGGGGGCGGGCGCGGCGACGGGCTTCGTCTTCAGCGTCGCGGGGCTGCTCTTGTTGTCGTGGGCGTCGCCCTGCGAGCGGGCGCTCGAGGTCGGGGCCTTCGTCGTGCTCGAGCCCGAGTAGAACGAGCTCGCGGGGGGTCTCGCCGGTGCCGCGGTGGTGCGAGGGGGCACGCGGTCTTCGCGCTGGTTCGCCTCGCTGGGCTTCAGTACCGGCGGGGGGGCGACTTTCTTCTGCGCGGCGGTGACGGTCATGTGGAGCTCCGGGAGTTGGGGGAGACGGCCCAGGCCTGCAGAGCAAACGACTGGCCACCGTCTCACCCGCTGAGAAACGCCGAGGTTTCAACAGCCCGGTCGCTGCGCCGCCGCAGCTCGTCGGCAGTGCCGGCGTGTTTCGGCGTGTACATCAAGCGCAGCGTTTCGCATCGATGCGACGAACAGCGACGACTGACGGAGCGCGCCCGCCCACGCCGAATTCGCATCGGTGCGACCAGGCCGGCGGGGTGCAGCACGTTTTGAGCGCACGAGGCCCTGGCCCTCGAGTTGCTCAGCGCTGGCGCTGTGGAGCATGGCAGTGACGATGGCCCGAAGAGGCCGTCGACCTCGACACCCTGGTCGACACCGCGACGTCGAGCGCTCCCCCTGAGCGTCCGCAGCGTCTCGACGCGAAACGGAAGTCGGGGGTCGGCCGTTATCTGCACGCCATGACCGTCCCCGCCGTACGAATTCGCGCCCTCGACGACCGGCCCTCGAACCCGCGCGGCGACCACGTCGTCTACTGGATGACGTCGTTTCGCCGCGCCCGGGCCAACTTCGCGCTGCAGCGCGCGGTCGAGCTCGCCGAGGAGCTCGGCAAGCCGCTGCTCGTGCTCGAGGCCCTGCGCATCGGCTACCCGTTCGCGAGCGATCGGCTGCACGCGTTCGTGCTGCAGGGCATGGCCGACAACGCGCGCCGCTTCGCGAAGACGCGGGCGCAGTACTACCCGTACGTCGAGCCCGAGGCCGGCGCGGGCAAGGGGCTGCTCGAGGCGCTCGCGAAGCGCGCGTGCGCCGTGGTCGCCGACGACTGGCCGTGCCTGTTCGTGCCGCGCATGCAGCAGGCCGCGGCCGCGCGGCTCGGGGTGCGGTTCGAGGTGGTCGACTCGAACGGGCTGCTCCCGCTGTGGGCCACGAACACGGTGTTCACCACGGCGCACTCGCTGCGGGTGTATCTGCAGAAAGAGCTCGCCGCCCACCTGCGCGAGCTGCCGGCCGAAGACCCGCTGGCGCACGCGAAGCTCCCGCGGCTCGACGCGGCGCCGGCGGCGGTGATGAGGCGCTGGCCGATGGCGTCGGCCGAGCTGCTCGCCGCAGAGCCCGCGGCGCTCGCGCGCCTGCCCATCGACCACGCGGTGAAGCCGGTGGCGCTGCGCGGCGGCTCGGTCGCGGCGGAGGCGCGGCTGTCGCTGTTCGTCGACGAGAAGCTCGACGGCTACCCCGACGAGCGCAACGAGCCCGAGGTCGACGGCACCTCGAAGCTCTCGCCGTACCTGCACTTCGGCCACCTCTCGGTGCACCAGGTGCTGTCGGCCATCGCGAAGCGCGAGCAGTGGTCGCCGAAGAAGCTGGGCAAGAGCATCGGCGGCGCGCGCGAGGGCTGGTGGCAGCTGAGCCGCGGCGCCGAGGCGTTCATCGACGAGCTCGTCACCTGGCGCGAGCTCGCGCACAACATGTCGAGCCACCGGCCCGACACGTACACGCAGTTCGAGTCGCTGCCGCCGTGGGCGCTCGCGACGCACCAGAAGCACGCCGCCGACGAGCGCGAGCACCTCTACACGCTCGAACAGCTCGAGCGCTCGCAGACGCACGACCCGCTGTGGAACGCGACCAACGAGCAGCTCAAGCGCGACGGCTGGTACCACAACTACCTGCGCATGCTCTGGGGCAAGAAGCTGCTCGAGTGGTCGCGCTCGCCCCGCGAGGCCCTCGCGCGCATGGAGCACCTCATGAACCGCTACTCGCTCGACGGCCGCGACCCCATCTCGTGGAGCGGCTTCATGTGGGTGCTCGGCCGCTACGACCGCGCGTGGGGCCCCGAGCGAAAGGTGTTCGGCACGATTCGCTACATGTCGAGCGAGAACACCGCGCGCAAGGTCTCGGTGAAGCGGTACATCGAGCACTACTCGCCGGCGCCGCCGCAGCTGCCGCTGTGGTCGTGACCTGCGACCGCGCGCGCGCCCGGAACGCGCGAGTCCCTCCTGCTTCGGCCCGCCTGCACGCGCTCGACACGAACGACCCGCACCGGCACCGACCCCGCCTGCCTCGCCGCCTTCACCGACGCGGTCGCGTTGGAGCTGTGGCGAAGCCCATCACCGCCACCGAACGCGACGCCCTGCTCGAGCGAGCGCCGAGGAGCTGCTCGAGCTGGCGGCGGCCGGCCGGAGTCGCCGACGACGAGAAGAGCGACAGCGCTGCGTGAGCGTGCAGCTCGAGCCGCTCGGCGGGGTCTCGGTCGGGGGCCGCCGCGCTCGAGGTCAAGCCGGGCGGCGGGAAGAGCTGCGCCGATAGCGCGTGGGTCACCGTCGGCGGCGCGCGAATGCCCCGAAAATCGCCCGAGGGGAGCCAAGGCGCCGCGCGATGATGAGGCATGCGCGCCGGGTGGGTAGCCATGGTCATGCTGTCCATGTTCGGGTGCTCTTCGTCTTCCACGAACGACGGGGGCAGCGCCGGCGGAGCGTCCGGTGGAGCAGGCGGCGGGAATGGCGGGGGTGCCGGTGCCGGGGGCGGCAGCGTGCTCGACGCCGGCCCCTACCGCGTCATCGTGAGCAACGGCGGCAACGCGGCGCTCGTGGTCGCGCTGACTGAGACGGCGAACATCACGCTGACGGAGCTCGACGGCGGCGGAGTCGAGCTCCAGCCCGACGGCCTTCAGCTCGGCGAGCCGGGCTTCTTGGCGATGCGCGCGCATAGCGACGTCGACGCGGGCGCGGTCGCGGTCCCCTTCTTCAGGCTCGCCTCGAGTGACGGCGGTGTCGAGGGCCTCGACGCTTCGCTGGTCCTGGAGGGGCTGGCTCCGGGCTTCGCCGCGGGCTGGGCGTACGCGAACGTGCCGCACTTCACGACGGTACAGGCTGGCATGTTCTGGTTCGAGATCAGCGACGTGCCGTCGCGCTGGCTCGTCGAGACCGAGCACCCGTTCTCCGCTTCGGGCCCGCCGAACTGCACGACCACCGTGGCGCTCACCGGGCAGCTCGCGCGAGGCACCACCGGCCCCAAGTGCGTCGACGTGGGTTCTGGAACCCTCTCGGTCTTGGCGAACTGCGGCGGTCAGCATCAGGTCAGCATCTTCAAGAAGACCGTCGAGTGCTACGTGCCGGACCCGCCCCCGACGGCGGCCCCGCAGGTTGACGTACACATCCAGCTCGCGCTCCCGCCTGCGAGTGTGACGGGCACCTGCCCGAACGGGCGCGAGGCGGCCTGTCAGCTCATCGAGCGCAGCATCGAAGCGGCAAGCTCGCCGGTCGCGGTGACGACGCGCTTGCTGCTCCCGTGCGGAGTCGACGGGCACAACCCGTGCCCGGTGGGCCCCGACCTGAGCGCGTTCCTGCTCGTGACGGCCGTGGGCTCAGACGTCGTGTTCCAGTTGCTGCAGGCGCGCGTCGACGACGTCGAGGTCCTCACGCTCCTCACGCTCAACGGGCAGCCGGGCTCCCCCGTCGTGCTGCCGTTCTCCCCGCCGCTGCCTTCGCTGCCCGCGGGCCAGACCAGCACACCGATTCCGTTCTCGTTTCGCTGCCGCAAGCAGGGGGTTACGCGCCTCAGGCTGACCACGACGGCCAATCTGCCCGGCAAGCCGCCGCTCACGTTCTTCGAGCCCATGGCCGACCTCCAGTGCGGTGGCGAGGGTGACGCCGTCATGCTGTCCGACAACACGCGGCTCGTCCGCTCCGGCAACGTCTTCAACGCGCAGCCGACCGGCGTCACCGCGAACGTCATCGCGGCCACCGGCGCCGTCGCGGCGAAGTTCGGGCCCGTCGACGAAGGGACCACTGGCTTCGACCGCATCGCGGCCTTCACCAGCGAGCTGGGCTGGCCGAAGCTGCAGCTGCGCAGCGGCGCGCAGACCGGCGTCTTCACGCACAACGGCGCGCGCTACCAGCAGCAGGGGCTCGTGGGCGCGGCGGCCTACGGGGTGACCGACACCCTCACGGTGACCGCACTGCTCGCCGACGGCGGCATCGCGACGAAGCCCGACGGAGGCCTGGCTCAGCACACGCTCGCGGCTCCCGGCGCTCTGCCGCCGCCGTCGACGCTGCTCGGCCCCCTCGCCGGTCTCGCGACGCCGATTCGGCTCGTCGACGGGAGCTTCGACGTGATGTTCGTGAGCATCGAGACACCGAGCCCGCGCGGCGGCTCGGCGGGGTTGCAGCGCGTAGTGCGCGCGGCCGACATGGTGCTCGATGGCGGCTATCGCGAAGCCCCGCTGCTCGATGCCGTCGCACGCGCGGCGCTCGTGAAGTGGGGGCTCACGCCGAGCTCGGTCTACGTCGCCGCCTATCGGCAGCAGAGCGTCGACGACCTCTTCTTCACCGCGGATGGCGGCGCGCGGGCCGTGCCGCTGCAGGCCGGGCGCATGGTGCAGCTCACGGTGAGCGAGCTCAGCCCCTGAACCCGCCCCACACACGTCGAGCGGCGTGATCGCCCGCCCGCCTCACCGGCCCGTGATGACCGGCACCGAGAACGAGATGTGGCTCAGCGTCGAGCGGCCCGTCACCGCTGCGGCTCGGCAGCGAAGCGTCGACAGCCGGAGCCTCACAAGCGCTGCAGGTCGAGCTCGTACACGTCACGGCTCACGTCGAACTTCGCGCCGCGGCCTCGCAGCTCGAGACCGGGAAAGCGGCCCGGCGGCGCGCCGGCGGCCGCGATGCCTTCGAGCTCGATGTCGACCAGCTCGTACGTGCGCGCCGAGAGGTCGATGTCTTCTTTGTCCTGCGCGAGACCGGCCCCGGAGACGTAGGTCGCGTGCTGCGAGCGCGGCTCGAGCGTGAGCTGCGTGCCGCTGAGCGACCAGGCGCCTTCCTCGAGACACGAGGAGCGCGAGGTCGCGCCATAGAGCGTCACCGCGCTCGCCCACTCGAATTGGTACGAGCCGTCGCGGTCGAAGGTGAACGCGTAGAGCGTGCCGCTCGAGTTGCGCTGCACCCACTCGGTCGCCCCGGAGCGCGCCACCACGGTGTCGACGCTGCCTCCCGATTGGTACACCCAGCGTCCGCCGGGCAGCGACTGGGTGAACGCGGCGCCGCGCGACACCTCGCCCGCGGGAATCCACGCTCGACCGCTGGCCGCAGGGGCGCCGGCTTCACCGGGCGACGCTGCGTCGCCGAAGAGGCCCAGCACCGCCACGCCGAGCACGGTGAACAGACAGCACGCCGCCGACCCACCGCCGGCCAACACGAGGCCCCAGAAGAGGGGCCCACGCCCGGCGGTCTTCGGAGGAGAGGGAGTCACGTGACCGATGAAGCACATCGGCGCCGCCACGTCTCGGGTGGTGACGAGAGGCCGCTTGCATCGCGCCAGCTCGCGCGATAGACACCTTACCGAATGGTTAAGTATTCCAACGCCCGCATCGACGCCTCGTTCGCTGCGCTGGCAGACCCGACGCGCCGTGGCGTTCTTCAGCAGCTGGGAGCCAAAGACGCGTCGATCACGGACCTCGCCGAGCGGTTCCACATGACCGTGCCCGGCATGATGAAGCACGTCGGTGTGCTGGAGCAGGCGGGGCTCGTCGCGACCGAGAAGGTCGGCCGCGTGCGCACCTGCAAGCTGGGCCCGCGCCGCCTGGAAGAAGAGGCGGCGTTGCTCGAGAGCTATCGCCAGCTCTGGGCTTCACGCTTCGACGCGCTCGACGAGGTCGTCGAGGAACTGAACCGCAAGGAGAAGGACGATGGACGCAAGAACAGAGCGTAGTGCCAACGCGGCGCAGAGCCGCACCACGACCGCGGAACGGAAGTCGGACCGCGAGCTGGTCGTCACCCGAACCTTCAACGCCGCGCCGCGCCTCGTGTTCGAGGCGTGGACGAAGGCGGAGCTGTTCAAGCGGTGGTGGGTGCCCAAGTCGTTCGGTCTGACGCTCCTCTCGTGCGAGCTCGACGTTCGCGTCGGCGGCACCTACAAGCTCGTGTTCAGCCACCCTGCCGCGCCGCAGCCGATGGAGTTCTTCGGGCGATACGTCGAAGTCTCTCCGCACTCGCGCCTCGTCTGGACGAACGAAGAGGGCGGTGTGGCAGGGCCGGTCACCACGGTGACGTTCGAGGCGCGCGGCAGCGAGACGCTGCTCGTCATGCACGACCTCTACCCGTCGAAGGAAGCGCTCGACGCTGCGATCGCCTCCGGGAGCACCTCGGGCTCGGGCGAGACCTTCGATCAGCTCGCAGGGCTCCTCGCCGCGGCGCCTTCGCAGGCGTGACGTGACGTCGCCAGCCGCGTCGCTGCTCTTCGCGGAGCGCTCTCAGCTCGTGAAGTGGTTCCACGTTAGGCGCACGCGCGGTTCAAAATGGCCGGGCTTTCGGCCACTCTGAAGCAACCGTGCTCAACGCTCCGCGCGCGCTGTGGGTGGGCCTGGCCGCCGTCGCGGTGGGGCTCGCCGTCTTCGCGCTCCGGCATCGGGCGGCGCCGCCCCGCAAGGCGCTGGTGACCGTGCTCTTCGAGAGCCCGGCCGAGGCCGCCGAGCCCTACGCGCGTCGCGTGCTCGAGCCCGCCGCGAAGGCGCTGGGCTGCAGCCTCGTCGTCGACGGCCGCCGCGGCCGGGTCTGCGACGGCGCAGAGGCGATCGAGCTCGAGCTCCGCGAGGGCGCCTTCGCGCAGCTCGGCCACTTCAACTGGAAGGCATGGCCGAAGGGCGAGGCGCTCTCGGGGCTCGCCATCGTGATCCTCGCCGGAGAGCGAGAGGCGTCGCCCGCACCGGCTCCGTGGGCGCCGAACGGAGCGCTCCGGCGTCGGACGCGGCTCTCGGCGCTGCTGGCGCGCACCCCTGCGACGGGCGTCATCGTCGACGTCATCGGCGGGCGCGCCTGGGCCGCCGAAGACTGGCTCACGAAGGTCGGAGACCCCGAAGACCCGGCGAGCGTCGCCGTCGCCGCGTACACGGACATCGGCCCGGCGAGCGACGACCCGAGCCTGTTGATCCTCGAGGGCCCCGGCAGCGCCGGCCTGCCCGACATCTACATCGAGACGGCGGCCTTCCCCGAGAACGACCGTTGGACGCGCGGAGGCCTTGCGGGCGTGTGGCTGTACCGGCAGATGCTCGACGAGAACCGGCCCCCAGCCGACGGCGCGCTCGTGCAGATTCCGCTCGGGGCCGAGGTGCCGGCGACCTCGCTCGACCTCGCAGAGGCCAACCCCGACCTCGACCTCGCGCCCCGAGAGTCGTGGCGCGTGCGATACGGCCAGAACGGCCGGTCGGTCTACCTCTCGCCCGAGCCGGCGCGCCCGCTGCTGCCGAGCGCGGCCGAGTACCTGCCCTATCGCCTGTACATGAAGCTCCACCTGCCCATCGCCTCCGAGATCCACCTCGGGCGCCTCGCCGGCATGCACCCGCCCGTCGGCCCGCCGGGCCCGGCCTACGAAGTGTTCGCCTTCCCCGCGAAGGAGGGCGTGCTCGTGACGACCCTCGGCTTGGGGCGCTGGGAGCAGCCGGGCGGCTCCGCGGACCAACAGAACGTTCACGTCGAGCTCGCGTTGCCCCTGCCACGCGACTCCTACGAGATCGCCGACGCGCTGAACCGGCTCGGCGCCCTCTACTCGGGCCGCGAAGACGAAGCGCCCTGGGGCCCCTGGCACCGCGTCGCGATCGAGGGCCTGGGCATCGGCCCGGCGCAGTACCCGTGGGTCGTGCTCCGCCCGGCGTTCGACCTGCCTGCCCCGCCCGGTGACCCCATTCACTTCTGGTCGCCGCTGCTGGTGACACAGGCCGAGCGCGACGCGGTGCCGGTCGACGAGCTTCAGGCGTGGCTCACCGACGAGCGCGCCGCCCAGCTCTACGCGCGCTGGCTCGAGCCGCGCTGACGCCGGTCGACGTCACGTCACCCGCGCGGCATCGCAGTCGTCGCACCGAGCGCGGTGCAGCACGCGCTCCCGGCGGCGCACGCGGCCCGACCGACCTCTCTCAACGCGTCGGCGTCGAGCGCGTCGGGCGGCGTGCCGCGCTCCAAGAGCTGCGCCAGCGCGACGCCGAGAAAGGCGTCGCCTGCCCCCGTCGCGTCGACCACCTCGACCGCCGGCGCCGGCACGCTCACGCTCGCGCCGCGGTTCGCGACCACCGCTCCTCGAGCATCGAGCGTGAGGAGCACCAGCCGCGGCCCTGCCGCGAGCAGCCGCTCTGCGAGGCCCTGGTTCGAGACCCTCGGCGACGCCGCGAGCAGCGCCAGCGCCTCGTCGCGCGTCGCCTTCACCACGTCGGCGTCGGCCAGCGCAGCGCGCGCCCGGCGCAGCAGCTCGTCGCGCGTCGCGTACATGGCCCAGCGCAGGTTCACGTCGAGCGAGACCAGCCGCCGTGCCGCGCGCGCCGTCTTCACCAGAGCCCGGCACGCCGCGCGCGACGAGGCCGTGCGCAGGCACACCGTGCCCGTGTGCACCGCGGCGAAGCTGCGCACGTACGCCGGCACCACGTCGGCGGCCTCGAGCGTGAGGTCGGCCCGGCGGTCGACCAGCGGGTAGAAGCGCCGCTCTCCGTCGGCATCGACCTCGACCAACGTGACGCCGGTGCGGTGGCTGGCGCGGCGGCGCACGTGCGCGACCTCGACCCCTTCTCGCTTCAGCTCGGCGAGCAGGCGCGCGCCGAGCGGGTCGGCTCCGACGGCGCTGATGAGGCCCGCGCGCACGCCCCTGCGCGCCACCTGCACCGCGACGTTCGCGGGCGCGCCGCCGAGGCGAGGCACCAGGCTCGCGGCCTCGACGAACGGCACGCCGCCCTTCGGAGGAAAGAGGTCACAGAGCACCTCGCCGAGCACGAGGACTCCGCCGGCGGGCTTCGACGAGCGGCTCAGTCGACCGCTCCGATGTTCTCGTGCACGAATCGCACGTCACCGACGGTAGCAGGAGCCCTCGAGACCGATCGGCCCGTTTTGCCGTGACGCGCTCTCGGTTCGGTGTATCGAGGGCCCATGCGAGCCCTCACGACCCTCACGCTCTTCACGCTCGGCGCGGCCCTCGCCGGCTGCAGCGGCCCCCGCTTCGTGCGGCGCCCCGAGTCGGCATCGCGAGATCTGATCATCCGCCAGGCGAGGGTCTTCGAGGCGCGCGCGGCCCGGCTCGGCGAGCCGACCGACGTGCGCGTCACGAATGGGGTGATCAGCGCGATCGCGCCGCAGCTCCCCGCGCAGGCCGGCGTGCCCGAGCTGACGGGCGGCATCGTCGCGCCCGGCCTCGTCGACGTTCACACGCACGTGGGCGGCTACGGGGCACCGCCGTGGTCCGGCCAGCTGCCTGATCTCGAGAACGGGCTGACGGCGTTTCTGTACTGCGGCGTCACGACGCTGCTCGACGCCGGCAACCACTCGCCCGACATCTTCACGCTGCGCGACGACGTGGCGGCTGGGCGCGTGCTCGGGCCGCGCGTGTTCGCGGCGGGGCCGATGTTCACGGCTCGCGGAGGTCACCCGGCCGCGCTCTTCCGTGCGTACGCGCCGGCGATCGTGCGCGAGTCTCTCATCTCGCACCGCGTGCGCGAGCTGGACGACGCCGACGCGGCGCGCGCCGCGCTGGCCGAGCTCGCTCCGCTCAAGCCGGACTTCATCAAGGTGGTGGTCGACCGCATCCCGCTGTCGGCGCCGCACATCGACGCGGCGGTGCTCGGCGCCCTGGTCACCGACGCGCACGCGCGGGGCCTGAGGGTCGTCGCGCACATCGGCACGTCCGACGACGCGAAGCTGGCGGCCGAGGCCGGCGTCGACGCGCTGATCCACGGCGTCTACATCGAGCCGCTCTCGGACGCCGCGCTCGAGGCGATCGTCTCGCGCCGCGTCTCGGTGGCGCCCACGATGAGCGTGTTCGACGCGGTCGTGAAGCTGCTCGCTCCAGAAGGCAGGCAGTACACGCCGCTCGAGCTGCACATCGGCAGCGAGAAGACGCGCGACGCGCTCGCGAACCCTCCGCAGAACGCGGCCTCCGAGACGGCTCGCCCCTGGCTCGAGGCCGCGAAGGCCGGTCAGGCGTCGCAGCGCGCGAACACGAGCAAGCTGCGCGAGCGCGGAGTGCAGGTGCTCGCCGGCAGCGACTCGTCGAACATCGGCCACTTCCCGGGCGCCGGGCTGCACCGCGAGCTCGATGCCCTGGTCGAGAGCGGCTACACGCCGGCCGAGGCGCTGCGGCTGGCGACGTTCGAGAACGCGCGCTTCCTCGCGGGCGAGGCCGCCGACTTCGGCGAGGTCGCCGTGGGCAAGCGCGGCGACCTGCTCGTGCTCGCGGGCGACTCGCTCGACCAGGCGTCGGCGCTGCACGACATCAAGGCCGTCGTGCTCGCGGGCACCGTGCTCGAGCGCGAGTGACCGGCGTCCAGGGCGAGCCGCGGCATCGATGCCGGGCGCCTCTCAAGGTGAGAGGCACACGCCGATCGGGCTGCTGAACCGCGACCCCGCATCGATGGGCGCGCCGCCGTCGGGCGGGCGGCACGAGTAGCCGGCCCGGCAGTCTCCGACGAGGCAGTTCTTCGCCCACGCGAGCCCGCCGTCGAACGACGACGAGACGGCGCAGGTGAAGTCGCTCAGGTCGGCGCTGCCGAGCGCGCCCAGCATCGTGCAGGGCGTCGTGCAGTAGCCGCCCGGCAGGGCCGTGTCGCAGACGAGCCCGGTCGGGCACGGCGCCGCCGTCGAGCACGGGTTCCCGATGCTGCTGGGCACGCAGGCTGCCGCCAGCAGCGCAGCGACGGCGAGTGTGTGGCATCGCATCTCGAAGAGCTCCCCTGCCCGGCCCAACCGAACCTCCGCCGAGTGGACGTTCGAGCCCCCACCGACCGGCCACTCGAAGCCTGCCGATGGCGCGAGCGCACCGAGCTCAGTCGAACGCCATCACGTGGCAGGCGAAGCGCGCGACGTCGCGAGGCTCGACCAGCGCGATGGTGCCCTTGCTGACGGCGTGCACCATCACGCGATCGCCGAGAACGGCCACGGTGCCGCCCTCGCCGACGAACTCGACGATGAGGTTGCGCACCTCGGCGCTGCGCAGGAAGCGACGCGTCGTGTCTTCGTCGTTCGTCGTCACGTAGACGGCGCGGTCGAACGCGTCGTCGCCGACCTGCAGCTCGCGCTTGAACAGCTTCACCAGCTTCTTCGTCGCGGTCTCGGGCCCGAACGCGCAGTCGAGCTTCGTGGCCGAGGGCAGCTGCAGCTCGAACCGCTCGCCCGCCGTCGAGCCCAGGTCGATGCCGTTGATCTCGAGCTTCGACGAGGTGCTGCTGTGCGAGATCTTCACGCCGGCCTCGCGCAGCCCCTCGAGCGGAGCCTCCGCGCGGTAGTGCGGCAGCCGCCCGCCCCTGGCGCCGCTCTTCGCGTCGTCGGCAGGCAGCCCGCCCGCGGTCTGCCCGTTGAGGCCGTTGATGAGGCAGCGATACGAACCGCCGTCGTGCTCGTAGAGCAGCACGTAGAGCGGAAGGAGAGCGCTGCGAAACGCCATCTTCGAGAACGCGGGCTGGGCCTCGAAGTTGCGGTGGGTGTCGCCGGTGAGCGTGCCCGAAAGCCGCGTCTCGAAGCTGTTCACGAGCTGCCGCTCGGCGACCTTCCACGCGGCTGCCGGGCCGAAGCGCGTGCCGTCGATGGTGAGGCCCGCCGCGAGGGCGGGCTCGAACGCGAGCATCGCGTCTTCGTTCACGCTGATGATCTCGCCCATGCGGCCGAGCTCGAGGGTGCCGCCGTAGACCGGCTCGCAGCGCGAGGCCTCACGGAAGACGCCCTCTTCGTGAACCCAGCGAATGATGACCTCGGTGCGCGCGTTGCCGTCGACGTCGGTCACCGTGCGCCGCTCTTTGAAGCCCACGTCGGCCGACCACGGCGCTTCGGTCTCGACGGTGAAGACCCAGAACGGCAGGTAGACGGCCGCGCACGCCTTCAGCTCGGGCGGCGCGCCGCCGGGGCCGAGGTCAGCGAACCACTTCTGCCACTGCGCGCGCGCGTTCTCGCGGCTCAGGCGAAAGGGGACGATGGCGTCGGGCAGCCGCGCGTCACCCTCACCCTCGACCGTGAGCTGCGGGCCTCCGCAGTACGGGCACGCCGACGACACGAACTCACCGTGCACCTCGAGGCGAACGCCGCAGCCCGGGCAGCGCGCCGACTTGAGCTTGTCGTGGTACGCGCCGTCGAGGGCCGCGGCCTCGGCGAGCGGGCGCGCCGGCACCGCCTTGCGCGCGACGAACGGGTGCCGCGAGCCGCAGAAGCCGCAGGTGAGCGACGCGGTCGCCTGGCTCGGGTCGTGATGCAGCGCGGCTCCACACGTCGTGCACGGGCGGGCGATCGGAGGCATGAGCCCCGCGAGGCTAGAACAACGTCACCCGCGCCGCAGCCGCGCCCGTAACGCCGCCTGACGCGCATGGAGCCGCGGCGCGCCCAGCGGTCAACCGCACCTTGACGGCGGCAGCCGCTCGTCGCGGCGAGCTCGAGGGTCTTTCGCCGAGTTGCCCTGCGACCCACGCCGGCACGCGACGTGCTCAGGGCCGCGGCGCAACTTCAACACTCACCTGGAAGGAACCATGTCGCTCAATCGAAGCGCTGCGCTGATGCTGTCGACCCTCGTCGTGATGTCCGCTACTCCTGCTCTTGCGTATGACGACGAGGGGGGCGAGGGCGGCGGCGACGACACGTACATTCCCCCGTACAGCTGCATGCACCCCGACAACGCCGACGAGTGCCGCCGGCTGATCTCGGAGTGGAGCGGGAAGATCGCGATGACCGGCGTGACGCTGTTCACGACGTTCGCGTGCAACGGCTCGCCCCAGACGCGCGCCGCGTGCGTGGCGATTCCGATGACCGAGCTGGCGCTGATGTGGCTCGACCTCCCGTCGATGCGAGACCTGGTGACCGCGGCGGCACGCATTCAGTTCGACATTCAGTACGCGACGGCGCAGGCGGCCGACGAGGCCGCGCGCACGGCGGTCTGGGCGATCGGCGCGGGCTACTCGGGCATCCAGGGGTGGATCACGAGCTGGTACTTCAACGTGATGCACAGCATCGCCATCAGCCTGTCTCCCCGGGGCCCCCACGGCGGCGTCAGCTACTCGTACGTCATCTACCTCGGCAACACGCTCGTCGGCGACGGCAACGGCGGCACCTACGAGTAGCGCAAAGGCTCGCCAGCGCATCGGGCCCCGAGCCTTCGAGCGGGCCCGAGCGCGACGGCTCAGGCCCCCCCACGCGCCCGGCCCGCGAGGGCCTGGAGCTCGCGCAGCGCGCCCTCGGGTATGACCTGCGCGAGCTTCGAGAACAGCTCGTCGAGCTCGGCGCCGTTGAGCGCCTCGACCATGTGGCGCACCATCGCCTGCCGGTCTTCGAGGGGCGCCAGCACCGACGCCTGGCGCTCGAAGTCGTGCAGCTCCTCGGTCGTGACGTGAATGTGAATCACCGGCAGGTGCACGTGCTCTTCCTCGTGCATGTGCTCGAGGTGGGCCGCAGTGAACGTGCACGCGTGCCGGTAGAGCGTCGGCGCGTCGGCGTCGAGGGCCGCGACGAAGCCGAGGCGCGCGGCCTCGAGCCCGCGGTGCGACTGCGTCAAGCGTTCGAAGTACACGGGCGCGCGCTGCTGGAGCAGCGGCAGCAGGAGCGTGTCTTCGGCGATGGTGTGGTGGTCGACGAAGCGAATGACGTCGGCCGCGTGCTTGCGGCCTGCCTCGAAGACCGCCGGGCTCGACGCATCGGCGCGACCGAGCTGCAGGCACAGGTCGAACAGGGCCTTGCGCAAGCCCTTGTGTACGGGCGTGAACACGTCGGGCGGGCGGCTCATTGGCCGTATTCCGCGGCGCCCCCGAGCAGAACGCAAGTTCAGAGCGCATCTGCCGGGGGTCTACCGCGCCGGCTCGGCCCAGCCGCCCGCATCGTCGCCGGCCGGCTCGGCCTCGTCGTCGCCCTCGCGCTGGAACTGATCGACCAGCGTCGCGAGCCGCGACGCCTGCTCGGCCAGCGCCTGCGCCGCCCGCGAAGACTGCTGCGAGCCCTCGGCGTTCGACGTCGTCACGTTGTTCAGCTCGGTCACCTGGCGGCTGACCCGCTGGAGCGCGTCGACCTGCGTCGCGCTCTCGCGCCCGATGCCCTGCACGTGCTCGCGCACCCGCGCCACCGCGCCCGCGATGTCCGACAGGTTCTTGCCCACCAGGCCCGAGGTCGCCTCGCCCTCGCGCGCGAGCTCGACCGACTGGTGAATGAGCACGCCGGTGCGCTGCGCCGCCTGCTTCGAGCGCATCGCGAGGTTGCGCACCTCGTCGGCCACCACCGCGAAGCCCCGCCCCACTTCGCCCGCGCGCGCCGCCTCGACGGCAGCGTTCAGCGCCAGCAGGTTCGTCTGAAACGCGATCTCGTTGATGTCTCGAATGATCTCGACCGTGCCCTCGGAGCTCCGGCGGATCCGCTCGATGGTCGCCGCCATCTTCTGCATCGAGCGCGTGCCGACCTGCGACGCTCCGTCGGCTTCGCTCGCCGACTCCTCGGCCGCCTGCGCGCTGCCGCGGTTCAGCTCGGTCGCCCGCTCGAGCGCGCCCACCAGCCCCACCGCCTCGCGCAGCGCGTTCGCCTGCCGCGACGCCCCCTCGGCCACGAGGTGGCTCGTGCGCGCGATCTGCCCCGCCGACGACGACACCGACGACGCCGACGACGCCACGTTCTCGACCGAGTCGTTCAGCGTGCGCATCGCCTGGTTCAGCGCGCTCTGCATCTGCGCGTACGCGCCCGAGTACTGGCCCGCGACGCGCGCGCTCAGGTCACCCGACGCGAGCCGGTCGAGCACGCGCGACACCTCGCGAATCGGCTCGGCGATGCTGTCGAGCATCTGGTTCGTCTGATCAGCGAGCTCGCGGTACGCACCCGAGAGGCTCGCCGTCGCGCCGCGCCTCGACAAGAGCCCTTCGCTCGCAGCCTTCACGAGCGCCTTCTGCTCGCCGAGCACCGCGCTGATCATCTGTACGGCCCGCTCGAGGTTCTTCGAGACCACGTCGTCGTTCGAGCGCGGCGCCACCGCGACCGCGAGGTCGCCGCGCGAGATGCCCTCGGCCGCTGCCGCGATGCCCGCGAGGTAGTCGATCGAGCGCCGAAAGGACGCCGCCAGGAGCGCCGCCTCGTTGCGCGACCCGGCGGCCGTGGTGCCCGCGCGCCCCAGCGTCTGCTCGGCGGCGACGAGGTTGCCCTGCGCGACCCACTCGGCGACCTTCGACATGCGATCGATCGGCCGCACGAAGACCCGCGCGAGCCACAGGCCGGCGAGCGCTCCGCCGAACACCAACAGCGCCCCGAGCCACGCCACCGTGATCAGGTTGCGCTGCAGGTCATTTTCGACCGACCGGGTCGAAAGCCCCAGCTCGAGCCACCCCTTTGCCCCACCTTTGGTCACCAGCGGCTCGACGATGTGCATCATGTCCGCGTCGCGCCAGGTCACCATTCGGGCGCCGAGCCGGTCTTTCCCCGTGCGAGAGACCGCCTCGTTCCACCCGGCGAGCACGGCGCCGTTGCTGGTGCGCACGAGCGCGTAGGTCATCTCGGGAGCGTTCGCGAGGCTGCTCATCAGCTCGAGCGTCGCGTCGCGGTCGTTGAACTCGAGCCCGACGGCGGCGGGCTGCGAGAGCGCGGCGGCGATGCCGACGGCGCGGTGCTCGAGGCCGCTGAAGGCCAGCGCGTCGAGCCGCGGCGGCAGCACGAGCATCAGCATGACGCCCGCAGACGCCATGAGCGCCGCGATCATCGTCATCAGCTGCACCTTCAGCGACTGTCGGTCGAACGCACGCCACAGGGGGCGCATGCCGCACCTCGATACAAGATCGACGCCAGCCTCGGCGTCAGAACGTTGACGCCGGGCGTGGCACACCGCGTGAAAACCGGCCGAGCGTGCCTGCGCCTCGGTGGTGGCTGACGGCGGTGCTCGTGGCGCTCCTGGCGCCAGGCGTCGCCGCGGCCGAAGAGACGACGGTGCCCGCGCCCCTGCAGGCGAGCCTGCTCGCGCGCGCAGCGGCGTACGACAAGAACTTCGCGCGCAGGGCCGGCGAGAAGGCGCGCATCTACATCGTCACCTCGGGCAGCCCGGGGTCGACGCAGTTCTTCGGCCAGCTGCGCGTCGCGCTGTCGGGCGAGAGCCTCGTCGGCGGCAAGAGCCACGACGAAGAAGAGGTGCCGTTCACCGGTGCCACCGCGCTGGCGAGCCGGGTGAAGACCGATCGGCCTGCGGTGCTCTTCCTCGGGCCAGGGCTCTCGGAAGCCGACGTGAAGGCCGTCGTCGAAGCGATGAGCGGCCTCGACGTGCTGACCGCCAGCGCGAACCCCGCGTGGGTGAAGCTCGGCGTCGCGCTCGGGTTCGACCTCGTCTCGGGCAAGCCGCGCCTGCTCGTGAACCTGAAGCAGGCCCAGAAGCAATCGGTCGCTTTCGGCGCCGACTTTCTCCGTCTCGCGCAAGTGGTGGACCCATGACGCTGCTCCTCTTCTGTCTCGCCGCCCTGGCTGAACCCGAGCAGGCCGAGCCTCAGCCCGAGCCCGCGGCGCCTGAGGCCGACGACGCGCCGCAGAACGTCGACGACCTCGAGGCGCTGCTGCAGCAGACCGTCGTCACCGGAGCGACCAAGTCGGCGCAGATCTCGTCCGTCGCTCCGGCGACCGTGACCGTCATCTCGGCCGAGGCGCTCAACCAGTTCGGCATTCACTCGCTCGACGAGGCCTTGAACTTCCTGTCGCTCGGCATGGTGACGCAGAACCCGCTGCACTCGGTCGACATCGGCTCGCGCGGCGTGCTGCTCACCGGAGACTTCGGCAACCACGTGCTGCTGCTGCTCAACGGCCAGACGCTCAACGAGCAGTGGGACGGCACGGCCTACTTCGAGCGTGGCGCCGCGATTCCCTGGGAGCTCGTCGACCACATCGAGGTCATCGTCGGCCCCGGCAGCGTGCTCTACGGCAGCAACGCGATGCTCGGCGTCATCAACGTCGTCACCCGCCGCGCGAAGGACTACCCGACGCTGCTCGGCACCGTCGACCTCTCGGGCTCGGCGCCCGTCGACGCGAACGGCAACGTCGATCTGCGCAGGCCCGAGCGCGGCGGAGGCAGCTTCCGCATCGCCGCCGGCGGCGCCGCGCGCTTTCACCTGCTCGGCAAAGAGGGCGAGGTCATCGGCCAGGTCGAGTGGTACCGCGGCGACGGCCCCGCCTTCACGTTCGCGCAGCAGAACCACGGCGACGACACGGTCACGGGCGCTCCGAAGAACTTCGGGCCGCAGGCGGCGCCGGGCATCTGGGGCGGCGTCGCGCGCAACAGCTACGCGACCGACGTGCCGGCCGGGCACGTTCGGCTCGTGCTCGGAGACTTCACCGCCGAGCTGCGCGCCGCGAGCTACTGGCGCTCGACGCCGTACGTGAACGGCTTCAACCAGTTCTACAGCGACTTCGACGACGGCAAGAGCGGCGAGCGCGACCGCTTCTTGAACCTCGACCTGCGCTGGCGCCGCGAGGTCGCCGCGTGGCTCGCCGTCTCGGCGCAGCTCTACGGCGCCCTCTACGACTACCGGCAGGACATGTTCACCTCGGCGGCCGAAGACTGCGCCGACGGCCAGTACGGCTGCCACCGCATCGCGACCGGCGAGTCGAAGTGGGCCGGCCTGCAGCTGCAGGCGACCGCCGACTGGGCCGCCGACGGGCGCTGGGTGACGCTGCTCGGCGTCGACGGCCGCCTGCGCGAGGTCGGCGGCTCGTACGTCATCGACGGCCTCGACGGCACCGGCACGGTCGAGCTGAGCCACTACTCGCACCTCGAGCAGGTGCTCGGCGTGTACCTGCAGCAGGAGGCCCGGCCGTGGCGCTGGCTCTCGCTGAACGTCGGCGGCCGCCTCGACGTCGACAGCCGCTTCGGAGCGCGCCTCTCGCCACGCGCCGCCGTCGCCGTGCACCTGCCGTGGGACGGCACGTTGAAGCTGCTCTACGCCGAGGCCTTCCGCGCGCCGACCGCGTACGAGCTGTACTACGCCGACGGCACCACGCAGATTCCGGCCGCGGGCCTGAGGCCCGAGACGGTGCGCTCGGGCGAGGTCTCGTACGAGCAGCGCGTGGGGCTGCACCGCTTCCTGGTGGGCGCGTTCGCCGCTCGCTGGGAGCAGATGGTGCTGCTCGAGCAGGCCAGCGACGAGCAGCTCGCGGCCGCGCGCAGCGCCGGCCAGCTCGAAGGGGCCGCGCCCGAGGCGCTCATCTACGCGAACGCGTCGACCATTCTGAACGTCGGCGGCAACGTCGGCGTCGAGGGCAGCTTCCTCTCGAACCGCGTGCGCTACGGCCTCAACTTCACCGTCGCGCACACCCAGCGCATGCTCGCGAGCGGCGAGGGGCAGGCGCTGACCGTGGCGCCCCAGGCGTTCGGCAACGCACGGCTCGCGTACGACTTCGGCGAGCGGCGGCCGACGCTCGGCCTCATCGCGTTCTTCGCCGCGCCCCGCCCGGTCGACCGGGCGTTCGACGGCGACTGGGCGAGCACTCCGATGGCGCCGGCGCAGCTCGACTTGAGGCTGACCGTGAGCGGCCCGCTGCCGTGGGCGCCGCTGTCGTACCGGGTCAGCGCGACCTACGCGTTCGGCGCGTACTCACCCTACGTCGCCGGCCCGCTGCAGGCCGCGAGCGCCGAGCAGTCGATGCCGCAGCTGGCGCCGGTCGACCGGCTGCAGCTCGGGCTGCAGCTCGTGGCGCGCTGGCCCTGAACGCGCGCTCGTGACGGCGCCTCGCGCTCGGCCCCTTCGAGCCGTCGAGGCTCGCCCGGCAGGTTGAGGGGGAGTAAGGCCAGCGTCCGAGATGAAGGTGCTCGTCGCAGATGACCACGCGTTGGTGCGCAGCGGGCTGCGCGTGCAGCTCGTCGCCCTCGATGACGACGCCACGGTGGTCGAGGCCGCCGACTGGCCGCAGGCGTTCGAGGCGGCGCGCGACCCGTCGCTCGACCTGGCGCTCATCGACCTCAGCATGCCGGGGCGCGAAGGGGGTCAGGCCCTCGGCGAGCTGCTGCGTGAGCACCCGGCGCTGCCGGTCATCGTCGTCTCGGCCTCCGAGAGCGTCGACGACATGCGGCGCGCGCTGACCGCCGGAGCGATGGGCTTCCTCTCGAAGCGAGACCCGACCGCGGTGCTGCTCGCCGCCATTCGCCTCGTGCTGGAGGGGGGCGTGTACGTGCCGCCGGCGCTGGCTGGCCTTCGTGACCGCGGCGGGGCCGGGCCCGTGGCGCCGGTGCTGACCGAGCGGCAGCTCGAGGTGCTCCGATGGGTGATGGAGGGCAAGTCGAACCAGGAGATCGCCGACCTGCTGCACGTCTCGCGCGCGACGGTGAAGGTGCACCTCGCCGCGGCGTTTCGAGCGCTCGACGTCACGAGTCGCACGCAGGCGGCGGTGGCGGCTGAGCGGCTGGGGCTCTTGCCTCCCGGCCCAAAGTGAGCGCTCACCCGCCCGTCGACGCCGGGCTCGGCCGCCGGCGTCGTGGGCGGCGACGCCTCGCCGTCAGAGCTCGAGCCAGCCGAACCACACCGGGTGCTGCGCCTTGTACCACTCGAGCACCTCGCGAATGCGGCGCTGCCTCTCGGCCGGCAGCACCTTCTCGTCGATGCGGTCGAAGTGCACGCGGATGCGCTCGCCGTCGTACTCGAGCGCCTGCGAGACGAGGGTCTGCAGCTCGTTGCGAATGCGGCCCGAGTCCGACACCTTCACGGGGCGCTGGGTGAAGTCTTCGCCGTCGAGGAACCGGACGAGCAGGGGGCTGAAGACGAGGCGCGACTGCTCGAGCGAGTCCATCAGGCGCAGGGTGAACGTGATCTGACTCGAGGCGGCGCGCGTCGCGAGCCGGGTCGTGACCCGGTAGCGCCGCTCGTCGAGCCGCTCGACCCCGGCGATGCCGGTGTACGGGTCCTGGCTCAGGTAGCCGACCGAGGCGAGCACGCTCCACTCTTTCTCGGGCAGAAAGTCGTCGGCCCGCAGCGTTCGCCGCCGGAGGGGAATGTTCGACACCTCGGCGGCGCGCACCGACTCGCGGTAGTGCTCGAGCATCGCAGGGTCGCGCAGCGCCTCGCCGAAGGCCTGGTCGGGCGCGCTGCGCATCAGCGCGTACTCTTCGTCGTGCGGCAGCTCGAAGGTCGGCGACAGCACCGACATCGTGGCGTCGACCTCGAGCACCTCGGACAGGCTCGCGGCCTGCATCGCCTCGGCGGTGGCCGCGTAGCCGTCGCAGAGAAAGACGTGTGGCTTGCCTGCGTCGTCGACCCACGACTTCACCAGAAACGTGGGCGCGTACGTGCCCGAGTCGTTGAACACCGGCACGCCGGTGGGCGCGACCCAGCCCGCCTCGACCAGGTGCACCCCGAGCGCGCGCCACTCGGCCCACAACCGGCCGAGCCGCGTCGCGCGGCTCTTGCCCGACAGGGTCCACACGTGAACGTTCGCGGGCTCGATGCCGGGGTACGTGGCGCGCACGACGTCGAGCAGCTCGGCGCGGGGCGTCGCCCAGTCGAGCATCACCGAGCGCCGCTCGGCCTCGCGCGCCACCGCCTTGGGCACGGTGAGCGTGCCGAAGTACGCCTCGTACGGGCGCGTGACGGTGAGCGGCGAGTCGAACACGTGCAGCACGCACATCGGGCCCGTGCTCTGGCCGTCGGCGAAGCGTGAGGTGTTCTCGAGCGTATCGACGGCCGCGCCCCAGACGGTGATGCCGCGCGCCGAGAGCGCGTCGTAGAAGTCGGCGAAGCGGGGCTTGGGGTCGTTGAGCAGCGCGCGCACGCGGGCGTCGACGAAGCGCGCCACCTCGGGCCGGGCATAGACGCGGCCGAAGCCGAGCAGCGGGTTCGCTCCCATCTCGGGGGTCTCGCCCGCCTTGGGCATCAGCCCTTCGCCGAGGCACACCATCAGCGCGTGGTTCTCGGGCAGCGAGCGCGTGAGGTGCCAGAGCCCCTCGCTCATCATGTACGCGCTGACGGCGTCGGCGGCCTTCTTCACCTGGTTGTAGCCCTGCTTGTCGAGCCCCTTCCCCATGCCGAACTGACCGAACAGCCGGGTGCCGAGCGCGGTCGCGGCCGAGGTGAGCGCGAGGCACCGCACGATCTGCCGCGGCGCGAACGAGTGGTCCGACACGGCGTCGGGCTGCGCCCGATGCACCTCGACGTCTTCGAGCCACAGGTGAAACCGCGAGAGCACGGCTCGCGTGTCGAAGGCCCACTGCGCGACGAGGTTCCGCTTCTCGACCGGCATCGCTGTCATGACGAAGTGCCTCTTCAGCACGGACTCGCCGAGCGCGCAGCCGGCTTCTGCGCCGGCGAGAGTTGACAACGCGCTCGCGGCCGGCCCCGAGAAGCGCGAACGCTCGCGGCCGGCCGCGGCGTGCGAGCGGGCTCAGAACTCGGGGCCGTCGGCGTAGCGCACGAGGGTGCCCGCCGTCATGACGGCGCCGTTGGGCCTGCACTGCTGCAAGACCCGAGCGCCGTACGCGACCGCGAGCCGGCCCCCGCTCAGCGCGACGGTCGGCAGGCGCCCCGCAGCCCACCCTGCGTGAGGCGTCGACGTCGACGAGCAGGCCGGCAGCAGCGCAGGCAGGTCGGTGCTCGCCGTCTCGCTGTCGTCCCACAGCCCGCCGCGCCACGCGCCCGACGGAGCCAGGCAGTCGGCCGCGCAGTGAATGACGCCCAGGCTGCTCAGCGCGCCGTAGGCGATGTACGGCTGGTCGGCCGAGTCGAGCGCGAGCGCGACACCCTCGGCCCCGTTCGACAGGCCCGGCAGCACCACGCCCGACCACGACGCGCTCAGCGAGCAGTCGCCGTCGCAGCCGAGGTAGCTCAGCTGGCCGCCGGTCGAGAAGGCGGTGCCGGTGTGAAACGCGATGCGCGGCTTGCCGCTCGAGGTGACCGCGAGGCCGACCGGCCCCGCGCTGTGCTGCAGCGGCAGGTCGTACCACTTCATGGGGTCGCCGCAGTCGGAGTCGCACTCGGCGTAGTGCAGCTCGGCGACGGCCTGCCGCAGCGTGTACGCGACGCGCACGCCGCCCGTCGCGGTCAGCACCACCTCGCCGTGCTCGGTGCCTCGTGTCGAGCTCCTCAGCTTGATCAACTTCCAGGAGGCCTCGGTCGCGCAGCTCCCCGGGCAGTACGCGAGGTAGGCGCCGTACCGCGGGTCGGTCGAGCCGAGCACGTCGACGCCGAACAAGAGCGCGACGCGCCCGTCACGCGCGGCCAGGGCGCGCCCCCAGACGGTGAAGAGGCCGGTGTTCTCGAAGCCGCTCTTGAGCAGCGTCGGGAGCGGCGTCGCCGCCCACCCGGCCTCGGTCGTGCAGCCCTGGGAGCACGTCGCGAAGGCCCACCCGCTGGGCGAGTTGTAGACGGTGACCGCGGTGCCGTTCGGCTCGACGGCGAACGCGCTCTGCGTCGTCCCGTGAGCCCCGGCGCCCGCATAGGTGAACGTCCACCCGGCCTCTCGGCTGCAGCCCGTGGTGCACTCGCCGTAGCGCACGCCGCCCTCACTCATCCCCACGCGGTGCTTGCCGGTCGAGTCGATGAACAGCTGCGGCGTGTACGCCGACTGCGGAGCGGGGTTGGTCTCGAAGTCGAGAAAGGTCTGCGAAAGCCCGGCGCTCGCGCCGCCGGCCGTGCCGGCGCCCCCTGCGGTCGCGAGCCCGCCGGCGGCGCCCGTGCCCGCCGTGCCCGACCCACCGGCGGGGCCGCCGCCCGCAGCCGAGCCGCCGCCCTCCCCGCCGGGTCCCGCCGAGGAGCAGGCGGCGCACAGCAGCACGACGGCGAGGGGGCGAGAGAGAGCGCACATGCGGCGACGGTACCGACGCGCGCCGCCGGGTTGAATGCGCCACGTGGCTCGAGGAGGTGGCCACTCGGCCAGGGGCGCCGGCCGTCAGTACTTCGCCACGACCTCGAGGCGGGCGCCGTTGAACCCGGGGTAGTTGCGGCAGACGCCGTTGATGCACTTGATGCCGGCGCGCTCGCCGCCGACGAAGGCGCGCACCTGCAGGTTGGGCAGAATCCTCCAGCTGCCGCCGACGTTGAAGTAATGCGGCCGAATCGTCTCGACGGCCTCGGTGTAGTACTCGTACCCGACGGCGACCGACCACGGGTCGCGCTTCACGCCGAGGTACACCTGCCCCTGGTGCCAGTCGAGGTAGTACGGCCCTCGCGCGTCGCGGTTGCTGAAGTGCATCGCCTTGAGCTCGACGGACCAGGGCCCGACGACGTTCTGCGAGACGTCGAGCTGCCCGTGCCACACGCGCTGGAACAGGGCGCCGGGGTTGGCCGAGCCCTCGGCGTACTGGTTGAACCGCAGGCCGCCGAAGAACGTCGCGTGCGAGCGCCCCCCGTTCCACCGCACCTCGGCGCCGGCGTATGGGTCGTAGACGACCGAGTGGTAGATGCGATCGAAGAACACGGCCATCGAGACGAACGGCACGAAGTCGTCGACGAGCTTGAGGCTCGCGCGCACGTGGCCGCCGCTCACGTCGGTGTTGTTGAGCACGATCTGATTCACGCGCTCGAGCGTCGGAGCCGCCGTGTAGAAGTTGTTGAGCGTGAGCTCGGGCACCTGCGTCGGGTCGAGGCTCGTCGGCACCGCGCTGTAGTTGCGGTAGTCCTTCACCTCGAGCAGCAGGGTCAACGGCCCGAGGAAGGCGCTCGCCGTCGCGTAGACCGCGGTGGTCCACAGCTGCACGCCGCCCGTGACGCGGCGCTGCGCGGCGACCTCGGCGTAGAGGTTGCCGAGGCCGAAGATGCGGGGCAGCTCGATCGCCCCCGAGAACGAGGTCACCTGGTCGGGCGCCGCCTGCATCGCGGCCACCTGCGAGGTCGCGTAGACGACGTGCGAGACGTTGAACGCCGGCACCACCCACGTGCCGAGCCGGTACTCGGCGTGCGCGCCCACGATGACGTCGTTGGGGTTCTCGGCGCCGCGGCCGCTCATCGGGTCGACGTTCACGATGTTCGACCACCCGCCGAGCGCCTGAACGAAGAGCCCGCCCACGCGCGCGGTGGCGCTGAGCCCGCGCACCGTGGTGTCGACGCCGAACTCGTCGATCTTGCGCACCGAGAGCACGAGCCCGCGCCCGAACGTCGCGTAGCTGTCGCCCAGCGTGAGCTCGAGGTAGCGGTTCGACCAGCGCACCCAGACCTTCTCGAAGTCGAAGCGGTCGGTGTAGCGGTTGATGAGCAGCTGCTGCAGCCGCACGTCGTCGGCCGCCGCGAACGGCTCGTTGAGGAACAGGGCCGAGTCGACGCGCAGCTGCGCCGAGAGGTTGCCGAAGCGGCCGGCGCTCCACCAGGCGTCGAGCTGCAGGCGGTTCAGCCAGTCGACGTAGTTGTTGCCGGTCGGGTCGTAGAGCACCGAGCCGCGCGGCGCGATGTTGCCGTTGTCGATGTGGTACGCGAAGCGCGCCGAGTTCGAGAGCTGCACGCGCGCGGGGCTCTCGCCGGTTCTCTCGGCGACTGGCGGCGCAGGAGCCGGCGCAGGAGCCGGCGCCGGCTCGGGCTGCGGCACTCCGGCATCCGGCGGCGGCGGCGCCTCGGCGAGCCCGGCGTCGGCGCCGGTCTGCTCGGCGGGCTGAGCGTGCGCGGCGACCGCGAGCACGACCACGACGGCCGCGAGCCCGCGGTGGCGCACCTTCATGGCTTCGCGGCGAGCAGCTGGCGGATCTGCTCTTCGAGCGCCCCGACGGCGGCGACCTCGAAGCCGGTGCTCTCGCTCACGATCTTCCCTTCGCGAGAGATGATCACCGTGTACGGAGCGCTGCGGTGCGTGTTGTACAGGTTCGTCGCGAGGCCGTTCGGGTCGAGCAGCACCGGGAAGTCGAAGCCCGCCTCGTGCGCATACGGAGCGACCTGCATGATGGTGGCCGGGTCATCCATCGAGATGGCGAGCACGGCGAACCCGTCGGACTTGTGCGTGCGGTAGAGGCGGTCGAGGTGCGGGAGCTCGGCCTTGCAGGGGTCGCACCACGTCGCCCAGAACGCGAGCAGCACGACGTCGCGCCCGAGGTGCTCGGACAGGCGCACGTTCTGCCCGGTCACTGCGCTCAGCTCGAAGTCGGGCAGGCTCGACGCGGCGCCCGACGGCGGCGGCGCGCTGCTCGAGGTCGTCGCGCAGCCGGTCAGCGCGACGAGCAGGGCGCCACATGCGACACGACCGACGCGCTCACGGGCCATTCAGCGCCGCTTCCCATTTCTGGTAGGTGGTCTCGAGGCCGTACCACGCGGCGACGATTCTCATCGTGCGCAGGTCGACGACGAGGTTGGTGGGAAACGCCGACGGGTTGATGCCCTGAGCGATGAGGTTCTGCATGGGGTCGAGCGCGAGCGACGTCTGCACCTGGTGCTGGTTCGCCCAGGTGTCGAGATCGCCGGGCAGCGGAGGCGCTCCGGTGCTCTGGTCGTAGCCCTGCACCAGCACGGTGAAGAAGAGGCCGCCGCGGTTGCGCCAGTTGTCGATGAGCGCCTTCTTCGAGCCGACGAGGCCGAGGTCTTGCGCCTCCTGGTTGCAGGGCGCGCACCAGCCGGCGCTGATGTCGAGCAGCATGAAGCGGTAGTAGTTGCCGTTGGGGTCTCTCAGGTTGCGAACGGCCTGCAGGTCGAGGCCGTCGACCCGAGGCAGCGTGTTGATCTTCACGCCCGAGGCGTCGGTCGCGACGCCGGGGAAGATGAAGTTCTGAATCACGCGGTTCACGCTGACGCCGTACGGAGGCGGCGGGTATGGGCCGCGGCCTGCGTCGGGCACGCCGGAGTCGACCTCGGGCATGCCGGAGTCCTGCTCGCCGCCCGAGCTGCCGCCGCTGCCGCCGGCGGTCATCATGCCGTCACCGCCGCCGGCGCCTCCCGCGGTGGTCATGCTCGTGCCGCCGCCGGTGCCGCCGGCGTCGACCTGGCTGCTGATCATGTTCGGCGCGCACGCGACGGCGAAGCTGCACGACACGGCGAGAAATAGAGAGCGGTAGTTCATGTGCGTCACCTCACGTCAGCGGCAATATCCTGCTCGATTGAACGACGTAAAGGCGGAGCAGCTCTGGCCCGTGGGGCACGCCGAGCCCGACGCGCCGGTCGGGTCGCACAGACGCACGCAGCTGCTCGTGTTGGTGCCGGTGTTCAGCAGGCAGGCGGCGCCGGCGACGCACGGGTCGATCGACTTGCGCGTGCACGGCTGACCCACGTCGATGGGGTTCACGAGCGCGGCGCCGCAGTAGCCCTTCGGCTCGCTCGGAGTCGGGTCGCCGATGATCCAGTTGCAGCGGGCCGGCGGCCCCCCGCAGTAGTTGACGCAGCCCGAGCTCGCCAGGTCGGTGAACGGCTCGCACGGGTCGGCGCAGCCGCCGAACTGGTACGACGAGATGAGGTCGAGGCCCTGCGGAGAGATGCACGTCAGGTCGGGGCCGCACGTCGGAGTCCCCTGCAGCCCGAGCGCGGCGGCGTCACAGACCTTGGCGCACCGACCTCCGAGGCAGGTCGTGCCGCGGCCGCAGAGCCCGGTGGTCGCCTCGCGGCCCGCGCGCGGGTTGCACGTCTCGCCCAGCGTCGAGGCCGTGCCGGGGCGCACCGCCGTGCAGAACCCGAGAATCGAGCTCAGGTTCCCGACGTAGCGCGGCAGGCAGACCGAGTTGCCGACGCCCGAGCACGACGCGTAGAGCAGCGCCGGGTTGTCGTACGGCGCCTGGCCCTCGATGAAGCACAGCCGCGGCTGACAGGCGGCGCCCGAGCCGTTGTAGTTCACGCAGTAGCTCGTCAGCGGCTGCGCGTTCGTGACGTTCGGGTCCTGAATGGTCGTGCCGCGGCAGTCGGCGTCGGTCGTGCACGACGGCATGCACCGGCGCTGGCCCGCGAAGTTCGTGCGGCACGCAATGCTGCGCGGGTCGCCCGGCGTCTGCCGGCACGCTCCCGTGCAGGGAGAGCCGTCACCCGGCAGGCTGCAGACGCCGCCGGAGCACACGAGCGGGTTCGCTCGCACGTACAGCGTGTTGCCCGAGACGCGGTAGTAGCAGGGGTCGTAGCCCTGGTTCTGCGTCGAGCTGGGGTTGCAGCTGTCGCCCGTGACACACGTGCCGGTGCCGAGCACGCACGTGGCGGCCGTGCGCGGCACCGTGCAGACCCCCGTCGGCTCGGGCGGCGGGCCGGCATCGACCTCTCCCGCATCCGTGAGGCCCGCATCGACGTCACCCGCATCGACCTCGCCGGCGTCGACCTCACCCGCATCGACGAAGCCGCCGTCGGAGACCCCGCTGTCGGGCGCGCCCGCGTCGGGGAAGATGCAGACCGCGCCCGGCGTGCAGTGGCGCGTGGAGGCGGTGCACGGCTCGCCCGGCTGGCCGAGGTGGCAGCGACCGGCGATGCAGTCGAGGCGGGTGCCGAGCGACACCGAGCCGCAGCAGTCGGCCGACGTGGTGCAGCTGCCACCCTCGTTGGCGCAGGCGAGCAGCGAGCCCGGGTCGGTGCACTCGCCGCCGGAGCAGCGAGACGAGCTGCAGCACGAGCCCGCATCGCTGCAGCTGGCGCCGAAGGGCTCGCACGCTCCGGCGCTGGTGCCGCACGGAGCACGGCAGTGACCGGTGCCGTCGCACGAGAGGCCCGAGCAGCAGACGCCGGCGTCGCCGCTGCAGGTCGCTCCTTCGGCGAGGCAGCCGCAGACGCCGCCGCTCATGCACGAGAGCCCGCTGCAGCAGGTGCCGACGCCGGTGCAGTCGCCGCCGGCCATCGAGCAGGGCGGCACGCAGACGCCGCTCGTGCACGTGAAGCCGGAGCAGCAGCTGCCGAAGCCGGTGCAGCTGCCGCCCTTTCCGGAGCACGGAGGCAGACAGGTTCCCCCGGTGCAGTCGAGCCCCGAGCAGCAGCTGCCCGAGCCCGTGCAGGCGACACCCGCGTCTCTGCACGGCGGAGCGCAGACGCCTCCGGCGTTGCACGAGAGGCCGGCGCAGCAGCTGCCGAGGCCGGTGCAGCTGCCGCCTTCGTCGGAGCAAGGCGGAACGCAGCGGCCGCCGTTGCACTCGAGCGGTGAGCAGCACGGCTGGGTCGCCGAGCAGCTCTGCCCTTCGGCCGGGCACACCTGGCCGCAGCTGCCGTCGCAGGTCAGATCGGGCGCCGCTTTCGTGCAGCCGGCCATCGCGGCGAGCGCGACGAGGCACAGCCACTTGAGGTCGACGATCGCTGCAGAACGCACGGTGCCCCCGGCGAGAGGGCGCGACCGTGTCAGCGCGAGCCCTGCGGGTCAAGCGGCCCGCAGTCGGGTGCCCACGACGAACCGTCGCCTCGAGCCGGCACCCCGCGCTCGCACCCCCGCGATCTGCCGTCGCGCGAGCCCTGGCCCGAGGGCTGCAGAGACGGGCGAAGAGCCTCGCGTCATCGCAGTCGCTGTCGACGCAACGGTGAGCGGCCGCGCGGCGGGAATGAGGGCCCGCCGCGTGGCCGTCCTTTTCTCCTCGCTGCCGAGCCCCGACACGCTGCGGCCGCGTTGATAGGCTGAGCCGGTGAGCGTCGAGCCGTTGCAGGTCGGCCCCTACGAGATGCACGACGAGATTGCGGCGGGCGGCATGGCGCGCGTTCACCTCGGCTGGAAGCGGGGTGCAGCGGGCTTCAGCCGCACCGTCGCCATCAAGCGGCTGCACCCCGAGTATGCGCGCGACCGCGAGTTCGTCGCGATGCTCATCGACGAGGCGCGCACCGCGGGCGTCATTCATCACCCGAATGTCGTTCAGGTGCTCGACGTCGAGCAGGTCGAGGGTGAGCTGTTCCTCGTCATGGAGTGCATCGTCGGGGTCGCGCTGTCGGCCCTGCTCGACGCGGCCCGCGCGCGCGGCGAGCCGGTCGAGGCGGAGCTCGCGTCGGCGGTGATGATCGACGTGCTCAGCGGGCTGCACGCGGCGCACGTCGCGAGCAACGCGGCAGGGCCGCTGGGCATCGTCCACCGCGACGTGTCGCCGCACAACGTGCTCGTCGGCGCGGACGGCCTGTCGCGCGTGGTCGACTTCGGCGTGGCGAAGGCGGTGTCGCGCGCGCAGTCGACGACGCGCGAGGGCGCGGTGAAGGGCAAGCCGGCCTACCTCGCGCCGGAGCAGATCTCGGGCCTGGCGGTCGACGCCCGCGCAGACATCTTCTCTGCGGGCGCGGTGCTGTGGGAGCTGCTCGCCGGCCGGCGCGCCTTCGAGCGCGACTCGGTGCAGAGCACCATCGCCGCGATCGTTCAGGGCGGCGCAGCTCCGCTCGAGTCCGTGCGCCCGGGCCTGCCCGCCGCACTCTACGCGGTCGTCGCCCGCGCCCTCGAGGCGGACCCCGAGCGGCGCTTCCCTTCGGCCGAGGCCTTCGCACAGGCGCTCGAAGCCGCGGTCGCGCGGGCTCCGAACGCCAAGGTGCAGGCGTGGGTTCGACGGCTCGGCGAGAGCCACCTCGCACGGCTCAGCGCGCTCATGAGCAGCGCATCGGCCGCGCGGCCCGAGGGCCCCACCCCGAGGCCCGCAGTGACCGCGCCGACCGCGGTGCTCCCCCTCACGGCGGAAGTGGCTCCGCGGCGCTCGCGCGCTCCGCTGCTCGCCGTCGCGGCGCTCGCTCTCGCCGGTGCCCTCGGCGGAGCGGCCTGGCTCGCGCGGCGGCCCGCTCCGAGCCCCGCGCCGCCGCCCGTCGTCGTCGTCGAGCCGAAGGCGCAGCCGGAGGTGAAGCCCGCGCCGCAGCCCGAGCCGCAGCCCGAGCCGCAGCCCGCGCCGCAGCCCGCGCCGCAGCCCGAGCCGCAGCCCGCGCCGCAGCCCGAAGCGAAGCCAGCGCGGGCCGCGAAGGTGAAGGCGAAGGCGAGGCCGGCGGCCACAGCGGCGGGGCCCGCCGGCGAAGACTGTGACCCGCCGTACACGGTCGGCGCCGATGGCGTGAAGCGCTTCAAGCGAGGGTGTGTCCGGTGATGATGGGTGCGCTCGGCGCGTCATTGGCCGTGTGGCTGTCTCAGGCGCCGACTCGGGACGAGTGCTTCGACGCGCACGAGCGCGTGCAGCAGCTCGAGGGCGCGGGAGCGCTGATCGAGGCCCGGCGGCACGCCCTGCTCTGCGCAGCGCCCGCCTGCCCGGCAGCCGTGCGCGACGACTGCGCCGTGTTCCACCAGCGCCTCGAGAAGAACGTGCCCGAGGTGTTGATCTCGCTCATCGACGGCGCCGAGCCCGCAGCGGGCCAGGTGTCTTTCGACGGCGGTCCGCTCGCCGCGGTCTCGATGCGCCCCACGCCCGTCGACCCCGGCGAGCACACCGTGACCGCTCAGCTCGCCGACGGCCGCTCGCAGAGCCGCTCGTTCGTGGCGCGACAGGGCGACAAAGCGGCGCGGGTCGAGCTCGTGTTCTCAGCGCGTGCTCAGGCCCCGGCGGAGCCAGCGGCGCCGGTGCCGGGCACCTCGAAGCCGGCGGCGCCGCCCGTCGCGAGCTGGGCGCTGGGCGGCCTGGGCCTCGCGTCGCTCGCGACGTTCGGAGTGCTCGGCGGCTACGGCTACTCGCGGGAGCAGGCGCTCAGAGCGTGCGCGCCCGCGTGCGACCCGGCGCTCAAGGCCCCGCTCCAGGCGACGTACCTCGCCGCCGACGTCGCGCTCGCCATCGGCGCGGCGGCTCTCGCGACGGCGCTGCTCGTCTTTCTGGTGACGCGGTGAGGGCACGCACCGCGCTCGCGTTGGTGGGTCTGCTCGGGGCGTGCTCGCTGCGGCCGATCGACGGCTACTTCGCCGGCGCCGACGGCGGCGACGGCGGCGACGACGTCCCACCCTGCGCCGACCCCGCCCTGCTCTGCGCGGTCGACCTCGCGGCGGGCGACCACCATGCGTGCGCGGTGAGCCCCGACGGCGGAGTCACCTGCTGGGGCGACAACGGCGCCCAGCAGCTCGGCTGGGCCGCCGGCGCTGCCGAGCCGTTCAGCCCGAGGCCCGTGCGCGCCGCCGTCGGCGCGATGAGGCGCGTCGCGGCCGGTGAGGCATTCTCGTGCGCCGCCTCGCCGGCCGAGCTGCGCTGCTGGGGCTTCGCGGCGCAGGGCGCGCTCGGCATCGGCGTCGACGAGCAGGAAGAGAAGCCTCCGACACCGGTGCTGCTCGACGCGGGCCTCGTGCTCGACCTGCAGGCCCGCGGCCGCTCGGCGTGCGCGCTCGTGGCGGGCGGCGAGCCGTGGTGCTGGGGCCGTGGCGACTACGGCCACCTGCTGCGCGCCGGCGCGGCGAGCGCGCTCGCTCCGGTGCAGCTGCCGCTCGCGCCGCAGGCCCAGCTCGCGCTCGCCGAGGTCCACGCGTGCGCGCTGAGCGGCGCCGGTGAGGTGCGGTGCTGGGGAGACCCGTCTTTCGACAAGCTGGGCGGCCAGCCCACCGACGCAGGAGAGACCGTGACGGTCGACCCGCAGAGCAGCGTGGCCGAGGTCTGCGGCGGCAAAGACTGGTCGTGCGCGCGCCTCTCGAGCGGCGAGGTGACGTGCTGGGGCCTGCGCGACTTCGGAGACCCCGCGCGGCTGCAGGCGAGCACGCCGCTGCCGACGCAGCTCGCAGCCCTGCCGGCGGCGCGCCGCATCTTCTGCCGGGGTCAGACCTTCTGCCTCATCGATGCGTCGGAACGCGTGGTCTGTCAGGGCGCGAACGAGCACGGCCAGGTGGGGCTCGGCTCGACGGCCGACGCGGGCTCCGCGTTCGTGCTCGGCAACACGACACCGGTCCCGGGCCCGAGCGGCGTCGCGCAGGTGGCCATCGGCGCGGCGAGCGTGTGCGCGCGCGAGCGCTCGGGCGCCGTGTGGTGCTGGGGCGACAACGCGCGCGGCCAGCTCGGCGCCGGCGACGCGGGCCCGCAAGCGGGGCCGGTGCGGGTCGTCGCGCCGCGATGACTGACGGCGCGGTTGCGCCAGACCCGCCGCTCTCCTGAGTTGAATGCGGCGTGGCGCGCGCGACGTCTCTCGCCCTCGACCCACGAACCTCACGAAGCGCCGCGCTTCCGTTCAACTCGGGTGAGGGGCGGTATAGCGTCGCGGCGCGCCCGTGGACAAGACGCAGACTCACATCTGGAGCGACGTGCGCGGCACCACGCGGCTGCTCGTGCTCTGGGCCGAAGGCCAGCGCTGGGTGACGCTCGCGCCGGGAGCCACCGAGCTGGGGCGCGACCCGTCCTGCGCAGTACACGTCGACCACCCCTCGGTGTCGCGGCGTCACCTGCGGCTCGACGTCGCGGCGGCCGGCGGCTGCGTCGTCACCGACCTCGGCAGCGCCAACGGGACGCGGGTCGCCGGCGCGGCGCTCGCTCCGAACGTGGGCGTCCCCCTCGCGGTCGGTCAGCTGGTCGAGCTCGGCGCGGTCACCGCGGTGCTGGCGCACGCGCCCGGACCCGAGGAAGAGGCGCGCACCGGGCAAGGCCTCGACGAGCTCTTGCAGCTCGTGGCGCCGAGCGACCTGAGCGTGCTCATTCTCGGCGAGACCGGCGCAGGCAAGGAGCGCATCGCCGAGCAAATTCAGCGCGCGTCGCTCCGCGCGGCCGGCCCGTTCGTGCGCGTGAACTGCGCGGGCTTCGCCGAGACGCTGCTCGAGAGCGAGCTGTTCGGCCACGTGCGCGGGGCGTTCACCGGCGCCGTGAAGGACAAGCAGGGCCTCATCGAAGCCGCAGACCACGGCACGCTGTTCCTCGACGAGGTCGGCGAGATGTCGCCGGCGCTGCAGGCGAAGCTGCTCCGCGCCATCGACACCCGGAAGATTCGCCGCGTCGGCGGCGTCGACGAGCACGACGTCGACGTGCGCTTCCTCGCTGCGACCCACCGCGACCTCGAGGCCGAGGCGCGCACCGGCGGCTTCCGCAGCGACCTCTTCTACCGGCTCAACGGCGTCACGCTGAAGGTTCCGCCGTTGAGGGAGCGCAGGGCCGAGCTGCCCGGGCTCGCGCGCCGCTTCGCCGCCGAGGCGTCCGCGCGCGCGGGCGTGCACGAGGCGCCCTTCACGCCGGCCGCCCTCGCCGCGCTGCTCCGGCACGACTGGCCCGGCAACGTGCGCGAGCTGAAGAACGTCATCGAGCGGGCGGTCGTGCTCTCGCGCGGCAAGCCCATCGACGCCCCCGCGCTGATGCTGCCCCGCGCGCCCGAACCTACGCAGGCCGCGCCGACCCTCGCCGACGACCTCGCCGCCCAGGAGCGCTCGCGCATCGAGTCGGCCCTCGCGGCGGCGCAAGGCAATCAGTCACGCGCCGCCGAGCTGCTCGGCATCGCACGCAGGACGCTCGTGAAGAAGCTGACGCTTCACGGCCTGCCGCGGCCGCGCAAGAAGAGCTGACGCGCCGCGAGCAGCAGCGCGAGCGCCACGGCCCCCGTGCTCGCTCCGCCCGCACCGCAGCCGCAGCCGCTCGCCAGCGCCTGGGGCTCAGGCTGCGGCGCACCGGCGCCGCCTGCGCTCCCGCCCGCGCTGGCGCCCGCGGTGCCGCCTGCGCTGGCGCCCGCCGCACCACCGGCTGCTCCTCCCGCCGCGCCGCCGGCCGCTCCTCCCGCCGCTCCTCCCGCCGCTCCTCCGGCCGCGCCGCCTGCTCCACCTCCGGCCCCGCCGCCACCGCCCGCGGCCGCCGGCTTGATGCCGGGCGCGAGCGCCCAGCCCGGGTTCACGCCGCTGCCCTCGTACGCGCCGCGGTGCTCGTACGTGCGGGCCTGCCCGTTGAAGTCGAGGCCGTGGCCCGGGTCGGAGGCCGCCTTCGCGACGTCGACTGCTGCGCCCCGCAGCATGCCGGCGCGCGGGAAGAGGTTCAGGCCCGGGAGCGCGAACGACGGCGCGACGAGGTACGTCGCCGCAGCCGACACCGGCCCGGTGACGTTGTCGCGCGACGTCGTGATGCCACCCGAGAGCGCGGTGCCCGCGAAGATCGCGTTGCCGGCGACGAGGTCGTCGGGCACGGTGCCGCTGAAGTGCACCGCCGCGCCGGTCGAGTAGAACGTGTTCGCGTAGACCCAGATGCGGCGGTTCACCTTGCCCTGGTGCGGCGTCACGACGAGCGCGTCACCGGCCGGGTTGACGAAGACGTTGTCGTGAATCGACACGCGCCCGGTCGCCTGAAACAGCGCCTCGGTTGCGTTGTTGAAGAAGAGGTTGCCGAAGACCTCGTACGCGTTGCTCGAGCCGGGGCCGTTGTCGGGCCAGCCGCCGACCAGCAGGTTCGGCCTCGCGTCGCCACCGGTCGACGACGTCGGCCCCTTGGTGAACACGTTGTGGCGGATGAGCGTGTGCGTGGGGCCGAGCGGCACTCCGGCCGGCACCGGGCCCCAGTCGTTCTGCTGCTTGATCTCGATGTTGTAGCCGATGGTGTCGTGCACGTAGTTGTGCTCGATGACGCCCGCGATGAACGGCGAGTCGCCCGGCGAGTTGCCGAGGTACATGCCGGTGCCCGCCCGTACGATCTCGTTGCGCCGAATCACCCAGCCCCACGCCACCGTGCGCGTCGCGATGCCCACCGTGCTCTGGTCGACCGTGCCGTACGTGATGAGGTTGTCTTCGATGACCACGTGGTGCACCGGAGCGCCCTTCGCGTTGATGCCGTCCGCTCCGATGACGTCGGCGCCGTCGATCACCAGGTTCTTCAAGACGACGTAGCTCGTGTCGTCGAGCTGCACCGTGTTGCAGCACGGCACCGGGTCCGCCTCGATGCGCGCCACCCCACCGGCTCCGCGCTCGGGGCCCGTGATCGTGATCCACGCCGCGGGCGTGCCGTTCACCCCCGTGAGGTTGAGCCGCGGGTAGTTGCCCGCCGCGAGGCTCAGCGTGTCGCCCGGCTGCAGCTGGTCGATCAGCGCCCGATACGTCTGCGGGTCAGCCGGGCGAACCGCGGCCGCGCACGGCGCCGCGAGCGCGAGCACCACCACGAGCCACGCCCTGCGGCCTCGCGCGCCCATCACTCGGAGTACACGAACACCACGCCGCGCGTCGTGCTCGGCGCCTGCCCCTCGGCAGCCAGCCGCCCCGATGGAGACAACGTCAGCCCCTCGGGCAGCGGAGCCCCCGCCGGGTCGACCGAGAACACGCCGCCGCGAGACACCGAGCCCGGCAGCGTCAACGCGAGCTCGAGCACCTGCCCCGGAGCGAGCGACAGCTCAGGCACCACCCACGCCGGCGCGCACCACCCCGCGTCGGGGGCGGCGAGCGTCGCCCCGGCGCACCACAAGACACCGCGTGCGAAGTCTCTTCGGGAGAGCGTGCTCATGAAGACCTCTAGGGCTCGTCGTAGATGAAGATGACGCCGGTGGTGTCGGGCATCGCCATGCAGCTGCCCACGCCGATGACGCCCTGCGCGAGCATCGCGACGCTCAGGCAGGCCGGGAGCTGCGCGCCCGCCGGCGAGACCGAGAACGTGCCGCCCGGCGTGACGTCGGGCGGCAGCGTGCCGCGCAGGTCGAACGTGCTGCCCGGGCTCACCACCACCGTCACCGTGCTCGGCGCCCACGGCTGAACCGTGAGCGTCACCGTCTGCGAGGCGCTGCCGCCAGGCCCCGTCGCGGTGAGCCGCCACTGCAGCGTCGTCGGGGCCGTCGCCGTGAGCGTCGGCGTGATGAAGCTCGTGCCGGTCACGGCCTGCGTGCTGTTGTCGGGCAGCGTGAGGCTGAGCGCCGTGGCCCCGGTCACCGACCAGGTCAAGGTCGCCGTCTTCCCCGACGTCACCGGGCTCGGCGCAGTGAAGCTCGCAATCACCGGCGCGCCCGGCATGCCGCCTCCGGCCGCGCTTCCTCCGGCCGTGCTTCCTCCGGCCGTGCTTCCTCCAGCCGTGCTTCCTCCGGCCGTGCTTCCTCCAGCCGCGCTTCCGCCCGCAGCGCTTCCGCCCGCAGCGCTTCCGCCCGCAGCGCTTCCGCCCGAGGTGGCTCCTCCCGCGTCACCTCCGCCGGCGGCTCCACCGGCGGCTCCACCGGCGGCTGCTCCGCCGCCGGCGGGCCCGGAAGGGTCGCCCACGATTCCCTCGCAGCCGCTGAGCGCGAGCGTCGCGGCGAGAAGCCGCGCCGTCCACCACCTGCTGAGCTGGGTCTTCATCGACTGGGGGCCGTTGCAAGCGCGCGACCACGCGGCGGCGGTGCGTCGCGTCACGGGCTTCGCGCCGGCGAGGGCCGCCGTTTGAGTACGGAGGTGCACCGCCTCGAGCACGATCGTGCTCAACGGCGGCGCCAAGGCGCGGGCGGCGCTCTGGCACGCCCGCTGCTGCCTCGCGGCGGATGGCCAGAATCACTTCGCGTCCCACGACGGTGAGCGTCATCCCCCCGATGCAGGTGAGCGCGCTCGACGTGACGGCAGAGGACCCGACGAACCCACAGGCGCTGTACGGGGTGGCGGGCATCGGGCCGCTGCGAGAGATCAAACACCACGCGCTGCTCGAGAACACGCTGCCGGGCTACGTGACCCCACCCGACGCGAACAAGAAGCTGTTCCTCTTCGGCGGCGACTGGACCGACGCGTGGCCCGGCCCGAACACGCCGGGCTTTCCCCCGGCCACGTGGCAGTCGTACGTCGACGGCCGCCAGGAGATGTGGTTCGCCGAGCTCTCGAGCGCCGCGCTCGCCGGCGGCACCCTGCGCTTCAAGCTCGCGCAGAACTTCTACAGCAACTACCCCTGGAGCGGCTCCGGCGGCTACTTCGGCCCCGGGCGCCCTGGAGGCGGCGCCACGCCGCAGAAGGGCCCGTACGCTCCCGACGCGCTCGGCTTCGTCATGGACCGGCGCGGCGAGTTCTGGATGGGGCCGTGCAACGTCGGCTACAGCCCCATCAACGTCGACTCCGAGATGGCCGGTGAGACGTTTCAGTACTGGGCGCCGGTCTACAAGTGGAACATGCCGGGCCTGCACCCGGTCACCGGCGTGCGGCTCGGCAACGGCTGGACGCGGCCGAACCAGAATCGCCTGAAGAGCCCGGGCGCGCAGGGCCTCGCAGGCACCGACTTCGACGTCGGCCTCACCACCGACAGCGAGACACTCGGAGTCGGCCGGCCGAGCCGCACCGCCTACGACCCCGTCACCGACGCGCTCTGCGTGATGGGCGTGCAGTCGAGCGCGACCGAGCTCTACTTCGCGCTCTACCGTTTTCCCTGCACGCCCACCGCCGGCGTGCACACGTGGACGCGCACCGTTCTGCCGTCGCTGCCGCTCGCGCAGGTGGGTCTCTCGAACGCGACGGGCGGCTTCGTCGACAGCACCGAGCGCAAGAACGGCCTGATCAGCAATCAGGTCGTCTGCAACGGCAAGCTCTACTTCACGTTGATCGGCGACTTCCCCGTCGCCTCCGGCGGCAACGTCGCCGCCAACCGCAGCCACCTCTCGTGGCTGTTCTGCGTCGACCTCGCGAACCCGACGGCCGCGGCGCCGCGGTGGGTGCCCTACCCCGCGCAGCAGAGCTGGTGGCTGCGGCTGTGGGACGGGCCTCAGGGCGCGCTCGCGCACTCGCTCGGCAAGGCGCCCGGCACGCCGGCGCAGTACCGCTCGCTCACCGCGGTCGACCGCTACATCGTCGCGGGCCCCGACCGCTGGACGAAGGTCGACCAGGACCCGTTCATCTGGGCGTACGACACCGTGCTCGGCACGTACCGGCTCTGGCCCGCACCGCAGAGCGTCGCGCTCACCAACGGCGGCCACGACTGGCCGAACGGCATCTTCACGCTCGCGGCGGTGCCGTCGCTCGGCGAGGTCTGGCTCGGCGGCTGCGGCACCGAGAACGACCTGCCCGACTCGCAGCCGCTGCTGACGAGCTACAACCTGCACGACTGGTCGCGCGCGAAGATCGGCGGGCAGTGGGCCGGCCGCCGCATCATCCGCTTCAAGGTCGCGTGACGCTCACAGGCGCGTGATCTGAATCGACCGCGCCCGCGCGTACCTCGTCGCGAAGCTCGTGAAGTCGTTCCCGTTCGAGCCTCCGAACCAGTACACCTTGCGCAGCGTGACGCCGTTGCGCGTGTCGACGAAGCCCGCATGCGGCCAGCTCATGAAGCCGTTCGAGCCCGCGAAGTCCGCCGCGTAGCCGGTGAGCTGCGGCGTGATGTCCGTCCACGTGTCGAAGAGCATGTCGTAGAGGTGCACGCCCTGAAAGCAGAAGAGCACCAGCGCGTTCGCGTACGGGTCGATGGCGAAGGCCGCCGCCGAGTGCGGCACGAGCGAGTCCTGCAGCCGCTCGACCGGCAACGGCGCCGTCAGCGGGTTGCTCGCGTTCACCACCGCCGAGAGGTCGGCGCGAAACAGGTAGCGCCGCCGCGCCGCCTCGTCCCACCCGCCACCCCAGTACAGCCAGTTGCCCACGCAGCAGATCGAGCCGCGCCCGTTGTTCAAGAGGTACGGCACCCCGTTCACCGTCGCGCGCCCCAGCGACCGGTTGATGACCGTGTAGCGCGCCGCCACCGACGGGTTCACGCGCTGGCTCGGCACGAAGAGCGTCAGGTACGCCGACCCGTAGTCCATCGGGCCGTCGCCGGGCTGCTTGCCGCCGCCCATCATCACGCCCGTGTCGAGCTGCCGGTTGTACGCGAACGGCGTGTTGTAGTACCCGGCGCGCTCCGCGAAGTACGGCAGGTCGGCCTGCGGCACGTAGAACAGCGCGTTCGCCGTCGGCGAGGTCGACCACACCGGCGGCCTGCCGACCGGCGGCAACGTCGCGCCGTTGCAGCGCACCCAGCGGCTGCCCATGCCGTTGTCGGGCGCGCTGCGCTGGTACTGCGCCGCCGCTCCGCCCATCACCACCAGCGAGTCGATGGCGTCGAAGTAGGTGTAGGGGATGTTGTCGTAACCCGTGACGCCGAACGCGCCGTACGGAGCGCTCGGCGTCGAGTTCCAGGGGAACACCTCGACCATCTGCCCGGTCGCCGGGTCGAACTCGCCGACCCGGTTGCGCATCGTCTGGCCGACCGCATTGCCGTTCGCGTCGAGGCTCCACGTCTCGTGGTTGCCGTCGAAGGCCTCGATGAGCGTGCCGTCTCTCGTGACGATGGAGTGCTCGTAGCCCATCGGCCCCCGGTCGTGACGCGGCGAGCTCGAGAAGGTGCCCTCGTTGCCGTTGAACACGATCGAGAAGCGGCTGCTCCCGCTCACCCGAATCGTCGTGGGCCTTGAAGTGATTCGTGCCATGCGGCGCCCACGGTGCAGCGCACGTGCCGCGGCAGCCGCCTCGAGCCGACGCTCCCTTCGCGGAGCTCAGTTGAGCACGGTCGTGCTCAACTCAGCGCTCACCGCCGACGGCCGCGAGCTTCGGCGCCGCGAGCTCGCCGCCCATCATCGCGATGGTCGCCTGGGCCTGGCCCACCGACTCGGCCACCACCTCTTCGAGGCCGCCCGGCCCGATGCCGAGCGCCTGCACCGCCTCGGGCTCGAGCCGCCGCTGCAGCTCACCGACGTCGGTCGAGAAGCCGAACGCGTGCGTCAGCGCGTCGGCCACGTGCAGCACCTCGCACAGCCGGCGCGTCTCTGGAGTCGGTGCCCCCTTCGGCATGTGATGCCAGCGCGCCGCCGCCGAGATGACGGTCGGCAGGTTCCACCGCTCGCAGACGAGCGCGCCGACCTCGCCGTGGTCCGTGCCGAGCAGCTCGTGCTCGACGTCGAGCAGCGCCATCGACTCGGCGTCGAGCCGCTCGCGCAGCGCCTCGCTCTGCTCGGCGAGAAACGCGCTGATGACGAGCTTGCCGAGGTCGTGCAGCAGGCCCGCGGTGAACGCGACGCGCTCGACGTCGGCGGCGTACCGGCGCGCGAGCCGCTCGGCGAACACCGCGACCGCGGCGCTGTGGCTCATGAACGCGCCGGCGTCGATGCCGTAGCCGTGCAGCCGGGCCGGCAGCACCTGCGCGAGCCCCGAGCTCGTGGCGAGGCCGAAGAGCGTCTGCAGGCCGAGGCGCACGACGGCGTCCTTCACGGTCGAGATCTCACCGCCCCCGCGGTAGTAGCCCGAGTTCGCGAGCCTCAGCACCCGCGCGGTGAGCAGCGCGTCGGGGCGCAGCGCGGCCTCGACGTCGCGTGCGGCCACGTTCGGGTCGCGCAGCCGCGCGAGCAGCGCCGCGACCGACGCGGGGAACACCGGCAGGCGATCGACCTCCCGGGCGATTTCATTGGCGGTCATCACAGCACGCGCTCCTTTCGATGCGAGCGCACGACGACGCGCCCGGTGCCCACGTGAAGCTCGACGGTGCGGCTCACCGTGCCGCCGGTGTCGCGCGCGGCCACCAGCACGCCGCTGCGCACGAACAGCTTGTCGAGCACCTCGAGGTTGCGGCTGCCGACGTCGAGCTCGCCCTGCGCCGCGAGCAGGTGACCTCCGCCGGCCACCTTCACCACGAGCTCGCGCTTCTGCGAGCCCGCCGCGTACATGCGGTGGAACAGCATCGGCACGCCGGTGTCGGCGAACATGCCCGGCTGCGTGCGCGCCCGCTCGGGCATCGCCCGCGACTGCGGCAGCATGAAGTGAATCAGCCCGCCGATGCGGCGCACGGGGTCGTGCACCACCACCGCGACGCACGAGCCGAGCGCGTACGTCACGAGCACGCTGTCGCTGCGCTCGGAGACGCTCAGCTCGCCGATGCCGATGACGAGCCGCTCGGGCGCCGCGAGCACCTGCGCGTTCACGCGGCCTCCTTCTCGCCGCGCACGAAGACCGACGGCCGCACCAGCTTGAGCCGCGTGTCGGGGCGCCCCAGCGTCTCGGCGCTGCCGAGGTACAGCACGCCGCCCGGCTTCAAGAGCCGCTCGGCCTCGGCGAGCAGCCGCCGCCGCGCCGACGGCTCGAAGTAGAACATCACGTTGCGGCAGAAGATGGCGTCGAGCGGCCCGCGCATCGGGTACGGCGCCTCGACCAGGTTGAGCCGGCGAAAGCGGACGTGCGCTTTCAGCTTCGCGCTCACCTGCAGCTTGTGGCCGCCCTGGCCCACCACCGGCGTCAGGTACGCGGCGCGCAGGCCCGGGTCGACGGACTCGACCTCGGCCTCGGTGTAGCGCCCCTCGAGCGCGTGCTCGAGCCGCTGCACCGAGAGATCGGAGGCCAGAATCTTCCAGTCGACGTCGGTGGCCGCGCCGAACAGCGCGTCGAGCGCCATCGCCATCGAGTACGGCTCCTCGCCCGTCGAGCAGGCCGCCGACCAGAAGCGAAACCTGCGCTGCCCGGCGGCGTACGCGGCGCGCGTGCGCTCGACGAGGTCGGTGAAGTGCTCGGGCTCGCGCCAGAACGCCGTGAAGCCCGTCGAGATCACGTCGAGGAAATGAACGACCTCGTCGGCGCTCGAAGGCCCGCGCAAGAGCGCGAGGTACTCGGCCTCGGTGCGCAGGCCGAGCAGCCGCAGCCGCGACGCCACCCGCGCCGTCACCAGCGCCTCGCTGCCCGCCTTGAGGCTCATGCCGCCGAGCCGCTGGGCGAGGTCGGCGAAGCCGTCGAACACCTCACGCTCCACGCGCCGCCTCTTAGAAATCGACCCCGAGATCGTCCTGCAGCCACTCTTTGGCGTGACCGTTGCCGTTCATCGCCTTCTTCTTCGCCGCGCTCTTCTCCGGGCCCTTCGCCTCACCCGGCAGCCGGAACAGGCTCACGAGCTCGAGCACCTGCGTCGCCTGGGCCGAGAGCTCCTGCGCGGCGCTGGCCGACTGCTCGGCGCCCGCGGCGTTCTTCTGGGTGACGAGGTCGATCTGGCTCATCGCGTGGTGCACGCCCTCGATGCCGTCGACCTGCGCCTGGCTCGCCTCGCGAATCTGCTTCACCGTCGAGCTCACCGTCTCGACCGACCGCACGATGTCTTCGAGGTAGTGGCTCACCTGCTGCGAGGTCGCCTCGCCGCTCTGCGCGAGCTGCGACGACTCTTTCAAGAGCACCTCGGTCTTGCGCGCGGCCTCTTTCGAGCGCAGCGCCAGGCTGCGCACCTCTTCGGCGACGACCCCGAAGCCGCGCCCCGCCTCGCCGGCGCGCGCCGCCTCGACCGCCGCGTTCAGCGCGAGCAGGTTCGTCTGAAACGCGATCTCGTTGATGTCGCCGATGATGGCCGCCGTGCCCTCGGCCGACGCGCGAATGCGCGCCATCGCCTCGGTCATCTGGCGCATCGCCTGCGCGCCCTGGCTCGACGCCGAGCGCGCCTCGGTCGCGTGAGAGCTCGCCTGCTCGGCGCTCTTCGCGTTCTCGCGCGTGCGCGACGCGATCGCCTCGAGGCCCGCGACCGTCTGCTCGATCGACGCCGCCTGCTCGGACGCGCCGTGCGCCAGCGCCTGGCTGCTCGACGCGATCTGCGCCGACGCCGATGACACCTGGTTCGCCGAGCGCGCCACGCGCTGCAGCTCGTCCGACAGGTTGCCCAGCGCCGCGTTGAACGCCGTCTTGATGCGCGCGTACTCGCCCTTGTAGTCGGCGTTCATGCGGCGCGTGAGGTCGCGACCCGCGAGGTGCTCGAGCGCCGCCGTCGACTCTTCGATGGGCGCGAGCAACGCGTCGAGCAGCTGGTTCATGCCGCCGACGAGCTCGCCGTACGCGCCCGGCAGCGCCGCGGTGGCGCCGCGCTCCTTCAGGCGGCCGGCCCGCGCGGCGTCGAGCAGCGCGTGCGTCTGCTGCAGCGCCGCGCCGAGCGACTCGCGCGCCTTGCCGAAGTTGAGCGACAGCGCGTCGCGCTCGGAGCGCGGCTGCGGCGCCCCCGTCAGATCGCCGCGGCTCAGCGCTCCGGCGGCGGCGCTCACGTGGCGCAGGTACTCGACGAGCGCGCGCAGGGCGTCGGCGAGCTGCCCCACCTCGTCGGTCGAGCGGTGCGAGACGTCTTGCTCGATGTCGCCCGACGCCACCCGCTTGAGCGAGTCGGTCATCGCCACCAGCGGCCGCGACAGCCGCTGCGTGGCCCACAGGCCGAGGCCCGTGCCGAGCAGCAGGAACAGCACGGGTATCACCATCAGCGCGCGGAAGCCGGCGGCGCTCGGCGTCTCGCCCATCGCCAGCACCAGCGTGCTGCCGCTCGGCTGACGCGCCACCCACCACAGCCGCCCGTCGCGCCAGTGCGCACCCGGCTCGAGGCTCGGGGCCGGGTCACCCGCGGCGCCGGCGGCGGCCAGGCTCGTGCCGTCGCTCTTCGAGAGGCTCGCGTTCACCGCGCCGGCCTGAACGAGGCCTGCGACGACGTCGGCCGCGGGCCGCTTGTCGTCGGCGAGCGGGACGGCAGCGAGCCGCGCGAGCGCCTCGGCTCGGGCCTCGAGCGCGTCGCGCTGAACTCCGCGCTCGAGCCCCAGCACGTAGGCGGTGCAGAGAACGGCGATCGCGAACAGCGGGCCGACGTTGATGAGCCACAGCCGGGTACCCAGCCTCATGTTGCCCTCGTTTCTGCCGGCGCGCCGCCGAGGGCGCGCTCGAGCTCGAGCAGGAAGACGATGCGGGCCTCGGCCTTCGCGATGCCCGACAGCACCGAGACATCGAACGCCGCGGCGCTGATGCACGTCGGCGGCTCGATCTGATCGGGCTCGAGCGCCATCACCTCGAGCACCTCGTCGACGAGCAGCCCCATCGGCCCGCGCGCCGAGTGCACGACCATGATGACCGGCTGCTCGCTGCTCGCTCCGCCGGCCATGCCGAGCTTGAGCTTCAGGTCCGCGACGGGGATCACCTTGCCGCGCAGGTTCATCACGCCCCGCATGAACGGCGGCGCGCCCGGCACCCGCGTGACGTCGAGCGCGCCGATGAGCTCGCGCACCTTCAAGATGGGCAGCCCATACGTCTCGTCGCCGAGCCGAAACGTCATGAACTTCTGCTTCGCCGCGGCGGTCACGCGCGCACCTCCGACGAGCGGCCCACGACGCGATCGACGTCGAGAATGAGGCCCGCCTTGCCGTCCGACAGAATCGCGACGCCCGAGAACAGGTTCGCCGCCTCGGCCGCCTCGCTGAGCGGCTTGATCACGATCTGCTGCTCGGCCAGCACGTCGTTCACCAGCAGCGCCACCTTGCGGCCGGCGCCCTCGACCACCACCGCGAGCGGCGCCGCCCCTTCGTCGCGGCCCGCACCGAGCAGGGAGCCGAGCCGCACCACCTCGACGAGCTCGCCGCGCAGGTTGAGCAGCTCGGCGCGCTGGCCGACGGTCGCCCACATCGAGGGCTCGGGCCGCAGCGCCTCGACCACCGACAGGCTGGGGATGACGTAGCGCTCGCCCGAGCAGCTCACGAGCATGCCGTTGATGACCGCGAGCGTGAGCGGCAGCGTGATGCGAATCACCGTGCCCTGGCCGGGCGTCGAGCTCAGCGTCACGCGCCCGTGCAGCGCCTGCACGTGGCGCAAGACCACGTCCATTCCCACGCCGCGCCCCGACAGCTCGCTCACCTGCCGAGCCGTCGAGAACCCGGGCAGGAAGATGAGGTTCCACACCTCGGCGTCGGGCAGCTCGGCGTTCGCGGCGATGAGGCCGCGCTCGCGCGCTCGGGCGAGAATGGCGTCGCGCTGCAGCCCGCGGCCGTCGTCGGCGATCTCGATGACGACGTGGCCGCTCTCGTGAAACGCTCTGAGGCGCAGCGAGGCGCGCGCCGCCTTGCCGGCCTGCTGGCGCTCGGCCGCCGGCTCGATGCCGTGGTCGAGCGCGTTGCGCAGCATGTGCACGAGCGGCTCCTCGAGGCGGTCGACCATGCCGCGGTCGAGCTCGACCTCTTCACCCTCGCGCGAGAGCGCCACCTCTTTGCCCGTCTGCTTCGAGAGCTCGTGAACGATGCGCACGGCCTTCTGGAAGAGGCCCCGCACCGGCACCATGCGCAGCCGCATCGCGAGCTCGTGCAGGTGGCGGCAGACCTTGCCGAGCTGGTGGAAGCTGCGGCGCACGCGCGGCTGCTCGAGCGCCACCACCTCGGGAGCGTTCGTGACCATCGCCTCGGTGACGAGCAGCTCGCCCACCATCTCGACGAGGGTGTCGATGCGCTCGAGGTCGACCTTGAGCGTCGGCCGCAGGGTGCGGGCAGGCGCCGTCTCGGCTTCGCCGCTCGGAGCTGCCTGAGCCTCGGGCCCGCGCTCGGTCGCGATCTCGGCTTTCACGCGGGCGATGAAGACGTCGACGGGGCCGAGGTGCGCGATCGCGACGCCGGCCTTCACCGCGGCCTCGAGCGCCGCGAGCATCGCGCGGTGGTGCGTGACGGCCTCGAACATCCAGTCGGGGTCGAGCTCCTTCTTGCCCTCGCGGTACTGGTTGAGCAGCGTCTCGGTCGTGTGCGCGAGGCCGACGAGCTGCGGCAGCTCGAGCAGGCCCGCGACGCCCTTCATGGTGTGGAAGACGCGAAAGATGGAGTCGACGGTGGCCGCCTGCTGGGGGGCGCCGAGCAGCTCCTCGACCTGGGCCAGGCCCTCGGCAGACTCCTGGAGGAAGTCGGCCGTCAGCTGGAGCAGCTCGTCGTCGCGCTCCACCTTCTTGGGGCTCTGGGAGCTCACACGAGGCGTGACAGCTGCAAAGAGAGATCCGCCACGGCGTCAAAACGCTGACGCCCGTCAGGCGGCGGGCTTGGGCATCATCACCCACAGCTGCGCGGTGAGCTCGGGGAGCTTGAGGGCGCTGCGGCTGACGACGTAGCGATCGATCGGCGGCGTCTGCGGCGAGTACACGGGCAGGCCGAGCTTCAGCTCGGGAGCGCGCGAGCTGAGCAGCTTGCGCACGTTGCCCGCGAGCACGTTGGCGAGCTCGCACGTCGCGTCTTGCAGCTCGTCGTCTTCGAGCTCGCCGGCGCTGAGCATGGCGGCGAGGCGCTTGAGCGCGCTGCGCTCGCCGACGATGCCGAGGCGCACCGACTGGCCCGGCCCCATGAGCGAGATGAACGCGCCGGTGCCGCCAGTCGCCGCAGGGGGCACGGCGTCGAACTCGGGGAGCTCGCTGCCGCCGCCGTGCGAGACGAGCTCGGTGGCCGCGGCCTCGAGCGCCTCGATCCACTCGGGGGAGGAAGGGAAGCTCACGGCATCACCTCGCGCAGGGCGTCGCGCACCGACTCGGGGGTGAACGGCTTCGTGATGAAGAAGCGGGCGCCCTGGGCCTTCGCTTCGCCGCGCATCGCGTCGGTGCCCTCGGAGGTGATGAAGCCGACGGTCACCTGGCTGCCGGCGCTGCGCAGCTGCTGCAGAAAGTCGATGCCGTTCATGTGCGGCATGTTCCAGTCGGTGAGCACGAGGTCGGGCGACAGCTCGGCGACGCGCTTCAGCCCCTCGAGGCCGTTCTCGGCCTCTTCGATCGAGTGGTCACCGAGGCCCGCCTGGCGAATGCAGCGGCCGATGAACTTCCGGGTGACCTTGCTGTCGTCGACGATCAGAATCTTCACGTGGGCACACCTCCGCCCCGGCTCGAAGCAGTTCCCGTGCCTCGAAGACTCGGCCGAGATGACCCACCGCGAGGCGGGTCAGATTCGACCACCGGGCGAAAGTGACCCGCTACGGCGTGACGGTGGCCGGCACGTCGCCGCAGCTCTGCGGGAACAGCACGTACGTGTAGTCGTTCGTCGTCGAGGGGATGAAGCCGGCGTCGCGCGCGCTCGTCGACAGCGAGCAGTTCGTCGTGCCGTCGTAGCAGGGCGCATGAGAATACGTGTCCCAGATGCCGCTGATGCCGTTGGGGAAGGTGACGGTGCTGCCGGCGGTCGCGAAGTCGCGCCAGGGGCAGCCGCCGTCGGCGCGGAACGTCTTGTAGTCGGCGACGAGCACGCCGCCGGTGACCTCGAAGCCGCGCCCGCTCGTCGTCGAGACGCGCATCGGCGGAGGCACCGCCTGCGTGATGGTGAGCGGCCCTGGAATGAAGACGCGCCGGCTCGCCTGCGCCGGGTTCGGCTTGGCGGTGCCGCTCTGCGCGTTGCCGAAGCCGCTGAACGTCGTGAAGTCGCCCGGAGGCGTCATCATGCCCGTGCGCGTGATGGTGATGTTCCCGTTCGTCACGCCGCCGGGGCAGGCGAACTGGTTCTTGAACACGGGCCGGTACGCGGAGCGCTCCTGGTGCGTGTTCATCTGGTGCATGTAGCCCTCGACGTCGAGGACGTCACCGACCACCGCGACGTAGCCAATCGGCGGGTCGTTGTAGAACTTCTCGACGTAGAGCGTGTTGGCCGGGTTCGCCGGGTCGCTGACCCAGAAGCGCGTGAGCACGTTCGCTCCGCTGAAGTCGATGTCGTCGGCGCCAGTCACCACGACGCCCCGCACGCGCACGCGCTCGAGGCACGGCGCCGTCGCCTTCGCCTGGGGAATCGTGACGTCGCGCACGCCCGTGCCGCCTGCCGTGCCGGTGCCGCCTGCCGTGCCGCTGCCGCCCGCGGTGCCGCTGCCGCCTGCGGTGCCGCTGCCGCCCGCGGTGCCGCTGCCGCCCGCCGTCGCGGAGCCGCCGCCTGCGGTGCCGGTGCCTCCCGCGGTGCCGGAGCCGCCTGCGGTGCCGGTGCCTCCTGCGGTGCCGGAGCCGCCGGCCGTGGCGGTACCGCCCGCGGTACCGGCTCCGCCTGCGGAGGCATTGCCACCCGCGGCGCCCATGCCGCCGCCGGTCGCGTTTCCTCCGGCGGTGCCGCTGCCGCCGGCGTTGCCCGACGCGATGCACTGACCGGCGGAACACATCTGAGCGGAGCCGCAGGGCGAACAGAGCGCGCCTCCGACGCCGCACGCCGAGCTCGCAGTGCCCTGCTGGCAGAACCCCTCGGCGTCGCAGCAGCCGCCGCACATCGTGGAGTTGCAGGTGGCCTTGGGCGCGGTGCCGCAGCCCGCCAGACCGAGGACGAGGACGAGGGGGAAGACACGGATCATGGCTGCTCGTATGACGCCCGAGCCGGCCCAGGTGTGCAGCGCAAACCGCTACTCGCCGGAGTGAGCCTACTTCGACTGGGCCTCAGTCCTTATTGAAGTACAGCCAATCGGGCATCACGACGGTGGTCGAGCCATCTCGGGACTCGATCTGCATCGGAAGCTGGCTGCGGCGCTGCTCGTTGAGCGACTCGATCTCTTTGAGCTGGCCCTCGAGTGCGGTGCGGGTGGCGGCCGGCATGTCGGGGTTGTCGGCGAGCAGGCCCTGGACGGTGTCGTGCTCGTCTTTGAGGTTCAGCCAGAAGTCCGTGTACGACTGCGCGTAGTCGGGGTCGTTGACGTTCTTGCTGGCGAGGTCGTCGTACCAGGTCTTCATCTGCCCGACCGAGTCGGCGGAGTCGTCGACGATGCCCTTCCAGTGCTCCTGAATGTCGTTGGTCTTCGCGGCCTCGGGGCTCTTCGACTCGTAGACCTGGTAGATCTCTTTGCCGCTCGGGTGAACCCAGACCTCGTTCATGATGCTGCGGCGGTGCGGCAGCTCGGGCGCGTACGGCTTGTACCCGTTGTCGCGCAGCCACTTCTCTGAGGGCCCGACGCCGGGGCCGTTCGCCCACGCGTTGAAGTTGCGCAGCTTCGGGTCCTTCGCCGCGGCCTCGAACTGCTCGGTGAACGTCTTGCCGTAGCGCTTCTCCATGCCCTCGAGCACGCGCGCCCGCTGCGACTTGTTGAGGTGCTTCCACGCGGTCAGCGCGTCCGACGGCTTCGACGACAGCGACTCGACGTCGTACTTCGGCTTCCTCGCCTTGACGTCGCCCGCCTTGAACTCGTCCTTCGGCCCCTGCGTCTTCGCCGCCTGCGTCTCCGTCGGAGCGACCGGCGGCGCGGCAGGCGCGGGCTTGCGAACGGGCGTCGGAGAGCCACCAACTCGGGGAGGAGCCATGAGCAGCGCCGCAGGCTGCAATGTGCGTGCACGCCACCGCCGGGTGCAGTTTCAGGCACCTGGAGACAGGCTCCACCCACCTTCGTCATGCGACGCGCGTACGGCAGAGCACTGGCAAATTGCCCACCTCAGCACTGGCAAATTGCCCACCACGCGCGTACCCAACAGCGCGATGAGCGCGACCGACCTCGAGATGCTGGCGCACGAAGGCTCCGAGATGTCGGCCGACGAGGCGAGGGCAGTGGAAGCGCACGTCGAGAACGCCCCCACCGACGCGGAGGCGCGCGCCCGGCTGGTGGGCTTCTACTTCTTCAACCGCGATGAGCCCCGCACGCGCTACGTCGAGCACGCCGCCTGGTTCGTGAAGCACATGCCTGGGTCGTCACTCGCCGGCGCGCACTACCTGAGCGGCGACGACGAGCTGACCGCGGTGCTTCAGCCGATCTGGGAAGAGCACCTCCGCGCGGCTCCGAACGACGCAGCGCTCAAGACCCACGCCGCCGTCTTCTTCGCCACCTTCGACCCGGCGCGAGCCGAGCAGCTCTACGTCGAGGCGTCGCAGCTCGAGCCCGAAAGACCCGACTGGTACGACGACCTCGCGAACCTCCTCGAGCTGCGCATCGAGGGGCCCGGAGAGCTCGCGGACCGAGCGTTCACGCTCCGTGAGCGCGCGCACGCATTGACTCAACGGCCAACCAGCCGCTTCTACCAGTTGACCGGCCTCGCCGAGGCGGCGTTCGCGGCCGAGAAGCTCGAGGCAGCCACCCGATACGCAGAGGAAGCGCTGCGGCAGGCGCCGCTCTTCCCGCGCGACTGGAACTTCGGCAACGCCATCTACCGCGGCAACCACGTGCTGGGGCGCATCGAGCTCCGGGCCGGCCGCGTCGACGCCGCGAAGCAGCGCCTCCTCGCGGCGTCGATGACTCCCGGCTCGCCCCAGCTCGACAGCTTTGGGCCACCGTTCGAGCTCGCCAAAGAGCTGGGAGACCGTGGCGAGCTGAAGGTCATCGCCACCTGGCTCGAGAACATCGGGCGCTTCTGGAAGATGGGCGCCGGCCCCCTCGAGCGCTGGAAAACCGAGGTCGCGGCAGGCCGCGCGCCCGACTACGACGAGCGATTCGGACACATGATGAGCGGTGACTGACCGCCTGCCCCCCCGCGTTTACCTGCGGTGTCACCCTTGGTAAGGGGACGCCAAAGGTGAGGGCCTGCTACACAGTCGAACCCGGGACGTGCATCCGCTGCGGGGCATGCGCCACCGTCGCGCCCGCACACTTTCAGGTGAAGCAGGGCCCGGCGAAGGCGGTGCGCCCGGCGACCACCGACCGCGAGGCCGCCGCGTGCGAGGCCGCCCGCTTCATCTGCCCCACCCAGGCGATCGCCTCGGCCGCCGACGCCGAGGGGCTCGACACGCCTGCTCCTCCCGAGCCGCCCGAGCTCTACCCCCCGGTGCTCGAGGCCGCCGAGACCGTCCGCTGGAAGCTCGCCGACCTGCCGTGGGCCAGCTTCGACCTTTCGAAGGCCACGCCTGCCCTGCGCGCCGTCGTGCGCGAGATGGCGTACTCCGAGCAGACGACCTTCTCGGCCACCCAGAAGTTCATGGAGGCCTTCGGCAAAGACGCCGACTTCTCTCAGTGGATCAGCGTCTGGTTCTACGAAGAGACCCGCCACCCGCTCGTGCTCCTCGAGTGGTTGAAGCGCGCCGGCGAGATCCAGTCCGACGACTTCGTCATGAAGGGCCGCGAGTCCGAGCCGTTCATGCCCTCGCTCATCGGCACGCTCGTCATCAACATCGTCAGCGAGATGGTCGCCGCCCACGCGTACCTGCACATGGCGAGCGGCAAGCTCGAGCCGCTGCTCCAGGCCATCGTGCAGCGCCTCGCCGCCGACGAGGGCCGCCACGCCGCCAGCTTCTTCACCTTCGCGCGCCGGCTCCTCGATCAGAGCGACAAGCCCGAGCGCGACCGCCTCGACGCCCTCAAGGTCCTGCACTTCTGGCTCAACATCGGGAAGAACGTCAGCCACCCGGTGAGCCAGACGATGAAGCGCCTCGAAGTGCTGCTCCCGCCGCTCGGAGCGCCTCCCTTCGTGCCGCCGAACGATCGCATCGCCCAGGTCATCGGGGCGCTCACCGGTCTCAAGCTCGACAAGGCAGATGATCTGCCCAACACGATGCTCGAGCACACGCGCCGCGTGCGCGCTGCAACTGCTGCTGCCTAGAGGTACGCAATGTCTTCGCACGCCATGTCTTCGCACGCCATGTCTTCGCCGCCTGCCCTGCGCCAACGCCTCAAAGCCCTCATCGTGCAGTCGTGCGGGCTCACGCACGTCACCGCCGAAGAGGTCACCGACGACGAGATTCTCTTCGGCCCGCAGACGCGCGTGCAGCTCAACAGCCTCGACGCCGTCGAGATCGCGATGAACATTCAGATCGAGTTCGGCGTGAAGCTCGAGAACTCGAGCTCTGCCCGCGAGTACTTCAAGTGCGTGCAGAGCCTCGCCGATCACGTCGCCAGCAAGATGGAGCCTGCCCGGCTCTCTGCGTTTCAGTGAGCCGCTGATGTCTCTCTCGCCCATCGCCATTCGTGCGCGCTCGGCCGTCTCCTGCTTCGGAGACACCGCCGCCTCGCACGTCGCGGCGCTCAAGGTCGGGCGAACCGGCCTCTTGCCCGTCGACGAGAAGCGCGGGCTCGGCCCCATTCACGCCGCCTCGATGGAGGCCGGCCTCGACGCCGGCGACCGCCGCCCCTACGTGCTCGCCGACGCCGCCCTCGGCGCCCTCGGCCTCTCGAAGCAGGAGCTCAAAGAGTCGGCCCTCTTCGCCGGCACCACCACCGGCGTCGCCGCCACCGAAGAGATCGTCTACCTGCGCGACAAGGCCGCCGGTCTGCCCTGGCAGGCCAAGTTCGCCTGCGGCGGCCCCGGTCGCCTCTCGGCCTACTGCGCCAGCGCCTTCGGCATCGAGGGCCCCTGCTTCACGTACACCACCGCCTGCACCTCGACCGCCGTCGCCGCCGTCATGGCCGCGCGCATGCTGCGCCAGGGCCGCATTCGCCGCGCCATCGTCATCGGCCTCGACGTGCTGATGAAGATGTCTCTGCAGGGCTTTCGCCTGCTGCAGCTCTACAGCGAGGCCGGCTGCCGCCCGTTCGACGCCCGCCGCGACGGCCTCATGCTCGGCGAGGCCTGCGCCGCTTTCGTGCTCGAGCCCGGCGAGGGCCCCGTGCGCATGCTCGACGGCGCCATTCACCACGACCCCGGCCACATCGCCGCCGGCAGCACCGACGGAGTCACCGCCGCCTCGGTCATGGCCGACGCGCTCAAGCGCAGCGGCGTCAGCCCGCGCGACGTCACCGCCGTGAAGGCCCACGGCACCGGCACTCCGACGAACGACCTCACCGAGCTCAACGCGCTGTCGGTCGCGTTCGCCGGCGCGCCCCCGCCGTTCAGCTCGCTCAAGTCGACGTTCGGCCACACGCTCGGCGCCTCGGCCGCCCTCGAGCTCGTCTCGTGGACCTGGTGCGTCGAGCATGGCTTCCTGCCGGGCACCCACGGCTTTGGGCAGCGCATCGCCGAGTCCAAGCTCGTGCCGATGATCGAACCCACCCCGAGCGGCAACTCCAGGGGCGTGCACCTCTTCAACGCGTTCGGCTTCGGCGGAACGTCGGTGTCGTTCGCGGTCGAGGTGCGCTCGTGACGGGCTGGGGCATTCGCGCGGTTCACGCGTTCTCGTCGGCCGGCCGCACCGTCGCCGAGTGCGTCGCCCAGACGAGCCTCCTCGACACCGACGTCGGCGGCGTGCCCGGCCCGAAGCTCGACGCCCGACTCGCCGAGCTCACCGGCCGCCGCGCCCGCCGCATGGGCCGCTTCATGCAGCTCGCCGTCACCGGCGCCGTCGAGACCGTCGCGAAGAGCGGCCTCACCCTGCCCGGCCCGCGCACCGGCGTGTTCCTCGCCACCGGCCTCGGCAACATCTCAGACCTCTTCCCCTTCTCGCACGCCGTGTTCGGCGACCCCGGCTTTCACGTCAGCGCGATTCAGTTCGCGAACTCGGTCGGCAACGCGGGCGCGTTTCACATCGCGCAGGCGCTGTCGCTCACCGGCCCCGTGCTCGCGGTCAGCCAAGACGAGGCGAGCTTCGAGGCGGCGCTGCTGCAGGCGGTGACGCTGCTCGACGCCGGCGACATCGACTACGCGCTCGTCGGCGCCGTCGACGTCGTCATGCCGAAGGTCACCGACCACCTGGCGCGAATGGGCCTGCCGCCCGACGCGCCGCTCAAGCTGGGTGAGGGCAGCGCGTGGTGGCTGCTCGGGCGTGAAGAGTCTGGAGACTTCGCCGTGCTCGAAGACGTGACCCTGGGTTTTCGCGCCTCGACCCAGGGCTCCGGAGTGTTCGCGACACGCGACTTCGAGACCGGGATGCACTACGCGAAGAGCGCGGTGTACCCCACCTTGTTCCTGCTGAGCGCCCAGCCGGGTGAGACCTTCGAGACGACCGCTCGCACGCGCGAGGGGCTGACAGGAGTCACGCGCGTTCGCCGAGGAGCCCGGTCGTGAAGCGCGTGCTCCTCGTGTGCAACTCGCAGTCGGGGCAGCTGCGCCGCTGCGCCGACACGCTGCTCGAACCCATGAAGCGTGCGGGCGCCGAGGTCGACGTCGTCGTGCCGCAGCCCGAGACGCCGTTTCCCTGGCCGTGGGGCTTCGACAACTTCTTGAAGGTCTTCCCCGACTGCGTGCTCGGCCGCGCGCCGGCGATGAACGCGAGCACCCTGAAGGCGCCGCACGAGAAGTACGACCTCGTCGTCGTCGCGTACCAGGTCTGGTACCTCGCGCCCGCGCTGCCGGTGGTCGGCTGGCTCGAGAGCGACGCGGCCAAGGTGCTCGAGGGCACGCCGGTCGTGGCGCTCTGCGCGTGCCGCAACATGTGGCAGCGGGCGTTCGTGAAGGTGAAGCAGCTGATCGCCGCCAGGGGCGGGCGGCTCATCGACCACGTGGTGCGTGAAGACTCGGGCCCCGCGTGGGCGACGTTCTGGACGACGCCGCGCTGGGTGGTGAACGGCGACAAGGTCGGCTCGACGGGGCTCTTTCCGCCCGCGGGCGTGAGCGACGAAGACATCGCGACGCTCTCGGTCCCGGGCGGCAAGCTCGCGACCGCGCTGGTGACGGGAGCGCTGGCGGCGTCGGTGCTGCAGGGCAGCGAGGCGCGCATCAACCGGCTCTTCGTGATTCCCGAGCTGGTGGGGCGGTTCTTCTTCGGCGTGTGGGCTCCGCTGATCGCGCCGGCGACCGGCCGCGCGCGCTGGCTGTTGTCGCGCGTGTTCTTCGTCTCGCTGTGCAGCTCGCTGCCGCTGATGATCCCGGGGGCGGTGGTGGCCCTGTTCATTCGTCTGTTCGCGAGGACCTGGTTCCAGGGCAAAGTCGACGAGGCGACCGCTTGATGAACGCCTTCATCACCCACATCTCGACGTTTCTGCCCAACCAGCCCATCGACAACGAGGCGATGGAGTCCGTGCTCGGCCTGGTGAACGGCAAGAAGTCGCGCGCGCGCGCGCTGGTGCTCAGGAACAACGGCATCAAGAACCGGCACTACGCGATGGACCCGGGCACCGGGAAGCTGACGCACAACAACGCGCAGCTGACCGCCGTCGCCGTGCGGCGGCTGCTCGAGGCCGTCAAGCTCGGCATCGACGAGGTGCCGCTGCTCTCGTGCGGCACCGCGACGCCCGATCAGCTGATGCCGGCGCACGGCTTCATGGCGCAGGGCGAGCTCGAAGGGCCGCCGTGCGAGGTCTTCACCGCCGCGGGCTCGTGCACCGCGAGCATGGCGGCGCTGCGCTACGCGACGATGGCCGTCGGCTCGGGCCACGCGCCGCGGGCCGTCGTCACGGGCTCCGAGCTGCTCTCGCCGCTGATGCACGCGAAGCACTTCGGCCCCGAGCTCGACAGCCGCCTCGCCGCGCTCGAGGAAGACCCGCACATCGCCTTCGAGTACGAGTTCCTCAGGTGGATGTTGTCGGACGGCGCCGGCGCCCTCCTCCTCGAGCCCGAGGCCCGGCAGCGCACGTCACTGCCGGTGCTCAAGGTGCACTGGGTCGAGACGATCTCGTTCGCCGGCGAGCTCGACACGTGCATGTACCACCTCGCCCGCAAGCGCCCCGACGGCAGCACCGAGAGCTGGAAAGAGGCCGAGCCTTCGGAGTGGGCGAAGAGCGGCTTCTTCAACCTCGGCCAGGACGCCCGCATGCTCGGTGAGAACATCGGCCGCGTGATGGGCGACTCGCTCGCGCTGGTCATGAAGAAGAGGAAGCTCGGCGGCCGCGAGGTCGACTGGCTCCTGCCGCACATCTCGTCGGCGTTCTTCCGCACCCAGGTGAAAGAGCAGGCCGAGCGCATCGGCCTGTTCGTGCCCGAGGAGCGCGTGTTCACGAACCTCTCGACCGTCGGCAACGTCGGCACCGCCTCGGTCTTCCTCATGCTCGAGGAGCTGCTCGCGTCGGGCCGCGCCAAGAAGGGCGAGAAGGTTCTCTGCAGCATCCCCGAGAGCGCGCGCTTCAACGCGGCGTTCGGCCTGTTCGAGGTGATGTGATGCGCACCGAGGAGGTGCCGCAGGACGGCGCCTATCTCGAGGGCAAGAAGCGCGGCGCGTACGCCGTCGACGCGAACGGCCGCTACACCGTCATCGCCACCGCGGGCTGGGAGGCCGAGACCGCAGCGACGCGGGTCGCGCTCGAGGCCGCCGACGCCCAGATTCGCGCCGCGTTCGACGACGTGATGCGCGGCGCGCGCTCGGCCCTCTGGTACCACCTCGCCGCGCGGCAGCTGACCGCCGCGCAGGTCGCCGAGTACGCGGGGCTCTGGCGGCTGCGCGTGTGGTGGCACTTGAGGCCCGGGCCGTGGGCGAAGCTGCCCGTCGAGCTGCTCGAGCGCTACGCGAAGGCGCTGCGCGTTCCCGCGGAGAAGCTGAAGGTACTGCCTCCCCAACCGGAGAGCTGGCTGTGAGCCCGTTCGCGCACCAGCTCTCGGCCCACTGCGAGAGCGGCGTCACCGCTCAGCTGCTCACGCATGCGGGCCTGACGCTGACCGAGCCGCGCGCGCTCGGCATCGGCAGCGGCCTGTTCTTCGTGCAGCTGCCCCTCGACACGTTGATGGGCGCGCCGTCGACGAGCTTCCGCAGCAAGCCGGGCTCCATCTTCGCGAAGGCGTGCCGGCGGCTCGCGGTGCCGACGAACATCCGCCGCTACGGCAACGCACGGGTGGCGCACGACGAGCTCTTGCGGCTCGTCGACCAGGGGCAGCTCGTCGCGCTGCAGACGAGCGTCTACTACCTCGAGTACCTGCCGCGGCGGTTCCGCTTCCCGTTCAACGCGCACAACATCATCGTCTACGGCCGCAAGGACGGGCGCTGGCTGGTCAGCGACCCGGTGCTCGACCAGGCGGCCGAGTGCGACGACGAGTCGATGAGCCGGGCGCGGTTCGCGGCGGGCCTGCTCGCTCCGCGCGGCAAGGCGTACTGGGTCGAGCCGATTCGCGACGCGTCGCCTTCGCGCATCACTGAGGCGATGGCCGCGGGGCTGCGCGAGACGGGCTTCACGATGGGCCACTCGCCGATTCCGTTCTTCGGAGCGAAGGCGATCGGCTACCTCGCGAAGCGCTGCGAGGCGTGGCCGAAGCGCTTCGCGAAGCAGCCGCAGAAGGCGCTGCTGCTGCTCGCGAACGTCGTGCGCATGCAGGAAGAGATCGGCACGGGCGGCGCCGGCTTCCGGTACCTGTACGCGGCGTTCCTGCAAGACGTGGCGGACACGTTCGGCGACCCGGCGTACGCGCAGATGTCCGAGCGCATGACGGCGATCGGCGACACGTGGCGCAAGTTCGCGGGCGCCGCGGCGCGGCTCTTTCGCGGTGGGCAGGCGACGCCCGAGGCGTTCGCGCCGGTCGTCGAGACGCTTCGAGGCCTGGGCGAAGCCGAGCGGGCGCTGTTCCGCGAGCTCAGCGCGCAGGTGCGCGGCGGTAGAAAAGCGCTGCCCGCACAGAACCCGCCGCTGCCCTCATGAACAAACCCCCTCTCCCCTCGTAGGGGAGAGGGCCGGGGTGAGGGGGCGGTTGAGCGCGAGTCGAACGACATGGCCTCAGTCTCGAGAGGGGCCTCCGGTTTCGTGCGCCACAGGCTCGTCGAAGGCTGAAGCCCCTCACCCTGTCCCAACTCTCAATGAACGGTGGTGGTGGCGACGGCGGCTTCCTTGTTCGCCTTGAAGCGCTCGTCGAGCTCGGCCGTCTGCTCCTTGCTGAAGATGGCGGCCGCCTCGGGGAAGTACCGCGACTCTTCGTCGTCGACGTGCGCGAGCACGGTGCCGATCAGCTGCTCGAGCTTGGGCTTCCACTCCGCCGAGGCGGTGTCGATGCCGTCGAGCTCGGTGATGAGGGCGGCGAGCTCATCGGATTCCTTGTCGTGGGCGTCGGCGTAGTAGCGCAGCTCCTCGTGCTCCCGGTACGCGGGGTACAGCACCTCGAGCTCACCGTGCTCGTGCGACAGGAGCTCGGTGCGAATCTTCGACCACAGCTCCAAGCGCTTCGCGGGGTCGTCGCTCATCTTCGCGCGGCTCAAGAGCGCAGACACCTCTCCGTGCTGCTCGACCAACGTGTTGAACACCCCGTGAAGGCCCTGAATTGCGCCCTTCACGGCTTTCACTGCGCCCATTCCCTTGGCGGCAATCTCTTCGAACTTGTTCGGCATGATGTCTCTCCTTGCGATGCTGCTGAAGGCTGCATCGGCCATGCCCCTCGCGCAGGTGCGCGAAGCCCCGTCGGACACGTGGGGCGTTCGTGCCAGAGTGTCGCGCGCATGGACGGCACGCTGAACGCGCTGTTGGGTCTGGGCTGCTTCGTGGCCGGCTGGAGCCTCGTCTGCGTTCCGCTCTTCCGCTTCGGGTCGAACAGCCAGCGCACGCTGCCGTGGGTGCTCGGCATCGGCGCGTGGAGCGCCCTGCACCTCGCGGGCGCCGCCTTCATGTGGGGCGCGAGCATCCCCGCGGACAACGCCGGCGAAGCGGCGATGGCGCTCGCGGGCTGCGGCGCGCTCACCGGCGGTCCCCTGGCCGCCCTCGCCGCGTGGCGCCTGCTGGTGCGCGTGCGGAAGCGACCGCCCGAGCCGGCCGATCGACCGCTCGCCCCGTAGCCGCCGGCCGCGGGCCGCGCGCGTTCGTACGCTGTCATCAGCATGCGCTCCTTCGCCGTCTTCAGTGCCGCGCTGATGCTCTGGGTGTGCAGCCTGCACCTCTTCTTCCACCCCGACCGCGCGGCGCTCGTCGCGCCGCTCGCGCAGGGCCAGCTCGAGGCCGACCACGCGGCGCTGCGCCGCTACAACCCCGAGTGGGAGCTCATGGGCCGCCTCTTCACCGCCCTCGCGTTCGCGAACCTCTCGTTCGAAGACCCCGCGTGGCGAGAGCCGCTCGCCCGCATCGCCGACGAGACCGACGCGCTCGAGCGGCAGCACGGGCCGACCTGGTTCCTGCTGCCGTACGGCGCGCAGGCGACGCAGTCGCTCTTCGTCGACGGCGAGATCGCGCTCATGCTCGCCGCGCGCCAGCTGCGCGCCGGAGGAGACCCGACGAGCCTGAAGGCCCGCGTCGCGCGCATCGAGCAGCAGCTGAACGCGTCGCCCATTCTCTTGCCCGAGAGCTACCCCGACGAAGGCTGGGTGTTCTGCAACACGGTCGCCGTCGCGGCGCTGCGCACCTCGGACGCCGCGCTCGGCACCGACCACTCGGCGCTGATCGCGCGCTGGCTCCAGAGCCTGAAGGCGCACCTCGTCGACCCGCGCACCGGCATGCTGGTGTCGTCGTTTCACCGCGACGGCACGCCGCGCGACGGCCCCGAGGGCTCGACGCTCTGGCTCGCCGCTCACATGCTGCAGCTCGTCGACGAGCGGTTCGCGCGCGACCAGTACGCGCTCGCCCGCGCGTCGCTCGGCCACTCGGCGCTCGGCTTCGCGTGGGCGGGCGAGTGGCCGCAGGCCTGGCGCGGGGGCGTCGACATCGACTCGGGCCCGACGATTCCCCTCGTCGACGCGAACGCCGGCTCGAGCGGGCTCGCCGTGCTCGGGGCCGCGGCGTTTCACGACGACGCGTACCTCGACGGGCTGCTCTCGAGCCTGAGCCTCGCGGCGTTTCCGGTGCGGCGCGACGGGGCGCTGCACTTCGCGGCGGGCAACAGCCTCGCCGACGCCGTCACACTGTATTCCCTGGTGCAGGGCCCCCTGTGGGCCTGCGTGAAGGAGGCCCGATGTTCCGCTCCGCGCTCGTGAAGCTCGCCCTCGTGCTGCTCGCCGCCTTCGCGCTGCTCTCGCTCGTCGGCGGGCGCGACGCGGTGTCGGTGCTGTCGGGCACCGTGTCGAGCGCGCACGGCGCGCTGCTCGGCCTCTCGTACGCGCTCGCGTTCTTCGCGGCGCTGCTGCTCGCGCCGCCGCTGCTCGTCACCGGCCTCTACCGCCGCTACAGCGGCTCGCAGAAGCCGCCGTCGCCGCCGACGCACTGATACCCGGCCCGGCACGGCCCGACGCTGCCGCAGCGCTGGCGGCACTCGGCGCCGGCGTCGGTCGGCGCGCAGACGGCGTCGCCGGGGCAGTTTCCCGAGACGACGCACGGGGCGGTGCAGTAGCCGCCGGGGTAGTCGGTGCGACACGCGAGGCTCGGCGCGCAGCCGCCGGCGTCACACGGCGCTCCGACGAGGTAGCCACGGCAGGCGCCGCTGAAGCAGGCCTGGCCGACGTCGCAGGGCTGGCACGCGGCGCCGTTGCTCCCGCAGAAGGTGCTGGTGCCGGTCGAGCCGCAGCGCCCGCCCGAGCAGCAGAAGCCGGCGCCGCCGCACGTCGACGGCCCGCACGACCCGGCGTCAGGGCCGGCGAAGCCGCACCGGCCGAACTGGCACGTCATGCCCGCGTCGCACGCCTCACACGTGCCTCCACCGAGGCCGCACGCGCTGTCGACGGGAGCCGCTCGACACTCGGCGCCCTCGCAGCACCCCCCGCAGCTCATGATGGAGCACGAGCCGCCGTCGGGGTTCACGCACGTGCCGCTCTCGCAGCGCCCGACGGCGCCGCACCCGTGGCAGGCCTGCCCGAGCACTCCGCACGTGCCGGCGTCTTGCAGCCCCACAGGCACGCACGTCTCGCCGATGCAGCAGCCCGAGCACGAGAACGCGCACGGCAGCACGCACAAGCCCGCGTCGGCGTCGCAGTGGCCCTGCTGGCAGTCGCGGCAGAACGTGCCGAAGCGCCCGCACGCGGTGTCGCTCTGCAGCTCGATGCACACGCCGTTCGAGCAGCAGCCCCTCGGGCAGGTCGCCGCGCTGCACGCGATGCAGCGGAAGCCGCCGCCGCCGTCGATGACGCAGACGCCGTTGCCGCAGCTCTGACACGGCTGCCCGAAGCTGCCGCACGCGATGGGGTTGTCGCCTGCCGTGCAGAAGCCGCCCGCGCAGCAGCCCATGCAGCCGGTCTGGGGTCCGCACGCGCCCGCATCAGAGACGCCGCTGCAGAAGCCGTTCGGGCAGACCCCGGGCAGCGGGCACGGCTGGCAGACCTGACCGTTGAAGCCGCACGCGCTCGCCGTGTTCCCCGCGTGGCAGGTGTCAGGGGTGAGGCAGCAGCCCCGGCAGGTGGCGACGTTGCAGGGAATGGGGCCGGCATCCGACCGCGCGCCCTCGCAGCGGCCGGCGTCGCAGAACGCGTCGGCGCCGCAGGTGACGCCGGCGCAGCGACAGACCCCGTCGCTCTCGTCGCACGTGGTGCCGCGCATACAAACGGTCTCGGCGCAGCGGCCGCCGTCGGGCTCGAGGCGCGTCTTCGTGCACGTGCCGCTCACGCACGACGCGCCGGCGGCGCAGACCTCGCAGGTCGCTCCGCCCGAGCCGCACTGGGTGTTCTGAACGCCGTCACGGCAGAACCCGACCGAGTCGCAGCAGCCGTAGCACTGGCCGACCGAGCACGTGGGTGAGCAGGTGCAGGCGCCGAGCGCGAGCAGCGCCAGCGCTGCACACGCGAGCCTCACTGCGAGCTCGCCCCGGCCATCACCGCGGTCTTTCGGCCGCTCAGCGGCACGGCGACGGTGCACGACGGGCAGCGGCTGCCGAAGTCGGGCGCGCAGCCTCCGTCGTGACAGACGAACGCGACGCCCTGCACGAGCTGGCCCGAGAGCGAGTCGCCCGACAGCGAGACCTCGACGACGGTGCTGACCTGGCGCGAGATGACCGAGGGAGCGCCGCAGCCCTCGGTGAGGCTGTCTCGCGAGCACAGCGCCTCGCACGGAGACATGCAGCGGCCCTGCTGGCTGAAGCCGAACTGCGGCGCGCAGATGGTGCCCGGCGGGCAGGGGTTGTTGCACGCGCCGCAGTGGTCGCGGTCGATGGAGGTGTCGACCTGCTGCCCGCCGCACGTGAAGAACGAGATGCCGCCGCAGGTCTGCTGGCAGCGCGCGAACGCGCACACGAAGCCCTCGGGGCAGCGAACGCCGCACCCGCCGCAGTGTGCAGGGTCGGAGGTGATGTTCACGCACTTGCCGCCGCACTCGCGCACTTCGGCGGTGGGGTTCGAGGGGAAGAAGCCGGAGTCGGCTGGCATGGTCGGGCCCGGGCACTGCGAGCCCAGCCTGACGGTGTCGGTGGTGAACACGTATTGATTGCCCTCGCGCCGGCCCGAGGAGCCGACGGTCTCGCCGGACGCGCTCTTGCGGAGCAGGAACTCGTCGCCCTCGTTGCCGCCGAAGAGTGTCCACTCCTCGGAGACGACGGCGTTCGTCGAGACGGTGCCGGTGCCGGGCCGCTTGCCGACCGCGCAGAAGAGCTCGGCGGCGATCTGCGACGACGCGGTCGCCGCCGGCAGCTGCGTCGGCTGGTAGCACGCCTCGGGGAGCAGCCCTGCGCTGGGAGCGCCTCCGGGCAGCGGAGTCGCGGGGAACACGACCCGGTAGACGTGGAGCGGCTCCGACTGGCAGGCGCAGAGCGCCAGGGTTGACACGGCGAGCAAGGCACGGCTCGACATGAAGCCTCCGAAGGCGCGGACGCTATGTCTGGAGTGAAGGGGTGTCGAGCCTGTGCGGGCCGGCGCTCGCGTGCATTTTCGTTTGAAGCTCCGGTTGGCGTCGCGACACTTGGGGCGGTTAAGCTGCGTTTTTCGGATCAGGCCGGCCGTCGGAGGGTTTCATGACTCGTGTCGCCTCGCTGTGTGCGTGCGTCTTCGTCGGTTGCGGAGTGCCGGCAACCCAGCTCGACCCGGGCGGAAACCCCATCGCGGCAGCCCCGAAGCCCGACCAGCGGGCGCTGCTCTCGGTGCCGGCGCTGACGGGCGGCACGCTGCTCGTCACCCGAGACCACCTCGCGGTAGCGGCCGACCCCGAGAACGACCTCGTGTGGGTCGCTGATCTGTCGTCGGGGCGCGTGCGCGGCTGGCTGACGCTGAAGGTCGGCGACGAGCCCGGCCGCCTCATCGAAGACAGCCACGGCCTCGTTCACGTCGCGCTGCGCCGCGGCGGAGCGCTCGTCACGTTCGACCCGAACGCCTCGAAGCTCGAGGTGCTGCACCGCCGTGACGTCTGCGCCGAGCCGCGCGGCGTCGCGCTCGACAGCCAGACCGCGAGCGTCGTGGTGGCCTGCACCGGCGGCGAGCTCGTGTGGCTGCCCGAGACGGGTGAGGCCGCGACGACGCGCCTTCAGGCCGACCCGGACCTCCGCGACGTCATCGTCGACGGCGACAAGCTCTCGATCACCACGTTCCGCAGCGCCGAGCTGATCACCCTCAACCGCGCCGGCACCGTGATGAAGCGCTCGACGCCGCCGCGGGCGTCGGCGCGAATCGGCACGCTCGCTCCGGCGGTAGCGTGGCGCACGATTCCGCTGCGCGACGGCAAGGTCGCGATCGTCCACCACCGCGCCAAGCAAGAGGCCATCACCCTCTCGACCTCGACCAGCACGACGCCGCCTCCGCCCGGCAGCACGTCGACCTCGCCGTACGGCGGCGCCGGCAGCGGGTTCACCTGCCCCGAGTCGATCGTCGACAGCGCCATCACCATCATGGGCCCGAACGCGACGGACACGCGGCAGGGTCAGCTGACGAGCGGCTCGCTGCCGATCGACGTCGCCGTCGACTCGACCGGCTTCATGATCGGCGTCGTCACGGCGTCGCCGGGCAAGGTCTCGGTCGTGCTCGCCGCGAACCTCATCGAGCAGCCGACGTTGGGGCAGTGCACGCCGGCCGAGCGTGAGGTGATGACCGAGGGTGAGCCCATCGCCGTCGCGTGGAACGGCAACGTGCTCGTCGCGCAGACGCGCTCGCCCGCCGGCCTGCGCGCCACCGACGGCCGGGTCATCAACTTCCCCGTGGCCGAGCGCACCGACCGCGGCTTCACGCTCTTTCACCAGCAGGCCGGCGCTCCGCTCGCGTGCGCGAGCTGCCACCCCGAAGGCCGCGACGACGGCCGCACCTGGCACTTCAACCCGGGCGGCACGCGCCGCACGCAGTCGCTGAACGTCGGCATCCTGCGCACGAGCCCCTTCCACTGGGACGGCTCGCTCCCCGACCTCAACGCGCTGATGACCGACGTGTTCGTGAAGCGCATGGGCGGCCGCATGCCGTCGAACGAAGACGTGGGCTCGCTCGCGAGCTGGCTCGACACCCTGCCCGCCTCGAAGCCGCACGCGGCTGACGCTGCGGCTGTCGAGCGCGGCCGCGCCCTCTTCGAAGCGCCCGCGACCAAGTGCGCCTCGTGCCACCTCGGCGCCCGCTTCACGAACAACACCACCGTCGACGTCGGCACGGGCGAGGTGCTGCAGGTGCCCTCGCTCGTCGGCCTGGGCTACCGCGGCCCGTGGATGCACGACGGCTGCGCGGTCACGCTCAAAGACCGGTTCACGAACACGGCCTGCGGCGGCGGCGACCTCCACGGCGTGACGTCGCAGCTGAGCACGGCCGAGGTCGACGACCTGGTCGCGTACCTGCAGACGCTCTGACAGCGGCTCAAGGCGTCGAGCGGCGCCGCGCTTCGACGTCCTCACTCGCGACCGCTGCGTCAGGCAGCCCCGACCACGTGTGCGCGCGCGGCCCCGAGGCTTGCGTGACTTCGACGGGGATGCCCGTCAGGTGCGCCATGCCCGAGACGGGGTCGAGCGCCCCCGGCCCCGAGGCGGCGAGCAGGTTCACGTTCACGCCCTCGGTCTGCTTCGCGACGCTCAGCCCCTCGGCGTGCTGGTGGCCCCAGCCGTGCGGCAGCGCGACCGTGCCGGGCATCAGGTCGGCGAGCAGCTTCACCGGCACCCGCACGGCGGCCGTCGCGCTCTTCACGTCGGCGAGCGCCCCGTCGTGCAGCCCGAGGCGCTTCGCGTCGTCGGGGTGCACGTAGAGGTGGTTCGTGCGGCGCTCGCCGCTCACGAAGCCTTCGAAGTTGTGCGTCCACGAGTTGTGCGTGGTGACGTGGCGCTTCGTGATGAGCTTGAGCTGCGCGGGGCGCTCGAGCTCGAGCGCGAAGTCGGCCTCGAGCCGCTCGGCGCGGGCCAACAGCTTCGGCGCCCCGACGTCGACGCGCCCGTCGTCGGTGAGCACGCGCTGCCCGAGGAAGCTGCCGGGCCGGTGCGGCGGCAGCGCCTTGCCGTGCGGCTCGTCGAGCAGGCCCTCGAACGAGCCCTGCCCGGTGAGCCGCAAGATGAGCGAGAGCAGCGCCTCCTGGGGCAGCTCGGCCGGCTGCCCGCGGCGGAAGAACGCCGAGTGCGCCTTCAGCCACCCCATGAGCAGCCGCTGCGCCACCTTCGAGCCGAACAGACCGACGCCGCTCTCCTCGCACAGCTCGAGGTAGATGCTCGCCTCGTCGCGCTGCGTCGGCAGCGGCTCGACCACCGCCCGCGTCGCCTGCAGGTACGGCTTGCGCTGCAGCCCGAGCATCATCGGGAACACGAACGGCAGGTCAGGCCGCTCGAGCGGAGACGTGCACGGCAGCACGTAGTGCGCGAGCGAGCCGGTCTCGTTCTTGAACAGGTCGAGCGTGACGAGCAGCTCGAGCGCTTCGAACGCCTGCCGCGTGCGGCCCGCGTCGGCCATCGTGATGAGCGGGTTGCCGCCGGTGACGAACAGCGCCCGCACCTGCCGCTCGCCCGGCGTCAGAATCTCGTCGGGCAGCACGCCGCCGGGGAAGCCGTCGTTCACCGCCGCGAAGCCGCCGACCCGCGAGGCGTCGGTGCGCATGAGCGTGCCCGTCTTCTTGCCGAACGCCGCGAAGTCGATGACGCCGACGCTCACGAGCGTGCCGCCCTCGCGGTCGAGGTTGCCCGAGGCCGCGTTGATGGCCTCCTGCACCCAGAACGCGAGCGCGCCGTTGCCGCCCATGTTCACGCCCGTCGAGCAGTACAGCGCTGCGCCGTGGGCGGTGCGGTAGCGCGTCACGAGCGCGGCCAGCGCCTCGGGCGAGACGCGGGTGACGGGCGCGGTGCGCTCTTTCGGCCAGCGCGCGGCGAGCGCCTCGAGCGCGTCGAAGCCGCGCAGGTGCTGCGCCACGCGCGCGCGGTCGATGCCGCCCTGCTTCACGAGCTCGTCGAGGAACGAGAGGTAGAAGAAGACGTCGGTGCCGGGCCGAATGAAGAGGTGCTCGTCGGCGACCTTCGCGGTCTCGGTGAAGCGCGGGTCGACGACCGCCACGTAGCCGCCGCGCTCGCGAATGCCCTGCAGCGCGCGGGCGGGGTTCGGCACCTGCAGGAAGCTCCACTTCGAGACGACCGGGTTCGCGCCGACGATGATGAGGCAGCGCGTGCGGTCGAGGTCGGGGAAGGGCTGCGTGAAGGGGAACCCGTAGAGCTCGCGCGCGACCGCGAACTTGTTGCTGCAGTCTTGCGAGGCCGACGAGTACATCGACCTCGAGCCCAGGCCCGTCATGAAGCCCTGCGCGAAGACGGGGTGCAGCACGCCGAAGCCGGCCGCGGTGCCGACGTACATCGCGATGGAGTCGGCCCCGTGGTCGGCGCGCAGCTGCTTCACCTTCGCGCCGATCTCCGAGGTGGCCTGCTCCCAGCTGATCTTCTGCCACCGCGTGCCGATGCGCTTCTCGGGCACCGTGAGCCGGTCGGGCGAGGCGTAGAGGTGGTGCTGCTTGAGCCCCTTCGGGCACGAGAAGCCGTCGGTCGCGACGTGGCTCGGGTCGGGGTGAATCTCGACGACGCGCTCGCCGTCGGTCGTGACCTCGAGCCCACACAGCGACTCGCAGATGCGGCAGAACGTGTGGTGCGTCGCGGGGAGCCGGGTCGCCATCGGTGAAGGCCTCGCCGAATACCCGACGCCGCTCCAGTTGTCAGGCTATCGCGGCCGCACCGGCACTCTCGCGAGGCGATCTGCCCGGCCCTCGTAGGCGGGCTGGTCGGGGTGCCGGCGCTTGACCCACGCGCTGCCCACCAGCGAGAGCCCGCCCGACAACAGCTCGATGCCCGCGGCGACCGCGATGAACGAGCCGCTGGCCGCCCGCCAGTGCGAGAACAGCGCCGCGGCGACGGCGAAGGTGAAGGCGACGTCGATGGCCTCGAACAGCACGTCGCTCGGCCGATCGACGACGAGGTCGATGAGGCGGAACAGCGCGTTGCAGAAGCAGAAGAGGCCGAGCGCCAGCGCGATGGGCGGCCCGCTCGCCGCCCCCGGCAAGATGATGGCGAGCACCGCCACGTTGAGCGCGAGGAACAGCGCGAGCGCTCCCGCGAAGACGTGCGCCATGCCCGGCGCGCCCTTGCGCTCGAGCACGAGGCCGCTGACGAGCTCGACCACCGCCGCCGCCACCACCGCGAACGCTGCGCCGCGCGCGGTGAGAACGCCCTGCCCGAACGCTCCGAGGATGATGAGACTGATTCCTGCGACTGCCGTCGCGATGCCGCCGATCATGACCGCTCCACTGCCGTGCTGCTGCTCAGTCGGTAACGGCGAGGCGGCGGCGGCGCAGGCGCATCATGCCGCCGTGCACCGTCTGCACGTCGACGTTCAGCAGCTTCGCGAGCACTTCCGCGCGCGTCGGCACGATGTCGTCGTCGCTCTTCGGCACCGGCACCTCGACGCCCGCCTCGAGCCGCTTCAGCAGCTTTCGGTCGAAGTCGATGTCCGCGGGCAGGCTCTGCGTCACCGCCTCGACGATGCGAATCGCGGCGTCGCTGCCGGTCGCGTCGTGGTACCCGCCGCCCGTCGAGATCGACAGCCGCTGAAAGGACGACGCCAGCACGGCGTCGCGCGGCTGCATCGACAGCGCGTGCACGAACAGCCCCTCGGCCTCGAGCTGGTTCGCCATGTCGTCGAGGCTGTAGCCCGTCGGGTCGCCGCGCGCGTACGCGTCGCCCGCCGCGCCCACGCCGTGCGGCGGAGCGTCGCCCACCAGAATCACGACGCGGTAGCTGCCCTCGCGCCACTCGAGCTCGAGGCACGCCTTGAGGCCCGCGTAGACCGCCTCGGGCGCGTCGCCGCCGCCGCTGACGTTGAGCTTCTGCACCGCCGCCGACACCCGCTTCAGGTCGCGGTCGAGCGGGTGCACCTCGAGCAGCTTCGGGCCGTCGCTGTGGTCCCGGTAGCCGACGAGCGCGACGTTCAGGCCGTCGCCGAGCGCGCCCTGCAGCGCCTCGAGCACGCGCGCCATGTGCTGCTTCGCGCTCGCGATGAAGCCCGACATGCTGCCGGTGAGGTCGACACAAAACGCGAGATCGAGGCGAGAGAGGGCGTCGGACACGGCGACCTTTGAGTCTAGACTGACGGGCCATGCCCAGACTCGGCTTCATCCTCCTCCTGACCGCGCTCGCCTGCGCCACCTCGCGCACGGCCGAACGCGAGGAAGACGACCGGCTCGCGTCGAACGACCGGTCGATGCCGTCGGCGGCCGACGAGACGCCGCGCCGCCCCGTCGAGCCCGATGACGGCGAGCGGCCACGCCCGCGCGCCACCTCGGGCAACGTCGGTGACGCCGCGCGCGCCGCCGAAGACGCCGCCCGCCAGATGAAGGAGGCGCGGGAGGACAGCGAGCGCCAGTGCGCTGCGCTCGAGAACCGCCCCGTGCCGACCGCCGAGGAAGAGGACATGGGCCTCGAGCTCGCCCTGTCGGCGGCGTCGGCGGCCCCCGGCGGCCTCTACGCCGACGGCGTCGACAAGGCGGGCCTGCGCGCCCTGTTCGAGCAGCGCGTCGCGACGCTGCCGCCCGGCCCGAAGAGCGACGTCGCGGCCTGGGTGCAGAAGCTCGGTCAGGGGCTCGCCGGCCCCAAGGCGCGCGTGGCGTTCGTCGTGGTCGAAGACCCGCAAGCGCGCATCGAGTCGTACCTCGGCGGCTGGGTGGTGGTGACGAGCGGCATGCTCGCGACGCTCGGAACCGAGGCCGACGTCGCCGCCGCGCTCGCGCACCAGATCGCGCACATCGCCGCGAGAGACACGCTCAACGAGTACGCGAAGGCCCGCTTCTCGGCGTGCAACATCGGCGTCACCGGAGCGAACCTCGTGCTCGCCGGCTCGATGGGCATCCCGGGCGGCCAAGACTTCGTGAAGGGCTCGGCGTTCGGCAAGAGCCAGCGCCTGTTCAGCGCCGAAGACATCGTGCAGGCGCTGAAGACGCCGGGCGCCGACGCGGCGTACGTGCTCCACACGCTGCGGCAGAACCTCGGCATGCAGCGGCTCACCCGGCCGCTCGAGACCGAGCTCAAGGCCGACGACGCCACCTTCGCCATGCTCTCGACCGGCGGCTACGACGCCTCGGTGATGGGGCGGAGCGCCTCGGTCGAAGGCGTGCAGAGCTCGACCGAGCGCAACGCGGCGCTCGCGAAGAGGCAGCGCCGCGGCCGGCTGCCGCCGCTTCCCCCGGCGCTCAAGTGGCCGCGCCCGTGAGCGACCCGGTCGCTGCCGCGTGGGCCGGCTGGGGTGAGCTCGAGCCCGACGTGCTCGGGCACCTCATCAACCCGACGTTCATGGGCGGCCCGCGGTGGCCGGCGATGCGGCAGGCCTTTCGCGTCGCGCGACGGGCGGGCCTCACGCTGGTCGCGAGCGACGGCTTGAGCGACCCGTTCGACGAGCCGGGCGAAGGCGGGCAGACGAACGGCTTCGAGCTCGAGGTGTACGCCATCAGCTCCGAGCCGGTCGGGCGCGTCGCCGCGAGCTGGCTCTTTCAGCTCGCCTGGCAGATGGCGCAGCAGTGCGCGTCGAACGGGGGCGTCGCCGACCTCATCGACGAGCTGGGCCTCGTCTCGACCGAGCTGTACGACGTGCCGATACCGCCCGAGCTCGAGGGCCGCTTCGTGAACGACGCCCACCGCGTCGGAGCCCTGCTCGCCCAGAGCGTGCCCGGGCTCCCCGACTCGGTGCAGGGCGCGCACTCGCAGATCCGCCTCGTCAACCTGCAGCTCCTCACGCTCGACGAGCTCGGCTTCGTCGTCGAGCGCGGCGAGCAGGGGCGCGAAGAGCTCGCCGCCCGCCTCGCCGCGGCCGGCGTCGCCGGCGTCTCGTCGCTGGCCCGCAAGTCGGTCGTCTGACGCAGCGCTGCACGCCTGACGCTCACCTGCGCCGACACCCGGCCATGATTCACACTTCTGCCCGCTGTTACCGTGTTCGGGCTTTTCGGTCGAAAGGGGCAGCCCATCGTCGAGGACCTTGCGCTGCGCGCCGCCACGCGCGCAGTCGAGCGCGGAGCGCGGGTGCTGCGCAGCACCCAGCGCGTCGACGGCTCCTGGGCCGGCCCGTGCGACATGGGGCCCATCATCACGGCGCAGGCCGTGGTGGCGCTCGCGCACCTCGGCCGCCTCACGCCCGGCGACGGCGCCGCCGCCGCGCGCTGGCTGAGGGCGCAGCAGCGCCCCGACGGCTCGTACCCGCTGTTCCCCTCGGCCGCGTGCGGGCACGCCGGCGCCACCGCGTCGGCCTGGGCCGCCCTGCACCTCGCCGACCCGACCCGGAGCGCCGACGCCATCGCCCGCGCCCGCGCCTTCGTCGACGCGAACGGCGGCGTCGCCGGCGTCGTGAGCGGCATCGAGGCGGGCGACACGTCGGCGCTCTTCCTCGCGATGGCCGGGCTCATGCCGCCCCGGCAGCTGCCGCCCGCGCCCCCCATCGGCTTTCTCGCGGTGCCGAGCCTCGTGCGCCTGCTTCGCACGCGCTTCAACTCGGCGGTGCTCTTGACCGCGTTCGAGCTCGCGACGCTCTTGCGCTCGCTGCGCGGTGAGCGGCGCGCGCTGCAGGAGCGCCTCGCCCACGCCGCCGGCGTCGACCTGCTCACCACCTTTCAGAACGCCGACGGCAGCTGGAATGACAGCGTCGTCATCAGCACGCTCGCGGTGCTCACGCTCGCCGAGACGGTCGGCCGCGATGATCCGCGCGTGCAGCGCGGCCTCGCCTGGTTCGAGGCGCAGGCGGTGCGCGGGCCGAACGGGCTGCACTTCGACGGCTTCGGCTCCGAGGTCTGGGCCACGGCCTTCGACGTGCGCGCGCTGCTCGACGCCGGCGTCGCTCCGGCAGACGCGACCGTCTCGCGCGCGCTCGAGTGGCTCGCGTCGGCGCAGTCGGTGACGCCGATGCCGCCGTTCGACAACCGCAAGCCGAACGCCGTGCTCACCGGCGGCTTCGCGTTTCAGCGCACGAACCCCACCATGGTCGACACCGACGACACCGGCGTCGTGCTGTCGGCCATCGGCGCGGCTCGCCGCTGGAGCGGGCCCGGCGCCCTGCCCGCCGACCTCGACGCGAAGCTCGCTCGCACCGTGCGTCGCGCGCACGACTGGCTGCTCGACATGCAGAACCCCGACGGCGGCTGGGCCGCGTTCATCTGGGGCCTGCCGCCGAAGGCTCCGGGGCCCGCGATGCGCGAGACGGTGCGCGTCTCGTTCGGCGACCCCGCGGACGTCGCGCGCCTCTTCCTCTCGCCGCCTCCGGCGCTGGGCGACCCGTCGACCGAAGACGTGACGGCGCGCGTGCTGCACGGCCTGGGCGCTACCGGGTTCTCGGTGAGATCGCAGCCCGTCGCTCGGGCGCTCGCGTTTCTAGAGCGGCAGCAGTGCGAGAGCGGCGCGTTCTGGGGCCGCTGGGTGCTCAACTACCTGTCGTGCACCGCGTTCGTGCTGATGGGGCTCAAGTCGGTCGACGCCGACCGCGACGCTCCGTGGGTGCGGCGCGCCGTCGCGTGGGTGCTGTCGAAGCAGAACCGCGACGGCGGCTGGGGTGAGACGCCCGAGTCGTATCGCGACGAGCGCCTGGCCGGCGTGGGCCCGAGCATGCCGCCGCTGACGGCGCTGGTGCTGAAGGGCCTGCTCGAGATCGGCGAGCGCTCGGAGGCCGTCGATCGCGCGGCCCGGTACCTCGTCGCCGCGCAGCGCCCCGACGGCAGCTGGCCGAACCGCGACTACCTGCACGTGAACATCGCCCCCGACACCTTCTTCATCTACGACGAGGCGACGCGCTTCTACCCGCCGTCGGCGCTCGGCACGTGGCTCCGTCACGCGAAGCGCTCGGCGGTCTCGCCGCCGCGCTTCACGCGCGAGCAGCTGCAGGCGCTGCGCGGGGTCGGCGACACCGAGGCCGACGCCGTCGTGCGCGCGGTCTTCACGCACAGCGAGGCCGGCGCCGTGAATCGTGTGCTCTCGCGGCTGTTCACGGTCGACGAGCCGCTGCCCGAGGGGCTGCCCGCAGAGGTGCAGCGGTACTTCGAGCGGAACCGCGCGCTGCCCGACTGGGCCGAGCCGCAGAGGCTGAAGCTCGCGCAGGAGCTCTTCACGCGCGAGGGCTGGCTCATCGCGGCCGCGCTGTTCGCGTCGTCGCTGCCGCAGGCCTACTGCGCCGCCCACGGAGCGCACGTGCTGATGCAGTCGCAGCGCATGAGCCGCCACGTGCGCAAGCGCGTGTTCGAGACCGCGCAGTTCCTCTTCGACGTCTGCGACCCCGGCGCGTTCGAGCCGCAGGGCCGCGGCACGGCCGCGATTCTGAAGGTGCGGCTCATGCACGCCGCCATCCGCCACCTCATCGCCGAGAGCGGGCGGCCGTGGAGCACCGAGACGCTCGGGGTGCCGGTGAACCAGGAGGACCTCGCGGGCACGCTGATGACGTTCTCGGTCGTGATCCTCGAGGCGCTGCCGAAGCTCGGGGTCGAGCTCACGACCGCCGAGGCCGAGGCGTGGCTGCACCTGTGGCAGGTGGCGGGGCACCTGCTCGGAGTTCGCCCCGACGTCGTGCCGCGCGACGTCGCCGAGGGCGCCGAGCTGATGGAGCTGATCCGCGCGCGGCAGTGGGCGCGGTCTGCCGACGGGGTCGAGCTCGGCCGCGCGCTCGTCGCGTTGATGCAGGAGGCCGTGCCGGGGCAGCTGTTCGACGGGCTGCCGGTCGCGCTGATCCGCCGGCTCGCCGGTGACCACGCGGCAGATCTGCTCGAGCTGCCCCGCGCCGACTTCACCGCCGTGCTGCTGCGCGCCGGCAGCGCCCTCGACGCCGCGATCGACCTCGACGACGAGCGCACGCACTCGGCCCTCTGGGCCCGCGTCAGCCACGAGATGATGAGGGGCGTCGTGCAGTTCGAGCGCGAAGGGAAGAGCGCGCACTTCAGAATGCCGGTCGCGCTGGCGCGCGCTCGCTGACTGAAAGTCGTCGCCACGTGAATTTGGAGCCCCGATGTGGATACATGCGGGCCGGCCGGCTCGACAGGAGTCCCTTTGCGTACGTTTTCGATGTGGTCGGCGGTCGTCTGCGCTTCCGTGCTCGCCGCGTGCTCCGGCAATACCCCGGCGTGTGACCCGAGCTTCT
>JBGALX010000046.1:0-86382 GCA_044223505.1 Myxococcaceae bacterium
ATCGACGAGGAGGTTTGGCACCTCGATGTCGGCTCATCGCATCCTGGGGCTGGAGCAGGTCCCAAGGGTTTGGCTGTTCGCCAATTAAAGCGGTACGCGAGCTGGGTTCAAAACGTCGTGAGACAGTTTGGTCCCTATCTTCCATGGGCGTAGGAGGCTTGAGAGGCTCTGACCTTAGTACGAGAGGACCGGGTTGGAGACACCTCTGGTGTACCAGTTGTCATGCCAGTGGCATCGCTGGGTAGCCATGTGTCGATTGGATAACCGCTGAAAGCATCTAAGCGGGAAACCGACCTCAAGAATTGGCCTCCCGGGGGCAACCCCCTGAAGACCCCTAGTAGACTACTAGGTTGATAGGCCGGGTGTGTAAGCGCAGCAATGCGTTCAGCTAACCGGTACTAATGGGTCGTGCGGCTTACTTTGCCTCAAACTTTTTGGGTGAGAGGCTATCGGTCGAGGCCGAGGCTCTGAGCTGTTTGCTCAGACCCGGGCGCTGAGAACTTTGTTGAAACCAGCTGGTTTTCAAACAAAGCAAGCATTGAGTTGGTGTGCTTCTTCAATTTGTGAAATCCACGCGGGCCTCACGGTCCGTTCCCTTCGTAACGCACTATTTCTACAATTTTCCGGTGGCTATATCGGTGGGGTCACACCCGTTCCCATCCCGAACACGGAAGTTAAGCCCACCAGAGCCGATGGTACTCCGCGGGAAACCGCGTGGGAGAGTAGGTCGCTGCCGGATCCTTTTTGAAGTCGAGACCCTGATCGCCGAAAGGCGGTCAGGGTTTTCGCTTTTTCGCGCCCAGGTGATGCCGTGACGGTGCTTCGAATCGCTGATCTCAGGCGTGGAGCGCTGGCCTTCGATCTGCGCCACCTCGTGGAGCTGCTGGAGCCGGAGCTTGCGGGCTCTGTCTGGCGGGTGAGCGGGCTCGAGTGCACGGGCGCGGTCGCCGAGCAGCTGCACGCCCTGGCGGACGCAGGCGCGCCGGTGAGCGGCGAAGCGCTGTTCGGCCTCGCCGCGGAGCTCCAGCAGGTCATCGATGGAGCGTTTCGGGCGACGCGGGAGGGGGAGCCTTGGGTGCGCGCTTGTCGGCGATCGACAGCAGCTTCTGGGAGGTCGAGACGGACGACGTGGCGGTGCTGCAGCGCGTTCGGGCCCGCTTCACTCGAGTCGAGGACGTGACGGAGCTCGACCCGCCTCGATGAGGTCGACAGCGCGCTGCACTCCATCGACGGCGACCTTCGCCGAGAACGCGCGCGCGGCGGCAGCGTCGCCGAGGCCGAGCGACTCGACGCGCTTCTTCCAGAAGAACTGGTCGGTCGCGTGCGGCACGAGCTGCTGGGGGACTCCGGCGCGGGCTGCGGTGTGCACGGTGCCGGCCCCGCCGTGGTGAATGACGAGCGCGCAGCGGGGAAACAGCTTGCCGTGGGGCGCCTCGGCGATCTGCAGCTGGCCTTCGCCCGCCGGCAAACCGCACACGATCGCCCGGCGGCCCTTCAACGAGGCGAGCACGCGCGTGTCGGGCCTCGGCATCGAGCCCATGCCGACGTAGACGGGCGGCTCGCCGGCGGCGAGGTACGCCTCGAGCTCGCTCGAGAGCGCATCGGTCTCGGGCAGGAACCAGGCGCCGGTCTGGTCGAAGCCGGGCGCGGCGGCCAGAGAGGCGTCGGCGGCGACGATGGGCGAGGGGGTGAGCAGGTGGCTCCAGGCATCGGCGATGGGGCCGAGCCCGAGCTTTCGCCGCTCGGCGTCGATGACGCCGCGCAGGCCGAGGTTGTTCGCGAAGGCGCTGAGCCACCAGGTCAGGCGGTTGAGCCAGCGCGGCAGCGCCTGCGACTTCGTGAAGAGGCTCGGGTGCTCGGCCGAGGGGATCGCGGCCGGCGAGAAGGTGACGTATCGGTAGGTCAGCCCCAGCTTCTCGGCGAACGAGGGCCCGCAGGCGGTGAGCGTCGCGCCGAGCATGACGTCGCAATCAGAGGCGAGGGGCAGCAGCGCGCCGAACTGCTCGGCGATCAGCGCCGGGAGCGCGCGCATCGCGTACCGCGGGCTGGCCATCGACCTCGCGACGAACTCGCGCATCGACGGGCCGACGCCGACGCTGCGCACGCCGAGGCGCGCGGCCCAGTCGACGTGGTCGGGGGAGCAGCAGACGATCACCTCGTGGCGGCGCTCGATGAGCGCGAGGGCGAGCGCCAGCATCGGCTGAACGTCACCACGAGATCCGAATGGGGCGAGCACGACACGCACGCGGAAACACTCTAGTCGGTGGAACACCCACACAAGTCTGGTGCGTTGCTGATCACCCCTTGCGGCACTAGACTCTCACGGTTCCCCGATCTGCCTGAAAGCAGTGCTGTTTCGCTGCCCGCCCGATGCGTAAACCCACCATCTTCGGCAAGTACCTCCTGCTCGAGCGCGTGAACGTCGGCGGCATGGCCGAGGTCTTCATCGCGAAGGCGTTCGGGGTCGAGGGCTTCGAGCGGATCCTCGCGATCAAGAAGATTCTGCCCACGATGGCAGAGGATGAAGAGTTCATCACGATGTTCATCGACGAGGCGCGGATCAGCGTTCAGCTGAACCACGCCAACATCGTGCACATTCACGAGCTCGGGAAGCACGACGATGCGTACTTCATCGCGATGGAGTACGTGAGCGGCCGCGACCTGCGCACGATGCTCGAGCGGTACCGGCGCCGCAAAGAGATCATGCCGACGGCGCAGGCGGTCTTCGTCGCGAGCAAGATCTGCGAAGGCCTCGACTACGCGCATCGCAAGAAGGACGCGCGCGGCCAGGAGCTGCTCATCATTCACCGCGACGTCAGCCCGCAGAACATTCTCTGCAGCTACGAGGGCGAGGTGAAGATCATCGACTTCGGCATCGCGAAGGCGGCGAACCGGAGCCAGAAGACGCAGGCCGGCATCCTGAAGGGCAAGTTCGGGTACATGAGCCCCGAGCAGGTTCGCGGGCTGCCGATCGATCGGCGCAGCGACGTGTTCGCGGTCGGCGTGATCCTCTACGAGATGCTGACGGGCGAGAAGCTGTTCGTCGGCGAGAGCGACTTCTCGACGCTCGAGAAGGTGCGCAACGCCGAGGTCGCTTCCCCCCGGCAGTTCAACCCGAACATTCCGCCCGGCCTCGAGAAGGTCGTGATGAAGGCGCTCACGCGCGAGGCGGAAGATCGCTACCAGTGGGCGAGCGACCTGCAGGAAGACCTGATGCGGTTCCTGCTCGCGGGCGACGCGATCTACTCGGCGAAGCACCTCTCGACGTTCATGAAAGAGGCGTTCGCGGAAGACCTGCTGCGCGAGAGCGAGAAGATGGAGCGCTTCGCGAACATCGATCGCCCCGACCAGATCGAGAGCTCGGGCGTCACCGCGACGCACGACAAGAAGCCGCAGAAGAAGTCGCAGCCCTCGGGCGCGAGCGCGTCGCTGCCGGCGCTGACCAGCAACCCGACGACGTCGGCGATCCGGCCTTCGCGCAGCGTCTCGGCGGTGGGGAGCACGTCGACCGCCGCGGCCACGGGCAACAGCGCGGTGGCGACCGGGCTGCAGAACGCGACGGTGAACATACCTCCGCCGACCGCCGACGAGCTCGCCGAGATGGACGGGCCCGGCGATCGCACGCAGATCGTCGACCCCGACAGCAAGACGATGATCGGCACGCTGCCGGTGATCGAGACCGGCGAGTCGACCGACGCGATTCGCACGCAGGCGGTGCGTGGAAACGTGCCGTCGGTCGACATGGGGCGCGACGAGGCTCCGACGGGCACGCTCGACAAGACGATGGCTCCGACGGCAGCCCCGCCGTCGCGGCGCATGCGCAGCGCGACGAACAACGGGCGCATGCCGCAGGTCGAGGCGCCTGGCGCGCGGCCGACGGGTGAGCAGCGCTCGTTGATGAGCGAGAAGAGCGACCTGTCGACGGGCAACGATCTGCGCCCGCTCGATCAGACCGGCTTCATTCCCGCGATGGAGCAGGACCGCGGCGATGACGACGAGGAGAACTCGACGCGAGTCGACGACCCGCCCGACGCGACGATGCCGCCGAGGCCGGTGTCGGCGAAGCCGAAGATCGTGATCGGCGACGCGGTGCAGTACTCGGGCGCGACCGTGGTCGGCCCCTCACCGCTGGCGCGGCCCACCGACGACGACGACACCGGCTCGAAGCCGGTGCCGCAGACGCGGCAGTTCAAGGAAGAGGAAGAGGGCGACGAGGACGCAGCGGCCCAGGGCGACGAGGGCTACGACGACGAGGCGGGCGACGGCGAAGAGGGCCAAGACGACGGCACTGAGGCCGACGGCGAGCAGCTCGAGGAGGACCCGACCGGCAGCGGGGCCGACCCGGCGACGACGGCGGCGCGGCCCGAGCTGAAGAAGAAGGCGGCGGGCGGCATGTCGCCGCAGCAGAAGAAGGTGGCGATCATCGGCGGCAGCGTAACGGTGCTGTTGATCGCGGTGCTGGCGGTGGTGGCGGTGATGATGCTCGGGAGCAACCCGGGCCAGCTGGTGGTGCTCGTCAAGGGCCCCGATGGGTCTCCGGGCGGGCCGTTCTCGGTGAAGATCAACCCGGGGAACAAGACGTTCGACGGTGAGAAGGCGATCTCTCTCGACCCGGGCGACTACGCGATCGAGATCATCCCCGGCTCGAAGTCGCTCGAGAGCCAGACGACGAAGGTCCAGATCAAGCCCGGCGAAGTGCGGAAGGTGCCGGTGACGCTGAAGGCGACGGGCGGGCCGGGGCCGGCGCCGTCGAGGCCAGCGGAGCAGAAGCCTGAAGAGACGGCCGTGGCTCCGCCGCCGAAGCCGGGCGAGGGCGCGCCCCCGCCGAAGCCGGGCGAGACCGCGGCGGTGAAGCCGGCCGAGCCGAAGCCGGGAGAGGCGAAGCCGGGAGAGGCGAAGCCGGGAGAGGCGAAGCCGGGAGAGGCGAAGCCGGGTGAGGCGGCGCAGAAGCCTGCGGAGCCGAAGCCGGTCGCGGTGGCGGTGCCGTCGTCGTACACGGTCGCGTTCATCACCGACGAGCCGGGGGTCGAGGTGATGGTCGACGGGCGGCGGGTGGGCAAGACGCCCGATCTCAAGGTCCCTGGGCTCTCGTTCGAGCGGCCGCACAAGGCGCAGGCGTCGAAGGCGGGGTACCAGACGATCAACCTGGTCATCGAGAACCCGAACAAGCTCGAGACGCTCGAGCAGAAGCTCACGATGGTGAAGGAGGAGGGTCCGGCTCCGAAGGAGACGAAGCCGGTGGCCGAGAAGGCTCCGAAGAAGGAAGAGGCGCCGCCTCCGAAGAAAGAGGAGGCTCCGCCGAAGAAGGCCGAAGCGCCGCCTCCGAAGAAGGAGGAGCCGCCGCCGAAGAAGGCCGAGGCGCCGCCTCCGAAGAAGGAAGAGCCGCCGCCGAAGAAGGCCGAAGAGCCTGCTCCGAAGAAAGAAGAGGCCCCGGCGAAGAAGGGCAAGGCGAAGGGCAAGTTCGCGTGTGCGACGAAGCCGCTGGGCGCCGAGGTCTGGGTCGACGGGAAGAACACGGGCGAGAAGACGCCGATCTCGCTGTCGAAGGCGATCGACCTGCCGGTGGGCAAGCACAAGGTGCTGTTCAAGCTGAACGGCAAGTCGTCGGGGCCGCACGAGATCACGGTCGAAGAGGAGCAGGTCTCGAAGCTGACGGGCATCACGTTCGACTGAAGAGCAACCCGTGTTAATGAGCCGGGGATGTTGAACCCCTCGCCCTCACAGCCGACGGCGCCCCAGCGCGCCGCGATGACCTCTTCACAGCAGCCGTTTCTGTACCCGCTCGAGCGGCAATTTCACGAGCCCGACTGGAACCGGATCCCCGGGTTCAAGGGCGTGTCGAAGGCCGACTGGGAGAGCGCCGTCTGGCAGCGCAAGCACACGGTCAAGAACCTCAAAGAGCTGAAGGCGGCGCTGGGCGACCTGTTGCCCGAGTCGCTGGCGACGGCGATCGACCGCGACCAGCGCGAGCGCGCGACGATGTCGATGCTGATCACGCCGCACATGATCAACACGATGAACATGGCGGACCTGTGGGCCGACCCGCTGCGCCGGTACATGCTGCCGGCGTTCGACGATCGCCGTACCGACTGGCCGAACCACCCGATGGCGTCGCGCGACTCGCTGCACGAGGCCGAGATGTGGAAGGTCGAGGGCCTGACGCATCGGTACCCGACGAAGGTGCTGGCCGAGCTGCTCTCGACGTGCCCCCAGTACTGCGGTCACTGCACGCGAATGGACCTCGTGGGCAACGACGTGGCGGGCGTCGAGAAGCTCAAGTTCCACACGCCGCAGCCCGAGCGGTGGGCGCAGATCCTCGAGTACCTGCGGAAGACTCCGTACATTCGCGACGTGGTGGTGTCGGGCGGCGACATCGCGAACGTGCCGATTCAGCAGCTCGAGCCGTTCGTGAGCGCGCTGCTCGACATCGAGAACATTCGCGACATTCGCCTCGCGTCGAAGGGGCTGATGGGCATCCCCCAGCACTTCCTGCAGGACAACGTGCTCAAGGCGCTCGAGCGGCTCGCGAAGAAGGCGTTCGAGCGCAACGTCGACCTCGCGGTGCACACGCACGTGAACAACGCGAACCAGGTGACGCCGCTTTTGGGGCGCGCGGCGAAGAAGCTCTTCGAGGTCGGCTTCCGCGACGTGCGCAACCAGGGCGTGCTCTTGCGCGGGGTGAACTCGACGTCGAGAGATCTGCTCGAGCTGTCGTTCATGCTGCTCGATCACGCCAAGATCCTCCCGTACTACTTCTACATGTGCGACATGATCCCCAACTCGGAGCACTGGCGCGTCGCCGTGCACGAGGCCCAGACGCTGCAGCACGACATCATGGGCTACCTGCCCGGGTTCGCGACGCCGCGCATCGTCTGCGACGTGCCGTACGTGGGTAAGCGCTGGGTGCACCAGATCGCCGAGTACGACCGCGAGAAGGGCATCAGCTACTGGACGAAGAACTACCGCACCGGCATCGAAGAGAAAGACCCCGAGGCGCTGACGCGGAAGTACGAGTACTACGACCCGATCTACACGCTGCCCGAGTCGGGGCAGCGGTATTGGCGCGAGCAGGCCGCGCGGGCGCCCGGCGCCCGGGCGTGAGCTGCCCGAACTGTGGGGCCCCGCTCGACGAGCGGCGCTGCGCGCAGTGCCGAGCCGTCGTGCCGGCGCCGGGCGGCGAGCACGCCGCGGTCGAGCGCGCGGTTCGTGCCCTCGGCACCACGCCGGCCGAGCGCGTGTTCGCGATGCCGCTGGCGTCGACGCGGCCGCAGAGCGCGGGCCACGGCGCGAGCTGGTGGGTGTGCGCGGCCGTGCAGCCGACGCGGGCGCGGGTGGTGCTGCTCGACGGGCTCACCGAAGACGAGGCGGTGAGGGTCGCGGGGGCAGTGGCGGCGCGGTTGCAACTCACGTAGGTGGGGCGCCATGGCTTCGTACGAGAAGGTGCTCATCACCGGGGCGTCGAGCGGCATCGGGCGCGCGATGGCGCTGTGGTGGGCGCGGCGCGGGGCGACCGTGTGGGCCACGGCGCGGCGTACGAAGAACCTCGAAGAGCTCGCGGCGCAGGGCGAAGGCCGCATCAAGCCGGTGGAGATGGACGTCGCGAAGGAGCGCGAGACGATCGCGGAGATTCAGTCGATCGACTCGGAGTGCGGCGGGCTCGACCTGGTGATCGCGAACGCCGGCGTGGGGGCGGCGACGCCGGCGCAGCGCACCGACTGGGAGACGCTCGAGCCGGTGTTCCGCACGAACGTGACGGGCGCGATCGCCACGATCTCGGCGGTGCTGCCGCGCATGGTGCAGCGGGGCCACGGGCACGTCGCGGGGATCAGCAGCCTCGTCGCGTGGAACGCGTTCGGAGCGAACTCGGCCTACTGCGCGTCGAAGGCGTGCCTGTCGATGTTCCTCGACTGCGTGGCGCTCGACCTGCACGGCTCGAAGGTGAAGGTGACGTGCATCGAGCCGGGCTTCGTGGTGAGCGAGATGACCGATCGCACGCGCGGCAAGGTGCCGATGCCGTTCATCGCGTCGACCGAGGCGGCGGCCGATCGCTACGGGCGGGCGATTCTCGCGGGGCGGCAGAAGCTCGCGTGGCCGACTGTGCACGCGTTCGGGTCGGGGCTCCTGCGGTGGATGCCGGGCCCGCTGTTCCGGCTGATGACGGGCGGGGCGTCGCGCGCGCAGGCCAGCGGGTTGCCGCCGTGACGTCGGCCGAGTGGGGCGACTGGCGCTGGCAGATGCGCAACGCGGTGCGCTCGCTCGAGGTGCTCGAGCGCTCGGTGTCGCTGACGGGCGACGAGCGGGCAGGGTGCGTCGAGACGGCGTCGATGTTCCGGCTCGGCATTACGCCGTACTACCTGTCGCTCATCGACAAGGAGCACCCGTTCTGCCCGGTGCGCATGCAGGCGATTCCCGTGCGGGCCGAAGCGCGCATCAGGCGGGGCGAGCTCGCCGACCCGCTGGGCGAAGAGAAGCACCGGCCCGTAGAGGCGATCGTTCACAAGTACCCCGACCGGGTGCTGCTGCTCGCGATCGACTCGTGCAGCGTGTACTGCCGGCACTGCACGCGGCGGCGCATCACGAAGGGCGGCGAGGCCGAGCTCTCGCGTGCGGCGATGCGAGAGGGCATCGACTACGTGCGCTCGCACCCCGAGGTGCGCGACGTGCTGATCTCGGGCGGCGACCCGCTGATGCTGGCCGACGAGCGGCTCGAAGAGATTCTGGCTCCGCTGCGCGAGCTTCCGCACGTCGAGATGATTCGCATCGGCACGCGGGTGCCGGTCTGCCTGCCGATGCGCGTCGACGCGGCGCTGGCGCGCACGCTGCGGAAGTACGCGCCGCTGTTCGTGGTGACGCACTTCAACCACCCGAAAGAGATCACGCCCGAGGCGCGGGCGGCGTGCGAGCTCTTGGTCGACCACGGTGTACCGGTCGAGAACCAGGCGGTGCTGATGCGGCGCGTGAACTCGTCGGCGCGCATCATCAAGGAGCTCTCGCACGCGTGCCTGAAGATGCGGGTGCGGCCGTACTACCTGCACCAGATGGACGTGGCCGAGGGGTGCGAGCACCTGCGCACTCCGCTGATGGAGGGCGTGAAGATTCTCGAGCAGCTGCGGGGCCACACGACGGGCCTCGCGGTGCCGCACCTGGCGGTCGATCTGCCGGGCGGCGGCGGCAAGGTGACGCTGCAGCCCGAGTACGTGGTCGAGCGCGGGCCGGCTCAGACGGTGCTGCGCAGCTTCCGCGGCGAGCGATACGTGTACCCCGAGCCGGAAGAGACCGACTGCTCGTGCCCGTACGACGAGAAATGGGTCAGCGCGCGGGGGCAGGCTCCGAGCCGGCCGTGAACTGCACGAGGTCCCAGCGGTTGCCGTAGAGGTCGAGGAAGACGGCGACGGTGCCGTAGGGCGCCTGCTTGGGCTCGCGGACGAACTGCACGCCGCGCCCGGTGTAGGCGCGGTGATCTCGCCAGAAGTCGTCGGTCTGCAGGAAGAGGAAGACGCGGCCGCCGGCCTGATCGCCGACGAAATCGGCCTGCTCGGGCGTCGAGGCGCGGGCGAGCAGCAGCGAGGTGCCGCGCGAGCCGGGCGGAGCGACGAGCACCCAGCGCTTGTCCTGCTCGGGCTGGTACTCGTCGGCGACGAGGGTGAAGCCGAGCTTGTGCACGTAGAACGCGATCGCCTCGTCGTAGTCGCGGACGACGAGCGCGACGTGGGCGATCGACTGGGGCACGGCTACTTCTTCTTGCCGCTCTTCTTGGTCGAGGCGCCGTCGTCGCCGCTCGAGCCGGTGCCCATGCCGGTGGCCTCGTTCTGATCGTTCTGGGCGTCGGGGGGCAGGCCCTTCTCGACGATGGGGGCTCCGCCGGTGTTGCTGTTCTCTTCGAGCGTGACGGGGTTGCTGTCGCTGAAGCCGCGCTGGACCTGCACCTCGCCGTTGCCCTGCTGCTGCTTCGCCTCGGCGGCCTTCTTGTCGTCGGCGTCTTTCTTGTCGAGCGCGGCGCGGGCGTCTTTCGTCGCGGCGCGGTCTGAGAGGCTCATGCGGGCCTCGTACCGGGCGTACTCTTTCGGGTCGACGTTGTTCTTCTCGAGCACGGAGTTCTCGGCGGCGCGCTGCTCGCGGATCATCTCGCGGCGCTCGTCCTGGCTCAGCTCGCTCGACTTCTTGTTGCCGTACTTCTTCGCGATCTCGGCCATGGCCGTGTCGCGATCCTTCTGGATCTTCGCCGCCTTCTCGGGGTTCAGATCGTCGGCACCGAGAGTGACGAGCAGGAGCGCGAGGGCGACCATGGTCAGAGGATAACTAACTCTTGCAGCTCGAGCAGCTGTCGGTGAACCGGGCGCAGTCTTCTTGAGCCGCGATGCACTTCGTCTGGAAGTCGTTGCGCTCGGTCTTCTTGGCCGCGATGTCGCAGACCTTGCCCGAGATGCCGCAGACGTTGCTCTTCATGCCGCACCAGTCGTCGCACTTCATGTCCTGCGCCGAGCGGGCGCGGAGCTCTTCGAGCTGGGCCGAAAACTGGTCCATGCGCTCGTCGTCGTTGCCCGAGACGTTCTCGGGGACGTTCTTGGGGCAACCGGCGAGAGCGAGAAGGGCTGCGCACGCGAGCGCGATTCGGATCATGGGCGGGGTCCTTATCACCTCTTGTCCGGGTCGAAAGCGCGTTGAGGCTCCCAGCGAACCTCGTGCTTTCGCTGCTCCTCGCGCCAGTAGAAGTAGGCGGTCAAGGCGATGATGACGACGATCGCGATGCGGCGCGCCCAGACCTCGACGGCGTGGGAAGGTGACGCCTCGTAGTCGGCGTGGGCCTTGTCCATCAGGCGGCGGGTCTCGTCGCGGTGGGTCGAGAGGGCGAGGAGCGGCGGTGAGAGCTCCTGGGCGAGGCGGGCGGCCTCTTGGGGTTCGTCGGCAGCGGGGGGCGCCTCGCGGCCGAGCGCGCGCTCGAAGTCGCGGGCGGCGCGGAGGAACAGCACGTCCCACTGGTCGACGCTCAACCCGTAGAGGGCAGCGCACTCTTCGCGGGTGTGGGCTTCGAGCAGGCGGTGGGCGAGCACCTGGGCGGACCGGGCGGGGGTCTTCGCCAGGGCCTGCTGGAGCTCGAGCGGCGTCATTCTTGCGGGCACCTTATCCGCACCTACACTGCATGCCAGTGCTGCGGTCGGTGCTCATCGCGTCGCTGGTGTCTCAGGCTGCCTTCGCGGCCGAGACGATGCGCATCGCGATCGGCCCCGAGGTGAAGCTGGCGCACCTCACGGGCGTCGCGCTGCTGCGCGGCGACGACGACGAGGAGGCCCGGTTCCTGCCGGTCAGCACCGGCGACGTCACGGTGACGCGGCGGGGCCAGGCGCTCTTTCTCGACGGGGCTCCGGTGAACGGGCGGGCGGTGCGGTTTCGCACCGGCGGCCCCATCGAGGTCAACGGCACGCGCGTGCGCGGCGACGTGGTGGCGCTGCTCGGCAGAGACGGCGTGCAGCTGGTCAACGTGCTGGGGCTCGAGGACTACCTGGCGGGCGTGCTGGGCAGCGAGATGCCGAAGTCGTTTCCGCTCGAGGCGCTGAAGGCGCAGGCGATCGCGGCGCGCACGTACGCGCTGCACAAGAAGCTCGAGCAGTACGGGCAGGCGTTTCACCTGGGGTCGAGCGTCATCAGCCAGGTGTACGGCGGGCTGGCGAGCGAAGACCCGCGCACGCGCGAGGCGGTCGAGGCGACGCGGGGCATGGTGCTCACGTACCAGCTGCAGCCGGTCGAGGCGTACTTCCACGCGTCGTGCGGCGGGAAGACCGAGAGCGGCGCAGAGGCGCTGGGCCGCGAGCTGCCGTACCTGAAGCCCGTCGACTGCCCGTGCGCGAGGCTGCCCCAGTCGGAGTGGCGGCTCGAGCTCGATCGCAAGGTTCAGGTCGTGTCGCGCAGCCCGACGGGGCGCGCCGCGCGCGTGCTGCTCGACGGCAAGCCGATCGACGCAGTGCTGCTGCGCGAGCGGCTCGGGTACATGAAGCTCAAGAGCCTGTGGTTCGAGGTCGCGGGGCGCGTGCTGACGGGGCACGGCTTCGGCCACGGCGCGGGCATGTGCCAGTGGGGCGCGAAGGTGCTGGCCGAGCGGGGCCTGGGGTACCGCGAGATCCTCTCGCACTACTACGTAGGAACCGAGCTGCAGACGCTGTACTGATCGCAGTGGTCGTGCGCATCGAAGACTTCGACTACGAGCTGCCCGAGGAGCTGATCGCGCAGCGCCCGCTGGAGCAGCGCGACGCTTCGCGGCTGCTGCGCGTCGACCGGGCGAGCGGGGCGCTCGAGCACCGGCGCTTCCCCGAGCTTGCCGAGCTCATGCGGCCCGGCGACCTGCTGGTCGTCAACGACACGCGCGTCATTCGCGCGCGGCTGTACGGCACGAAAGAGGGCACGGGCGGCAAGGTCGAGCTGTTGCTGGTTCGACCCGAGGGCGCCGCGTGGATCTGCCTGGGGCAGGCGGCGAAGGCGCTCAAGCTGGGCACCGTCATCGAGCTGCCGAAGGGCCTGAAGGCCGGCATCGCCGAGGTGCGGGGCGGGGGTGAGTACCTGGTGCAGTTCGACGGCGACCCGACGCTCGCGGGCGAGCTGCCGCTGCCGCCGTACATCTCGCGCGCTCCCGACGCCGCGGACGCCGAGCGGTACCAGACGGTGTTCGCGCAGGTGCCGGGCTCGGTGGCGGCTCCGACGGCGGGGCTGCACTTCACGCCCGAGCTGCTCGCTGCGCTGAAGGCGAAGGGCGTGAAGACGGCGGCGGTGACGCTCGACGTGGGGCCGGGCACGTTCTTGCCGGTGCGCGACGGCGACATCGCGGGGCACAAGATGCACTCGGAGCGGTGCGTGCTGCCGATCGAGACGCACGACGCCATCGAGGCGGCCGAGCGCGTCGTCGCGGTCGGCACGACGGTGGTGCGCACGCTCGAGACGTTCGCGGCGGCCGGCATCAAGTGCGGCGAGCTCGACACGCGCCTGTTCATCAGGCCGGGCTACGACTTCAAGGTGGTCGACGCGCTGCTGACGAACTTTCACCTGCCGCGGTCGACGCTGCTGATGCTGGTCTCCGCTTTCCTGGGAACCGAGAAGACGCTCGCGGCGTACCGAGAGGCCGTGAAGGAGCGCTACCGCTTCTTCAGCTACGGCGACGCGATGTTCATCGCCTGAGGTGCGACAAGCCGCGGGGCGGGGACTCCCTGCGGCATGGTCCGGTCTTCGGCGCTCTTCTTTCTCGCCGCGTGCGTTCAGACAATTCCCGACTTCGACACGTCGTCGCTGGCGCCCGTCGCCCTGCAGGCGCGCGAGTGCCACGTGCTGCCGGCCGAGACCCGCTGCGCGGCGGCGGCTCCAGTGCCGATGGAGGCGTACTTCACCGAGGTGTCGGCCGACGTGGGGCTGAGCGGCAAGTACGGCCGGCGGGTGGCGTGGGGCGACGTGAACGGCGATCGGTACCCCGACTTCATCGGCGTCGAGACGGGCGTGCGGCGCGGGCTGCAGCACCTGTACGTGAACCGCGGCGGGGCGCGCTTCGACGAGGTGACGGCCGAGTCGGGCATCACGGCGAACCGTGAGGGCACCGACGGCGGGCAGACGGCGTTGATGGCGGTGTTCGGCGACGTCGACAACGACGGCGACCTCGACCTCTTCAGCGGCAGCTACTCGCAGGAGCCGATGGGGCCGAAGTTCAACGCCGACTCGAACGAGCTCTACCTGAACGACGGTGCGGGGCGCTTCGCGCTGGCGGCGCAGAGCGGGCTCAACCAGCCGTGGCCGCTGACGACCGCGGCGGCGGCGTTCGTCGACTACGACAAGGACGGGAAGCTCGACCTCTTCGTCGGCAACTTCATGATCTCGTACCCGTACTACGACTCGTACGCGTCGAACCTGTACCGCGGCGACGGCGCGGGGCGGTTCATGCTGGTGAACGAGCCGGCGCACATGAAGATGAGCGCTCCGCTGGGCGACCCGAGCGGCATGTACGTGAAGCCGGTGTACGGGGTGACGGCGTGCGACGTGAACGACGACGGCTGGAGCGATCTGCTCGTCGCCTCGTACGCGCTGAGCTGGGACGATCTGTGGCTGAACGGCGGCGACGGCACGTTCCGCAACGCGGCGAAGGAGCTCAGGTTCCACATGGACGACGTGCCGAACCCGGCGGAGGAGCCGTTTCGCCATGGCGGCAACACGTTCTCGAGCTCGTGCGCCGACTACGACAACGACGGCGACGTCGACGTCTTCCAGGCCGAGACGGCGCACGGCGACTACCCGCGGAGCACGGCCGATCGGTCGCGCATCTTGCGCAACAGTGGCCGGGCGGCGGGCTGGGTGTTCGAGCGGCCGGCGTTGGAACAGACCGGCATCAACCGCGACCTGAACGGCGGCGGCGCCGACGGTGACTTCGGCAACGAGGGCGATCACGGGGCCACCTGGGCGGATCTCGACAACGACGGGCTGCTCGACCTCGTGATCGAGAACAGCGCGTACCCGCAGAGCCACGCGTGGGTCTACCAGCAGCAGCCCGACCACACGTTCGTGAACGTGACGGAGCAGAGCGGCGTGCGGCCGCTGCTCGTGAACACGAACGGCATCTCGATCGACGACTATGATCGCGACGGAGACCTCGATCTGCTGATGGGCTCGGTGAACCTGCCCGGCACGCAGCTGGCCCCCGGCGGCGTCGAGCAGGTGCACCTCTTCCGCAACGAGGTGGGCAGCCGGCGGCACTGGCTGCACGTGACGCTGCGCGGGGTCACCGCGAACCGGCTGGGCATCGGGGCGAAGGTGAGCGTGACGGCGGGCTGCGTGACTCAGACGCGAGAGATCAGCGGCGGCAAGGGCACGTTCGGCGCCGGCGACCCGGCGTACGCGCACTTCGGGCTCGGCGACGTTGCGCGCATCGATCGCCTCGAGGTGCGCTGGCCGACGAGCCCGCCGGTGGTGCAGGTCTTCACGGACGTGGCGGTCGATCAGTTCCTAGACGTCACCGAGGGTGAAGAGCGCCTAAGCTGCGCGCGTTGATCTCGTTCGAGCTGCTTCACGTCGACAAGGGCACGGGCGCCCGCCGGGGCCGGCTGCACACGCCGCACGGGGTGGTCGAGACTCCGATCTTCATGCCGGTGGGCACGCAGGGGAGCGTGAAGGCGATCGCTCCCGACGATCTGCGCACGCTCGGGGCGCAGATCATTCTCGGCAACACGTACCACCTGATGCTGCGCCCGGGCGAGAAGCTCGTCGGCAAGCTCGGCGGGCTGCACAAGTTCATCTCGTGGGAGCGCCCGATGCTGACCGACTCGGGCGGCTTTCAGGTCTACTCGCTGGCGACGGCGCGGAAGATCTCGGAAGAGGGCGTCGCGTTTCAGTCGCACCTCGACGGCTCACGGCACATGCTCTCGCCCGAGCGCTCGATCGAGATTCAAGAGACGCTGGGCGCCGACGTCATCATGGCGTTCGACGAGTGCCCGCCCTCGCAGTCGGAGCGCAGCTACCTCGAAGACTCGCTCGCCCGCACGACGCGCTGGCTCGGCCGCTGCGTGAAGGCCTGGCACCGCGACGGGCCGTCGGCGCTGTTCGGCATCGTGCAGGGCGGGGTGCACGAAGATCTTCGCCGGCGCCACGCGGAAGAGATCTGTTCGCACGAGCTGCCGGGCTTCGCGCTGGGTGGTTACGCGGTCGGCGAGACGCCCGAGGCGATGTACGCGAGCGTGGCGTTCTCGGCGCCGCTGTTGCCGGCGAGCAAGCCGCGGTACCTGATGGGCGTGGGCACTCCGATCGATCTCGCGACCTGCGTCGGCGCCGGCGTCGACATGTTCGACTGCGTGCTGCCGACGCGCACGGCGCGGCACGGGCTCTTGTTCACGTCGCAGGGCAAGGTGCAGATCAAGAACGCGCGCTTCATCGAAGACGAGGGGCCGCTCGACCCGAAGTGCTCCTGCTACACGTGCCGCACGTTCTCGCGGGCCTACCTGCGCCACCTCTTCGTGGCGCAGGAGCTCGTGGCGATGCGGCTCAACACGCTGCACAACCTGCACTACTTCCTCACGCTGATGGCCGACGCGCGCGCTGCGATCGAGGCAGACGAGTACGCCGGCTTTCTGCGCACGCTGCAGGCGCTCTACGCGACCCCGGCGCGGCCGGGCGCGGCGACGCTCCCGTAGAGGCGCAGGCGGTTCACCTCGGCGGCACGACGGGTCGCGCCGGGCGATGGGTCGCGCGTTGCACCCGGGCGACAGCTGGAAGGCGTCGAGCTTCAGGGCGTGGCACGGCTCAGCTGCCGCCTCGCGTGACGGAGCAGCCGAGCGAGGTGCCTCGCCGCCGCGATTCGCTCGCGTCTGCGTCACGCAGCCTGCCGTCAGGGTCACTTTCGCGGCGATGCCGGGCCGGTTCGCGGTGACCCCTCGCAGCGGCAACTGCAGCCCGTGCCGCCGCCGAGCGCTCGGAGCGCTCCTCGCACGACGGCTCGGTCCGATGCCGGCTCGCGGTGCGGGAGCACGAGGCGAGCAGGGGGGGCTAGGGAGCGCACGCCTTCTGGCTGGAGCTTCGGACTTCGCGGCACAGGTAGGCGCCGCCGCGGCACTGGGCGTCGTCGGTGCATGCGGTGCTGCAGATGAGGGTCGGCTTCGCGGCCGTGTTGCGGGTGCAGACCATGCCCATGGGGCAGTCGGTGGTGACCCCTTCCTGCACGCAGCCCTTGGTACAGAAGCCGCCGGGGAAGCCGTCGAGGAAGCAGCTCTGGCCGCGGTCACAGTCGCTGTCGACGGTGCAGCTGTTACCGACGGTGTTGCCCTGGCAGGAGAGCGCACCGAGCGCGAGCGCGGCGACGGCGAGCAGCGAAACGAGGGTCTTTTTCATGACGGGGCACGCCCCTATCACACCTTCCCGTTGGCTTGCCGTGGCACGAAGTGGCTGGTAAGCGGCCCACTCCCCATGACCCATCTTCTCTTGCTGGCGCAGGCCATGCCGTTCCTGTTGGCGCAGGCCAACCAAGGCGGCGGCAGCCAGTTTCTGCTGCCCGGCCTCGCGTTCTTCGGTGTGATGGTCTACCTCCTGATCTTGCGGCCGCAGCAGAAGCAGCTGCGCGACCAGCAGTCGCTGATGGCGGCGCTGAAGAAGGGCGACGAGGTGGTGACGCAGGCCGGCGTGCTCGGCAAGGTGATAGCGGTGCAGGACAAGATCGTGACGCTCGAGGTGGCGACGTCGCTGAAGCTTCGCGTCTTGAAGTCGAGCATTCAGGGCAAGCTGGCTGAAGACCCGGTTCCGGCGAAGGCCGAAGAGCCCGCCAAAGAGAAAGAGGAGAAGTGATGGACCGCAACTGGTTTACGCGCCTGGTGCTGGTGTCGATCGTGGCGCTGGGGTGCGTGTGGTTCCTCGTGCCCACGTACTACTCGTTCTTCAAGCTCGACCGGGCCGACCGGAACAACGTGAAGAAGCTCGAGGCGATTCTGCCGGGGTGGGCGCCTCCGGCGAAGTTCCGGCTGTCGCTGGGTCTCGACCTCCAGGGCGGCATTCACCTCGTGATGCGGGTCGACACCGACACGGCGCTCAACAAGCGCTCGGAGCGGCGCGGCGCGCAGATCGCGAACTACGTGAAGGACAAGAAGCTCGGCGAGGTGACGCTGAACACGAACCCCGAGCTGCGTGAGGTCACGCTGACCGCGAAGGACCCGGGCACGATGGACGCGATCGAGAAGGACGTGCTCGCGACCTTCGAAGACTTCACGAAGGTGAAGCGCGACGGTGCGTCGCTGACCCTGCAGCTCGTCGACACGCAGATCTCGAACTTCAAGCAAGAGGCGGTCGAGCAGGCGATGCTGGTCATTCGCAAGCGCATCGACAAGTGGGGCGTGAGCGAGGTCGACGTGCGCAAGCTCGGCAGCGACTCGATTCAGATCTCGCTGCCGGGCGCTCAGGACCCGGAGCAGGCGAAGAGCCTCATCGGGACGACGGCGCAGCTCGAGTTCCGCATGGTCGACGACGCGTCGACGTTCATCACCGATCACTACAAGGCGAACCCGCCTGCGCCCGAGTCGAACATCACGCTCGGCAACTACGCGGGCTTCCCGGTGCTCGAGGGCCCCGACCGCGACGCGCTGCTCGCGTACGTGAAGGGCAAGGAGCCCGAGGGCAAGCAGGTGCTGCTCGAGTGCGTCGAGCAGGAGGGCAAGAAGGAGAAGTGCAAGAGCTACCGCACGTACCTCGTCGAGCGCACGGTGCCGCTGACCGGCGAGAGCCTGGTCGACGCGTACGCGAGCCGCAACCAGCAGAGCGACGACCCCGAGGTGAACGTGACGTTCGACGCGAACGGCGCGCGCGAGTTCGGAGATCTGACCGAGAAGAACGTCGGCCACCGCATGGCGATCGTGCTCGACGACCTGGTGCACTCGGCTCCGAACATCATCGAGAAGATCCCGAACGGGAACTGCCGCATCACGCTCGGCCGGTCGATCGGCAAGACGCGCGATCAGCGCATGGAAGAGGCGCTGACGCTCGCGCTGGTGCTGAAGGCGGGTGCGCTGCCGGCGCCGGTGACGGTGGGCGAAGTTCGGCGCGTCGAGGCGTCGCTCGGCGACGATCTGATTCGGCGGGGGGCGATGGCGGTGCTCGTCGGCCTGGGCCTCGTCGTGCTGTTCATGGCGCTGTACTACCGGGTGTCGGGTCTGGTGGCCGACGTGGCGCTGATCCTGAACGCGGCGCTGATCCTCGCGGGGCTGTCGCTGTTCTCGGCGACGTTGACGCTGCCGGGCATCGCGGGCTTCGTGCTGACGCTCGGCATCGCGGTCGACGCGAACGTGCTCATCAACGAGCGTGTGCGAGAAGAGCTCGCGGCAGGAAAGTCAGCGCGGACGGCAGTCGACCAGGGCTACGACCGCGCGTTCTGGACGATCTTCGACGCGCACGTGACGACGTTCATCGCCGGCGGCGTGCTGTTCTTCACGGGCACGGGGCCGGTGCGAGGGTTCGCGACGTCGCTGGTCATCGGCATCGTGGCCTCGCTCTTCACTTCGATCGTCGTGACGCGGCTCATCACGACCTGGCTGGTTCACGGCCGTAACGCGCAGTCGGTGTCGGTCTAAGGGGACGCCATGCAGATCATCAAAGGCAAGACGAACATCGATTTCATCGGCAAGCGCCGCGTCGCGCTGCTGATCTCGTCGCTTCTCAACCTGGCCATCATCGTCGGCATCGCGTTCTTCGGGTTCAACCTGGGCGTCGACTTCGCGGGCGGCACGCTGGTCGAGGTGAAGTTCAAAGAGGCCCTCGACCCCGAGGCGCTGCGTGAGGCGGGCAAGAAGGGCAACCTGCACGACCTGCAGGTTCAGCGCATCGGGTCGGACACCGACGCGTCGTTCTTGCTCCGCATGGGCGGCACGACGCAGCTGACGCCCGACGCGGCCGAGAAGGCGCAGGCGGCGGTGAAGGGGTTCGGTGAGGTGAAGTTCATTCAGAAGCCGGATCTCGACAACGGCCTCTTGAACTTCCGGATGGCGGCGCCGTTGCCCCCCGCGGAGGACGACGCGGCCGCGCGCAAGAAGGCGAAAGAGGAGATCGAGAAGGCCGGCGTCGGCGTGAAAGAGGTCGTGCGCGTCGGTGAGGCGCAGGGCGGCGGCGTCGACTACCAGGTTCAGTTCGCCGGCATGGAGCTGAAGATCTCGTCGGTGCTGCGCGAGCAGCTGCCGGGCAAGGACTTCGAGGTTCGCCGCGTCGACTACGTCGGCCCGCAGGTGGGTAAGCAGCTGCGCAACAAGGGCATCATGGCGCTCTTGTGGGCGTCGCTGTTCATTCTGATCTACGTGGCGTTCCGCTTCGAGTTCAAGTTCGGCCCGGGCGCGCTGATGGCGATGCTGCACGACGTCGTGATGGTCGCCGGCTACTTCCTGGTGTCGCGTCGGGAGTTCAACCTGACGTCGATCGCGGTGCTGCTGACGGTGCTGGGCTACTCCATCAACGACACGATCGTGATCTACGACCGTATTCGTGAAGAGATGGCGCGGTTCAAGGGCAAGCCGCTGCCGGAGATCATCAACATCGCGGTGAACGACACGCTGTCGCGCACGATTCTGACCTCCGGAGTCACGGCGCTGTCGCTGGTCGGGTTGCTCATCTTCGGCGTGGGCGAGATCTTCGACTTCGCGGCCGCGATGTTGGTGGGCATCGTCGTCGGCACGTACTCGTCGGTGTACATCGCGTCGCCGCTGACGATCTGGCTCGACGACCGGGCCGCGCACCGCGGTGAGGGCCAGGGCAAGGCCTCGCGCGGCGGCGACAGCCTCAAGACCAAGACGGCCTGAGAAGAACGCCCCCTCTCCCCTCGTAGGGGAGAGGGACGGGGTGAGGGGCGAGGCAGGCGGGTGAGGCTGGCGGCAAGGCCACGACGTGAGCGCTGGAAGCTGAGCGCACGAACGTTCTGGTTCAGAGTTCAGCGGTTCGAGACTTCAGCGCTTCGAGACTTCAGCGCTTCGAGACTTCAGCGCTTCGAGACTTCAGCGCTTCGTGACTTCAGCGCTTCGTGACTTCAGCGCTTCGTGACTTCAGCGCTTCGAGACTTCAGCGCTTCGAGACTTCAGCTCTCAGCAGAGCTCGGGGCGCGTCGGCTACCCGTCGCCGCCCCTCACCCCGGCCCTCTCCCCTACGAGGGGAGAGGGAGCGTGACTTCGGGGGTCTACTTCTTCGCGGGCGCCGCCGGCTTGCCAGCGTCCGGCGCCGGCTTCGCCTCTTCCTTCGCAGGCTCCGCCGCCGCCTCGGCCGGCTTCGGCCCGATCTCGGCGTTCAACTCGATCTTCACGTCGTTGCCCACGAACAGCGCGTTGTTCGCCATCGGCACCTGCCACTTCAGACCGTAGTCGAGGCGGTTGATCTTGCCCGTCGCCGTCACCGCGCGCACCGGCTGCTTCGTGAACGGGTGCTCGAACTGCGGAGTCAGCGTGACGTCGAACGTCGTCTCCTTCGTCACGTCGCGCAGGGTCAGATCGCCCGTCACCTTGAACTTGTCCTTGCCCGCCTTCGCAATCTTCTTCGACTTGAAGGTCGCCTTCGGGAACTTGTCGACGTCGAAGAACTCGGGGCCCTTCAGGTGCGTGTCGCGCTTCGCCTCCTGGGTGTTCGGGTCGACGTCGATCGTCACGTCGAGGGTCGACTTCGTCGGGTCCTTCTCGTCGAACTCGATGCCTCCGGTCACCTTGCCGAGCGTGCCGGTCACGTCCATCACCATCATGTGCTTGACCGTGAACTTCGCCTGCGCGTGTGCCGGGTCGACGACCCAGGGCGACGCGGAAGCAAACGAGGGGAACAGCACCACCGCCAACGCTGCGACTGCGTTCTTGATGAGGTTCATGTCAGCGGCCTACTCGTGCGGCCCGCCGCTCACAAGCTTCGATTTCACCCACCTCGCGAGATCCGGAGCCGCCACCGGCGCTCTCGCCTGCCGGCAGCCGGCCAGAGCCGCCCTCATCGCCTCGGTGTCGGGGAAGCGCGCGGCCGGATCCTTCGCGAACGCCTTCAGCAGCACCGCCTTCACGTCCTCGGCGACCGACGCCAGCTCCGGAGGCGCCGCCTCCCGCACGCGATCCATCGTCTCGAGGGGCGTCGCGCCGTCGAAGGGGCGTGCGCCGGTGAGCAGCTCGGCCACCGTCACGCCCAGGCCGAACTGGTCGCTCGCCGCCGTCAGCGGCAGCCCGCTCACCTGCTCGGGGCTCATGTACGCGTACTTGCCCTTGCGCACTCCCGCACGCGTCGTGTCCTTCAGCGCGGTCGCCTTCGCGATGCCGAGGTCCGTCAGCTTCACCTCGCCCTCGCGGCTGAGCAGCACGTTCGAAGGGCTCACGTCGCGGTGCACCAGCCCCAGCGGGCGGCCCGCGTCGTCGACGGCCCGGTGCACGTAGTCGAGCGCCAGCGCGAGCGCCTCGGCGACGAAGAGCGCGAGAGGCTCGGGCATCAGCGGCCCCAGCCGCGCGAGATCGGCGCCGTCGACCCAATCGAGCCGCACGAAGTACTGCCCGTCGGCCGAGCTCAGCTCGTGCACCTGAACCAGGTTCTGGTGCATCAGCCGAGCGTGCAGCTTCGCCTCTTCGATGAACATGCGCTCGTACTGCGCCTCGCCTCGCAGCTCGGGCAGCAGCACCTTCAGCACCACGATCTTCTCGAACCCGCTCGCGCCGAACGCACGCGCCTTCCACGCCTCGGCCATGCCGCCTGCGCCGAGGCGTGCGATCAGCTCGTAGGGGCCGAGGGTCGACGGCATCACAGGTAGGATACCGGTTCGATGGCCCACACGAGACTCTCGACGCGCAGCGAGGAGCCCGCGGGCGCGCCCGTACGCTGCCAGCTGGTCGTCCTCGAGGGGCCGGACATGGGCCGCGCCGTCACGCTCGACGCGAAGAAGCGCGTCGGCACCGACGCCGGCTGTGAGCTGCGGCTCACCGACGATCGGGTCTCGGGCAAGCACCTCGAGGTGGCTCCGAAGGGGCTGCGCTTCGAGGTGCGCGATCTCGACAGCACGAACGGCACGCTCCTCGAGGGCTCGCGGCTCAAGCTCTCTGAAGTCGAGCCCGGCGCGACGCTGAAGGTGGGCGCGACCGTGCTGCGCATTCAGGCGCAGGCGCAGCCGCTCGAGGTGGTGCCCAGCCAGGCGCGGCGCTTCGGCGAGCTGGTCGGCGAGAGCCTCGCGATGCGCGAGATCTTCGCGGTGCTCGAGCTCGCCGCCCGCGGCGACGCGACCGTGCTCGTGCAGGGCGAGACCGGCACCGGCAAGGAGCTCGTGGCCCGCGCGCTGCACGACGCCTCGCCGCGCCGCAAAGGCCCGTTCGTCGCCGTCGACTGCGGCGCCTTGCCCGAGAGCCTGCTCGAGAGCGAGCTGTTCGGCCACGTGAAGGGCGCGTTCACCGGCGCCGAGCGCCCCCGCGCCGGAGCGTTCACGCGCGCTCACGCGGGCACGCTGTTCCTCGACGAGCTCGGCGGCGTGCCGCCGGCGGTGCAGGCGCGGCTCTTGCGCGTGCTCGAGGAGCGGCGCGTGAAGCCCGTCGGCAGCGACGACGAGCGCCCGGTCGACGTGCGCGTCGTCGCGGCCTCGCGCACCTCACTCGAGGGGGCCGTCGCGGCCGGCACGTTTCGCCCCGATCTCTACTACCGGCTCTCGGTGCTGGGGGTCGAGCTGCCGCCCCTGCGCGCGCGCCGCGAAGATCTCGCTCTGATCGTCGCGGTGCTGCTCGAGCGGCGAGGCCTCGACGCGCCGGGGCCCATCGATGGCGAGGGGTTCGACCGCCTGCGCGCACACGGCTGGCCCGGTAACGTGCGCGAGCTGCGCAACGTCATCGACCGCGCGCTCACCCTCTCGCCCGGAGCGCGCACCTTCCGCGAGCTCAAGATCTCGGTGGCGGCCGTGCCGGGCGACGACGCCGGCGCCCTGCGCAGCGACCTGCCGTTCAAAGAGGCGAAGGACGCCGTCGTCACCCAGTTCGAGCGCCGCTACCTCGAAGACGTGCTCGCGCGGCACGGCGGCAACGTCAGCGCCGCGGCGCGCTTCGCGCAGATCGACCGCAAGCACCTGCGCGCGCTGCTCGAACGGCACGGCCTACGCGCCGACGCTGAGGAGGACGGCGGTGATGTTGTCTGAAGAGCCGGCCTCGTAGGCCGCCTTCACCAGCGCTTCGCAGTCGCCGTTCATGAGCCGACGCAGCGCTGCGGCGTCGAGCGGGTCGTGCAGCCCGTCAGAGCAGAGCAGGAACCGGTCGCCCGGCTCGAGGTCGACGGTGACGAGATCGGGCCGGTGCGCGCTTTCGATGCCGAGCGCGCGGGTGACGATGTTCTTGAGCGCGAAGCCCCCGCGCTCGCCCGGCTCGAGGCCAGCGGCCTCCAGGTCGGCCCACAGCGAGTGATCGCGCGTGAGCTGCGTGAGCGTGCCGCCGCGCAGCCGGTAGATGCGGCTGTCGCCGACGTGGGCGAGGGTGGCCTTGCGCCCCTCGACGAGCACGGCCACAACGGTCGAGCCCATCTGCTCGAGCTCGCCGTGTCTGTGGGCGACGATCGTCTCGTGCGCCTGCGTGACCGCGGCGCGCAGCAGGTTCTCGGTGAACGTGAGGCGCTTGTCCTCTTTGCAGGGCCAGGTGCCGGCGGCGTCGCGGCGGTTGCGCGCGACGAACGCCTCGAGCTGCTCGACGGTGAGGCGGCTCGCCACCTCGCCTCCGGCGTAGCCGCCCATGCCGTCGGCGACGGCGTAGAGGCACAGCTCGTCTGCGACGAGGTAGCGGTCTTCATTGTTGGAGCGACGGCCGACGGTCGACACTGCGGTAGCGGTGATCTTCATGCCCACCGCTTCAGCAAGGCCCGCGCACGCGAAGAGGCGCGGAGCGTCAGGGTAGGGTGGGGTGCCGGCTCCCCGGGCCAGGGTCACGGCTGGAGACTCGAGTCACCACGCTAGGGGACGTCGAGCATTCGCCGGAGCTCTTGAGCGATGAACGCCGCGTGCTGCCGCTCGTTCAGCCACTCGCAGAGCACGCGCGACTCGCCGGTGCGTGAGACCGCCATGACGCCGTAGTACGTCTTCTGACCACTTCCGGAGCTGTGGTCGAAGACGCGCAGCTCCGCGACGTTCGACCGGTGGAGCTCGACGCCGCCGGGCCAAAGGCAGGGGCCTCGAGCGCACGCGAATCGTCTGGCCGTCGAACGACGCGACGGTGCGGTTGAGCAGCAGCACGAGCAGCGGGTACGCGAGCTCGCGAGTCATCGGTCTTCCTCCTTCGCCGACACGCATGGGGCCTGATCGCTGAGGCGTTCGATCGGGCTTCCGTGCACAGACGGCGAAGCGGAGGCGCGTGAAGAATAGACCTTACGCAGCGGCGCGCAATCAGCGCGGGCGCGGCGGCTTCGGCGGCGGAGGCTTCGCGGTCAGCGGATCTTCCGGCCAGGCGTGCTTCGGGTACTGCCGCATGAGCTCGCGGCGAATGGCGGGGTAGTGCCGCTCCCAGAAGCCGGCGAGGTCGGTGCTGACCTGCACGGCGCGCTGGTTCGGGGCGAGCAGGTGCAGGACGATCGGCACGCGCCCGCCGCAGACGGTCGGCCCCTTCGTCGAGCCGAAGAAGTCCTGCAGGCGAGACTCGATCCACGGCGGCTTACCGGGCTCGTAGTTCACGCGCACGCTGCGACCGCCGGCGAGCGTGATGCGGTCGGGCACCTCGCGGGCGAGCAGCCGGGCCTGATCGGGCGAGAGCTCGGCCTGCATCGCGGCGAGCAGCCCCGCCTGCCGGATCTCGTCGAACGTGCGCAGGCCGACGCACAGCCGCTCGAGCACGCGCCGCACGAACGCATCGTCCATCGCGGGGAAGCCGGCCTCGGGGTACGCGGTGCGCAGCTGCTCGACGCGGGTCTTGAGCCCCGCGAGCGCCTCGGGGTCTGCGAACCGCTGCGGGCCGGCGGCGAGCGCGGCGGCGGCGAGCACGCGGGCTGACTCCTCGGAGGGCTCGGCCGGCTTGCGCGTCTCTTCGAGCACGACGCTGCCGACCGACATGCGCGTCACGCGCTCGACGCGGCCGGCGTCCGAGTTCCACTGCAGCTCGTCGACCTCGGTGATCGCGTCGGGCACCGCTTCGAGCAGCCACTCGGGCTCGACCTTCGAGGCGAGGCGCACGAAGACACCGCCGCGGCGCTCTTCGGCGTCGACGGCCACCATGAGATCGGCCTCGTGCACGACGCTGGTCTCATCGAGCGTCGCCGAGCCTCCGCCCGCGAGCACGAGCTCGGGCGACTTCGGGCGCCGGCGCTTCGCGAGGCGATCGGGCCAGCCCGACAGCACGGCCAGCATCAGCGCCTCTTCGGGGTCTTTGGGCGCTTCGGCCTTCGTGCTGAGCAGGCGCACGAGCTGCTTCTGCACGCGCTCGACGGTGTTGAACGCCGCCGCGTCGAGCCCCGCGCCGCGGGCTCCGACGGCCTGGCCCTCTTTGAAGCGGTCGAGCAGCTCGAGCAGATCCGACGGGCCCGAGAGCGTCGAGGCCCGCTTGCCGCGCGAGCGCACCTCCTGGCGGATCTCGCGCTCGCCGAGCAGGGCCGCGAGCGCGGCGCCGTCGGTCGCGACGCCGCGGCGCTCGGCCTCGATGAGCAGCCGCCCCTGCCGCGGGTGCACGGGGAAGCGCATCAGCCGTCGGCCCGGCTCGGTCAGCGCGCCCTTCGCGTCGACGGCCCCGAGCAGGTGGAGCAGCGCGTCGGCCGCGTCGAGCGACGAGGGCGGCGGCGGCTCGAAGAACGGGAAGTCGCGCAGCGAGGTGACGCCGCTGCCGTGCAGCGCGAGCGCGGCCTCGGCGAGATCGACGCGGCGGATCTCGGGGGCGTCGTTCGCCGGCCGCTGCTCGTAGTCGGCCTTCGTGTAGAGCCGCAGCACGGTGCCCGCGCGGGTGCGGCCGGCGCGGCCCGCACGCTGCGTCGCCGAGGCCTTGCTGATCTTCTGCAGCTTGAGCGTGGGCAGGCCCGACCACGGCGAGTGCGCGGCGACCCGCGCGAGGCCCGAGTCGATGACGGCGGCGACGCCCTCGATCGTGACCGAGGTCTCGGCGACGTTCGTCGACAAGATGACCTTGCGGCGCTTGCCGGGGCGAATCGCGCGATCCTGCTCGGCGCTCGAGAGCTCGCCGTAGAGCAGGTGCACCTCGAGATCGTGGCGCGATGCGAGGTCGGCGCACGCGTCGGCCGCGCGGCGGATCTCGGCGGCGCCGGGCAGGAACACGAGCACGTCGCCGTCGAGCTGCGCCTGGAGCAGGCGCTTCAACGCTCCGAGCACCTGCTGATCGAGGTGGCGGTCGTCGTCTTGCGGCAGGTGCTCGAGGGTGAGCTCGAAGCGGCGGCCCTCGCTGCGCAGGCGCGGCACGCCGCCGAGCCACTGCGCGATCGGCTCGGCGTCGAGCGTCGCGGACATGACGACGAGCTTGAGGTCGGGCCGCGAGGTGGCCTGCAGGCGCTTGAGCAGGGCGAGCGCGAGGTCGCTCGCGATGTGGCGCTCGTGGAACTCGTCGAGCAAGACGACGCCCACACCTTTGAGCTGAGGGTCCGACACGAGGCGCCGGGTGAGCAGGCCTTCGGTCAAGAACCTGACGCGCGTCTTCGGGCCGCTGATGTCTTCGAAGCGGATCTGGTAACCGACGGTCTCTCCGAGGCGCTCGCCGCGCTCTTCGGCGACGCGCAGCGCCGCCACACGTGTGGCGAGCCTCCGCGGCTGCAGCACGATCAGCTCGTTGGCTCCGGCGAGGCCGGCGTCGAGGAGCGCAGGAGGTACGCGCGTCGTCTTCCCTGCGCCGGGCGGCGCCTCGAGCACCACCGCCGGTGCTGAGCGCAGCTCTTGCACCAGCTGCGGGAGGAGGGAGTCGATGGGAAGCTGCGTCACCGGTTGGGCCCATAGCAGGAAGGCGCTGCTCGCTGTGCTGCTGCTGGCGGGGTGCCTCGAGCCGATGCCCGAGCTCGTGGCGAAGGGCGCCGCCGACGGCGGCGTTACGCTCGCAGGCTGCTCACCCTTCACTTGCACCGGCTGCTGCGACGGAGCCGTGTGCCGAGGGGGGAACGCCGACGACGGCTGCGGCTACGACGGCCGGGCGTGCACCGCGTGTCTGTCGACGCACCGCTGCGAGGCGCCGGGAGCGTGTTATCCCGTGCCCATGCCGCGCACGATGCCCACCTCGAGCCCGTCTCCGATGGATGGAGGCGCCACCGACTTGCCTCCTTGTTTCCCCGGCCAAGAGCCGTGGGACACCTGCCGGTGATCCGCGAAGCCGTCGAGGCCGACGACGCCGCGATCGGTGAGCTGCTCGTCCGCGCCTTCGTCGACGCCTACGCGAGGAAGCTGCCCGAGGTCGTCGTGGGCGATCGCCGCAAGGCCGACCTGCGCGACGTCGCCGGCAAGCGCGCCGTCGCGAAGGTGTGGGTCGCCGAGGAGCGCGGCGAGATCGCCGGCACCGTCGCGATGTGGCCGCCGGGCTCGAGCCGCTCGGAGGCGTGGCTGCCGGGCGCGTTCGACCTGCGCCACCTCGCGGTCGCCGAGGCTCACCGCGGCACGGGGCTGTCGGGCCGGCTGCTCGACGCGGCCGAGCGCTACGCGCGGGCCGAGGGCGGGCGTGCGGTGTGCCTGCACGTGCGTCGGGGGGCGGCGGGCGTGGCGCAACTCTACGTGAAGCGCGGCTACCGGCGGGCGCCCGAGGGCGATCTCGATCTGCTGCCCGACGTCTTCCTCGAGGCGTACTGGCTCGAGCTCTCAAATGCCGCTCAGTGAGACCTCGAGCAGGGCGTCGAGCGCTCCGGGGGCCGCGAGAGAGTCGAAGGCGACCGTCGCGCCGAGCTCGCGCAGGCGGGCGGCGCTCGAGCTGCCGGTGCCGACGCCGACGCACGCCGCGCCGATGGCCTTCGCAGCCGAGACGTCGCGCGGAGAGTCTCCGATGACGACGACGTGGGTCTCGTCGAAGGCGCGGCCGAGGCGCTCGGCGCCGCGGCGCTTGCCGGCGGCGAGCAGGCGATCGCGCTCCTCGTGATCGTCGCCGAAGCCGCCGAAGGCGAAGCGCTCGAAGATGCCGACGCGCGCGAGCTTGAGGCGGGCGCCCTCGCGAATGTTGCCGGTGCCGAGGCCGACGGCGAAGCCGCGCCGCTCGCAGAGGGCGATGGCCTCGAGCATGCCGTCGTGAATGCGGTAGCTGTGGTCGGGGGCGGCGGCGACGGTGCGCTCGAGGTGGCGCACGTAGACCCCGATCAAGCGGTCGATGTCTTCGCTCGTCGGTTCGCGGCCGAGGGCGGCGAGGCCCTGGCGGGCGATGGCGCGGTCGGTCATGCCGTCGAAGCCGAAGTGGGAGCAGGCGTCTTTGCTGCCGAAGAGCTCTTCGAAGGCGAGCTCGATGGCGCGGCGACCGACGCCGCCGGTGGTGATGAGGGTACCGTCGATGTCGAAGAGGACGACGACGCTCATGGAGTAGCGAGCCTCTCGGTGACGCGGGTGGCCCACGCGGCGTCGAGCTCGATGCAGAAGGTGCGGCGGCCGAGCTTCAGCGCCGCGGCGGGAATCGAGCCGGAGCCAGCGAAGGGGTCGAGCACGAGGTCGCCGGGGCGGCTCCAGGTGCGGAGGAGGGGCTCGAGGACTCCGAACGGCTTGTGGTTGGGGTGGCTGCCCCAGCGGGCGGCCTCGCCGTCGTCGTCGTAGCCAGCGACGACGGCCCACGGCACGGGGAAGTCGAACGCCCGTGGAGCGCGAGAGAAGACGAGGGCGACCTCGACGACGCGCAGCGTCTCTTCGCCCGAGTTGCGATCGCTCGAGCGCTTGCCCCAGATGAAGGTGCCGAGCTCGGTCGACCAGCCCAGCTCGCGGGCGGTGGTGCGAATCGGCTCTTTGCCGAGGTGGTTGGTCCAGATGACGAGAGGGGCCTCGGGCTTCAGGTGAGCGGCAGCGTGCTCGAGCCAGGCCCGGGTGAAGCGACGGTACTCGGCGAGATCTTCGAAGCGCCGCACGTTGGGGCCTTCGTTCTTGCGGGCCTTCGGGTCGCGGAGGTCGCCCTTCTTGCGGCGGCGGGTGAGCAGGCAGTACGGCGGGTCGGTGATGAGGGTGTCGGCCTTCGTGTCGGCGAGGCTCTGCCAGGCGGCGGCGCTGGTGGAGTCGCCGGCGACGCAGATCGGCAGGTCGTTGTCGTTGCGCGGCACCGGCGGGCTTCGTAACACGACGACATGATCCGCCCCATGGGCCAAGCCGACCTTCCCGCAGTGTCCAAGCTCGCCGGCCAGCTGGTGCGCCAGCACCACGGCTTCGATGCGAAGCGCTTCTTTCTGGTCGACGATCCGGAGGGTGGGTACCGCTGGTGGCTGGGGCAGCAGCTCGAGGAGCCCGACACCGTGCTCCTGGTCGCCGAGGTCGACGGCGAGATCGCCGGGTACCTCTACGGCGGCCTCGAAGAGCGCGACTGGGCGCGGCTGCTCGACGCGCATGGGGCGGTGCACGACATCTTCGTCGACGCGCGGTTTCGGCGCCGGGGCCTGGCGTCTCAACTGATGGGCGCCGGCATCGATGCGCTGAAGGCGAAGGGCGCGAAGCAGATCGTGCTGAGCTCGGCGACGCCGAACGCCGAGGCCCAGGCGCTGTTCACCCGGCTCGGCTTCAGGCGGACGATGGTCGAGATGACCCTCGACGAGCCGAGCCGCTGAGGTGAAGGTGACGGCACCGAGCGATCTTGGTCGCGGGTAGAAGGAATGCCCCCAGACTCCGAGGCCGGACGTCATGCGCGGGTGCGCCGGCCGAAAGACCCACTGAGGGGCGTCACCGGGTGAGCGGGTGAGCGGGTGAGCGGCGCCCCCGTCACTCGGGCACGGTCAGCGCCCGAAGCACCCGCATCTCGCCGCGCTGCACCCGCAGCAGCACCACGTCGCCGCGCCGCGCCCGCGAGAGCGTTCGCTCGAGATCGTCGACCGACTTCACCGGCGTCCCCCCGGCCTCGACCACGAGCATGCCCGGCTCGAGCCCCGCGCGATCGGCCGCCGACCCCGGCGCCACCGCCGCGATCGCCACGCCCTCTGGAGTTCCCTGCACCGCCATGCCCCACTTCTCGTGCGTGCGCTCGTCGGTGTGCGTGCGCTCGTCGTTGCCCGCCACGCCCTCGAGGTTCGGCCGCGTGCCCAGCGTCACCGGCAGCGCCAGCTTCATGCCGCCCCGGTACACCGTCAGCACCGCCACCGAGCCCGGCGCCTTCAGCGCGACCTTGCGCGTGAGCACGCCCGACGAGTCGACGTCTTCGCCGTCGACCGCGACCACCACGTCATCGGTGCGCAGGCCCGCCCGCTTCGCCGGCGAGCCGTCGTTCACCTGGCTCACGAGCGCGCCCTTCTGCGCCGGCACGCCCAGGCCCTTCGCGAGCTCCGGAGTCAGATCTTGAATCGCGAGGCCCAGCCAGCCACGCGTCACCGAGCCCGACTTCTCGAGCTGCGGCACCAGCGATCGAATGAGGCTCGACGGCACCGCGAACCCGATGCCGGTGCCGCCTCCGACGATCGCCGTGTTCATACCGATGACCTCGCCGCGCGCGTTGAACAGCGGCCCACCCGAGTTGCCCGGGTTGATCGCCGCGTCGGTCTGCAGAAAGTCGTCGTACGGGCCCGCGCCGATCACGCGCGCCTTCGCCGAGAGAATGCCCGCGCTCACCGACGAGGCGAGCCCGAACGGGTTGCCGATCGCCACCACCGCGTCACCCACCCGCATCGCCTCGGAGTCACCCAGCTTCACGAACGGCAGGTTCTTCGCGTCGCCCTCGACGTGAATCAGCGCGACGTCGGTCAGCGGGTCACGGCCCAGCACCTTCGCCGGGAACACGCGGCCGTCGTCGAGCTTCACGCGAATCGTCGTCGCGCCCTCGACCACGTGGTTGTTCGTGACCACGAGCCCGTCGGGCCGAACGATGAAGCCCGAGCCCACGCCCTGCCGCAGCTGCTCGCGCGGCGGCATGCGCGGGCTGCCCCGGCCGAAGAAGCGCTCGAACGGCTCGTCGGGCGCCTGCTGGGGGCCGCCCTCGACGCGCGCGATCACCTCGACGTTGACCACCGATGACTTCACCGCGTCGACGAGGTCGGCAAGGCTGACCAGCCCCGGGTTCGGAATCTGAGCCACTGCGACAGCAGGGGCCTGAGCGCGCAGCGTGGCTTCGACGTTGGCGGCGTGACCGAGGGCCAGCGGGGCCATCAGCGCGAGGGCGAGTGTGAGTCGGTGCATGAAAATCCTCCTGGGTTGCCTCCTGAACAGCGCACGTGCGCCTGCAAATCCGCCCGACGCGGGAATAGGGCCACGGCCCTGCCTGGTTTTTCCGGGCAAACAAGGAGGTCAAATCGAACGAGCGACTGAAACCCGTCTGAACATCAGGTCAGATCAGTGTTGAAGAAACTCCGACGGTCGAAGTGACCGCCGACTCCAAGTGAGAAAGACAGGGGCCCGGCCTTGAGCAGGCGGGCCCCTTTTTCTTTTCGCGGGCGGGCGCACGGGCGACCTTGACGGCTCCGCGGGCTGCTTTACGGATTCGGGCGCGGTCATGAAGGCCGCAACGAACCCGAAAGGAGACTGCAATGCTGACCCGATGGAACCCCTTCAACCCCTCAGGCCTCGCACGCCCTGCGACGCAGATGCCCGTCTTCGACGACTTCTTCCGGGAAGCCGATCGCCTCTTCGACGGAGCGTTCAACTCGCTCGGGACGCTCAACGCGTTTCCGCCGGCCGACGTCTACGAGACGCAGGACGAGGTCTGCCTGCGCATGGATCTGCCCGGCTACGACCCGAACGACATCCACATCCAGGTCGAGGGCGATCTGCTCACCGTCACTGCGCGCCGCAGCGAGCCCGAGCAGAAGTGGGCGTGGGCGCGCCGCGAGCGCGTGCAGGGCGAGGTGGCCCGCTCGTTCGTGCTGCCCAGCACCGTCGACGCGGCGAAGTGCGAGGCCGGCTTCCAGCACGGCGTGCTGACGCTGACCTTGCCCAAGCGCGAAGAGGCGAAGCCACGCACCATCACCGTCAAGGTGAACGGCTGACGCCGCCCTCAGCGGTCGAGCTTCTCGACGTGCGTCACCGTCTGGGCCGGCAAGACGACGAGCCTCACGGTTCGCGTCGTCTTGTCGTCCCAGCGCATCACGAAGATCTGCTCACCCGTCGGCACGACCGCCTCGACCGGCGTCTCGCCGAAGCTCGTCTCGCCCCACGACACCGTCGCCGGAGGCGTCGCCTGGAAGCTCACCGTGCCGGTCGGCGACTCGTCAGCCGCGGGCTCGGGCGTCTCGGGGAGCGCGGCCCTCACCGGCGCCGGCGCAGGCGCCGACAACCGCGGCGCCTCGGCCGGAGCGGGCTCCGACCCCAGCATCGCCACGGCGCCGAGCCCGACCAGCACCGCCCCGGCGAACGCGGCCGCCAGCCACCCGACCGGCAGTCGGCGCGTCGCGCGCTTGCCCGACAGCTGCGTCGGGATCTCGGGCCCCGACACCTCGGAGACCTCGGAGCTCGGCTCGGGCTCGAACTGCTTCGTCTCGCTGGTCTGGCTCTCTTCGGCGGCCGGGTCGCTCGGCGGCCCATTCGAGGGCGGCCCAGGCGTGAGCGCCTTCACGTTCGTCGGCTCGTCGGCGACGGGCACGCGAGGGCGCACCTTCGTCTGCACTCCGCTCTGACCGGTCGCCGAGCTCGGCGGCAGCATGCCGGCGAAGTCGAGCGAGACGACCGGCTTCAGCTCGGGCTGCGTCGGCACCGGAGGGCCCGGCCGCTCGGCGACGGGCGGCGAGGGCGCGGGCGGGCGCGGCTCGACCTCGTCTTTCGCTCCGGGGAAGAGGCGCTGCACGAGATCGACGAGCTTCTGCGTGCTGGGGAAGATGCCCATCGCGCTCGAGAAGCCCTCGAGCTCGCGCAGCATCGAGGGGGCGGCGGCGTACCGATCGTCGACCTTCAGCGCCATCGCCTTCATCACGATGTCGTCGATCGCGCCGGGCAGCGACGAGACGCGCTCGCTCGGCTTGGGGAAGACCCCGGCGAGCGTCGCCTTCATGATGGCGAGCGGCTCGGCGCCGTGCATGAGCTCTTCGAAGGGCCGGCGGCCGGTCACCATCTGGTAGAGCAGGGCGCCCAGCGAATAGAGATCGCTGCGAGCGTCGAGCTCTTTGCCGCGGCACTGCTCGGGCGACATGTAGCCCGACTTGCCCTTTACGCGGCCGGCGCGCGTTCGGTGAGACTGGGCGGCGGCCTTCGCGATGCCGAAGTCGAGCAGCTTCACCGAGCCGTCGAACGTCACCATCACGTTCGAGGGCGAGACGTCGCGGTGAACGAGCGCGAGGCTCTGGCCGCGCGAGTCCTTGAGCGAGTGCGCGTGCGCGAGCGCCTCGAGCAGCTGCATGGTGATGCGCATCGCGCAGGGCAGGGGCAGTCGCTCGTTGCGCTGCTCGAGCTGCTCGAAGATGGCGGCGAGCGAGCGGCCGGGCACGTACTCCATGGCCATGAAGTACTGGCCGCGCTCCTGACCGAGCTCGAAGGTCTGGGCGATGTTCGGGTGCGAGAGGCGGGCGGCGAGGCGGCCTTCGTCGAGGAACATCGCGATGAAGGCGGGGTCCTCGGCGAACTGGGGCAGCACCTGCTTCACGACGACGAGCTTGTCGAAGCCGCCGGGGCCCTCGAGGCGGGCGAGCGAGACCTCGGCCATGCCTCCGGTCGCGATTCGGCGGATCACGACGTACTTGCCGAACCGGGTACCGGCCATGTCGTCGGTGGCTGCCATCGAAGGGGACTGAGCCTATATGGTCTCTGCCATGGATCGTTCAGCCGCAGAAGCTGCCCTCGCCGACGCCGAGCTCATCGCCTACCGCGAGGGCCCCATCGCCGCCGTGAAGGAGTTCGAGCGCGAGTGCCTCTCACGCGAGATCCCCGTGCTGCTGGCGAAGGGCCCGCCGAAGGCCTGCTGCGGCGGTGGCGGGTGCGGCTGCGGCGCCAAGATCCAGCTGCTCGCCCGGGAAGAGGACATTCCCCGCATCGAACAGTTCTTCCGCGACCAGTGGCTCGAGTCGGCGAAAGAGACGCTCGGCGACGGGCTCGTGCAGCTGAAGGCGCCCGTCGAGCCCGCAGAGGGCGAAGAGCCCCCGTGCCCCGCGTGCGGCCACGTCGGCCCGCTCAAAGAGGGCGCCTGCGGCGACTGCGGCCTGCAGCTCGAGTGAACGGGCGCTGCTTCGCCTGACGGTCGAGGAACCGGCGACGCTCTCGCACGTCGCGGCGTCGGCCTTCGGGTGCTCCTTCGCCGCCGTCAGCGCGGCGAGCAGGCGTTCCCGCTGCTTCGCCGACTTCGTCGAGTTGAGCAGCCGATGCACGAGCCACACGGTGTGGCGCACCGGCTGGCGCGCGACCGACTCGAGCAGGAGCGCCTCGTAGGCCGGGCCGGCGAACGTCTCGACCCAATGCAAGAGGGCTCCGGGGGCTCCGAAGTCGAGCTCGGGTCGGGACTCCATGAAGCGCAGCGCGACCTCGACGGTCTCGATGCCGAGGCCCTTCGCGCCTCAGCGCTCGACGACGCGGTTCTGCGCGAGCTCGAACCCGTCGGGGTCGGCCGCGATGTGCTGGCGCGCTTGCGTGAGGCCTTCACCGCCGGTGGGCGGCGACGTCGGCGTGCTTGACGAGGAAGTCTTCGAGCCCGCCCTGGAAGTCGACGACCTCTTTGCCCAGCCGCGGAGCCCAGATGCGCGTGGCGACGTCGGCGATCAGCTGCTGGTCGTGCGTGACGCAGATGACGGTGCCCTCGTACTTCGAGAGGCCCTCGCCGAGCGCGGCGATCGACTCGAGGTCGAGGTGGTTCGTCGGCTCGTCGAGAATGAGCACGTTGTCCTTGCGCATCATCAGCTGGCACATGAGCACGCGCACGGTCTCGCCGCCGCTCAGCGTGTCGGTCGGCTTCATGCGCTCTTCGCCCGAGAACAGCATGCGGCCGAGCAGCCCGCTGATCTCTTCGTTGTAGAGCTTCGTGTCGAGGTCGCGCAGGTACTGGTAGACGGTCGTGCCCTTCTTGATGATGCCGTGGTGATCCTGCGGCATGTAGCCGACCGACGCCTGGTGGCCCCAGGTCAGCTTGCCGGCGTCGGGTGCGATGGCGCCGGCGATCATCTTCACGAGGGTCGACTTGCCGACGCCGTTCTTGCCGATGACGCAGATCTTCTCGCCCTTCTGAATCAGCGCGCTGAACGGGGGGATCACGGTGCCGACGCCGTCGTAGGCCTTCGTGATGCCCTCGATGGTGAGCGTCTGCTTGCCGCTCGGCACCTTCTGCTCGAACTTGATGAACGGGCGCGCGATGTTCGAGCGCTTCAGGTCTTCGCTCTTCAGCTTCTCGAGCTGGTTCTTGCGGTTCTGCACCTGCGACGCGCGGGTGCCGGCCGAGAAGCGCGCGATGAAGTCTTGGAGCTGGGCGACCTTCTTCGCCTTCTCGGCGTTCTCGCTCTCGACGCGCGAGCGCACCTGAGACTTCTGACGCACCATGTCGTCGTACCCGCCCGGGTACTGAATGATGGTCTCGTAGTCGATGTCGGCGATGTGCGTGCAGATCGAGTTCAGGAAGTGCCGGTCGTGCGAGATGGTGACGAGCACGCCCTCGAACTCGAGCAAGAACGACTCGAGCCAGCGAATCGAGTCGAGGTCGAGGTGGTTCGTCGGCTCGTCGAGCAAGAGGCCGTCGGGCTTGCCGAACAGCGCCTGCGCCAGCAGCACGCGCAGCTTGTAGCCGCCGGTGAGGTTCTTGAGCGGGCCTTCGTGGAACTGCTTCTCGACGCCGAGGCCATCGAGCAGCGCGGCGGCGTCGGAGTCGGCCTGGTAGCCGTCTTCCTCCGCGATGATGCCCTCGAGCTCGCCCAGACGCTCGCCGTCTTTGTCGGTGAGGTCGGGCTTCTCGAGCAGCTTGTTCTTCTCTTCCATCGCCGCCCACAGGGCCTTGTTGCCCATGATGACGACGTCGAGGACACGCACCTCTTCGTACTTGAAGTGGTCCTGCCGCAGGATGCCGAGCTTCTTCGGGCGAATGATGGTGCCCGTGTCCTGCTCCTCGTCCTGGGCGAGGATCTTCATGAACGTCGACTTGCCCGAGCCGTTCGGCCCCGTGAGGCCGTAGCGGCGCCCGGGCGAGAACGACACGTTCACGTCTTCGAAGAGCTTCTTGGGGCCATAGCCCTTGCTGACATTGGTGATCGAGAACGCCATCGGGGCGCCCATATATCCGTTAGCTTCCGACAATGCTCGCCGCGGCAGCAGCCAATCGCCTCGTACTGGCGCGCGGCCTGCGCGGCTTCGCCGACGGCGCGGTCACCGTGCTGCTCGCGAAGCACCTGGCCTCGCTCGGGCACAGCAGCGGCGAGACCGGCGCCGTCATGACGGCCACGCTCCTGGGCTCGGCGGCGGCGACGCTCGCGTTCGGCCTCGTCGGCCACCGGCTTCCCACCCGCGGCGTGCTGCTCTTCGGAGCCGCCCTCATGTTCCTCACGGGCCTGGGGTTCCTCACCGTCACCGCGTTCGGCCTCTTGCTCGTCATCGCGGTGCTCGGCACCCTGAACCCGTCGACCGGCGACGTCAGCTTCATCTTGCCCACCGAGCACGCCGCCCTCGGCGGCATGGCCGACGGCGACGCCCGCGTCGCGCTCTTCGCCCGCTACAGCATCGTCGGCCGCGCCGGGGTCGCCCTCGGCGCCCTCGCCGGAGGCGTCGCCCCCCGCCTCGCCCCCGACCTCGGCTATCGCGCCGGCTTCGCCATCGCCATGGCCGTCGCCGCGCTCTGCCTCGTCATCTACCTCGGCCTGACGCTGCCCGCGCCCGCGGTCGAGCCCCCGAAGGCGCCGCTGCAGAAGTCGCGCGACGTCGTCGTCAAGCTGTCGCTCTTCTTCGCGCTCGACTCGGGCGGCGGAGGCTTCGCGCTCGAGTCGCTGCTCGTGCTCTGGCTGCAGCTGCGCTTCAAGCTGCCGCTCGAGACCACGGGCGCCGTCTTCTTCGTCGCCTCGCTCTTGAACGGCGCCTCGCAGTTCCTCTCGGTCTTCGTCGCGAAGCGCCTGGGCCTCGTGCGCACCATGGTGTTCACGCACCTGCCGGCGAACGTCTTCTTGATCCTCGCGGCGCTGGTGCCGAGCGCGCCGCTCGCCATCGCCTGCCTGCTCGCCCGCGCCTGCCTCTCTCAGATGGACGTGCCCGCCCGCAACGCCTTCGTCATGGCCGTCGTCGACCCCGCCGAGCGGCGCAGCGCCGCGAGCGTCACCGCCGTGCCCCGCGCCCTCGCGGCCGGCATCACCCCCGCGCTCGCCGGCCTCATGCTCGACGCCACGCCGTTCGGCTGGCCGCTCATCTGCGCCGGCGTCTGCAAGATCGCCTACGACGTGCTGATGCTCGTCAGCTTCCGCGCGGTGAAAGTCTGAACACCGCCTCGAGCTCCTTGCCCGCTCGCGCCTCGAAGCTGTCGTTCGCGATGAGCAGCCGCTCGAGGCGGAACCGGCGCGAGAACCGGCGCCGCACCTCTGCTTCGGTCACGTCGAACGGCGGCCCGCCCTCGCGCCCGTGCGCGTAGAAGAGGCCGAACAGCGTGCCCGACGGCGCGAGGGCGCGCGCGACGGCGTCGACGTATTCGTCGCGGCGCTCGACGTCGATCGCGCAGAAGCACGTGTGCTCGAGCACCGCGTCGAACGGCCCGGTCAGCGCGAACAGGTCGGCCTGCCGCACCGCCAGCTCGACGCCGGCCTTTCGCGCGTTCGCCGCGATGTCCTTCACGGCCTCGGGCGCATAGTCGACGGCCGTCACCCGGAAGCCGAGCCGAGCGGCCTCGATCGCGTCGTGCCCGCGGCCCGCGCCGATGACGGCGATCGACGCTCCGGCCGGCACGACGCCCTCGCGCAACATTCTCGCGATGGGAGGCGACGCAACTCCCTTGTCCCAGCCCGTGTCGCCTTTGAGGTAGAGGTCGTTCCAGTAGGTCGCGTTCAACACAGCACGAGGGCTCATATGTCAAAACGCACCGCCAAGCAGGAGCGCGCCGAGCGGACGCGCATCGAGATTCTCCAGGCGGCCATCGAGCTGTTCGCCCGCCGGGGAATCCTCGCCACGACGATGAACGAGCTCGCCAAGGCCATCAAGATGACGCCGGGCGCGCTCTACTGGCACTTCCCCACCAAAGAAGACCTGCTCCTCGCCGCGATGGAAGAGCTGCACCGCCGCTTCATCGGCGAGTTCACCGAGGTGATGACCGAGGGCCGCAAGTGGTCGGCTCAGAAGCAGCTGCGCACCATCGTCGAGCGGCAGAAGAACTTCTTCCGCTACCACCCCACGCACGGGATCTTCTACGCGATGCTCTCGTGCGAGACGCCGTTCAACAGCCAGCGCATCTGCGACGCCCTGCGCGAGACGCTCACGCTGTACGCCGAGTTCGTCGCCACCGTCGTCCGCTACGGCCAGAAGAAGGGCGAGTTCCGCGCCGACGTCGACGCTCTCGCGTTCTCGCACGCGATGCTGTCGTCGCATCTCGGCCTCATCGTTCACCAGCAGCTCTTTCAAGAGACGCTCACCTACGAGCGCATCTGCGACGCCCTCGACGTGCCGGTCATCGCCGGGTTCGAGACGCCGCAGCCGATCAAGGCCGCCGGCTGAGGCTCAGGGCGCCGCCTGCGTCGTCGCCGTGAGCCCAGTCGCGCCGCCCGCGGCCGTCGAGCCGTCGCCCTGGCCGCCGAGGCCTCCGCCGCCGCCCGAGCCGGGCATGCAGTTGAGCGACGAGGTCGTCGGCGCGGTGCCGCGGTAGACGACGCACACGCTCGGGCCGCCGCCGCCGCCGCCGCCGCCGCCGGCGTTGCCGCCGCGCCCGCCCCACGCTCCGACGCCGCCCACGCCGCCGCACCCCGACGGGCAGCCGCCGCTCTCGCACTCGGGGTTCGCCCCCGAGCCGCCCGGCTGGCCGCCCGTGCCGCCGCGGCCGCCGCCTCCTCCGACGCCGCCCGTGCCGCCGCTCGCCGTCGAGATCGTGGTCGAGGCCACCGTGAGCGGCGAGGCCAGGCCGACGATGCCGAAGCTGCCGCCCGCGCCGCGCCCGCCGACGCCGCCGGTGCCGCCGCAGCCACCGCCGCCGCCGCCGCCGCCGTAGCCGCCCCACAGATCGTGAATGTTCGAGCAGCCCAGCGAGCCCGAGTTGCGCTTCATGCCCGAGCCGCCGCCCGCGCCCCCGCCGCCGCCGCCCGTCTGCCCCGCCGCTCCCGCCGTGCCCGGGGCCGGCACGTAGACGCCCGCTGCCGTGAACGTACCGAACGCCGCCCCGGCGCCGCCGTTCGCACCCGGGCCGCCGGGGAAGCCGTTCGCAGGCGTCGTTCCCACGCCGCCATTCTGGTTCGAGCCGGGGTACGTGCCGCCGGCGCCGCCGGGCGTGCCGGGCGCTCCGCCCGGGGCCGTCGTCCCGGGATCGCCTTGAGTGCCACCGCTGCCGCCGCGCGCCGGCGCGCCGCCGTTGCCGCCCGGAGCGCCGCACATCGACGCTCCGCCGAGCCCGACGACGCTCGAGGCGCCGGTGCCGATCGCGTCGCCGCCGCGCGCGCCCGGGGGGCCGTCGGGCGACGTGCCGCTGCTCGCGCCCGAGCTGCCGCTGCCGGGCTGAATCGTGCAGCCGCGCACCGTGAGGCCCGCGGGGCTGTCGGTCACGAGCACTCCGATGCTCGAGCGGCCGTCGCCGTTCGCCTCGGCGCCGCTCGCGTTCGCCGAGCGCACCGTGAACAGCTGCAGCTCGAGCGGGCTGCCGAGCCCGTTCATCGTCACGCCGATGGTCGACGGGCTCGAGATGATCGTCACGTTCGACATCGAGCGCGACCAGCTGGCCGTCGCGTCGTAGCCGCCGTACAGGCTCACGCCCGTCATCATCGTCACCGCCTCGAAGTACGTGCCCTCGGACACGTAGACCGCGAAGCCCTGCGCGGCCGCGGCGGCGATGCCGGCCCCGAGGGTGCGCTTCGGGAGCGCGCGGGTGCCCGGGTTCGTGTCGACGCCGGCGAGGCCGTCGACGAAGATCGCGCGCGCGGCGTGGCCGTCGATGCCGTCGCAGTTCGCGTCGACGAACGCGAGGTCGGGCACGTCGGTCGTCGACGTGGCCGTGCACGCGTACTCGCAGCCGTTCGCCGCGTTGCCGTCGATGTCGTAGAAGTTCGGCAGGCAGGTCAGCTCGCACGTGCCGTTGTTGCAGGCCGGCGTGGCGTTCGCGCCGCTGCAGGGCCGGTTGCAGCCGCCGCAGTGCTGCAAGCTCGACGAGATGTTCGTCTCGCAGCCGTCGGCGTAGCCGCCGACGCAGTCGCGGTAGGGCGAGTTGCAGGTGGCGATCTCACAGGTGTTCACGTCGCAGCGAGGCGTGCCGTTCGCGACCGTGCAGACGTTCGTGCAGCTGCCGCACGCCGTCACCGTGTTCTTCGCGATGCCGTCGTCGGCCATGCCGTCGCAGTCGTCGTCGAGGTCGTTGCAGATCTCGGTGGCGGGCGCGCCGGGCGCGCACGTCTGCGCCACGCCGTTCGCGCAGTTCGCCGACGCCCGCCGGCACTCGCCGACGCCGCACATCGTGTCGCCCAGGTCTTCGTCGGTCTGGCCGTCGCAGTCGTCGTCGAGGCCGTTGCACGACTCGGCGGTCGGCGAGCGCGCCGTGCACGCGCCGTAGCCCATCGGCCCGCAGGTCTGCACGCCCCGGCAGATGCCGGCGTCGCTCGACTGCGTGCACGCGATGGTCTGGCCGTAGCTGGTCGAGACACAGCCGCAGGTGCCGCTCTTGGGCTGGCACTGCGCCGGCACGTCGTTGCCGGTGACGTCGCGCGCGCTGTCGCAGCGGAAGTCGGCGGGGCACACGCTGTCGAAGCTGCAGTCTTGCCCGCAGACCTTCGCGCCGTTCACCACGATGCAGCGGTCGGCGGCGTACGGGCAGTCGGAGTTCGTCTCGCACGGCGTGCACGTCGCGCTCTGGTTCGGCACGCAGCCGTACTTCTCGAAGCCGAGCTGCGTGCAGACCTCGGTCGCCGCGTCACAGCCGGCCGTGCAGCGGCGGCCGCACACCTGCGGCTTGCCCGGCAGCTGAAAGCACAGGCCGGTCTCGCAGTCAGCGTCGGCCTCGCAGGGCTCGCCTTCGGCCTTGAGCGTCTCGCGCGCCGGGCCTTTCGTGCAGCCCTGGCAGGCTGGCAGCAATGCCGTGGCTGCCACGAGCATCGTGAACGTCACCCGCCGTGAGGGACGGGGGAGGGACTGGCGCATATTGTGACTCCGGGGGCGGGGTGCGCGCATTATCGTCGTAATGTGAGAATGGTTGCGTCGGTACAACGCCTCGATTTTGCAGCATCGGTCGTGCATATCGCCGGTTTGGCTACCCGATCACATCGCGCCAATTCTGGGCCGGCAACAACCCACACATTTCATAGAGAATGTGCCGGTGCGCGCCCTCACGCCGGTCCTCTTCGAGCCGTCACGCCGTGCGCTGCCGCCCCTGCGAGACCTGCTGCTCGGCCCCCGGCTCGACCGGGCCGACCCGACCTGGAGGGCGCTCAGCGTCGTGCACTGCGTGCCGATCGCCCTCGAGCCCGACGACGGAGCGACCGGCCGGGCCGCGAAGGGCCTCGTGCGCAAGCACGAGCGCGAGGTGAAGAGACTGCTCTCTCTGCGCTCTGGCGCCGACCGCGAGGCCTTCGCCGCGGTGCGCGAGGCCGTCGAGCGCGGCGCCGGTCACGTCGGAGTGCTCGCGCTCTTTCACCTGCTCGAGACGGGTCGGCTGCTCGGCCGGCTGCTCGATGAGCTGGCGCTCGCTCCGGCGGTGCTGGTCGGCGAGCTGGTGCAGCAGCTCGCGACGCCGGCGTCGATCGCGGGCCGCGGTCGGCTCGCGCGCGCCGCGACCTCCGTCGTCATTCAGCTCGCGCTCGAGGCTCCGGCCGATTACGTGCGGCTCGTCAGCGGCCTCGCCTCGCCCGCAGAAGAGGTGCTGACCCGGGGCAACCAGTGGCTGTGCCGTGCGCCCGGCGCCGGGCAGCCCTCGCGGGCGCTCGACCTGCTCGTGCCGGCGCTGCTCGCGCGGGTCGACGCCGGCGAGACGCTCACGCAGCGCCAGGTGGCCGAGCTCCAGGCGACGCTGTTCGGCCGCCCCGCGGTCGTCGCGCAGAGCGATACCGCCGTGCAGCTCGTCGCTGCGCTGCGTGAGCAGCTCGCGGCTGGCGCGACGGTCGCCGTCGAGCTCGTGTGGGGCTCGCAAGCGGTCTGCATCGCGCTCGCCGTCTCGAGCGTCGTCGTGACGGGCACGCGGCTGTTCACGCTGTGGGACGGGGCGGGCCGCATCACGCAGCTGCCACAGCACGAGCTCGAGACGCGGCTCGTCGGCTACGCCGCCGCGGGAGTTGATCGGCACGCGCGCCCTCACGCCGCCTGAGCTGCAGGTGCCGGTCGTCGGCTACGCTGTCGCGCGTTGAAGCAGACCTCCACCGCGCGCCTGTCGGGCCTCGGCATCGCCGACACCGCCGGGTCGTTCGTCACGCGCTCTGCCGACGCGCTGCAGCTCGTGCTCGGCGGCCTCGCGGGTGATCGCCACTTCGGCCTCACCCGGCCCGCCGGCGTGCGCGAGCCCCAGCACCCCCGCGGAGCGCTCATCGCCAACGCCCGCCAGCTCTCGCTCGTCTCTGCCGAGGAGCTCGCCGAGATCGCCGCGGCCCTGCGGGTGCCCGCGCTCGAGTGGTCGAAGCTCGGCGCCAACCTCGTGCTCTCGGGGCTGCCCCGGCTCTCGCAGCTGGCGCCCTCGTCGCGCCTCGTCTTCCCCTCGGGCGCTTGCGTGGTGATCGACTCCGAGAACGCGCCGTGCAGCAAGCCCGCTCGCGAGCTGCAGCAGCCCGGGTTCGTGAAGGCCGCGATGCACCGGCGCGGGCTCGTGGGTTGGGTCGAGCGGGCAGGGCTCGCGCGCGTCGGCGACGAGGTCGCGGTGTGGACGGTGAGCCCGTGAGCCTGGCGGCCCGTCACGCGGTCTTCAGTCTCGCGCGTCAGCCCTTGATGAAGCCCGTGGTCGGGCCTTCTTTCTCGGGCGTCGCAGGCTTCGCGCTCGCGTCGGGCGGCGTGCCCGCGAGCAGCACGAGGTTCTTCGGGTGGTACGTGTTCGCGAGGTGACCCGGCCGCTCGCGCAGGGCCTCCATGACGGCCTCCGTCCACCGGGGGGGGATGCCGGCCTCGCCGACCCAGGCGCCGTACATCGCGCCGGTGATGGCGGCGTTCGCGTCGGCGTCGCCGCCCCGGTTCACGACGTCGATCAGCGCCTGCTCGAAGTCGGGGGCGTGAAACAGCTCCCACAGCGCGAGGCGCAGCGACGCCCGCATCGGCTTCTCGGGCGCGAGCAGGTGCAGCTCGGGGCCGTACAGCTGCGGGTCGTCTTCCCGGGCGAGGCGCACGTCTTCGCGCAGCCACTCGGCGGCGTCGGTCGTGTGCATGATGATGTCGGGCTGTGCGCGCCCGAGGTTGGCCGCGGCGATCGACAGGTCGGCCTCGATCTGCTTCAGCAGATCTTCGTGCGACGCCTTCTCGTTCGGCGAGTACATCGACGCCGCGATGACCGCGTTCACGATCACGCAGCCGAGCTGGCAGCGCGGGTCGAAGTGCGTCACCGCCGAGTCGAGCATCGACGCCTCGATGCGCCGCGCCTGGTCTTTGTAGAAGAACACGCCGATGGGCGCGGTGCGGGCGAGCGAGTTGTTCCCCGCGGGCCTGGGGCGGGTGTTCATCCAGTGGCGGCGGCCCGTCTGCTCGCCCGTACGCCCGTCGACGAGCAGCTCGAGCGCGGCCTTCGTCTCGGGGTCGACATCGAAGGCGTGCGGCACCCACTTCGCGTACTGCTTCGCCGTGTCGACGAGGTCGTACCTCTTGTGCTCCTTCAGCGACGCCGCGAGCACCGTCGCCATCTGCGTCTCGTCGGTCACCTGCCCGGCCTTCACGTCGAACGGGCCCTTGCCGACGATGTCCGTGTAGACGCCCCCGCACAGCGTGGGGAACATCGGGGCCTGGTAGCGCTTGCCCTCGTGCGTGGTGCCGAAGGCGTCGCCGACCGCGAGGCCGAGCAGGGCGCCGCGGCCGCGCGCGAGCACCTGCTCCGGCGTGGCCTCCTTCACGAAGACCTTCTTCTTCTTCGGAGGCGGCCGCGGCGGCGGGGGCATGGGGGTCGAGAGTCAGCCCTACGAGATCACTTCTTCGGTGTCGGCGCGCCGCCCGTGCCACCGGTGCAGCGACGCGCGGGGCGGGCCGTCGTCGCGCCACTCGATGAGCCCGTAGTGCAGCGCGAGGCTCTGCCCGAGGTTCGACAGGCGCAGGTTGACCATCGGCATCCACGTGCCGGTGTTGATGTAGACCTTGCCCCTCGCGAAGCTGCGCACCATCTCCATGTGGGTGTGGCCCATGAAGACGGCCTGCAGCTCGGCCGACTGCTGCAGCATGCGCTGCGCGTAGCGGTCGAGGTGCTCGAAGAAGCCGACCTGGTTCTGGAAGAAGCGGCTCACCTTCTCGAACGGCCGCTTGCCCCACCACTTCGGGTTGAGCCGCGCGCGCACGAGCGCGATGAGGCACTCGGCGATCATCTTCGACGTGAACCCGGTGTCGAAGATCATGCCGCCGACGAACAGCGGCCAGAACGGCATCACCTTGTCGAGGTGCGGCCGCTCTTTCACCAGGTTGTTCACCACGTGGAGGATGAACAGCGAGCCCCACGGCAGGTTCAAGATGGGCTCGTTCTGCCCGCGCGTGAGGAACAGCTTCTTGAAGTCGAACGCGTGAATCGCCTCGAACTGGTGCCCGTGGTGAAACTGCACGCCGTCGAGGGTGAAGAACGGCTCCTCGGGCACGAACTGCAGCCGCGCGTGGTTGTCTTCACCGGTCACCGCGCGCGTGAACAGGCGCTGGCAGCCGGGGAAGAAGAGCTCCATGTCGTGGTTGCCGGGCTGGTACGTGATGCGGTTGCGACCGTTCTTCAAGAACGCGCCGAGCGCCTTCGTGACGGCTGGGTGCCCGGTCAGGCACTGCTCGAGCTTCATGATCGCGAGGCGCTCGGTGATGGCGTCGGGGAACTTGCCGTTCACCGGCACCTTCAAGAGGTCGAAGATGTCACCGTTCAGCACCAGGTGAACCTCGTCGTTCTCGTGCTCGCCGGTCGAGAAGCGCTCGAGCAGCTGGCGGAACCGGTCGTCCTCCCGGAAATCGTCGTAGATGTTGATCTCACCCTTGCGGTGGCCGGTGCCGACGTGCAGATCCGAGAGGACGAGGCCGAGCTTCACGAGACGGGTTCTCTCTCTAGTGTACAAGAGCCCCATGCGCATCCTGGTTTCGAATGACGACGGCATCTCTTCGCGAGGCCTCAAGGCCCTCGTCGACGCCGTCTCACCGCTCGCCGAGGTCTGGGTGGTCGCGCCCGAGAGCGAGCAGAGCGCCGCCTCTCACTCGCTGTCGCTGCACCGGCCCCTGCGCGCCCGCAAGCTCCAGGAGCGCTGGTTCGCCGTCGACGGCACCCCCGCCGACTGCGTCTACATGGCCGTGCACCACCTCATGAAAGACGAGCGCCCGAAGCTCGTGGTGTCGGGCATCAACCACGGGCCGAACCTCGCCGACGACGTCATCTACTCGGGCACCGTCGCCGCCGCGATGGAGGGCTCGCTGCTCGGCGTGCCCGCTATCGCCTTCAGCCTCGCCTCGCGCCGCCAGTTCGAGTTCGAGCACGCCGCGAAGTTCGCCGGCTCGCTCGCCGCCGCCGCGCTCGCGAACCCGCTGCCCGACCGCACCCTGCTCAACGTCAACGTGCCGAGCCACGGCCCGCCCGAGGGCTACGAGATCACGCGGCTCGGCCGCCACCGCTACACCGGCGACGTCGTCGAGAAAGAAGACCCGCGAGGGCGCCGCTACTACTGGATCGGTGGCACCGGCTACGAGCACGAGAAGGCCGACGGCACCGACGTCACCGCGGTGCACGACCACCGCCGCATCTCGATCACGCCGCTGCAGCTCGACCTCACCGAAACGAAGATGATCGAGACGTTGCGCGAGTGGCAGCTCGAGGGTTTCCTGCAGGCGCGTTGAGAGCCGCGCTCCTCCTGCTGGTGCTGGCGTCGTGCGTGACCGCCACGAGCCAGGAGCCGCGCGCCGGCGTGCCCCGCCTCGACGCGCCGCACCCCGAGCCCGAGCTGGTGTCGGTGCGCCACAAGGTCGAGAAGGGCCAGACGCTCTACCGCATCGCCCGCACCTACGGCCTCTCGGTCGACGAGCTCATGGCGGTCAACGGCATCGAAGACCCGGCCACGCTGCAGATCGGCCAGGAGCTCCTCATCCCCGGCAGCGGCGCCCCGAAGAGCGTCGCCGAGGTCGACTCGCCCGAGCCGGCCGCGCCCGATCGCCCGCCGCCTCCGCCGCCCAAGAAGGGGCCCGTGAAGGTCGGCAAGCCCGACGGCACCCTCGACTGGCCGCTGCGCGGAGTGCTCTACGCGCGCTTCGGCCGCAAGGGCACCGAGGCGCACGACGGCATCGATCTCGCCGCGCCCGCCGGCACCCCGGTGAAGACGGCGGGGCCGGGCGAGGTGCTGTTCGCCGGCGATCAGAAGGGCTACGGGCTCATCGCGATCGTCGAGCACCCGAACAAGCTCGTCACGCTCTACGCGCACAACCGCGACCTGCGCGTGAAGACCGGCCAGAAGGTGAGGGAAGGGCAGGTGATCGCGACGGTCGGCGACTCGGGCGCGACGAGCGGGCCGCACCTGCACTTCGAGGTGCGCAAAGACGGCAAGCCGGTCGACCCGCTCGATCACCTGGGCCCCGTGCCCTCGGCGCCGTGAGCGGACGCCAGCCTTGGGCCGCAGCTGCAGGTCGCGGCGCGCGAGCCCGCTCGATCTCCTGGGGCCCGTGGCCTCGGCGCCGTGAAGTGATCTCGACGGTGGCGACCTCGGACGCCAGCCTTGGGGGCCGCAGCTGCAGGTCGCGGCGCGCGAGCCCGCTCGATCACCTGGGGCCCCGCGGCCTCGGCGCCGCGAGGTGATCTCGACGGTATCGGCACGTCGCGGTGCGCGAGCCCGCTGCCCCAGCCCTCGCGCAGCCGTGGGCCCTGCGCGAAGTGCTTCGGGGCGTGGTGAGGCACGTGCGAGACTGCGCGGCCCGTGCGCCGCCTCGTCCTGCTCGCTCCGCTGCTCCTCGGTGCCCTGTGCGAGAAGAAGCCGCCGCCGAAGCCGCCGCCGCCGCCGCCCGACCCGAAGGCAGAGCTGACGGCCAAGATCGTCGAGCTCTACGGAGCGCTCGAGGCGCAAGAGCCCGAGCGCCTCAACGAGGTGCTCACCGCCGACGCGGTCGTCTACGGCCTCGGCCCGAAAGACACGTTCACGAACCGCGACACCGTGGTCGAGAACATGCGCACCGAGCTCATCCCCTACGGGCTGCGCGGCGACCAGTTCGTGAAGGCGTCGTCGAGCCCGCACGTGCAGCTCGCGCCCGGCGAGCTCTCGGGCTGGTTCTACGACTTCGTGCGCTTCGAGCAGACGCGCAGCGGCAAGGCGTCGAAGTTCTGGAAGGCGCGCGTGACGGGGCACGCGATCCACGACGCTCCGCCGACGCTCGAGGGCGGCATCAGGAGCCCCGGCGACGCGACCGAGCGACCGCCGCCGAAGAACATGTGGCGCATCGACGCGCTGCACGTCTCGTTCGGCTACCCCGACGCCGAGCTCTACGCGCCGGACGCCGCGAAGAAGCTGAAGAGCCCCGAGACCGCCGGCCCCGACAAGCCCTCGGGCACCGAAGAGCTCGTCGGCTTGACCAAGCGCATGCTCGACGACATCGCGGTCAAGGTCGAGCGCACCTCGGACTCGAGCGAGGCCGTGCTCATCGGCACCGACCCGAGCGACGTTTACGAGGGCGGCGCGAAGTTCAAGGAGCTCGCCCGCCCGAAGCTGCCCGAGCTCAAGAAGGCGGTGTTCACGCTGAAGATCGAAGACGGCCCGCGTGCGCGGCTCGCGCAGGACGGCAAGTCGGGCTGGGTCTCGGGCGTCGTGGTGCTGCGGCTCGGCAAGCCGCCGAAGCAGCAGGTGCTGCCGCCCTTCCGCGCCCTGTGGATCTACGCGGCCGAGAAAGAGCTGTGGAACCTCGTCTCCGAGCACCAGTCGCTCGGAGTGCCGCCCGATCTGCGCACGCCCTCCGACGGCTCCGACGACGCCGCTCGCGACGGCGGCAGCTGAGGGGCCCTGTCGTAGCCTCGCCCCGACCTTCGTCGGGCGCTCCCGATGCAGCCAGGGGCGCTCGCCCTCGTGTGCTCCGGCCGTTGGCGGCGGTGCGCCCCGTGCAATCGAGCTCATCGCTCCAATCACGGAGCCAGACGCAAGGAGCACCCCATGGGTTCACCGATCTCTCCGCCCCGTTCGGGCGCGTGCCTCACCCTCAGCGCCAGCGCCAGCGCCGGCGAAGTCCTCGACGCCACCGTCGGCGTCACCGACGCCGTCTGCACCGACGGCTCGGTCTCGGGCGGTCTCGTCGTGGGGCACGGCGCGGCGCTCCAGACGGCACCGCTCGGCGCGTCGCTGCAGGTCGGCGCCGGCCCCGTCAACAACCAGAACGGCCCGCTCTCGGACGTCATGCTCGGCCACGCCGACACCTTCGAGGTCTCGGTGGGCCCGGTCACGGCCGGCGTGTCGGTGTCGGCGTCGCCCACGAGCCACGCGACGATCGTCAGCGCGGGCGCCGGGGTGGGCGGCTCAGGAGTCGCCGCGAACTCGACCACCACGGTCGGCCAGTCGACGGATCTCTTGAAGGAGCTCAAAGAGCAGATGTTGAGGGCGATGGTCTGCCCGCCCTCCATGGCTCCCTACAGCTGCCCGATCAAGTAGAGCCCTTGCTGCGGCTCCGGCGGAGCGCGAGCCCCAAAAGCAGCGCCAGCAGCGCACCCGCAGGAGACGCGGCACAGCTGCAGCCGGCGTTCGGGCCGTCGACGACGCCGATCGGGTCGAGCGTCTTCGTCATGTTGTTCGGGCCGCCGTCGGTGCCGCTCATGCCGCCGTCGGTCGTCGTGCCGCCGTCGGTGGTGCCGCAGCTCGTGGCGGCGGTGACGGTGACGGCGAGGTTCTGCAGCGTCACGGCGCCGGTGCCGTCGTTCGCGATCGACACGTAGACGTCGGAGCTCGCTCCGCACGGCGCCGTGATGGGGATGTTCGCGCTCGCGGCGCCGGTCATCGCTGCGACCGCGACGTCGACGCTCGCCTGCGCGTCGTTCTGCAGCATCGTGCCCGAGGGCTGGAAGGTGATCGGCGAGCCGGCGCGCACCAGCGCCTTCAGCCGGGTCTGCCCGCCGCCGAAGATGTCGAGCGGGTTGCCGCTGCCCGCGTTGGCCGTGACGTGCACCGCCGACGCGCCGTTCGGGGTCCGCACGCGCAGCTGATAAGGCCCGGGGATCACCCCGGTCGTGTACGGGGTCTGAGCGCGCGCGCCGATGCCGTACATGGGCCGGGCCGGCAGCCCGGTGACGTCGAGCACCTTGCCGCAGTTGGTGACGCCGCGCTGATCGAAGATCGCCGCGAGCGCCTGCCCACCGTCGGGGAACGCGCGCTCGACGTTCGCGCTCATCACGTTCGCGACCTGGGTGAAGTTGGCCGACGTCGTGATGCCGACCAGCATCGCGTAGAACATCGCGTCGAACGTCGCGCCGTTGTCGTTGCCCTGGAACAGATCTCTTCGCGCGTGCCACAGCGCGCCGGCCACGTGCCGGGCGTCGTCGTGCACCTCGCCGCTGAGCACCTCGGGGCACGACAGCGTGTTGTCGAGATCGCGCAAGAACGGCTCGGTGCGCACGCCGATGGTGCCGCCTCCGCCGCCGATGCGCGGCCCGACGTAGCGGCCCATGAACGGGTCGCCGCCGAACGCGCCCGAGATGAAGTCAGAGAGGCCCTCGTGCAGTGCGCCCGACTCGTTGTTCGCCGACCGCTGGTCGACCGAGAGCCGGTCGAGCGCCAGGCCGGCGGTCGCGTAGATCGCGCCGTGCCCGAACTCGTGCCAGAGCACCGTCGAGTCGTAGCCGAAGTCGGCGCGGTCGCCCTGAAAGATCATGAGCGTGTCGCGATCGTTCTGGTACTCGGGCAGGGGGATCTGGCTGAAGCTCTCTTGCGCGATGAACGCGGCGTTGTCGATGCGCGTGAACGTTCGAATCACGCAGCCGGCATCCATGTCGGCGAGGCACGCGGGGATGCCGCCGCCCGGCGGGATGATCTCGAGCAGGTTCGGGAACACGACGTTCGTGCGAATCGCCGGCTTCCGGCCGCGCGTCTCTTCGCGCATCGAGAACGGCGTCATCAGCCGCGGGTTGTTCGGGTAGTACGGCCGGGCGGCGCGCGAGAGCCCCCGCAGCCAGTCGTACACGCGGTTCACCTGGTAGAACGCGTGCACCTCGCTGAACGAATCGCTCGACGCCGGGTCGAGCGGGTTGAAGGGCCCCGCAGCGGGCGGGTCGATCGGCGGGTACTCGAACGAGCCCGCGTCGTGCTTCGCCGGGTCGTTCGTCGCGCTCTGCACCCAGTCACAGGTCGGCACGTCGTAGCGCAGGGGGATCATGATGCCGACGTTCAGCATCGTGGTGCCGCGCGCGCGCTTGGGGCCCGCGTCGGGCGCCGTCGTGTCGCAGCCCGCGACCGTGCAGCAGTTCTGCACGTCGAGCTGCGTGCCCGTGAGCACCGTCTGCCCCGGCGCCAGCATCGAGCCTCCGTCGGCGTGCGTGAGCGAGACCTTGATCGTCGGCGTGACGCCCACGCCCGCGTCGATGCCGCCCGGCGTCGGGTTGTACGCGTTCGCGTCGAGCGCCGCGTTGAAGACGCGGTTCCACTTCTGCACCGTCGCCCCCGTCGTCGCGTCGACGGCGAGGTACGCGTTCTGGCGCAGGTCGACGCTCGCGACATGCACGATCCACCCGGCGTGTACTTCGTCGCCGACCGGCAGGTAGACCCGGCGCGCCGCGCCGTACGGCGTGCCGTCGTCTCTCAGCGCCGGCAGGACCACCTGCTGCGCCGCTCGCCTCAGCGCCTCGGCCTCGCCGATGACCCACGTCTTGCGCGCCTCGCGGTAGCTCACGAGGCCCGACGTGAAGAGCACCACGCGCGCCTGCTCGTCGAGCGTGACGACCGCGTTCGCGCCGTAGAGCTCGACGCCGTCGACCTGCTGATCGAGGTGAATCGAGGCGCCGAAGCGCGTGCCGAAGATGGGCCCGACGGCCAGCGACGAGTCGGGCGGCAGGCCGAGCTCGCTGCGGCGGCTGAGCGCCCACGCGCGGGCGGCGAGCGACAGATCCCCCGACAGCGGCGCGGACAGCAGGCCGCGGTCGAGGGTCTTCGCGCCGGTGACGGGGTCGAACAGCGCTGCGGCCAGAACGAGGGGGGCGAGCATGCGTGCACCCTGCAGGTGAGACGAGCCAGGCCCCGGCCGTGGCCCGGTGATTGAAAGGCGGGCCACACTAGCGCTATCTCGCCCCCATGAAGAAACTTCGTTGCGGCCTCATCGGAGCCACCGGCCTCGCCGGCCAGCAGTTCGTCTCGGCATTGAAGGACCACCCGTGGTTCGAGCTGACGGGCCTCGCCGCCAGCCCTCGCAACGCCGGCAAGCCGTACGCCGAGGCGCTCAAGTACCCGAACGGCATGCTCGGCTGGTTCCTCTCTGAAGAGCTGCCCGCGAACATCGCGAAGATGACGGTGCAGTCGGGAGCCGACCTCAAGGCCGCCGACTTCGATCTCGTCTTCAGCGCCGTCGAGAGCGACGTCGCCAAGGAGCTCGAGCCCAAGCTCGCCCGCGACATCCCCGTCATCTCGGCGGCGTCGGCCTTCCGCTACGAGGAAGACGTGCCGCTGTTGATTCCCCCGGTGAACGCCGACCACAGCAAGCTCATCGAGACGCAGAAGAAGCGCCGCGGCTGGAAGGGGTTCATCGTGCCGATTCCCAACTGCACGACGACGGGGCTCGCCGTGACGCTCGCTCCGCTCGAGTCGGCGTTCGGGGTTCAGGCGGTGATGATGACGTCGCTGCAGGCCGTGAGCGGCGCCGGCCGGTCGCCGGGCGTCATCGGGCTCGACATCATCGACAACGTCATCCCCCACATCGCGAAGGAAGAGGGCAAGGTCGAGATCGAGACGAAGAAGATTCTCGGGGGCCTTCAGTCGCCGCACGCGGTGAAGGTCTCGTGCACGTGCACGCGCGTGGCGGTGCTCGAGGGTCACACCGAGGCAGCGTACGTGGGGCTCAAGAAGAAGGCGTCGGTCTCGGAGGTCGCCGCCGCGATGCGCGAGTGGAAGGGGCACGAGGCGGCGCGCGCGCTGCCGACCTCACCCAAGCACTGGATCAGCGTGAGCGACGACCCGTTCAGGCCTCAGCCTCGGCTCGATCGCGACGCCGAGGGCGGGATGGCGACGAGCGTCGGGAGAATTCGTGAAGACGGCGTGCTCGACAACGGCGTGAAGTACGTGCTCGTCAGCCACAACACGAAGATGGGAGCAGCGAAGGGCGCGGTGCTCGTCGCGGAGCTCTTGAAGCAGCAGGGATTTGTTGTATAGGGGCGCCCAACATGGCCTACATCGTCGCGGAACCGTGCATCAAATGTAAGTACACAGACTGCGTCGAGGTCTGCCCGGTCAACTGCTTCTACGAGGGGGCGAACTTCCTCGTCATCCACCCGGATGAGTGCATCGACTGTGGCGCCTGCGAGCCGGTGTGCCCGACCAAGGCGATCTTCCCGGAGTCCGACCTCCCCGAGAAGTGGGCCGAGTTCAAGGGCATCAACTCGGAGTACGCCACGAAGTGGCCGAACATCGCCGAGAAGAAGGCCGCCCTCGACACCGCCGAAGCCTTCAAGGACAAAGAAGGCAAGCGCGGCGACCTGCTTCTGCAGCCGGGCGGCAAGTAGCTCCGCTGCGCCGCCGGCCTCGCCCGCGGCTCAAGCCACCGAGAGCGCGCCGACCTTCAACCCGCGCGCGCGCATCTCTTCGCGAATGCGCCCGATGTCTTCCGGCGCCGGCGGGCCGTTCTTGCCGACGACGCGAATCGCGACCTCCTTGGGGCCGAGGCGCTCGATCTCGACGCGCGCGCCGAGCGAGCCGTCGAGGGTGATCGCGAGCCCGGGGCGCTGCGACTTCACGAACACCTCGATCTTCTCGATGAGCTCGACCGCCGAGGCCGCCTTCACCTCGGCCTCGTGCTTCGCCTGGGCCAGCTCGGTCGTCTGAGAGATCGGAGTCACCGTCGCCACCTGCTGCTGCTGCTGTTGTTGCGGAACCGGCGGAAGGCGATCCGAATTCGCGGCCGCCATCGCTTCGCGCCGCCGCGCTCCGAGCTCGTCGCCCGTGAACCCGATCTTGAGCTCCTGGCAGATGAGATCGACCAGCCGCGTGTCGTACCGCTGAGTGTTCTGAGCCACAGATTCCTTTCGCAGCTCGACGAGGTTGTCGGCCTTCGCGTGCGCCGTCGCCCGCGCCGTGTCGCGCGCCGCCTCGGCCGAGCGAACCGCCTTCAGCACCGGCGGCGGAGTCAGCACCGCGCTCCTCGTCGCGAGCGCGCGCTTCGGAGTCACCCCGCCCGGCAGCGGCGGCGGCCTCAGCGCGCTCTTCTCGTCCGGCGCGCCATGCGGGAGCGACGCGGCCCGAAGTGGCGCCCCGCTCAGCTTCCCGCTCGGCTCTTTCCCGCCGCCGTTCATCACCTTCTTGAACGGGCTGACGTCCGAGCCCACTCCCGATTTCGAACCCGTAAGCCCCACCGCCCCCGCCGCGTTCTTGACGATCTTCATGACGGGGGCGAGCGCAGCAGGGCGCATGCCACCAGCAACTCCCTCGATCTACGGAGGTTTCTGACCGGTGACGGAGGTCTGCCAGGACCCGATCAGCGTTTGAATCCGCCGGGTTGCACGGGCGCGGTGCCCGTCAGGTCGTTCACCGCGAGCGGACACTGCGCGACCGCGTTGGGGTCAGCCAGTACCACGCCTGCCGAAAAGTCCCGGTCCTCGAACAAGAGCGCCTCTTTGATCTCGACCTCGGTGACCGTCTGGTTCATTTCCCAGAAGCGGCCCTTCACGAGCATGCGCTTGCCGACCGGCACCTTCTCGAGATCGATGAACTGCCGCGCGTTCAGGTGCACGTAGAGAATGACCGGCGGCGGCGCCTTGCGCGCCGTGTACTGAATCTCGCTCTGCCGCGGGTCGGGCGGCGTCCACTGCAGCACCGCGCCGAGCTCCTCCATGCCGGGAGGCAGCTTCTTGCCCTTCACGAAGCGCTTCTGCGCCTTCACGCCCGTGTCGAGCAGCGTGAGGTTGCCCCACGCCACCTCGCGGTCGAGGTACGCGTCGCGAAACGAGGCCAGCACGTCGGTCGTCACCGCGCTGTTCGCCCGCAAGAACTCGAGCTCGTACCGATCGCGCAGGGCGGGCAGGGTGAAGTACGCGCTGTCGACGAGCTTCAGCTTCTCGTTCGCCATCTTCAGCTTGCCGACGTCGATGATCTCGACCGTGCCGTTGATGGCCTCGGCGGTCGCGAGCCACTCATCGGGCACCCGCTTGTCGATCAGCACCCGGCGCACCATCGCGTGCAGGTAGTCGATCGACGGCCAGCGCGGCGTCTGCACGACGTCGTAGCCGACCTGCGCCACGCCGTTCACCGTGCCCAGCTGCAGCTGCGCCGCGTTGATGAGCGCCGGGTCGAGCAGGAAGTTCGCGTCGCGCTGGTGCAGCGTCGGCATGATCTCGGCCAGCAGCGTCAGCATGCCCCCGAGCAGCTGCACGCAGTTCGGGTCTTCGGTGCCGTTCACCAGCGCCTTCGCGAACTTCGTCTTCGCGAACTGGCGGTCGCGCCCCTCTTCGCGGAAGACGAGCGGCTTGCCGTTGCCGAAGAACTTCTCTTTCTGGGCGAGCGCGGGCGCGGCAGAGACCACGACGGCGAGCAGCAGGAGGCGACGCATTGCGCCCCTGACGTTACACCGGCGCCCGAATTCTTTTGAGCCGCAACACCAACAGGGCCGGCACCAGCTCGAGCGCCGCGGCGATGCCGAACACGACGTTGCTCGAGGGCAACAGGTCGAGGCCCACGCCCGTCGCGAGGTAGCCCGTCAGCCCCCCGACGCCGAACGCCGACGCCACGAACAGCGCCTGCCCCGTCGCGCGCAGCGTGTCGGGAGCCCGCTCGGCCATGAACGCCACCGCCGAGAGAAAGAAGACGCCGAAGGTGAGGCCGTGAAAGAGGCTCAGGGCGACCAGCACGTCGCCGTCGGTCGTCAGCGCCATGCCCGCCCAGCGCACGGCGCTCGCCGCGAACGAGAGAAAGAGCAGGGTGCGCGGCGACACCTTGTGCCCCCAGCGCGGCCACGTGGTCATCACCGCGATCTCGGCCACGACGCCGAGCGTGGCCGCGTCGCCGATGACGTGCGTCGGCAGCTTCAGCGCCGTCACGTGAATCGAGAGCGCCGAGTGGTACGGCCCGCACGCGAACCAGTGAAGCGCGACCGCGACGAGGAAGAGGCGCACCTCGCGGCTCTCGGCGAGCCCCAGCGCCGACGCGATCGTCGGGCGCGGCCCGGCGCCGGGCTCGACGCGAACGCGCGCGAGGCCGACCAGCGTCCACACCGTGCCCATCGCGCTCAGGGCGACGACCGCGATCACGACCCGGCGATCGATGACGTCGACCAGGCGCCCGAACGCCAGCGACGTCACGGCGAAGCCGATCGAGCCCCACAGCCGCACGCGCGCGTAGCTCTGGCCCTGCCGCAGCACGTGCCGCAGGGTCATCGAGTCGATGACCGTCGAGATCGCCGTCGAGAAGCAGCCGTACACCACGAACACGGCGAACACCGCCGCGAAGCTCTTCACGAAGAGGAACAGCGAGAACACGCCGCACGACAGGCCGGTGACGAGCAGCAGCACCAGGCCCGGCCGCCCCGAGCGATCGGCGAGCTGCCCCCAGAAGGGCGGCCCCACCAACGAGAGCGCCGGGCTCACCGCGAGCAGAAAGCCGACCTCGGTGCCGGTCAGCCCGAGCGACTTCAGGTACTGCGGAAAGAAGGGCAGGCTGACGCCGATCGCGGCGTAGACGAACAGGTAATAGAGACTGAGTGCGGGCGCGCGGGTCTCGCGCCCAGACGGCGGCATGGGCGCCCCGCGTCTAGCACGGCGGCGCTCGTTCCCACCCTCGACAGGAGCGGTTGGAACACGTAGGGTGCCGCGCGTTCATGCCGGCCGTCGCTGAGTCCTCGATCGTCATTTCTCCCGTGAAGAGCGAGGCCGAGCTGATGCAGGCGCTCGCCATTCGCGAGGTCGTCTTCATCGAGGAGCAGAGCGTGCCCGAAGAGATGGAGCGCGACGAAGACGACGCCCACGCGTACCACCTGCTCGCGCTCGACAAGGGCCACGCCATCGGCACCGGGCGCCTCGTGACGCTGAAGGCTCCGCCCGACGGCGAGGCCGGCAGCTGGGGCCGCGTCGGTCGCATGGCCGTGCTCCAGGCCTACCGCAAGAGCGGGGTCGGCTCGCGGCTGTTGCGCATGCTCGAAGACGAGGCGAAGAAGCGCGCCATGGCCGGCATCATGCTGCACGCCCAGCTCTCGGCGATGGAGTTCTACAAGCGCCACGGCTACGAGCCCCACGGCGCGGTCTTCGAAGAAGCAGGCATGCCCCATCTGGAAATGAAGCGCCGACTTTAGATAGACACGCCTGTCGAAAAGCACCCTGAGCCGTCACCCCGCGGGAGGAGGAACCCCACATGAAGCTCTCTGCCCAGAAGCTGTCTGCCCAGAAGCTGTCTGAACGTCTCGACGCGATCATCGCTGAGCGCCACCTGCTCAAGCACCCGTTCTACCAGGCGTGGACGGAGGGCCGTCTCTCGCTCGACACACTCAAGCGCTACGCCGGCCAGTACCACGCGCAGGTGTCGGCGTTTCCGCGGTTCGTCTCGGCGGTGCACAGCCGCTGCCCCGAGATCGACGCGCGCAAGGTGCTCACCGAGAACCTCGCCGACGAAGAGATTCACGGCACCGACCACCCCGAGCTGTGGATGCAGTTCGCCGAGGGCCTGGGCGCAGACCGCGCGAGCGTGAAGGCCGAGCAGCCGCTGCCCGAGACGAAGGCGATGGTCGACGACTTCTTCGACATCGCGAACGGGTCGTGGGCCGACGGCCTGTGCGCGCTCTACGCGTACGAGTCGCAGGTGCCCGCGGTCGCGACCTCGAAGATCGAGGGCCTCGAGAAGTTCTACGGCGTCACCGATGCGAAGACGCTCGCGTTCTTCAAGGTGCACCAGCACTACGACGTCGAGCACGCCCGCAAGGTGGGTGAGCTCATCGACCGGCACGCCGACCCGAAGACGGCCGAGGCCGCGACCCGCAAGGCCGCCGACGCCCTCTGGGGCTTCCTCGATGGCATGGCGCGTGAGGCGGGCATCGCTTGCACTCACTGAGCTGGGCAGCCATCGCGCTGCTCTCACTCACGATCTTCTCGATCAGCACCTGGGCGATTCAGGGTGTTGCCCTGTGGCGCGTGCGCCGCAGGCCGATTCCCGCTCCGCCGTCGTACCCGCCGATCTCGGTGCTGAAGCCGATGGCGGGGTACGACGACGATCTCGTCGAGAACCTCGAGCGGCACCTCGAGCTCGACTACCCCGAGTACGAGCTCGTGCTCGGCGTGCGCGACGTGAACGACACGGCGTACCCCGTCGCGAAGGCGTTCGCCGAGAAGTACGCGCACCGCAACGTGCGGCTCGTGCTGCAAGAGGGCGAGCCCGGCTTCAACCCGAAGGTCAACCAGCTCATCACCCTGACGCGCCACGCGAAGCACGAGATCATCGCGCTCACCGACGCGAACGTGCGCGTGCCGAAGCACTGGCTCAAAGAGAACGCGGCCGCGCTGGCCCAGCCGGGCATCGGGCTGTCGACGAACATCTTCGCCGGCGCCGAAGAAGAGTCGGTCGGCGCGGCGTTCGATCACATGACGCTCGCGTCGTTCTGTGCGGCGAGCATGGCGACCGCCGAGGCGTGGGGCCTGAACCTCATCGTCGGCAAGTCGCTCGCGCTGTCGAAGACGACGCTCGCGAAGATCGGCGGCTGGGAAGAGGTGAAAGACCTGCTCGCCGAAGATCAGCGCCTCGGCTTCCGGCTGAAGCAGGCGAAGCTCCGCACGCGCGCGTGCCCGACGTTCGTGCAGAACGTGCAGCGCAAGCGCACCGTCGCCCAGTTCTGGGATCGCTACTCGCGGTGGGCGATGCTCCGCTTCCGCGTCATTCCCGGGTTCTGGCTCGAGCCGCTGCTCATCCCCACCATCTGGGCGCTCGGCTTCTTCCTGTTCGAGCCCTCGCTGCTCGGCCTCGGCGTGCTCGCCTTCGCCTGCACGTGGAACGCGGTGTTCACCGACGTCTGCTCGCGGTGGACGCGCGGCTCCGGCATGGCGCTCAAGTACGTGCTGCTCACTCCGGTGCGCGACGTGCTGATGTTCGCCGCCTGGGTGCGAGGCACGACCCTGCGCACGGTGAACTGGCGCGGCAACGTGCTCAAGGTCGGCAAGAACACCCTCTTGAGCCGCGAGACGCCCGCCGCCACGACCGCCGAGTCGCCGCCCCGGCCTGCTTCCACGAACGCCCGGTCGTCTCCCGCGATCAGCTGATGACGCCGGGGAGCAGCGGCCAGCTCTCTGCCGTCTGCCCCGAGCACCCCGAGTCGCCGTCGATCGCCACGTGCGCGCGCTGCGGCCGCTTTCTGTGCGCCACCTGCCGCGTGACCGCCGACCCGCCGCTGTGCCGATCGTGCCAGCCGCTCGCGCTCGACCCGCTCGGCATCGTGTCGACGCCGTTCAGCCTCGGGGCCACGCTGCGAAACGGCTGGCGCATGTTCGTGCCGGTGCTGCCCGCCGTGCTGGTCATCGCGTTCGTGTTCTCGGTGCCGGCCGGGCTCATCTCGGCGGCGGTCGAGAACGCGGGCGTGAGCGACGGCCTGGCTGCGCAGCGCGCGGTGAACTTCTACGACGCGTTCATCGGGCTCATCGGCGACATCGCCTGCCTCGCGCTCTTCGTCGGCGTCGCCGAGGGCCGCTCGCTGTCGCTGGGCCAGGCGCTCAAAGAAGGCACCTCGTCGTGGGGCCGCGTGTTCGGGGCGCGCTTTCGCGCCGGCCTCATCACGCTGCTCTTCACGCTGCTGCTCATCCTCCCCGGCATCTGGAAGGGCGTGCTCCTGTCGTTCGTCGTCGAGGCCGCCTTCCGCGTGCGCAGCGACGACCCGCTCGAGTACTCGACGTCGCTGGTGCAGCCGCGCTGGTGGCCGGTCTTCGGGGTGCTGCTGCTCGGCGGCGTCATCGCGTACCTGCCCGCGTTCGTCGTCTCGGCCGTCGTCGGCGGAGTCACCGCGGTGGTGCCCGTGCCGCTCGTCGCCACCGAGATCGCGACCGACTGGTTCGCGCGCGTCGGCGACACGCTCGCCAGCGCGTTCAGCCTCGCGACCTTCTACGGGCTCAACAAGACCGACGGCCGCACGCTGCCCAGCATGAGCTGGGCGAGCTGAGGGGCGGGCTGTATCCCCGGGCTCACTTGTGTCGAGCATCGTGCAGCCGCGCTCGAGGTGACCTCGCCCTCACGCTCCCGAAGGCGAGCGCGCCCGCATCGCGCTCCACACAAGCGAGCGCGTGTGCAGGTTCACTTCGCCGGCAGCGCGGCCTCGACGGCCTTGCCGAGCTCGTCGGACTCGGGCTCGACCCGGGACGGGAAGCTGCCCGAGAGCCGGCCCTGCGAGTCGACGAGGAACTTGTGGAAGTTCCACTTCACGTCGCCAGCCTTCTGCAGGAACCTGTAGAGCGGCTCGGCGGCGTCGCCCTTGACGGCGACCTTCGCGAACAGCGGAAACGTCGTCTTGTACTTGAGCGTGCAGAACTTCTTCACGTCGGCGTTCGAGCCCGGCTCCTGCCCGCCGAAGTCGTTCGACGGAAACGCGAGCACCTCGAAGCCCTTCGCCTTGTACTTGTCGTACAGCTTCTGCAGGCCCTCGTACTGCGGCGTGTAGCCGCACTCGCTCGCCGTGTTGACGATGAGCAGCGCCTTGCCCTTGTACGAAGACAGGGGCACGTCTTTGCCGTCGATCGACTTGACCGTGAAGTCGTAGACCATGGGGCCTCCAGCGAGCAGGACAGCGAGAAGCGTGGTGCTCATCGGCGCTTGAACGCCGAGCGGCCGGCGTAGATCGCCGCCGACCCGAGCTCCTCTTCGATGCGGAGCAGCTGGTTGTACTTCGCGATGCGCTCGCCGCGGGCGGGGGCGCCGGTCTTGATCTGCCCGGCCGAGGTCGCGACGGCGAGATCGGCGATGAAGTCATCGGGCGTCTCGCCCGAGCGGTGCGAGATGATCGCCGTCCACCCGCCGCTGCGCGCCTCGCGAATCGCCTGAAACGTCTCGGTCACCGTGCCGACCTGGTTCAGCTTCACCAGCACCGAGTTGCAGATCTTCGCCTCGACCGCGCGCCGCACCAGCGCCGGGTTCGTCACGAGGTAGTCGTCGCCGACCAGCTGCAGCTTCGCGCCCTGCCGCTCGGTGATGAGCTTCCACCCCTCGTTGTCGCCCTCGGCGAGGCCGTCTTCGATCGACACGATCGGGTACTTCTTCGCCCAGTCTTCCCAGAACGCCACCATCTCGCTCGGCGACTTCTTCGAGCCGTCGGACTTCTTGAAGACGTACTTGCCGTCTTCGAAGAACTCGCTCGCCGCCGGGTCGAGCGCCAGCACGAACTCATCGCCCGCCTTGAAGCCGGCCTTGCCGATCGCCTCGAGGATCACCTCGATCGCCTCGTGGTTCGCCTTCAGGTTCGGCGCGAACCCGCCCTCGTCGCCCACCCCCGTCGAGTGGCCCTTCTTCTTCAAGAGGCTCTTCAGCGCCTGGTAGACCTCGCAGCCCCAGCGAATCGCGTCGCGGAAGGTGGGGGCGCCGACGGGCACGATCATGAACTCCTGCATGTCGACGCTGTTGTCGGCGTGGGCGCCGCCGTTGATGACGTTCAAGAGCGGCACGGGCAGGGTGCGGGCGTCAGCGCCACCGAGGTAGCGGTACAGCGGCACGCGCTGCGAGGCGGCGGCGGCGCGGGCGACCGCCATCGAGACGCCGAGCACCGCGTTCGCTCCGAGCTTGCCCTTGTTCTCGGTGCCGTCGAGCGAGAGCAGCTTCGCGTCGACCGCGACCTGATCGACCGCCACGAGGCCCTTGAGCGCCGGGGCGATGACGTCGCGCACGTGGCCGACGGCCTTCTGCACGCCCTTGCCGCCGTAGCGCTTGGGGTCGCCGTCGCGCAGCTCGAGCGCTTCACGGCTGCCCGTCGACGCGCCCGAGGGCACTCCGGCGCGGCCGAACGAGCCGTCGGTGAGGCGGCAGTCGACCTCGACGGTCGGGTTACCGCGGGAGTCGAGCACTTCACGGGCCACCACAGACGCGATCTGGGACATGGTGCGCCCGCTCTTATTCCCGCAGCGGTGGTGTGTCGAGCACGAGCGACGAGCCGTTGTGCCCGCGACCCAAGCCGATCACGACCACGATCACGATCACGGCTACGACCACGTTCACGAGCGCGAGCGCGTCCACGGAACGGAATGAGACATCGCTGACACCGTGGTTGGGTTGTAGGACGCGTCGCTCGTGTCGCTGACCGAAGACATCAGTGTCGAGTTCCGGGCCTCGAAGGCGCGCTGCCGAGTGTCAGCGATGTCTTGATCCGTTCCGCGGAACGCTCGCGTGGACGCGCTCGCGCTCGTGATCGTGGTCGTAGCCGTGATCGTGATCGTCATCGTCGGCGGCCGTTCGAGAGCGCCCCTACCTCGTCAGCTCGTCGGCGGTCTCGGTGAGCGAGCGCTCGAGGTTCCCGAGGGCCTCGCGGGCGTCTCCGAGCGAGAGGTTGGGGCGCTGGGCGGCGAGGCCCGCGCGCGTCGCGTGCGCCTTGAGCGTGTCGGCGAGCCGCCCGCTCTTCGTGGCGAGCTGCAGCGCCTTGTCGCGCAGCTCGGCGAGCTCGGCCTGCAGCTGCCCGTTCTTCGCCGTGAGCGCGCCGGTCGCCTCTTCGACGCGCAGCTCGAGCACCTGCACGAAGACGTCGAGCTCGGTCTGCCGCTGGAAGATCGCCTCTTCGCTCTTCTTGAGGCGCGTGCGCATCTCTCGCAGCGTGCGCACCAGGGCCTCGCGCTCGAACGCGGTGCGGGCGTGCTCCATCGCGGCCTGCACGCGCTGCACGACGAGCCCCAGCTCGGGAAACGGCTTCTCGAGGTAGTCGGTGGCGCCGAGCCGCAGCGCCTCGAGCATCGACTCGGCCGTCGGGTAGCCGGTCATCACCAGGCACGCGCAGTAGGGCTGCTGCCTCTTCACCTCGCGGATGACGTCGAGGCCGCCCTTGCCCGGGAGGTTCTTGTCGCAGAGCACGCAGCCGAAGCGCTCGAGGTCGAGCAGCTTGATGGCGTCTTCGCCCGAGGTCGCGGAGCGCACCGGCAGCTTCGCCTTCTTCAGCACCGCCGACAGCACGTCGATGACCGACTGCTCGTCGTCGACGACGAGCACCTGCGTGGGAAAGCTGGTGGCGGAACCGGTCACGCGGGCGCAAGTATGGCCGATTCCGGTGCTTGATTTCTAAGCTCGCGAAAACGAACTGAAATTTTCGCGGGACGAGATCGTTTGGGGTAAGTCGTCAACTCACGAGGAGCTCGTCCATGCGCTGCCTGCCCGCTGCCGTACTGCTGCTCTGCAGCCATGCCTTCGCAGGGGGCTCGGTGTACTTGAATGGCGTGCGCATCGACGGGGTCACCAACCAGAAGTTCGACAAGGTGAACGTTCGCATCGACGAGACGGGCAACGTGTTCATCGACGCGCCGGGCTACAACGTGCGGCAGGTCGAGGGCGGCGAGCACCCGGCGCCGAAGCCGCAGGGCGTGCTGTCGAAGAAGTACTTCCTCGTGACCGAGCAGAACGCGCCGGGCATGACCGAGTTCGACGTCGACCTCTACGTCAACTCGAAGTGGCTCAAGAAGCTGCGCAACGGCGACGAGCAGATCGTGAGCGAGATCACGAAGAACCTGCAGCCCGGCACGAACACGATCTTGTTCATGGCGAAGAAGCAGCTCTCGGGCACCCGCAAGAGCTTCAGCAAAGAGCACGTGTTCCGCGTCATCATCGGCGAAGGCCAGGCCGCGGGCGACCACGTGGTCATCGACAACCCCCTCGTGAAGTTCGAGCGGAACGCGGCCGAGAGCGCCGACGTCACGCAAGAGTTCACCCTCACCACGCGCTGAGCCCCATGAGCCAGCTCCTCCTCACGATTCGGCGCGCCTGATGTTCTCGATCGACGAACGCCTCAAGGGTCTGCCGGCGCTCAAGGAGCAGGTGATGAGCCTGCACGAGTCGCTGAACCAGCCGCACCTCGCGGTGCCGGGGCGCACGGCGGGGCCGGCGAAGGCGTACATTCTCGGGCTGCGGGGCCCCAGCGGCTTCGCGGTGTTCGTCTACCTCTACATGCCGCAGTCGAACGAGTGCGCGGTGTACATGCCGTCGAACCGGGCGGCGTCGGCCGAGCAGTTCGAGGGTGAAGAGGCCGAGGCGCTGGGCTTCACCGAGTCGATGGGCTTCATCATGGACAACCTGAACTTCCGCCAGAAGCCGGCGGCCGAGCAGGACCAGCTGATGAAGACGCTGCCGGTGTTCCAGCGCGACCCGACGGCGCTGGCGGCGAAGAAGGGCTCGCAGTCGGGCGTGCGGCCGGCGGGCGCGGTGCAGGCGCAGGCCGCGCACAGCGCGTCGACGTCGTCGGCCGCCGCGATCGGCAAGCTGTTCGGCTCGTTCGTGTGGCTGCTGCTCGCGTGGGCGGGTCTTGGCTGCGTGCACGTGCCCACCGAGAAAGAGCAGCAGGAGGCGCAGGCCCACTACGACCTCGCGGTGAACATGTCGCAGAAAGAGCCGCAGGCTGCGCTGCTCGAGCTCGATCGCGCGCTGGCGCTCGACCCCGAGTTCCCCGAGGCGCACAACGCGAAGGGCGTGCTCATGCACATGGCCTTCGCGCGGCCCGAAGACGCGATCGCTTCGTACAAGAAGGCGATCGAGCTCAAGCCGGCGTTCTCGGAGTGCAAGGTGAACCTCGGCAACGTCTACCTGGATCAGAAGCGCTACGACGACGCCATCGTGCTGTACCGCGAGGCGCTCAACGACATGCTCTACCGCACGCCCTTTCTCGCGCAGGGGAACCTGGGCTGGGCCCAGTACAAGAAGGGCGACACCGAGCAGGCGATTCAGAGCATCAAGGCGGCGGTGACGCTCGAGCCGAAGTTCTGCCTCGGGTACCGCAACCTGGGCACGATCTACGACGAGACGGGCTCGGTCGACGAGGCGTGCCGCTCGTACGGCAAGTTCCGCGAGCTGTGCCCCGACGTGGCCGACGCGTACCTTCGCGAGGGCGTGTGCCTCGCGAAGAAGGGCGACCTCGCGGGGGCGCACAAGAGCCTGCAGGGCTGCCTCGAGAAGTCGCGGGTCGACGCCGAGCGCGACGGCTGCAAGCGGCTCAAAGAAGGGCTGGGCCCGCCTCCTCCGGGGGCTGGGGGGCAGTGACGTTCACCGAGTTCGGCGCGTTTCTGCGCCAGCAGCGAGAGCTGCGCGGGCTCTCGCGCGACGAGGTGGCGCGCTCGACGCGAATTCCTCCGACGCTGGTGGCGGCGCTCGAAGACGGGCAGCACGACCGCTTCCCCGAGCTCGTGTTCGTGGTGAACCACCTGAAGTCGTACGCGCAAGCGCTGGGGCTCTCGACGGACGAGGTGCTGAACCGGTTCCACGAGATCCCGGGCACGCTCGCGCCGACCGAGCAGAGCCCGATCGCGCTCGAGGCGGCGCGCCGCAAGAGCGCCTGGAAGATCATGGTGGCCCTGGGGGCGGTGCTCGTGCTGGGGCTCGCGCTCCTGTGGTGGTGGACGCAGGCTCAGATCGCGGCGAACCTGCGCCCGTAACGGATGGAGCGCTTCGTCGAGGAGTCCATCGTGCTGTCGAGCGTCGACTACGGCGACGCCGATCGCATCGTCACGCTCTTCACCGTGGGGCGTGGGCGCCTGTCGGCGTTCGCCGCCGGAGCGCGCAAGAGCCGCCGCCGCTTCCCCGGCGTGCTCGAGCCGGCGACGCACCTCAAGGCGCGGCTCGTCGAGCGGCGCGGCGACACCTACCGGCTCGACGCCGCCGACGTCGTCACGAGCTTTCACCACCTGCGCGGCGACCTCGGGCGCATCGCGCGCAGCCTCTACGCGCTCGAGCTGTGCCGCGAGGTGACGCGCGACCACGAGCCGCACCCGCAGCTGTTCGACGCGCTGCTCGGCTACCTCGCGCTGCTCGATCGGGCGCAGGCCGGGCCGACGTCGCTCATCGCGTTCGAGCTCGACACGCTCGCGCTCGCCGGCTTTCGGCCGCAGTTCTCGCCCTGCACGCGCTGCGGGCGCGAGAGCGGCGAGCGGCCGCGCTTCGACCCCGACGAGGGCGGCGCCATTTGCGAGCGGTGCGCGCCCGAGTACCCGTTCGCGGTGCCGGCGCGGGGCGAGACCATCGCCGCGCTCGCGACGCTGCAGGCGGGCGAGCGCATACCCTACGACGCGGCGATTCGGGCCGAGGCGCGCGAGCTGTTGAACCTGTTCATCGAGCACCACATCGGGCGGCGGCTGAAGAGCGTCGAGTTCCTCACGCAGGTGGGGATCGACTAAGAGAGCGTAGGGCGTAGGCGGGCGTAGCGCGCCAGCGCGCAGAGGGCGTCTTATGCCCGACCCGCCGAAGCCCGAAGCGGGCTAGCCGGCGCGCCGCGTTCAGCGGTTTGCGTGCTTCGGGGCTGGGCCGCGGGGCTCTCAGGCCTGCGTGCGGCGCCACGCGAAGCCGCCGGCGAGGCCCGCAGCGAAGCCGCTCAGGTGCGCGACCCAGCCGACGCCGGGCACGCCGCTCGCCCAGAGCAGCCACTGCAGGCCCGCCCAGAAGAGCCCGTACGCCCACAGCGGCAGGTAGATGCGGTCGAGCCGCAGGAACATCGTCACGCGCGCCTTCGGCTGCACGAACAGGCACAGGCCGAGCAGGCCCGCGACGACGCCGCTCGCTCCGCCGATGAGCGTGCCGTCGGTCGCGTCGAGCGCCTGGCACAGCGCCGTGAGCGGCCCCAGGCCGACGAGCGCCGCGATGAACGGCAGGCGCGGCAGCCGGCGCTCGACCGCGGTGCCGAACACGAGCAGGAAGGCGACGTTGCCGAACAGGTGCCACTTGCCGAAGTGCGCGAAGCCCGCGGTGAACGCCTGCCAGAGGTCGCCGCTGCCGGCGCGGTAGGCGAGCTGTTCGGGCTCCCAGCCGAAGAACGTGGCGCCGAGGGCGGCGGCGTAGACCCACGTGAGCCACGTCGTCTGGTCGCCCTGGAGCCGGTCGACCATCGGCACTCCGGTGGCGGCCGAGAGGGCGGCCTGGGCGACGCCGACGTCGGGGCCGGTGTCGACCTTGGTGGCCTCGGCGAGGCCCTGGGCGAGCTCCTTCTTCTCGGAGTCGCTCATCGAGGCGTACGCGGCTCGGCGCGCGGCGCTCTTCGCGTAGAGCTCGAGCGTGCGGAGGTCTGACTTCTCGACCCAGCACGACTCGCAGCCGGGGCACTGCTCGACCCACGCCTCGGCGGCGCCGATGCGCTGGGGCACCATCGGCGTCGAGCACTGCGGGCACTGGCGCGGCTTCACGCGCGCGGCGGGGTCGGGGGCGAGCAGGGCGGTCGAGCCCGGCACGCGCGCCTCGAGCGTGCCCATCGCCATGAGCTCGCCTTGGCACGTGAGGCAGCGGAGGTCTTTCAGCTCTCGAGGGTGATCGGGACAGCGCACTAGAAGCTGAACGAGACCTGAATGAACGCGCGCACGACGAACATCTCTTCGATGCGGAAGCGGCGGCCGACGCGGTCGATGCGGTAGTCGAAGTTGGGGCTCACCTCGGCGGCGGGCGCGGTGGGCGAGCCGGGCAGATCGACCATGTCGTTGCCGGTGAAGTCTTTGCCGATGTTCTCGGCGGTGAGCATGTGCTCGGTGTTGTAGGCGAGCTCGCCCCAGACCTTGAGGTGAATGAACTCGGCGGCGTGGCCGACGAGGCCGGCGCGGGCGCCGAGCTGAATGTAGTCGCCGCTGTAGAGGAGCTTGCCGAACAGGTCGGACAGCTCGTTGTAGTAGCGGCCCTCGGAGACGTAGGTGACGCTGCCGCGCAGGTCGAGGGCGAGCTTCTGGTGCTTGTTGGCCGACTCGAAGATGTTGAACTCGGAGCCGAAGACGAAGCCGCCGACGTGCGAGGGCACGGTGCCGGTGGCGTCGCGGTTCCAGTGATCGCCGTCGGCGCAGTTCTCGGGCCGGGCCATGCGGTCGGCGCTGGGGTGGTCGCAGTTCGAGTAGAAGCCCGACGCGCGCCAGGGCAGGGTGTAGTGCAGCGAGAAGTACGGGTCGGCGAACCCGATGCGCTTGCTGATCGCGGTGTACCACTTGTACCGGTGGATCTTGTCGCCGACGACGCCGCGCATGTCCTGCGTGGCGGGCACCGAGGGGTCGATCGCGTCGGCGACCGGAGCGATGTAGTCGAAGCCGAGCACCCAGGTCGGGGCCGCGTCGTCTTTCTTCTGGTTGAGCGGAGCCCACGCGATGCCGAACGTCAGATCGCCCAGGCCGCTGCGGTAGCTCTGCGCGCCCTTGTTCGGGTCGAGGGGGAAGAGCGACTTCGGCGAGCCGCAGCGGCCGGTCGTGGTGCCGCCGCCGACGTTCTCGCCGTTGGCGAGCAGGCAGTTGTTGATGATGGTGCTGTTCGAGCCGTCGGTGCCCTCGGCGAGGCCCCACTGGCGCTCCTGCGAGAAGACGTAGCCGAGGCCGAAGTGGAGCTCGAGGTCGCGGAAGATGCCGAGGTGAATGTCGGCGTTGAGGCGGTGCTCCTGCATCTTGTAGCGGAGCTCGGTGACGTCGGTCGACGTCATGTCCTGGTACCACTCACGGGTGATCTTCGCGGTGTGGCCCGTGTACTGGTACGTCACGTCGGCGTACATGCCGAACGGATCATTGGGCTCGAACGACGAGGCGACGCGCGTGATCTCGGCGGCCTGCGAGACGCTCGCCGTGCAGAACGCGGCGCTGAGGAACACGGCCGCTGTGAGGCGCGCAGTCACGTGCTCGCGACCGTAGTTGTGGGCCGCTAAGCGGTCAAGAAACCTACGGCTGTGCGACCGCGTGGAGGTTCAGCGCTGGCCGGCGACGGCCTGGTTCGCGTCGAGCAGCTTCACGAGCTTCGCGACCTGGGCGTCGAGCGCCGGCTTCTCTTTCGTCACGATCGCCGCCCTCGCCGTCTTGTGGCTCTCGAACGGGTCGAGGAGCTTCCCGCCCGCATCGAGCAGCTGGTAGTGCAGGTGGGGAGCGAACGAGTGGCCGGTGTTGCCGCTCGTCGCGATGACGTCGCCCTTCTTCACGCGCGCCCCGGGCTGCGCCGACTTCGGCAGATCAGAGAGGTGCAGGAACAGCGCGTGCCGCCCCTTGCCGCCGCTCTCTTGAATGTCGAGCGAGTTGCCGTTGCGGCCGAACGCCCAGGTCTTGCGCGCGATGACTCCGTCGAAGGTCGCCTTCACGGGCGTGCCGGCCGGGCACTTGAAGTCGACGCCCTGGTGCTTGCGGCCGTCTTTGAGCAGCGAGGTGATCTGCTCCCACTCGTCGAGGGGGCCGTCGACGAGCTGCAGCTCGAGCTGCACGCCATCGGGCGCGTAGAAGTGGGCGTACTTCTCGCTGTCGGGCTTGAAGCGGTAGGCCTCGAACGTCTTGCCGAGCTTGCCGCTGCTGAAGCGCACGGCGTGCACGAGGGGCTCCAGGTTGTCGCGCGTCTCGTAGACGACGCTCAGCGTGTCGCCCTTGACCAGGTCGGCCGGCACCTGCACCCACCAGACGAGCGAGCGGTTGATGACCTGGGTGAGGGGCGGGCCCACCTTCTTGTCGGTGGCGTCGACGATCGCCGACTCGAGCGCGCCGCGGACGTGAACGGTGAACGCCTTGAGGTTGTCGGGCGCGGCCGCCGGAGCCGGAGCGGCTGCCGCGACGCCGCCGGCGCCGGGAGCGGCCGCCGGAGCGACGCCGTTCGGCGCCGACGGTGGCGCCCCGGTCTCGGCCTGTGGCGCCGCGGCCTCGGCGACCTGTGGCTTTTCTGCCGGTGCGGAGGGCGGCTGGTGCCGCCACCAGTAGAGCCCGCCCGAGACGGCGCCCACGATCGCGGCGGTGATCACGACGGCAGGCAGCGGGCTCTTCTTGGGCGCGTCATCCATGAGCATGGAAGGTACCCACGCAACATCGCTGTAGCAAAATTACTCCTCGGGCTCGTCGTCTCGCAGACCGAATTCTTTCATCTTCGTCTGCAGCGACTTGCGCGAGATCTGCAGGAGCTTCGCGGCGCGCGTGACGTTGCCCTGGGTCTCTTCGAGCGCCTTGACGATGAGGTCCTTCTCGACCTTGGCGGTCTCTTGCCGGACGATGTCTTTGAGCGCGCCGACCGCCGGCGTGGCGCCGGGCTCTGCGCCGGTGGCGGCCTGAGCCGAGCCGCCGCGCACGGGCTCGGGCAGGTCTTTGGCGGTCAGCATGGGGCCGTCGGCGAAGACGATGACGCGCTCCATCAGGTTCTCGAGCTCGCGGATGTTGCCGGGCCACGGCCACGCCTGGAGCACGGCGAGCGCGTCGTCGGCGACGCCCTCGATCTTCTTGTTGAGGCGCTTGTTGTACTTCTCGACGAAGTGCACGACGAGCTTGGGGATGTCGCCTTTGCGGTCGCGCAGCGGCGGCAGCACGATCGGCACGACGTTGAGGCGGTAGTAGAGGTCTTTGCGGAAGGTGCCGCTCTCGACCTCTTTGTGGAGGTCGCGGTTGGTGGCGGCGACGAGGCGCACGTCGACGCGGGTCGTCTTGATGCCGCCGACGCGCTCGAACTCGCTCTCTTGCAGGGCGCGCAACAGCTTCACCTGCATCTCGACGGGGATCTCGGCGATCTCGTCGAGGAAGAGGGTGCCCCCGTCGGCGAGCTCGAAGCGGCCGGGCTTCGACGTGACGGCGCCGGTGAAGGCGCCGCGCTCGTAGCCGAAGAGCTCGCTCTCCATCAGGTCTTTGGGGATCGCGGCGCAGTTGATCTTGATGAGCGGCTTGTCGCGGCGCGAGCTGCCGTCGTGCAGCGCGGTGGCGATGAGCTCTTTGCCGGTGCCCGACTCGCCGGTGATGAGCACGGTCGACGGCGTGTCGGCGACCTTGTCGATGATCTTGAAGATGTCCTGCATCTGCGTCGACTCGCCGATGATCGACGCGCGCGTGCGGCCGTCGGCCTTCACGTTCTGCTGGTTCGCCGCGTGCGTGCGGGCCGCCTTCGCGACGACCGCCTGGATCTCGGCCTGCTCGAAGGGCTTGGTGATGTAGTCGAACGCGCCGAGCTTGATGGCCTCGACGGCGCTGTCGACGGTGCCGTGCGCCGTGATGATGATGACGGGCACGTCGGGCTGGCTCGCGTTGACGTTCTTGAGCAGCTCCATGCCGCCGACCTTCGGCATGACGAGGTCGGTGACGACGACGTCGGCGCCGTTCTTCTCGAGGTCGGCGAGGGCCTGCTCGCCGTCGGCAGCGACGGCGACCTCGTAGCCCTCTTTGCGGAGCATGGCCGCGAGCACCTTGCGGAGGTTCACCTCGTCGTCGACCACCAGCACGCGCGCCACGGCAGGTGTTTAGCCGCCTCACGCGAGGTGGGGCTACTTGTATTCGTCGGGGCGAACGCGAAGGGGGCGGCCGAAGAAGGCGTTGACCCAGCCTCCGGCCTTCACGCGCGCCTCTTCGAGCTGGCGCACCTTCTCTTCGTTCTCGGCCTCTTGCTGCTGCCGCGCGCGCGCCTGGTACTCGCGGAGCTGATCCTGGCGCTGCTCGCGGGCCTCTTCGTTCTTCTCGATGCGACGGGTCGTCATGTGCGTGCGCGGAGCACGACGTGTTCCAAAAGCAGAACGCAGATGCGACGGACCTTTGTCGCACCTGCGTTCGGGTTGTCACGTGTCGTTCCCGGGGTTGTGTCGCGTAGACCCGGGGGCGACAGGTCTTACTTGCCGGCGATGAACTTCTCGAGCTGCTCGCGGGCGACCGAGTCGCGGAACTGCTGGGGCGGGTGCTTCATCAGGTACGACGAAGCCTCGAGCAGGGGGCCCGAGACGCCGCGGTCGAGCGCGAGCTTCGCGAGGCGAATGGCGTCGATGACGACGCCGGCGCTGTTGGGCGAGTCTTCGACCGAGAGGCGCGCCTCGAGGTTCATCGGGACGTCGCCGAAGCCGCGCCACTCCATGCGGAGGAAGCAGACCTTGTTGTCCTTCTGCCAGGCCACGAAGTCGGACGGGCCGATGTGGATGTCCTCGGGGGCGAGGCGGGTGTCGAGCTGCGACTGAACCGACTCGGTCTTCGAGATGCGCTTCGACTTCAGGCGCTCGTGGTTGAGCATGTTGAGGAAGTCGGTGTTGCCGCCCGTGTTGAGCTGGTACGTGTGATCGAGCTTCACGCCGCGGTCGCTCATGAGGCGAGCGAGGGTGCGGTGGATGATCGTCGCGCCGACCTGGCTCTTGATGTCGTCACCGACGATCGGCAGGCCGCGGGCCTTGAACTTCTCGGCCCACTCGTTGTTCGAGGCGATGAACACGGGCACGCAGTTCACCATCGCGCAGCCCGCGTCGAGGCACGCCTGCGCGTAGTAGCGCACGGCCTGCTCGGAGCCGACGGGCAGGTAGCAGATGAGGATCTCGGCCTTGGTGTCTTTGAGGACCTTGGCGACGTCGACCGGCTTCGCGTCGGAGACGCGGAAGGCCTGGTTCTCGGGGTACTGCGCCATGTGCTCGGCGAGGCCGTCGTGCACGGGGCCCATCTGCACCGTGATGCCCGACGAGGGCACCTCGGCCTGAAAGACCTGGGTGTTGTTCGGCTTCGCGAAGATGGCCTGCTCGAGCGGCTTGCCAACCTTGCGCTTGTCGATGTCGAAGGCAGCGACGACCTTCACGCTCTCGATGGTGTAGCCACCGAGGTTGGCGTGCATCAGGCCGGCCGTTTCCGGCGACTTCTGGTGACGGTAGTACTCCAGACCCTGAACCAAAGAGCTGGCGCAGTTTCCGACGCCGGCAATCGCAACGTTGATCGATTTCATATGTGTGTAGAGCCCTCCCTTGAGCGGCTTGTTACAGGCCAGTACCAGCACCTGACGCCTCGAAGCAAGCGCCCGGCCCTCTACGCAGGTGCGTAAGGTTTTTCGCGCTATTCGAAGCGATCGTCACTGCTACCCAACGCTTTGAACGCGCCGATCAGGCCACCGGCAATGCCGTCGGACGCTTGGGAGAGCGCGCGATCGATCTCCATCTTGAGCTGGCGGGCCTGAAAGTCCTTCTCCTGCAGATCTTCGAGGCGCTCAGAGAGGGCCTTGAGCTTCTCGAAGGCGCGGGAGCCGGGCTTGAGCTCGTCGATGGCAGACAGCTCGTCTTTCATTCCCGCGAGCTGCTCGCGAATTTGAGCGAGACCGCCGGAGCGCGACGAATCGATCTTGTTGGCCATGCGCGGCATCGTAGTTGAAAGTGCTGCGCCGACGACATGCCCGAGGCGCAGCGCGACAGCAGAGGCGGGGCCGTGGTCGTCGGCGCGGGCATCTTGCTGTCGCGGCTGCTCGGCCTCGTGCGGCAGCGGCTGCTCGCCCACTACTTCGGCACGTCGGCCGCGGGCGCGGCGTTTCTCGCGGCGCTGCGCATCCCCAACTTCCTGCAGAACCTGTTGGGCGAGGGCGTGCTGTCAGCGTCGTTCATCCCCGTGTACGCGGGGCTGCGCGCGAAGAAAGAAGAAGAGGCGGCGCAGGTCGTGGCGGGCGCGGTGTTCGGGCTGCTCTGCGTCGCGAACGCGGTGCTGGTGGGCGTGGGCGTGCTCGCGGCGCCGCTGCTCGTGCGGCTGCTGGCGCCGGGGTTTACGCCCGAGACGCGCGAGCTGATGACGACGCTGGTGCGGCTGTTCTTCCCGGCGACGGGCGTGCTGGTGCTGAGCGCGTGGTGCCTGGGCGTGCTGAACAGCCACCGGCGCTTCTTTCTCTCGTACGCGGCGCCGGTGCTGTGGAACGTGTGCATCATCGCGGCGCTGCTGCTGTTCGAGGCCGACGCGATCTACATCGCGGGCGGGGTGATCGCGGGCGGGGTCGTGCAGTTCCTCGTGCAGGTGCCGTCGACGCTGAAGCTGCTCGGCGCGTTCCGCCCGTCGGTGTCGCTCGCGAACGAGCACGTGCGGCAGGTGCTGAAGAGCTTCGTGCCGGCGGTGACCGCGCGCGGCGTGGTGCAGATCTCGTCGTTTCTCGATCAGATCTTCGCGTCGCTCGCGGGCGAGCGGGCGGGCGCGATTCTCTTTCACACGCAGACGATCTCGATGCTGCCGGTGTCGCTGTTCGGCATGGCGATCTCGGCGTCGGAGCTGCCCGGGATGTCGGAAGACGCTGCGACGCGCAAAGACGCGCTGAAGGCGCGGCTGCAGGCCGGGCTCGAGCGGCTCGTCTTTCTGGTGATCCCCTCGGCGGCGGCGTTCGTGTTCCTGGGCGACGTCATCGCGGCGCCGCTGCTCGAGTCGGGGCACTTCCTGCGCGCCGACACGCGCGTCGCCTGGTACGTGCTGATCGGCTCGGCGTTCGGGCTGACGGCGTCGACGCAGGGCCGCCTGTACTCGTCGGCGTTCTTCGCGCTCAAAGACACGAAGACGCCGCTCAAGTTCGCGGTGATGCGCGTCGCGATCTCGGCGTGCCTGTCGGCGCTCGCGGTGACGCAGCTGCCGCGCCTGTTCGGAGTGCCGCAGCACATCGCGGTGGCCGGCATCAGCGCGGCGTCGGGGCTCGCGGCGTGGGCCGAGTACATGCGCCTGCGCGTCGCGCTGCGCGCGCACGTCGGCGACGTCGGCGTGAGGCTCGGGCGCATCGCGCACCTGTGGGGAGCGGCGCTGGTGGCTGCGGGCGCTGCGGTCGGCGTGAAGGTGCTGCTGACCTCGCACTTCGGGGCGGCCGAGATCTCGGAGTGGGGCGGGGCGGTGCTGCCGCCGCCGCAGTGGAGGCCGCTGTTCGTCGCGCCCGTCGTGCTCGGCGTGTTCGGAGTCGTGTACTTCGCGCTGACTCCGAACATCTGGAAAAGAGTGCTGCGCCGCAGGGGGATGCAGTAGATCACCGCGCCGTCGTGCTCACCCGATGGTTGGAGATCGAACGAACATGAAGAACGTCAAGGGAACGATGATCGCCTCGGCTGTTGCCTCGCTGTTTGCGTTCGGCGCGTACGCGGCAGACGCGAAGGCTCCGGCGAAGGACACGAAGGCCGCCGCCGCCAACGTGAAGTGCACGGGCGTCAACGAGTGTAAGGGCAAGGGCGCGTGCGGAGGCGCGGGCAACGCGTGCGCCGGCAAGAACGAGTGCAAGGGCAAGGGCATCACGCAGCTGACCGAGGCCGACTGCAAGGCGAAGAACGGCACGGTCGTGGCTGACGCGGCGCCGGCGAAGAAGGACGAGAAGGCTCCGGCGAAGAAGTAGTCGATCGCGCAGTCTTTGCGAGGGCCCGGTCGGCGCTTCGTGCGCGGCCGGGCCCTTCGTATTTTCGGATATAGAGGGCTCGATGTTCCCCCGTCTCGATCTCGGTCACGGCATCGGCCTGCGGCCCCGCCACTACGGCGAGTTCCTCGAGGGGCAGCCGAAGGTCGACTGGCTCGAGGCGATCTCTGAGAACTTCATGGGCACCGGCGGCCGGCCGCTGGCGGTGCTCGACAAGGTGCGCGTCGATCGGCCGGTGGTGCTGCACGGCGTCTCGCTGGGCATCGGGTCGGTCGAGCCGCTCGACGAGCAGTACCTGCGCGAGTGGAAGCAGCTCATCGATCGCATCGAGCCGGCGATGGTGTCCGATCACCTGTGCTGGGGCCGCCACAAGGGCCGCTACTCGCACGACCTGCTGCCGCTGCCGTTCACCGAGGAGGCGCTGCAGCACGTCGTGACCCGGGTGCAAGCCGTGCAAGACCGGCTGAAGCGGCAGCTCGTGCTCGAGAACGTGTCGAGCTACCTCACGTACCCGGCGAGCACGATGAGCGAGGCCGAGTTCACCGCCGAGGTCGCGCGGCGCGCCGACTGCGGGCTGCTCGTCGACATCAACAACATCTACGTGAGCGCGAAGAACCACGGCTTCGACCCGAAGAGCTTCGTCGACGCGATGCCGGTCGAGCACGTCGCCCAGTTCCACCTCGCGGGTCACTTCAACCGGGGCGACCTGATCATCGACACGCACGAGGGGCACATCATCGACGAGGTGTGGCAGCTCTACGCGTACGCCGTCGAGAAGCTCGGCCGGGTGCCGACGCTGATCGAGTGGGACACCGGCGTGCCCGACCTCGAGACGCTGATCGCCGAGGCCGAGAAGGCGCGCGTGACCGAGTACGAGACGTTCGAGCGCGCGAACGCCGACGCCGAGAAGAGGATGCTCGGCTGATGTGGCCGTTCACGCGCAAGAAGGCGCCGCCGCCCGAGCCAGAGGCTCCGGCCGCTCCGCCGCCCGAGAGTGAGCTGCAGCGGCTGCAGCGCGAGGTGTTCGAGCGGGTGATCGAGGGGAAGCCGGGCGGCCCTGCAGGCATCGACGACTGGCGGCTGCAGGTCTACGCGGGCATGTACGAGGCGCGCACGCACGACGCCCTCGCCGAAGACGTGCCGCACACGGCGAAGCTGCTGGGTGAGCGCTTCCCCGCCGTGGTGAAGCAGTACGTCGCCGACGTGCCGTCGACGCACTACTCGCTGGCGCGCCTGGGCCACGGGTTCTCGAAGTGGCTGCGAGAGCACCCGGTGCCGGACACGCGGGCCGATCTCGCTGAGCTGGCCGCCCTCGAGTGGGCGCGCAGCGAGGCGTTCGTCGCCGACGACTGCGCTCCGGTGCAGACCGAAGAGATTCAAGCCCTCGGGCCCGAGCGCTTCACGCGCTGCTGGGTGCAGTTCGTGCCGTCGTTTCGAATTCTGGAGCAGGCGCACGACGTGCTGCCGCTGTGGCAGGCGCTGGAGCAGGGCGCCGCCGAGCTGCCCCCGCCGTCGGCCTCGCCGACCCACGCCATCGTGTGGCGCAAGGGCTTCGAGGTGTTTCACGTCGCGGTCGCGGCAGACGAGCACGCGGCGCTGATCGCGGCTCGGGCGCGCGAGAACGTGGCGGCGATCTGCGAGAAGTTCGCGGGCCGCGGCGACGACGCCGCGCACGCGGCGTTTCAGGCGATCGGCTCGTGGATCAACGAGGGCATGATCGGCGCCCTGCGAGAGCCTGCGATCGCCGAGGCCGGGCCGCTCTAAATCGTTACCGAACGGTCACAGAGCGTGTGGTAAGCGGCGCGGCCCATGACGCCCACCCTGCTTGCGCTCGTCGTGTTGTCTCAGGCCGCCGAAGCTGCCGATGCCGGAGCCCCCGCGCCGGAGCCGGTGCAGGAGCAGCAGCCTGCCGCTGCCGGGCCGGCGAGCGACTCTCCGCTGCAGGCGGGGCCGGTCGCTCAAGAGAACCGGCCAGGCGCCGCGGGCGCGAACCCGCCGACGGCGGTGCTGGGCGAGTGGTGGAAGAAGCTGCGCCCGTTCGGCTACGTGAAGGCGGGCGTCTTCTACACGGTGCCGTTCACGAACGAGCAGCTCGTGGGCAGCAACGGCGGCTTCCGCATCGCGTCGGCGCGCTTCGGCTTCGAGCTGGCGCTGCACGAGCAGCTGCAGGCGGTGGCGTCGATCGAGATCGCGGCGCCCGGGCTGTCGCCGTCGGACCCGCTGACGGGCGGGCGCGTGGTCGAGGCGCGCGACGCGTACATCGAGTACCGGCCGTTCAGGCTGCTGCAGTTCCGCATCGGGCAGTTCAAGGCGCCGTTCAACGCCGAGACGCTGCTGGGCGACGCCGACCTGCCGTTTCTCACGCGCTCGATGGCGACCGACGGCATCAACCCGCCGGACGCGTACGGCCCGCGCGACGGGCTGACGCTGGGCCGCCAGGTCGGGCTGATGATCTTCTCTGATCGGCTGGGCGGCGACGCGGTCGGCTTCCGGTACTTCATTGCGGGCGTGAACGGCAACGGGCAGAACCAGCTGTTCAACGACAGCAACCCGATCGCGCCGGTGGGGCGCGTCGAGGTCGAGCTGTTCCGCAAGCTGACGATCGGCGTGAACGGCTTCTACAACGTGCGCACCGACGGCATTCGGCCGAACCGGTTGAACACGACGCAGATCGGGTACGGCGCCGACCTGGCCTTGCGGCTCGGCGACTTCCGGGCGCTGGCGGGCTTCATGGGGCGGGCGAACACGTATTCGCTGCCGGCGTTCCGCTCGGACATGGCGATGGGCACGTACGCGCAGGCGCAGTACGTGCTCTCGAGTGTGGGGCTCGAGGCGGGCCTGCGCTTCTCGTGGGTCGAGCCTTCGACGGCGCAGTTCCAGGATCGCGCGTGGGACTACACGGCGTTTCTCGGGTACCGGTTCCGGTGGGTGCCGCTGCGCATCATCCTTCAGTACACTCACCGCGACGAAGAACAAGGTGTGGCGATCGACAACGACTCGATCGACTTCATGGCTCAGGCCACCTGGTAACGAGGAGTACTTCAATGAAACGCCTTTCGACGCTGCTGCTCGCGCTCGCACTTCAGCTCTCGTGCAGCCGGAGCGTGCCGCCGGCCCGTGCGTTCAGGGTCAACAGTCGCCACGAGCTCATCGGGGGCCAGCGGGCGCTCGGCGAGATCGGCGACTACAAGATCAGCAACGGCATCATTCACGCGATCGTGCAGGACGTCGGCACGTCGCGCGGCTTCGGAGCCTTCGGCGGCTCGCTGATCGATCTCGATCTCGTGCGCGACTCGAAGACGAGCGCGACGGCGGGCACGGTCGGCAACGACTACTTCACCGAGATGTTCCCCGCGTTCTTCTTGCACGCGGTCGAGCCGTCGAAGGTCGAGGTGCTGGCCGACGGCAGCGACGGGCAGGCGGCGAAGCTGCGCGTGAGCGGAGGCGGCGGCGAGTTCATCTCGATCGTGAAAGAGATCAACGACTCGCTGAACCTCGTGCCGAAGGCGAACCTCGAATACACGGTCGACTACATTCTCGAGCCGGGCAAGCAGTACCTGAAGATCGTCACGACGATCACGAACAAGGACACGAAGGACGCGACGTACGGCGCGGTGATCCCCTTCGGGTTCGTGACGCTGCTCGGCGAGGGGCAGCGGCTGTTCTTGCCGAACGAGGCGGGCTTCGACGTTCGGTTCCACCTGGAAGAGGTCTACAAGCGGCAGAGCGAGCTGCAGGCGCTGCCCGGCGAGATCGTGCCGATGGTGACGACCGAGGGCACGGGGGTCAGCTACGCGGTGGCGGCGGCTCCGGTGGGGCCGCTCTACATGAACAACAAGCCCGAGTACTACAAGCCGTACGGGTTCAACCCGCAGAAGCCCGACTCGATCCTGATCCCCATCGCGTCGAGCAGCTTCCTCGGCACGTTCTGGAGCCGCCCGCCGGCGCTGCCGAGCGGCGACCCGGGCATCGCGGCGGGGAAGTCGCACTCGTTCGTGGCGTACGTGGCGGTGGGCACGGGCGACGTCGCGTCGGCGCAGAAGGTGGCGTACGCGATCGACGACCCCGACGCGCGCAAGACGCCGTCGACGTACGGCACGGTCGCGGGCATCGTGCGCGAGCGGGGCACCGGTCAGCTGCTCGAGGGCATCTCGGTGGTGCTGCAGGACGACAAGGAGCGCTACCAGAGCCAGGCGCACACGCTCGCGAACGGCGGCTACGTGGCGTACGTGCCGGCCGGCAAGTACCGCGCGTACGCGGTGCACAAGGCGCGCTCGCTGGTGGTGAGCGAAGGCTTCGTCGAGGTGAAGGACGGCGAGACGACGCAGCTCGATCTCGAGATGGAGCAGCCCGCGGTGCTGAACGTGACGGTGCGCGACGAGCAGGGCCGCGCGATACCCGCGAAGATCTCGGTTCAGGGCATCTACGAGCACACGGGCGTCGAGGAGCCGCGGCAGTTCCTCTACAACCTCGCCGTCGGCGAGCGGTTCCGCAACACGGACATGGCGCCCGACACGGACGACGACAAAACGCAGCGGTACCTCGAGCGGGTGTTCTACGCGACGCTGGGCAACGCGGGCCGCGAGATTCGCCCGGGCAAGTACCGGGTGTTCGCGTCGCGCGGCAACGAGTACTCGCTGGAGTCGCAGGACGTCGAGCTGGTGGCGAACAAGCAGGCCGAGGTGATGCTGGTGCTCAAGCACGAGCTGCCGACGCCGGGCTGGGCGAGCGCCGACTTCCACGTGCACTCGATCAACTCGGTCGACTCGGACATGGCGCTGCCCGATCGGGTGACGAGCTACGCGGTCGAGGGCATCGATCTCGTGACGTCGACGGATCACAACTACGTGAGCGACTTCGCGCCGACGATCGACGCCTTGCGGCTGAACGACTGGCTGCACTCGGCGGTCGGCCTCGAGCTGACGACGCTCGAGATGGGGCACTTCAACGGCTTCCCGCTGAAGCTCGACCCGGGCCCGGTGAGCCACGGCAGCTTCGCGTGGTTCCGCAGGCCGCCGGGCGAGCTGTTCGCGCAGCTGCGCGGCCTCGGTGAAGACCCGCAGAAGACGATCGTGCAGGTGAACCACCCGCGCGACACCATTCTCGGGTACTTCAACCAGTTCAACGTCGGCGTCTCGACGATGGAGCCGTACCGCGCCGGCGCGTTCGGGCTGAACCAGCAGCCGCTCGCCGACGGCCGCATCAGCCCGTACCACCCGTCGCAGTTCTCGCTCGACTTCGACGTGATGGAGGTCTTCAACGGCAAGCGCGACATGCTGCTGTTCAGCTACCGCATCCCCACGACGCCGCTGCCGGGGCCCGAGCCGACGGCGTACCCCAGGTGCGGGGCGGGGCAGGTCGCCGACTGCGTGCCGGCTCCGGGGCAGGTGACGATGACGACGGTGACGCAGCTCGACGGCGGCTCGCTGCTGCAGCCGGCGTTCGTCGGAGCGCTCGACGACTGGTACTCGCTGCTGGGGCACGGCAAGAAGGTCGTGGCGACGGGCAACAGCGACTCGCACGGCCCGACGGCCGAGGCGGGGCTGCCGCGCACGTACATGAAGATCGGGGCGACGGCGGACGGCTCGATGCGCGGCCTCTCGCTGGAGGACTGCATGGAGGCGCTGCGCAACGGCAACGTGATCGTGACGAACGGCCCGTTCATCGAGCTGTGGGTGAACAACAAAGAGCCCGACGCGACGCCGATCGTCGCGCCGACGGGTGAGGTCGAGGTGCGGGTGAGGGTGAGCGCGGCGTCGTGGGTCGACGTGGATCACGTTCAGATCATGCGCGGAGGGCCGGACGCGTACGCGCCGGTGGCGATCGACATTCCGGTGACGGCGGCGGACCAGAGCGGGAGCTGTGTCGCTCCGTGCCGCATCGACGTGACGCGGACGCTGACGGGGCTGCCCGACAAGTCGTACGTGGTCGCGGTGGCGTCGGGCGACGACGACATGTGGCCGGTGTTCACGCCGTACGAGATCAACTCGTTTCAGATCAGCGACGCGGTCGTGGCGATCGCGGGCCCGCTGGCGTCGTCGTTCGGCCCGGCGAAGTGGGGCAAGTACCAGCCGTCGCTGACGAACACGGTGAGGCCGTACGGGTTCACGAACCCGGTGTGGGTGAACCGGCAGGCGTCGTCTCCGCTGCGACCCGCGAAGAGGGTGCTGCCGGTCGGCGCGTCCGAGAAGTTCATGCCGCGCGACTTCGGCGACCTGCGGCTGCTCTTCGGCCAGTTCCACAGCGACCCGTAAGTGACGGGGCTCGTTGTCTTGTGCGTGCTCGCGCACGCTGCGGGCTTTCACGAGCGCCTCGCGCTGTCGCTGTCGGCGCAGAACGTCGACGGGCTGCTCGTGATGGACGTCGACGGCGGCGAGCAGGCGAAGCTGATTCGGGCGGGCGCCGACGTGAACCGCGACGGTGTCTTGTCGCCGCCCGAGCGGGCGGCGCTGCAGAAGAAGCTCGTGTCGATGGCAATGGCCGGCTTGAAGCTGGGGATCTCGGGGTTCCCGCTCACGGTTCAGGTCACCGACGTGAAGCTGTCGCTGCGGAACGATGAGGGGGTCGGGGAAGGAGGCATGTCGCTCGCCCTGATGCTGGCGGCGTCGGTGCGGTCGCCGATCGGGGAGGGGATGAAGCTGGAGATCGAGGCTTCGTCTCCTGACTCGTCTCATGTGGTGGTCGAGGTGAGCGCGTCGCGGCCCGATGGCGGCGTCGAGGCCGTCGAGCGCAGAGAGCTGGTGGCGAAGGAGAAGTGGACGGTGAGGGTCGGGGGCCTCGGGAAGCGGTGAAGCTCGGGGAGGGATAGGGAGAAGGAAACGGGGAGGGGTAGGGACAAGGTAACGGGCCGGGGTAACGCGACCGGGAGCGTGTAACGGCCCGGGCCCGGGCGCGGCTCACGTGAAGGGCCCCGCGGCCCTTCCAGCTCGGCCTTCTGCCGGGCCGCGGCCCCTCAACGCTCCCGGTCGCGTTGCCCCGCCCTGGCCCTTCACCGTGTCCCCTTCACCGTCGCCCTCTCCCTCTCCCTCTCCCTCTCCTTTCCCATCCCCCAAGAAGTGGAGCGTCCTTATCCGCGCCGACGCCTCACCTCGCGTCAGCGTCTTCTCGCCCGCTTGCCCTGGTTTCCCCCGTGAACCCGCGCCGAGCTCATGCTCCTGCTCGCCGCCGTCACCGTCGTCCTCGACCCGATCATCTCCTTCGACGTCACCGCCCAGATCTTCCCCCGCATCACCTGCTCCGCCGAGTGCCGCGTCGTCGAGGTCTCGCTCCGGCACACCACCGGCGAGGTCGCCGTCTTCGCTCCCGGCGCCGGTTGCACCGACACCGTTCAGCTCGTGAAGGTGCCGCTGGGCGCTCGCCTCGTGCCTCACGTCGACTTCCTCTGCGGCGGCGTCCGTCGCGTCGAGGTCGGCCCCGCCGTCACCGTCGCTCCGTACGTGTGGAACGCCGCCCTCGACGACGACCACCTGACCGTCTCGGTCTACGCCCGCCCTCGCGGCGCCGAGCTCATTCGCGTTCGCGCCATCGGCGACCACGGCGAGGTCAGCGACACCTTCCGCGGCCCTCCCTTCGTCTTGCGCGGCCGGTTCTCGGGCCGGCTCAGGCTGACCGCCACCCTCGAGCCCTACGGGGCCGTCTCGAATACCCGGTCTCTTCGCTTGACGAGCGCCCGTCGGGAGGCCGTTTGGGCCGAGAGCTCGGGATGCGGCTCGGCGGCCCTGATGTTTCCTTTCTTACTTTTCCTCCGCAGGCGTTTCCCTTTCCCACGAGGGTTCTGCTAGGGAGGCGCCGTTTCCCAAAGCAAGGGGTAGCACTGTCGTGACGGACGAAAACAAAGGCCCTGGAGCCGGTTCCAAGGGGCAGAGCCCGATGAAGCCGAAGGCCACGTTCGGCGATGCCATGCTCGGCATCCCGTCCGGTGGCGATCGTGACGACAAGCGCCCCGAGAAGAAAGAGCGCAAGAGGGACGATCGGCCCAAGGGCCCGATGGTCGTCATCAAGCGCGCCAGCGGAGCCATCGAGACCAAGGCCCCCGAGCCCGAGGGCCCCGTCGTCGAGGTGCGGCCCGCAGTCGGCGAGTCGAAGGGCGACGTCAAGCCGCAGGTGACTCCGGTGCCGGCTCCCGCGAGCCCCCTCTACGAAGAGGTGCCCGAGGCGCAGAGCTTCGCCGAGATGTTCGAGGCCACCGGCAAGGACGTCGGCAAGAAGCTGCCGAAGGTCGGCGAGAAGATTCGCGCGAAGATCTTCCAGCTCGGCGCCGACACGGCGTTCGTCTCGCTCGGCGGCAAGAGCGAGGCGATGATCGACCTCTCGGAGCTGAAGGACGACGAGGGCATTCTGCGCTTCGGCGTCGGCGACGAGATCGAGGCCCACGTCGTCGAGACCGGCGCGAAGGGCATCATTCTCTCGCGCAAGATCTCGCGCGGCGCGGCGTCGCTCAGCCTGCTCGCCGACGCGAAGAACAGCGGCATCCCCGTCGAGGGGCTCGTGATCGCCGTGAACAAGGGCGGCCTCGAGGTCGCCGTCGGCGAAGTGCGCGCGTTCTGCCCGTCGAGCCAGGTCGACGTTCGGTTCGTCGGCAAGCTCGAGCAGTTCCTCGGCGAGAAGCTGATGTTCCGCGTCACCGAGGTGAAGGAGCGCAACGTCGTTCTGTCGCGCCGCGCGATCCTCGAAGAAGAGAACAAGGCGAAGGCCGAGGAGCTGCGCAAGGAGCTCGCTCCGGGCAAGGTGCTCAAGGGCCAGGTCACCGGCGTGCGCGACTTCGGCGCGTTCGTCGACATCGGCGGCCTCGAGGGCATGGTGCCGGTGAGCGAGATGTCTCACCAGCGCGTTCAGCACCCGTCTGACGTGGTGAACGTCGGCGACGACGTCGAGGTCGAGGTCATTCGCATCGAGCCGGCCGAGCCCAGCTCGCCCGACAAGTCGAAGCGCAAAGACCGCATCACGCTCAGCCTGCGCGCCCGCCAGGAAGACCCGTGGAAGGCCGCGCTCGAGGAGCTGAAGGAAGGCACGCGCACCAAGGGCAAGGTCGTGCGCATGCAGGCGTTCGGCGCGTTCGTCGAGCTGAAGCCCGGCGTCGACGGGCTCATTCACGTGAGCGCGCTGTCTGATCGGCGCATCGCGCACCCGCGCGACGTCGTGAAGGTCGGCGACGAGATCGAGGTGCTGGTCGAGAAGACCGACCTCGCCGAGAAGCGCATCGCGCTGCGGCTCATCAAGGACGGCAACGTGGTCGGGCAGGGCGTGGCGTCGTCGACGCCGGCCGTCGCCGAGCCGCGCGAGCCGTCGGCTCCGCGTGAGCCGGCCGCTGCGAAGCCGCGCCGCGGTCAGGTCGTGATCGCGAAGGTCGAGCGCATCGAGACGTTCGGCGTGTTCGTGGGCTGGGAGGGCGGCAAGGGCCTCATCCCCGCGAGCGAGACGGGCACCGAGCGCGGCACCGACCTGCGCCGCGTGTTCCCGCTGAACAAGGAAGTGAAGGCCGAGATCATCGAGATCGAGGGCAGCAAGCTGAAGCTCTCGATCACCGCGGCGCTGCGCAGCGAAGAGCGCGCCGATCTCGACGCGTGGAAGAAGACCCAGAAGGCCGAGCAGAAGGGCGCCGGCGGCAAGGGCTTCGGCACCCTCGGGGACAAGCTCAAGGGCATCAAGCTCGGGTGATCGTCGGCTTCGCGATTCCAGTCACGCTGCTGTACGGCGGGCTGCTGATCGTGCTGGTCGTGCTGCTCGGCTCGCTGGTGAGCCTCATGCGCCTGTTCGGCGGGCCGGCCGCGCGCATCGGGAAGCCGAACCCCGAGAACCTGACCTTCCCGGTGCGGGCCCACGGCAACGCGGCCGAGTGGGTGCCGCTGGGCATTCTCGCGCTGCTGCTGCTCGAGCTCGCGCACGTGCCGTCGTTCTGGCTTCACCTGTGCGGAGGCGGGCTGCTGGGCCTGCGGCTGCTGCACGCGACCTACGCGCTGAACCGCGGGAAGCCGTTCGCGCTCGCGGTGGTGGTGGCCGTCGTCCACTACTGCCTGCTGGCGGGCATGGGGCTCACCGCCGTGTACCTGCACTTCAAGTCATGAAGGGTCCCCTCTCCCCTCGTAGGGTAGAGGGACAGGGTGAGGGGGCGTTTCAGTCGGAGCTCTTGGCCCCAGCGCCACCGGTGCTGCGGTACCCATCGGCGTACCAGCCGCCGCCCTTGAGCTGGAAGCTCGAGAGAGAGACCTTGCGAGCGACGGGCTTTCCGCAGGCGTCGTGCTTGGAGAGCGGTTTCTCGGTGATGCGCTGAAGGACCTCGAAGTCCCCGCACTTGGGGCAGCTGTACTCGTAGAGCGGCATACGCGATGAGAGGTAAAACAACCGCGGCCGCAGTCAAGGAGCGCTTCGCATGTGGGTGATGCTGCTGGTGCTGTCGCAGGTTCCAGACGGGGGTGTGCCGCGGGAGGTCGCGGAGAAGGTGATGACGGAGACGCCTCCGACGGAGCTGATCGAGATGGGGCGTGAGGCGGTGAAGGGGCTGGGCACGTACCGCTACCGGATGGCGAAGGAGGAGCGGGTGGGCGGGGAGCTGCTCCCGGTGCAGGACGTCGACATGTTCGTGCAGGAGCAGCCGTTCGCGGTGCGCCTGCACTTCGTGGGCGGGCCGTCGAAGGGGCGCAAGGTGCTCTACAACTCGAAGGAGCGGCCCGACGACTTCCGGGTGCGCGAGCACGGCTTCCTCGGGGTGTTCGGCGCGGTGTGGATCAGCGTGGACTCGGGGATGGCGAAGAAGGACTCGAACCACACGGTGAAGGAGGCCGGCATGGGGCCGCTGCTCGAGCGGTTCGCGTCGGACCTGAAGAAGGCCGAGGCGCAGGGCGGCATGCAGGTGACCCAGGAGGGCTGGGACAAGGCCGGGCGGTGGTGCACGATGTACACGGCTCCGAACGGCGGGAAGGGCTTCGACGCGGCGAAGTCGCGCATCTGCACCGACGTCGACTCGCGGCTGCCCGCCCGGGTCGAGGGCTTCGATGGCGCGGGCGCCGTGCTCGAGCGGTACGTCTTCACCGACGTGAAGGCGGCCGTGCACCCCCCGAAGTTCTTCGACCCCGACAACTTCTGACGCGGGCTTCGCCTTGACTTCGTGGCGAGGGGGACGTACTAACCCCCCGCACATAACGCGGGGTGGAGCAGCCTGGTAGCTCGTCGGGCTCATAACCCGAAGGTCGCAGGTTCAAATCCTGCCCCCGCAACTGATGTCTGAAGGCCGGTGGAACTCGAAAGAGCTCCACCGGCCTTCTGCTTTTGGGCCGGACGGAGGTGCAACGTGGAGCCGTGGATGGACCGGGTCGTCGATCTCTTTCTCGCGGGTCGGCTGCCGAA
>JBGALX010000047.1:0-85790 GCA_044223505.1 Myxococcaceae bacterium
TTCGCGGCCTGCGTGTCGTCGTCGGGAGGCGGCGCCGACTTCGCGGCCGCCGACAGCGAGAGGAAGACTGCGAGCGACAACCCGGTCATTTCGACGTCTCCTTGAGCCGCTTCACTTCGGCCTTCAGCTTCGCCGCCTGCCCCTCGTCGAGCCCGCGCTCGAGCGTCGGCACCGCGCTCTCGAGGAACTGCACGTTCTCGTACACACCGTCGAGGCTGCCGCCCCACCGGTCTTTCGCCACGAGCTTCAGCGTGCCGTCGGGCTGCGCCTCGACGCTCAGCGCGACTTCGACGGGGGCAGCGGCGGCAGGTGGAGCCACCACTGGAGCCGGAGCCGCCGCCGGCTCAGCGCTCTTCTGACACGCCAACGACGAGAGGACTGCAAGGACGAGGAGGGCGCGCATCAGTGGCAGCTCTGGGTTCGAGAGACGGTGACCGCGTTGCACCGCAGCGCCATGCCGCTGCACGGGCCGCCGCAGCTGAGCACCGTGCACTGCGTGACGTACGTGCTCGAAGCACCGCAGGCGGGCAACGTGGTCGTGATCCACCCCGTCGCCACCGAGTTGTCGCAGTCACTCGGGCAGTCGGGCAGCGCGCATATGCCGATCTGCTGACATGCTCCGAAGTCGGGGTACCGCTCGTCGTCGCTGCCGTTGCAGTCGTAGTCGTAGCCGCCGCACGTGACGCGCGCCGAGGTGAACCAGTTGGTCTGGCCCGGCTTCGCGTTCGCGTCGGTGTCGCAGCAGTCCTGGTTGTTCGGCGCGTAGCCCGGGAGCGTCGTCCCGCAGCGCTGTATCGCGCCCGTAGCCACGCCGAAGCCGTCGCCATCGCCGTCCGGGTAGAACGTCGTGCACACGCCCGACGTGCACTGGCAGCTCTGCGTGCACGCCGTGCCGTTACCGAGGTCTGCCTGACACGCGTTCGAGCCGGTGCACCACGACGCCGTCTTGCACTGCGTCGAGCAGGTGCCCGAGCACGCGGTGTTGCACACCCCCGCCCCGTTGCAGGTGTAGAGGCCGCAGCCCAGCTCCGGGTCCGTGCCGGCCGCGTAGCTCGTGCACGTGCCGGTCGAGCAGGTCTGGCACACACCCGTACAGGAGGTCGAGTTGCAGCAGACCCCGTCGATGCAGCTCCCCGAGCCGCACTCGCAGCCGCTGCCGCACGTCGAGCCGTTGCCCTTGTCGGCCTGGCATGCGTTCCCGTTGCAGAAGTTCGACGCCTTGCAGAACGACGTGCACGCCGTCTGGCCCCCGCAGTTCGTGTAGCAGGTGCCGGTGCCGTCGCAGGTGTACGCGCCGCAGCTGTTCTCGGGGTCGGAGCCCTGCACGCGGTTCTGGCAGGTGCCCGCAGGCGTGCCGTTGCAGAACTGGCAGCCGCCCGTGCACGCGCTCTCACAGCACACTCCGTCGGTGCAGAAGTTGCTGTTGCACTGGTTCGGGCCGGTGCACGTGCCGCCGTTCGACTTCTTCGGCACGCACGCGTTCCCCTGGCAGTAGTGCGTGCCCATGCACTGCGCGTCGGTGGTGCACGTCGTGCCGCACGCGTTGCCGCTGCACTGGTAGCCGTTGCAGCTCACCGGTGCGGGCTGCACGCACGTCGGGCTCGGGCTGCACGTCCACGGTGGAGTGAGCTGACCGTTCAAGCAGGTCTGCGCCGCACACGCCGCTCCGTTGGGAGCGAGGCTGTCGCCAGGGCAGTTGGGCCCCGTGCCTGGACAGGTCTCGGCGATGTCGCACGGGCCGCTCTGCGCGCGGCACACGACGCTCGTCGGCAGATAGGCGGGCGGGCATGCGTTGCCCGCGCCGTCGCACCGGTCGTCTTGGTCACAGCCGCCTCCGCCCGCGGCGAGACAGACGAAGCCCAGCGCCCGCTTTGCGTCGGCCGGGCAGTTCGGCCCGCCAGTGCACACCTCGTCGACGTCGCACGGGCCCGCCGCCGTGCGGCAGGTCGTATTCGCCGGAGAGAACCCGTCGACCGGACAGTCGTTGCCGGTGCCCGTGCAGTTCTCGGCCACGTCGCACCCTCCGATCGCCATTCGGCAGACCGTCGTGCTCGACACCTTCGCGTCGCTCGGGCACGCCGCGCTCGAGCCGCTGCACAGCTCGGCGACGTCACACACGCCGGCCGCCGCGCGGCACGTCGTCGTCGCCCCCAGGAACCCGTCGACCGGGCAGGTCGCGGTGATGCCCGTGCACGACTCGACCGCGTCGCACGGCCCCGCCGACGAGCGGCACACCGTGCCGTTCGGGCGCAGCGTGCAGGTGCCCAGGTTGCCGGCCACGTTGCACGCGTCGCACTCGCCGCCGCACGCCGTGTTGCAGCAGAAGCCGTCGACGCAGTTGCCCGACGTGCACTGCGAGCTCGTGGAGCACGCCGTGCCGTTCATCTGCTGCGCCTGGCACGTGCCCGCGTTGCACCACTGGCCCCCGGGACACGAGGCGCTGTCGGCCGGGCAGTTGATGCCCGTGCCGGGGCACGACTCGGCCGGGTCGCAGCCGCCCGTCGACGCGCGGCACACAGTGGTGTTCGAGAGGTAGCCGTCGCCCGGGCAGCTCGCCGACGAGCCGGTGCAGCTCTCAGGTTGGTCGCAGACCCCGGCCGCCACGCGGCACACCGTCGTCGCCGACGCGAACGCGTCGTTCGGGCAGCTGGCCGACGAGCCGCTGCATGTCTCGGCCACGTCGCACACTCCGGCGCTCATGCGGCACACCGTGCCCGAGCCCTGGAAGCCGTCGTTCGGGCAGCTCGCCACCGTGCCCGTGCAGACCTCGGCCACGTCGCAGCCTCCGGCGCTCATGCGGCACGTGAGGCCCGCCGCCGCGAAGCCGTCGTTCGGGCAACCCGCCGACGTGCCGCTGCAGTTCTCGGCGACGTCGCATGGCCCTGCCGACGTGCGACAGGTGAGCGACGCCGGCTGGAAGCCGTCGTTCGGACACGTCGTCGAGCTGCCCGTGCAGTTCTCGGCCACGTCGCAAGAGCCGGCCGAGGCGCGGCACACCGTCGCCGACGAGGCGAACCGCGCCGCGCACGTGTTGGACGTGCCGTCGCAGGTGTCGTCGGCGTCACACGTCGCGCCCGACGACGCGTTGCAGATGAAGCCCGCCGCCTGCTTCGAGTCCGACGGGCAGGCCGTGCCGAAGCCGGTGCAGGTCTCGGCCACGTCACACGGGCCTGCCGAGGTGCGGCACACGGTCGACGACGACGCGTACTGCGCCGTGCAGCCCGCGGTCGTGCCGTCGCACGTGTCGTTCACGTCGCACACCCCCGACGCCATCTGGCAGACGGTGCCGGCGACGGCGAACGAGTTCGACGGGCACGCCGAGCCGGTGCCGGTGCAGCTCTCGGCCGGGTCGCACGGGCCCTGGCTCGCGCGGCACACTACCGTCCCGGGCTGGAACGCGTCGGCCGGGCAGCCCGGGTTGGTGCCGTTGCAGACCTCGGCGACGTCGCACGCTCCGCCCGACGCGCGGCAGGTGACCGACGTACCCGAGAGAATGTCGGAGGGGCAGGCTGCGCTGTTGCCGAGGCAGTTCTCGGCCGGGTCGCAGACGCCCGCCGAGCCGCGGCACACGACGGTCGTCGCGGCGAACGTGTCCGCCGGACAGGCGGCGCCGTTTCCGGGGCACGCCTCGGACACGTCGCACGCGCCCGCAGACGCGCGGCAGATGGTCGACACCGGCTCGAACGCGTTGCCCGGGCAGGCTCCGCTCGCCCCGGTGCAGAGCTCGGCCGGGTCACAGGTGCCCGCCGACGCGCGGCACTGGGTGCCTGCCGTCACGAGCGTGTCGCTCGGGCACGCGGCGCTGGTGCCCGTACAGTTCTCGGCGACGTCGCAGGTGCCGGTGGCGGCACGGCAGGTGACGCTGCTGCTCGCCAGCACGTCGCTCGGGCAGACCGCGGTCGTGCCGTCGCACAGCTCAGCCACGTCGCAGGTGCCCGCGGCGATGCGGCAGGTCGTGTTCACCGGCGAGAGCACGTCGGCAGGGCACGCGGCGCTCGAGCCCGTGCACGTCTCTTGCGGGTCGCAGCCGCCCTGGCTCGGGCGGCACACCGTCGACGCGGGGCTGTTCGAGCACGTGCCGACGTTGCCGGCGAGGTTGCAGGCGTCGCACGCGCCGTTGCACGCCGTGTTGCAGCACACGCCGTCGACGCAGTTGCCCGAGGTGCACTGAACGCTGCCGGTGCAGGCGACGCCGTTCGCGAGCTTGGGCGCGCAGCCGGCCGCGCCGTTGCAGTACTCGCCCGTCGCGCAGGTCGCCATGTCGGTCGGGCACGACGTGCTCGTGCCGTTACAGACCTCGGCGCTGTCGCAGGCGCCGGTCGAGCCGCGGCAGGTGAAGTTCAGCGGCCGCAGCGCGTCGGCCGGGCACGCCGCCGCGTTGCCCGGGCAGTTCTCGTCGACGTCGCAGATGTCGACCGCGGCGCGACAGACGGCGGCCGCGCCCACGAAGCCGTCGGCGGGGCACTGCGTGCTCGCGCCGTCACACGCCTCGGGGAGGTCGCAGGCTCCGGCGACGGGGCGGCACATGAGGCCGGCTCCGGCGACGGCGTCGGCGGGGCACGCGGCGGTCGAGCCGGTGCAGCTCTCGGCCACGTCGCATGGGCCGGCCGAAGCGCGGCACTGCGTCGTGTTCGCGGCGAACGCGTCGGCCGGGCAGCCCGCGCTCGAGCCCGTGCAGCTCTCGGCGACGTCGCACACGCCGGCCGAGGCGCGACACTGCGTCGTGTTCGCGGCGAACGCATCGGCTGGGCAGGTGGCCGACGTGCCGGGGCAGCTCTCGGCGACGTCGCACACGCCGGCCGAGGCGCGGCACACGGTGGCCGCAGCGGCGAAGCGCGCCGGGCAGCCGTCGCCCGAGCCGTCGCACGTGTCGTCGACGTCGCAGGCGCTGCCGCTCGAGGCGAGGCAGATGGCGCCGCTCGGGCGCTTCGCGTCGGCCGGGCAGTTCGGCGCGAGGCCGGTGCACGAATCGGCGAGGTCGCACGCGCCCACCGAAGCACGGCACGTCACCGTCGAAGACGCATAGCGCGCTGCGCAGCTGCCCGAGATGCCGTCGCAGGTGTCGTTCACGTCGCACAGGCCGCTCGCGGCGAGGCACACCGTGCCCATCGGAGCGAACGCGTTCGCGGGGCACGTCGGCGCGGTGCCGGTGCACGCCTCTGCCGGGTCGCAGATGCCGGTCGAGGCGCGGCACTCGGTGCCCCCGAAGACGAAGCCGTTCGCGGGGCACGAGCTGCCGACGCCGTTGCAGCTCTCGGCGAGGTCGCAGACGCCGACGGCGGGGCGGCACACGACCGACGAGCCCGCGCGCACGTCGTTGGGGCAGCTCGCGGTGCCGCCCTGGCAGCTCTCTTCGGGGTCGCAGTCGCCCTGGCTCGCGCGGCACACGGTGGTGGTCGAGGCGAACGTGTCGAACGGGCAGCCAGCCTGGCTGCCGGTGCAGTTCTCGGCGACGTCGCAGGGGCCGGCGCTCGGGCGGCACACGGTCGCGGCGCTCGAGAAGCCGTCGGCGGGGCACGTGACGGTCGAGCCGGAGCACGTCTCGGCGACGTCGCAGACGCCGGCGGCGGTGCGGCAGACGGTGCCGCTCATCGCGAGCACGTCGGAGGGGCACATCGCCGAGGTGCCGGTGCACGAGTCGGGCACGTCACACGGGCCGGCCGAGGCGCGGCACGTGACGCCGCTGCCCGCGAGCACGTCGGCGGGGCAGCTCGGCGAGGTGCCGCTGCACTGCTCGGGCACGTCGCACGGGCCGGCGGCGACGCGGCAGGTGTTGCCGCTCGCGAAGCTGTCGGCGGGGCACGCGGCGCTCGCGCCGGTGCAGGTCTCGGCGACGTCGCACGCGCCGGCCGACGCGCGGCACACCGTCGTCGAGGGGCTGTTCGAGCAGGTGCCGATCGAGCCCGCGAGGTTGCAGGCGTCGCACGCGCCGTTGCACGCCGTGTTGCAGCACACGCCGTCGACGCAGCTGCCCGAGGTGCACATCGCGTCGCTGGTGCACGCGGTGCCGTTCGGCAGGCGGGGCACGCACGCCATGCCCATGCAGAAGTCGGTGCCGGGGCACGAGTCGACGTCGAGCGGGCACGTGGTGCTCGTGCCGTTGCAGCTCTCGGCCATGTCGCAGTTGCCCGCCGAGGCGCGGCACACGAACGTGGTCGGCTGCACCGCGTCGGCAGGGCACACGGCGCTCGAGCCGTTGCAGCTCTCGGCGACGTCGCAGACGCCGGCCGAGGGGCGGCAGACTCCGCTGGAGACGAAGGTGTCGGCGGGGCACGTGATGCTGGTGCCGTTGCAGGTCTCGGCGACGTCGCACGCGCCGGCGGTGGCGCGGCAGGTGGTGCCGAGGCCGGCGAAGCCGTCGGGCGGGCAGTTGGGGCCGGTGCCGTTGCAGACCTCGGCGACGTCGCAGAGGCCGGCCGAGGCGCGGCACATCGTGGTGCTGCCGGCGAAGAGGTCGGCGGGGCAGTTGGTGGCCGAGCCGGTGCACGTCTCGGCGACGTCGCAGCCGCCGTCGGCGGGCCGGCAGGTCTGCGTCGGCGGAGCGAGCACGTTGGCGGGGCAGCTGCCCGCGTCGCCGCGGCAGGTCTCGGCGGGGTCACAGACGCCCTGGCTCGGGTTGCAGACCTTGGTCGGAGGCTCGAAGGCGTCATCGGGGCACTGCGAGCTCGTGCCGGTGCAGTCTTCTTCCAGGTCGCAGGGCCCGGTCGAGGGGCGGCACATCGCGCCGGAGCCCTTCATGCCGTCGGCGGGGCACTGCGCACTGCCGCCGGTGCACGACTCGGGCACGTCGCAGGGGCCGGCGGAGGCGCGGCACTCCGTCGTGGTGGAAGCGAAGGCGTCGACGGGGCAGGCGGCGCTGCTGCCGGAGCACGTCTCGGCGACGTCGCAGGTTCCGGCGGACGCGCGGCAGACGTCGCCCATCGGGCGGAAGGTGTCGGTCGGGCACATCGAGCCCGTGCAGACCTCGTCGTGGTCGCAGCCGCCGGCGTTGGCGCGGCACTGGACGGCGTTGCAGTCGCTGTCGAGGCAGTCGGCGACACCGTCCATGTCGTTGTCGAGGCCGTCGTAGCAGCTCGGGGGGCCGCCGCCGCCTTCGCCGGGGACGCCGGCGTCGGTGCCGCCGTCGAGGCCGCCATCACCGGCGTCGGCCGGGCCGGCGTCGCCGCCGTCGGTGCCAGGAGCGCCGCCGTCGGTGCGCGCGCCGTAGACGCACTTCTTCTCGGCGTTGCAGAACTGGTCTTGAGGGCAGTTCGCGTCGGTCTCGCAGGGGGCGCCTTCGAGACCGGGGTTACATGCAATGAAGACGACGACCACAACGAGCGCCGCGAGGACGGCGAGCTTCGCCGCTGCGGAACGTCCCTGCGTCATGAAGCCTCCCCGGAGCCGGAGAGTCTACTCGAAGCAACGGCTGCGCCGAGTGGCGCTTCGCGCGCTTGAGCACCGCGAGTGGAGCCTCGTCACGTGACAGGCGTCACAGCGCATCTTTTGCGGCCTGCTGGTAGTCGCTCGACCCACGTGTGCTGCCGAACATGTAGTTCTCGAAGGTGAGGGTGCCCGCGGCGACGGTGGCCTTCACGGTGATGGTGTCGTTGGCGGTGGGTTTGTAGACGATGGTGCTGATCTTCCCGAGCGCCTCTTTGTAGTCCTTGTCGCCGCAGAGCGCGTTGATGCCGTCGCCGAGCTCCATCACGTTGGAGGCCTCGAGGCCGTAGCTCTCTTGCTTGTCGCGGCTGGCCTTCGCGAAGTCGACGGAGTCGAACGCCTTCCAGTCGTAGACGAACTTGAACTGCTTGCCGCAGGCGTTCACCTTCGACGTCGAGTCGGCGAAGTTCTGGTTCACGTGGTCTCTGGCCTTCTTCTCTTTGACGGACTGCGCGAAGGCGGCAGAGCTGAGCAGGAGCAGGGCGAGCGCGGTTTTCATGCCCCGAGGACACGGGCCGCGAGCGGGCGTTGCGTGGATCAGCCGGCGAGGCGCTTTAGCCCCCACTCGAAGTCCTTCTCGACCGAGCCGCCGAGGCGGAAGGCTCCGGCGAGCTCCATCGAGACGAAGCCGTGCAGCCACGCCGTGAGCAGGCGCGCCGCCGCGAGCGAGCCGAGCGCCTCGATGACGGGCTTCACGAGCTCGGCCCGTCGCGCGAGCAGGTCGCCGCCCTCGTCGCGCTGCGCGAACAAGAGCGCGTACAGCTTCGGGCGCTCGAGCGCGAACGCGCGGTACGCCCGCCCCTTCGCGGGAATCGTGCGGGCCGCCGCGAGCCGCGCCTCGAGGTCGAGCAGGCCCTCGCGCGCGACGTCGTCGAGCAAGAGGTCGCGGGTCGCGTAGCGCTTGTAGAGCGACGGGCCCTTGATGCCCGCGGCGTGCGCCACCGTGCGCATCTTCGCTGCTGGCGGCGGGCCTGGAGGGCACGCAGCGCGCTCGGTGTGAGCGCCTCACGCGGTGACGCTTCGCTTGCGAAAAAGACGACGGCCGGCCTCGAAGCACCATGCTCGAGACCGGCCGCCGCGTGACTCTCGCCTCAGGCCGAGTGAGGTGAGGGTCGTCTTTCTTTCGAATCAGTACGTGACGTATCGGTCGAACTGCACCGTCGCGACCGGCACGCCGAGCGCGGCGATGTTCGCCACCCGGATGCCCGCGTCGCTGATGGCGTAGACGAAGTCGTCGGCCATCACGCTGCGGCGCACCGCCGGCTGCCAGTAGTACGACCAGCCCCAGTAGTTGGCGACGCGGTACAGGTCGCTCATCGCGACCGCGCCCTTGTGGACGAAGCCGGTGTTCACGTCGACCTCGAAGACGCGCAGGTCCGAGACGAACGAGCTCCAGTAGTCGCCGTTCGCGTTCTGGCCCCAGCCCCAGTCGCTGAAGGGAATCGCGAGCAGCTTCTTCGCCGCGAAGTAGTTGAACGCCTTGTGGTTGCTCTGCGCCTCGCTGTAGCTCGACGAGTCGCCGAGCGTCGTGGTGTGCGAGAGCTTGGGGTTCGCGCGGTCGGTGACGTCGAAGATGCTCAGCTGAATCCGCCGGCCCTGCCACTGCGGCATGTCTTCCGGCACGTAGGTGCCGATGGTGAGCAGGTGGCCCTCGTCGACCGGGTGGATGTAGCTCGAGAAGCCCGGCACCTTCAGCTCGCCGACCTTGCGCGGGTGCGTCGGGTCGCACATGTCGAACGTGAAGAGCGGGTCGACCTGGCGGAACGTCACCATGTAGCCGGTGCAGCCCGCGAAGCGGCTCGACATGATGCGCTCGCCCTTCGCGACGGGGTCGGTGGCGCCGATGACGGTGAGCTGGCCTTCGCGCTCGGCGAGCACCGAGATTTGATTCGCGGTCTCGACGGTGCCGAACCAGTTGTTCGGGTTCTGCGTGTCGGGCACGCGCTGCGTCGTGGTCGTCGCGACGCGGAAGTAGCCCTTGTCGTCTTCATCCATCGAGAACTGGTCGATGATGCCGCCCGGCGCCGTGCCCGACGCCACGTACTTCGCCTCGCTCTCGTCGGTGATGTCGAACTTGTGCAGGTACGTCACGTCTTTCTGGCCCGGAGCCGGCCACCACCACCAGTGCCGCGTCGCCACGTACAGGTTCTTCGCCGACGCGTAGACCTCGCCCGTCTCGGCGAGCACGTTCGTGCGGTGAATCGTGCCCGGGTCCTTCAGGTTCAGCGTCGCGACCGACAGCTGGCCCATGCGCACCGGAGCGTTCACCTTGCTGAACGCCGAGCAGTCGGGCGGCAGAATCGTCTGCTGGCCGTTCTTCACGATGCGGCCCGCCGGCACCCACTGCGCCAGCGTCGTCTCGCGAATCGCCTGCTCGTTCTTCTTGATGAGGTCGTTGAACGCCGCGTCGCGCTTCGCCTTGTCGGCGGGCTGGCACGTGGTGCCCCAGCCCCAGCAGCCGCTGCCGAGGTCACTCTCGGGCCACCACTTCACGCTCGCGGGGAAGTTCAGGTCGTCGCTCATCACCACGCGCACCGAGTCGCCGATGCGGCGGCTGTTCGCGTAGCTGCCCGGCAGGTAGTACTCGGTGTCGACCTTGAGGTTGCCGAGGTCGCTGACGTCGACGACCGTAATCTTCACCGAGTTCGCGTAGTAGTAGCCGCAGTCGAGGCCCTTGCAGCTCGCCCCGTCGGACTTCGCGAGCGGCAGCGCCTGCCAGATGCTGCTGAACACCACCACCTTGTCGTTGCCCGCGAGGAACATCTCTTGCGGCCAGCCCTGCAGCTGCAGCTTGCCCTGCAGCGAGAGGTTCGTCGCCGGCCACGAGAGCGACGCGTAGAGCTTGTCGCCCGAGAGCACGAAGATGCGGTTGCCGTCGTTCTTCACGAAGTCGGCTTCGTCGACGCCCGCGACCTGCGTGTTCGTCGTCGTGTAGTTCGTCGGCATCGGCGCCGACTGCTTGTTGTCGGCCGCGCCCGCCGCCGGAGCGAACGAGTCTTCGAGGCCGCGCCCGAAGCCGCCGCCCCACCAGCCCCACGAGGGGACTCCGTCGCGCGAGGCTTCGAGCTGCGTGCGCATCATCCGCACGGCGTTGTCTTCGAGGTACTCCTCGAGGTCGCGGCACGCGTTGGTGCCGCTGAACGACGTCAACGTGACCCGGTCTTGAATGGGGGGAGGCTGCTCGGGGGGAACGTTGTTCCCGCAGCCTGCTACCGCCATCGATGCTGCACCTGCACCCGCCGCCGCCCACTTCCGCCATCGCTTCAAGGTGTCGCGCCAGCTCATTTTGGTCCCTCGCTCCCGATCGGCCTCTTGCTCAACTCGACGCGGCGGGCTGCGAGCGATGGGCCAGGGTGGGCGGACGTAGATCCAATGAGTTGGCCGGCGGCGCGTCGGTAGAGATCCGTCGTCCCTTCAGGAATCTGAGGCACCTAAGAAACGTCGACACGCGCGTTTTGCGCGGTATGGTGCGCCCCGAAATATGAGTGACGCCCGGGAGATCAACCTCCCCCAGCAGCTCTGGGACACCCTCGACACCATGGCGAAGGAGATGGGGGTCGCTCGCGACAGCCTCGTCTCTCAAGCAGTGTTCACGCTCGCTCGACTGAACGGGTACGTCATTCCCGGGAAGGTCGTGCTCGGAGCCCAGGCGCCCGCCGCCTCGAACGGCCCCGCCGCCACCACCGGCAAGCCTGCGCCTGCGCCCGCGAAGGCCGCAGCGCCCGCGCCCGCGCCAGCCCGCGGCGCGAAGGGCCGCCCCGCTCCCGAGCCGGAGCCCGAGCCCGAGCCCGAGCCCGAGGCCGAACAGCCCGAAGAAGAGGCGCCGGCCGAAGACGACCAGGGCAACCCGTTCGAGCAGCAGGAAGAGCAGCCTCCCGAAGACGAGGCGCCGCCTGAAGAAGAGCCGCCTCCTGAAGACGAGGCGCCGCCCGAAGAAGAAGAGCCGCCTCCGGAAGAGGAAGAGCCCGCACCGCCTCCTCCGAAGAAGGGCGGCGGAGCGATGTCGCTCACCGTCGTCATGGCCGGCCGCGAGCCGTACAAGCTCGCCGCCGACTCGATGCTCGTCGGCCGCGGCAAGCACTGCGACTTCGTCATCGAGTCGAACCGGGTCTCGCGCGAGCACGCACGCATCTCGCGTGACGGCGGCGACTTCGTGCTCGAGGACTTGAACTCGTCGAACGGCACGTTCTTCGGCGCCGCCAAAGAGAAGGTCACGCGGCCGAAGAAAATCAAAGACGGCGACGAGTTCACCTTCGGCACCGAGAAGGTGAAGTTCCGCATCGGCCGCTGACGGGCGCCGCTTGAAGGCGGGCCTCGTCTCCGAGCGCGCACCCTCGACGTGGACGTGGCAGCGGCCCGAGCTGCCGCTCTGCTCCGACGCGAGCGCATCGACAGCCGCGCCATCTGCACCGGCCGCTGAGCACCTGAACGTCGACGATGCGGCGCCGCGACCACCCGCTCTCCTCCGACGCAAGCGCATCGACAGCCGCGCCATCTGCACCAGCCGCTGAGCACCTGAACGTCGACGATGCGGCGCCGCGACCACCCGCTCGTCCCCGACACAAGCGCATCGACAGCCGCGCCATCTGCACCGGCCGCTTGCCAGCCGCTGACCTCCGAGAGCCGCGCCTCGGCACGCGTTGATCACTTCCGTTTGCGCGTCGAGACGCGTTCTGCGCTTGGTGCGCAGCGCCGCCGCCCGCAACCCAGCAAGATTCCCCACCGCGCTGCTGGCCCGGCGTTTGGATGAAGCCACCCATCCGTGAGCTTCGTCTCGTGCACCTTCGTCGACGGCGTCTTCGCCCTGAAGCTCGACTTCTCGTTCATGCGAAAGAAGGCGCGCCCGAGCCCGCCGAAGCCTCGGTCGCCGAAGCCGAAGCCGGCGAAGCACCTGGGCGCGCGGCCGCTGCCGCCGCCGTTTCCGCTGCCGCCCGTGCGACGCGCCGATGACCTGCTCGACGCCCCGGCGCTCGCCGTCCACCCGCCGATGCCTACGCCGAGCGTCATCGTCGACGACGCCGTGCTGAGCGCAGCCCCGGCCGAGACCCTGATGGACGACGACGACCCCGAGCTGACGAGGACCACCTCGCCGCTCGAGGCACCGAAGACCGACCTCATGCAGCAGCGGCGCGACGTGCGGAAGGCGCTGCGCAACGCGTGAATGGGAGCCCCGCCGCGGGCACTGACCCGCGGGATGGGCAGGCTCCTCACGCTCGCGCTGCTCGGTGCGGCCTGCTCGGCCCCCGCCGACGACGGGTGGGCCTGGGTCGACGTCGACGAGACGGTCTGCGCGAACGGCCGGCCCACCGGCTACGGGCTGCGCGAGGGCTCGGGCGACGACCTCGTCATCTACCTCATGGGCGGAGGCGCCTGCTGGGACGCCGCCACCTGCTACGGCCTCCAGACCGCGTGGAACGTCACGACGGGCTACCCCAAGAGCAGCTTCGACTCCGAGCCGCGGCGCAGCGCCGGCATCTTCGAGCCGTTCGCCGGCGCGACGCACGTCTACGTGCCGTACTGCACCGGCGACCTCCACGCGGGCACCCAGCCGCGCGAGCACCTCGCCGGCCAGAAGACCTGGCACGTCGGCGCAAAGAACCTCGACGCGATTCTGCAGCGGCTCGCGACTCCGCGCGGCCGCGTCTTCGTCATCGGCACGAGCGCCGGCGGCTACGGCGCGCAGCTGAACGCGGCACGCTTCGTCGAGCGCTTCGAGGGTCACGAGGTGCACGTGCTCGCAGACTCGGCGCCCATGGTCGCGAGCGACAAGCTCGACGGCTGGAGCGCCGTGTGGGGCGCGACGCCGCGCACCGAGCTCCCGACGGGCTCGCGCTTCGGCCTCGTCGCGTCGCGGCGCGACTGGCTGATCAGCGCGTTCGCCGGGCTCACCGCAGAGCAGTACGAGGCGAAGGTGGTCGACCTCGTCGAGACCGCGCTCAGCGACCCACCGCGCCGCTCGGCGCTCCTCGTCGAGGGCAACCAGCACGTCTTCTTCGACGCACCGGGGCTGCCGGGCGTGAAGGACTTCGTCGAGGCGTGGCGCGACGGTGCTATGCCCTGAGCGGTGGCCGAGAAGCTCGTCTTCGAAACGTCGCTCGATGGCCTGTTCCATCGGGCGCTCGCGGGCAAGGTGACTCCGGCGCTGCGCGTCGAGCTGAAGGCGCTCGGCATCGACGTGGGCCGGAAGATGCCGCCCGCCGTCTCGCGCGAGACGTGGTACCGCGCGCTCGACGCGAGCGCACGCCACTGCTTCCCTGACCTCGACCTCCGCGCGGCGCTGCGCGAGCTCGGCGTGGCCCTGATGAAGGGCGTCGAAGAGACGTTCTTCGGGCGGTCGATGGCTCCGGTGGTGCGCATGCTGGGCCCGCGCCGCCTGCTCGAGCGGGTGCCGAAGAACATGCGCTCGTCGAACAACTTCGCCGTGGGCAGCGTGGTGCAGCTCGAGCCGCGCGTGGTGCAGCTCGACGTGACCGACGTCGGCGACGCCCCCGAGGTGATGCAGGGCTCGCTCGAAGAGATCGTGCGCTGGGCCGGCGCCGCGACCGTCGACGTCTCGTTCACCTTCGAGAGCCCGCCCTCGGCCCGCTACACCGTGAGGTGGACCGAGTAGTGCTAAGCCGCCGAGCCATCATGGCTCACTGGGAACACCGCCCCGAACCGAAGTGGAAGCAGTTCAAGTACAACCAGCCCTACGCGAAGGGCCTCGAGCGCCTGAAGCGCGACGTGCTCGGCAAGACCGACTTCGACCCGGCGACGCTGTGGCAGTGGGGCACGATGCAGGCGATGGCCCTCATCGAGACGCTCAAAGAGGTCGAGAAGACCTTCGGCGAGGCGGGCCAGAAGGCCGTGTACCGGTCGCTGCGGCGCGTCGGCTACGACGTCGGCAAGCAGATTCTCGACGGCATCACCCTGCCCGAGGGCCTCACCGAGTCCGAGTTCGTCTCGTTCTACGCCACCGTCATCAACCGCATCGCGTACGCCTCGCTCGAGGACCCGCGCATCGACGGCGACGGCAAGGCGACCTTCGACATTCTCTGGTGCCCGCACCAGGACCACTACAAGGCGTTCGACTGCCGCGTGCAGCGCTACTTCGTGCAGGGCATGCTCGACGCCGCGCGCGAGCTCGCCGGGCGCTTCGGCTTCACCGTGCGCTTCGACTCCACGATTCCCTCCGGCGCCAAGACCTGCCACTTCACGATGTGGCAGCCGACTGAAGAAGAGCAACGCGAGTGGGAGGCGTACACCGCCTCGCTCGAGAAGAAGGCGCTCGAGCACGCACAGAAGCCGCGCGAGTAGCGCTGCTGGCCGAAACGGGGCCGGCGCCGCGACGCGAACTGGAGCGTGCGCCCCGGGCCGTGACGGCTCAGCTCGGCCCGGACCAGCGCTCGCCGATGACCTGCGAGGTGATGCGAAACAGGCACATCGCATCGCCGCGGCGCAGGCACTGGGGCTGCTCGATGTCGACCTTCACGCCGACGGTGCGCAGGGCCTCTTGCAGAATGCCCTCTTCGACCACGCAGTGGTGCGGCGTCGTCTTCTCGAGCTCGGCGAGCCCCGGCTCGAAGCGCGTCACCTTCCACCCGCCGATCTGCTCGCCGTGGTTCGCGCGGTGGTACATGCCGTCGATGCCGTAGATGATGTCTCTCGCGCTCGCTGCGGTCTTCCCGATGCTGTCGCCGTGCGAGAGCTTGTAAATCTGCCAGCCCACGCTGCGCAGCGCGTACGTGCCCAGCTTCGCGTCGAGCGTCTCGAGCGCCTCGAGCAGCAACGCGATCGGGTACCACTTCTGCGGAGCCACCACCTTCAACCGATCGGCCAGCGGCTTGCCCAGGCTCTGCTCGGGCGCGTGCAGCGCCTTCAGCACCGCGAGAATGTCCGACCCCACCGTCTCGTGGTTCTGACCGACATAGCCCTGGGGACGGCGTGAATGAGGCATTCCGCAAACCCCTGATAACACGCCCTCATTTTTCCCGCACCTCGAACGGGCCCCCTTCGTCCTCCCCGACAATGGGAACCCTCACCCGCGTCCAGTCGAGCAACACCGCCGCCCTCGAAGCCCAGCGCCGCGCCGCCGCGGCCGAGCGCGCCCGGCAGCTCGCCGAGGCCGCCCGCAAGGCCGCCGAGGCCGCGAAGCGCGCCGCCGAGGAAGCGCAGGCAAAGCTGAAGGACGCGCTGCAGAAGCCGAACGCGAACCCCACCGAGGTCGCGAAGCTGCGCGACGCCGCGACGAAGCTGCAGGCGAAGGCCGACGCCGCCGAGAAGCTCGCCGTGCAGCGCGAGGCCGCCGCGGGTCTCACGAAGCCCGCCTCGACCTTCACGCAGACGGAAGACGCGTTCACGCCGTGCGTGCAGCCCTCCGACGCGACGAGCGACGCGAAGTTCATCGTCGCGGCCGCGCAGAACGGCAACGGCCTCGAGGCGCTGAGCGGCGCCCTCGCGAAGCACCCGAACGACCCGTCGTACGCCGCCGCGCTCGTCGAGCAGTCGAAGGAAGCCCTGCTCGCGTCGGTGCGCGAGAAGGCCGCGACCGACCCCGTCACCGCCGCCCAGGAGCTCTCGAAGCTCGTCGACGCGATGCCCGACGCCGCCACGCGCAAGCAGCTCGTCGACGCGTCGCGCGACAGCATCTCGCAGATGGTCTCGACCGCGGCCCAGCGCGGCACGCCCGAGCAGAACGAGCAGCTCTTGCGCGAGCTCGCGCACGTCGGCAGCGTCTCAGGCCCCGACGGCATGAAGGCGGTCACCGACGCCGTCGCGCAGACGTGGCCGACGACGCAGTCGCAGTTCGTGAAGCGCGACCTCACGCTGTCGAACCCGCTGGCGCTCGCGAACTTCAACAACCAGCTGTGCAACGCCGCCGAGAGCGGGCCGTTCACCGACTCGCTCGTGCGCTCGCTCGACGAGGCCGGCAAGACCGACGTCGCGCAGGGCGTTCGCGACAGTCAGGCGATGGTGAGCCCGAACTCGATGATTCAAGGCGCGCGCGGCGACTTCAACCAGGCCAAGTCGAACGTCGAGGCCAACAACCAGCGCCTGCAGCAGGAGCTCTCGCGCCTCGGCCCGAACCTGAGCGAGGCGCAGAAGCAGCAGTACATCCGCGACTTCAACGCGCAGCCGCAGGTGAAGGCCGACCTCGAGGCGCTCTCGAAGGCGGCGAAGAACCTCGGCGCGACGCTCGAGAAGGTCGCGACCTCGACCGACGCCACGCCCGAGACGCTTCAGCTCGCGGTCGACTCGGCGAAGGAGCTCGCGAAGAGCCCCGTCGGCGCCGTCGCGGCGAAGGACTTCGCGGCCAAGCTGCTCGAGAAGGGCGGCGTCACTGACGCGCAGAAGGCGAGCCTCGAAGACACGATTCAAGACTCGGCGCCGAACGTGTACGCCGACATGCTGCGGCAGAGCGGCGGCGACCCGAAGGCGGCGGCCGAGCGCTTCGCGGCGCAGTTCGAGTTCCTCGAGCAGAACCGGAACGTGTTCAGCAACCTGCAGCCGCTGCAGAAGGCGGTCGACGCCCTGCGCACCGGAGAGCTCTCGGGGCTGCGCGAGATCGGCACCGACAACAAGTTCGGCAAGACGTTCAAGGCGCTCGGCGTGATGTTCAGCGTCGCGAAGCTCGCGGGCGGGCCCGACGCCGAGGCCCAGACGTACATCAAAGAGGTCTCGAACGCGGGCAAAGAGGGCCTCGAGCTGCTCGCCGAGGCGATGAAGCGCTACGGCGAGGTCTTCAAAGAGGCGAAGTACGCTGGCGGCGTCAGCACCGCGGGCAGCCTGATCGAGAAGTTCACGCCCGGGCTCGCGCTCGTCGCGAACTCCATCTCGATGAACATGGACGCGGTGAAGCTGAACAGCCGCAACGGCAACTGGGGCGACCTGGTCTCGCTCATCGGCAACGCGACGGCGACGTTGGGCAGCGCGCTCGAGGTGACGGGGGTCGGCGTGGGGCCGGGCAAGCTCTTGCAGGCGGTGGGTGCCATCACGGCGGGCGTCGGCGGGCTCGTGAGCATGGTGAAGAGCGAGCAGCAGGTGACCGACGAGATGCGCTCGCTGCTCGGCAAGCAGCCCGAGCTCGAAGGCATCACCGAGCCCTTGATGAACCGCGACGTGAAGCGGCTCGCCGAGTCGACGGGGCTGTCGCCCGAAGACGTGCAGCGCTTCGTGCGCACGAGCCCCGAGCTGTTCGCGAACGAGGGCACGCTGCGGCGCTTCGTGAACATCGCGGCGGCGAGCGGGCTGAAAGGCGGCCGCGTGCTCGAGCTCGCCGAGGCGGCGAAGAAGAACCCGGCGATGTTGGCGCAGATCGGCGACGAGCCCGAGGGCATCATCCGCACGCTGCTGCCGTCGTACCCCGAGGCGCGCGCCGTGCTGCTGCGCAAAGAATGAACGGGCCGGTCCGTACTGGCCCCGGCCCGTCTCACCCGTCGAAGTGTGTCGTGCTCTACCGCGAGTGAACGTCTTTGATGGCTGCCGTGCGCCCCGGGCCGTGGCAAATCATGCACTGCTCGGGCTGCGAAGCCGCCTGGGCGCGCGTGCCGTAGATGGTGGCGCCGTTCACCACCATGTGGAACTTCGCCGCCTCGGAGTCGTGGCACCCGTAGCAGTTGTTCGCGATGGGCGAGATGACGAGCGTCGTCGACGCCGCCGGCACGATGGCCTGCGTGCCGAGGTTGTACGAGAAGCCCGCTCCGTAGTTGTAGCCGCCGTCGGCGATGACGTACGGCGAGACGCTGATGGCGAGCGCGGGGGTGCCGCCGTCGGCCGTCGGAGTCACCGCGTCGTACGTGCCGGTCGCCACCGTCTGAATCAGGCGGCGCGACATGTTCGCCGGCGTGTACCAGCTCGCGCTGAAGTCATACATGCCGGGGTTGTGGCAGGTCTCGCAGGCGTTCAGGCGGCCGGGGTACTCGACGCCCCAGAAGCCGGTCGAGAACGGGTGGTCTTCGGTCGCGCCGACCGCGTGCCAGTTGAACGGCACGTTGCGCTTCTTCGCCGCGTGAATCGCGTGAATGAAGCTCTCGGAGCCCGCCGTCCACCCGCTGCTCGTGCGGTTCTGCGTGTGGCAGAAGGCGCAGGTGGCGCCGTCGTTGCGCTGGCCCGCGTGGTAGTTCGGGGTCGTGCCGAGCTGGTTGTGGCAGTTCTGGCACTTCGCGGTGGTCACGATTTGGCCCGTGTTGCTCGTGAGCCCGGTCGCGGCGCGGCGGCCCGTGAAGCCGGTCGCCACCTTCCACACGTTCGGAGCCGGCAGCGAGAGGCCGCCCGTCCGGTTCGCCGGCGTGTACGGGAAGTCCATCACGTTGGTCTGTGTGAGCGGCAGCGCCGAAGAGAGCGAGTACGAGTAGCCGAGGCCGCACGTCAGCATCGAGGCGGTCGGAGGAATGCGGCCGCCCGTGAGCGTCGCCGTGTAGTAGCCCTGCGGGTCGGGGCCCGCGAGCGTGCCGGCGCCCGTGCCCGTGGCCGAGCCGTTCCACAGGTTCCTGAGGTAGCCGCTCATCGAGGCGTTGAAGTCGGCGGGCTGCGCGATGCCGTCCTGCGGCACCGCGAAGACGCAGTACACGCTCGGGCTGCCCACGAAGTTGTCGATGAGCTCGGTGCTCGCGGGGAACGTGTTGAACACGACGCCGGCGTCACCCTCCATGAAGCGGAAGCGGACCACCGGGAAGACGCCCGTCGTGCCGCCGTCGGTCGTGGTGACCGACGAGAGGTCGTACGTGAAGCGGCGCGCGCCGGGCGGCGGGTTGGTGTTCGTGCCGACCCACGAGGCGTTGGTGTTCGCGTTGCCGCCCGGGACCAGCAGCGAGTTCGCCGGGTCGGGCTTCGCGACCGGGCGGTGCGTCTTGGTCATGTACGCCTCGTCGTGGCAGAGCGTGCACAGGCCGTCGTTCGCCATCGCGAGGTTCAGCGGGCCGTGGCCCTGGCCGGTCTCGAAGTTCACCTGGTCGTGGCACGCGCCGCACACGCGCCGGCTGGGGTTCTGCTTCCAGTTGTCGGCCTGCGGGGCGTTGCTGTGGCACTTGGTGCAGTTGCGCAGGTCTTGCGGGAAGCTGAACTCGTTCACCTCGGTGCCGATGCCGGCGTAGTTGCCCTTCAGCGTCAGGTGCTCGCCCGCGTGAATCTTGTGGATGAACACGGGCAGGTCGATGACCGCCTCACCCCGCAGCACGGCGATGTTGGTGCGACCTGCGGGCGGTGTCAGCACGCCTCCGTCGCCGATGGTCGGCTCGGGGATGACGGGGTTGCCGGCGATGTTGTTGCCCGAGTACTTGCGCTGCGTGTTGTGGCACACGACGCAGTACCGCACGTCGTAGCGCTGCCCGCCGTGGAAGGGCGTGAGGCCGCCGACGTTGAGCGCGCCCGCGCGCCACTGGGTGTGGCAGGTGAGGCAGTTCGCTCCGTTGACCTTGTCGTTCTGGCCGTCGACGTTCGCGCCGGTCGCGGGGATGTAGTCGTACGTCACGTCGACGGGGCGGTACGAGTTGACGCGCACGCCGACGAGGTCGTTCGCCGGGTCGCCCAGGCGCAGCGCGAAGCGGTGCACCGCGTTGGCGTCGAACGCGACGCCCGCGATGGCCGTACCGCCGTCGTACGGCGTGGGGTTCACGACGTCTTTCACGAACGTGTACTGGTACGTGCCGTCACCGTTGTCGACGAGCGAGCTCGCCGACGCGTTCTCGCTGCTCGCGGTGCAGGTCGCGCAGTTCGCGATGTGCGAGATCCACCGGTCGGGGCCGCCGCCGTCGACGCCCGGCATCGGCACGTAGACGACCAGCTGCAGCAGCGCGATGCCGCCGAAGTGCGTGACGGGGATGTTCTTCACGCCCTCGCCCTTCACCGTCTTCACCGTGAAGCGCGCGACCGGCCGCGGAGCGTTCGAGACGCTCTGCACGGTCACCTGGAAATCGTCTTGCTGCAGCTCGAACGACGTCATCTTCGCGAAGTCGACGACGGTGCTGCCGCCCGTGCCGTTCTGGCCGTTCGTGCCGTCGGTCACCGTCACCGACGTGCCGTCGGTGCACGTGATGACCTTCACGCCTGCGTCGACCGCGCGCACGGTGCACGAGGTGCCGTTCATGCCGTTCTGCCCAGGCATGCCGTTCTGCCCGTTCTGCCCCGGCATGCCGTTCTGCCCGTTCTGCCCGGGCATGCCGTTCTGGCCGGCCTTCGGCGTGACAGTCACCGTGGTGCCGTCGGGGCACGTGATGGTCGCGGTGCCATCGGTGTTGTCCTTCACCGAGCACGGCTGGCCGTCCTGGCCTGCGGGTCCGGTACAGGAAATTGCAAACAGCGTCACGGCGTTGACGAGGCTGGCGGCGACGATCCGGGTTCGCATGAGGCTCCGCCACGAGCAAGAAGAAGGCCGCCTCGGATCAGACGCGCGGAGCCTGCGCCGCCTGCAGAATCTGCGTTCCGGGTCCGCGAGCGCGCAATCTGCGCTGAGCGCGCGGCCGTAGCAGCCGTCTTCAGTGTACGCGTACGGCAGGTACGCGCGCGTCGAGTCGACGATGGCGGCGGCCTGCGTCGCCTGCTCGTGCGCCGAGCCCTCGTGCACGCCGAGGTCCTCGAGCACCTCGGACTTCTCGGTGCCGACGTCGGCGTCGGTGACTCCACAAGCGGCTGCGAGGAGCGACGGGGAAGGTTCGCCTTCTGGGGTCGACTTCATGACCCAAGCCGGGTGCCCGGGGCAAGCGCCTGAGTTACCCTCTGCGGCGACTTGGCCGACTCCCGCATCTCACTCGCCAGCGCCCGTGCGGGCTTCCTCGCGGTCGTGGTGCTGCTGACGGGCAGCGCGGCGTTCTCGCTCATCAACGAGCTGCGCACCTCGGGGCCCATCAAGGAGCGCGTCGAGCGCTACCTCGAGGCCGAGCGCCTCATCGGCCTGATGCGCCTCGACGCCGAGCTGTTGTCGGAGGCCGCCGACGACCACATCAACGCGGTCGACGACGACGGCCGCAAGCGCGCCGACGACGCGATGGCCGTCATCTTGAACGAGATTCACTCGACGTCGGCCGCGGCGCTCGGGCTCGCCGTCGCGCGGGCCGATCAGGACATGTGGAAGCGGCTCGTCGCGGTGAGCGACAAGCTCGTGAAGACGGTCGACGTGACGGTGAAGTACTCGAACCGGAAAGAGGCCGAGCTCGCGCGCAAGCACCTCATCGAAGAGGTGAAGCCGATCAACTTCGAGCTCGACGAGCTGGCGAACGCGCTCGCGAGCCAGACGAAGGACACGGCGCACGTGCGCATGGCCGAGCTCGAGGCCCTGCGCCTGCGCACGACGGTCGTCTCGGCCGTGGTGGTGTCGGTGGCGGCGCTCATCTCGCTCATCGTGATGTGGCAGGTGACGCGCCTGTTGCGCAGCCAGCAGCGCACGATTCTCGAGCAGCTCTCCGAGCTGAACCGGCGCAACGCCGAGCTCGACGCGTTCGCCTCGCGCGTCGCGCACGACCTCGTCGCGCCGCTGTCGCCGCTGCGCGGGTACCTCACGCTCGCGCGCCGCTCGGCCGAGAAGACCGACGTGAAAGAGATGCTCGAGAAGTGCGAGACGTCGGCGGGCCGTGTCTCGGAGCTCGTCGAGGCGCTCTTGCGCTTCTGCCGCGCGGGCTCGACCACCGACCGCACCGCCGGCGAGCTCGACACGGCGGTGACGACGATTCTGCTCGAGGTGAGCCAGGCCGCGGCCGCGGCGAACGTCGCGCTCGAGCGGCACCTCGACACGCGGGTCGCCGTGCAGTGCCCGTCTCAGCTCTTGCAGAGCATCGCGCAGAACCTCTTGTCGAACGCCGTGAAGTACACGACGGGCCGGCCCGAGGCGCGCGTCGTCGTGCGTGTCTTTCGCGACAAGGGCGAGGCCGTGCTCGAGGTGACCGACAACGGCCCCGGCATGAGCGAGGACTCGCAGAAGAGCCTGTTCCAGCCGTTCTTCCGGGCGCCCGAGGCGCGCTCGCTGCCGGGCCACGGCCTCGGCATGGCGACCACGAAGCGGCTCGTCGAGGCCTACTTCGGCAGCATCGCGGTGAAGAGCCAGCTCGGCGTCGGCACGCAGGTGACGGTGCGGCTGCCGCTGGCCGACCGGTCGGGTGACGCTCAGCCGCGGCAGACGCTCGTCGCGAGCGCCTGAAGGGCGTCAAGGCTCGGGAGCAGGCCGGGCCTCGAGCCGCAGCGCGCTGACGGACCACGGCCCATGCGCCGACGGCCCGAGCTGGACGAAGTGAACGCCCGGAGCGAGCACGCTGTCACGACCGCGCTCGCCGTCGAGCTCGGCGTCGACGTTCTGGCCTTCGGCGCTCACGACCACCCGCGAGCGGGCCGGCACCTCGAACGTGAGCCGCTGCGCTGCTTCGCCCCGGTAGGGGCCGCTCGGAGCGCGCGCATCGAGCACGAGGTCCATCGCGGGCGCTGCATCGACGCGCAAGAGGCCGAGGCCTCCGCCGAACGACAGCCCGACGGCGAACGCGACCACCACCGGGCCCAGCGCGAGCGCCGCCCTGGGCCTGAGCGCCTTCCACGCCTGCAGGTTCCGCGCGGCCTCGGCGGCGCGCAGCTTCTGCTCGAGCCGCAGGCGCTCGTCGGCGTCGGCGAGCAGCGCGTCGGCCTTCGATGCGTCACCGTGCGCCTCTTCGAGCGCGAGCTTCTTCAACGCCTCCATCGGGAGCCGACGTTATCCCGCGGCTCACTTGAGATGAACGCAAGCGCGGGGCGCTTCGTGACAGTCACGCGCCGCATTCATCTCAAGCGAGCGGCGAGGTCCCCCCGGCCGAGCGCGAAGGCTCACGGCCCGCAGCGGTTGTGCCAGAGCGTGACCCCCGTGTTTCCGCCGACGACGAGGTCGAGCACGGTGTCGCCGTCGAGGTCGACGGCGGCGAGCGACGTCGGCACCTGATTCACCGCGCCGAGGCGGCGCTGGGGCTCGAACGTGCCGTCGCCGCGCCCGAGCAGAAAGCTGAGGTCGTCGGTCACGTTCACGACGACGAGGTCGACGCGCCCGTCGCAGTTGAAGTCACCGGCGGCGAGCCCGAACGGAGTCGTACCGGTGCCGCTCACGGTCGGAGGCGCGAAGCCTGCGTCGCCGAGGTTGAGGCGCACCTGCACGTTGCCCTGCAGCGCCGAGTAGACGAGGTCGGCGTCGCCGTCGCGGTCGAGGTCGGCGGCCAGGATGCGCTGGGGAACCGTCGTGGCCGCGGCGGCGAGCGCGGTGCGAGCGCCGAAGCCGCCGTCGGGCAGCCCGAGCAGCAGTGAGAGCGCCTCACCGCTCGCGTTCGCCAGCGCGAGGTCGGTGAGGCCGTCACGGTCGAAGTCGGCGGCGACGATGCCGGTGGGGCCGTGGCCGCCGCTGCGCGTGGGCCCGCCGGCGAAGCTGCCGCCGCCGAGGTTGCGCAGGGGCTGCAGCTCGTCGGTGTCGGGCGAGGCGACGACGGCGTCGCGACCCGGGCCGAAGAGCACGACGCCGCGCGGCTTCACCGAGACGAACGAGCGCACCTCGGCCGAGAAGGCGCCGCCGCCGAGGTTCAGCCACGCTCCGACGGAGCCCGACGCGCCGTGCGTCGCGAACAGGTCGACCCTCCCGTCGCCGTCGACGTCGCTCGCGGCGAGCTCGCCGGTGCCCGCCGTGCGCGGCCCGCCCCACACGGGCGCCGGGCCGAAGCTGCCCGCGTCGTTGATGAACACGCGCACGCTGTTGGCGTTCATGATGGCCAGGTCCGGCCGGCCGTCGCCCGAGAGGTCGGCGGCGACGAGCTCGGTCGGAAACGGGCCGGCGTCGCCGACGAGCGGGACGATGTCGAAGTCGGGCGCGGGCCTCACGCCAGAGTCGCTGCGGCCTCCCGCATCGAAGCCGGCGTCGTCGGGGCCGGCGTCGACGCCAGAGTCCGGCTCGAGGACTTCAGGCCGGCGCAGCAGGCCACAGGCGCCGAGGGCCAGCACGAGCAGCGCAAGAGAGCTTCGCCTCGTCACGACCGGAACCTTTCGCAGCCGAAGCCCGGTGCCAAGGGGCCGAGTCGATTCTGCGAGTCGCCGCCGTGACTCTGCCCCTATGGTTGGAGTCGCTTTGAAGGCCCGTCTCCTCGTCGTCGACGATGACCCGCACGCGCGCGACCTCTTGCGCCGGCTGCTCGAAGAGTTCGGCACGGTCGAAGAGGCGAAAGACGCGACGGACGCGGTCGCGAAGCTCTCGGCGGGCGCGGGGCTCGACCTCGTCTTCACGGACATGGCGATGCCCGACCCGTCCGACGGCCTGAAGGTGCTGAACACGAGCAAAGAGCTGCACCCCGACACGCCGGTCATCGTGCTCACGGCGTACGGCAACATCGAGCACGCGCTCGACACGATTCAGAAGGGCGCGTTCGACTACGTGTCGAAGCCGTTCGACGTCGACTCCATCGTGCGGCTGGCGCGGCGGGCGCTCGACCAGAAGCGGCTCGTCGAAGAGAACAAGCACCTGCGCCAGCAGGTGAAGCAGCAGGCGCTGGTGGGCCGCAGCCCCGCGCTGCTCGAGGTGTACAAGCAGGTCGCGCGGGCGGCGCAGAGCAACGTGCCGGTGCTGATCACCGGCGAGACCGGCACCGGCAAAGAGATGGTCGCCCGCTCGCTGCACCAGCGCTCGGCGCGCGCGACGGGCCCGTTCATCCCCGTCGACTGCGGCGCCATCGCCGAGTCGCTGATGGAGAGCGAGCTGTTCGGCCACGCGAAGGGCAGCTTCACGGGAGCGCAGAGCGCGCGGCGCGGTCTGTTCGAAGAGGCGAGCGGCGGCACGCTGTTCCTCGATGAGATTGGCGACGTCGGGCTGCGCGTTCAGTCGCAGCTGCTCCGGGCGCTGCAAGAGAGCGAGATTCGCCGCGTCGGTGAGAGCACGGCCGTGAAGGTCGACGTGCGCGTCGTCGCGGCGACCAACAAGGACCTCAAGGCGCTCGTGAAAGAAGAGCGCTTCCGCGAAGACCTGCTGTACCGCCTCGACGTGGTGCACCTGCACCTGCCGCCGCTGCGCGAGCGACGCGAAGACATACCCGCGCTCGTCGACCACTTCGCGCAGAGCCACGCGCGCGGCGGCGCGGCGCCCGTGGTGACGAAAGAGGCGATGGAGCGCCTCGTCGCGTACGACTGGCCCGGCAACGTGCGCCAGCTCGAGAACGTCGTCGCGCGCGCGATGGCGCTGTCGTCGAGCGGCGTCGTGGCGCCCGCCGACATCCCCGCGCCCATCGGTGACGCGAGCATCAAGCCGACGAACTTCGCCGCCGACTTCCCGACGCTGAGCGAGCTCTCGCGCCGCTACGCCGCGCACGTGCTGCAGCACACCGGCGGCAACAAGAGCGAGGCGGCGCGGCTGCTCGGAGTCGATCGGAAGACGCTGTACAAGCTGATCGGCCCCGGGGACGAGGAGTAGCGAACCCAGCCCGCGGCCCGGAATTCCGGGCTCAGGGCTACGGGCAGGTCGCGACGTTGCCGGTGTCGCGCTCGAGCTGCAGGTTCACCGAGTGGCTCGTGCCGTTGAGCGTGAACAGCACGCTCGCGCGCCCGGTCGTCGCAGACGGCGCCCTGACGTTGAACGTGTTGACCATGCCGAGCGTGCGCACGAGCGACAGGCCGTCGTCCTGCGTGTCGAGCGTCAGCACGCCGAGCAGCGGCTTGCTGTCTTCGGTCTGCGGCGTGACGGTCAGCTCGAGGTACTGGTTCGACTTGAGCACGATGCCCGACGTCGACTCGAGCGTCTGGTTGCACGTCTTCGACGCTCCCTCGGTGTAGAGGATCAGCCGCGTCAGCGCGAGCTTCGCGACCGGCGCCGCCGTGACGGTGATGGAGTCTTCGAGCGAGCTCGCCTTCGCCTTCACCACGTACGTGCCCGCCATCGGGAACACCGCCTCGAACTTGCCCGTGTCCTTCTTCGCGGGAGTCACCGTCGCCGGCCCGGTCACCTCGAGCGTGCTCTCGAGGTACGGGTAGTCATTGAGCAGCGCGGGCCGCTTCGTGCCCTGCACTCCGATGGGCATCGTCACGCCGACCGCGATCGGCGTCGTGAAGTCGTTCGCCTGCGCGTAGAGCACCACCTGGCTGAACCGCAGGTTGCCGCTGTCACCCGAGTCGCTGAGCGCGCAGCTCGCGCCCAGCAGCGCCGCTGCTGCTGCCATCATCTTCTTCACGTGATTGCCCCTCGCTGCCGAACTGCCCGGCCCCGAATCTCGCGCCGCGGCAGAGCAAGCCCGGTACCAGCTCGAAGCCCGCGACCTGGCGAGCGGTGGCACATCGGCGCTCCACGCGCTCGCCCTCAATCACGGACACTGTTGGCCGACCGCGAAGCCGCCCTCGCCCATCGGCGTGCCGCCGTCAGGCTGCTTCAGGCCCACCGAGAACGTGCCTTCGAGCGTCGAGCCGCTGACCTTCGTGATGACGATGGAGCCCGACGACGCCGACGCCCGCCGCCCCCTCCGGAGCACGCGAGCGACGCAGCCGACGGCAGCACCACGACCCCAAGGGTCTTTCGAGAGCGCACGCGCCCGCTCGAGTGCACCCGCTGGTTCCGAAACGTGTTTCCGGGGAATCGCGGCGCCGAGTGTCCAGCCCGGGAGGACTTCACGGGCCGGGGCTGATCAGCCGACAGGACGCTGATCAGCGGTTCGCGAGCTCGGCGGCCTTCTTCTTCGACTTCTTCTTCTTCGCCTTGGCGACCTTGGCCTTCGCGACCTTCGACTTCCGCTTGTACGACGTGCGCAGCTCGTCGGCGTCGTCGGTGAACGCTTCGTCGGCCGCGCTCTCGGCGACCGCCGGCTTCTTCTCTTCGGCAGGCGGAGCGCTCTTCTCGGCGGGCTTCTCGGCGACCGGGGCCGGCGCCGGCGCAGCAGGAGCCGGCGCGCTGTCGGTCTCGCGCTCGACCTCGCGCTGCTCCTTCGTGAGCACCACCACGAGGTCGCTGCACGCCTGCACCTTGCGCTTCCACTCGCCGGCCTGCGGCCCGTAGATGAGGTCGGGCTCCATCTTGAACAGCTCGTCGAAGCGCGCCTGGGTCTCTTTCACGTTCGCGATGGCGCCCGCGTAGCGTGAGAGGCGCTCGGCCTTGCGCTGCGAGCGGTCGCGCGCGAGCTGCACCTCGGGGGTGCCGTCGCGGCACCGCATCTTCTCGGCCTCCGACGTCGAGTCGACCTTCACGTCGGTGAGGCCGTCGAGGCGCTCTTCGTTCGTGACGGTGTGCGCGCAGGCGAACAGCCCGAGCGCTGCAACACCGGCCGAGAGAACGAGGCGCATCTGTATGAATTGTACGCAAGGCGCGTGCGCGAATCGAGCTGCGTACTTTCAATCGGTTGACCCTGCGCCCAAGGCGCAACTGGAGTGCCCAGGTACCAACCCGCTGTAGCCTGGATCAACCACCCTGACTAAGAAGAGGACACGTGACGACGCTGCACCTGAACGGCCTCTACTCCGAGCTCGTGCTCGCCTCGACCTCGCAGAGCCGCCGCGCGCTGGTGACGGGGCTGGGCATGCCGTTTCGCGCCGAGACGCCGGGCGTCGAAGAGATCGTGCCGCCCGGCACCACCACGCGCGCCGCCGTCGCGATGCTCGCCGAGCGCAAGGCCCGCGCCGTGCTGAGCCGCTGGCCCACCGCGCTCGTCATCGGCTCTGATCAGCTCGTCGACCTCGACGGCAAGGCGCTCGGCAAGCCCATCGACGCGAAGGCCGCGCGCAAGCAGCTCGAGGCCCTCAACGGCCGCACCCACGAGATTCTCACCGGCGTCTGCGTCATCGGCCCCGCCTACTTCGCGTGCGACGTCGACGTCGCGCGGCTCACGCTCTTCAAGCTGCACTCCGACGAGATCGACCGCTACGTGCGGCTCGGCGAGTGGGAGGGCTGCGCCGGCGCGTACCGCATCGAGGGCCGCGGCCAGGCGCTGTTCAGCGCCGTCGACGGCGACCGCACCAGCGTGCAGGGCCTGCCGATGCCGCTGCTCACCCGCCTGCTCCGTGAAGCAGGCCTGTCGTTCTTCCATTGAAGCCGCCCCTCTCTGGCCCTGCCCTGCTGGGCATCGCGAGCTTCTTCTTCGCGCTCATGGCGACGCTCATCGCGGCCCTGCACGGCAGCGTGCCCGCCTCGCAGCTCGTCGCCGTGCGCTTCGCCTTCGGCGCCGCCGTGATGGCGCTCTTCTTCGCCGCCCGCCGCCAGAAGCCCCAGCTCGAGCGCTGGCCCCTGCTCGTGGCCCGCGCCTTTCTCGGCAGCGGCGCCGTCTACCTCTACGTCTACGCCATCGGGCAGATCGGCCCCGGCCCCGCGACGCTGCTCAACTTCCTCTCGCCCGTCTACGCCGCCGTGCTCGCCCCGATGTTCCTCAAGGAGCGCTCGAGCCCGCGCCTGCTCGTGGGCCTCGGCGTCGCGACCGTCGGCGCCGTGCTCGTCGCCCTCGGCGCCGGCACCTCGGGCAGGCCCCTCACCGCGCTCGGCCTCGGCGCCGGCGTGATGAGCGGCGTGATGAGCGGCGCGGCCACCACGACGGTGCGCGGGCTGCGCCAGAGCACGAGCGCGCTCACCGTGTACTTCGCGTTCTGCACGTTCGGCCTGCTCTTCGCGGCTCCGCTCGCGGCGCTCGAGTGGACGGTGGTCGACACGCGCGGCTGGGTGCTCGTGCTCGCGATGTCGGCGGTGAGCCTCGTCGGGCAGCTCATCTACACGTACGCGATGGGCTACACCGAGACCGTCAGGGCCGGCGTCGCGAACCAGATGGCGCCGGTGTTCTCGTTCGTGATGGCGGTGCTGTTCCTCGACGACCGACCGGCCGTGCTGACTGTGACGGGAGCGTCACTGTGCATCGCGGGCGTGCTCCTGTCGCTGACGCGGCGCGTGGTAGGCTCGACGGCCTAGCCCGATGTCCGCGCAGCCCTACTTGCGGCCCACCTCCGCGCTCGATCGGCGGACGATGGGGAAGTACGACGTTCTGTGCCGCCTCTCGACCGGCGGCATGTCGGAGATTTTCCTCGCGTACCAGAAGGGCCTCGCGGGCTTCCGCAAGATCGTGGTGCTGAAGAGCATCCTCCCCGACATCCGCGGCGAGGAAGAGTTCGTGCGGATGTTCCTCGACGAGGCGAAGACGACCGCGCTCTTCAATCACCCGCACATCGCGCAGGTGTTCGACCTCGACGTCGACGGCGAGACCCTCTTCCTCGCGATGGAGTTCGTGCAGGGCTGCACGCTCGTCGAGATGGCCCGCGCCTGCCGCCAGGCGAAAGAGCCGATTCCCATCGGCTTCACGCTGCTGGCCGTGCGCGACACCGCGCTCGCGCTGCACTACGCGCACACGTTCACCGACCCGCGCGGCCGCAAGCAGGTCGTGATTCACCGCGACGTCGCCGAGAAGAACATCATGGTGACGTACGACGGCACCACGAAGCTGCTCGACTTCGGCATCGCGAAGGCGCTCGGCAAGGCGAACGGCCGCACCACCGTCGGCATGGTGAAGGGCACGAGCGGGTACATGAGCCCCGAGCAGATCCGCGGCGAGCCGCTCGACGCGCGCTCCGACGTGTTCTCGCTCGGCGTCGTGCTGCACGAGTGCCTCACGGGCATGCGGCTGTTCCACGGCAAGACGCCCGAGGAGGGCATGCTCTCGGCGCTGCGCGAAGAGATTCCGCCGCCGTCGCGCCTCAACCCCGACGTCTCGCCGGCCATCGACGCCGTCGTGCTGCGCGCGCTGATGCGCGAGCGCGACAGCCGGTACAACACGTCGCTCGAGTTCGCGCGCGCCATCGAGAAGGCCGCGAACGGCCAGATGTGGCACCCCGAGCAGAGCGGCGAGCTCGTGCTGCGCCACTTCGAAGACCGCGTGAAGCAGACGCGCGAGCTGATCGAGTCGACGCAGGCTTCGCTCGGCGAGCACACCGGCGAGCTGAAGGTCGGCAAGCTGCTGCTCGAGCTCCAGAACGCGCGCGAGACGGGCGCGCCGGTCGACCGCGAGAAGACGCGCACCGACCCGGGCGACCGGCCGATTCCGCCGATGCCGAGCGCCCCGCCGCTCGACCGCAACCGCGCGACGCCGGTGCAGGTGACCACGCTGCCGCCGCGCCAGAAAGACCCCGCGAGCCGCCTCTCGAGGAACCTGCCGCCGCCGCCGGTGCCCGAGGTGACGAGCACCGGCGAGACGCGAGAGGTGACCGACCCGGCCGCCGTCGCGTCTCCGCCTCCGCCGGTGGCCGCGCCGAGAAACTCGCTCACGGCGCTGCCGAGCGTGAGCCCTCAGCCCGCGGTCTCGGTGCAGCTCTCGGGCAACCCAAGCGAGAGCTACGACGACGACGACGGCGCCATGAAGACGATTCCCGCGGCGATGCTGCCGGGTGGGCTCTTCGCTCCACCCGCCGAGGTGCAGGCGGCGCAGACGCGCAAGCCGAACCCGCTGCCGCCGCCGGTGATGACTCCGCCGCCGGCGCCCGCAGCGGCGTTTCAGCGCACGGAAGACGAGACCACGACCGGGGCTGGAGCCCCGAAGAACGGCAGCGGCTGGTCCACCTACGACGAGGAAGAAGAAGAAGAAGACGACGACGACCCGGGCATCAAGACGACCATCGCGCGCCCGTTCGAGGAAGACCGGCGCGCGCGCACGGGCACGACTCCGCGCGGGGGCACGCGCAAGCTCGGCGGCTACATCGCCGGCGGAGTGCTCGTCGGGCTCGGCGCCCTCGGCGCGCTGATGTTCGTGCTCGAGCTGGGCCCGTTCGCGCAGCCGCAGGGCCCTCAGCCGCCGAAGAAGATTGCCGGCATCACTCCCGACGCGCCTCCGCCCGCTCCGCCAAAGCCGGCCGAGGTCGAGAAGCCGCCGAAGAAAGAGCCGCCTCCTCCGCCGAAGCCTCCCGAGGTCGAGAAGGTCGCGAAGAAGGACCCGCCGGCTCCGCCGCCCGAGCCGGTGAAGGCGCCCGAGCCCGTGCCTGAGCCGCCGAAGCCTGCGCCGGTGGTCGCCGAAGCGCCGCCGCCCGAGCCGAAGCCAAAGCCCGCGCGGCCCGACCCGCCGCGGAAGAAGCGCACGCCGGGCAAGCGCGTCGCGGCCGCAAAAGAGACGGAGCCGGAGGACGACTCCGACCCCGAGGCGGCCCCGCCGCCGACGAAGGCCCAGCCGCCGGCGGCCAGCAACGCGACGCTGACGCTCGTCATGGAGGCCGGCCTGCTCGTCACCCTCAACGGCGCCGACCTCGGTCAGACGCCGCTGTTCAACAAGCCCGTGCCGGTGGGCCGGCAGGTGTTCCGCATTCACTCGCCGAGCGGCGAGACGCGCACGCTCGCGGTCGACATCAAGCCGGGCTCGAACTCGAGCCGGCAGGACTTCGACTCGCTGGGCAAGTGAGCGGAGAGCAGAGCGGTCGCGGCGCAGGCAGCGGGGAGCTTCGACATCGCCCCTCGCTCAACGACCCCCTCACCCCGGCCCTCACCCCTACGAGGGGAGAGGGAGCTCTCTTCGTTCTACTGGTTCCCCGCCGGCATCGCAGTGACGCCGAGCGTCTCTTCGCGGTGGTCGTGGCCAGCGCCGCCGAACGTTCCGAGCCACGGCTCGTACGCCGGAGAGATGAGCGGCAGCGAGAACGAGTGGAACGCGGCGTTCGAGCTCGCGAAGGGCGGGTCGCACTTGCCGCACGCGTCGGAGCCCTCCATCAGCGACATCGAGCCCTGGCTGACCTCGAACAGCTGGGGAGCCGTGCGCCCCTCGAGGGTCATCTGGCAGGTGAACGCCTCGCTGCCGTCGCGGGTGTCGATGGCCTTGAGGTAGTGCTTGCCGAGCGACTCGGTGAACGTGAGCGCGACGGTGCGCTCGCCGCCGCGCACGGCCCACTTCGCGAGGCGAATCTGATCAGACCAGAACCGCTCGGAGGACGGGAGCATGTGCGTCCACCGCTCCATCGGCGTGCCGGCCTCGTAGCCCTTCAGCAGCGACTGCCCGACCGTGGGCGCCGGCACCGAGCGTTCGCGCGTCACGACGAGCCGCCCGAACGGCGAGCTGAGCGTGTACGCGGTCGCGCCCGTGGCCGCCATCACCGCGATGGGGCTGTTCTCGGGGTAGAGCAGGCCCGTTGCGACCGCGAGCTCGCCGCCGGTGAGGCGCGAGTCGGTGAACTTCCACCGGAAGATGCCGTCGCGCGTGAAGCTCATCACCGTCGTGTTGTTGCCGGGCACCAGCGGCGCCGGCTGCCCGATGGTCTGCGAGAACGAGACGAAGAGGTTGCCCACGGAGTCGGCGGCGAAGCCGTACGGGTGCGGGTGATTGCACTGGTCGAGGATGGGGTCCTCGAGCTTCTGGGCCGACACGATGCCGCCCGTCGCGTTCAGCACCGCGAGGAAGTACATGCGGCAGTTGCCGCTCGCGTTGGGGTTCGTGCTCTTCGGGTACGCCTCGAACAGCGCCGCGAGGCGGTCGGAGCCCTGCACCGCCATGCGCGCCATGAACAGCGTCTGCGTGTAGTTCAAGAAGTCGGGCCGCACCGCGCGGAGGTCGAACGTCCACACGGTCTCGCCGGTCGCGAGGTTCAGCGCCGAGATCTTCCCGTTCACCGCCGCCGGGTAGTCGGCGCAGATGAGCCGGTTGTTCCACAGCATGCAGCGCCGCGACGCGCCCTCGATGCCCTCGACCGCCTGCGCCGTGTTCGCGCGCAGCCGCGGCGGAGCCTGGAAGAAGCCCATCAGCGAGACCTGGCCCTGCTCCTCGAGCACGAAGTCGTGGTACTGCAGCGGCAGCGTGCCCGCGTCGGGGTCGGGGCTGAGCGCCGAGTCGAGGCTCCAGCTCTCGCCGAGCACGGTCGCCGGCGGGCGCACGCACGCCGACGCCTCGCAGCGGCCCTCGCCCTGGCACGGCGAGGCCTGCGCGCAGACGTAGCCGTCGGGCGGGTCGCGCACCACACACTCACCGCTGATGCAGACCTGGGCCTGGTCGCACGTCTGCATCGGGCCGCACGCCGCCCCATCGTCCATCGGGGCGAGGCCGCAGCCGCTCGCGGGGTCGCAGACGCCCTTCATGCACGCGCCGTCGCCGGGGCACGGAGGCGCAGGCAGGTGCTCGCAGCCGTTCGTGGCGTTGCAGACGTCGACGGTGCACGCGTTGCCGTCGTCGCACGACTGGGGAGTGCCGGTGCAGCGGCCCGCCTGGCAGGTGCCTCCGATGACGCAGACGCTGTCGGTGTCGCACGCGGTGCCGTCGGGCTGCTGGCTCTCTTCACAGCGCCCGGTGAGCGGGTTGAAGAGGGCCTGCATGCACGCGTTCGTCGAGGGGCACTGCGGCAGCTCGACCGCCTGAACGACGAGCTCGGACTCGTAGACGGTGCCTTCGGCGACGAACGACAGCGTGCCGCGGAAGGTGCCCGCCTCGAGGGGCACGGCGCGAACGACGACTTCGCTGCCGCCGCTCTGGGCCTCGAGCGGGAGGAGCACCATCTCGAACGGCGCCGCAATCTCACGCCACTCGAGCGGCACGGAAGACCGACCCTCGTTCTGCACCATGAGGTGAGCGTCGACGGGCTGCCCGGCGAGGGTCTTGCCCATGTCGACGCGCTTGGGGTCGAGGTGGAGTGCTCCCATGGAGCTCTTCAGCCCCGGGTCCTTGCACGCAGCCACCAGCGCAAGACCCGCCACCGCAGCGAGCTTCGAAAAGCTCCGCACCACCCGACCCTCCCAGCGCAACAGCGTCACCATCGTGGCACCCGTCCGTGTAGGTCTGAAAGTTCCTGCCAAATGCGTGCGCACGCGTTTGTGACCGCGCCACTGCGGCTTCTTCGACTTGAGTGAAGTGATCTGATCTTCAGAAGCGGTAGAAGCAGGGCCTGTGAGTTTGTGGAGAACTCCAAAACGCCACGCCTCACCGGCACTTCGCCCTCACGTGCCTGTGGGAAGATTGGGGCGTTTTCAACAGCAGCCCACAGCGTCACTGTGCGTGGGTGCAGTTCACACAGTCGGTCGCATGGACGCACAGGTGTTTCCACAGCCTGCCAACAGCTCGGCGCTGGTAACCTGACGGCGCCATGCGCAGGTCGACGGGTGAGGTGGCGATCAGCGACGACCCGTACCGGGGGATGAAGATTGGCCGGTACGAGGTGCTGTCTCAGCTCACGCACGGGGGCATGGCCGAGCTGTTCCTCGGCTACACCGCGGGGCCCGGCGGCTTCCGCAAGTACGTCGTCATCAAGCGCATTCTTCCCGATGCGAAGAACAACGACCAGTTCGTGAAGATGTTCCTCGACGAGGCGCGCGTCACCGCCGCCTTCAGTCACCCGAACATCGCGCAGGTGTTCGAGCTCGGCACCGACGAGACCGACCTCTTCCTCGCGATGGAGTTCATCTCGGGCCAGAACCTGAACCAGGTCACCGCCGTCTGCGCGAAGAAGCGCGCCGTGCTGCCGATCGGCTTCTCGGTCGCGGTCGCTCACGACATCGCGCTCGCGCTGCACTACGCGCACATGTTTCAGGCGCCCGACGGCAAGCCGCTGCCCGTCATCCACCGCGACGTCGCCCAGAAGAACATCATGGTGACGTACGAGGGCGTGGTGAAGCTGCTCGACTTCGGCATCGCGAAGGCGCGCGGCTCGCTCGGGCGCACGCACGTCGGCACGGTGAAGGGCACGACCGGGTACATGAGCCCCGAGCAGGTGCGCGGCGACGTGCTCGACGGGCGCAGCGACGTCTTCGGCCTCGGCGTGGTGGTCTACGAGATGATCACGGGGCGCCGTCTCTTCGCGGCCGAGAACGAGATCGAAGAGATGAAGATGATTCTGACGGCGCCGATTCCGCGGCCGTCGTCGATCGTGCCCGTCATCCCCGAGCCGCTGTCGGACATCGTGCTGCGCGCGCTCGCGCGCGACAAGGCCGACCGCTGGGCGACCGGCAAGGACTTCGCGAAGGCGCTGCAGACGCAGTGCGCGAACCTGCTGTTCGATCAAGAGCAGCGCGCGGTGTTCATGCGCGAGCACTTCGATGATCAGATGCGCGCCACCGCCGCGCTGCTCGGCTCGGTCGCCGACTCTTCGGCGAAGCAGATGGTGGTCGCGAAGGCCGTGAAGGCGATTCGCGGCGACGGCGGCGCGGTCTCGAACGCGAAGCCGTTGTCGAGAGACGAGGCCAAGGCCGCGCGCGCGAAGCCGAAGCGGCGCGACACCCCGGTCGACGACACCGACCTGAAGCTCGCGCTGCTCGCGGGGCAGGCCGAGGCGCTCGGAGCCGGTGGCCCGCAGCCGGCGCTGCCGCCGCTCGTCGAGGTCGCGAACCGACCCGGAGCCATCAACGGGCCTCCGACGAACCCCGAGGCGCCGAAGTCGAACGCGTCGCTCATCGGCGGGGCGCTGCTCATCGGCCTCGTGCTGCTCGGCGGCGCGCTCTACAAGGTGGCGTTCAGCGACGGCGGGGCGCCTTCGATGCCCGAGCCCGTGCCGTACAACCCGGCCGTGCCGATTCCGCACACGGAAGACCCGGCCGTGGATCCGGCGAAGAAGGGCGAGGCGCCGACTCCGCCTCCAGAGCCGAAGCGGCCGCCGGCCCCGCGCACGGGGCAGTTCACGCTCGTCACCTTCCCCAGCGCGAAGGTGCTGCGCGGCAAGGTCGAGCTCGGCACGACGCCGCTGTTCAACGCCGAGCTGCCGCTGGGCACGCACCTGCTCACGCTCGTCGGCCCCGACGGCGTGAAGCGCGTGCTGTCGGTGCGCATCGCCGAGGGCAAGAACACGCCGATGAAGGTGAAGCTCGACGAGCTGCCGACGCGGTGATGAACGAATCCCCTCTCCCCTCGTAGGGGCGAGGGGGGGCGCGTCATCGCTTCCACTCCCGATGCGCGAGGTGCGCGCCCTGCGCTTTGCCCGGCGCCGGGTCTTCGTCGAGGCGCTCGGCGAGCCACTGGAACCACTCGGCGAGCGAGATGCCGAGCACGCCGCGCTGCGACTCGACGTACGGCTTGAGCCGCTTCCACGCCGCGCGCACGTAGCCGCCGACGAGGTGGTCGACGAGGTGCAGCGGCAAGAGCCGGTTGAAGACGAGCACGCCGAGCGACTCGAACCCGTGCGTCACCACGAACACCGCGTGCAACAGCTCGGGCGTCGCGATGTTCTCGGCCGGCGCCCGCTCGGGCAGCTCGAGCACGCGCGCGATGGAGCGCGTGAACTCGGGCGTCAGCAGCGTGCGCACGAGCTCGACCGCGGCCGAGAGGTACCGCGTGCGCTGCCACTGCCGAATCGTGAGGGTGCCGAAGACGAGCGCGACCACGACCGCGAGCGCGCTCGCCACCGCCGCGACGATGCCGGGGTTCACCGTCGGCTCCGCTGTGCGCCGGCTCAGAGCTCCTTCAGCATGGACTCGGCCGACGAGACCTCGAACTTGCCGGGCTCCTCGACCTTCACCTTCTTGACGACGCCGTCCTCGACGAGCATCGCGTAGCGCTTGCTGCGAACGCCCATGCCGCTCTTGGTGATGTCGTTCTCGAGGCCGAGCTTCTTGGTGAGCTCCGCGCTGCCGTCGCCGAGCATGCGAATCTTGCCGAGGGCCTTCTGCTCCTTGCCCCAGGCGGCCATCACGTAGCCGTCGTTCACCGAGACGCACCAGACCTCGTCGACCTTCTTCGCCTTGAGGGCGTCGAGGTTCGCGATGTAGCCGGGCACGTGCTTCGCCGAGCACGTCGGGGTGTACGCGCCGGGGAGCGCGAAGATGATGATGCGCTTGCCCTTCGCCGCTTCGACGGTGTTGACGGGCTTGGGTGCCAGGGGGCACGCCTCGCCGAACTCGGTGGACTCGTACAGCGTGGCCTCAGGGAGCTTCTCGCCGGCGTTGATCATGGTGCGCGCGGAAATAGCCCGTTACCTGCCCGTTCGCCACAACACCTTGCCGGAGCCCGCCTCCAGCGCGCGCAGGCCGTCGTGCCCCACGATGACGAGCGTCGAGGGCGGCGCGAGCAGCGCCCGCTCGAGAGAGCCCAGCGCGCCGAGGTCCGTCGTCCACCTCACCCGCTCGGCGCCGACGCGGCTCACGCGCATCGCCCGGTTGTCGCCCAGCTCGACCCGGTGCACCACGAAGACGTCGCCCTCGACCTCGAGCGCCGCGCCGCTGTCGCCGGCGAACACGTACTGCGGCTCGAGGAAGGTCTCGTTCGCCCCGATGCGCACGTCGCCTCGCAGGAGCAGGCGCCGCTCGCTCGCTCCGTCGCGCTGAGCCGAGTACGGCCCGCTGCGCTCGCTGGCCACGCCCGGGTTCTCGTGCCCGCACGTCACCGCGCGCTCGGCGAGCACCTTGCCGTCGGCGAGGTCGACCACCGCGTAGCGCCCGTCGGTGAGCTTCACGCGCACGACCGCTCCGTCGCTGCACGCGCTCGTGTCGGCCAGCTTGAGGTCGGGCGTGAGCGCGGTCTCGAGCTTCGGCAGGCTCCACGCCTCGAGGCCGTAGCCATCTTCGCGCCGCACGAGCCAGAGCCGGCCGTTCACGACGGCGAACGGCGTGCGGTAGGCAGGCCTGCGGCTCTCGACGCGCTTGCCGGTGACCGCGTCGAGCACCGCGATGCGCGGCACCTCGTCGCCCTCGTCGTACCGGAACTCTTCGACGACGAGCTGCGAGCCGTGCAGCCAGGCGGCCCGCGCTCCGTCGGGCTCGCGGAGCTCTTCCCACGCGAACATCGCTCCCATCAGGAGCACGAAGAGCGCGAGCCCGGCGGCGAGGACGTTGCGGCCCGCGTGGTCCGGCTTCTCGTCGGCCATCAGGCCGCGCCGAGCTTCTCGTTCAGCTCGGCGAGCTCGCGCTTGAGCTGGGGGTCGGCGTCTTTCTGCTGCTCGATGTTGCGAACGCTCGTGAGCACCGTCGTGTGGTGCTTGCCGCCGAACTTCTCGCCGATGACGGGAAACGAGGCGTCGGTGAGCGTGCGGCACAGGTACATCGCGACCTGGCGCGCCTGGCTCACGTGCTTGGTGCGCCGCTCGCCCTTCAGCTCTTCGACCGCGACCTTGTAGTAGCGGGCGACCTCGCGCTGAATGGCGTCGACGTCGACGGCGCGGCGCGCGGGCAGAATGTCTTTGAGCACCAGCGCCGCGAGCTCTTCGGTGATGGGCTGCTTGTTGAGCGAGTGCACGGCGGCGAGCTTGATGAGCGCGCCCTCGAGCTCTCGCACGTTCTTCTGCACGTGGCGGGCGATGAAGTGGGCGACCGAGTCGGGCAGGTCGACCTGGTCGGCGTCGGCCTTCTTCTTCAGAATCGCGACGCGCATCTCGAAGTCGGGCTCTTGCACGTCGGTGATGAGCCCCATCGCGAAGCGGCTGCGCAGCCGGTCTTCGAGGCCGGGAATCTCGGCCGGCACCGTGTCGGAGGTCAGCACGACGGCCTTCGACGTCTGGTGCAGGGCGTTGAACGTGTAGAAGAACTCGTTCTGGGTCTCCTGCTTCTTGCCCAGGAACTGGATGTCGTCGATGAGCAGCACGTCGCACTCGTCGCGGAACTTGCGGCGAAAGTCGGTCATGCGCCCGTCGCGAACGCTCTCGATGAACTGGTTCGTGAACTCTTCGCTCGACAGGTAGACGACGCGCGCCGCCGGGTTGCGCTGCAGCACCCGGTTGCCGACCGCGTGCAAGAGGTGCGTCTTGCCCAGCCCGGTGCCGCCGTAGATGAAGAGCGGGTTGTACGCGCGGCCCGGGTTCTCGGCGACGGCGTGGGCGGCGGCGGCGGGCAGCTGGTTCGAGTCGGCGACGACGTAGGTCGCGAACGTGAACTTGTCGTTCAGCTTCGCGAGCTCGCGCACCGCGGACACTCTCGGTGCGGTGACGGGCGAAGGCAGGGGCGGCGGCGTGTCCACGATCTCGAACTCGACCTGCGACGGAGCTCCCGTCGTCGAGGCCAGCGCTTCTTCCAGCAGGCCCCGGTAGTGCTCGTCAACCCAGTCGCGGAAGAACCGGTCGTTCACCCCCAGCCGGAAGGTGCCGGACTCCCAGCTCATCGGAGTCAGCCGCTCGAGCTGCGAGACCGCATACGCGGCCCCTTTCGAGCGCAAGCTCGACAGCGCGTCGGCCCACACGTTGTCGGCACTCTTGGAGAGCACGGGGGACGTTCAGGAATACCGTCTCGTGCGCGCGCCTCTCAAGTCTGATTGTCAAATCCGCGTAACGAAACGGCGATGTTCCAGTCACGGGCCTGTGATTAATTTCACGCCGGAAACTCGGCCCCGTTTCGCGCGGAGCCCGTCATCCGACTTTGCTCGAGGTACGTGTAAACGCAAGTCCGGCTGACGGTACTCCACAGGTTTCATTTCACAGTTCCCACAGGCGGGCGGCGGGTCGTTCTCCACAGTTTCCACAGCGTTTTCCACAGGGCTTTTCCACAGCACTCGTGGTGTGGATCGTTTGACTTCACGGTACGCGTTCGGTACGAGCGCCGCCCTTATGGCCAAGCGTGTCCCCACGTATCAACCGTCGAAAGTGAAGCGCAACCGGGCGCACGGCTTTCGCAAGCGCAACTCGACGAAGGCAGGCCGCGCGGTGCTGAAGCGCCGGCGCACGAAGGGCCGCAAGCGGCTGGTGGTGCGCGCGTACCAGAAGTAGAGGTGTGAGCCGCTTCCCGAAGAGCCGGCGGTTGCGACGTCGCGCCGAGTTCTTGAAGGTTCAAGAGGGGAAAAGCAGCGTGCAGGTCTCGGCGGCGTGCCTCCTCGCGCTGGCGCTGCCGAATGGAACAGAGGCGGCGCGGGTTGGGTTGACCGTCTCCAGCAAAGTGGGCAACGCGGTGACGCGCAACCGCATTCGCAGGCAGTTGCGCGAGTGGTTCCGCACCCACATAGAAGAGCTACCGAAGGGACACGACGTGGTCATCATCGCGCGGAGCTCGGCTGCCTCAGCGTCTCGCGACGAGATCGCGGCGGCGTTCGCGCGTGCGTCGGCCCTGCTGAAGAAGAAGGTCGGCGCGTGATGAGCCCGCTCGCTCGCGGCGTCGTGTTGTTGTTGCTGGTGCCGATTCGGCTGTACCGCATGCTGCTGTCTCCGCTGCTCCCGAAGGTCTGCCGGTTTCACCCCTCCTGCAGCGCGTACGCGATGCAGGCGCTCGAGGAGCACGGCCCGCTGCGGGGCCTGTGGCTCGCGGCGCGGCGGCTGTCGAAGTGTCACCCCTTTCACCCGGGCGGCCTCGACCCGGTTCCTCCGTCTCGCAGCTGAAAGCTCCTCGTGGAAAAGTTCGATCAACGGCAGCGGCTGCTTCTCGTCATCGCGCTGTCGTTCGGGTTCATCACGGCCCTGCAGCTGTTCTTCGGCGACAAGCCCGACGCGACGACGGCCTCGGCCGGGCTCGACGCCGGCGTGGTGGCTTCGGCGGCGCGTGACGCCGACGGCGGCGCAGTGGCAGCGGCTGCGGTCGACGAGGCCGCCGACGGCGGTGGAGCGCAGCTGCTCGCGGGCGCCGGCACGCCCGAGCCGGTGAAGGCGCTGCCGGTGCGCGAGCTCGAGCGGGTGCGCAAGCACATGAACCTGCGCTTCTCGAGCGAGGGCGGCGCGGTGACGAGCGCCGTGCTGACGGGCCCGCGCGAGCGGCAGCAGCAGCAGGTGAGCATCGCCGAGGGCTTTCAGAAGCTGTTCGGGAAGAAATTTTCTCCGCCGGAGCAGATGGACATGGCGGTGCCCGCGGACGGGCAGCCGAACCCGCTCTCGGTCGGGTTGACGGGCGGCGCCGCGCTCGGGCCGACGACGCGCTACGAGGTGACAGAAGAGACCGACCAGGCCGTGGCGTTTCGAGCGTCGAACGGCACGTGGCAGGTCGACAAGCGCTACAGCTGGGACCCCGAGGGCTTCGCGCTGGCGCTGTCGGTGACGGTGAAGAACGTGTCGAGCGCGCCGGCGAGCGGCAGCCTGTCGGTCGTCTACCCGCGGCGCATCGACCCGAAGTCGGAAGAGAAGTCGTCGCTGTTCGGCGGCATCGGCAACGAGGCGAAGGTGCACTGCCTGGTGGGCGACGAGCTGGGCACGCACTCGCCGAAAGACGAGGCGATCGAAGACGCGAAGGGCGCGGTGAAGCTGGCGGCGATCGACCAGCAGTACTTCCTGGCGGCGGTGTTTCCGAAGGGCGAGTCGATGGAGGGCGCGTGCTCGGTGGAGGCGACTCCGACGATGCGGGTGGCGTCGCTGTCGACGCCGCTGACGCTGCAGCCGGGCGAGACGAAGACCCTCGAGCTCGGGGCGTTCATGGGCCCGAAGGACTTCGAGCTGCTGAAGGCGACGGGGCACGGGCTCGAGCGCACGGTCGACTTCGGGTGGTGGGCGGTCATCTGCAAGGTGCTGCTGGCGGTGCTGCAGTTCTTCCACAAGCTGATCGGGAACTGGGGCGTCGCCATCATTCTGCTGACGGTGAGCGTGAAGGTGCTGCTGTTGCCGCTCACGCACAAGGCGATGGTCTCGGCGGAGTCGATGAAGAAGCTCCAGCCGAAGATGGAGGAGATCAAGAAGAAGTACCCCGACGACCGCGAGCGGCAGAACGCCGAGGTGATGAAGCTGTACCAGGAGGCGAAGGTGAACCCGCTCGGCGGGTGCCTGCCGCTGTTGCTGCAGCTGCCCATCTGGGCGGCGCTCTTCACGACGCTGCGAACGTCGTACGACCTGTACGGTGAGCCGTTCTTCGGCCCGGTGTGGACGGACCTGACCTACAAGGACCCGACGTACCTGCTGCCGTTCGCGCTCGGCGTGACGATGATCATCACGCAGCGCCTGCAGCCGCAGATGATGGACAAGCAGCAGGCGTTCATCTTCACGTGGATCATGCCGGTGTTCTTCACCGCGCTGATGATGAACTACCCCGCCGGCCTCTCGCTCTACATCTTCACGAACAACCTTCTGTCGATTCTGCAGCAGTTCCTCTTGAGGAAATATCTGGAAAAGAAGGGAATCGCTGCACCCCGCTCGAAGGGGCCTCCGGGCGGTGACGACAAGAAGGGCGGCGACAAGCGGCTGAAGGAGGCCGCTTCGTGAGCGTGCCGGCGGTGGCGGTGGCGGCTCCGGCGGTGGCGCCTGCCGAGCGGCGGGCGCAAGTGGAGCAGCTGCTCGCCGAGATTTTCCGGCTGGCCGAGTGGCCGGCGCGGCTCGAGCTCCGCGACGCGGCCGACGGCGGCATCGCGGTGGCGGTGCACTTCGCGGGCGAGGTGCCGGGCGTGACGGCGGGCAAGAAGAGCTACCTCGTCGACTCGCTGCAGTTCCTGGTGAACAAGGCCGTGAACCGGCCGGGCGTCGAGAAGCGGTGGGTGACGCTGGGCGTCGGAGGCTTCCCCGAGCCGAAGGCGTCGGCTCCGGCGGCGGCCCCGGTCGCGGCGGCGGCGGCCCCGCAGGCAGCGGCTCCGAGCGCCGCGAAGGCGCCGAAGCCGTCGATGCCGAAGCCGCAGCCGGTGCGGGCTCCAGAGCCCGAGGTGGCGGTGACGCCCGAGTGGGCGGCGGTGGGCAAGCTGCTCGCCGAGAAGGCGGTGAAGCACGGGCGGCACTACGCGGTGATGTCCCTGGGCTCGAGCGAGCGGTCGCAGGTGGCGAAGGCGGGCGCGACGGCCGGCGTGAAGGTGAAGGTCGAGGGCGAGGGGCACTTCGCGCGGGTGGCGTTCACGCCCGACAAGGGGGTGCCGATGCCGCGCAAGATGCAGTTTCCGGACGACGACGAAGACGACGACGAGGGGTGAGTCGTGGGCAAACCGAAGAGCCTCAAGGACAAGCTGTGGGCCGCGGCCGTGCTCAAGATGTCGTTCAGGCTGAAGGACTCGGAGGACTCGCCCGCCTACGCGGCCGTCTACCCGGGAGTGCTGAGGGACCTCGGCGTCGAGGACGCTGACGTCGAGAAGTACATCGCCGAGAACCGCGAGACGGTCGAGAAGGCCGCCCGCGGCTCGACGGGCGGTGACGGCGGCGGCTCGCCCCCGGCCGGGTGAGGGAGTGTTCCACGTGGAACACCATCGTCGGTTCATCGCGGGCTGAGCAGGGTTCTGCCGGACCCGGGCTCACGCGCAGCGTTGCCGCGACTGCTGGGAGGCGCGTGCGCTGCGCTCTTGTGCCGTGCCTCGGCGGACTGAGCTGCGGGTACCGGCGTCGCTTGCATCTCATCGTGAGCGGGGGTCGGTGCCGGCGCCTTGCTCACGTCGCCACCGCTGGGAGGCGCGTGTACTGGCGCGTGAGCACGGTCGGTGCTGGCGGCATGCGCTGCTCTCTGGCGACGTGCCGTGCCTCGCCGGCGGGCGGACTCAGCTGCGGGTACCAGCGTCGCTTGCATCGCGTGGTGAGCGGGGGTCGGTGCCGGCGCCCTGCTGACGTCGCCACCGCTGGGAGGCGCGTGCACTGGCGACGTGAGCACGGTCGGTGCTGGGGGCATGCGCTTGCTCTCTGGCGACGTGCCGTGCCTTTCCGTCGGGCGGACTGAGCTGCGAGTAGCGGCGTCGCTTCATCGCGCGGTGAGCGGGGTCGGTGCCGGCGCCTTGCTCACCGGGCGGCGTGCCTTCACGAGCAGCGTGGACGGGCGTCGCTTCATCGCGCCGTGAGCACGGTTTCGGTGTTGGCGGCGGCTCTCGCGCGAGGCGCCGTGGGCATGGGCCGTCGCTCGCGGCGTGCGCTCACCCGCAGCGTGCCGGTCGCGTCGACTGGCGTCGTGGCATCGCGCGGTGAGCGCGGTTCGGTGTTGGCGGCGGCTCTCGTGCGACGGCCGCGGGCATGGGCCGTTGTTTGCGGCGTGCGCTCACCCGCGTGCCGGCCGCGTGGACTTGCGTCGTGGCATTGCGCGGGCGCACGGTTCGGTATTGGCGAGCGGTGGCGCTGTGGCTGGATGCACCAGCGAAGCGTCGGTGAGCACAGACCATCGCCCGGACCTTCGAGAGCGCCGACCTCTGCCGCTGCTGGCCTCCTCGGCGAGGTCGAGGAGGCGCCAGCGGTCTTCTCGCAGTCGTGCAGCGCGTTCTGCGGGCTCGCCCGGGCGAGTTGCGCGTTCACCATGCACTTCTGCCGGACCTCCACGAGCGGTCGCCGGATGAGGAGGTCCTTTCCTCAGACGTGCGGTAGCGCGGGTCTCGTGCTCCAGGGTGTTTCGTCAGGCGAGGCCGCCAGCACCGCCTTCGCGACGACCCGTTGGTTCGGCTCGACAGCGGCTTCCCCGTCTCGCGAGCCGAGCACCACTCCGGCGACTCTCGCTGGCCGCACTGTTCCACGTGGAACATCCGGCCCGACCGGACTTCCGCGAGCTCTGGTCTTGGGCGTGGCTTTGCCGTACTTCGCCGAGCATGCTGCAGCAGTCGACCATCACCGCGATCGCGACCGGCCCTGCCTCGGGCGGCGTCGGCGTCGTGCGCATCTCGGGGCCGCAGGCGCTCGAGGCGGCTCGGCGGGTGGTCCCCGACCTGCCGCCGGCTCCAGAGCCGCGCCACGCATACCTGCTGAGCATCGCGGCCCTCGACGAGGGGCTCGTCATCTACTTCCCGGCGCCGCGCTCGTACACCGGGGACGACGTGGTCGAGCTCATGCCGCACGGCAGCCCGAAGCTGCTGTCGATGGTGCTGCACCGGTTGCTCGAGCACCCTGCCCTGCGGCTCGCCGAGCCCGGCGAGTTCACCCGGCGTGCGTTCTTGAACGGCCGCATCGACCTCGCGCGGGCCGAGGCGGTGGCCGACCTGGTGGCCGCCCAGTCGGAGGCCGCCGTGCGCTCGGCGGCGGCCCAGCTCGCCGGCGACCTGAGCCGGCGCATTCGGGCGGTGAAGGAGCGGGTGGTGCCGCTGCACGCCGACCTCGAGGCCTCGCTCGACTTTCCCGAAGAGGCGGAAGGCGCGGACGAGAACGCGCGCAGCCGGCTCGAAGAGGCGCTCGCCGAGCTCGAGGCGCTCGCGGCCGAGGGGTCGGCCGGAGCGCTCGCCCGCCGCGGCGCGCACGTCGTGCTGTATGGGCCGGTGAACGCGGGGAAGTCGACGCTCTTCAATGCGCTGCTGGGCGTGAACCGTGCGTTGGTCGACGCCGAGCCCGGGACGACGCGCGACGTGCTGGAGGCGACGGTCGAGCTGAACGGGCTGGCGGTGACGTTCGTGGACACGGCGGGCTTGCGAGAGGACGCGGGGCGGGTCGAGGCGCTGGGCATCGAGCGGGCGCGGGCAGCGCTGAAGGGGGCCGACCTCGCGCTGCTCGTGGTCCCGCCCGACGCGCCGGACGTGGAGGCGTGGCGGCGAGAGGCCTCGTGCGAGGTCGTGCTGGTGGCCGCGAAGGCCGACCTCGGGGCTCGCGCAGAGGGCGTGGCGGTGAGCGCCCTCAGTGGGAGCGGCGTCGCTGACCTGAAGGCGCTGGTGGTGCGCCGGCTGGGCGCCGACCGGAGCGCGGCGGTCGCGCTGGCGAGCGAGCGCCACCGGGAGGCGCTGGGTCGGTCGCTCGAGGCGCTCCGGCGGGCGCGCGCGGCGCTCGACGTGAGCACGGTGGAGGTCGTGGCGGGCGAGACGGCCCTCGCGCTGCACGCGCTCGACGAGATTACGGGCGAGGACGCGACGACGGAGCTCCTCGATGCCATCTTCCGACGCTTCTGCATCGGGAAGTGACGCGCCTGAGCGGTGGCGTCGACGCCACTCGCGGGCGACTGCACGACCGCGCCGTCGAACGCACCGGCGAAGAGCCCCAGCACGAAGCGGGCTCCCGCCTTGCGCGCGCCCTCGGCCCGCGCGCTGCGGCTTGTCGCCGGTGCCTTCCCACAGATCGACCCGCAGCATCGAGCGGCCCTTGCTCTGCAGCTGCACCGCATCCGCAGCCGCATCACGTTTCGGCCACGGCCCCGTTCAAGCGGAGGCCAGCGTGCTCGATCACGGCGCGCGGTGGTCGAGGTTGCGACTGGGCTGCGCGGAGCGGCTGCGATGACGTCGTGTGTGCCCAGAGACTGGCCACGAACCGGTGAGTCGGTCGTTTCAGCTTCGACCGAGGCAGCGACTTGGGAGCGGCGACTCGGCGTCAATCGACCTCACCGAGACGCGGCTACGCCGAGTGGCGAGGAGGGCACCGGTGAGCCGGCGCTCAGTGAGCCAGTCTCCGGGCGGGCCCGGCCGCGCGCGGGCGCCGACCGGGTGATGAGGCCGCCCTCTACCGGTGACCGCACCGAGCGGAGAGGTCGAGACCGGCGGCGCGGATGCTGCGAGCGCCCGCGCGGGCACGTGATGGGCGACTCAGCACAGAGTTCGGTGCTTGGGCCGAGCAGCGAGGTGGAGCCCGGTGAGCAGGTCGCCGTGCCGGCAAGAGTCCGCGTGGGACGTGATGGGCGACGAGGCCACCCTCGCCCGGCGACCGCACCGACCGGAGAGGTCGAGACCGGCGGCGCGGATGCTGCGAGCGCCCGCGTGGGCCCGTGATGGGCGACTCGGCACAGAGTCCGATGCTTGGGCCGGGCAGCGAGGTGGAGGAGCCCGGTGAGCAGGTCACCGTGCCGGCGGGGGCCCGCGTGCCAACGTGATCGGCGACTCGGCACGGAGTCCAGTGCTTGGGCCGGGCAGCGAGGTGGAGCCCGGTGAGCAGGCCGAGTGCCAACGTGATCGGCGACTCGGCACGGAGTCCAGTGCTTGGGCCAGGCAGCGAGGTGGAGCCCGGTGAGCAGGTCACCGTGTCGGCGCGGTTGCTGCGAGGGCCCGCGTGGCCACGTGATGGGCGACTCGGCGCGGAGTCCGGTGCCTGGGCCGGGCAGCGAGGTGGAGCTGGATGCTCCCCGGTCTTGCGTGCGCAGGGTCGGGGTTTCTCGGCCGTCGATGGCTCCGACCGAGCAGACCGCGCTTCCCGCGCGCCGAAGCCTTCGCGAACCCCGGACGCGGTGCCTCGGCGGCCGACGGCTCAGGCTGCGCGACCCCGCGCGTCGAAGCTGGAGCCTCGGTTCCCCTTGCTCCGCCCTGCCCTTCGCAGGCAGAAAGAACGTTCCACGTGGAACACTTCGACCTCATCGTCGTCGGCCTCGGCCACGCCGGCTGCGAGGCCGCGCTCGCCGGCGCCCGCATGGGCGTCTCGACGCTCGGCATCACGCTGAAGACCGACCGCATCGCCGTCATGAGCTGCAACCCCGCCATCGGCGGCACCGCGAAGGGTCACCTCGTTCGCGAGCTCGATGCCCTCGGCGGCGAGATGGCCCGCGCCGCCGACCAGGCCGGCACCCACTTCGTCACCCTCAACGCCAGCAAGGGCCCCGCCGTTCGCGCCACCCGCGTGCTCTGCGATCGCGACGCCTACGCCCGCGTCATGCAGCGCACCCTCGCCTCCCAACCCCGCCTCCGCCTCGCCGAGGGCGAGGTCTCGCGGCTCCTCGCCGACGGAGGCCGCATCGCCGGCGTCGAGCTCGGCGACGGGCGCTCGTTCTCCGCCCGCTGCGTCGTCGTCACCACCGGCACCTTCCTGCAGGCGCTGATGCACCTCGGCGAGCAGAAGTCGCTCGGGGGCCGGCTCGGCGACGCCGCCGCTACCGGCCTCTCGACCTCGCTCAAGGCGCTCGGCTTCCAGCTCGGGCGCTTCAAGACCGGCACGCCGGCCCGGCTGAAGCGCGACTCCATCGACTGGGCCGCCTGCGAGGCCCAGCCGGGGCACGCCCACCCGCGCCCGGTCTCGCTGCGCACCCCGCGCTCGCCCTTCCCGCTCCAACCCCAGCTCACCTGCGGCGTCACGTTCACCAACGAGACCACGCACCGCATCCTCCGCGAGAACCTGCACCGCTCGCCGCTGTACCAGGGCGACATCGTCGGCCGCGGCCCGCGGTACTGCCCGTCGGTCGAAGACAAGGTCGTGCGCTTCGCGAGCCGGCCGCGGCACACCGTCTTCCTCGAGCCCGAGGGCCCGGACTCCGACCTCGTGTACCCGGCGGGCCTGTCGACGAGCCTGCCGGCCGACGTGCAGCTCCAGTTCCTGCGCACGCTGCGCGGGCTCGAGGAGGTCGAGGTGGCGCGCTACGGCTACGCGGTCGAGTACGACTACGCGCCGCCGACGCAGCTGCACCCGACGCTCGAGACCAAGACCGTGGCGGGGCTCTTCTTCGCCGGTCAGCTCAACGGCACCTCGGGCTACGAGGAGGCTGCCTTTCAGGGCCTCATCGCCGGCATCAACGCGGCGCTTCAGGTGAAGGCCGAAGCGCCGCTCGTGCTCGGCCGCCACGAGGCGCACGGCGCGGTGCTCGTCGACGAGCTCGTCACGCGCGGGGTCGACGAGCCCTTCCGCATGTTCACGGCGCGCTCCGAGCACCGCCTGAAGCTGCGCGAAGGCAACGCCGAGCTGCGGCTGCGCGAGCACGGGCACCGGGTGGGGCTCGTGACCTTCGCCGAGGTCGAGGCGACGCGGGCGCGCCGGCGCCGCATTCGCGACGAGCTCGAGCGGCTCGAGCGGGCAGGGGAGCTGCCGACCCTGAGGCGCCCCGAGGTCTCGTACCCGAGCCTCGTGCCGGGCAGCGCGCTGCCTCCAGAAGACCAGGAGGAGGTCGAGACCGAGGCCAAGTACGCGGGCTACATCGCGCAGGCCGAGGCGGCGTGGTTCCGCCGGTCGGACGCCGCCGACGCCTGGCGCATCCCCGAGGGGTTCCGGTTCCAGGCGGTTCGGGGGCTCTCGGCCGAGGCGACCGAGCGGCTCGAGCGGGCCCGCCCCCAGACGGTGGGGCAGGCGCGGCGGCTGCCGGGCGTGACTCCGGCGGCGGTCGGGCTGCTCCTCGTGCACCTCAAGCGGACAGGGATGTTCCACGTGGAACCCTCGCCCGGCGGTCGCTCCCATGGGTAGTCGGGCCCCGCTGTGGAAAAGGTGTGCGAAACCCAGGGCGCGAGAAGGCGACCATGCCTTTCGATGGGTTGCAGCCCTCCCGGGAGGGCCTGCCTGTGGATAAAGCCCTGGCCGTGGGGCTCGAGAAGCTCGGCCTTTTGTTACCGCCCGGTGCCGAGCAGGGGCTGCTGACGTATGCCCGCGAGCTCCTGAAATGGAACCAGAAGGTGAACCTGACGGCCATCACCGCCCCGGACGAGGTGGTCGACAAGCACCTGCTCGACTCGCTGGCCGTGCTGCCCGAGGTGCGGGGGGCGAAGAGCCTGCTCGACCTGGGGGCGGGGGCGGGGCTGCCCGGCATCCCCCTGGCGCTGGCGCTGCCGGAGCTGCAGGTCACGCTCGTCGACGCCGTCGCGAAGAAGGTGGGGTTCATGAAGCACGCGGCGGCGCTGCTCGGCCTCGGAGGCCGGGTGAGGGCGCTGCACGTGCGCGCCGGGGGCCAGCCGGCGAGCGAGGGCATCCCCCAGGCCGAGGCCGTCATCTCGCGGGCGCTGGTCGAGGTCGACGGCTGGAGGGCGCTGGCGCGACCGTACGTGCGCGCGCCCGGGCGAATCGTGGCGATGCTGGGCCAGACGCAGGACCCGGCCGCCCGCCGCTATGCGCTGCCGCTGTCGGGCGACGGCCGGGCGGTCGCCGTGTTCCACGTGGAACATTGAGCGTCGACGCCGGCCGAATTCGCCCGTCAATGTCAGCCCTTCGGGTTACAACCGGGCACGTCATGGGTCGCGTTCTCTGCATCAGCAATCAGAAGGGTGGTGTCGGGAAGACGACCACCGCCATCAACCTCGCGGCGAGCCTGGCGGCGGCCGAGCGGAAGACGCTGCTCATCGACCTGGACCCGCAGGGCAACGCGGGGTCGGGCCTGGGGCTCAACAAGGCCCAGCTGCACGGCGACATCTACGAGGCGCTCATCAACGACCGGCCGATGGCCGAGCTGCTGCACCCGACCGAGCTCAAGTACCTCGAGGTGGTGCCGGCGACCCCTGACCTGACGGGCGCGGAGCTCGAGCTGGTCGACCTGCCGATGCGCGAGGCGCGGCTCAAGCACGCGCTGAAGCCCCTGGTGTCGAAGTACGACTACGTGCTCATCGACTGCCCGCCGTCGCTGGGCCTGCTGACGCTGAACGCGCTGGCGGCGGCCGACGCGGTGCTGGTGCCGCTGCAGTGCGAGTACTACGCGATGGAGGGGCTCGCGCAGCTGATGAGCACCATCGAGCGGGTGCGCAAGGCGTTCAACCCGCGGCTGCACTGCGAGGGCATTCTGCTGACGATGTACGACTCGCGGGCGAACATCGCGCACCAGGTGGCGGACGAGGTGAAGAAGGTGTTCCCCGACCTGGTGTTCAAGGCGATCGTGCCGCGCAACGTGCGGCTCGCCGAGAGCCCGAGCTTCGGCAAGCCGATTCTGCTCTACGACATCAAGAGCAAGGGCTGCGAAGCGTACCTGCAGGTCGCGCGCGAGCTGATGCGGCGCGACGCGAGAGGCACCAAAGGAACCGTAGCCGCCGCACGCAGCGTGGCGTAAAGGAGCCCGTTCTCGATGCCCCCCACCGTCAAGATGCCGATGCCGATGCCGTCGGCGGCCGGCAAGCGAGCCATCGGGCGCGGCCTCGACGCGCTGCTGGCCGACGCGCGCATCCCCACCTCGGACGGCAAGGCCGGCGTGATGATGCTGCCGGTCGACCAGATTCGGCCCGACACGAAGCAGCCGCGGCGGGAGTTCGAGGCGGCGGCGATCGAAGAGCTCGCGAAGTCGCTGCAGCACCAGGGTGTGTTGCAGCCGGTGCTGGTGCGCAAAGACGGCAGCCGCTACCGGCTGATCGCAGGCGAGCGGCGGTGGCGGGCGGCGCAGAAGGCGGGCCTGAAGGAGCTGCCGGCGCTGCTGCGCGAGGCCAACGACGGCGAGGCGTTCGAGCTGGCGCTGGTCGAGAACCTGCAGCGGGAAGACCTGAAGCCGCTCGAATTGGCCGAGGGCTACAAGCGGCTCATCGAAGAGCGCCGGTGGACGCAAGAGCAGGTGGCCGATCGGGTCGGCAAGGCGCGGGTGTCTGTGGCCAACGCGCTGCGGCTGCTGCAGCTTCCCGAAGAGGTGAAGGGGCACCTGAAGTCGGGCGCGCTCGACATGGGGCACGCGAAGGCGCTCCTGGGTCTCCCCAAGGCCGCAGAGATGGTGTTGCTGGCCCGCGCCGTGGTCGCCGAGAAGCTGTCGGTGCGCGAGACGGAGGCGCGGGTTCGCGAGGGGCGCACGCAAGGCCCTCAAGGCTCGAAGAAGAAGGCGGCGCCGCGGGTGAGCCCCGAGGCGCGGCGACTGGTCGAAGACCTGCAACGCAAGCTCGGCACCAAGGTTCGAATCGTCGAGAAGGGCCAGGGGAAGGGAACGCTGGAGGTGGAGTTCTTCAGCTACGAGGACCTGGACCGCATCGTGGCGTTGATTCGCAGATAGAAGGGGAGTTTCCGATGGCGCTGTTCAGCGGTGACAAGAAAGACGCGCCGGCAGGCTCAGCCGCCCCGGCGAGGAAAGAGGAGAGCAACGTGTCGACCCGCGCGGGAGACGTACACACCCTGTTGGGCAAGGGCAGTGAGTTCGAGGGCAAGCTGTCGTTCGAGGGCCAGGTCCGCATCGACGGCAAGTACTCGGGGCAGATTTCGACGAAAGACGTGCTCGTCATCGGTGAAGGCGCGCGCGTGAACGCCGAGATTTCGGCCGGCACGGTCATCATCAACGGCCAGGTCGAGGGCAACATCAAGGCGACGGGCATGGTCGAGCTGCACCCGCCGGCGCGCGTGAAGGGGAGCATCGAGACCCCGGCGCTGTCGATGGACAAGGGCGTCATCTTCGAGGGCTCCTGCAAGATGGAGAACCTGACGAAGGGTGCCGGGCCTACGGCTCCTGCGCCGTCGCAGACGAAGTGAAGCTCTGGGCGCTCGCCGCGGTGGCGCTGGTCGCCGCGGCGTGTCCCGACTCGGGTGGCTCGGGCGGCAAGCCGGCGCGGCCCAGCGGGCTGAAGGTGCCGCTGCCCGACGGGTGGAGGGCGTCGGCCTCCGACGACGGAGTGCTGCGCGTGCGCACCGAGGGCCGCGAGGTGATGACGATGGAGGTGCGCGCAGACTCGGCGCTGCCGGCGTCGGAGGTGCTCGAGGCGGCGGTCGTCGAAGGGGGAGGGGAGGCGCTCGGCGCGCTGCCCCTGCCCGACGGCCTGTTGATGCGCTACCGGGTGGCGACCGGCGCCGAGGGCGTGCTGGGCGTGCGGCGGTTCGCAGGCCGGCGGCTCTTGTGCTCGTCGGAGCCCGCGGCGCAGCAGGCGGAGCTGAAGACGGTGGCGAAGCTGTGCAGCGACGCGGAGTGGTCGGCGACGCCGTAGCGGTGTGCGTCGAAAGCGGCGCGTGGAAACGTGCGGCGTGAAGGTCGAGCTCGCGGCGCTCGGTCGAGGCCGCAGCAGCGCCGGCGCAGCCCGTGCCGTGCAGGGGCGCGGAGTCATCGGTGACGCCGTGCGGATGATGAGGCGGGCCCGCGCACGCGAGTCTGTGCAGCGCCGCGAGCCGGCGCCGCCGCGGCGAGATGATCAGGCCTGCGTCGCTGGCGTTGAAACGCGTGAGGCAGAGAGGGCGCAGCCAAAGGTGAGCACGCGACGCGGAGAGGCCGGCGACGCCGTGGCCGTGTGGGCTCGCACCCAGGGCCTCTCGACGACGCCGCACCTGAGTAAACGAGCCATTTACGTTCCAGCCGCGACTGTAAACGCGCCCGCTTCAGAAGCGGAAGCCGAGACGATCGATCCACCCGGTCGGGCGCTGGCGGTCTTTGTCGGTGGCGGGCACCACGAGCGAGCCGACGTAGTCGGCGTCCTTGTACACGCGCTGAATCGAGCGCTCGAGGTCGTCGAGGTCAGAGTCCGAGACCACGCCGTTGCTGGTCGCCTTGTAGAACTGCACCGTGACGCGCACGGGGAAGCGGGCGTCGCGCTCGAGGGCGAGGCCTCCGCACTCGCCGTGGGGGCCCAGCGCGTCGCCGTGGCCGAGCACGGCCTGCTCGACGTCCGAGACGCCGGTGTCTCTCGCGCGGCGCTGCGCCTGCATCGGAGCCGGGCCGGCCTCGGCGGCGAGCTCATTCATCCCGAAGAACTGGCGGCGGGGGCGCTCCTTCTGCTTCAGCGGCACCTGAATCAGCATCATCATGTCGGCGCCCTCGTCGAGCGCGCCCTGGTCGGCGGTGGTGCCTTGCCCCGAGGCGATGCGGTTCGCGACGGCGCTCTTGCGCTCGGCAGTGAACGTCGTGCGCTGGCCCTTGTCGTTGAAGAACAGCTGCTGGCCCCAGCCCTGAAACGTCTGGTCGCCGGGCTTGTTCTCGATGACGCGCGCCGAGAGACCCTCGCGGGTCGCGAGCAGCGTCAGCACCGCGGGGTTGTCGGGGTACGACTGGTAGTTGAACAGCACCGGGTTGAACTCGGCCTTGCCGGTGCGGGGCAGGGGCACGAAGACATGCTGCGCGCTCACGAGGAAGTGGGTGTCGCGCGCAGCGAGCAGGTCGCCCGAGCCCTTCAGCGTCGACGGGTCCGAGAGGTACTCCTTGAGGTGCTTGAGCACCTCGGTGAGGCGCAGCGCCTTCACGTCGGCGCCCGAGCGCTGGTTGCCCACGCGCACCCAGAGCTGCTCGGCCTTCACGTCGGCGGTCGTGTCCGAGAAGTTCGGGTAGCGGATGACGGGCAACAGCGAGGTGCGGACCTGGCCGGCGCCGGCGGGCTCGCGGACCTGCAGGGTGAGGTCGCTGATGTTGGGGCCGACGGACGAGCCCTGGTAGCGGCCGGTGTCTTCCCACGTGAGGTTCACGACGTTGAGGCCGCGCCGCTGCAGGCGCGACTGCAGGTCCGAGTCGGAGGGCATGTCGACGACGCGGCGAATGACGTCGGCGTAGGAGGGCTGCGGGACGATGCCCCAGCCGTCGGCGGCCAACGCGGGCGCCGCGAGCGCGGTGGAGGCGAGGAGCCAGCGTCGAGAGAGCTTGAAGGTCATGGCCCGTTGAAACGAACGGGGCGGCCGCGAGATCTACCTGCTGAAAACACGACGGGCGGCCACGCTGCAGAGAGCGCGACCGCCCGTAGGGCGCTGCGAGAGGCGGGCTGCTTAGAGCGCCTTCAGGTACTCGACGAGGTCATCGACCTCGGCGTCGCTCAGCACGGCAACCGAGCCGTGCAGCTCGTTGTGCCTGGTGCGGTCGCCCATGATGCGGTCTTTCAGCGTCAGCGCGCTGCCGTCGTGCAGGTACGGCGACGTGCGGGCCACGCCGAGCAGCGACGGCGTGTTGAGGCCGCCCTTCGCGAAGCGGGCGAGGTTGTCGCTGAGCGCCTTGCCGGTGACGAACGTGCCGACGTTCACGAACGAGTTGTCGGTGAGCGCCTCGCCCTTGTGGCAGTTGTTGCACTGCGCCTTCACGAACGCCGCGAAGCCGCGCTGCTGGGCCGGAGAGAGGCCGCCCGCGAGCTTGTGCGGGTTGTCGGCGGCGGGCTGCGACTCGATGAAGGCCATGATCTGGTCTTCCATCGCCTTGCTCACGCCGGCGCCGCCCATGCGGTGGTTCACCGTGACGGCCATGAACTGGGTCAGCCCCTCGAACTCGCCGTTCCAGTGGAAGGGGGCCGTCTTCGACAGCATGCGGCCGGCGAGCGAAGGCGTCTGGCGCGGGCCGTCGGTGAAGTTCCACACGTGACCGTCTTCGCGGCCCTCGAGGTGGCACGAGGCGCACGAGATGCCCGTCGTCGTCGCGCTCATGCGGCTGTCGACTGCCGAGAAGAACAGCTTGCGGCCGGCGACCGCCTGCGGGCTGAGCACGTCGGTGGTGAACTGGGCGGTACGCGTGGTCTGCACGACGCCGTCTTTGCGCTCGAGGCGCGAGATGCTGTGGTCGAACGCGTTGTGCACCCAGGCCGTCTTGCCGTCGCGCGCCAGCGCGACACCGCTCGGGCCGGCGCCGACCGACACCGTCGTGTGCACGCTGCCCTGGCCCACGAAGAAGCTGCCGTTCGGGCTGCGACCGTCGATCGGCGCGGGCTCACCCGTGAAGCCGCCGCCGGTCGTCGTGTTGTTCTGGTTGTTCTGCGTCGAGCCGTTCGCCGAGACGATGGCGACGTTGTTCGACTCGCGGCCCGCGATGAAGAGGAAGGCGCCGGTCGGGTCGACCGCGACGGCCGACGGGCCCTGAATGGGCATCGTCGGGTTGCCGCTGGTGAGCACCTGCGGAGGAACGCCGTCGACCGTCCGGCCCTGGCAGATGGCGACGTCGGTGGCCATCGAGCGGCCCTCGCCGTCGAACGTGAGCACGCTCGGCGTCGCGACCGAGCCGGCGCCGCACGAGCCGCCGCCGTAGCCCTGGCCGCCGCCGCCGCCCGGAATGGAGGGCGAGGTCTCGGCCGCCGTCGCGGGCAGCACCTGATCCGACGAGAGCAGCGTCGTCGCGTACACCTGGTCACCGTCGGGCGAGACCGCGAGCGACTCGATGCCGCGCGGGCGCAGCGTGCGCGGGCCGAAGAGGCCGACACCGTCCGGCGGCTTCTCACCATTGAAGTCATTGCGAACCGTCGTGCTCTCGAGCGCGCTCTTGTTGATGTTCGCGTACGTCTCGGTCTTGGCGCTGAGGACCTGGTGGTTGCGGAGGTCGACCGTCACGATGTCGCCGCCGGTCTTGCTGCCGGCCTCTTTGTAGAGCGAGATGAGCGCGTTGTTGCCGCTGACGGCGATGGCGCGCGGCTCGGGGCCGACTGCGACCTCCCACAGCAGCGAGAGCGACTTGGTGTCGAAGGCCATCAGGCTGCCGACGCCGGCGTTGTCGAGCATCGTGGCGTTCACGACGAGCAGGGTGTCGCCGCTGACGGCCATGCCGGAGGGCTCGACGGCGGTGTCGAGGCGAACGGCCTCGCTCCACTCGCCGTAGCGGATGACGCTCACGCTGCGGCCCATGCGGTTCGAGACGTAGACGGTGTCGTCTCTGCCGACGACGACCTTCTCGGGCTGCCTGCCGACCTGCACCGAGGCCTTCACCTCGTCGGTGCGGGCGTCGATGACGAAGAGCTGGTTCGAGTCGGAGTCGACCGCGTACAGCGTGCCGTCGTCACTGCTGAGCGCGAGGCTGCCCGAAGAAGACGTGTAGGTCGGGACCTGTTGATTACAGCCACACAGCAGAGCAGCGACAGCGAGAGCACGGATTTTCATGGTGACTCCTCGATTTACTGACGGCGATGTCCGGCAAAAGGTGCGTTTTGGCACTGGGGGCGCAACCCGTGCACTGGTTATGCCCGGAAGCTAGCTCAGGGACAGGCTGAACGGAAACCGGGGTGGTAGGTTCCCGGCCCACCATGAGGGGCATCGGAGCGAACTTCGCGGCTGTCTTCGTCAGCGGTTTCCTCGCGGTCTATTTTCTCCAGGCGGGGCTCGACCGAGTCCTCGATCGGAAGTCGAACCTGATGCGGTTCCGGGTGGCGTTTGATCAATCTCCGATGCGGCGACCGGCGGGCTGGTGGCTCACGTTCTTGACCATCGGCGAGATGTTCGCAGGCGTCTTCAGCGCGGCGGGGTGCCTCACGCTCGTGTTCACGCGCAGCCGGGACATGGCGTTCGGCGGCGCGGTGCTCGGCGCGATGAGCCTCATCTTCCTCTTCTTCGGCCTGCGGCTCGGGCGCGACTACGGGTCGGCCTCGCAGCTGGTGCCGTACTTCGTGACGTGCCTCGCTGCCCTCGTGCTCCTCAGCCCCTGATCAGCCCCGTGGAGCAAATCCCCACGGAGGGGGTCGTTCTCTTCGTGTTTTCGACGGCTTGAGGTGTGGCACAGGCGCTGCTCAACCGCGCAACGCAGTTCAACCACCCAATGGAGAAGACCCAAATGAAGAAGCTGCTCGCTGCCGCCCTGCTCGCGTTCGCCGTTCCCGCGTTTGCCCACGCCGCCGACGAGGCGAAGCCGGCGGACAAGTCGGCGAAGAAGGCCCCGAAGAAGGGCGAGAAGAAAGAGGGCGCCGCCGAGGAGAAGAAGACGGAAGAGGCGAAGCCGGCCGAGGGCGCGAAGTAATCAGGCTGCATCACTCTTCTGTCGTGAGCGCGGGCTCCGAGGTTTTTCCTCGGGGCCCGTCGTCTTTGTTGTGCCATTCTTCACGGCCATGCTCATTTCCGCTCTGATGGCCGTACCGGTGGTGCTCACGGCGACTCCCGATGAGACCGCGTGCATGAAGGGGAACGCGACGGCGTGCTCGAAGTCGGGGCGCGCGGCGATCGAGAAGAAGGACTACGAGACGGCGCGGCCGCTGCTCGAGAAGGGCTGCCAGCACAACAGCGCTGAAGCGTGCGACGACCTCGGGTGGATTTGGGACGACGGGCTGGGCGTCGACATCGACAAGGCGAAGGCGGCCGGCTTCTACGCGAAGGCGTGCAAGGGCGGCTTCGCGCGCGGCTGCACGAACGAGGGCGCGATGCTGCTGAAGGGCGACGGCGTCGCGAAGAACGTGAAGGCCGCGACCGACCGGTTCCAGAAGGGGTGCGACGGCGGGAGCCCGAGCGGCTGCCGCGACCTCGGCATGCGCTACCTCGAAGGCGACGGCGTCGCGAAGGACGCGAAGAAGGCGCTCAGCTTCTTCGTGAAGGGCTGCTCGGGGGGCAACGGCACGAGCTGCAACGACGTCGCGGTGATGAACCTGAACGGTGAGGGCATCCCCGTGAACCAGGCCGAGGCGTTCAAGTACTTCGGCCTCAGCTGCGACAAGGACGTGGGCCAGGCCTGCTACGACCTCGCGGTGATGTACCAGAACGGCGAGAGCGTCGACAAAGACCCGGTGATGGCGAAGAAGACGTTCAAGCGCGGCTGCGACCTGGGCCACGAGAAGTCCTGCAAGTACTCGAAGTAGACGCTCAGCGGGGCCCGGGTTTACGGTGCGCGCCATGTTCGTCGCGCGCCGGTTTGCAGTGCTGTTGCTGCTGTCGGGTTGTTTGAACGTGGTGCCGGAGGGGCAAGACTCCGGCTCGACGGGAGGAGGCTCGGGCGCGACCGGCGGCTCGGGCGGCTCGAGCGCCGGAGGCTCGGGGGGCGCGGGGGTCGGCGGCGGCTCGGCGAGCTCGGGCGGTGCGGGCGGCGCGGGCGGCTCAGCCGGAGCGGCGGGCGACGCGGGCACCTGCGGGTGCAAGGCGGCCGGCATCTGCGTGGTCGGCGACTCGCCGCTCGCGTGCGGCAACACCGGAGGCGTCTGCAGCCTGTGCGGCATGGGCGAGCAGTGCGTCAACGGCCAGTGCGTGACGGCGGCCTGCGGGCCGGGGACGTGCACCGGGTGCTGCGGGCCTCCGGGAGGGATGTTCTGTGCGACGCCGTCGACGCAGACGAACTTCGGCTGCGGGCTGAACGGAGCGATGTGCGCGCGCTGCCCGATGGGCCAGCAGTGCCGCAACGGTACGTGCATGACGCCGCCGCCGTGCGACGCGACGTCGTGCCCGATGGGGTGCTGCTTTCAGGGGCAGTGCCTCGGCGGCGACTTCGACTTCGCGTGCGGCACGGCCGGGGCGATGTGCATGGCGTGCAGCATGGGCATGACGTGCAGAAACGGAGCGTGCTCGACGCCGCCTCCGCAAGATGCGGGGCCGCCGGCGCCGATCGGCTCGCCGTGCATGGGCATGAATGGCTGCGGGCAGGGGCAGATTTGCCTGCCGCAGCAGGCAGGGTTCCCCGGCGGGTACTGCAGCGCGCGCTGCAACATGGGAGCGTGCCCTGCGGGGTCGACGTGCGTCGCGTTCGGGTTCGGGCAGACCGCGTGCCTCGCGAACTGCGGGACGTGCCGGACCGGGTACGCGTGTCAGCCGCAGGCCGATGGTGGGTCGTCGTACTGCCGGCCGAGTTGTGGGGCTGGCGGAGTGGGGAGTTGTACGGGAGGCACGATGTGCTCGGACGCGGGGACTTGCTTGTGAGGAGATGAGCCGCCGGGTTCGGGTTCGGGTTCGCGTTCGCGTCCGGGTTTGCGGTTTGCGGTTCCGGGTTCGCGGGTTCGCGGTTCCGGGTTTGCGGTTCCGGGTTCGCGGTTCCGGGTTCGCGGTTCCGGGTTCGCGGTTCCGGGTTCGCGGGTTCGGGTTCGCGGGTTCGGGTTCGCGTTCGCGTTCGTGTTCGCTTGTCCGGGCCCGTCGTACGCGTCGGGCTCGCGCACGACGCACCGAAGGTTCTTCGGCGCCACGCCGCTGCTCCTCGGGGAGTCCCTCGAGAACCAGGCCGGTAGCGGTGACTAACGGCTCGGGCAGGCCGGCACGGCGTCGACTCCGGCGAAGAACTCGTCGACCAGCGCCTTCCACACGCGCGCGTTCTCGGGCGGGCCGCACTTGAACGGCGTCTTCACGGCGTGCCCCGCGAGCGCCTCGCGCTGCTCGCGGAAGTAGCGCAGCGCCAGGTCGGCGCCGTACTCCTCGGGGCCGTTGCCGGGCATGAACGAGTAGTAGGTGCCGCCGCGCACGATGAGCGGGTCGGGCGCGTACGGCGCGAGGCACTTCGTGCTCATGCCGCACCTCACCCGAATCGCCTCGTGCGTGAACCCGAGCGTGCGCGTAGTCCACCCGTCGTGGTCGGCGTCGTTCAGGTGGAACAGCTCGTGGAACATCAGGTCCCGCACCTGCTTCTCAGAGCCGTTCAATGTGCCGTTCACGTTGTACGAGACCGTCCAACTCGACGCGAACGCCGCCGGCGTCCTCCGCTTCACGCTCTTGAAGAACTGCAGCTTGAGGCCACGCCACCGGTACCGCGGCGCCTTGCCCGCCGCCTTCTCGAGCGCCGCGAAGAACTCGTCGTAGTACGCGAGCGTCGCCGCTACGTACTCGAGGTGCCTCCGCTCTGCCCCGACCGGCAGCTGCGGCACGATGCGGATGATGCCGCGATAGCCTCCGTCGAAGTCTTCGGCCTGCGGCAGCGCGGACACGATGTGCCCCGCCCGCACGTAGAGCTCCTTCGCGAGCTTCAGCGCCACCGCGTCGGACCCGAACCGCTCGTCGAGCTCCGCCTCGATGGGGTCTGCGGCGGACACGAGCGAGACCAGCACCAACGTCAGCACGCGGCCATGACACCCGAAGTGCCGCCGCCGTTCCACGCGCACGAACACCACGCCGGCAAACGCGCTCCCGAAACACGGTCCGCGAAACACGGTCCGCGAAACACGGTCCGCGAAACACGGTCCGCGAAACACGGTCCGCGAAACACGGTCCGCGTTCCCGAACCGCGAAACGCGAACCCCGAAATGCGAACCCGAAATGCGAACCCGAAACGCGAACCCGCTCCCGCTCCCGCTCCCGATCAATCCCGAACCCGATCAATCCCGATCCCGATCAATCCCGCTCCCGCTCCGCCTCTACTTCCTCACCCCCACCACGTTCGGAATCTCCCACTGCTCGGCATTCCCCTCATTCTCCATGAACCCCGTCTCATAGCTCCCGCACCAATCCGACCTCACTCCTCCGTCGTGCACGCTCAGCGAGGCCTCAGGCCCTCCCTCCACGTGAAACGCACGCACCACCTCGAGCGGCAGCGCCAGCAGCTTCTCGTTCCACTCCGCCATCTGAAACGGCACCCGCGTGAACAGAAACAGGATACGGCCTTCCTTGTCTTGCGCGATCGCCGCCTCGCTCCAGGCACGGTTGTTCTTCTTCCACACGCTCACGCCCGGCGACTTGATCAGCCTCAGGTTCTGCACCATCGAGCCGTACTGCGCGATGAGCTCCTTCGCGCCCGCTTCGTCGAGGTCCAGCACCTGCGCCTTCGGGAGCCCCGGCTTCACCGGGTCGAACACCAGCACCGACTGGTACGCGCTCTTCCACGCCGCGTTGTTGCGGTGCGGCCCCGCGATCAGCCTCCCCACGTTCGACACCTGATCCGTCTCGAACATCCCCGCATTCGTCGCCACGATGAAGCCCCGCTCGTCGGCCCACTTCGACGCCGTGCGCTTGCCTCCACCTTCTCGCGACGCCAGCCCGAACTCGAGCTTCGCCCTCTCTGGGTCGATGCGAATGACCTGCAGCGTCGCCTTCGACTTCGCGTCGAACTGCAGCTCTGCCTGTTCCACGCCCTCTCGGAGCTGCTTCCACGGTGACGGCGCCGCCGTGAGGAATACGAGTGTCAGCAGCATCATCGTTCGCCCCTCACCCTGTCCCTCTCCCCTACGAGGGGAGAGGGGACTCATCTTCGCTCGTCTGCTTCGTCACCAGCCCATGTTGACCGACGCGGGCGCCGCCGCCGGCTTCGCCTCGACCTTGCTCGACTCGAGGTCCTTGAAGCCTTCCTTCCTCGCTCGCACCGTGTACGTGCCCTGGTCGACGTTCTTGAAGCGGTAGTTGCCCTGCGCCGTGCTGCGCGTCGTCTGCACGACTCGGCCCTTCTCGTCGACGAGCTCCATCTCGGTGTTCGCCGCGTCCTCCGCCGCCAGGTTCACGCGCCCCTGCACCTCGGCGAACGTGTTGCGCTGCACCTCTTCGCGCTCGTTGAACACGAACAGCTGCTCCGTGTGCAGCGCCTTCGCCGCCTCCCCCAGCACCGTCACGCGCGCGAAGTAGCGCCCCTTCTCGGCGCCCTTGCCGTCCCACGACAGCGTCAGCGCTCCCGCCTTGCCCGCCTGCTTCGCCGTGTGCACGACCTTGCCCGGCACCGGCTGCCCGTCCTTCGTCTCGACCGCGAGCACCTCGAACAGCACCTCGTGCGCCGACGTCGCGATGTCGCGCGCCGTCACCTCGACCACCTGCCGCTGCGCATCGAAGCGCGAGCCGAGCTGCGTGAGGTACACGTCGCCCGCGTAGACCTCGAAGCGGCGCTTCTGCGTCTCGCCCTTCGCGTTCGTCGCGACCACGTCGAGCAGGTGCTTGCCCGCGCTCAGGCCCTCGGTCTTCCACTCGTAAGAGAGGCCCGCTCCGCACGAGGCGTGCACCGGCAGGTCGTCGACGAACAGCTCGAGCCTCTTCACGCCACCCGAGCGGTTGTCCTTCGCGCTCACGTCGAGCTTCATCGTCGGCTGAACGTGCTGGCCGTCGACGACGCCCGTCACCGCGACCGACATCACGTCGACCGTGACGAGGCCGAGCACGGCCCACATCGCCTCGCCGAGCGCGCTGTTGCCGCTCGTCGACACCGCGCCGCCCCAGCCGCCGCTCTTCTGCTGGCGCTCGACGAGCCACGTCATGCCGCGCGAGATGGCGGGCTCCTTCTCGCTCAGCCCGGCGCTGCGCAGCGCGTAGAGCACCTGGCCGGTCGCGAACGCGTCGGAGGCCTCGTTGAAGCCCCAGCCGCCGTCGCGCCTCTGCGCCTGGAGCAGCGCGCGCTGCAGCGCTAGCGACAGCTTCTCGCCGCTGCCGACGCCCGCGGCCGTGAGCCCGAGCAACGTGTACGCCCGGTCCTGCAGCGAGAGGCCGTCGATTCCTGGTCGGCCGCCGGTCAGTTCCGGGTCGTTCGCCCGCTGTGACGCTGGCGCGTCACCGCTGACCGGCAGCCGACGGCCCGCTGCGCGCACCTGCAGGTACTCCTCGGCCTTGCGCAGCGGAGTCAGCCACACGTCGTCGGCGGTGCGCGCGTACGCCTGGCGCCAGGTCTGCATCGCCTGGAAGGTGGCCTGCACGACGCCGGACTCGATGGGGAAGCGCGTGTCGTCGACCTTCACCGAGCCGTCGCCCTGCTGGTCGTCGATGAGGCGGCGGGCGACCTTGAGCAGGTCGTCGGTGAGCGCGGCGTCGACGAGCTGGTCGTAGCGGGCGAAGGCGACTCCGCCGAAGGCGCGGGCGGTGGTGAACGTGGTGGTGTGAACGCCCTGCGTGTTGTTGAGCATCGCGGTCGCCATCAGCTTCAGGTCCGAGAGCGAGACGTCGTAGCGGTTGTGCTTGCCGATGCTGAGGCCCTCCATCGTGACGGAGTGCACGTGGCAGCCGTAGCAGCCGGGGTTCGCTTGGGTCCACGCGCGGCTCGTGTTCGCGAGGAACGTGAGGCCGCGCTGGGCGGAGGTGCGGAAGGCGGCGGTCTCGGGGGCGTCGGCCGGCGAGGTGGGCTTCGAGCCGAGGTCGCAGGTGAGGGCAGCGGCGAGCAGCAGGGGGGCGGGGTTCATGAGCCCGCTTGAACGGACGGCCCGCGTTCTCGATCTACTTCGGCCGAAGCGCGTCGGCCTTCTCGGCCAGCTCGGTGTCGCGGAACGTGAGCCCGCCCGCGTCGTGCGTCGTGAGCTTCAGCGTCACCTTCCGCCAGCGGATGTCGATGTCCGGGTGGTGGTCGGCGGCCTCGGCGAGCTTCGCCACCTCGTCGACGAACGTGATGCCCGTGAGAAACGCCGGCCACTCGTACGTTCGTTCCAGCATGCCGTTCACCACCTTCCACTCCGGGTGCTTCGAGAGGAAGGCGTCGACGTCCGCTTTCGTGAGCGTGCTCTTGTCTCGGGCCATGCGGGTTTCTTAACGCGCCCTGCGTTAGGGTGACTGCGTCTTGAACTTCCGCCTCGGCTCCATACCCGTTCGCATTCGCCCCGAGTTCTTCATCTTGCCGGTGGTGTTCGGCCTGCAGTCGGGCGGCGCCGAGAAGATTGCGCTCTGGGCGGCCATCGTCTTTGTCTCGGTGCTGATGCACGAGCTCGGCCACGCGATGGCGATGCGCTTCTACGGCTTCGGCCCGCGCATCGAGCTGCACGCGATGGGCGGCGCCACGTCGTGGCCCGAAGGCGCGCGGCCGTCGGAGAAGCAGAAGCTCATCGTCACGCTCTGCGGCCCGGGCATCGAGCTCGCGGCGGGCCTCGCGGTCTACTTCGGGCTCTCGAGCGTCGAGCTGCCGCCGCTCGCGCGCTGGGCGACGCAGGTCTTCGCCGGCGTGAACATCATCTGGGCGCTCATCAACCTGCTGCCCGTGCTGCCGTGGGACGGCGGCCTCGCGCTCGACAGCACCGTCACCCTCATCACGAAGCGCCCGCGCACGCGCATCGTCGGCGCCATCAGCATGCTCTTCGGAGGCCTCGCCGCCATCGCGGCGTTCACGCTCTTCGACAAGAGCATCATGCTCGCCTACCTGGGCGGCATCGGCCTGTGGAAGGGCTGGCAGCGCTGGAGCGGCAGCGAGCCGGGCGTGATGCCTCCCGAGGCCGAGGTGGCGTGGAACCTCTCGGAGAAGGGCGAGCACCAGAAGGCCGACCTGCTGCTCACGCAAGCGCTCGCCGGCGCGAAGGACGCCGCGGTGCGGCTGCACCTGCTCGAGGTGCTCGCGTGGGTGCGGCTCGCGGCGAACGACCCCGACGGGGCCGAGAAGGCGCTGCGCGAGATGGGCTCCGACGCCCAGCGCACGAGCCCCGAGCTGCGCGCGCGGCTCGCGGCCCACCGGCAGGACCCGCGCCGCGTCGTCGAGCTCTTGAAGCCGGTCGCCTCCATCTTGCGGCTGCGGCCCGAGGCGTGGCCGCTGCTCATGTCGGCGCTCGACAGCGACGCCGAGCGCGACGTCATCATTCGCGACGCGGTGTCGCGGCTCGCGCTCTCGCCGGCCGAGCAGCAGATCGCGCTCGCCGCGTGCGAGAAGCTGTTCCACGGCGGGCACGTCGAGGCCGCGAACGTGATGTGCCAGAAGGCGTTCGAGGTGTCGAAGGCTCCGCTGTTCGCGTTCAACGCGGCGTGCTGCCTGTGCCGGCTCGGCGACGTGCAGCAGGGCCTCGAGTGGCTGAAGAAGGCCGTCGACGCGGGCTACAAGAGCCCGGTGCCGCTCGACGATGACCCCGACCTCGCACCCCTGCGCGAGCTGCCCGGCTTCGCGGAGCTGAAGGCGGCGGCCGCGGCTCCGAAGGCATGAGGTCCGAGGTCGAGCGCCTGAAGCGGGTGAACCGGTTGATCCGCGAGCTGCAGCTCGGGCTCGAGCGGCGCTGCGAGACGTGCAAGGGCAAGCTCGAGTATCGCGACCCCGCGAAGCACGAGGTGCCCGGCGTGTTCTGCCCGAAGGGCTGCACGCACATCGTGCTCGATGTGAGCGAGGTGTCGGAGTAAGTCGAGGGCGCCGTGACCCGCGACGACATCGCAGCGAAGCTCACCGAAGTGCTCGTCACCGAGTTCCGGGTGCCGAAGGAGAAGGTGACTCCCGAGGCGACGTTTCGCGGCACGCTCGGGCTCGACTCGCTCGACGCGACCGACCTCGTGTTCCTCCTGTGCAAGTCGTTCGGGCTGAAGCCCGACCTGCACTCGTTTCGCGACCTGCACACGGTGCAGAAGTGCGTGGACCACCTGCTCGCCGAAGTCTCGAAGAAGAAGTGAGCGGCGAGGGCGACCCGCTGCTGGAGGAGCTCGCCCGCCGCGAGCAGGCGGCAGACGAAGGCGGCGGCCCGTCGCGCCAGGCGCGGCACAAGCGCATGGGCCGCATGACCGCGCGCGAGCGCATCGCGGCGCTGCTCGACGAGGGCTCGTTCAGCGAGCTCGGCCGCCACGTGAAGAGCCGGCACGGGCACGCGAGCGAGCGGCTCGCCGCGAACCTTCACCCGGGCGATGGCATGGTGTGCGGGCTCGGCGACGTCGCGGGCCGGCCGGTCGCGGTCTGGGCGAACGACCCGACGGTGCTGCGCGGAGCCATCGGCCGCCAGGGCGCCGTGAAGCTCTCGCGTCTGCTCGACCTCGCGCTCGAGCGAAGGCTGCCGGTGCTCGCGCTCATCGACAGCGACGGCATGCGGGTCGAAGAGGGCACCGACGCGGTGCAGTCGCTCGGCGACATCATCGTGCGCACGCTGAAGCTGCGCGACGCGGGCGTGGTGCAGCTCTCGCTCGTGTGCGGGCTGTGCGTGGGCGGCGCGGCGTACAACGCGGTGCTCACCGACTTCGTCGCGATGGTCGACCAGCAGAGCTTCATGTTCGTGACGGGCGGCAAGGTTTCGAAAGAGGTGACCGGCGAAGACCGCGAGCTCGTCGACCTCGGCGCTCCCGACCTGCACTCGAAGGTGACGGGCAGCTGCCACGCGGTGGTCGCCGACGAGGCCGCGGGCGTGGCGATGCTGAAGCGGCTGCTCACGTACCAGCAGCCGGTCGTCGAGACAGCGGACCCAATCGAGCGCGAGACGGCGGCGCTGGAGAAGCTGATTCCGGTGAGCGAGCGGCGGGCGTACGACGCGCGCAAGGTGCTCGCCGAGCTGTTCGACCGCGAGTCGGTGCTCGAGCTGTCGCCTGTGTTCGCGCCGAACCTGCTGACGGCGTTCGCGCGACTGGGCGGGCGGGCGGTGGCGGTGGTGGCGTCGCAGCCGATGCAGCTCGCGGGCTGCCTCGACGTGAGCGCGTCGCGAAAAGGGGCGGCGTTCGTGCGCTGGGCGGGGCGGCTCCAGCTGCCCATCATCACGCTCGTCGACACGCCGGGCTACCTGCCGGGGCGCCAGCAGGAGGAAGAGGGCATTCTGCCGCACGGGGCCACGCTGCTCGAGGCGTACGCAGGAGCGCGGGTGCCGAAGATGTCGTTCATCTTCCGCAAGAGCTTCGGGGGCGCGAACGTACTGTCGTTCGCCGCCGACGTGCGGCTGGCGCTGCCGATGGGCACCATCGACGTGATGGGCTCGGAGGCGGCGCTGAAGGTGGTGCTGGGGCCCGAGGTGAGCGAGGCGCAGCGCGAGGCGTGGGAGAAGGCGCACCACACGGTGTGGGCGGCGGCGGAGGCGGGGTATGTCGACCGGGTGGTGGCGCCGAAAGATGCGAGGAGAGAGCTCGCGAAAGTCCTGACCTCGCTGACGACCTCCCTCTCCCCTCGTAGGGGAGAGGGCCGGGGTGAGGGGGCAGTCGGAGCACGAGACGGCACCAAGCGATGAACCTGGACCTCACGAACAAGGTGGCGCTCGTCGTCGGAGCCAGCCGAGGCGTCGGCCGAGCGGTCGCGCTCTCGCTCGCGAGAGAAGGCTGCGACGTGGCGGTGCTGGCGCGGAGCCGGGAGCCGCTCGAGGCGGCGGCCGCCGAGGTCCGAGCGCTGGGCCGCAAGGCGAGCGCGCAGGTCTGCGACGTGTCGGACTCGAAGTCGCTCTCTGTCGCGCTCGACGCGGTGCGCGGTGAGCTGGGCGCTCCGACCATCGTGGTGCTCTCGGTGGCGGCGCTGTGGGCTCCGAAGAAGCTGCACCTGCACGAGCCGGCCGAGGCGCGGGCGCTGCTCGACACGGACCTGTGGAGCGCCGTCGAGATCTGCCGCCAGACGCTGCCCGACATGATGAGCGCGCGGTTCGGGCGCATCGTGGCGCTCTCGAGCATCGCGGCGCGCACGGGCATCGCGGGCGGAGCGCTCTACGCGGCGGCGAAGGCCGGCCTCGAGGGGCTCGTGCGCGGGCTGGCGGTCGACTACTCGCGGCGCGGCATCAGCGCGGTGGCGGTGGCGCTCGGCTTCGTCGACACCGAGCGGCTGAAGGGGCGCATGGGCGGTGACGACGCCTGGCGCCGCAAGCTCGAAGACGCGACCGCGACGCGCAAGATTCCGTCGGTCGAAGAGGTGGCCGACGTCATCACGGTGCTGTGCTCTCCGAAGAGCGCGGCGCTCACCGGCTCGGTGATCGAGCTGAGCGCGGGCGCGCAGCTCAACAATTTGTGGTGATGAAGCCGAAGGCCTTCATCCCCGGCATCATGCTGAACGTGCTGGCGCTGCTCCTCGCGCTGTGCGGCGGCTGCTCGGGCGCGGTGGTGCTGATGAAGGTGACGTTCGCGGGGCTCTTGATGAGCGCGCCGGTGGCGGTCGCGGTGCTGGTGGTGGCGGCGCTGCTCGTCGTCGTGGGCCCCATCGTCGGCTTCGCGCTCGCGACGCAGGGTCGAGCGCGCGCGTTCACGGTGGTGACCGGGCCGGTGTCGGTGCTCGCGCTCGTGGTGTCGTTCGCCGCGCTGTCGGCGGCCGGCTTCAACCCGCTCGAGAAGCAGGGCCACACCGCGGGTCCGCGCCCAGACGCGTGCAAGCCGAAGGTGACCGACGGCTCGGCCATCGGCCGGCGCTGCGCGGTGGCGGCCGGCACCGAGCCGGGCGGCGACTGCCCGGCCGAGCTCTTCTGCATGGAGCGCATCGTCGACCACCCCGAGACGCTCGAGTGCCGGCTCTACTGCCGGCACGACTGCGAGTGCCCCGACGGGTACGAGTGCATGTACTCGTGGTGCGCGAAGCGCTGAGACCACGAGGCGTCACTTGCGGGCGGCGAGCACGGTGGGGCTGGGCACCCTCACGTTGCTCGCGAGCCCGACGAGCTCGAAGAGCCGGATGACGGCGAAGCTCGGGTCGAGCTCGTACCAGCGAAACGCGTTCTTCGCGGTGAAGGGGAACGCGTGATGCGCGTTGTGCAGCGAGCCGCCGAGCGTCGGCACGGCGAGCAGGGCGACGTTGCGCGAGCCGTCGCGGCTCTCGAACGGGCGGGTGCCGACGAGGTGGCAGACGGAGTTGATGCTCCAGATGCCATGCTGGGCGACGAAGATGCGGACGAGGCCTCCGAACAGCAGGCCGCGCGCGGCGCCCTCGAGCGAGCCGTAGTAGGCAGCGCCGAGCGCGGTGGGCAGGGCGAGGCCCAGCATCAGCCAGAGGAAGTAGCGGCGGTCGGCGCGCACGAGCGTGCGCTCGGCGAAGAGCTCGGGCACGTACTCGAAGAGGTCGGGCGGCGGGGCGTCGAACATCCACCCGACGTGCGCGTGCCAGAAGCCGCGGTGCACCGGCGAGTGCGGGTCGCCGGGGCCGTCGCTGTTCGCGTGGTGGTGCCGGTGCAGCGCTGCCCAGTAGAGCGCGGGGCCCTGCGCCGTCATGCTGCCGAGAATCGCGAGCGTGACCTTGAGCGCCGGCTTCGCGTCGAAGGCGGCGTGCGAGAAGAGGCGGTGAAAGCCGACCTCGATGCCGATGCCGGCGAGCAGCCACGTGGTCGCGAGCAGGGCGAGGTCGAAGGCGGTGACTCCGCGCGTGAGGACGAGGCCCGCGGCCGCCGCGGTGCCCAGCGCGGGCACGACGAGAATCGCGAGCACGTGCGCGCGCTGCGCCTTGCCCGAGAGGCCGTAGAGCATCAGCGCGCCCTCCACGCCTTCACCATGGCGTCGAGCGAGTAGAGCGGCTCGGAGGGGTCCTTGGGGGGGTACAGCGTCTTCCACCCGCGGCGCTGCAGCTCGGCGCGCTCGGCGTCGACGACGTCGCGGCCCAGCCAGCGCTCGAGCTGCTCGAACAGGAGCGCGTCGACCTCGGCCCACGACTTCTTCCTCTGCCCGTACATCCACTCGGCGCGGAGCTCGTCTTTCCACGCGCGCTGGTACTCCTTCGCGCCGTCGCGCTTGAACGCGTCGAGGTCGCGCAGCACGACCTCACCGCGCCCAGTCAGCAGCACGTTCTGGCGGTGCAGGTCGCCGATGAGGCCCTGCCCGAACGCGAGCGCGCAGAACGCCTCGACGAGCGCGCGCCACGGCGGCGCTTTGTGCCACGCGAACCCCGGAGTCAGCGCGTTCATGTCCGGCAAGAGCTCACGGTAGATGAAGCCGTAGCCCTTCTCTTCGGTGCGCACGGCGACCGGCTCTCGCAGGTGACGCACGCCGGTGATGACGGACGAGACCTCGACGGCGCGCTGTAGCTTCGAGTCGTCGACGAGGCGGTTGATGCCGAGCAGCTCGACATCGAGTGACAGCTTGAGGCCGAACGGAGCGTGCTCGCGGTTCCACACCACGACCGAGCGCGGCGATGACGTCGGGGTCGCCCAGAACGCTTCGGTGCCGGCGCCGTACTCGAGGACGTCGAGCGCGTAGTGCTCGGCCATGAACGGGTGAAAGAAGACGCGCACGCCGGCCTTCGTGAAGAGCGCGGGCGGCCGCTCGGCGCCGTAAACGCGCACGCGGTCGAGCGGAGCGACGAAGTAGGGCAGCCGCCACACGGGCCGCTCTTCGGGGCGGAAGCGGCGGGGCAGGGCGGCCATCGTGACCTTCGCGAAGCGGCGCGGGTCTCGGTCGCGGCCTTCGCCGCTCTGCTCGCGGTCGAGCCAGCGGCGCACGCTCGCGGGCGGCTTCGGAGCGCGTCGTCTCGCGTGGCGCTCGTCTTCGAGCCACTGCGAGAAGGCGTCGGGGTCGCGCGCGGCCTTGCCGGCCCAGCGCTCGAGCTCGCGGAAGAAGAGGGCGCGGTGCTTTCGTGCGGGGCCGCCGAGGAAGAACGTGTGCAGGCTGGTGCGGGCGCCCTCGAGGGTCGGGTCCTCGAGCCAGACGCTGTCCATGTCGCGCACGAAGTAGGTGTGGCCGCTGACGAGGATGTTCTGGGCGTGGACGTCGGCGACCCAGCCGTGCTCGATGGCGGAGGTCATCCACGCGCGCAGAAAACCGTGAATGTGCCGCTCGGGGTGCGTGAGGGCGAACCAGGGCGTGAGCGGCACCTTCGGGAGCACGCGAACCAGGAAGCCGCCGAGGTCGGCGTCGCGCGGCACGGCGCCGAACGTCTCGGGGACGATGCGCAGGCCAGTGCGCAGGCGGTGCAGTCTGCGCGTGGTCTCGACAGCATCGCGGGCGAGCTCGGCGGTGACGACGCGGCGCTCGCTCGCAAAGAGAACGGGAAGCGAGAGCTTGAGACAGACGGTCGAAGCCGAGTCCCCTCTCCCGTCGTACGGGAGAGGGACAGGGTGAGGGGGCGTGGTGGGGTCGGGCCAGGCGACGACGGTGCGAGTGGAAGACGTAGCGGTTGCGAGGTGGCGAGGGCCGGGTGAGCAGCCCTTCAGCCAGCTGCGGTAGTGACGCAGCGCTGCGGGGTGCACGAAGAACAGCACGCGCCGAGCGTCGAAGGGCCGCAGCGAGTAGACATGCAGGCGCTCGGTCTCGACCCAGAAGCACGGCAGCTCGAAGGAGTTGCCGGCTTCGGGGAGATAGAGCGGGTCGACTCCGTCGAGAGTGCCGGGGTCGATGAGGCGGCGATCGACGCGTCGATGGACGCGCCGCTCGGCCGCGAGGAAGGCTTCGAGCAGGCGACTACTCGGTGCGGACACCGACGCCGCCGCCGTCACCGCCGCCGGCGCTGGCCTTGAGCGCCTTGGCGAGGTCGACGGCGCGCTTGCCGGTGAGCGACATCTCGGCGATCTCGTCTTTCGAGAGGCCGTTGTTGTCGAGGTCGTACTTGGCGACCATGGTGGTCTTCGCGTACTCGACGGCGCGCTTGATGTCCTTCGCGGTGACCTGAGCGCCTTCCTTGAAGTCGCGGTGGTCGACGAACTTGAAGAAGATGTCGACGAGCGGCACTTCGCGGCGGGCGACGCGATCGGTGGCGATGGCGTTCTTCACGTCGGTGCGCGAGATTTTTCCGTCGGCGCCTCCGATGCGGATCAGGGTCTTCGCGGCGACGTCGAGTGCACGGTTCACGTCGGCTTTGGCGATGCGGGGCATGTGGGTTCCCTCCTCGAGTGGTTGAGGCCGGGGAAAATAGGCCGGAGGCACAGCGCGGACAAGGCGAAGAAAGAGTTGTTGTGGCTCTTTTGTTCCGCTCAACTGCCCCCTCACCCCGGCCCTCTCCCCTACGAGGGGAGAGGGAGCTCGCTTACGTGAAGAGGCCGCCGTTCACGTGCAGCACTTCGCCCGTGACGTACGAGGCCTCGTCCGAGAGCAGCCAGGCGACGGGGCCGGCGATTTCCTCGGGGCGGCCGAAGCGGGCGAGCGGCGTGCGGGCGACGATGGCAGCGCGGCGCTCGGCGTCGAGGTCGGCGATGAGGTCGGTCTCGATGAGGCCGGGCGCGACGCAGTTCACGCGAACGCCGCGCGGAGCGAGCTCCTGCGCCATCGACTTCGCGAGCGCCTCGAGGCCGCCCTTCGATGCCGCGTACGCCGAAGAGCCGGCCCAGCCGTGCGCGCCGGCCGCCGACGAGACGAAGACGAGGGCGCCGCTGCGAGCGCGAATCATCGCCGGCACCACCGCCTGGCACACCGCGAGCGAGCCGCGCAGGTTCGTCGCGAGCACCTCGTCGAAGTCGCCCAGGTCCATGAACGCCGCGGCGTCGGCCGAGCCGATGCCCGCAGCCAGCACGGCGAGCTGCACGGGCGGCAGCGACACGGCGAGCGGCTTCGAGAGGTCGGCGGCGACGAGCGTGGCCTTTCGACCCAGCGCGCGGACCCCTGCGGCGGCGCTCTCGGCGGCGGCGGTGTTGCTCTTGTAAAGCAGCACGACGTCGGCGCCGCGCCGCGCGAGCTCGAGCGCGCACGCACGGCCGATGCCGCGAGACGCTCCGGTGACGAGGGCGGTGCGACCTTCGAACGAGCTCATGCGCCGCACGCCTCACGCAGCTTGCGGCGCAGCAGCTTGCCGGTGGGGCCCTTGGGGAGCTCCTTCAGACGGAAGAACTTCCGCGGCGTGCGGAACTCGGCGAGCGCCTGCGAGCAGTGCTCGAAGAGGGCGTCGTCGCTGACGTCGCGCGAGAGGACGAGGGCGGCGGCGAGCTCTTCGCCGAGGCGCTCGTCGGGGACTGCGAAGACGCCCGCCTCGACGACGCCCTCGAGCTGGGTGAGCACGGCTTCGATCTCCGCGGGCGCGATCTTCTCGCCGCCGCGGTTGATCATCTCTTTGATTCTGCCGCGCAGGTAGAGGTGGCCGTCCCTCAGCTCGCCGACGTCGCCCGTGTGCAGCCAGCCGTCGTGCACGACCGGCGGGCCGTCGAGGTAGCCGGCAAACACACCGGGGCCCTTCACGAGCACCTCGCCTTCATCGCCGATGCGGAGCTCTGCGCCCAGCGGCGCGCCGACGGAGCCGACCGGGCCGGGGCCGTACGCCGCGTACCCGGTGCACTCGGTGAGGCCGTAGCAGACGCGCAGGGGAACTCCGAAGCGCTGCTCGAAGGCGGTGCGCACGTGGTCGGCGAGCAGCGCAGACGAGGTGACGACGTACTTCAGGCACGGCGGCGGCGCGCCAGGCGCCTGCAAGAGGTCGTGCAGAATCGCGGGCACCGAGCTCAAGCCGCTCGCCTGCGTGCGCTCGACGGCGGCCCACAGCTGCGCGGCGGGCAGGCGGGCGCTCAAGCCGATGGCGCTGCCGGCCTGCGCGGCGGCGTACAGCCCGATGACCTGCGCGTTGATGTGAAACAGCGGCAGCGGCGTCAGGTAGCGCGTGCCGGGGCGGTGGCCGAACGCCTGGGCGGTGTGTCGCGAGGTCCAGACGGCGCCGGCGTGCGTGATGCGGCAGAGCTTGCTCGTGCCGCTCGTGCCGGAGCTGAGCATCAGCGAGAGCAGCGTGTCGGGCTGCGGTGCGGGCAGGTCGTCGAGCGAAGCGGGCGCGGGCAGCGCGGCGGGCAGCTCGCCCTTCTTGCCGACGCTGAGTCCTCCGAGCTCGGAGGCGCGGGAGCTCGCGCAGAGCAGCGTGGCGGCGCCGAAGCGGCGCATGAGCTCGTGCACCTCGCTCGCGAGCAGGGCGGGGTTGATGGGGCAGACGACGGTGCCGCAGAGGGCGGCTCCGAAGAGCAGCTCGGCGCAGTCGAGCGAGTTCGGCAGCGCGATGGCGACGCGGTCGAGCTGGCTCGCGCGAAGCCAGGCGGCCCAGCGGCGCGCCTGCACCATCACCTCGGCGTATGTGCGCTCGGAGCCGTCGGCGCCGTCGATGAGAAAGGGCCGAGGGCCGTGGCGCTCGGCGGCAGAGACGAGCAGCTCGCGAACGGTGGTGCTCACGTGAAGCTCACGGTGACGCCGCGGCCGTCGGGCGTGCGGAAGGAAGCGGTGGCCTTTCGCTCGATGGCGTCGGCGATGGCGCCGAGCCCGTGGAAGGCGCCGGCGTCGCCACGCTCGAGGCGGCCGTACGAGAAGCGGGCGGTGAAGCCAGCTCCGCGCTCGAGGACGAGCAGGGTGGCGGTGGCGTCGAGCCCGCAGGAGCCGACGAGCGCGCGGTCGCATCGTCCGAGCGAGAGGTCGGTGAGCGCCTGCTGCAGGGCGGCGGCGCCGGCGAGCTCGTCGGCCTCGAGGGTCCAGAAGGGGCCGCGGGCGCCAAGCTCGAGGGCGAGCGAGACGAACGGGCCGTAGGGGCTGTACTCGAGCACGGGAGCAGTGGCCTTCAAGCCGGCGAAGCCCTTCGTGAGCACGCGCGAAGCGAAGCGGCCGGTGAGCTCGAGCTTCTCGCGGCCGACGGCCTGATACAGCCCGGTGCGCTGCGAATGGGGGCCGAAGCGCTGAGCGAGTGCAGCGATGGCGCGGCCGGCGGGGCTGGCGCGCTTGAGCGCTGGAGGCTCACCCTCAACCCACGAGGCCCTCCCAACGAGAGAAAACGAGTCCCCTCTCCCCTCGTAGGGGAGAGGGACAGGGTGAGGGGCTGGAGCCTTCGACTCTCGCCCAGCACTTCTCATCACGACGACGGCGTTGGCTCCGCCCATGGCAGAAGCAGAAGAGACGACGACGTGAAGAGGCGCTTCCCGAGCCGCAGTCACGGCGTCGAGCTCGAGAGCGGGCTCGACGTTGACGAGCCCGAGCGTGGGAGGAATCACCTGGTGCTGCAGCGCAAGCACGCAGGCGGCGGCCTCGAGGCCGTTGGCGCCGCCCTGGGCGTGGCCGAGGGCGGCCTTGGTGGAACCCACGGGCACCGAGCGAGCGCCGAACACAGCGCGGTACGCCGCAGCCTCGCAAGGGTCGTTCACGAGAGTGCCCGGCGAGTGGGCGTTCACGTAGCCGACGTCACCAGCCTCGAGCCCACCCTCGAGCAGGGCGCGCCGCAGCGCCGACGCCAAGCCGTGGCCGTCGAGGGCCGGGCGAATCTGATGCTCGGCGTCGTGAGCGCAAGCGGCGGACACGAGCTCGCAGCACACGCGGGCGCCGCGAGCCCGAGCCGTCTCGAGCGGCTCGAGCACCAACATGGCGCCACCCTCGCCGAGCACGATGCCGTCGCGGTCGACGTCGAAGGGGCGGGCAGCGTGCTCCGACAGGTTGCCGAGCATGTCGAACGAAGCGGCGGCACCGGGGCCGATGAGGTCGAAGCCGCCGGCGACGGCGAAGGGCACCTCGCCGAGCCGCACGCGATCGAGCGCCCACGCGAGCGACAGATTCCCCGCAGCGCAGCCGATGGGCGTGTTCACGGCGGGCCCGGTCAGCGCGAGCGCGGCGGCGACCGACGCCAGCATCGGGCCCGGAATCACCTCTTCCCCGACGAAGTCCGTCTCGGCGAAGTGTGAGCCGAGCGCGAGCGCGAAGTCGCGGCGGCCGTCGAGGCCTGCGCTCGCAAGGGCGCGCCGCACCAGCGACGTCAGCACCGCAGCCACGTCACGCGGATGGCCGGGCAGCGCAGCGACGAGGCACGAGAGCTCGGGAAACGCGCGCGGCGTCCACGGTCGCGCTGGGCAGGGGCCATCGAGCAGGCCGGCCCAGAACGCCTCGAGCGAGTCACCGAACGGCGAGGCCACGGCGAGGCCGGTGACCGCGATGCGCGTCACGCGCCGCCTTGAGCCTGCAGCTTCTGCACGGCGTCGAGCAGCGCGCCGACCCGCAGGTCCTTCGCCATCTCGCCGGGCTTGAGCTTCACCTTCAGCTCGCGCCGCACGCGCGCGGCCAGCTCGGCGAGCGCGAGCGAGTCGAGGCCGAGGTCCTTCGAGAGGTCGGTGCCGTCCTCGAGCGCGGGCGGAGCCTCTTCGGTGATGTCGGCAATCCACCTCGAGAGCGAGGCCTTCAGCTCGTCGCGCGTCACGCGCGGTTTCTATCACTGCGGCGTCTTGTAGACGCGGGTCGCGAGCTGGGCCGAAGCGCAGGTGGGCTGAGGCGGCTCCCGCAGCGGAGCGTTCAGCGGGGCCGCGTCGCAGTTCACCGACCACACCCAGAACGCGTAGAGGCCGCCGGCCTCGAGCACGCCGGGCGGGAGCCGCAGCCGGGGCCTGTACAGAACGAAGATTTGCGGCAGCAGCACCTCGGGCGTCGGCTTCACGTCGTAGACGAGCACCCAGTACCGGTTGGCGGTGCCGAAGGCGGGCGCGGTCCACGTGAGCGTCGGAGTGAGGCTCTCGAGCACGCCCTCTTCTCGCTCGGGCGAGAGCGCGACGTCGCGCGGAGGCCCGAGCAGCGTCGTGCCGTGCCAGCCGTTGGAGTCCGACGGACCCGAGAGCGACGCCGACAGCGGCAGATGACTGTCGCTCGTGCCGAGCTGCCGCCGGTAGAACAGCTGGAGCCCGTGGGTCACCGTCTTGGGGCGGCCCGGAAACGGGTCGATGGAGGTGCCCGCGGTCGACAGGCTCCACGGAGCCGCCGTGCGGTACTCGGCGGCGACGGTCACGGCCGCGCTGTCGCCTGCGGGGCCGACGTCGAGCAGCGACATCGCACCGACGATGCTGACCTTGTCGTCGCGCAGAACCTCGGCGACGAGCTGCGAGAAGTCGTAGCTCACGCCAGCCACCGGGTCGCCAGCGCCGACGTTCTCGAGCGCGGCCGTCACGCCGACGTCGCGGCCGTCGACGATGGACACGAGCGGAGCGCCGCGCTTCGTCACCTCGTAGCGCGTGAGGGCGCCCGGCGCACCGGCCGGCTCGAGCTGGTAGACCTCGAGGGGCTCCATCGTGAGCAGCGGGAGGCTGCTCCAGGGAAACTGGTACGAGAAGCTGGTGGCTCCGGTGGCGCCGCTCGGCGTCTCGGGAGCGAAGCCGCTCACGAGCTGACCCGCGGCCACGGCAGGCCGATTCTGGACCGACACCGGGTAGTCGGGGACGCGCACCTGCAGCCACGTGCGCGCGCTCAGCGGCGAGGCGCCCGTCATCGTCACCGTGAGCCGCGTGCCCGCGCCGGTCTGGGTGTGGAGCCGGTAGAAGCCGTCTTTGCCCATGTCGTAGCTCGGGCTGTCGTCGACCTCGGCGTAGAACGGGCCGTCCGAGCGGTGGAGCAGCAGCGTGCCGGGCGGTACATTGCGCAGCTCGCACTGACCGGCGTCGCACGCGCCGTCGATGTGAACCGGCTCGGCGATGCCGTCGAGGTCGACCCACCCCTCGAGCGTCGCGGCCGGGACGCGCGTCTGCACGCCTCCGTCGGCCTGGCGGTAGGTGTCGACGAGCGCGACCGGCACGCGGCGGGGCTTGAGCCTCGCGAGCTCGCCGAAGTTGTCGCAGCCGGTGAGGAGCAACAACGCCAGCAGGGAGCTCCGCGCCCTCATGGCCACGCTCCCGACCAGGCGACGCCGAAGCCCGAGCTCGAGACCGTCATCGAGACGGCCGGCGACGCACCGACGCCGACGCCGAGCATGATGCCGGTCACCAGCGCCAGCGCGGGGCCGAGCACCATGAACGCGACGCCGAGTGGCTGCGCGGTGCTGCCGCTGCTCGCGAGCGCCTTCACCTGCTCAGCGGTCTGCGGCTCGTCGGACCTCAGCGTCGCCGCCCACGACTTCGAGACGCCGAACAGCACGGCCCCCGTGACGGTCATCGCGAGGCCGAGCCCGAGACCTCCCCACAGCACGATGCGGCCCGGGCTCGTAGGCCGCGCCTCACCCGTCAGCTCGGCGCGAAAGCGCTGCGCCGCCGAGTCGAGCGCCGCCTGGACCTCGGGCTCACTCGCGACGCGCTCGGTGAAGCTCACCCAGGAGCTGCCGTCGTTGGCGCGCGCGACCTTCGCCGTGACGAGAAAGCCCTGGCCGGTGCTGACGACGCGCGCCGAGAGCATGCCGTCGGCGCCCAGCGCTCCGGCGAGCTCGGTGAGGCACGCGGTCGAGTCTTCTGCGCAGCCGAGCAGCTGCTTCTGGCGCTCGTTCGCGAGCAGGTTGAGCATGTCGCGCTGCGTGGTGACGCTCACCTTGCCGTCGCCGCCGAGCACCGTGACGAAGCGGTCGACGTAGGCCTCGCACAGCGCAGGCGACAGACCCTCGCAGGTGAAGCCGGGGCACCCGAGCTTGACTGGACCTGCGGCGAGCACTGCGACGAGCGCGGCGGCGAGCATCGTTGCCGGACACCTTACTTCAGGGGTGATTGGTAACGTGGCCGCCGTTGACGCCCGTTCGCCTGCTGACGTTCAGCGCTCGCAACATCGCGCGCCGGCCGTTGCGGTCGCTCATCGGCGCGGGCCTCGTCGCCGCCGGAGTCACCGCGGTGCTGCTCGTCTGGGGCGTCATCGCGGGGCAGCGTCGCGCGCTGATGGGCCAGGCCGCCGAGACGGTCTTCGGCGCGCTGCAGGTGCACGCGAAGGGCTACGCGAAGGCGAGCGACGTGCTGCCGGTGCGGCCGGCGCTCGACGACGCCGCGGCCTGGCGGAAGAAGGCGCTCGCGGTGCCGGGCGTGCGCGCGGCCTCGGCGCGGCTCAAGTTCGGAGCCGTGCTCTCGGCGCCCGACGAGCGCGGCGGAGCCTCGGCGACCGTGCTGGTCACCGCGTTCGACGAGGCCGACGAGCGCGCCGTCGTGCCGGGCCGCTTCGCGCTCATCGAAGAAGGCACGTTCGCGCAAGGAGCCGTGCTCGGCGCTCCGCTGTCGCGTGCGCTGAAGCTCTCGCGCGGCGACGAGGGCAGCTTGCTCGCGCGCGACGCCGACGGCCTGTTGAACGGAGTGCCGCTGACGCCCGGAGCGCTCGCCGTGCCGCTCTTGCCCACCGACCGGGCCGCGGTGTGGATGCCGCTCGCTCCGGCGCAGGAGCTCCTGCGGCTCGGCGCCTCGTGCAACGAGCTCGCGCTGGGCATCGACGACCTCGCGGCGGTCGACACGCTGCGCGCGCAGGTTCAAGACGCGCTGGGACCCGAGGTCGAGGTCGAGACGTGGAAGCAGCAGCTGCCCGGGCTCGCCGACATGGTGTCGAACATGCGGCTGTCGGGGCTCATCGTGAGCGTCATCATCGCGCTGGTCGCGGCGGTCGGCGTCTTCACGTGCGCGGCGCTGAACGTTCGCGACCGCACGCGTGAGATTGGCACCTGGCTCGCGCTCGGCGTGCGCCGCCGCGCCGTGTGGAGCGCCTTCGTCGCCGAGAGCGCGCTGCTCGGAGCATGCGGCGCTGCGGTCGGGCTCTTGCTCGGCATCGTCGGAGCGTTCGTCGTCACCCGCTGGGGCGTGCCGATGAAGCTGCCGGGCACGACCGTGTTCGTCGACGTGACGCCGACGCTGGCCCAGGGCGAGGTGGCGCTGGTGCTGCTGGGAGCGATGGCCGTCAGCATGGCCGGCGCGTTGGTGCCGGCGCTGCGGGCCGCGAAGCTCGAGCCGGTGAAGGCGCTGGGTGACGGGTGAGCACGGTCTCGTTCGCGCTCCGCAACGTGCTGCGCCGCCGCGGGAGGAGCACGGCGACCGGCGCGCTGCTCGGCCTGTGCGTCGCAGCGCTCGCGACGCGGCACAGCGTCACCGAGGCCATCGAGCGCTTCACGTTCGAGCAGGTCGTCGAGACGCGCACGGGCGAGGTGGTGGTGCGGCCGGCGGGAGGCTTCGACGAGGTGCCGCTGGGGGCTCCGCCGCTGCTCGAAGAGGCGCAGGTGGCGGCGGTGCGCGCGCGGCCCGGAGTCGAGCTCGTGGCCGGCCGGCTGTACCTCGCGGCGCTCTTGAGCGATGCGCGCACCGAGACGCCGGTGGTGGTGCGCGGCGTCGACCCCGAGCTCGAGCCGCGCGTGTGCCCCCGCTTCTCGCGCGAGCTGCGTGCAGGCGGCGCGTGGCTGTCGGGCGGAGACGAGGGCGTGGTGGGTTACGCGCTGGCGGACGCGCTGGGGCTGAGCGTCGGGCAGACGGTGACGCTGTCGTCGAGCGGGACGGTGCGGGCGAACGCGCTCGAGGTGAAGGTGGTGGCGGTCTCGGAGTCGGGGCTCGCGCTCGAGAACCGGCGCGTCATCACGGTGCCGCTGAAGCTGGCGCAGGCGCTCGCGGGCGTGAGCGGGGTGTCGGAGCTGGGCCTCGCCGTGAGCGGCGACCCCGAGGCGGCGGCGCGGGGGCTCGCGGTGGCGGGGGCCGAGGTGCGCTCGTGGCAAGACGTGCACCCGCTCGCGCGCGACAACGTCGAGCGGCAGCAGCGGCTCGACGTGATGGCGACGGTGGTGCTGCTGGTGGTGGTGCTGGCGGCGCTGCTCGCGCTCGGGCTGCTCGCGGTCGACGAGCGGGGGCGCGAGGTGGGCACGCTGATGTCGTTCGGCATGCGGCGGGCGCAGATCGCGTCGATGTTCTTCTGGGAGGGCGTGCTGCTCGGCGCCTTGGGCGCGGCGCTGGGGCTGGGCTTCAGCGCGGCCGTCACGTTCGCGCTGGCGCAGCGGGGAATCTCGGTGCCGCACATGGGCGCGGCGCACCCGGCGGTGCTTCGGCCGGCGCTGTCGCTGGTGACGGTCGTGTGGGGCTCGGCGCTCGCGCTCGGAGCGTCGGCGTGCACCGCGGCGCTGGTCGCGTGGCGGGTGACGCGGCTGAGGCCCATCGAAGCGTCGCGGTGGTAGAGCGCGGGCATCTGCGGCCGGGGTTGCGAGGCAGCGGACAACGGCTTACCTTTCTGTCCGATGGGTAAGACCACCGAGAGCTGGACGATCAAGATCCCCCGCCGACTGAGCGCGCGCGTGGCGCGGCTGGCGAAGCGACGGCACGTGTCGCGCTCCGCGCTGGTTCGGGAGGCGCTCGAGGCGCTGGCGGATTCGGCGCCGGCAGAGACGTTCATCGAGCGCGTCGCAGAGCACGTCGGCACTGCCGACGACCTTCCGTCGGACATCCTCACGAACCCGAAGCACATGCGCGGATACGGCCGTTGACGGCGACGCTGGTTCTCGACACTGGGCCGCTGGTCGCGATGCTGGCTCCCCGAGAGCCACGGCACCGCTGGGCGAAGCAGGCGCTCGAGGTGAAGGGGCGAGTGGTGAGCTGCGAAGCAGTGATGAGCGAGGCGTTCTTTCTGCTGCGGTCATCGGAGAGCGGGTCTCGCGCGCTGCGGGCCATGCTGAAGGAAGAGCTGATCGAGCTGTTGCCTCTGACTCGCGAGGTCGGGGCGATCACACGCCTGATGGACCGATTCTCGTCGGTGCCGATGTCGTTCGCCGACGGCTGCCTGGTGCGCATCAGCGAGCTGCTGCCGCGCGCTGCCGTGGTGACGCTCGACTCGGACTTCCGCGTCTATCGGAGGAATGGTCGAGAGGTTATTCCCTTGCTCGCCCCGTAGCGCTCTCGTCGAAACGCGCTGGGAATTTCGGTGCCGCGCATCGGGAAGCGGCACCCGACGGTGCTTCGGCCGGCGCGGGTCGCATGGCGGGTGACGCGGCTGAGGCCCATCGAAGCGTCGCGGTGGTCGTGCGCTTGCCGTGACGACGGTCAACGTGTGACCGAGCCGGTCACAGTGCTCGAGGCGCACAGTTCGTGTGACGTCGTGAAGTGTCCGGCCGAGCTTCGCGAGTGCGGCGCAGGGCCCATTCAGTCTGACGTCGTGAATTGTCTGGTCGTCGCGCCGCCTCCGAGCTCGGCGTCTTGTGGCCGCGGTTTGTGCTCGCCTGCGTGACGGTCTAGAGGGCCCGCCCCCAAAACAAGCTCCCAGGAGGGCACGTGGGTTTCTTCGATTTTCTCAAAGGCAAGCCGAAGCTTCGTCCCGAGGACCTGGTGGTCTGGGTGCACCGGTTCGAACACCTCGAGCTCGTGCTCGCGTCGGGTGCTGCGAACGGTGGAGACACGACTCGGCTTTTCGACCTCGCCGGCGTCTTCGGCGCGTGCATCGCTGTGCGCACGAACGGCGGCCTCGCGCCTGCGGGCATCAAGAATCTGAAGCGTATCGGTCTCGACGAAGATGCGGCGTTCGAGCACGCGGTCACGAATGTGCGTGCGCTCCTGCAGAGCCGCGAGGTGAAAGACGGCGTCTACAGCTGGCGGTTGCCTGGCCACGTCGTTGGCTGCGCGGTGATGGTGGCCGAAGCGCTGCTGGACGATGTCACGCTGAAGGGTGACCTCGTGATGATGTACCCCGAGGCCGACCTCGTGCTCGCGTGCGGCGCCGACGACGAACGGGCCCTCGAGAGCATGCTCGACCGCGCGCGAGAGGCGTACGACACCTCAGAGGAGTACCGCTCGCTCGAAGCCGTCAGCTTCGACAGCGAAGGCGAGGTCGACGCCTGGTTGCCGCCCGAAGACCACCGCCTGTACGCGCGCTTCCTCGATGCGTCGGCGCGCTCGATCGAACGTCAGGCGCGTGAGACCTATGGGGCCCTCGCAGAAATCATCGACAAGGCACTCGCACCGCTCGCGGTGCGTGACGGCCTGACCGCCAGTTGGTTTCGCGAAGCGAACGTCGTGATACCGGATCTCGCGGACACCGTAGCCCTCTTCGACACCGAGGGTGCGCACGCACGGCTCGAGGTGCCGCTGGACACGCTGCTCGACGTACTGCCAGGGATCGCCGAAACGGTCGTGGTCACGCTGCCCGGTGTCGACGAGGAGTCCGTGCTCCCGTTCTGGGCGATGAACGGTTCGCGGTTCCCCACCCCGCGCGAACGTGAGCACCTGGTGCAGGTCATCGACCTCGATGGCAAAGACGGCGTCGAGGCGCGCGAGGCACCGCAGGCCGAGCTGCTCGCCGCGTGGGACGCCGGCACCCCGGTGCTCGTACAGATTCGCGACGCAGGTCTCGTGCTCCTTCACCCCGATGGGCGCAGCGCGGGCGTCACGCTCGATGCGCTGGGTGACCGGCTCGACGCGCTCCCGACGCTCGACCAGCTGCGCATTCGTGCTGCCACGGCGAGCCTTGCGCTCGTCGCTGCCGCGAAGAAGAACCCCCAAGACGGCCTGCGGCTGATGCAAGAGGCCCGCGAGGCCCTCGCCGAGCTCTCCGAGCGCGCCGCGAACGACCATGCCCAGCTGATGTCATCCGAGACGGCAGCCGAGCTGGAGCTCACCAGCCTGCTCGACCCGCCTCGCCTGTTTCCGCAGGTGCGCCCGCCCAACTACGCCGACGGCACACGCGCCAACGCGCTCGGAGCCCTCGCGACCCTCTCGGCCGGCAAGCCCGTCGAGCTCGTCGAGCCCGCCCGCCTCACGCGCCCGTTCGCCGAGGGCCTGAGCCTCGAGCTCGTCAGCGACGCCGGCGACCGCGTCGTCACCATCAACCGCGAGCTGCTGCCCACCGAGCTTCACGAGTCGGTGTGGAATTCGGCGTTGCTCAACCTCGAGGCGAACAGCCTGAAGCGCTGGCTGCCGGGTGGCCGCAAGGGAGTGTTCACCAACCCCTGGCGCGACGACTACGACGCGGTGCGCGTGCTGCTGCTGCCTTCGTTGACGAACGGGCTCGCGGTCGACGGCTCGCCGCTGGTCTTCGCGCCGACCGTCGGCAACGTGTGGGTCACCGGCACGAACGACGTCGCCGGCATCGGCGCCGTGCTCGACGCCATCGATGGGTTTCTCGAGTCGGGTGACGCGACCACGCCGTACCTGTTCCGACAGCTGCTGCACGGGTGGCCGTGGGTCGTGCGCGACGGCACCATCGCCCGCTGGGCAGTGCCTGACGGCCACCGCCACGGCGCGCGGTTCGCGGCGCTCGACGCGCGGCTCGCTCAGAAGCGGGCCGACTCGGTCAATCACGTGGGTGCGTTTGCGCAGGCGGTCTATGGGGCCGGCATGACACGCGAGGCCCGTGGGTGAACGCGCGACCCGCTGGGGACGTCCGTTCGGCTTCCCCGCCGTCGTAGGGAGCAGGAGACGAACGCAGGGTGGCCCCGACGCCTGCACCCGCGCAGCTGCCCGGAGCGGCGAGCGGGCCGGCGCGGCACGCGCGTTGCTCCGATGAGCGCGCATGACCGCTCCCATCTCGGCTTCCCGCCCACGCACTGCAGTCGCCGTCGACGGCCAGGATCCGCGCGGCGGCCTCATTCGCTCGGCGACTTCGGCCGACGTCGAGCTGTCGAGCTTTCGAAACCTCGAGGAGCTCGTCACGGCGCTCGAAGCCGACGTCTCGAAGAACGGCCCATTGACCGAGCTGCACCTCTACGACCACGGCTCACCGGGCCAGTTCGAGATCGGCGACCAGCACCTCTTCGGCATGGACCTCACGACCAACCCCGACTTCGCGAAGCCGGAGCTGCTCGACCTCGTCAGGCGCCTCGGCAAGGTGGTGGCGCCCGGCGGGGTCATCGAGCTTCATGCCTGCCGTGTCGCCCGCGACGACGCGGGGCAGGAGCTGCTCCAGCGCCTCGCGAACCTCACCGGCGTCACCGTGCGCGGCGGCGTCAACGTTCAGTCGAGCGGCGACCCGACGCTTCAGGGCCCGTACGTCGAGTGCAAGCCCTCGCCTGCGGGCGCGCCCGCGGTCTGCTCGAACAAGTCGAACGGCTGGTTCTCAGACTCGTTCTCGAACAGCTACGACGCGTTTCAGCGCCTGCTCGGGCGGTGATTCTCCCGAGGTCGAAGACGGGCGACGTGATCAGGTCCGTATCCGCTTCACGAAGCACGTAGGCCGGGCGCGCCAGTTCGCGCTTGACGTTGGGCTCAGCTGACCGGCGGCACGCACAGCTCGAGGTAGCGATCGCGGCCAGTGCGCGAGGACGCGCAGTGATCGATCAGCGACGGCGGGATGAAGCACGCGCGGCAGCGTGAGGGTCTCGGCGCGGGGCGTGTCAGCCGAGTGTCTTGTTGAAGGCCGCCGGCGTCGGAGGGCGCTCGGCCATCGAGGCGAGCTACGTGGTCGACGCGCTCGGCACGGTGCGCGCCGTGGTCGACCAGGCCGGGGCGGTGGTCTCTCGGCTCGAGTACCTGACCTTCGGGCAGCCCGACTCGCGGTACAGCAGCGGAGTATGCGTTCAGCGCAGGCCGTTCGCGGCGGCAGCGGCTCGAGGTTGCCCAAACTCACCTGGCGGAAGACGTTGCCGGTGACGGTGGTGTGGGGCTCGGCACTCGCGCTCGGGGCGTCGGCGTGCACCGCGGCGCTGGTCGCGTGGCGGGTGACGCGGCTGCGGCCCATCGAAGCGTCGCGGTGGTAGTGCGGGCCTCGACGGCCGAGGTTGCTGCGCATCAGCGAGCTGCTGCCGCGCGCTGCGTGGTGACGCTCGACTCGGACTTCCGCGTCCGCCGCGCTGACCGCTCAGCGCGGAGCGGCGAGCGCCAGCATGCGTTTCTCGAGGTCGCTGATGAAGCGCAAGACGGCGCCGCGGTCTACGCCGCCGGGGAGCTCCGAAGGGACCTCGAACGACGACAGCAGCCAGGCCAACGTCGCAGGCGTGGCGCCGCCGTCTTTCTTCTGGGCCTGCGGCAGATAGGTCTCGACGCGGAGCCCGCGGCCCTCGAGCAGCATCAGGTCGACGACGTCACGGATCTCGCTGCGCTCGACGAGCGTGCAGATCTTGTTCGTGAAGATCTCCTCCGCCGAGTCCATGCGAACGCCGTCACGCTCCTGCTTGGGGAAGAGCTGCGGTGCGCGATCGCGGACGAGGTCGACCTTGATCCGCTCTCCCTGAATGGTCGCGACGAAGCGACGAAAGTCGGGGCTCGTGGTGATCGCCTCGAGCTGCCCTCCCAGGTCCGCGACGGCCGCCTTGAGCGTTCGCTCGCCAGCGACCACCGCGTCTTTGTCGGTGAACAGGTCGAGGTCCTCGGTCGTCCGGTGTTGTAGCTCCCAGCCGGCGAGCACGGCCCCGCCGGTCAGGAAGAACTCGCGGTCCGTGCGGAAGAAGGCGGTCGTGAGCGCGAGCTGCGCGTCGGTGAGGCGGCCTCTACCCAAGTCCGAGCGACTCCCAGCGGCTGAGCAGGTATTTCCAGAAGGCTCGCCGCCGGCCCAGGTAGCGATCGAGCTGAGGCAGCAGGCGGCGAACCTCCGCGAGCGTCGTGAACGACCACACGTCGGTGTCTCGGGCCTCGCGCATGATCTTGCCGATGAGCCGCGCGCGCTCCGGATCCGATGCTGCCGCGAGGCGCGCACGCAGCTCGCCCTCGGTCATGGGG
>JBGALX010000048.1:0-75424 GCA_044223505.1 Myxococcaceae bacterium
GAGCGGGCGCGGCTGCGACGGCGGCGGGCGGTGCGGGCGGCGTGGGCTCGAGCTTGGGCGGCTCGGGCGGCGTCGGGGCCGGCATCACCGCCTTCACCTTCTCGGCGAGCCCGACGAACAGCTCCTCGACCGGCACGACGCTGTCGGCTGCCAGCACTGCGCCCCACTGCGCGCGCCGGGTGCCGGTGCCGTCGACCACCTCGGCGGCGACGGCGACGTCGGTTCCCGCGGCGGTGAACGAGAGCACCACGCTGTGACTGAGGCCGAGCGTGCCGATCAGCTGGGTCAAGCACGCGCCGACTCCGCCGCAGACCGAGGGGTCTTTGACGCCGAGGCTCGCGATGCGCCGCTCGAGCTCGCGCCCGGTGACCACCGGCACGCCGCTCTGCAGGAGCACGCGCGACGCGAGGGCAGCGAGCTCCTTCGAGCGCGCGGCGGGCAGCCCGGAGCTTCGACCGACGAGCACGCCGACGCTCGGCTCGGCCGCCCACGTGGTGCCCGCACAGCACAGCAACGCGAGGGTCAGACGGCGCATGGGGCGAACGCCAGCCTGCCATAGAAGCGGTCACGGGTGCTGGAGGTTGCTCTTGAGCTGATCGAGTGATCGGGCGATGGCGAGGCGCTGCTCGTCGTTGGGCGCGCCCGAGGCCCTGAGCCGCAGCGTGTTCAACAGCAAGAGGGCGCTGGGGTCGGGCTCGCTCGAGGCCTTGAGCTCGCGCTCCAGCGCGGCGATGTCGGCGCGCAGCTGCTCGGCGGTCGGCGCGCCCGGAGCTGGGGGCGCGGGCGCTGGAGCGACCTTCGACGCTCGAGCTCGCGAGCGGGCGATCGGCCGCGCCCGCTCGGTGGCCGGCTTCGCAGCGACCTCGGCGCGAGGAGGTTCGGCCGCGGGGGCGGGCTCGGCGCGCGGCGGCCCGGCAGGAGCCGGCTCGAGGGCGGCCTGCGCTGCGGGGGCGGTGACGCCCCGCGCGTCGACCGCCTCGGGCTCAGGCGCGGCGCCACGCCCGAGGTAGACGGTGACGGCTCCGGCGGCGAGGAGCACCGCGGCAGCGGCCGCGAGCCCGGGCACGAGCCTCGAGGGTCGCGCCGGCGGCACGGGGTTCAGCGCGCGCGTCGCGAGCTGGCCGCCGATGTTGCGCAGGCGCTCGCCGACCTCCTGCGCCGATGCGGGGCGCCGCTGGGGCTCCTTCTCGACCAGCTCGGCGACGAGCGCGGCGAGCTCGGGAGGGCAGTCGGCGCGGAGCTCGAGCACCGGCACAGGCCGCTCTTCCACCTGGGCGCGCATCAGGTCGAGCTCGTTTCGCGCCGTGAAGATGCGGCGACCCGTCAGCATCTCGAACGCCATCGCGCCGAGCGCGTACAGGTCGCTGCGCGCCGTGACGGTCTCGCCGCGGCACTGCTCGGGCGACATGTACTCGAGCGTGCCGACGACGGTGCCGGGCCGCGTGAGCGGGTTCGAAGAGTCGTTCGGCCGCTTGGCGATGCCGAAGTCGAGGAGCTTCACGAAGCGATCGCCGTTGGTCTCGCGAACGATGAAGACGTTGCTGGGCTTGAGGTCGCGGTGCACGACCCCGCTGTGGTGGGCGGCCGCGAGCGCGGCGCACAGCTGGCTCAGCACGTCGATCGCCTCCGAGAAGGGCATGCCCTTCTCGCACTCGCGCTCGCGCAGCCGCGCCGAGAGCGGCAAGCCGTCGAGCAGCTCCATGACCACGTAGGCGTTGCCGAGCGGTGTGCGGCCGAAGCCGAAGATGTCGACGATGCCGCGGTGGTCGATGGTGTTCACCGCCTCGGCCTCGGCCATCAGGCGCTGTACCTGCCCCGAGTCGCCTGCGAGCTCGCCGCGCAGAATCTTCACCGCCACGCGCTTCTTGATGACGGGGTGAACGCCCCGGTACACGACCCCCATGCCGCCCTGGCCGATGCGCTCGAGCAGCTGGTACTCGCCGAGCTTCATGCCGACCATGGGGTCGATCTCTTCCGAGCTGGGAGCGCCCAGCGTGTCGGCGGGGCCTGCCGGGCACGTCGCCGCAGGTTCGTGCGTCGTGCCGCACGCGGAGCACTGAGCCGGGGTCTGCACGAGGGTGCAGGAGAGTCTACGTCGCGCCCCGGCGGAAGGCAGCCCAGCGGCTCGACGGGGGGCGGTCGCGGCATCGACCCGAGAGTCGGTCGAGCCCGACAATTCGTGCGGGCCGACTACAATTCGCCTGCATGCACCTCGACGTCGAGCAGCTCGTCGCTCACGTGGCCGGCGAGCTGGACGCTGTCGCCCGCGCCCAGGTCGTCGCGCACCTCGCCGAGTGCGCCCGCTGCCGCAAGACCTCCGCCGAGCTCGTGCGCACCGAGCGCCCGCGCGACGCCGCTTCCCTGATCGGTCAAGACGTCGGCGGCTATCGCGTGCAGGAGCTCATCGGCACCGGCGCGTTCAGCGAGGTGTACCGCGCGACCGAGCCGACGGTCGGCCGGGTCGTCGCGCTGAAGGTGCTCAAGCCCGAGCCGGCAGCGAAGGCCGACGTGGCGCGCCGGCTCCTCGAAGAGGCCCGCGCCGCGAACGCCATTCGGCACCCCGGGCTGGTCGACGTGCACGCCTTCGGGCACGCGCCCGACGGCCGCCCGTACCTGGTGATGGAGCTGCTCGAGGGCCGCACGCTCGAGCAGCTCATGGTCAGCCGCGGGCGGCTGCCCGAGACCGAGGGGGTTGCGCTGCTGCGCGGCATTCTCGAGCCGCTCTCGGCCGCGCACCGCGCCGGCGTGCTCCACCGCGACCTGAAGCCGAGCAACGTCTTCATCTGCGGCGCGCGCGTGAAGCTCCTCGATCTCGGGCTCGCGAAGACCGGCGTCGAGCCGGGCCGCGTCGCGGCTCAGACGGCCGGCCTCACCGTGGGCACGCCGGCGTACACCGCGCCCGAGCAGGCCCTCGGCCACGCGATCGGCGCCACGGCGGATCTCTACGCCGTCGGCGTGATGGCGTACGAGCTGCTCACCGGCGAGCTGCCGTTCGAGCTCGGCGTGCAGGCCGTGACGCGGCAGCGCCCGGTGCCGGTGCTGCCCTCGTGGGTCTCGCCGCAGCTGGCGGCCCTCGTCGCGAGCCTGCTCGAGTACGAGCCCGCGCGGCGCCCGAAGAGCGCGGCCGACGTGCTCCGCGCGCTCGACTACCCCATCCCCGTCGACCGCCCGACCGAGGTGGCCGGCCGGCCGGCGTACGAGGCGCCGACCGACGTCGAGGGCCGGCCCGCGTTCTCGGCGCCGCCGCGGCGCCGGGGCCTGAGCGCCGCGCTCCTCGCGCTCGCGCTGGTCGCGGCCGCGGGCGCGGCGGCGTGGTGGCTCGCCGCGGGTTGACGGGTCAGGAGCCCCGGCCGAGCAGGCTCGGCCCGACGCCGCTGTGCAGGTAGCGGATCAGGCTGTCGAGCTCGGCCGGCGGGAGCTTCAGCCGCTCGGCCAGCGCCGCGCGCGTGCGCTCGAGCAGCGCGGCCTGCGCCGCGTCGAGCCAGCGCATCGCCGTCGTGCGGTGCACGTTGAAGAACGCTCCGATCTCTTCGCGCGCGAGCCCATCGGCGAAGCGCATGCGCAGCACGGTGCGGTCTCGGTCGCTCAGAGAGGCCATGGCCTGCTTCAGCGCCGCCGAGAAGTCGCGCTGGTGACGCGCCTTCAGCAGGCGGATGTCGGCGCCCTCGCTGGCGGCGTTCAGGTCGATGGCCGCTTCGTCTTCGCTCGCGCTGTCGGGTCGCCGGCCGGCCTCGACGAGGTCGACGCCGATGCCGTACGCGACCGCGCGCGCCCACGCCTGCACGGGCCCCTTGCCCGAGTACTTCGCGAGTCCCGGCGGCGGCCCCACGAACAGCCTCGCCCTCACCGCCTGGAGCGCGTCGTCGACGAACGTCGCCGAGGCGTTCACGCGCAAGAGCGTCGGCCGCACGGCGGGCAGCACCTCGCTCTCGAACCACTGCAGGGCCGCCGGGTCCTTCGCGAGGCAGGCGCGCGCCAGGAAGAGGTGCTCGAGGTGCTGCACGTCGTCGACCGCGCCCGACCACTGCACCTTCGGGTGCGCCGCGCGCACGGCGCTCAGCCTGGCGGAAAAATCAGCCACGAGCCCCGCACGGTTTTCGGCCCGACCCGGACCTACCCATGACGGTCAACCTCGCCGAGGGCTCTCATGAATGCAACTGGCCGAAACGCCGTGAACCTGTGCCTGGCGCTGGCGCTGTGCCTCACCGCCTGCGAGGCGCAGATCGCCGCGCCGGGCGCTCCGCGCGTGCCGTTCGAGGCGGGGTCGCCCACCGAGCCCGAGCCGCAGCAGCCGCTCGGCCCCTTCGTCAGCCCCTCGCCGTTCTCGTGCGACCCCCGGGCCTCCGCGCGCGAGCTGCCGCTGCGCCGGCTGACGCGCGACGAGCTCTCGAACGCGCTGCGCGACGTGCTCGCCGAGGTGCTGCCCAGCTCGGGCGCGCCCGCGCTCGCCGCGCTCCAGCCCGAGCTCGCCCAGCTGCCCGCCGACGACGTCACCCCCGCCGGCGGCGACAGCCACGGCGGCTTCTCGAGGCTCGATCAGCGCGTTCAGCTCGCCCACGTCGACGGAAGCTATGCGCTCGCGCTCGCCGCCGCCCGCGAGCTGACCTCGACCGCCGCCCGCCGCGCCGAGGCCATGGGCCCCTGCGCCACCGACGCCTCGACCGCGAACGACGCGCAGTGCCTGCAGGCGTTCGTCGAGCGCCTCGGCGCCCTCACGCAGCGCCGCCCCCTCTCGCCCACCGACGTCGCCTTCTTCTCGGGGCCCGCCGCCGCCACGCCGGTCGCGGCCGCCGCGGTCGCCGACTGCGTCGCGCTGCTGCTCGCCGCGCCCGGCTTTCTGTACCACGTCGAGTCCGGCGCGGCCGAGCTGCAGCCCGAGGTGTTCGCCCTCGACCCGTGGGAGCTCGCTTCCCGGCTCTCGTTTCACTTCTGGCGCACCGCGCCCGACCCCGAGCTGCGCGCGCTCGCCGCCTCGGGCGCGCTGCTCGACGACGCGACCTACCGCGCCCAGGTCGCGCGCCTCGCCGCCGACGCCCGCTCGGCACCCACCTTCGACGAGTTCTTCGCCCAGTGGTTCCGCCTCGACGAGCTGCCCGCGCTCGACGGCCGCTCGACCGACCCTGTCTACCGGGCCTTCGCCGGCGCCGACCTGCCGTCGGCGACGCTGCGGGCCGAGCTGCAAGCCGACGTGCTGCAGATGACCGCCGCCGTTCGCGCTCGCCCCGCGCCGGTGGTCGAGCTGCTCACCGACTCGCGCCGCTACGGCGCGTCGAGCGCGCTCGCCGCGCTGTGGGGCGACGGCGCGGGCCGCGCAGGCCTCATCACGCGGCCGGCGCTGCTCGCGAACAACACCGCCAGCACGCGCCCCGTCATCAAGGGCTACCGCATTCGCAACGCGCTGTTGTGCGATGCCGTGCCCCCGCCGCCGCCCGGCGTCAACGCCGCGACGCCCGAGCTGTCGCCCGACCTCACCACCCGCGAGGTCGTCGAGGCGCTCACCGAGGGCGCGGGCACGAGCTGCGCGGGCTGCCACGCGACCACGCTCAACCCGCTCGGCTTCGTGACCGAGGGCTTCGATGCGCTGGGCCGCGCGCGCGCGACGCAGCAGCTCTACGACCCCACCGGCGCTCCGACGCTCGCGAAGCCGATCGACACGACGACCGTGCCGCGCGTCGTCGCCGCCGACGGGCGCCCGGTGTCGCGGCCCGACGAGGTCGTCACGCGCATCGCCGAGAGCCGCAAGTTCGAGAGCTGCTTCACGCGCCAGTACTACCGCTTCACGGCGAGGCGCAGTGAAGACGCGGCCGCCGACGGCTGCCGGCTCGCCGAGCTCGACGCGCTCGTTCGCGGCGGCGCGACGCTGGCCGACGCGCTCGCGGCGCCAGTGCTCGCGCCGTGGTTTCGGCAGCGCCTCATTCGCCAGGGAGGTACACCATGATGCCGTCGAGACGCGCGGTGCTGAAGGGGCTCGGAGCCGGGCTGACGCTGCCGTGGCTCGAGGGGTTGGCCGGCCGCGCGGCGCACGCGCAGGCGGCGAGCGGCCCGCGCTACTACGTGCACTTCTGCACCGAGCACGGGGGCATCTGGCCCTCGAACATGTACCCGGCGGCGGCCGCGCCGCAGACGACGACGTACGCGGGCCGCACGATTCGCCGGCAGGCGCTCACCGCGCAGCAGAGCGGGTCGAGCGCGGTGGTGAGCCCCGTGCTCACCGCGAGCGCGGCGCGGCTCACGCCCTCGCTCGTCGCGAAGATGAACGTGATTCAGGGGCTCGACGTGCCGTACCGCCTCGGCCATCACTTCGGCGGCCACCTGGGCAACCTCGCTCGGGCCGTCGGCGCGCCCCCGGCCGCCGTCACTCCGCGTCGCACCATCGACCAGGTCATGGCGTACTCGCCGAGCTTCTACCCGAGCCTGTCGAACATCCGGCAGCGCTCGGTCGTCGCGGGTCGCTTCATCTCGCAGGGCTTCTCGAACCCGGCGGCGCAGACGGGCGCGATCGCCGACGTCGTGTCGACGCAAGACTCGCGTACGTGGTTCGACCGCCTGTTCCCGCCCGGCACCTCGGTCGGCTCGGGGCCGGCGCCGCGCCCGCCCGTCGTCGATTTGGTGATCGAGAGCTACCGCCGGCTGAAGTCGGGCGCGCGGCTGTCGGCCGCTGACCAGGTGCGGCTCGACGAGCACCTGCAGCAGCTCGCCGAGGTTCAGCGCCGGCTGCAGGTGAGCGTGCCCGTCACGTGCACCCAGCCGGCTCGGGCCGCGAGCAACTCGGCCATTCGCTCGGCGAACACCGCCGACTTCGACATCAACCCGCTGAAGCACGCGCAGTACTTTCAGCTGTTGAACGACGTGGTGGCGGCCGGCATGGCGTGCGACCTCACGCGCGTCGTCGTGGTGCGCGACGAAGAGACGCACTCGACCTACGCCGGCGACTGGCACCAGGACATCGCGCACCAGCAGTACGCGCAGCAGGCGACGCTCGTCGCGGGCCAGCAGCGCTTCTTCGCCGACGTCTTCGTCGACCTCGCCGCGAAGCTCGACGCCATCTCTGACGGGCGCGGCGGCACGCTGCTCGACCACACCCTGATGGTGTGGACTCAAGAGCACGGCAACCAGACGCACCACAGCCGCGCCGTGCCCGTGGTGACGTTCGGCGGCGCGGGCGGCTTCTTCAAGACGGGCCAGTACGTCGACTACCGCAACCTCGCCTCGAGCTGGGACCCGCCGGGCACCGCCAACGGCGAGTTCCCCGGGCTCTTCATGCACCAGCTGTGGGGCAACGCGCTCACCGCGATGGGCGTGCCGCGCTCCGAGTGGGCCGAGCCCGACCACGGCGGCTACGGGGCCCGCTACGCCGAGGCCTACAGCGGCGGCCTCACGCTCGCCGCGAGCTACCCCGACACGCTGTGGAGCACCACCGGCGACCCGCTGCCCTTTCTCACCTGAAGAGAGCCCATGCGTCCCAGCGTCATCTTGCTCGTCTCGACCCTTGCCTGCGGCGGCCTCGACCCCGCCGCACCCGCCTCGCCCGCCGACCCCACGCCGCCGCCGGGCCCGCCCGCCGAGGCCCCTGACGCGGGCGTCGCCACCGCGCCCGACGCCGGCGCGGGTGAGCCCGACGCGGGCCCCGCCGACGCCGGCGCGGCGCCCGTCGACGCGGGCGTCATTCCCGCCGCGGACGCCGGCCGCGTGCCCGCGTTCCTCGCGGTCGGCAGCGTCGGGCGCACCATGCTCTCGTGCGACGACGGCCACACCTGGGTCGCGAACCGGTCTGACGACGACACCGTGCGCTGCGGCACGTTCAGCACTCCGGCCGTCGACTGTGGGCACGGCGCCGGCGCCGCCGGTGGGGCGGCCGTCGGCAACGGCTGGCTCGTCGTGAACTTCGGCTGGGGTTCGCCGGGCGGTCAGATTCGTCGCAGCCGCGACGGCGTCACCTGGCAGACGGTGCACAGCAGCACCGCGTTCTGGGCGAACATGGTGTTCGGCGCTGGCCGCTGGCTCGCGGGCGCGACGAGGTCGAAGGTCTCTGACGATGCGCTCACCTTCGTCGACGCGCCCTCGACCGGCATCGGCGGCCACGTGCGGCGCGCGGGCTTCGGGCTCGGCACGTTCGTGCTCATCGCGCAAGACGCGGCGCCCCCGGTGTGGACGGTGAGCCGCGACGGCGCGCGCAGCTTCACGCCGCTCGTGCCCAGCCCGCCGTGCGGCGGCAGCATGCGCCACGAGGGCGGCATTCTCGAGCACGGCGGAGCGCTCATCGTCGTCGACGGCAACGGCAACGCGTGCCGCAGCACCGACGGCCTCACGTGGGCCCGCAGCCAGCTCGGCGGGCCGGTGGAGTCTCAGCTCGTCTCGTACGGAGGCACGCTGTACGCGTGGGGCTGGGTCGGCCGCGCCGCAGACAAGGTGCGGTTCTCGAGCACCGATGGCGTCTCGTGGGCGGTGACCGCGACGATGCGCGCGGGCGGCGGCCCGTTTCCCGAGCTGGGCCCCGCAGCCGTGAGCCCGAACGGCACCTTCGTGGCCGCGAGCGGCTCGTCGCGAGACGCCTACGGGCGGCAAGAGCTGCTGCGCAGCAGCGACGGCGTCACGTGGCAGGCGCTCGGCCCGGGCGCGTTCACGCAGAGCCACCCGCTCACCTCGATGCACGCGGTGACGGTCGAGCGCAGCGCCGCGTGCCCGTGAGGGGGAGGTCGAGGTCGCGTCACAGCATCAGGGCTCGACGCGAACGGCGCCCGGGAAGGCGTGAATGCCGCACCGGTAGCCGTAGTCGCCCGCCAGCCCGAACGTGATGTTCGTCGTCGCGCTCTCGGGCGCGGTGACCTTCTTGTTCTTCGGCCCGCACGTCTGCTCGACGGGGTGAAAGGCGCCGGTGACGAACTTCACCGTCTGCCCCACCTTCACGCGCATGCACTCGGGCACCGCTGCGCCCGGGTTGGTCGTGCCGAACTGCACCGTTCGGCCCCCGTCGGCCGCCGTCTCGTCTGCGAACGTGCACGCCGCGAACATGCCTGCGTCGCACGTGCCCGCGTCGGCGTCGGCCATCTCGACGACCGAGCCGCCCGCGGTGCCGGTGCCGCCCGCGGTGCCGGTGCCGCCCGCGGTGCCGGTGCCGCCCGCAGTCCCCGAGCCGCCGCCCGAGCCTCCGCCGCTGCTGCCGCTGCACGACGAAGACGACGCGCCGACGACGCTCAGCGCGCCGGCTGCAGCCAAGAGAACGAGTGCATTTCGCATGAGCCGGGGGTTTTAGCCCGCGCTCACGCCGTCGCAAGAATGGGGCGCTGCACGGGCAGGCCCATGTACGGCGTCGGGCGGGTCGGCTTCACCACCACCGCGAACAGCTGAATGCCGCGCCACATCAGCCGCGACCAGAGCGAGCCGCCGTCCATGAAGCCGTGGTCGAGCGCGTACGTCATGTTTCGCACGCTGTTCTCAGAGAACACGCGCGACTCGACCTCGCGAAAGTGCTGCAGCGTCTTCTCGTGCAGCTCCTCGCTCGGAGCGTAGCGGCGCGCGATCGCCTGGCAGTACTTCAGGTGGCGCACCTCGTCGGCCTCGATCTGCTCGAACACCTCGGCCGACTCGGGGTCGAGCTCGCGCAGCGCCTCCTTGAAGAGCGGGAACTGCGTCACGGCGCGCTCCTCGATGACCTGCAGCAAGAGGTACGCGCGCATCACGTCTTCGTCGGTCTGAATCGGCTTCGCGAAGAAGCCGCCGCCGAGCGCCTCGTCGAGCCGCCGCAGAATCTTCAGGCCGTCGGGCACCGTCGGCCGCGGCAGCCCGGTCGCCAGCGCGCGCGCGTTGAGCAGCTCGGCGTGGCGCTCTTCGTCGGCGGCGTGGCGCGCCACCAGCTTGTGCAGCGCCTCGTCGTGCTTCGCGCGCTCGAGCAGCGCCGCGAACACCGCGCCCTCGTCGTTGTTCTCGGCGTCGGCCACCTGCGTGAGGAAGTGCGAGCGGCCCTTCGGGTTCTGCAGCATCTGCTTCATGAACATCAACGTCAGACGGTCAGCGAGTCGCATGGTGTGTTGCTCCTTTCATTCAGAGACGTAGAGGAGGCCGAGGCACATCTCGTCGGTGGTGCTCTCGCCCCAGTCGGCGTCATGGGGCTCGAGGCGCTTGCCGTCGACGAGCGGTTGATTCGCAGCGCTGTTGTCCCAGTGGCAGGTGATCTCGAGCTTGTCGCCCGGCCTCACCACCTTCGGCTCTTTCAGCCAGTACGCCTGCTGCCAGTGAAAGTCCCAGCGCGGGATGTCGAGCAGGCACTCGTTCGTGCCGTCCTTCCGCAGAATCTGCTGCTTGTTCTTCGTGCCGAGCAGGTGCTGGTGCGCCGCCGCCGAGTGCACCTTCAGCGCGACTCCGCTCGGCAGCGCGCCCGCCGTCGCGAGCCCCCAGTACGGCGTCGGGTCGATCGCGTACGTGTGCACGACGTCGGTCTCGTGCGCGGGAATCGTCATGCCGCCGCTGCGAATCCACCCGAAGTTCGTGAACGGCACGTACGCCGAGCGGTGCTTCACGCTGTCGGCCAGCGCGAGCTCGACCGTCGTCTTGTCCGACAGGTCGCCGCTCTTGCCGAGCGTGTTGTAGTGCACCTGCAGAATCACCTTCGAGCCCGGCCGCACCAGAATGCCGGTGCCCTCGGGGACCATGCCGCCGATCGCGCCCGGCGCCCACGCGCCCAGCCACCCGGTGCCCGAGTCGTTGCCGTTCGCTCCGCCGAAGCACGTGTAGCCGGGGCCGGGCTCCTTCGCGTCGAGCGCTTCGAACTCGGCCGCGTACTCGGGCCCCGCGAGGTACGCGATGACGTGGTGCACGACCTTCGCGTTGCCCGGTTTCGCGCGAAAGCCGGTCACGTAGCTGAACGTGTCCTTCGGCCAATCCATCACGAAGCAGCGGTAGTCGTCGGGGCTCTTCTGCGGCGTGTAGACGATCGGCATCGGCAGCTCGAGGTCGACACGGCTCAGCCCCGACTGGCTCTGGCCCGGCGACTCGGCGGCCGGCGCCGCCGTACCCTCGAGCGCGTCGGAGTCGGCCCACGCCTCGAGCGTCGAGATCTGCTCGTCGGTCAGCGTGAGGTCGTTCGCGTACTCGGCGCAGCCCTTCGCCGCGAGCACCGGCGGCATGATGCGCTCACGCGTCGCGACCGCGATGCCGCCACGGTGCAGCTTCACCTCGTCGTACGTCGTCAGCGAGAACGGCGCGAGGCCGCCCGGCGCGTGGCACCCCGTGCAGCTCGCGTCGACGATCGGCTTCACGTCGCGCGCGTACGTGAGCGGCCCCGTCGCTTGCGGCCCGCACGCCGCCAGCACGAGCACTGTCCCGATGACTAGTTTGGTATTTTGGTCACTGCGAGGCATGACGACACGCTCCTTCGAGAGGACGGCGGGGCGACTACGGAGTGAGGCGGGGGCGGTGCTTCGACGACGACGCTGACGCGACGGGCCCGGTGAGGCCCCGCTCGATCAGCGCCATGGCAGCGACGAGGCGCTTGCCGAGCCGCTCTTCACGGTCGGGCGTCTCGCGGTTGTGAAACAGCATCGTCGAGACCTGCAGGTCCATCAGCAGGGTCGCGGTCTCTTCGCAGTCGAGGTCGGAGCGGAACCGCCCCTGCTTGATGCCCATCTGCAGCACCTCGACGGTGTTGCGGCGCCCGAGGCGCGTCAGCTCGTCGAACCGGTCTTGCCAGCGCGGCAGCAGGGCGTGCATCTCGCCCTCGAACAGCTGCTTGATGAGCGGCCGGCTCGGCAGCGACTCGAGGCCCTTCGTGGCGAGCTCGACCAGCGTCTCGAGCGCGTCTTTGCGCGGGTCGAGCAGCTTCGACATCTGCGCGTTCCAGTCGCGGAGCTCGTGGAGGATGGCCTGGTACAAGAGGTCCTCCTTGCTCTCGGCCGCGAGGTACACGGTGCCCTTCGCCACGCCCGCGTCTTTCGCGATCTCGTCGACCGACGCCTTCTTGAACCCGAAGCGCGCGAAGCACTTCACCGCGGCGACGACGATGCACTCGCGCTTCGTCTGGTCCATTCGAGTGACTGGTTTCTAAATCGGGTCAGAGGCGATGTCAAGCCTCGAAGGCGCGCCGGTCAGCGGCGCAGCTCGCTCAGCACGGCCTCTTCGAGCATCGTGAGCGGCATGAAGCCGCGATCGAGCACGGCGTCGTGAAAGCGCCGCACCTCGAAGCTGGCGCCGAGCTCGGCCTCGGCGCGCTCGCGCAGGCGCTCGAGCTTGCGGAGCCCGACGAAGTACGCCGGCGCCTGGCCGCGGTCGTCGAACGTGTAGCGGCGCAGCTCGGACTCGACGAGCGCCTGCGACGCGCCGAGCTGCGCGCCGAGCACCTCGCGCACCCGGGCCTCGTCGATCTTCCCGAGCACGAGCTCGGGCTCGAGAAACGCGCGCGCCTGCCTCACGAGCAGGTACTGCAGCGAGACGAAGCGCGCCTCTGCGCTCAGGTAGGGCCGCGTGATCTTCTCGGCGTAGAGCCCCCAGCCCTCGACGTTCACCGTGTTGAACGCGAACAGCGTGCGCGTCGCCGACAGCCCGCGCTCGACGGCGTGCGTGAGCTGCAGCTCGTGGCCGGGCCGGCCCTCGTGCGCGCAGAGCGGGGCGGCCGCCGCTTCGAACGAGAAGTCGTCGAGCTGCGCCGTCGTGCCGGGCGCCGGCTCGCGAGGCACCAGCAGCGCGATCTCTTTCGCGCCCTGCATCGCGCCGCCCACGTCGATCGTCGGCACCGCGCCGGTCGCGGTCTCGCCGAGGTCCATGAACCGCACCGCCATCGGGCGCTGCGGCAGCGTCAGCAGCCTCTCGCGGCGAATGATCTCTTCGAGGCCCGCGTTCGCCTCCTTCAGCTTCGCGAGCAGCGCGTCGCCCTGCAGCTGCCGCTGCTTCAACGTCTTCAGCAGCGCGACGGGGTCGTCCGAGCCCAGCTCCTTCGCGACCGCGCGCCACTGGGCGTAGGTCGTCTCGAACGCGGCGCGCGCCTCGGTCGCCAGCGCTTCGGGGGCGAAGTCGATGCCCTGCTCCGTCAGCTCTTGAAGGTAGACCTCGCGCGGCGGGCGGTAGTCGGCGCGCGCGCGCGGCGCCAGCTCGTGCTCGAGGAACTGCTCCCACCTCGCGAGCTGCTCGCCGAGCGGGCCGACGTGCTGGGGCGCGGCGAGGTCGGCGAGCTGCAACGCCCCGCGGTCGAGGGCCTGCGACGTCGCGATGAGCGACCTCACCTCGCCCGCCCACGGCGGCAGCTTGCCTGCCTCGAGATCGCGCCGCACCGAGGCGATGGCGCCGTCGACGAACGCCGCAGACGCGTAGGCCTGCAGACGCGCGAGGGCGCCGTCGCGGAGCAGGTCGCTCGCTTGGGGCGACAGCCCGGGCTGCAGGCCCTCGAACACGACGCGCGAGAGGTTCGGGACGTCGACGAGCAGTCGCTCGTGCAGCCGCGTGCGCTCGGCGAGCCGGCGCGCCGTGCCCTCGAGGATCCGCAGATCGATGCGGGCCTCGGCGTCGGTCTCGGAGCCCAGCGCCTTCGTGAACGACGCCGCCGCCCGCTCGAGCGCCTCGATGTCCGTCGCCGACGCCCGCGACATGTCGCGCGCCAGCCCCTCGTAGCCCGGCAGGCCGAACCGCGTGACCGACTCGGGCGCCGCCTCGCCGATGACCTCGAGGAGCTGCGTCGTGTACCTCGCGCGGCGCGCAGCCGCGTCGGGCGTCGCGCAGCCCGAAGCGGCGAGCACCACGAGCAGCAGGGCGCGGCGTACCTCGTCGGGCGGCATGGTGGCGCGGAGTCTAGACGCGCGCTCGCTCGTGTGGAGCGCGATGCGTTGCGCGCACCTTCTGGATCATGAGGGCGAGGTCACCTCGAGCGCGGCGGCACGATGCTCCACACGAGTGAGCCCGGGAACGAGGGAGCCGACGGGGCCCGCCGAGCCACCGTTACGGCGTGCAGACGGCGAGCTGGCACGTCGCAGTGCCGCCCACGACCTCGCAGGTCTCACCGGCCGCGCAGTCGTCGGCGCGCACGCGGCTCAGGCAGGTGCCGCACCAGCAGCCCGTGCGCTCGGTGACGTACCGGCGGCCGCGCTCGCAGAACGTGCTCTGCACGCCCGGAGCACACGAGCCCGGCGCGCACTTGTCGCGACAGCTGATGGCGCCCATCGAGTCCTTGTCGCAGCTCGCGCAGTTGCCGCACTGCGCGCAATAGACGTGGAAGCCCGACGTGAAGGTCGCCCCGGTCGCGACGCCGGGCGATGCCGGCTGCGACCGAATGCAGATCTCGTCGGTGGTGCCGGCGGGCACGAGCCAGTCGTACTTGAAGCGCTCGGTGACGCCGTCGCCGTCGGCGTCGGTCGGTGCCACCTCGATTCCCGCGTCGGCCCCCGCCGCCGCCGCCGCACAGCCCTGCGCGCCGAGAAACACGGTGAACCGCATCTGCTCGCCCGGCACCGCGAACGGGAAGTCGTCGTACCGGTGCAGGTCGACCTGAAACGAGTGCAGGTGCGCGTCGGTCGACGCCGCGTGCGAGTACCGGTACCAGCTCGCCTTCGGCAGGTTCGCTCCGCACACGACGTCGTTCGCGAACCAGCCGGCCGCCCAGTGCACGCTCGTGGCCATCGCCGGCGGGCCGCTGCGCAGGTCGAGGTAGCCGACCGGCGTCGGCTGCTCCTTCGCGGCGCCGCCCTCGCACAGAGCCCGCGCGGCGCGCTCGGCGTCGCCCGGCTTCGTGGCGTCGTACGGTGCGTAGAGCGGCTGGAAGTTGCCGGCGAACACGTTCGCGTCGCGCAGCACGTCGCACGTCGAGCGGTGGTCGCCGCCGCCCGCCGGCCGCGGCACGTACGAAGCCGGTTCGCACGCGTTGCGCAGGTGAGGCAGCACCGCGCGCACGCACGCGTCGCACGCGGGCTTGCCGCCGTTCTCGAGCGGGCTCTGGGCGCACTGCCAGCGGGCCGAGTTGAGGTCGTCCCACGTCGCGCTCTTGCAGAAGTACGCGACCTCGGCTCCGCGGAAGGCGCGCAGAATGCTGGCCTCCTGCCGCACGCAGCGCGAGACCTGGACGTCGCCGACCGTCACCGAGTGGTCGCAGAACGTGCCCGCGTTCGGGTGCGCGCGGTCACGGCCGGCGCGCTGCACGCAGTCGACGTCGCTCCTGCACGAGAGGTCGTCGACGGGGCGGTCGCTCCAGCGCGAGGGGTCGGCCGGCTCGAGGAACTCGATCTGCCCCGCTTCGATCTCGCCGGCGTGCTCGCTGTTGCGCTTCACCCCGACCAGCTGACCCAGCGTCTCGCCCTCGAGCGCCGCGACGTCGGTGCCCTCGGGGTTCAGCCCCTCGCGCCGCCGCATCTCGAGGCCGATCAGCGCGAGCTGCCGGGGGTAGTCGTTGATCGACAGCGTCGCGAGGTCGGAAAGCTCGGTCGACGAGCCGCCGTTGCCGTACGCGACGACCGGCACGACCCGCGCGGCGACCGCCGAGTCGGTGAGGTCGAGCCGCCACGCGCCCAGGCCCGCGCGCATCGAGGCGTTGGTCACGCGCTGGCTGAAGCACTTCTCGGCGTCGACCGAGGTGATCTCGCCGTCCGTGCCGCCCGTGAACACGTTGCTGCCCTTCGTCTGCGGGCCCGCCCGGTACACCGCCTCGAAGCCGCGCGCGAGGCACGTCAGCATGCGCCGGCGCTGGTAGGCGAGCGCCGGGTTCGCGTCCATCGCGCGGTCGGTCGGCTCGCCCTCGCACTGCACCACGTAGAGGTCGCCCGCCGCGGCCTCCGAGCCCTTGCCGCTCTGCGTGAAGCGCACCGCGACCTCGAGCGGGTCGGCCTTGATGTGCTTGTCGGGCATGCACAGCTTGTCGTGCTGAAACGGCTTCAGCGCCGTGTAGTCGCGGGCGAGCGCGCGCCAGCCGTGAATCAGGCCCGACGTCGCCGCCACCACCTGCGCCCGAACCTGCCCCCGCTCGTCGAGCTCGAAGGCCGGCCGCCCCCAGCGCTCCCACATGTGGCCGCTCGACCAGGCGTCGGCGAAGAAGTGCGAGGCCGCCGCTTCGAACGACAGCGCCTCGAGCTCGCACGCTTCGACGTGCTTCTGGAAGGCAGACTTCGTCTCGCCGGGGGCCGCGGCGGCGAGCGCGTGCGTCGCGGCTTTGTCGAGCGCCTCCTTCAGCGCGGCGCAGCGCTTCGCGATGGCGAGCGCGATGCCGTGGTACAGGCCGTACATCGCCTGGTTCTGCGGCGCGAAGTGGTTCGAGTTCACGCCGCCCATGTGCGACTGAAAGGTGTGGCACGCGTCGATCGAGGCGAGCTGGCTGCGAGCCGCGTCGGGCAGCGCTCCGAGCGGCAGGCAGTGCTCGTTGCCCGAGAGGTAGTCGGACACGCTGAAGCTGCCGTCGACGGCCTGCGCGAGCTCAGCGAGCGTGAGCGCCGCTCGGGCGCCGGCCTCGACCGTCGGGCTCTTGACGTGCCGGCGCAGCTGGCCGGTGCCCGACGGCTCGACGCTGCGCAGCTGTGTCGTGGCCGCGGCGCACTGCATCGCCTGCGCCGGCACTCCGGCGACGTAGTAGTCGAGGGGCTCGCTCACCGCGAAGTCGCCGAGGCCTGCGAGCACCATCGCTTCGTGCGTCAGGTACGTGTGCTCGCCCAGCTGCGCGCCGCGCGCGAAGCCGGTGCCGGCGGTGCACTGCGGGTCGGTCGAGCAGATGCTCGAGGTGAGCTGCTCGACGTAGTCGCCGGCCCCGCGCTCGGCGCGGCACACGGGCTCGAAGGCCGCGGCCGGGGCCGAGACGAGCGCCACGAGCAGGGCGGCGTGCCCTCTCACGGAGCCACCCCCCCGTCGAGGAAGTCGAGGTAGCCGTCGACGCACGCTCCGGCGATGAAGGTCTGGTCGACGGCCTCCTTGTCGGGGACCCCGGCGCGCACGGCGGCGTTGAAGGCGTCGATGCAGGCGCCCGGGCAGCAGCCGCGACCGCCGGCGTTGGTGGCGCAGCGATCGATGAAGTCGACGCAGCCGCCCAGGCGGCCGCGGTTCGTCTGGTAGCACGCGCCGATGCGGCCGAGGCACTCGGCCCACCGCGTGAGCGGGTCGTCGCGCTGCTCGTCGTAGGCGAGGCCGACCTTGAAGCCCGTGGCGAGCGGGGCGTCGGCGACGATGAGCAGCGGCAGCCCCGCGTCGTTGACGGGCAGCGCAGCGCGGAGGTCGGGGTCGAGCTCGATCGGCGCGGGGGCCGCCGGCCGCTGAGGCCCGCATTGCCCGCACGCGCCGAGCAGCGCCAGCACCGCGAGCAGGAGGGAGCGCCGTCGGGCCATGCGCGGCCGAGAGCCTACCGCGTCGGGGCGCCGGCGCCCGAGCCGGCCATTCTGCGGTAGACCCGTGCGAATGAGAGCGCTCCTCGTGGTCGTGCTCGTGGCCTCGCAGGCCCACGCCGAGGTCACCCAGGTCGTGCTGATGCGCGCCGGCAGGCGCACCGTCGTGTCGATTCAGCCCGGTGCGGGCGACGCGCCGCTCACGCTGCCGGTGCCGGCGTCGCTCCAGCGCGCCGACGTGCACGTGCTGCCGGCCGGCATCTTCGAGCGGGTCGAGCAGGTGAGCGCCCCGCGGCTCGTCGAGTACGTACAGCGCGACCCGTGCGAGGGCCCCTCGATCGGCGAGCTCGGCACCCGCGGCTCGATGCAGCTGCCGCTGATGGTCGCCGACCGCGACGCCGCGAAGCTGAAGCCCCCGCTCGACGCCGGCGAGAGCGAGGCGACGCTGCAGGCGGCGCCGGGCGGCAAGGTGCTCGTCGTGAAGGCGCCCGTGCGCTTCCACTACGACAGCGACGCCTTCACGCTGCGACTGCCCGCGAGCTCCGATGTGCTCGTGCACGTCTTCGCGCCCGGCACCCGCTGCGAGGTCGCAGGCCGGCCGAGCGCCGTGCTGCCCGCCCGGGACGATCTCGCCCCCGACGCGGGCAGCGACCTCTCGCCGTTCTACGTGAGCCTGTTCGAGCGGCTGCTCGCGAAGGCGCCGGCCACCGTCGTGACCGAGCACGCCCGCCTGGCGGGGCACTGCGACCTCTGCCCGGCAGAGAAGCTCACGCCCGAAGAGCTCGCGCTGCTGGGCTTCGACGTGCTCGGCCTGAAGCGGAAGCCGGTGCCCAACAGCGGAGGGCTCTCGGAGCTCCCGCCGTTCGGGCACTCGCGGCTGCACATGCGCCTCGACGCTCCGGCCGAGCTCGCCTTCCGCCCGGCCGCTCCGCTCGGGGCCGACGGCCGGGTGACCGCCGAGAAGAGCCGCTTCGCGCCGCCGGGCGGCACCAACCGCTTCGAGCCGACGTACGCGGTTCGCCGCCCGTGGCCGGGCAAGGCGGCGTGCGAGCGAGAGCCCTTCGTGGCGTGGGACCGGGCGCCCGGGAGCGAGGTGCGGGGCGCGTCGCGGAAGGGCGCCGCGAGGCGCGGGCCGTAGGGCGTCGCGGGCGTCGGGCGCGATTTCACGTCGACGATCCGATTCCCTGCCCTCTGTGCGAGGGTCGGGGGTCGACAAGGGAACCCCATAGCCATGAGCGACCTGAGCTCCTCCAACTTCTACAAGATTCTGGGCGTCGACCCGTCGGCCGACGAGCGCGCCATCAAGAAGGCCTACTTCGCGTTGATGCGGAAGTACCCGCCCGAGACGCACGCCGAGCAGTTCATGAAGCTGCGCGAGGCGTACGAGGTGCTCTCGAACCCCGACGCCCGCAAGCAGTACGACACCATGGGCACGCAGGACGACGGCCACGCCGCCGAAGAGATTCGGCTCGCGACCGAGGCCATCGAGGGCGGCCGCTACGCCGAGGCCCAGCAGATTCTCGCGCGGCTGCTCAACCAGAAGCCCGAGCTCGACTTCGCGCGCGACCTGCTCGGCATGGCGTTTCTGCACGGCAAGCAGGCCGACGCCGCGCTCGAGATCTTCGAAGAGCTCGTCGTCAAGCACCCCGACAACGGCTCGTACCAGATGCACCGCGGCCACGCGCACCACGTGAAGAAAGAGCTCAAGGCCGCCGAGGCCGCCTACCTCAAGGCCGTCGAGCTCAGCCCCGACGACGTGCGCCCGCTGGTCAGCCTGTCCGACTGCTACGCAGATCAGAAGCGGTGGGACGACGCGCTGAAGGTGCTCGACAAGGCCATTCACCTCGACGGCAGCGTCGACTTCCGCGACTTCGGCCTCTTCGTGCGCAAGCTCGAGGTCGAGATGGAGCGCAAAGACTCGGCCGCGATGGCGCGCACGCTCGAGCAGCTCATGCCGATCATCCCCGACGACCCGAAGTCGAAGCGCTACGTCGCCGACCGGCTCGGCTCGCTCGCGGCTCCGCTGTTCGCTCAGCAGCGCGTCGACGACGCGAACCTGCTGATGAAGTACGCCTCGCAGCTCGACCCCAAGCGTGGCACCGGCCGCATGCCGAACACGTTCGAGGTCGAGACCGACGTGCTGCCCGAGGCCTCGAAGCAGTGGCTCATCAAGCAGAAGAGCGCGTCGAGCGACGACAAGATCAACAACAGCGCCATGGGCTGGCCGATCTTCTGGCTGATCGTCGCCGGCGGCGGCCTGTTCTGGGCGTGGGCCAGCACGTTCGCCAGCTACCGGCCGCTCGGGCCCGAGGGCCTCACCACGATGTTCATCGGCATGAGCCTCGCGGGCGTGCTCGCGGCGTGGTCGCTGCGCGGCATCATCGAGGCCGCGAAGAGCCCGTTCGGCGCGTACACCATCGTGCACCCGCTGTACCTGTTGCAGGTGCGGCCGACGAAGCTCATCGCGTGGCCGCTCGCGAACCTGCACGACGTGAAGATCACGCACCACTACACGAACGGCGTGTACTCGACGACGCGCATCGATCTCATCTTCAACGGCCGCACGTTCAGCCACAGCATCTACGGCCAGGAGCGCGCCGTCGAATGGGCGAACCGCGTGCTCGCGAAGCGCCGCCGCATGCTCGAGCTGATGCACGCCGGCCTGCTCGAAGACGGCGCCGCCGAGACGAACCTGATCCCCGCAGAGCTCGTGCCGCACGAGGGCGTGACGAAGCCCTCCGAGCGCGCGAAGGCGAGAACCAAGCGCGCGTGGATCGGCGCCGGCGCCGCGGTCGGCGTCGCGGCCCTCGCCACCGGCATCGCGATTCCGCTCGACGTCGTGAAGCGCGACAACCGCGCATGGGAGAGCGCCACCGGCTACGGCTACGGCAGCTCGAAGGTGCAGCGCTACAAGCAGTACCTCGCCGACTGGCCCGACGGCCGCCACGCCGACGACGCGAAGAAGGGCATCGACGAGGTCTACGCCGCCGCGGAGCAGCGCGTGAAGCAGCACCAGTCGAGCGAGATGGCCAAGGGCCTGCTCGAGCTCGTGCAGGCGCTGCGCGCGAAGGGCGCCTCGCGCGTCGCGGTGAAGTACGAGTCGAAGACGAAGTTCGACAAGCTCGACCTGACGAAGCTGCCCGACGACTTGAAGGGCAAGGTCATCGACCCGCGCATCTCGTTCTCGGAGAAGGCCAACACGGTTCGCGAGTCGCAGATCACCGAGACCCTCGGCAAGGCGTTCGACAAGCTGCTCGGTGACGACGTCGTCGAGGTCGGCGCGCCGAAGGGCTACTCGTCGTACGACTACGACTACGACAGCTACGGCGCGAAGAAGAAGAACAAGGTCGACGAGCCCGACCCGCCCGTGACGCTCGTCGTCAAGTACGAGGTCGGCCTCAACGGCAGCATCTACGAGTCGGTGAAAGAGAAGAGCGACAGCTACGGCTACGGCAAGACCCAGACGAAGACCGACCGGAAGTTCCTCGGCATCGTCTTCTTCTGGGACTTCGACATGGTCTTCACCGGCGAAGAGAAGGCGCGCTACGCGTTCGAGTTCGACTCCGAGCCCGCGAAGGACATCCGGTGGACGAGCTACCGCAGCCAGTACGACTACGGCTCGTACGACTCGGACACGCTGCCCTACGACAAGATGGCCGAGTCGGCGTTCGACGACTTCCAGCACCAGATCGCGGTGCGGTTCGGCGTCGAGAACGCCACGCCCAAAGAGAAGGTCGCGCCGAAGTACGACGGCGACGACGGCACCGACACCTACGACGACGACGGCTACGAAGAGCCCGCGCACCCGCAGCAGCCCGTGAAGCCCGCGAAGGCCACGAAGCCGAAGGCGCGCAGGTAGCGACCGCGCCGCCGAAGTGATGGCGTGCGCTGCAACTTGAGCTGGCGCTGCCGGTCACTGACTCGCGGCGCGCGTCGAGCGACGTTCGCGCCCGTATGGACCTCGTACGAGAGAGCGTGCCCGACCCGTTCGATGCGCTGATCGCCCAGGGCGTGACGGCGCACGCGCCCGACCCGTCGGCCGAGCCGACGCTCGTCGAGCCTCTCGCCGCGAACCCCGAGCCCGGGCCGACGCGCGAGCCCGAGCCCGAGGTCGCGCTGCGGGTGCCGTGGTGGCGCATGCAGGCCGCGTGGGCCTGCGCCGGCAGCCTCGCGCTCGCCGTCGCCGTCGCCGTCGCCGCGCTGTCGAGCTCGCTCTCGCCGCCGCACGACGTCGAGCTCCCGCCGCTTCCCCCGCCGCGCGCCGCGGTGCGAGCGCCGGCCGCTGTCGAGGTCGCGCCGGCGGCTCCGCCGGTGGTGAAGGCCAAGCGCGCTGCACGGCCGGTGAAGTCGAGCGCCGCCGGCTTCGTCGAGTGGCCCGGCGAGCGCCGCAAGGCGTCGGCGCCGGCGCCGAAGCAGAAGAACGAGCTCAAGCGCCCCGCGCTCTGACTCACGGCGCGTAGCGCAGCACCGAGCCGTACTCGCCCGCGAGCCAGAGCTCGCCGTCGCGCGCCAGCAGCACCTCGAAGTTGTTGCGCGTGCCCGACTCGCGCCGCTCGTACGACGTGCCGTTCCACCGGCGCACCGCGCCTGACCCGCCGGCCATCCACACGTCGGTCGCCGACGTGGCGGCGATCTCGTTCCAGTCGACGACCGGCAACCCCGTGTCGATCGCGGCCCACGCCTGCGGCCCGGTGCGCCGCCAGGCCTTCGAGTCCTTCCCGCCGACCCACGCTCCCGCCTCGGGGTGCGCGAAGACGGTGAGCCCCTCGCCCGCGCTCGCGCCCGGCAGCGGCGAGAGCACCCACGCTCCGCCGGCTGAGCGCTCACCGGCGAGGCCGTCGCTCGTCACGATGAAGACGTGCCGAGCACCCCGAGGAGGTCGAGCTCGCCGATTCGAGCAGGCATGTCCGAGAGGTGGAGCCGGGTGCGAGGGAGCGACATGTGCCGGCGCGGTCGCAAGGCCCGCGCCACCCTGAGGGCACGCGGATCTGCACGCGGCGACGGCCGGCGGTGGGGCCCCCGTCTCACGACGTCGTGGGACAAGGGTCGGCCTCGGCGCGCGCGAGGAATGCGCAGACCGCCGCGCCGACGCCGCGGTTCTCGCGGGTGACCACCGCTTTTCGCTCGGGCAACCGCGCATGCTATAGCCGCCGCGCGATGTCGGCCGAGCGGCGAGAGTTCGAGCGAAAGACGATGGGCGGCAGCCTGCAGCTGGTCGGCCAGGCCGGCCCGTGCGGCGCCGCGCTGCTCGACGTCTCGGAGGGCGGCCTGCGCGTACACGCGCTCGACGCTCCGGGCGAGTGGGGCGAGCTCGTGCTCTTGCGCCGCGTCGGGGCGACCGAGAACGGCGTGCGGTGCCACATCGTTCGCGTGCTGCCCGACGGCCTGGGCGTGCAGGTCGGGCTGCGCTTCGATCGCGCCGAGCCCGACGGGCACGCGCGGCTGCTCGCGCTGCTGAGCTGACGTCAGCGCGCGAGGGGGCCCGCCGTCGGCCCGCTCGTGAGCCGGTATCCCCACAGCGTGGTCCTGTCGCTCGCGGTGGCCGTGCTCGCCCTGTGGGGCGTGCGCGGGCTCACGCTCGTGCTGCTGTGTGTCGCGATCTCCTGGGTGCTGATCGAGGCGCGGCGCCGCACGACGGCGGCCCGTCGCCGGTCGCGGCGCGCGCGGGAGCGCGAGCTCAAGATGCTGCGCGTGCTGCGCTGCTGGGCGCGGCTGCGCCTGCCCGCGCCCCGCTGACCGACTTCAGAGCGACCAGGCGAACACGGCGTCGCACCGCTCTTTCGCGGCGGTGCGGCACAGTGAGATCAGCTCGCGCACCGCCTGCGTCGCGTCCCCCGCATCTTCCGTCGCGGCTTCGCCCTGCTCTTCGCGCACGGCCTTCAGCCAGTCTTCGGCGAGCTGGTTCGCGCTGGAGTCGGGCAGGGCGCCGACCGCCGCGACCCACTTCGGGTCGATGACGTTCGCCTCCGACGCGTCGCCGTCGCCGCCGACCCGGCGCCCGAGCAGGTCGAGCAGCGGCTCGACGCCCATGCACTCCGAGAGCACGTCGAGCTCCGTCGGGTCGAGGTGCAGCGAGAAGTCGGCGTGCGCCTTCGACGCCGGAGTCTTCCCCTCGGCCCACGACTTGCCGATCGCGTCGGCGTCGCCCGCATAGAAGTCGACGAGAATGCCCATCGCCTGTCTGCCCTTTCAGTTGATCTGCGGAATCTTGAACACGTCCCACGCCGGCGTGTGGTTCGCCTCGCTCGCCGGCTGGTTCCAGAGGTACAGCGCCGGGTAGCTCGTGAGCGCGCCGTTCTCTTCGACGACCGGAGCGATGTACAGCTGCGGCCGCGGCGAGCCGCGCGTCGACGAGAACGTCACCCAGTAATAGCTGCGGCCCGCGACGGTGCTCTTCGACGGGCCCCACTTCGGCCAGCTGTTCGTGAGGCCCGGGCTCGCCTGCGCCGCGCACGCCGGAGGGTCGTTCGCTGCGAGCCGGTGAGCCGTGCCGGCGTCGGCGGTCGACGACGCGACCCACACCTCGGCCTTCGCGTTGTTGTAGCTGTTCTCACCGCTCGGCACGCGCAGGAACACGAGCCACGCGTCGTCGGGTGAGAAGCTCGGGTAGTTCTCGACCGTCATCGGGTCACTCGCCTGCGCGACGGCCGCGGCGGTGCCTCCCGAGCGGTCGACGAACGGCACCGTCCACAAGTCTGCCGACCCGTGGACCGTGACTCCGCTCGAGACGTTCTGCGCGGAGGCGTACACGATGCGTCGGCCGTCGTGGCTGAAGGCGGGCGCTGCGGGCCGCCCGGGATCACCCGCGCGGCGCACCACGCCCCAGCCGGCGTCGAAGTCCGACGACGTCGTCTCGAGGTTCGTCCACACCAGCTCGAAGCCGCCGGCCGTCTCGAAGTTCGCCACCGCGAGGCGGTCGCCCGGAGCCCAGTGCCCCGCAGAGAACGTGGGCACCTGCTGCTGCTGCCGGTCGAGCAGCGCCTGCGCCGTGGCGGTGACGTAGGGCGGCCGCTGCGCGCCTCCGTCGACCGAGGCGAGCGCCACGCCCGCCGGGTCGCCGTTGCCGATCTGCACCGAGGCCGAGAAGCCCGCGTACTCGCCGTCGGGCGTCGACGTGTGGCAGCCGATGCACCGCACCGAGCCGCCGACCTGCGGCGGCGTCAGCACGGTCACGACGCTCTCGTCGCCGACGCGGAAGCCGCGCAGCGCGGTGCCGTTCGACGTCGTCCAGTACACGATGGTGCCGGCGGCCGATGCGGGGGCGATGCGCGCCGTCACGCGCTGCGCGCGGCTCACCTCACCCGTCGAGCTCTTCATCGCGCGCACGTCGAGCGTGAGCGGCAAGTCGACCGAGTGCACGCCGAGCAGCGTCCACATCGGGGCCGGCATCGTCCAGCGCGGCTGCGCGGTGTAGACCTTGAGCGGTTGGGCCTGGTTCGGCGCGGTCAGCACGAGCTCGAACACGTCTTCTCCGTTCGCGGCGGCGAACGAGAAGCGCGGGCGCAGCCAGTCGCTCGGGTAGAGGGTGCCGTCTTGCGGCTCGATGATGCACGGGCCGGCGAGCCCCGCGTCGGCGTCGCCGCCGAACCGGGCTGGCGTGCCGGCGTCGACGCCGTCGAGCACCGGAGTCGATGGGAAGTCGGTGAAGGTCGCGAACCCGCCCGCGGTGCCGGAGCCGCCGCCCGAGCCGCCGCTGCCGCCCGCCTTCCCGCCGCCTCCGCCTGCGCCGCCCGGTTGGGGCTCGTCGCCGCAGCTGCAGGAACAGGCGAGGGCGCAGAGGACGGAAGCGATGAGGGAGCGCATCGCGGCGGATACTACGCGACCGCTGTCGCCGCAGCCCCAAACCCCAGCCCGGAGCTTCCACCCCCAGCCCACGCCTCAGCCGGTTCCCGGATGTCGGAGCGTTCTCGTTCGACGCCCCGGCATGGGCGACGGCATGGACCGGGCCTGGGCCTGGGCTCCGGTCTGAAGGCGGGAGTCAGATCGCCGGAGCGGCGGTCGTAGCCTCGGGCGGCCGCGAGATCCACGCGGCGATGAAGAGGTCGATCTCTCCGCGCATCACGTCTTTCACCCGCGGCGTGCCCTCGCCCGTTCGCGGATCTTCCACCCGCGCGCCTCGCCCCATGAAGTAGCGCCGCACCTCGTCGCCGCCCTCCGCCTCGCCCAGCAGCACCATCGGCACCAGCCGCTCGAGCTCGCGCGCCTCGACGGCCCCGGCGAGCGCCAGCGAGCGCCCCGTCTCGTCGTCGCGTGCCTTCGCCTCGCTGCCCACCCGCTCGGTGAACGTGCCCGCCCGCCGCTTCACGTCGCGCGCCTCGACGTGCAGCGAGGTCCGCTGCGACTTGCCGTTCGGCACCCCGTGCAGCCGCACGTACGCGCCGACGCGGTCTTCGTCCTCGATGCGCCGGTGCAGGCCCTTCTCGCCCGCGAGGAAGCCGAGCACCCCCGGCCCGCTCAAATGCAGCACGACGCGCGACGGCTCGGCGCCCTCGGCCACCACCTTGCCCTCGTAGCGGCGCTTCTCGGCCCAGCCCAGGTAGAGGTGCATCAGCTCGCGCACCCACGCCCGCGGCGCCTCACCCTCCGACGTCGCCGCGATGTCGATGAAGACGTCGTCCATGTCCCCGCTCGAGCCCGCCGCCATGCGCGCCTCGGCCAGCTGAATCTCGCGCGCCGCCTCTTCGACCGCGCGCACCGCCGCCGCCAGCTGCACGTCGTTGCGCGCCTCTCGCGCCCGCCGCCGCGCCGCCGTGCAGACCTCGCGCAGCCGGTCGAGATCCGCGAGCCGCGCCTCGACCCGGCGGAACGTGCGCAGCGTCGAGGCCGCCGCCTCGCCGTTCTCCCAGAAGCCGGGAGCCTGGCTCTGCGCCAACAGCTCGCGCTTCTTGCCCTCGAGGCTCGCCTTGCCGCCCGCGCTCACGAGCGCGCCGCTGCGCTCGACGAGCAGCTCGGCCTCGGCCAGCAGGCTCGAGCGGTCGAGCTTCTTCTTCGCGACCACCGCGCCGGCCGCCGGCAGCGAAGCCTGCGCGGTGGCCTCTTTCTCGCGCTTCGCCTTGGGCTCGGCGATCGCGACGACGCGGCCCTTGTGCGCGACGACCTTCACGGGCGTGCCCGGCGGCAGCGGCCGGCGCGCGATCTCGACCGCGAGCGCCGCCGTCAGCGTCTTCTCGATCTCGCGCTTCAGGAACCGGGCGCCGAACAGCGGCGAGTAGCCGCGATCGACCAGCAGGTCGACCACCTCGGGAGCCACCTCGACGTCGAGCCCCCGCGCCCGAATGCCGTCGCGCTCGAGCACACGCCCTACCTCGCGCTGTGCGATGCGGCGAATCTCGACCTTGTTCAGCGGCTGAAACTGGCAGAGCGCGTCGAAGCGGTTCAGGAACTCGGCGCGGAAGACCGCGGCGATGCGGCGGTCGATCTCTTTGAGCTGCTCCTCGCGCGAGCGCTGCGCCGAGAAGCCGAGCGGCGGCTCGCGGTACACCTCGGCGCCGACGTTCGACGTCGCGACGATCAGCGTGTTGTTGCACGCGACCGTCTCGCCCGCCGCGTTGATGAACTGGCCCTCGTCGAACAGCTGCAGGAACCGGTCGTGCGTGCGCGCGTGCGCCTTCTCGAACTCGTCGAGCAGCAGCACCGAGAACACCTTGCCGTCGAGCAGCCGCGAGAGCTCGCCGCGCTTGCCCTCGTGGTTCTGCGCCCACGGGTTGCCGAAGACGACCTGCTCGTCGCCCTCGTGCTGGTAGTCGGCCATGTTGAGCCGCACGAGCCGGTCGGCCGTGCCGAACAGCGACTCGCTCAAGAGCTTCGCGAGGTGCGTCTTGCCGACGCCGGTCGGCCCGCAGAAGAGGAAGACGCCGAGCGGGCGCTTCGGGTCGTTGAGCCCCGCCTTGAGCAGCGCGACGCTGCGCAGCACCGCCGAGACCGCGTCGTTCTGCCCGAGAATGCGCGCGCCGAAGAACGCCTGCATCTCGTCGAGGTCGAGCGGCAGGGCGTCGTCGGCCATGAAGCGCGGCAGCCGCGTCGACGCACAGAAGCGCGCGAGCACGTCGTCGGGCCCGACGTGGTCTCTCGCGGCGCCCGCCGACTCGACCGCCGTCTCTTTGAGCAGCTCGATCGCCTTGCGGGGCAGCCGGCGCGCGAGCAGGAACTTCACGCTCAGGCGCAGCGCCATGTCGCAGGCTGCGGGCTCGATCGGCAGCCCGAGCTCGGCCTCGAGCTCTTCGGCGATGCGGCCGAGAATCCACCGCGCGCGCGCCGGGTCGGGCTCGGTCACCGGCATCAGGTGCAGGCGCTCGGCCAGCGCCTCGTCGCTCTGCATCAGGTCCGAGGCGCGCTTGCTGTCGCACTCGAAGATGAACCGCAGGCGCGACGTGCGCAGGCTGCGGATCAGCACCGGCACCAGCGACGTGTTCTGCACCAGCGCGATGTCGCGAATGAAGACGACGGTGGCGCTCTGGGCGAGGTGCTCGAGCAGCTCCTCGAACAGCTCGGCCGAGGCCTTGGGGTTCGCGGTGCGGGCGAAGACGCCCGCCAGCGTGACCTCGACGATGCGCGAGCTCTGCAGCGGCTCGCCGAGCAGGCCCTGCAGCGCGCGGCGCGCGAGCTCCTGCACGATGGCCGACTTCCCGACGCCCTGGTCCCCTGCCAGCAGCGGAGCCTTGCTGCCTCGGGTCAACAGCGCGTGCACCTCGGCCACCTGCGCGTCGACGCCGTGGCCGACGGGCAGCTTCCCCTCACGCGCGAGGGCCGTGAAGTCGCGCTCGATGAGCGTGGTGAACCCTTCTTCGCCGTCGGCGAGGTAGCGGCGCTTCTTCGACATGGGGACGGGGGGACGCTACGACACGCAGACCGGCACGCAAGAGGAGGGCGAGAAGTGTGCGTTGCCCTGACGGCGAAGAGGCCGAAGGCCGACGCGCTTCGACCGCAACCGCGGCGGGGGTCGCGTGTTACAGCCGGTCGAATGCGCTCACTGACCCTCGCAGTGGTGCTGTGCCTGTGTGCATGCGGGAAGTTACGCGACACCGAAGACGGCGGCGGCACCGCGGGCGGCTCGACCGCGGGTGGCTCGGTCGCGGGCGGCTCGGCGGCAGGCGGCTCGGCCGCAGGCGGCTCGGCGGCAGGCGGCTCCGCTGCCGGCGGCTCGGCGAACGACTGGGCGGCCGTCGAAGCGGCGGTGCGGTCGACCTCGGCCGACGCCGGCGTGCCGAACATGGCGCTCTACGTCTACTCGGGCGCGACCGACGTGCAGGTCTACAAGCTCGAGCTCGGCACGTTTCGCGCGGGCACCAACATCGCGGTGGCGAGCTCGTCGAAGTGGATCTCGGCGATGGTCATCTTCGACGTCATTCGCCGCGGCATGCTCACGCTCGACTCGACGACCGGCGCGGTGCTCGGGTGGGCGGGGCCGAACGGGGCCATCACGCTGCGGCAGCTGCTCAGCTTCACGTCGGGCCTCGACCCCGACCCGATGTGCACGCGGCAGGTGCTGAAGACGCTCGCGCAGTGCGTCGACGACATCGGCGCGGCGGCGACGGTGGCCGACGCCGGCACGCGCTTCGACTACGGCTCGGCGCACCTGCACGTCGCGGCGCGCATGGCCGAGGTCGCGACGGGCAAGAGCTGGGACACGCTGTTCGACGAGGTGCTGCGCCAGCCGCTGCAGCTCTCGTCGTCGGTGAAGTACTACACGTTCCCGATGCAGTCGGCCGGCGTGCAGAACCCGCTGATCGCCGGCGGCCTGCGGCTCACGACCGACGAGTACGCGAAGCTGCTCGCGCTCGAGTTCCACAAGGGCGTGCTCGGGCCCGTCACGGTCGGCACGACGGCGCTGTTCGACGCGCAGGCGATCGAGCCGTACCCGAACGTCGTCATCGGCAACACGCCGGTCGGCGCGCTGGGCCTGCCGTACCGCTACGGGCTCTCGGCGTGGCTCGAGTGCCCGACGCCGGCGACCGGCTGCCTGCGCGTCAGCTCGCCCGGCGCGTTCGGCTTCACGCCGTGGGTCGACCGGCAGAACGGCTTCTACGCCATCCTCGCGATGGAAGAGGGCGGCCTGTCGACCGGCGTCGTCGCCTTCTCCGTCTACCTCGCCGAGCGCGTGCAGCCGCTCATCGTCGATGCCCTGACGCCGTAGCGTGGTAGACGCGCCGCATGAACCTGCGCCGGCTCGTGGCGGTCGCGTCGTTGTTCGTTCTGATGGCATGCGGGCAGAGCGGAGGCGGCGGAACCGGCGGCGGCACCGGCACCGCCGGCGGGAGCGGCACTGCCGGAGGAAGCGGTGGCAGCGGCGGTGGCAGCGCGAGCGGCCACCTCGGCTCGGTCACTCTGACACAGGCGTGCAGCACGACGCTCGGTGTCGAGTCGTGCTCGACGACCGTCGGCGCGTTGTTCCTCGGGCCCTTCACCAACCCGTGCACGGTGATCGAATTCGGCGAGTGCATCGTGACCGAGTGCGCGCCCAGCGCGGTCGTCCCCACGTCGGCGTTTCAGAGCGCGGGCTCCGTCGTGGTCACGGGCACGCGACCCGACGGCGGGGCGTTCCGCGCCGACCTCGACTTCAACGCTGACGGTGGCGGCACCGGCTATCTCGGGGCGAACGTGATGGAGCGCCTCTGGAGCGGCGGCGAGACGTTCACCGCCTCCGCCGCCGGAGCGACGGTGCCCGCGTTCTCGGGCCGCACCGTGACGGCGCCAACGCCAGTGACGGTGACCGCGCCCTCGTGTGCGAATTCCCGCTGTGGCGCCATCAGGCGCTCGCAGCCGCTGACCGTCTCGTGGACGGGCGGCACCCACCAGACGGTGGCCGTGTCGTTGAGCTCCTCCCGTTTCGGAGACCCCACCAAGATCATCACGTGCAAGTTCACCTCGAGCCCGGCCACCGTCCCCGCCAACGTGCTCGGCCGCATCAACCAGAGCGACGCCGGCTACACGAACGTGTTCACGCTGATCAACTCGAACGCGACCCCGTTCACCGTGGGCACGTGGGACCTGAGCGTCGGCGCCTCGAGCAGCGCCGCCAGCGGCCTGTTCGACACCGCCGACTGAAGCTCAGGCCAGCAGCGAGTTCTGCCGCCAGAACTCGGCGACGTCGGGAGCGGCGACCTCGGCGCGCTTCCAGAACTTCAGCGCCTCGGCCTTCTGTCCGAGCTTCGTGAGCACGCACGCCTTGAGCGCGCAGGTGCGCGCGACCTCGGCGTGGTCGGTCGACGGCGCCTCTTCGAGCCGCTGGTCGAGCGTCACGTTCGCGGCCTTGAGCTCCATCGGGTCGTCGCCCCAGACGCGGCCGAGCAGCTCGGTGCACTCCATCGCGGCGATCTCGCGCACCTCGGCGGCCTTCGCGTGCTCGTTCATCTCTTCGAAGAACAGGCGCAGCGCGTCGAGCGGCGGCTCGGCGTCGAAGCCCCCCGCGGCGCGGCACGCGTTCAGGTACGCGCGGTAGGTCTTCCACGCGCCCTCGACCTCGTGCAGCCCGATGTGCGCGAGGATGCGCGCGGTCAGCGCCGGCGGCGTCGCCAGCTTCGACGCCGACGGGTGGTCGAGCACCGTGAGCACGCAGCGCGGGTCATCGTCGAGCATGCGGTGCAGCGCTTCGAAGAACGTCGGCTCGTGAACGTCGCCCTCGAGCTGCTTCAGGAGGTGTGCGTGCCCGGACATGGCCCGATGTTTAATCGGGGCGTCACCGCTTCGCTACGGCACGGCCGCCTTCTCGAGCGCGGCGAGGTACTCGTCGAGCACCGGCCCCATCACCTCGTCGGGCGACTTCCACAGCTGCGCGAGCTTCGCGGGGCCGCGCAGCGTGAGCTCGTGCACCCACGTCACGCGCGTGCCCACCCCTTCGGGCTTCAGCGTCACCGTCTGCGTCATGTTCGGCCGGTCGGGGAACTCGAGCTCGAGGCGCTCCGCCGAGACCGAGACGCGGCGCACCACCGCCTCGGCTCCGTCTTTCATCTTGCAGCGCCAGAGGGCCCCGTCGGCCTCGAACGTCGAGGTGCCCGGGACGCGCTCCGACCTCGACGTCACCATCCACACCTCCCAGCGGCGAAGGTCATCGAGCTGCGCGTGAATGGCGTCAGCCCCCGCGGGAATGAGGCGCGAGCGCTCGACCCTGAAGTGCACGGGAATCGCGAGCACCACTGCGGTCATCACCGCGAAGGCCGCGACGGTGACGAGCACGCGCTTCACGGCAGCTCACGCCCCTGCGTGCTTCTCGATCAACCGCGACAGCCGCGGCACCGCGGCCTCGACGTTCTTCTTCGCGTTGCCGCGCAGCCCGTCGTACGTCTTCCGCACCAGCCCGCTCGAGCGCTGCGCCTTGCCGTCGGTGATGGTGAGCAGCGCATCGGCGACCCGCGACGCATTCGCCGGGAAGTACGACGACACCGGCTGAGCCTTCGACTTCGCCTCCTGCCACATGGGGTCGAGCGCCTTCGCGAACTCGGGCAGCAGGTGCTCGACCGCCTGCCGCAGGAAGCCGGGGCTGATGCCCTTCACGGCCTTGTATCCCACCTTGATCGCCATGCCTGAGAAGCCACCCTTGTCGTCGACCTCCTGCTCGACCAGCTGCAGGCAATCGTTCACCACCACCGGCTTCTTTGCGGGGTCATTGAGGAAATCGGGAAGGGTCGACATGAGCGTCACCGGCCTTTAGCAGCGACGGCCGGCCGTTGCGACGCTATCGTGCGGGCGCTTTGAGCAGCGAGCCTTCGATCGGTATCGATCTCGGCACGACGAACAGCGCTGTCGCCACGTTTCACGACGGCGCGCTGCGGCTGATCGAGCGGGCCACCGGCCAGCGCCTGTTGCCCTCGATGATCGGCTTCTCCGCCGACGGCCGCCGCGTGGTGGGTGAAGAGGCGCGCCTGTTGTCCGAGACCTCGCCCGAGTCCGTCGCGTGGGCGACGAAGCGGTTCATCGGGCGCAGGTGGACCCCCGAGCTCGCCGCCGAGGCCCGCGAGCACTTCCCGTTCACGCTCGTCGCCGGCCCCAACGAAGACGTGCGCATCAAGGTCGCGGGCCAGGTGCTCCCCGTCGTGCAGCTCGCCGCGGCCCTGCTCTCTGAGCTGCGCACCGACGCCGAGGCCCACTTCGGCACCGAGGTGCGCCGCTGCGTCATCACCGTGCCCGCGAGCTTCAACGACGCCCAGCGCCAGGCCACGCAAGAGGCCGCCGCCGTCGCGGGCCTCGAGGTGCTGCGGCTGATCAACGAGCCGACGGCTGCGGCGCTCGCGTTCGGCCTCTCGACCGGGTTCACCGGCCACGCCGTCGTGTTCGACCTCGGCGGCGGCACCTTCGACGTCTCGGTGCTCGACGTGCGCGACGGCGTCTTCGAGGTCGTCGGCACCGGCGGCAACCCGTTTCTCGGCGGCGAAGACTTCGACGCCGTGCTCGTGCAGTGGCTGCTCTCGCACGTGTCCGACCCGGCGAGCCGCGAGCGCATCTCGCACGACCCCGTCGCGCTCGCGCGCCTGAAGGTCGCTGCCGAGGAGGCCAAGAAGTCGGTCTCGACCGTCGAGGCCGCGCGCATTCACCTCGTGCTGCCGCAGGGCGACAAGCCCGGCCGCTCGCAGGTCATCGACACGATGCTGACGCGCCACTTCTTCGAGCGCCTCGTGCGCCCGAAGACCGAGCTGTGCCTGCACCTCGTCGAGCAGACGCTCAAAGACGCGAAGGTGAGCCCGAGCGACGTCGGAGCCGTGCTGCTCGTCGGCGGCATGACGCGCGTGCCGCTCTTGCGTCAGATGGTGATCGAGCGCGTCGGGAAGCTGCCCAAGCTCGAGGTGAACCCTGACGAGGCCGTGGCGATCGGCGCGGCGGTTCACGCGGCCGAGCTGTCGGGCAAGATGAAGAAGACGCTGCTGCTCGACGTGGTCGGCAGCTCGCTCGGCGTCGGCATCGCGGGCGGGCTCGTGCAGCCGCTGATCAAGAAGAACACCCAGCTGCCGTGCGCGGTGACCGACGTCTTCCACACGAGCCGCGACGGGCAGACGGTCGCGCGCCTGCCCGTGTACCAGGGCGAGTCGCTGTACCAGGCCGACAACGCGCGCCTCGGCGAGCTGAAGCTCGAGGGGCTGTCGGGCGAGCTCAGGTCGGCCATCGAGGTGCGGTTCGACCTGAGCGTCGACGGCACGCTGTCGGTCAGCGCCCGCGACCGCACGACCGGCAGCTCACAGACGGCGCGCATCGTGGCGCGGGCCGACCTGCGCGAGGAAGAGCGGCAGCGCCTGCAGAAGCAGGAAGAGGCGCGCCGCGAGAAGGCCGACGACGGCGTCGACCTCGACGAGCGGCACAAGAACCGGCACGCGCGCCGCGCGCTGCACGAGGTGCTGGTGCCCATCAAGCGCATTCACCGCGACCTGAAGATCGCGGCCGACGAGGCCGAAGACGCGGCGGCGAGAGAGACCGCCGAGCAGCTCGGCCGGCAGATCGTCGAGGCCGAGATCGTCGAGACCACCGGCAACCGCGAGCAGGTCGTCGAGCTCGCCAGGCGCATGCGCGACCTGCTCGTGAAGCTCGCCGAGCTCAACCACTGAGGTCAGGCGAGTTCGGCCTGCGCCGTCACTGGCGCCACCGTGTTGCCCTGCCTCGAGTCCACAGTCTTCGATGCGCTCGAGAAGCCGGCGCCCGTCATCGCCATCGAGGTGACGCGGGCGCTCGCGCGGCTTCGCCCAGGCCGCTTCATCGCCGCCGTCGAGCGCGAGCTCGACGTCGAGGGCTTCGCGCGGGCCGGGCGCTGCACGCTGACGCTGGTCCCCAACGCTCCCGCCTACGCGCGCGTGTACCCCAACGAGAAGTACACCGAGGTGGTCAGCGAGTGGCTGCAGGCGTGGCGCAAGATCGGGTGGCGCGGCCACGACCTCGAGCTCGTCACGGTCACGTGGCCCGACGACGACTGCCGGCAGCCCGTCGAGTGGGTGCTGGCGCCCACGAAGGAGCTCGCGCACCGCTTCATCCTCGAGGTGTGGACGTTCAACGACGGCCCAGGCGCGCTCGTGTTCGAGAACGGCGGCTTCACCCGCAGCGAGCTGATGCAAGAGGCCGTCGCCTCGGGGTCGTTCGATGACCTCGTGCTGCCCGGCAACCTCGCGGCTGACATCCGCTCCGATGCGCGCCGCTTCTTCGAGCGGCGCGCGTTCTACGAGGCCCACCGCCTGCCGTGGAAGCGGGGCCTCTTGTTCGTCGGCCCGCCCGGCAACGGCAAGACGCAGACGATTCGCGCGCTGCTCGCCGAGCTGAAGCGGCCGCTGCTGTACGTGCGCGCGATGCGCGGAGACGATCGCAACGTCCGCCGTGTGTTCGAGCGCGCCCGCAAGCAGGCGCCCGGCGTGCTCGTGCTCGAAGACCTCGACTGCCTCATCGAAGAGCACTCACGCAGCGTGTTCTTGAACGAGCTCGACGGCTTCGCGCAGAACAACGGCCTGCTCGTCATCGCGACGACGAACCACCCCGAGAAGCTCGATCGCAGCATCCTCGATCGGCCGAGCCGCTTCGATCGCAAGTTCCACTTCCCGCTGCCCGGCGAGGCCGAGCGCCGCGCGTACCTCTCGAAGTGGAGCGCGGCGCAGGTGGCCGCGATGCGGCTGTCGGACGGGGGAATCGCGCAGCTCGCCCGGCACACGAAGGGCTTCACGTTCGCGTACCTGAAGGAGCTCATGCTCAGCGCCGCGCTGCGCTTCGCCGACGGCGGCCACATCGAGACGCTGGCCTTCGACGTGCTGAAGGAGCTCACCGAGCAGATGACGAGCACCGCCGTGCTGCTCGGGCCGCTCGAGAAGAAGGCCGCCATCGGGTTCGCCGAGGCCTCAGCGCCGGTGAGCCGCTCTTCGGCCCTCGGGGGTCGGTGACGGCATGCTCCTTCGCGTCGCGGTGGTCTCGTGTGTGTTCGGCCCCGCATCTGCGTACGCTGAGAAGCGCATCACCCTCGAGGTGCAGAAGGCCGACGTTCAGAGCGTGCTGCGCGTGTTCGCCGAGCTCATGCACGTGAACCTGGTGGTGGCCGACGACGTCGCAGGCCAGGTGACGCTCTCGCTGCGCAACGTGCGGGTGAGCGACGCGTTCAGCACCGTGCTGACCGCGCGCGGCCTCGGCTACGAGAAGCAGGCCGGCAACATCGTGCGGGTGGCGCCGCTGAAGACGCTGGCCGACGAGGCCGAGGCGCGGGCGAAGCTCGCCGAGGCCAGGCTGCAGAGCGCGAAGCTCGAGACGCGGCTCATGCCGGTCAGCTCGACCGACGCCGCCGAGCTCGTGCCGCAGGTGAAGGCGCTGCTGTCGCCGCGAGGCACGGTCAGCGTCGACAAGCGAACGAACACGCTGATCATCAGAGACGTCGCCGAGTAGCCGTGCGCAGGAAGACCGCTCTCCCTCTCCCCCCGTGGGGGACAGGGCCGGGGTGAGGGGCCGGTCGAGGCTCAGTACGCGAACGGCCGCGGCCGAGTCACCGGCTCGACCAGATTCGGCGTCATCGGCCCATCGGCAGCGACCTGTCGCCGCGGAGCGGGCCGACCGCCCTTCACCCAGCGCTCGACGAGCGCGAAGTCGTCGGCCGAGACCCCGGGCAGGCCGAGCGGCATTCCGATCGGCTGGCCCGCAGCGGCGCCCGCCTCTTCATGCCAGCGCGCGCGCAGCACCTCGAGCAGCACGGGCTCGCCGCTCGGGCCCTTGCGGAAGATCGACTGCCGGCGCCCCTGGTCGTCGAGCGAGCCGTTCATCACCTCGTCGAAGCTGCCGAACGAGAGCCCGCGAGCGGTGAAGCCGAACCCCCCGGACATGCCGGGCCCGCCGTTGCCGTTCGCGAAGTCGGGGTTCGAGTGGCAGTGCCAGCACACGGCCTTGAACACGCGCGCCTCGACCTCTTCGTATGCGGGCACCGGGGCCTGGGCGCTCCACGAGACGGGCTGCGGCTCCGAGCGGGCGGGCGCAGCGCCGAAGTCGCCGAACATCACCCACTCGGCGAGCAGGCGCACGACGTCTTTCGGGCGCGGCACCGAGGGCATCTCGCTCGCGGGGTTCACCCGGTGCGAGTCGGTCACGTAGTCGACGACCGCCGAGAAGTTCATGCGGTCGCGCGTGTGCCTCAGGTCGGGCGCGAGCCGCTGCGCCGCCGTTTCTGCCTTCGCGATCGCGTGACAGCCGGGGCACCCCTGCTCGTCGAAGGCAGCGCGCGCCTTCGTGAGCCGGGCGGCGCCGGGCCTCGGCGGCAGCGGCTCGTCTCGCTGCAGCTCCCACAGCTCGGCGAGCGCCTTCACGTCGGCGGGCGAGAGGCGGTTGCGGATCATCGACTCGGTCAGGTGGGGGCGCAGGTCGTACGGCGCGGCGAGGAACCGCTCGAGCCACGACGCGCGCAGGCGCGAGAGGCCGATGAGCGGCGGCACGGCGGTGAAGTGCTGGGCGGTGTGCGCCTTGAACCGCTTCCACACGTCGGCGGGGTAGCGGGGGGCCTGATTGTCCATCAGCCCGGTCGACAGCCTGAGGTGGCACTCGGCGCAGCGCAGCTCGTCGCTGTGCTGTGCCTGGGACACGTAGACGTGGCAGCGGAAGCACTCGTGGCGCTCGAGCACGTCGGTGCCCGGGCTCGCAGCGAGCACGCCCAGCGCGAGGGCCGCGAGCATCAGCTGCGGTTCGGCGAGGGCTTCTTCGCGCCAGGAGCGTCGGCGGGCTTCTCGAGCGCGGCCTTGAGCGCGAGCGCGCCCGCGTGGTCGGGCTGCTGCTTCAGCGCCTCTTCGAGCTCGGCCTTGCCGGCCGGCGCGTCGCCGAGCGCGAGGTACGCCTTCGCGAGCGCGAGGTGGGCGTCGGCGTCGGGCAGCAGCTCTCGGTTCTTCAGGTCCTCGAGCCGCGCCTTCGCCTCGACGAACCGCGCGAGGCCGACCTCGGCCTCACCGAGCCGCGCGAGCAGCACCGGCTCGCCCTCGGAGTCCTTGAGCGACTGTTGCAGCGTCTCGCGCGCGACCAGGAACTCGCCCAGCCGCAGCTTCGCGATGCCGAGCGTGCGGCGCGCCTGCCGCTTCGCGCCCGCCTGGGAGTCTTTGTTCGCGAGCACCTTCGAGGCTTCGGCGGCGGCGCCCGACCAATCACCGCTCTGCAGCTTGCGGGCGGCGGAGCGCGCGACGAGCTCCATCGCGGGCCCGACGGTCTCTTTCATGCCGTTGAGGCACGCGAACGCGGGCAGCGACAGCAAGACACAGCAGAGCAGGGCGAGGGCGCGCATGGCGGTACCGACACTCTATTCCCAGTGCTCACTTGTGTGGAGCATCGTGCAGCCGCGCTCGAGATGGCGTCGGCCTTCATGACCCGAGGGGTTCGCGCGCCCGCATCGCGCTCCACTCAAGCGAGCGCGTGTTCAGCCGGTCGCCCCGTTCCCTCAGTAGGCGGCGGCCGGCACCGGGCGCAGCGTCAAGAACCGGTGAATGCGCCGCACCGCATCGAGCGACGGCTTGAGGAACTTGAGCCGCATGCCGCCCTTGTGGTCGTACGCGCCGAGCACGAGGGCCGTGAGCTTCAGCGGCGCCATCGGCTCGTCGGGCAGGAAGAGCTTGAGCTCGAGCCGGCTGCCCGCGTCGGGCGTCGGGCCGTGGCGGGTCGACATGCCGAAGGTCGACAGGTCGGTCGTCAGCCGCACGTAGCGGGAGTCGCCGTTCAGCTCTTCGCACTCGAGCTCGACGGGTACGCGCGGCGTCGCGCGGCGCTCGCGGAACTTGCGGCGCTCGGGCTGGCCGGCCGACAGGCGGGAGTAGAGCCCGACGAGCGAGAGCTCACTGCGGCCGCGCCGGTCTCGCGACTTCGGCTTCGGTGGCGTGATGAGCGGGAGCAACGATGCAGAATGCGCGGCCAACGTAACGAGATTGTCGCGGCGCGGCGTGGCTGGTTTCCTGTGTGATCACAAAGGATTGAGTCAATTTTTTTCTCATCACCCAAGAGCGTGAGAGGAGCGCTCGTCTGCGGTAGCGTCTCGCGCGTTGAAGCGCTCAACGGTGCTGGCGCTGGTCGTCCTGCACGCGTCGGCGTGGGCGCAGTCGCTTGAGCAGAAGCCCCCGACCTTCCGCGCTTCTTTGACCGGCGGGGCCGCGTGGCGCACCTCCGATCGGCGCCAGGGCGCCGTCGGCTTGCACTATGACGGCATCGCGCCGCCCGTCGTGCGGTTCGCCGGCGCCGTCTTCTTCCTCCCGTGGCTGGGGTTCGCGCTCGACGCCTCGTACGAGACGTTCGTCGTCGCGGGCCTGCTCGATGGCTCCCGAAAGGAGCAGCGACTCCACGGCGGCCGGCTCCTCGGCGAGCTGGCCGCGCGGTGGTCGCCGAAGTCGTCGATCGGCCTCGAGCTGCACCTCGGCTACGGCGGCGGCTGGTGGCCGATGATGGGGCTCGACGGCGTCGAGGTCATCGGCCGCGCGGTCGGCTGGCACGGCCCGACCATCAGCTTCCTCATCGGGTTCGAGCCCGAGGGGCCGGTCGGAGGCCAGCTCTTCGGCCGCTTCGCGCAGGCGCTCGGCGGCAATCAGGCCGGAGTGACTCCGTTCAACGCGTCGGCCGGCTTCCAGCTGTTCTTCGGGAACCTCGCGGTCGGCGATCTGCGGGGCGCCGTGGTGCTCGAGTCCGAGGTCATCGGCGTGCGCGGCGGCGACGACACGAGCGGCCTCGAGAACAACTTCAACCAGCTCGCCGTGCGCTTCGGGCTGGGGCTCAGGCTGCGGCACCAGCCGCCGGCGCCGTCGGTCGTCGCGCCGCCCGACGGCACGACGGGCCGCATTCGCGGGCGCGTGCTCTTCGCGGGCGTCGGCGTCGCGAACGCGAGCGTCACGGTCGGCACGCTGCCGCTCATCAAGTCGGGGCCCGGAGGCGACTTCGAGCTCGAGCGCGTGCAGCCGGGCAAGTACACGGTGGCCGCGACCGCCGAGGGCTACCGGCCGGCCGAGCAGAGCGTCGAGGTGCGGGCCGGTGAAGAGGCGGTGGTGAGCCTCGAGCTCAGGCGACCGACGGGGCCGGGCCGCATCAAGGGCGTGGTGAAGGGCGAGAAAGACGCGCCGCTCGCGGGCGCCGAGGTGTCGCTCGAGGGCAAGCCGCCGGTGAAGACGGCCGCCGACGGCAGCTACACGCTCGAGGGTGCGGGCCCGGGCGTCACGAAGGTCGTCGTGAAGGCGAAGGGCTACAAAGACGGCGACGACGCGGCGCAGGTGCCGCCCGAGGGCATCGCGACGCTCGACCTCACGCTGGTGAAGCTGGGCGAGAAGCCGCTCGCGACGATTCGCGGCTCGGTGCAGGCGGCGAGCGGCCGCAAGGTGAAGGCGACGGTGAGGGTCAGCGACGTGAACCTGACGATTCCCATCAAGGGCGACGGCCGGTTCGTGGTGCAGGTGCCGGGTGGCAAGTACACTCTCACCATCGAAGCGGCCGGCTACGTGACGCAGGTGAAGACGGTGGAAGTCGCAGACGGAGATCAAGCCATCTTCCACTGTGACCTGCAGCCGGCGGGGCGATGACGCGCTACGTCCGAACCCACCCACTTCAAACGTGCGCGTTCTTGCTGCTGAGCCTGGTCTGGGTGGGGTGCCCCAGCGAAGACCCCGGGCCGATCGTGGTCGCGCCGCCGCCTCCGCAGGCCGTCGCGCGCCTCGTCTCGCGCGAGGGCACGGTGACGCTGACGCGCGCGGGCCAGACCTCGCCCGCCGAGCCCGGCCCGCTGCAAGAGAACGACGTCATCGAGACGGGGCCGGCGTCGAAGGCGCTGCTGCGGGCGCCGGGCGGCCGCGAGATCGAGCTCGGCGAGAACACGCGCTTCAAGGTCGGCAAGAACCTCGAGGACGTCGAGGTGACCGAGGGCACCATCTCGTTCCTCGCCTCGGACGAGGCCGACGGCGGCGTCGTGCAGGTCACCACCAAGTTCGGCAAGACGACCGTCGCGCCCGGCACCCGCGCCACCCTGGCGCTCGGCGACGACGGCCTCTCGGTCGACGTCTCGGTCGGAGCCATCACCCAGCTCGGCGACGACGGCGGCACCCGCAACGTGGGCGCCGGCCAGAAGCTCGAGTTCGGCGTCGGCGCCATCGAGGTCGTCGACCCCGGCACCGCCCCGAAGGAGCTCGAGCTGCAGCTCGTCTCCGAGGGCCGCGTGCTCGTGAAGAAGAAGGGCGACGCGAAGTTCACGCCCGCGAAGAAGGGCGCCCAGGTGCTGCCCGCGGGCTCCGCGCTGCAGGTCGCGCAGGGCGGCAAGGCGAAGCTCGTGCTCGAGGGCCTCACCCTCAAGGTGCCCGGCGGCGTCAACGCGAGCGTCGAGGGCACCGTCGCGGGCGACGACGGCAACGAAGCGACCGTCGCGCTCACCGGCCCGGCGCAGCTCGCGCTCGACGGCAAGGCGAAGGCGGGCCTGCGGCTCTCGGGCAAGGTGCCCTTCAAGGTGAGAGACCGGGGCGAGGCGGCCGCGACGGTCAACAAGTCGCGCGTCGAGGTGCAGCTCGGCGAGGTCGAGGTCGAGTCGAACGGCAAGAAGGCGGTCGTGAAGGCCGGCGAGGTCGCGAACGTGACGGGCAGCGGCATCGAGGTCGCCCAGCGCCCGCGGCCGCTCATCACGCTGCCCATCGCGAAGAAGGTGCGCGTCTACGCGAAGCGCGGGCTCGGAGAGATCGCCCTCGAGCTGCCCGAGCAGCCCTCGCGCGTGCAGGTCGCGAACGACGCCCAGTTCACCGACGTCGTCGTCGCCGGCCCCGCGAAAGACCAGGTCGTCGTGCCGGCGCCGGGCTCGGGCGAGCTCCACTGGCGCGCCCTCGACGACAAGGGCGAGCCCACCGCCATCGGCCGGGCGCGCTTCCTGCCCGACGTCGGCTCGACCAAGGAAGAGGCGTCGCGCGGCGACGTCGTCGCCGAGACCGGCCTGAAGGCGATGGTCTACTTCCAGAGCGCCGTGCCGACGCTCACGTTCACCTTCCCCGTCGTCGAGGGCGCGAAGGGCTACCGGCTGCGCGTCTACCGCTCGAAAGACCTGAGCACGCCCATCGTCGACAAGAAGACGACCGAGACGAAGGCGACCGTCGACCCCGGCGTCCTCTCGGAGGGCTCGTACCGCTGGTCGGCGACCGCGCTCGACGACGCCGGCAACGAGAAGGTCGGCGGGCGCATGAACCAGATGGACATCATCTTCGACAACTCGCTCACGTCGCTGCAGCTCGCCTCGCCGCGCGACGGCGACCGCGCCGACGGCGCGAAGGCCTCGGGCGTGGCGCCGCTCGGCTCGAAGCTGTTCGTCAACGGCAAGCCGGTCGCCACCGACGGCAGCGGCCGGTTCAACGCGCCGCTGCCGAAGTCCGAGCTCGTCGTCTTCCGCCTCGTCACGCAAGACGGCTCCGAGAGCTACTGGTTCCGGCGGCTGAAGAAATAAGCTCGGGCGCGCGTGACCGTCGCCCAGGCCTTGCTCGAGGCGATCGCCTCGAACGTCAATGACGCCGTCACGGTCGTCGATGCGGCCGGCAGGTTCGTTTTCGCGAACGACGGGGCGGCGCGGCTGCTCGGCTTCTCATCGGGCGCCGAGCTGATGGCCGCAGACCCTCGAGCCGTGCGCGACCGGTACCAGCTCGTCGACGAGCACGAGCGGCCGCTCGACGCCTCGCGGTTGCCCAGCGCGCGCGTGCTCCTCGGTGAGCGGCCGCCCCAGATGCTCGTGGGCTGGCGCGCTCCGGGCAGCGCCGAGCTGCGCTGGAGCACCCTGCGCTCGGTGCCCCTCGCCGATGCGCAGGGCCGCCTGCAGGCCGTGCTCAGCCTGTTCTCGGACGTGACCGAGCAGCGGCGCCGCGACGCCGAGCGCAACGCCTTCATCGCGCTGCTCGGGCACGAGCTGCGCAACCCGCTCGCTCCGATGGTGAACGCGCTGCACCTCATGAAGCGCGGAGGCCCGAGCGACGCGCTGCTCGCAGTCGTCGAGCGCCAGGCGGCGCAGCTGGGCCGCCTCGTCGACGACATGCTCGACAGCGCGCGCATCTCGCACGGCCTCGTGACGCTGCAGCGCCGCGCGCTCGACGTCGGCGAGCTCTTCGAGGCGGCCGCGGAAGATCACCGCGCGCTCTTTCGCGAGAAGGGCGTCGACCTCGACGTGCGCCGCGAGGTGCGCCTCGGCGTGAACGGCGACCCGGCGCGCCTGAACCAGGTCGTGGCCAACCTGCTCGCCAACGCGCTCGAGCTCACACCGCGCGGAGGGCGCGTCGAGGTCACCGCACGGCGCTCGGGCGACCGAGCCGAGCTCGTGGTCGCCGACAGCGGCGAGGGCTTCGACGCCCCGACGCTGGCGAACCTGTTCCGCCCGTTCGCGCGCAAGGGCCGCGAGGGGCTCGGCCTCGGCCTCTCGGTGGTGCGCGGCCTCGTCGACCTTCACGGCGGCGCCGTGACGGCGGCCTCGCCAGGGCCCGGGCGCGGCGCGACGTTCTGCGTGACGCTGCCGCTCGTCGAGGCGCCGGCCGTTGCCGAGCCCGCTGTCGGGGCACGGCGCCGCGGGCTTCGGCCGCTCAGCGTGCTCGTCATCGACGACAACGTCGATCTCGCGAACACGATGCGAGACCTGCTCCGCTTCGACGTCGAGCGCGTCGAGGCCGAGCACTCGGGCGCTGCCGCGCTCGACACCATTCGCCGCCTCATGCCCGACGTCGTCATCTGTGACATCGGCATGCCCGAGAAAGACGGCTACGCCATCGCTCGCGAGGTGCGCGCCGACCCCGCGCTCGCTCGCGTGCGGCTCATCGCGCTCACCGGCTACGGGCTGGACGTCGACCGCGCGCTCGCCGCAGAGGCCGGCTTCGCCCGTCACCTCACGAAGCCCGTGCCGCCCGACGAGCTGCTCCGCGTGCTCGACGACAGCTGACTGGGTTCTCGAAGGCGCGGTGCTAGGCTGCGCGCGTGGCAGTAGCAGATCCATCCACCAGCACCACCATCTCGGGCGTTCGGTCGTTGAAGCCGCTGAGCCGCGTCTCGTCGAGCTGGGACGCCTTCACCGGCTACTCGGAAGAGCTGAAGCGTGACGTCGCCCTCGCCGTCGTTCGCGCCGAGGCGCTGCGCGAAGAGGCCGTGAAGCGAAAGTTCCTCGAGGTCACGAAGATGGCCTCGGCGCTGCAGCACCCGATGCTGCAGCGGTGCCTCATGGCGGTGCCGCTGCCCGACGGGCGCTGGTCGGTGATGAGCGAGCCCGTCGACGGGCCGACGCTGCAGCAGCACCTCGATGAGCACGGCACGCTCGCCTGCGACGACGCCGTTCAGCTGGTCATGCTGCTGTGCGAAGCGGTCGACGCCGCGCACCAGCGCGGGCTGATTCACGGTGACATCGCTCCGCACTCGATTCAGCTGCCGGGCGGCCTGCACGCGTTCAAGCCGAAGCTCACCGGCATGGCGCTGGGGCTCTTGCGCGGCCGCAGCGCGACGGGGTTTCACGCGCCCGAGCTCGTCGACGGTCGCGAGCCGAGCCCGCTGTCGGACGTCTACTCGCTCGGCGCCGTGCTGTTCGCCGCGCTGACCGGGGCGCCGCCCGACACGCACGACGTCGATCAGCTGAAGCCGCTGCCCTCGGGCACCGAGCACCTGCTGCCGGTGATCAAGAAGTGCCTCGCGAAGGACTTCAGCAAGCGCTACTTCGCGGCGGCCGAGCTGTCGAAGGCGCTGCACAAGGCGAACGGCACGCTCGTGCCGCCGTCGCAGGTGGCGAGCACGCAGCCGCTCATCGCGCCGGCCCCGGGCGTCAACGGCGCGCTGCCGACCGACGCGTCGCTCGGCCCGTACCAGCTGGTGCGCATGCTCGGTGAAGGCTCGATGGGCCAGGTGTTCCTCGGGCGGCACCGCGCGCTCGGCCGGCAGGTGGCGATCAAGGTGCTGCGCCCCGAGCAGTACCGGCGCGGCGACCTCATTCAGCGCTTCTTTCAAGAGGCGCGCACGGTCAATCAGATCAACCACGAGCACATCGTCGAGATCTTCGACTTCGTGCAGGAGCCCGGGCCCGACGGCCCGTCGGCCGTCTACTGCGTGATGGAGCTGCTCCAGGGCAGCTCGCTGTCGGGTGAGATCGAGAAGGGCCCGCTCACCCTGAAGCGCTCGCTCAACATCGTTCGCCAGCTCTGTGACGCGCTGTTCGCGGCCCACAAGGTCGGCGTCGTTCACCGCGACGTGAAGCCCGACAACATCTTCCTCATCGAGCGCGCGGGTCAGAAAGACTACGTGAAGGTGCTCGACTTCGGCGTCGCGAAGCTCACGCACGCGCAGCCCGACGCGCCCCTCATCTCGACGATGGACGGTGCCATCATCGGCACGCCGATGTGCATGGCGCCCGAGCAGGCCGCCGGCGCCTCGGTCGACTACCGCGCCGACATCTACGCCGCGGGCGTGATTCTCTACCTGATGCTCTCGGGCCGGCTGCCGTTCGACGCGAAGAACTTCGCGACGCTCGCCGTGCAGCTCATCACGCAGCCGCCGCCGCCGCTGCCCGACAAGACGCCGAGCGGTGAGGCGCTCGACCCGGCGCTGAAGGCCGTCGTCCTCAAGTGTCTCGAGAAGGAGCCCGAGAAGCGCTGGCAGTCGATGCGCGAGCTCGGCGAAGCGCTCGTGCCGTTCATGTCGATGTCGACGGTGCGCGCGAGCCAGCCGAGCTTCAAGCCTGTCGTGCCCCAGATGCGGCCTCCGCCGCCCGCGTCGAGCGCGAAGTGGGTGGTGCTCGGCGTCGTCGCGCTCGCGCTCGCCGTCGGTGCGACCGCGTTCTTCATGAGGCCGAGGCCGACCGAGCCCGTGGTCGTCGTGCAGCCGCCGCCGCAGCCGCAGCCACCGCCCGAGCAGCCGCTGCCGGTCGAGCCGCCGCCCTCGAACCCGCCGCCGGTCGAGCCACCGCCGCCCGTCGAGCCGCCGCCTCCGGTCGAGCCGCCGCCCGTGAAGCCGCCGCCGTCGGCGAAGCCCGTCAAGCTGACGCCGCAGCTCATCGGTGAGGTCGTGAAGAAGGGCAGCGGCGACGTTCGCAAGTGCATCGACAAGCACCAGACCGACCTCAAGGAGCGCGAGGGCTCGGTCGCGGTCGCGATGACCATCGAGCTGTCGGGCGAGGTGAAGAACCCGGCGGTCTCGACAGCCGGGCTCGCCGGCACGGGCCTCGAGGCCTGCGTGCTGAAGGAAGTGAAGCGCTTCAAGTTCCCCAAGCACGTCGGGCCAGCGCCCCGCATCAACGTTCCGTTCAACTACAAGCTCAGCGCGCGTTGAGCTTCGACGCGGGGTCGGGTCGCTTCACCGCGACCCGACGCGCTGCTGCGCCGAGGCCTCGGCCTCCGCGGCGGCCTTCAGCATGATGAGCCCCGCGGCGAGCTTGGCGTCGTAGTGGTGCTGCAGCACGCCGAGGCCCATCAGCAGCCGGTTCACGAGGCTGGCCTCGCCGTCGAGCGACCAGGTCACGCGCGTGACTCCATCGTACTGGGGGACGATCGCGAACGTGGCGACCGACGCCAGCGTGACGGGGCGGTCGATCAACATCAGCACGATGACCACCTTGCCGGGCGTGACGCGCGCGACGGTCAGCTGGCCGGCGCCGACGCTGTCGTTACCCGACCAGCGGTAGCTCGTGGCGGGCTCCGAGTACTCGCGCTGCAGGTGAGGGTCCGCACGGTCGTACGGCGACCAGCGCGTCCACCGGCGCAGGTCGCTGACCTGGCGCTCGATGATCTCTGGCGGAGCGGCGACGTCGATGCTGCGGCCGAGGTGGAAGTCGTGCGGCCGCGCCGTCGTCAGCGTGACCGCGGCGATCACGAACACTCCGAAGATGATCAGCGTCGGTCTCATGAGCAGCCTCAATCGCGCGCCGCGCCCGGTGCGGGTCAGCGCAGCGTCAGCCCGCCGTCGAGCGGGAACCCGGCTCCGGCGTCGCCGAAGCCGGTGTCGAACCCACCCGCGCCGCCGGCCGTCCCGGCAGGGCCGCCGCCCGTACCGCTCGGGAACATCGGCACCGACGGGTTCGGGTTCGGGTTGTCGGGCGTGGGGAGCACGACGGGGCCCGTGGCGCCGGGCGCCGTCGGCGTATTGCCCGGCGCCGTCACGCTCCCGGGCTGACCCGTGGTCGGCGTCGACGGGTTCACCGAGCCGGGCCCGGTCGGCGTGTTGCCCGGGACCGTCACGCTGCCCGGGTTGCCGGTGTTGGGCGTCGAAGGGTTCACCGACCCGGGCCCAGTCGGGTTGTTGCCCGGCGCGTTCACTCCACCGGGAGTCGGGGGGCTCGTCTGCGCGAGCACGGCAGAGGTGATGAGGGTGAGGGCCGCCGAGAACAGAACGAGTCGCGTCGATCGCATGGCAGCCAGCGGCTGCATCTGCTGCGCCGCCGCTGCGATTCAGGAGGTTGTCGCGTGGCAGAGTGCAAACTCGCCCCAGCGGCCGCTTGCGCGACACCGCCGTGTCGCAGACCATCGCGCCATGAGGGAAATCGCCGCGCTGGTGGTGGTGCTGTCGTCGCTCGACGCCGCGGCGCAGACTGCGTTCGTCTTGCGCACCGACCGCTGGCGGTGGCGTGCAGACGGCAGCACGCCTCCAGCGACGTGGAAGCAGCTCTCGTTCGACGACTCGCAGTGGCAGCTCTCGGCCGGCCCGTTCGCGCGCTTGCCGCCGCCCGCGAAGCCCGAGACGCAGCTCCCGCCCGGCGCCACCACCGCCTACTTCCGCATCGTGTTCGATGCCGGCGTGCCTCCTGCCGACGTCACCGCGTTCACACTCGAGGCGGTGTGGACGCACGGCTTCGTCGCGTACCTGAACGGTGTCGAGCTCATGCGCCGAAACCTGCCCGCGACGCCGCTCGACGCGAACACGCTCGCGACCGCCACGCACGCGCTCGCGATGCCCGACCCGTGGGAGTCGTACGCGCTCGCGCCTCCGCCCGGCGCGCTGGTGGCGGGCATGAACGTGCTCGCCGTCGAAGTGCACTCCAACGTCGCCGCCGGCGAGCTCGCCTGGGGAGCGCACCTCCGCTACGACACCTCGACGCTGCGGGTGACGCGCGGCCCGTACATTCAGCGGCTGCGGCCCGACGGCGCCGTGCTGATGTGGCGCACCAACCGGCCGGCCACCAGCAAGGTCACGCTCGTCGGCGACGGCCGCAGCTTCGCCAACGCGACCGTCACCACCGACCACGAGGTGGCGGTGTCGGCGCTGTCGCCCTCGACGCGCTACCCCTACGCCGTGGGCACCGACAGCCAGGTGCTCGCGCAGGGCGCCGACTTCGCGTTCACGACGGCGCCGCCGCCAGGCACCGCTCGGCCGATTCGCATCTGGGTGCTGGGCGATTCGGGCACGTGGAACGAGACGCAGCGCAAGGTCCGCGACGCCTACCTCGCGGCGACCGCCGATCGCCCGACCGACCTCGTCATCTTGCTCGGCGACAACGCGTACCCCGACGGCACCGACTACAACTACCAGTACGCGCTGTTCGAGCGCATGTACGAGTCGGTCTTGCGCCAGGTGCCGGTCTGGCCGTGCATCGGCAACCACGACGCATCGAGGCTCGACGAGGTCATGCAGACCGGGCCGTACTTCGACATCTTTTCGCTCCCCACGGCAGGGTCGGGCAGCGAGGCGTACTACTCGTTCGACTTCGCGAACGTGCACTTCGTGGCGATGGACGACAGCCTGGTGCGCACGCCGGCGCAGGTGGCCTGGCTGCAGCGAGACGTCGCGACGACGGCGCAGCCGTGGCTCATCGCGTGGGCGCACGTCTCGACGTTCAGCAAGGGCACGCACGACTCGGACATCGACGGCGGCTCCGAGGGGCTGCATCGCGCGGCGTTCAACCCCGTGCTCGAAGATGCGGGCGTCGACCTGATTCTCTCGGGTCACAGCCACGGCTACGAGCGCAGCATCCTGATCGACGGCCTGTATGGCGTGAGCAGCGACTTCACCGCGAACCCGGGGCGCTTCACGGTGAGCGGCGGCGACGGGCGGCTCGATGGCGGCGGGCCGTACCAGAAGCCCGAGCGTCGCGGGCCGCACCAGGGCACCGTGTACGTCGTCGACGGAAACTCGGGCGGCCGCGCCGAGCCGGGAGAGCCGCTCGGCCCCCTCAACCACCCGGTGATGGTGCCGCAGCCGGGAGGCCTCCGCGGGACGCTCCAGCCGGGCTCGATGGTGATCGACATCTCGGGCAACCGGCTCGAGGCGCGCTACATCGACCTCAACGGAGCGGTGCTCGACGACTGGGTCATCGTGAAGGGCGACGGCGGCACGTCGGGTGGCACCGGAGGCGGCAGCGCGAGCGCCGGGGGAAGCGGCTCCAGCGGCGGCGCAGGCGGCGGGCCCGCCGGCGGGTCGGCGGCGACGGCCGGAGGCGGCTCGAGTGCGGGCGGCTCGGCAGGCGGAGCCGCTGCGCCGACGGGCAGCTGCGGCTGCACGCACGCTCCGGGCTCCCTCGTGCTGCTGCTGCTGCTCGTGGGGGTGCGTCGAGGTCGACGCTTCGCGTAGCGGAAGAGCTCGCCCGAGCGGCCAGCCCGAGCTTAGAGCCCGCTGCCCAGCCTCTCGGTCACCCTCAGCGCAGCTCGAAGCGGTACCGCCACGTGAACGTCGTGCGCACGCGCGCTGCACCGCGCGTCGCCGGAGCGAAGCGCGCCCTCATCACGGCAGCCCGCGCCGCCTCGCCGAGCCCGGCGCCCGGGTCCTCGACGATGACCGCGCTCACGACGTGCCCGTCTTCACCCACCGTCACCCGCAGCACCACCACGCCTTCGACGTCTTCGCGCCGCGCCGCCTCGGGGTACGCCGGCGTCACTTCGCTCTCGAGCTTCGCCTCGGTCTGCGGTGGCGGGCCTGCCGTCTCGGCCGCCGGTGACGCCTTCACCGTCGGTGGCGGCGCCAGGGGCAGCTGAAACACCAGCGGCGGCGGCTCCGGGGCCGCGGGCGCCGGCGCCTCGCCCTCGAGGTCGCGCACGGTGTTCTCTACGGGGGCCGCTGCCTTCGCTGCCCGCGGCGCCCGCAGCGCCGGCCTCGGCTTCACGACCTCGGGCGCCTGCACCGGAGCAGGCAGAGCCGGCTTCACCGTCTGCACCACCACCATCTCGAGCGGCCCGCTCGCGGCCGCCACGAGCGCCTTCGTCTGCGGCGCCAGCGCGACGGCCACCGCGTGCACGAGCAGCGAGGCCAGCAGCGCCACCACGAGCAGCGGCTTCCGTTCGGCGGCGAGGCTCTGCGGCACGGGCAGGTCATAGCACCGCTCGGCGCGAGCGGCGCCGCGCGGCCAGCGCCAGCACCGCGAGCGCGAGCAGCGAGCTGCCACCCGACTCACAGCCGCACGTCGAGAAGTTGAGCTGGCCCGAGACGCCGGCGTCGGGCGCCCCCCCACCGAAGACGGTCACCTCGAAGCGGTACTCGTCCCTCGACCCGTTGCTGGCGAACACGCAGAGCTCGACGGCGCCGGGCGCATCGGGCGTCCACTTCACTCCGCCGGTCGAGGTCTCGACGGCGAAGCCGCTCGGCGGCGCGTCGCACGTGCCGAACGCGACCGGCGGCGTGCCCTGCTCGAGCTCGATGCGGCCGGTCGCGTTGTACGCGTAGGCCGCGCCCACGGTCGCGGTCGCGAGCGCGTCGTGGCGAATCTTCAGGCGGGCGAGCGGCGTTCCGGCGTCGACGACGAAGACCCCTGCATCGAAGCGCACGGCTCCGCCGTCGACGCCCGCGCACGTGCCCATGATGCACGCCCCGCTCTGGCAGTCGGAGGCGGTCGCGCAGGGCACGCTGCCGGCCGCGAGCACGCGCTTCACGAACACCTGGCGCGCCACGGGTTGGCCGGCGAGCCGTTGGTACGCGACGAGGCCGGTCGATGCCGAGGCGATCGCGAGGGAGGGCTCGACCCCGGCGGCGAGGAGCTCGGGCGCGTAGTGCGCGAGATCGGGCGCGATGCGCTCGGCCCAGATCTCAGCGCCGGCCGGGTTGCGGTGGTCTTCCCAGCTCACGATCCAGTCCTTGCCGTCGAACCCGACGCCGGGCCGGCGCTCGACGGCCGGGCCGTCGGTGAGCTGCACGCCCACGGGGTCGGTGACGGCGCCGCTCTCGGGCACGCGCGCGCCCCACAGGTCGCCGCCGCCGGCGCCGCGCGAGTCGCGCCACACTACGAGGAAGCCGGTGCCGTCGGTGGCGACTGCGGGCTCGTCTTGATCTCCAGGCCCCACGGCGATGGGCTGCGCAGCGGACTCGGCCGGCGAGCCCGACGCGTTGAAGCGCCGCGCGTACACGTCGGAGCCGGCTCCGCTCTTCTCGGACCACACGACGAGCACGGTGCCGCTCGACTCGAGCGCCGCGACGGCGGGGTGCTGCTCCTGGCCGCCGCTGCCGCGCACGATGAGGTCCGACAGCACGGTGTTGTTGGGCTCCAGCAGCACGGTGTGTATCTTCCACGCGGGCTGCTCGACGTAGGCGATGGTGTAGTGGCGCCCGTTCCACGCGACCGCGGGCTGTGCGTGATGGACCCCGGCGCTGGCGACCGTCAGCGCCGCCGGCACGCCCTGCACGGTGTTGCCGACGAGCCTCACTCCGACGATCTGGCCGTCGGGCTCGTCGGCGTACGCGACGAAGAACTCCCCGGCGGGCCCCGTGGCCGCTGCGGCCTGAGCCTGGCGCCCCGACCCGGTCGCGAGCACGAAGCCGGCGTCGAGGCGGCCATCGACGACGAACGCCGCGTAGACGTCGGTGCTCGAGTCCCGGTCGCGGCTGTCTTCCCAGGCCACGAGGTCGACGCTGCCGCGGCTCGCGACGCTCGCGGCCTGGGCCTCGGGTGGAAACGCGCTGACGAGCTCGTGCGAGAGCGGGCCGACGCTGTAGGGCACGGTGAAGCGCGCCGCGAAGATGTCGGGCTGCCCGTCGAGCCCGCGGCCGTCGGTCCACACCGCGACCGCGCCGTTACCCTCGGAGCGCACGCCCGGCAGCTCCTGGTCGCCCGGCGTCGCCACCACCAGCGAGTCTTGCAGCGCCGAGCCGGCCACGAGCTGGCTGCCGTAGAGGTCGAGCTCACCGCTGCGGTTGTCGGCCCACATCACGTACGAGCCGCTCAGCGTCGGCGTGATCTGATCTCCCGCGCGGTTCGTGTTGACCGCCCGCGGCAGGAGGATGCCGCCGTCGCCCAGAATCGACGCGCCGTACAGGTCCCAGTCTCCATGGAGCTCGCTCCACACGACCTGAAAGCCCAGGCCGATCGGCTCGATGACGGGCCACGCGACGCCTCCGTCGAGCGCTGGCGCCGGGCGCGTCGACAGGTTCAGCGGCGGGTCGTCGGCCGCGTCGAGCGTCACCGCGTCGAGGCGCGTGCCCACGACCCCGGCGCCCGTCTCCTCCCAGACCGCGAACAGCGTCAGCCCGGTCGCGCGGCTCACCGCGATCGACGGAGACCTGCTCGAGCGCGCCGCCTTGTCTTCGACGGTCACCCGGAGCCCCACGGTGCCGGTGGGGGTGCCCGTGATCAGCGCGGCGAAGAGGTCGCTCTGCAGCCGCGACTCCGTCCACACGAGCACGTAGCTGTCGCCCTGCACCCACGCGATGGCGGGGCTCTCTTGCGCGTCGAGCGTGCGGGGGACGATCGGCCGGGTCGCTCCGACGACCTTGCCGTCGGTGCCGAGCTGAGCGCCCTCGATGAGCCCGCGGGTCTCGTCGACCCAGACGGCGAAGCAGCCCGTCGGCATCGTGCCGCTGCACGCGAGCGCGACGTGATCCTGGTCTCCCGCTGCGTTCGTGACGACGTTCGGGCCCGACACCAGCACCGCGCTCGCGTCGATGATCGCGCTGTACACGTCGGCCTCGCCTCGCCGTCGATCTTCCCAGAGCACCAGCAGCGCCCCGCTCGGCCCCGGCACCTGCCGAACCACCGGAGCGCGCTGAATGCCCGGCGTCGCGCTCGACCCCGGCGCGCGGGGTATCGACAGCTCACCGGCTGTGAGCAGGGCTTCGCCCGCCCGCGCCGCGCTCGACAGAGCGTCGTCCGCGTGCGGCCGGGCGCAGCCGAGAGCGCACCACAACACCACCCACCAGCGGCTCATCGGGTTCTTCCTGGGTTGACCGGCCAGATCGCAACGGAAGGCTACCACCGTCTCAAAAATTCGTCGGGCCGGCGCACAGCAAGTCCGCTGAAGCACTCGCACCTTCACGGGCACACCCCGTGCTGAACGCGGGGCCGAATGCGCTCGCTCCTCTTTCTCTGCGCGGTGGCCCTCAGCGGCTGCTTCGCCGCGACCTGGGAAGCAGACGCCGGCGCCGCTGGCGGCTCCGCGACCGCCGGAGGCTCGGCCGGGTCGGGTGGCGGCGCTGCAGGTGCGGGAGGCTCGGGCGGCGCAGACGCCTGCCGCAGCGACACCGACTGTGGTCGCGGCAACGTGTGCGAGAGCTGCGGCCCAACGAAGTCGTGCGTGCCCGGCTGCCGCAGCGACGCCGACTGCTCGCGCCCGATGAGCTGCCTCAGCGGAGTGCAGTGCAAGACGTGCCCATGCCCGCCGGGCTTCTGCGCGATCGACCCGTGCACCGACGTCGATCACGACGGCTTCGTGCCGGGCCCGGGCACGACCTGCTCGGGCAAGCACGGCGGCGACTGCAACGACACGAACGCTGCGGTGAACCCGGCCGCGGCCGAGCGCTGCAGCAACGGCATCGACGACGACTGTGACGGCCGCGTCGACCTGAACGACCCGCAGTGCTCGTCGTGCATGGGTGGGCCGAGCTGCGCGTCGGCGTTCGACTGTCAGCTGGGCCAGTCGTTCTGCACGAAGAGCACCGGCGGCACGCGGGCGTGCTGCGAGCTGTGCCCGATCGTCGACGCGGTCTGCGCGCAGGGCTACCTGATGGTGGCGGGCGGCATCGAGCCCCTGACGGGCTGCCAGCAGGCGACGTGCGTGCCCGACACCGGGCTGCAGTGCCCCGAGAACTACGCGCCGGTGTGCTCGACGACCGGTCAGACGTACGGCAACCTCTGCGAGCTCGGGCGGGCGCAGGCGACGCTGCTGCACACCGGAGCGTGCGTGCCCGGCGAGGGGCTCGACTGCGGCATCAGCGGCCAGACGTGCGGCACGTCGGGAGCGCTGTACTGCCGTGACGCGTGCCCGCAGTGCGACGCGTGGCTCATGCGCTGCACGAAGGTCGGCGTCTGCATGGACGCCCTCGACTGCCCGGCGGGCGCGCCGCCTCCTCCGATGGTCTGCGCCGACGGGAGCCCGCCGCGCCCCTCGTGCGTGAGCCACGCGTGCCAGTACAGCTGCCCATGAGAAAAAGGGGACAGGCTGCTTTTTTGCGCAGTGACGCCGCGTCGACCGGGGCCGCCTGCCTGCTGCTCCTGCTCGTGGTCGCGCTGCTGACCGGGTGCTCGCCGAACGCGCCGAGGGTCGAGCGGCCCGAGATCGACCCCCATGGCGGCGACGCGGGCGAGCAGACGACCGGCTGTCGCTCCGATGCAGAGTGCGGCGCGGGCCAGGTCTGCGTGAACTGCGCGGGCATCGGCCAGTGCACGCCGGGCTGCCGCGCAGACTCGCAGTGCGGCGCCCGCGACATCTGCCAGCTCGGCACCCAATGCCAGACCTGCCCGTGCCCGCCTGGCTGGTGCGTCTTGAACCCGTGCCGCGACGAAGACTCCGACGGCTTCGTGCCGGGCGACGACCCGCTCGCCACGTGCCCGGGCAAGCAGAAGGGCGACTGCGACGATCGGGCTCCCGACATTCACCCGGGCGCGACCGAGCTCTGCAAGAACTACCGCGACGACAACTGCGACGACCTCTACGACGAGCGCGACCCGACGTGCGTGTGCCCCAGCGGGCAGCAGCGCTGCACCGACAGCTGGCACTGCGGCGGCATCGGCACGAACCAGTGCAACAAGGGCTGCTGCGAGGCCTGCAACACGCCCTCGAACCCCACGTGCAACTTCGGCGGCGGCAGCTACTGCCCGCGGCAGTACGGCATCAACCCGTACTCGGGCTGCAGCTACGGGTGGACGTGCGACGTCTGCGGCAGCTGCGGCACGACGGTCGACCCGGTGTGCGCGGTGAACGGCTCGACCTACGACAACCTGTGTCAGCTGAGCCTGCGCAGCGGCCGGCTCTTGCACGCGGGCGCGTGCCTGCCGGGCGAGAGCATGTACTGTGACGGGCAGGCCGGCAGCGGCCTCGACGGTGGCTGCGGCCCGAGCGCCGACCTGTACTGCCGGCAGAGCTGCCCGACGGGCACGAGCTGCGGCTTCTCGCAGTGCACGAAGAAGGGCGTGTGCCTGGTCGACGCCGACTGCCCGGCCGGAGTGGCGCCGCCGCCGCCGGCCGACTGCGACGGAGGCACGCCGGTCTTGCGCTGTGTCTCGAACGCGTGCGTGAGCAGCTGCGGCTGAGACGCTAGACTGCGGTTCGTGCGTCTGACGGTCCTCGCGCTGGTCGTGCCGCTCATGGTCTGCGGCTGCACCGACCACAGCAAGAAGATGAAAGAGAAGATGGAGCAGCGCGAGCAGGCGAAGAAGGACCTCGACAAGGTCGCCGAGGCGAAGCGCAAGGCGGCGATTCCGGTCGTCGAGGCGGCGAAGCTCGACCCGCCGTGGGACGACCCGAAGTACCAGCGGGTGGCGACGGGCAAGCCGTGCCCCGAGGGCCTGTGGGCGCTGTTCGCGCCGGTGCCGGGCGAGGGCGAGGAGCAGAAGAAGAACGCCGCGCTGAAAGACGAGCTCGGCAAGAAGGTGCGCGAGGGCACCTACGTGACGAACCTGCGGCTCTCGAATGGCGTGAAGGTGCACCCCTACAACGCGAAGAAGAAGACGACGACGGTCGAGATCGACGGGCTCGTCGAGTGCACAGACGGGCTGGGCATGGTGTCGGTGGCGTGGGGAGAGCCGGCGAAGCCCTTCCGGCCGCCGGGCGGCGGTGGAGACGACGACGACGAGGCGCTGACGCCCCAGAGCGTATGGCGGGCGCGGCCGCTCTTGATGAAGCTGCCGTTCGCGACGAAGGCCGAAGCCGCCAAGTTCGCCGAAGGAGCCGGCACCCTGCTCGAGGCCCGGCTCGTCTACACGCTGGGAAAACCAGACCAGGACAAGCACGTCGTGAAGACGTCGCGGCTCGCCCAGGAAGACGGCACCCGGCCCGGAGAAGACGCGATGGACTGGGGCGCAGGGCGCCTCGTGCACGTCGACCTCATCGGAGTGCGCCTGTCGACCGACCACGAAAAGGTGGCGGTGGTGGAGAAGCTCTACAAGTGAAGCGAGCGTGGACGCGCACGCGCACGTGGTCGCGGACGTTCGGCTACGTCGACGTACGTCGACGTACGTCGACGTGGTCGTCAGCGTGGTCGGCTTTGTGCGGCGCTGAATAGGCCGACCACGACCACGATTACGACCACGACCACGATCACGTCGACGACCACGTCCGCGTCCACGTGGCGCGTCCACGTGGTTGCAGAGCTCAGCCCGGTGCGTTGGCTTTGGGCCCCGCCGCCGTTCGGCGCAGCGCGTCGGTGACCTCGCGCCTGAGCGCCACCTCGTCCGACGTCTTGCAGATGAACCCGTCGGCTCCGCTCGACGCCACGAGCTTCTCGAGCTCCGCCGGCGCCTTCGCCGAATACAGCACGATGCGGCACGCGTGGAGCTGGTGCGCCCGCGCGATCCACACCACGGCGTCACCCTCGAGCGTCGGCATCGACACGTCGACCAGCGCCAGGTCGGGCCGCCACTTCTCGAGCGAGATGAAGAACACCGCGGTGTCGCTGGTCGCGTACACCTCGTGGTGCCCCGCCTCGAGCGCGAGCTTCGTCGCGTTCAACACCAGCGCGCTGTCGTCCAACAACAAGATGCGGGCCATGGGTCGGTTCTGACCCAGCGACCTTACCCCGCTCGTACCGCCACTGCGACCGCCCCGTGCGACAGCCTGAACAGCTCGACGCGCGTGTCGGCGTTCGCCACCTGCGCCGGCTCGAGCGACTCGACCCGCACGCTGCGCGCTCCGGGCGAGAAGACTCCTCCGATGCGCAGCTTCAGCACTGCTTCTTTGAGCGCCCACACCGCGGCTTGCGTGCCGTCGTCGGTGAAAGCGCCGCAGCGCTCGGCCTCACCCTCGCTCATCACCCGGCGCGCGATGCGCGGCAGCCTGCGCCCGTCTTCGTCGTCGCACACGTCGACCCCGACCGGAAACGCCGACGCCGCCGCCACCGCGTAGCGCTTCGTGTGGCTGATGTTGATGACCAGGTCCGTTCGCCGCGCGCCGTCGACCCACACCTCGGGCGCCTCGCTCTCGGCCGGCAGCACCTCGGTGCGGCTCGGGTCGAGGCCGAAGCCGAGCGCGAGCAGCTCCTTCGCCACCCGGCGCCCGTGCAGCCACTCGCTGCGCCGGTGCGGCCAGGGCATCGTCGCGAGCAGCGCCTGCTCGCGCGGGCCGAGCACCACGTGCGGCTCGCCCTCCTGCCGCTCGTGGGCGAGCAGCTTCGCGCCGAGCGCATCGGGCTCGACGGTGCCGGCCTGCAGGGGTCGTCCGACGCTCACGAAAGGCCATGCTTATCTCGCTGCCCACCCGAGTTGAATGCGTCGTTCGGCAGGTGAGCCGCGGTATAGGGCCGAAGACCGTGGAAGAGATCGAAGACTTCTTCGAGCGCTACGCCGCCGCGTTCGAGGCCGGCGACGTCGCCGCCATCACCGCGCTCTGGGGGTACCCGTGCCAGGTGACCAACGACCTCGTCGACTCGGTCTCGACGCTCGCCGTGCCCAGCGCCGAGGCGTTTCGCGCGCCGCTGCAGCAGACGCTCGAGCTCTACCGCCGCGTCGGCATGAAGCGCATCGCGCTGCTCGACCTGCAGGTCGAGGTGCTGTCGTCGCTGCTCCGCCGCGCCACCGTGCGCTGGGAGCTCCGCGGCCTCGCCGACCTGCCGCTCTACGACTTCACCACCTCGTACGTGCTCGCCCGCGCCGATGGGCCGTGGCGCCTCGTCAGCGCCGTCGCCCACGACGAGCTGCGCGCGTACCGCCGCTTCCTAGGGCGTTGACGGGTCGACCTGCCAGACGAACATCGACCACGAGCTCGCGGTGGTGCTCGTCGACGTGGGCTCGCCGCGCGAGACCTGCACCGTGCTGTCGTTCGTGAACGAGGCGCGCGCGAGCGCGTCGCGGAACGTGTCGGGCTCGATGTCCGACGACTCGCCCATCGCCTGGCCCGCGAAGCTCGTGTTGCCGAAGAACGCGACGGTGCGCGTCAGGTCGACCGGCATCGCGAGCATCACCGGCGCTGCGTCGACCGCCGCTGCCGGCATCGTGACGAGCACGTTGTCGACGCGGTGGCCCGGCAGCCGCACCCGCTCGAAGTCGACGTCGAGGACGCCGTCGTCGCAGGTGCCGGTGCCTCCGAGGCCGCGCGTGAACGTGACCATCGTCGGCGGAGTCAGCGTGCCCCGAATCGCCAGTCGGCACAGGTCGCGGTTGTTGTTCCCGTCTCCGGCGCGCGAGCTGTAGAGCAGAAATGCGGGGTCGCTCGAGCTCGTGAGGGCGGGCGGCGACTCCGAGCCGTCGTTGTTCGGAATCGACAGCGATGCGGCGGGTCGATCGACGGCAGCGCCCGTCCACTCGACCACCTGAATCGAGTGCGTCAGCGTCGCGTTCGGCGCCAGCCGCCGGCGAATCTCGACCGAGGTCGACGACGCGAGGCGAACGCTCGACCAGCGCTCCTCGTCGACCTGCAGCACGTTGCCGACCGACGTCGACATGAGCACGAAGCTCGAGGCCGTGTTCACCGCGCTGATGGGCAGCGTCGTCGTCGGCGTGCCGCCGGGGTTCGGCGAGCTCACCGCCGGGAAGTGCTGCACGTTGAGGCCCGCCGCCCGCGAGACGGTGTACCAGCGAATCGAGATCGCGCCGACCGTGCCTCCGCGCGAGCACGTCAGCGTCGCCGCGTCGGTCAGCACGCACCGCACCGCCGTCGAGCCGAGGCCGCCGCTCTCGCTCGTCGCCTGGAACAGGAAGAACGTCTTCGTCAGGTCGGCGTTCAGCGCCGGGCTGATGGGGCACGCCTGCGTGCCCGAGCCGTTCATGAGGGTGCACGCGCCGGTGCGCACCGCCGGTGCGATGCTCGCGCCCTGCGTCGCCGCGTTGGGGATGCCCGCCCCCGTCGCGTTAAGGTTCGGAGTGCCTCCGGTGACGACGCGCATCGAGAACGTGACGCTGTTCGTCGTGGCGTTCATCGTGACCTGGCTCACGGCGCCGCCCGAGCAGTTCGTCGAGTTGTAGAACGTCACGCCCGCGCCCGCCGGCGCCGACAGCGTCACCGCCGTGTTCGCCGCCACCGCGCTCGGGTTGCTCGCCACGTCTTGCGACTGCACCGTCATCGCGCCCGAGCACTCGCCTGCCATCAGGCTCTTGGTCGCGCTGGTGATGACGAGCTTGTTCGGCAGGCCCACGTTCACCGTCTGGTTCTGCGACGCCGACGTGATGCCGCCCGTCGCCGTCACCGTCACCTGCACCGTCTGCGGCGTGTTGCCGCCCTTGAGGTAGAAGCTGCCTCCGGTGCCGCCGGCCGTGAGCGCGATGCTCGCGAGCGGCGTGCTGCACGAGGCCTCCTGCCAGAACGTGACCCCGCCCACCGGCACCTCGCCGGGGGTGAGCGTCACCGCGCCCGCGACCGGAGCCGTGTTGCCGTTCACGTCGATGGTGCGCACGGCGGCCGGCGTGGCCAGGCACTCCTGCACCCGCAGCGTCAGCGGCGAGCTCGTGAACTGCAGCGCCACGGGCGCGTCGGGGTTGACCGTCAGCGGGCTCGCCACCATGCCCAGCCCCGCGTTCTGCGCGTTGACCATGTGCGCGCCGGCGCCGGTCGCCTTCAGGTAGAAGCTCGCCGTGGTGCCCATCGCGGCGATGGTGGTGGGCATCGTCTGCGTGCACGCGGCGTCCGAGTAGAACGTCGCGTTCGCCGGCCCCGACGCGGTCGTCGTGATGAGCGTGCTCGCCGCGACCGTGGCCGGGTTGTTGAACGCGTCGCGCGCCTCGAGCGTGAACACGCCCGAGCACGCCCCCGCAGTCACGCTGCCCGGGGCCGCGAGGAAGCCGAGGCGCGACGGCGGAATCGGGTTCAGCGTCTCGTTCTGCTGCGCCACCGTCACGCTCGAGGCGGTCGCCGAGACCACGACCGTGCCCGGCACCGTGCCGTTGAAGTGAAAGCTGACCGAGTGCCCCCCCGCGGGAATCGTGGCGGTGCCGATGGCGGGCATCGCGCAGCCGGCCGCCGCGTGAAACGTGAAGCCGCTCGACGGCGAGGCCGACAGCATCAGCGGCATGGCGCCGCCGGCGGTGACCGGGTTGCCGAACTGATCTCGGCGCTGCACCGTCACCACGTTCGAGCACGTGCCGAGGTCGCGCGCCTGCGGCCCCGTCGTGAACACGAGCTGCGTCGCGTCCGCCGGCACCACCGTCTCGAGCTGTGTCGGGTTGCCCAGGCTCGAGCTCGCCGTGAGCGTGTATGGCCCTGCGACGTTGCTGCGGAAGAAGAACGTCGCGCTCGACTGGTTCGCCGTCAGCTGCACCATCGGGTTCAACGAGACGCACCCCGGGTCGCCGCAGAGGTCGAACGGCATCGCGCTGACGCTCAGCATCACCGGCAGGTTCGACGTGACCGGCGACGCGTTGCCGAACATGTCGCGCGCCTCGAGCGTCACCGGCATCGAGATGGTGCCGGCCGTCACGCTGCTCTGCGGCGCGGTCGAGAACACCAGCGTCGTCGGCGCCGAGACGAAGATGGTCTGTTGCTGCGTCGCCGGCGTCAGCGCGCCCGAGCTCACCGTCAGCGTGGGCATGCCCGGCGTCGTGCCGCGGAAATAGACCGTCACCGACGGCGCCGACGCGGGAATGTTGACCGTGCCCGTCGCGCCGCTGCCGCAGCCCATCGCGGTGTAGAACGTGACGTTCGAGCCCGGCGTGCTCGCGAGCGTCACCGCGAGCGGCGTCGCGGCGGTGACCAGGTTGTCGAACATGTCGCGCCGCTCGATGGTGAACGCGCCCGAGCACACGCCCGTGCCGAGCACCTGCGGCTGCGTCGCGAGCGTCAGCTTCGCGGCGCCCGCGGCCCCGACCGTCAGCGCCTGGCTCGCCGTGCCCAGCGCCGCGTTCTGCGCCGCCAGCGTGTACGAGGGAATCACGGTGCCGCGCGCGTAGAACGTCACCTGCGACTGCGTGTCGACGATGGTGGCCGAGGTGATGGGCGCCGTCATGCACGCCGCGTCGGAGTGGAACGTCAGCCCCGCGGCCGGCAGCCCCGACACCGCCAGCACGTGGTCACCCGCCACCGGCGCCACGTTGCCGAACGCGTCTTGCGCCTGCGCGACGAGCTGCCCCGCACAGCCCCCTGCCGTGATGCTGCGCGGCGGAGCGAGGAAGGCGAGCGCCGAGGCGGCCGCGGGCCGAATCGTCGCCGTCTGCGGCCCCGGCCCCATCAGCGACGAGGCCGGCGTCATCGTCACCGCCGTGGCCGTGGTGCCGAGGAAGTAGAACGTGACCTGCGACTGGTTCGCCGGCAGCGTCACCTGCGTCACCGCCGTCGAGCACTGCGGGTCCGAGAAGAAGCGGAAGCCCGGCGCCATCACGCTCGCGTTGAGCGCGATGACGAGGTCGCTGCCGACGTTCGAGCGGTTGCCGCCGTTGTCGCGCGACTCGAGCGTCACCGCGCCCGAGCACTGGTTCGCGATGCGCGTCTGCGGCCCCGTCAGGTAGACCAGGTTCGACGGCGGCATCACGCCGATGTTCGTCACCTGCGTCGGGTCGGGGTTCAGCGCCGAGTCGGCGAGCATCGTCACCGTGCCGGCGGTGTCGCCGCGGTACGAGAACGTCACCGTGTTCATCCCGGGGGGAATGCTGAGCGACGAGATGGCCGGGTTCGAGCAGCCCGGGCCCGGGAAGAAGCTGAAGCCCGAAGGCGGCGTCGCCGACAGCGCGATGGCGAGCGCCGCGCCGGTGACGTTCGACGGGTTGTCGAACGCGTCGAGCGTCGAGAGCCGCACCGGGCCCGAGCAGAGGGTCGTCTGCACGCCCTGGGCGGGCGTCGTGAAGCCGAGCTTCACCGGCGGCGCCGGGTCGACGGTCTGCGTCTGCATCGCGAGCGAGAGCCCCGGCCCCGAGGCCGTGACCGTCGGCATGCCCGCTCCGGTGGCGATGAAGTAGACGGTCGCCTGGCCCGCGCCCGCTGGAATCGCCGCCGCCGTCACCATCGAGGCCGCCGCGCACCCGGAGCCGCTGAAGAACGACAGCGTCGGCCCGCTCAGCCCGAGGCTCACCGCCGCCGGCGCCGCGGTGTCGGTGCCCTGCGCGTCTTGCAGCTTCAGCGTCATCGCGCCCGAGCACACGCCCGCGACCACGCGCTGGCTCGTCGTCGCGAACACGATGCGCGTCGGGTCGCCCGCGACGACGGTCTCGGTCTGGCTCGCCATGCCGAGCGCGCCGGCCGAGGCGTCGACGCGCACCATCGCGGGCGTGCGCGCCGGCCTGAAGAAGAACGTCAGCGACGGCGTGCCGCTCATGAGCGCGGGCATCATCAGCGGCGTCGTGCAGCTCGCGTCGGAGTAGAGCGTGATGCCGGTGGCGGGCGTCAGCGTCAGCGTCACCGGCACCGTCGCGGTGACGGGCGCCGCGTTGTTCCACGTGTCGCGCGCGTCGAGCGTGACGCCCTGCGAGCAGGTGTCCGACTTCACGGTTCGCGGCGGCGTGCGGAACCCGATCGAGATCGCGGTGCCCGGCGCGACCCGCAGCTCTTGCTGCGCGTCGACGAAGCCGCCGCCCTGCGCCGAGATGTTCGTCGTGCCCGCCGTCTGGCTGCGCACGTAGAAGCGAACCTGCGTCTGCTGTCGGGGAATCGCGCGCATCGTCGCGGGAATCGTGCAGCCCGAGTCTTCGTAGACCCGCAGCGAGAGCGCAGAGCCGACCTCGGCCAGCGCGACCGCGACGTCGCTGCCCACCGGGGCCGGCTGCCCCATCGAGTCGCGCGCCTCGATGATGATGGGCTGCGAGCACAGCGACGCCCCGATCACCTGCGGCGCGCTCACGAACGCGAGCGCGACGGGCGGGCGGGCGCAGGGCACGCCGGCGCACATGGCGTCGTCGCAGCCCAGGCGCCCGTTGCAGTTCATGTCGGTCAGCATCGTGCAGACCTCGGTCGCGCCCGGGTTCACCGCGCGCTGCGAGTCGTCGCAGTCGGGGCCGCCCTTCGTCGTGCCGATGAACGTGTCGCCGTCGGCGTCGTCTTGCGGCGACGGCGGCCGCACCGTGAGCGAGACCTTCTCGACCTTGCCGACGGTGAAGTGGGCGGCCTGCTCGGACGCGGCCGAGTTCGGCTTCGCCTGGTCGCCGCACTCGGCGCCGCTCGACCACAGGCCCAGCGCGCGAATGCGAATGTCGGCCGGCAGGCTCGGCTCGCCGGTCTGGCCGATGCCGATCTCGAGGGCGCTCTTGTCGCCGCGCTCGAACCGGCGCGTGACGAGCACGGTGCCGTCGTCGCTCGACAGCTGCAGCTCGAGGCACGTCACCTTCGCCATCGGGTCGATCGCGATGTCGGCGAGCAGCCCCCCGTCGGCGGTTCCCTTGCGGCACCCCGCAAAGATGATCAGCAGGGCGAGCAGCGCGCGGGTTCGCAGCATGGGTGGGCGCGCGCAATCTACTACGCTCCCGCGCTCACGATGGCGTAATGGGACGACCTGGGCCGCGGTCGCGGCGCCCGCGGGCCCACGGCGCTCCACGCGCCGCCGCCAACCACGACGGCGAGCCGCACCTGCCGCGACTTCTCGAGGCGACGGGGCTCCTCATCGACGTGCGCGACGACGCAGGAGGCGGCTGACCGGCTCGACGGGCTTGCAACTTCCAAACCCCTCGGAGCGATAATAGGAGCCCCTCATGCCCATCGAACGAACCACAGGCTCGCAGAGCGCCTCGACGAACAACACCACCACGCCCGCCCAGACCTATACGGTTCGGAGCGGTGACACGCTGGGCGGCATCGCGAGCCGAATGGGCGTCACGGTCGAGCAGCTGCAGAACGCGAACAAGGGCCGGTACCCGAACATCACCGACCCGCGAAAGCTGGGCGCGGGCTGGCAGCTGCAGGTGCCGACGGGCGGGCGGGTGCCGACGGACGGGGCCTCGACGCCGACGACTCCGGCGGCTCAGGGCTGGGCGCCGCGGTCGAACGACCGGGTGCTGTTCGTGGCGATGAACGACTCCAATGATCACCGCTCGACGCTCGAGTCCGACGCCCTGAAGGCGCGCGGCACCGACGTCTCGGTCATCAAGAACGACCAGCGCAACCCGGACAGGATCACGACCTCTGACGGGCGCACGCACGACCTGAAGACGAAAGAGGGCGCGATGTCGTTCGCGCTGACGCTGGGCCTGCCGGCCGAGCAGACGCAGAAGATCGCCGACGTGCTCAGCCAGGACAACTGGGCCCTCGATCAGGGCCGCGACGAGCTCGCGCAGATCGCGCGCGAGTGGGCCAAGGCCGAGCGCGGCGGGCAGGTGCCCTCGCGGCTCGTGCTGTCGGGCCACCAGACCGGCAGCGGCGTGTACGGCGAGAACAACGGCAAGCTCCCCTGGGAGGTGCTCGGCCAGCTCGCCGAGGCGATGCCCCGCGGAGCGCGCAGCGTCGAAGACTTCCTCGTCGCCGGCTGCTACTCGGGCGGCCAGGCCTCGATGGAGAAGTACCAGGCCATGTTCCCGAACGTGAAGACCATCATGGCGTACGAGGGCAGCTCGCCGGGGGCTTCATCGGGCGCCACCGCGCACCAGAAAGAATGGGAGCGCGCGACCCGGGGCGAGAGCCAGGGCATCAACAAAGACCGCTTCGCCAACATGCGGAAGGGCGAGAACGTCTCCATCTGGACGAGGGACGGCGGCCTGCAGGGCGCGCCGCCGCCGGCGCTCTCAGATCTGCGCTCCACGATGGAGAGCGGCCGCGCGGCGTATGACGAGGCCTTCTCGGGCAGAGCCACCATCGCCGACGCCCAGACGGGCCCGGTGCGCGACTTCTACTCGGCGACGCAGCGCCTGCTGCAGCACCCCGACCTGCCGGCGGCCGAGAAGGCGCAGCTGACCCTGCAGAAGGACCAGACGATTCGCCTGCTGTTCTACCCGGTGGTGTCGAAGCGCTTCCAAGAGACGCACGGCCAGAAGATCGGCGAGGCGTACCGCGCGGTCGGCCTGACGCCGCCGAACTTCCAGACGATGTCGCGCGCCGATGCGCTCGCGTCGGTGAAGGCGTTCGAAGACAAGCTCGCCGCGAACCCGAACCCGACGGCGCAGCGCCAGCTCCAGCTCCTGAAAGATTTTTCGCAGCTGAAGCCCAACGTCATCCCCGACACCTGGGTGTAGTGACTGGGGCGTTCACAGCCTCCGGGCCCAGAGTGACCTGGGCTGTCACAGAAGGTCATTCGATGCCCGTTGCCGACATGTAAGCCGCGGCAGATCGCCGGAACGACGATGCGGTGAGAGGTGGCGACAACCTCTTCACTCATGTCCACCTCCCCCATCGGTTCCGGTTCGTCGCTCATCAGCAAGTTCATTCAGTCTTCGTCCGAGTCCCCTGACCTCTCGCAGGCCCTGAAGTCGGCGGCCGAAGAGCTGACCGGCCTGCTCGGTGGCGGCGGAGCTCCCGGCGGCATCCCCGGTGGCGTCGACGTGCCCGGTGCGGGCGGCCTGCCCGAGCTCCCTCCGGAGCTCGACGTGTTCAAGGGCTGCTCGGGGTTCGAGCTGCCCGGCAGCCAGTCGTCTTCGAGCACGCCGGCGCTGAGCACGCCTCCGATGGCGGGGGCCGAGGCCATCAGCGGCCAGCGCTCCACGGGCGTCGCCGACCGCACGGTCGAGATCGCGAAGTCGGAGGACGACTCCATCAACCCGTCGAAGCGCGGTGAAGACGGCAAGGTGAAGGGTTGGCAGCACCTGCAAGACGTGTTCGAGAAGACGACCGGCTGGCGCCCGAGCGACAAGGAGTGCCAGACGGTCAACGAGAACGGCAGCGTGAAGCCAGGCGGGGCGAGCTGGTGCGGCATCTGGGCGACGCACGTGCTCCAGGAGGCCGGCTGCGACGTGAAGTGGAAGGACGGCCAGATGGTCGGCGACGTCTCGCACGTCATGGCGCCGAAGTTCTCGGACCCGGCGTCGTACAAGGCCGAGCGCCAGGCGTTCGAGCAGAGCATCAAGCCGGGCGACGTCATCACGCTCGCGGGCCCGCAGAACCACCACGCCATCGTCACGAAGGTGAACGACGACGGCACGGTCGAGACGATGGACGGCAACAAGCCCCACGTCGGCCCCGGCCACCAGAAGCTGAAGGACGTGACGTCGTACTACCGGCCGAACGGCGACTGACGCGGACGACGAGGGGCGGCGGTTCGAGCGGCGCCGCCCGTCGCCTGTCGCGTCGGCGCTCAGTGACTGGTGAAGTCAGACGCCGGGGCGAGCGCCCGTGAGGTCGGGCTCGGCGACCTCGCGCGCGGCCCCGCACGGTGCGACCCGCGCCTTCAGCATGGCCACGATCTCGGCGTCGCTGCGCTCTCGGCCGTCGAGCCGAACGCAGTGGCGGGCGAGCGTGTTCCAGCGGCCGAGCCACAACAGCAGCGAGACGGCGAAGAAGTCGAGGCCCTCGAAGACGAGGGCGCCCGAGCGGGCGTAGTGCTCGCGGTTGGCGAGGAAGTCGCCGGGCAGCTCCGTCCAGTGGCGGTTGGCCTTGAGGTGATGGCCGATGTGGTAGCCGTCGTTGAAGCAGCGGCGGTTGTAGGCCGAGTTGATGCAGGTGATGGCGTTCGAGAGGCCGTCATTCTCGCGCTCGAGGTTGATGAACGCGTGCTGGCCCCAGTTGCCGGCCATCATCATGAAGCGGGTGACGACGAAGGGGATGGCGAAGGCGGCGAGGCCGAAGCGCAGGTCCCACGCGAGCGCGGCGGCGATGACGGCGAGGTGCGCGAGCTCGCCGAAGAGCGCCCGCCTCGCCATCGCGAAGCGCCGCCTGCGCACGAGGTACAGCGGCAGCTCGACGATGATCAGGCAGAAGAAGCGGAAGAAGTAGACGAGGAAGTGCAGAAAGCTGTCGCGCCGGTAGCGAACGGTCGAAGAGAGGTCGGCCGGCATGTTGTCTTCGGCGTGGTGCATGCCGAGGTGGTGCTCGCGGTAGCCGGTGGGGATGCCGAAGAAGAACGACATCGCGAAGGGGTGCGCGAAGTCGGCGGCGCGCGGCGCGCGGATGAACCGGCGGTGCATGGTGTTGTGCAGCATCAGAATCACCGGGGGCGTGAGCCAGCCCCAGAGCGCGACGTAAGCCGCGATGGCGAGCGCGCTCGGCACCTCGGTGCGGGTGAGCACGAACGCGAGCGCGGCCATCGCGGCGCTCAGGGTCGCGATCATTCGCAGCGTGAGCCGCACGAAGACCTCGTCGCGCGGGTCGTAGAGCCCGGCGCGCAAGGTGCGCGAGAGCCAGCCGTCGCCGTAGACGGGCGCCTGGGTCGGGTCGGTGACGTTCATCGGCGGCGCGTCCCCATCACGCTGTCGAGCCAGCGGTGGCTGATGCCGAAGTTCGAGTCGATGTCGGCGAAGTGATGCGCCATGTGGTGCCCGCGCATGGCGCGCCCCCACGCGGTTCGCGGCGTGCGGAAGTGGGTCGACCAGTGCATGAAGTCGTACCAGAGGTAGCCCCAGAGGAAGCCCGTGAAGAACGGCACGGTGGCGCCGGGCCGCTGGAGCAGGGCGAGGCCGCCGCCGACGAGCAGCGCGATGCCGACGCTGACCGCGAGCGGCATGACGAGGCGGCCCGGGTCGTCGGGGTACTTGTGGTGGTAGCCGTGAACGATGTCGTGCAGCCGGCGGGTGCGGGGCCCGATGCCCTGCCAGTGAAAGAGGTGCCGGTGCACGAAGTACTCGGTGACCTGCCAGCCGATGAGGCCGAGCAGGCCGAACCCGAGCAGGCCCACGCCGGTCACGAGCCCCGTCGCGGCGGCGTGAATCGGAATCGCGAGCGCCACGGGCACCCAGAACATGAAGGGGATCGCGGGGTGCGTCTTCGAGAAGAACTCGAGGAAGTCGCTCTCGAACATCCGCCCGCGGGTGTGCCGCACGTAGGCCCTCATCGGCGGGCCTCCTCGCCGGTCTTCCGAGCTTGCATGCGGCGACGCTTAGGCGTGCGGGCGCGGGGGCTCCTTGATCGCGATCAAGGCAGCTCGGCGCCCTTGCCGTCGTCGGCCTCAGAGTCCGGTCAGTTGCAGCGCGGCGGCCTGGACGAAGTCGTTCTGCCAGGCACCGGTGTGGCAGTTGTTGCAGCCGCTGTTACCGGGGCCGCCGTAGGCCTCGCCGTTCGGTGGGCCGAGCCCGCGCCAGCGGATGAACGGCTGCTCGCTGGAGCCCTCGAGCTCGAGCCACTCCCAGCCGGCGGCGCCGTCGGCGTTGTAGTCGCCGCCGCGCTTCGCCATCGCGAAGACGCGGTCGGTCGTGGCCTTCACGATGAGGGTGCCGGGCGGGAAGGCGGTGGCGCCGTGCATCGGCCGGCGGTTCAGGAAGACGGTTCGGTCGCCGGCGATGTGGCTCGCGCCCTCGGCGAGGCCGGAGTGGATCTCGAAGCGCTCCCAGGTGGCGTAGCCGGTGAAGTCGCGCGCGAAGGGCACGTAGCCGTCGGACACCGGCACCGGCATCATCGGGGCGGCGCCGCAGCTGCACAGCGCCGCACAGAGGACCGCGGCGCGAATCAGGGGAAGTAGCCCGGCTGGAAGAAGTCGGAGAAGTCGTTCGCCGAGGCGACGTTCGCAGAGACGGTGACGCCGAAGATGCGCTGCAGCGACTTCAGGTAGCTCGAGTGAGAGAGCGCGACCGAGCTCGTGTGGTTCGCCTTCACGTGCGGGCCGATGATGACGAAGGGGTTCGTGCTGCCGCTGGCGGGCTCGTCCCAGATGATCATGAGCACGCCGTCGTGGGCGTTGATGTACGTGAGAATGTCCGGGACGATCGCCTGCAGCCACGAGTCTCCGGCGCTGACGCACGTGCTGCTGCTGCCGATGACGCACAGGTTCGCGCAGATGCCGCCGTGCATGTCGTTGCACAGGTTCGGCGTGATGAACGTGTAGTCGGCGACGTCGTTCGCCTGCAGGTCGGCCTTGAAGCCGCTCACCGTGAAGGCCTTGTGGTGCGCTGCGCAGCTCGTGTTCGTCTTCGACGGCGGGTTGCCCGAGACGTCCTGGAAGAAGACGAAGGGGTCGTGCTTCGCGGCGTACTGGCCGCTCGACGCGATGGGGCAGGCGCCGCTCGAGGAGTTCATGTCCTCCTGGTAGGCGCGCCAGGTCTTCGGCTGCGGCAGGGCCGCGAGCTGCGTGACGAGATGCGCGGTCGAGCTCGTGCTGTTCGTCGGCGAGACGTCGTTGTCGTTCGTGAACGTGTGGTCGGTGAAGGCGTTCGTGCCGGCCTCGAGCCAGACGTAGTGCGGCTCCGACGGCACCGAGGTGGCCAGCACGTCGCCGTACATGCTCGCGTGGCCGCCCTGCGCCATCAGCGTGCTGTTGAGGTACGTCGCCGCGCTGTTGCCGTAGATGTTCGAGCTGTCCTGGTTCTCCATCGCGATGACGAACACCTTCTTGATGCCGGTGAACGTCGAGCCGCCGGCGGTGCCCGAGCCTCCGCCAGCGGTGGCGGTGCCGCCCGCGGTTGCGGTGCCGCCCGCGGTGCCGGTGCCGCCTGCGGTGCCGGTGCCGCCTGCGGTGGCGGTGCCCCCTGCGGTGCCAGAGCTGCCGCCCGCCGTGCTGGAGCCGCCCGCGGTGCCAGAGCCTCCCGCGGTCGCTGAGCCGCCGGCGGTTCCTGATCCGCCGCCGGTGGCGTCACCTCCGCCGGTGCCTCCCGTGCCGGGGGAACCGCAAGCGGCCAGGAGCACGGCGAGCGCTGCGTATCGGGTCATGGCGGGGCTGACTCCATAATCGGTTTTTTAGGCGCGGCACAACCACAGTGCCCGCAGGGTGCCGACAGCAGGCAGCCGGGGATTTCGGAGGGTCTTGGAATCGCAGCTAGACTCCCGCGGCTTTGCCGCAGCCGAAGACTTTCAGCGGCCACCGGGTCGGCGAGTACGAGATCGTGAGCCGCCTCGGGGTCGGCGGCATGGGGATCGTGTACGAGGGCCGCCACCCCATCATCGGCAAGCGGGTCGCGGTGAAGGTGTTGAAGGCGAAGCTGTCGCAGGACCCGGTTTTCGTCGAGCGCTTCGTGTCGGAGGCGCGGGCGGTGAACGAGGCGCGGCACCGCGGCATCGTCGACATCTTCGGGTTCGGGCAGCTGCCCGACGGGTCGCACTACTTCGTGATGGAGCTGCTCGAGGGGCAGGGCTTCGAGCGGATCATGAAGGAGCGCGCGCCGCTGCCGGCGACCGAGGTGCTGCTGTACGCCGAGCAGATCTGTGCCGCGCTGCACGCCGCGCACATGGCGAACGTGATTCACCGCGACATCAAGCCGAGCAACCTGTTCCTGGTCGACACGGGGCGAGAGCCTGCGTACGTGAAGCTGCTCGACTTCGGCATCGCGAAGCTCGGCGGCGGAGTGAGCGTGCAGACGCAGACGGGCGTCGCGGTGGGGACGCCCGATTACATGTCTCCCGAGCAGGCGCGCGGCGGCACGGTGACGGCGCAGAGCGACATCTACGCGCTGGGCTGCGTGATGTTCGAGCTCTTGACGGGGCGGCACGTGTTCCTCGGCGCGAACGACGTCGAAGTGATCGTGAAGCACGTGCAGGACGCTCCGCCGCACGTGGCGGACCTGAGGCCCGACGTGCCGGCGCAGGTCGACCAGCTCGTGTGGTGGATGCTGCGGAAGGAGCCCGGTGACCGGCCCGTGAGCTGCGAGCTGCTCGGGCGCGCGTGCCAGTCGCTGCGGCAGCGGCTCGAGGGCGGGCCTGCGCCGCGGCCGTCGCAGCCGTCGATGATTCCGGTGCCGTCGCCGCCACCTCCGGGGCGCACGCTGCACACGCCGGCGCCCCTCGTGCAGAAGCCGGCGACGAAAGAGACCGCGCTCGCGGAAGAGCTGCTTCAGGGCGAGCCCATCCCTCTGTCGAAGCCGAAGCCGCCGGCGCCGTCGGGCGGGCGCGGCGGGCTCGTCGCGTTCTTGCTGCTCTGCGTGATTGCGGGGGGCGCGTACGGGTACTGGCGCTTTGCCCATTCGACTCCGGCGGTGACGCCGGTGAGTGCGCCCGAGCCCCCGCCGGTGGCGGCGCCTGCTCCGGTCGCGGCGCCCGCGCCGACCGTGCCTGTACGGGCGCCCGCGCCCGAGCCGAGGAAACCGAAGCGGGCGCGAAAGGTGATCCCCGCGGGGACGGTGATCTCGAAGAACGAGCTGTTCCAGCGCATCTTCCAGCTCGAGAAGCGGCTCGGCTCGACGGGCGACACCGACGGCGTGCTGCTGCAGCAGCTCGGCGAGGCGCGGGCGGCCGCGAAGAAGGCGGCGACGAACGACGATCGCCTCGAGGTGGCGCGGCAGCTCGATGATCTCGAAGTGCTGCTCGCCCCGTGAGTCGACGACCCGCCGTCGCAAAGCAGCCGGGTCTCGCGCTTCGGGTTTCACGCTAGGCTCTCGCGCCTTGCGCCGCTCATCGTTGCTCGTCGTGTCCTGGCAGCGGGCGCAGCTGCGTCGCGAGTGGGCGCTCGGTCGACGTCGCGGTCTTCTACGACGAGAGCGTCGAGCGGTTCTGGGGCGACCAGACGAACGCGCGCATCGAAGCGGCCGTGCGCGGCGCGGCGGCCATCTACTCGGGCACCGCCTTCAGCCAGCCGCTGCGCATCTCGCTCGAGGCCGTCGTGCCGTTCGACTCGGCGCGCTCGGGCCTCCCGTACCGGACCTGCGACACGCCCGAGCCGACGAACACGTCGTGCATCGGCTGCTACCTGACCACGCCGCCGCCGGCCGACTGCTCCGGTGCGTTGTCGAACCGACGGGAGGAGATCGACGTCAGCCGACTGCTCAACTCGTTCGACCTGCTCGTGTCGACGCGTCGCAGCGCGATGGTGCCGTTCGATTTCGCGCTGCTGTTCACGCACCGCGACCTCGCGTCCTCGGTGATCGACTTCGCCTTCCAGGGCTCGGTCTGCACCAGCGCCTCGTCCGGAGTGGTTCAGGTGTTCAACGACACCGCCATCAACTCGACCCTCGTCGCTCACGCGCTCGGGCACGGCCTCAACATGCCGCACGACGGCTTGGGCGCGCCGTTCGTGATGGCGCCGGCCATCACGAGCCCGCCGAGCACGACGTTCTCGAGCGCGAGCATCACCGCGGCGAGCAACTACCTCTTGCAACCGTTCGCGCAGTGCGTGAACGACGGCGGCACCTGGGCGTGGTCGACCACCCGTTGCCACGACGGCCGCGTCGACCCGGGCGAGCAGTGCGACCCGGGCCTGCTCGTCGACGCGTGCTGCACGAGCACGTGCCAGCTCGCCGCGGGCTGCACGTGCGCGAGCTCAGACGGGTGCTGCCGCAACGGAGCGGTCGCCGACGCCGGCGTGCCGTGCCGTGCGGGCGTTGGAATCTGTGACACGGCCGACACCTGCGACGGCCGGTCGTCGAGGTGCCCCGACCCGCTCGCGCTGCCGGGCACCCCGTGCAACGACGGCGGCACGTGCCTGCGCGATGCGTGCATCCCCTCGAGAGATCAGCTCTGCGCCTCGCTCGCCGGCGGCGGGTTCGCGACCGGCGCGTGCAACCCGGTGACGACTTGCGGAACGAACGGTCTGTTCTGTGTGCTCGCGAGCGGCGGCAGCTGCCAGGCCATCGCCAGCCAGATCGTCGACGGCCTCCCGTGCGGGGCCGGCAACCTGTGCCTCGGCACGAGCTGCCTGCCGTCGGCGGCGCTCATCACCTGGCGGTGGAGCGTGAGCGCCTTCAGCGCCTGCGTGAACGGGCTCCACTCGCGCACGGTCGTCTGCGAGAACGAAGCGGGAGCGAGCGGCATCGACGCGCTCTGCCCGCAGCCCAAGCCGATCACCGTCGAGAACTGCCCGTAGCCGCCTCGCGCTGCTTCACGCGGCCCGCGCCGCGAGCAGCTGATCGAGCTCGCCCGAGTCGAGCAGCTTCTTCAGATCGCTCGCTCCACCGATGAACGTGCCCTCCACGAAGACGAGGGGGAACGTCGGCCAGCCGAGCCACATCTTGAGCGCGAGCCGCCTGCGCCAGCCCGAGAAGTAGCTGCCGTACTGGAGGTACTTGTACGGCACCTTGCGCTCGTCGAGGTACTGGCGGGCGCGCTTGCCCGGCTGCAGCCCCGAGACGCCGACCACCAGCACGTCGTTCGCGGCCGCCGCGTCGGCGACCTCGTTGATCAGGTCCGCGTGGTACTCGTGCTGGGCCGCCGTCACCGCCGCGTGCACCTTCGGTCGTGGAGGAATCATGCCGCGCCTAATGCCGTCGCGGGGCTGCCGCGCCAAGAGCCAGTTTGTAGAGAAATGTTTCGGGCCTCACCGTCTCGGAAGATGAGAAAGGAGTTCGGGCCCTTGCGCGGCGCCCGCGCGATCTCGTATTCGACCGCGCGTTCATGCGCTCTGCCCTCGGCGTTTCCCTGCTCGTCGTCTGCGCTGCGTGCGCCGGCGGCACCTCTGACTTCGATCCGAACACCCACGACGTCGTCTTGGCCGGAGGCGCAGGAGGCGACACCGGCTCGGCTGGCGGCGCCGCAGCCACGGCCGGCGGCGGCGAGGCGACCGCGGGCGGAGACGCGATGGCCGGAGGCTCGGGCTCGACGGCGGGCGGCCAGGCGACGGCGGGCGGCGGCACCGGCGGCACTGCGGGCGGCGGAACCGGCGCGACCGCGGGCGGGCAGGCGACTGCGGGCGGCATGGCGGGCGGCATGGCGACCGCGGGTGGCAGCGGCGGCACCGCCGGCGGCACGGGCATCGGGCCGGGCGTCGAGCTGAACCAGGGGTGGATCGGCGGCGCCTGCACGAGCGCGTCGAGCTGCAGCGACCCCGGCTACACGTCGACCACCCTCTGCGAGACGAACGGCTTCACGAACGGCTTCTGCACGCAGGCGTGCACGCTGTCGGGCTCGACGTACGTGTGCCCCGACGCCGCGCAGACGGGCGGCACGAGCGGCAACACGCTCACGCGCTGCATCAACGCGAACGGCCTGCCGCGCTGCACCGCCGAGTGCGACTTCGTGCAGTCGCCGCAGACGGGCTGCCGCCCCGGCTACACGTGCGTGAACCGGCAGCGGTACAACCAGCCCGACAAGATCTTCAAGGTCTGCATGCCGTCGGCCGGCCAGCGCTGGCCGGGCGAGCCCGCGCCCGCGAACGACATCGGAGCCGCGTGCGTCTCGAACCAGAACTGCGCGAACAACTCGTGCCTCTCGATGGCCTCGGGCTACTGCTCGAAGGCGATGTGTGACACCGCGGGCTGCCCCGTGGGCTCGACGTGCTTCGGCATCGGCCAGGGCCAGACGGCGTGCCTCAAAGACTGCACGAGCGCGAGCACCTGCCGGCAGAGCGACGGCTACATCTGCAGCTCGACCTACGACGTCTGCCTGCCGGGCGCGTCGATGGGCGCGACGTGGAACTCGTCGGTCGGCGCCTCCGACTGCATGGTCGCGTGGGGCACGAACGGCAGCGGCCTCTCGCCGTGCGACACCGTGAAAGACGACTACGTCGTCGCGCACAAGTCGGCGCGCAACATGGCGCTCTGTCACAACGGCATGCTGGTGCAGAACTTCCGCATGTCGCTCGGCTTCGCGCCGGTCGGCGACAAGCAGCTCGAGGGCGACGGCAAGACCCCCGAAGGCGTCTTCTACGTCGGCCAGCTCAACCCGAACTCGTCGTATTACAAGTCGTTCCTGGTCTCGTACCCCGACAGCGCCGACGCCACGCGCGGGCTCGCGGCGGGCGTCATCACGCAGAGCGAGAAGAACGCGATCGACGCGGCTCAGGCGAACTGCACGATTCCGCCCCAGACGACCGGGCTCGGCAGCTACATCATGATTCACGGCAGCGGCTCGAGCGGCGACTGGACGCTCGGCTGCATGGCGCTCGACAACACGAGCGTCGACAGCCTGTGGTCGACGCTGGGTACGCGCGACACCATCGTCGTCCTCCCTTGAGCCGTCATTCCGCGGCTCACTCGAGATGAACGCAAGTGCGCCGCGCTTCGTGAGGGTCGAGCGATGAGTCGAGAGTCCTGGCGCGCGTCACCCCGCATTCATCTCGAGCGGGCGGCGAGGTACCGGGTCGGCCGGGTCACCGGCTTGTCATCGTTTTTCCGGGCCATCTTGTGCGCGCGCCGCGCGCTGACTCTGCTCGGAGCGTGGAGAATCGCTTGAACGCAGACCAGGCCCTCGTCATCGAGCTGCACCAGCTCTTGAGTGAGATCGACGTCGCCCGGTGGAAAGACGAGGCCGCTGTCGCCCTGCGCGACAAGCTGCTCGAGCTCAACCGCCGGCTGTCGCAGCGCGAGCGGCTCGCGGCCCTCGCCGGCACGCTCGAGCAGAAGCTGCCCGGCCCCGAGCTCTCGCACGACACCCAGTCGCGCTGGCTCGCGTTCAAGAAGGGGCTGCAGCCAGCGTACGAGGCCATCGCGAGCTCGCTGCGCGCCGAGCAGATTCACGTGCCGTCGCTGCGCCCCACGAACCACGCCCGCAGCGCGTTTCACGTCGCCGCCGCCGCGTTCTCGATTCTGCTCATCGAAGTGCTGCCGCCGCTGTGGCTCAGCCTCGCCGCGCTCGCCTACGCCGGCACGTTCTGGGTGCTCGAGCTCGGCCGCCGCCGCAGCCCGGCGATGAACGCGGCGCTGCTCAAGTTCTTCCGCCACGTCGTGCACTCGCACGAGGCCACCCGCGTCAACTCGTCGACCTGGTACGGCACCGGCCTCTTCCTGCTGACGCTCACCCGCTCGCCCGTGCTGTGCCTCGTCGCCGTCGCCATTCTCGGCGTCGGCGACCCGCTCGCCGGCCTCATCGGTCGCCGCTTCGGGCGCATCAAGCTCGTGCACGGCCGCTCGCTCGAGGGCACCATCGCCTTCTTCATCGGCGGTGCGGCGGTCGCGTTCTCGCTCTTGCGCGTGCTGCACCCCGAGGTCGCGCTCGGCACCGCGCTGCTGCTCGTCGGCGTCGCGTCGCTCTGCGGCGCCCTCGCCGAGCTCTTCAGCCTGCGCATCGACGACAACCTCTCGGTGCCCATGGCCGCGGCTGCCGGCGGCGCGCTCGTGCTCGCGCTGACGTAGCGGGTCGCCCTCGCTTCGTCGGGCGGCGGCG
>JBGALX010000049.1:0-74257 GCA_044223505.1 Myxococcaceae bacterium
TATCGCAAGCTTGGGCGAGTAACGCCACGAACAGAACAAAAATGATTTGCGAGAGGAACGATGAGATAGTCATATAGTGTAGTCTCACTTTTGTTGACACATTTCGCTGAAAGACCGCGAAACCTATTTTAAGAAGGATTCATCTAGAACGCAATGGGGTCCGGTGCGCGGACGTGCGCGGACCCCGTTAGTATGAGGTCGCTCGCGATGATGTAGATGGTGCTGGATGGTCATCGATGCGATCTGGGTCAGCGAGTTGAGCAGTGGTAGCGCAGCGGGCTGTCGTCTGAGGCCTTCGCGGACGGCAAAAGAACTCACCGGCACGGGTGGGCGGCACATGCCACATCGGTTTCGCGCCGAGAGCCGACCTGGGGCTGGGCACGAGATCGCGCTCGCCCGCATGGTGAGCTCGACGGCCGCGTGAGGAGACGAGGTGGCGGAATGTAGAGCGACAGCAAAACTGCCCCCTCGCGCCACTAACCCCACTGCTCGCCTGAGCTGATCCCGCTTGCGCCGCGGATCGCAGTTTGATCTTGAGGGCGCCATGTCGGAGCCACATTCTGTCGAGTTGACGCGTCGGATCGTTGAGGCGTACGAGCGCGGCGAAGGGTCGTACGCCACGGTCGCTGCGAAGTTCCAGGTCGGCGAAGCGAGCGCAAAGCGCTGGGTTTGGCAGGTGTTAGCGCCGGCCAGAAAGTGATCCACCCGCCGCTCTCGCGAGATCCACCTCGTCGAAGGCGATGAACCATGCTCGGACGCGTAAAGGGCCTCGTTTCACGAGTCCGCTTCGCGGCTTACGCCCTTGACCCGTCCTGCGCGTGGTTCACGACGCTGGCGGACAGGTGGATCTCACGAGAGCGGCGAGTGGATCAGTTTTCGAGCGGCGGAAGCAGCAGTTTCGCGATGTCGGGCATCTGAAGCCGAAGAAGAAGGGTGGCGGTACGCCCTCGGACGTCTCGGTGAAGGAACTCGAGGGCATCCTCGATCGGCTTGGTGACGCGAACGCAGGCGAGATCACCGCCGAGTACAACCGCGGGCGGCGCGGGAACGAGCGTCGCCACGTCTCGAGCATCAAGCGCGCCCTGTACCGGGGCGGGTACGTCGTGAAAAAAAACGGCTGAGAGCGCTCGAGCAGCTCCGCCCCGACGTCGCCGCCAAGAGGACCGCGTTTCTGCGACGCATGCGATGGCTGCCCGCCGATCGCCTCGTCTTCCTCGACGAATCGGGGCTGAACAACCCGATGACCCGCAGCCACGCCTGGGTGAAGAGGGTTGCGAGTACATCGAACGAACGCCGATGAACTGGGGCAAGAACCTCACGTTGCTCGGCGCGATGCGATTGACTGGGTTCTGCTCAGCACCATGTCCGAGACGACGAACAAGGACGGCTTCGTTACCTGGCTTGTCACCAAACTGCTGCCTCGCCTCAAGCGCGGCGACATACTGCTGATGGACAACCTCGGCGCTCACAAGGGGCCGCGGGTCGATTTCTGGTGCAAGCGCTTCGGCGTTCGGCTCATCTACCTGCCGCCGTAGTCCCACGACTTCAACCCGATCGAACGAACCGGGCTGGGCGCTTCAGAAGCAGTACGTCCGAAAACACGCGCCGCGCAGTCCCACCGATCTCGTCCGTGTCGCGCGCCGCGCACGTCGCCGGGTGAAGCCTCGGCACTGTCGGCAGTGGTTCAAGCACTCGGGCTATTCGGTTCTGCACAGGTGATCGGTAGGGTTAAAACTGACTCCCTCGGGCCTCAACCAGTAGGCAACGATGGACAGGGAAGTTGTGGCACCCCGCGATGCGGAGGTGCCGATGGTCGGGCAGGAAGTGGTGCAGTCGATGCGGCTGTTGCGCGAGGCCGGCTTGGGGCAGCAGGCGGATCAGCCGCGAGTTGGGCGTCTCAAGGAACACCGTGAAGCGGTACTTCCGAGGTGGCGAGTCTGCCGAGGTCCAGATTCGACCGCACGCGCCGCGGCTGAAAGATGCCGAGGTCACCCGGGCGGTCGAGCTGTGGAACGGACCCGCCGAAGGCAACGCGGTCGGCATCTCGGTGGTTCTGCAACCAGCGTTGCAGCGTCCAGCCCTTCAGCCCCGAGCTCCTCAGCGACCTGGTTCGTGGTCGCGCCTTCCCCAATTCGCTGCAGCGCGAAGCTCGTGGCAGCGCTCTTCGCCTCGTTCGTGAAACTCCGGTAGCCCTGGCCGTTCGTCCTCCCGCCCAGCGCCAGCCTCACTTCTTCGACGGTTTCGTTCATGCCCGGCGTTGTTTCACCTGAGCCCGAGGCAGTCAGGAGGGACGCGGCGAGGATTCACATTACATCGCGCAGGCCGAGAACGTCCTCGTCTTCGGTCCGCCAGGCGTCGGCAAGACGCACCTGGCGATTGCTCTGGGCCGCGCGCCCGTCCGGACCGGTCACTCGGTGCTCTTCGTCAGCGCGACAACGCTGCTCGCTGCATTGGCGAAGGGCGAGAGCGAGGGGCAGCTGAAGGACAAGCTGAACTTCTTCGCGAAGCCGAAGCTGCTGGTCATTGATGAGATCGGCTACCTGCCCTTCGAGAAGCGCAGCGCGCATCTCTTCTTCCAGCTCGTCGCCCGCCGCTACGAGAAGGGCAGCATGCTCATCACTACCAACCAACTCGTCGCACAGTGGGGCGGCTTCTTCGGTGACGATGTCCTCGCCGCTGCAATCCTCGACCGCCTGCTGCACCACAGCCGCACGCTCGTCATCCAAGGCGAGAGCTACCGGCTGCGCCAGAAGAAGAAGTCCGGACTGCTCACGAAGACTTCACTCGAACGGACCTGAGCGGTGAATCCGAACCAAGGAGGTGCGCCTAGGCTCGCTTCGGCGATCGACCCGACCGACAACTACGTGTACAAAACCCACGGCCCCGGGGGGCAGTTTTAGTGACGCGAGGGGGGCAGAAATTGCTGTCGCCTGACACGGTAGGTGCTCGACCTCGGCGCCGTGCGCACCGAAGCGCGGCGCGCCGCCTCGCGTGAAGCACTCTCGTTTGTGTTCGAGGCGCTGAAACGCTCGATCACTACGCCTTGCGCCCACGTGGTCGTCGGACTCGAGCCCATCGACCTCTGGTGCAGCTTCGACCGTCTCGGCGGGCTGGTGACTGAACGCGTCGGCCTCGACGTTCGTGGCGGCGCCGTCTTCGTCTTCTTCTAGGTCGGCAGCCGCCTGGGCAGCTTGCAGAGGGGCTCGGCAAGGGGGCGTTCCACGCGCGCGAGCTACTGCGCGAGAGTGAGCTCACCGTCCAGCTGACCGAGCGCGAACTCGATGACCTGCGCGCGGGCCTGTCGACCGAGCAGCCGCTGCGGCAGGAGCGCGGCTTCGTGCACTGAATTCAGTCGCTCGGGCACGAATCTCCCGCTGTCATCTAGGTGTGAGCACGGCAAGCACGGGCGAGAGTCGATGATCGGACCTCATGCGGTAGCCCACCGAGGCACCTGCAGCACGGCGGCTATTTCTTCTGCGTCTTCTCGGCCAGGTTCTTCAGCTTCAGGTCCCCCGTCATCCTGTCGTGCAGGTCGTACATCTAACTGCTCCTCGCGGTTGGTGTACTGGGCGTCGGCTGTCACCGGCGCCCGGCTCCTCAATCTGCACGAGCATTCAGGGGGGAACAACCGTTTGAAGCCCGGGCGTGCACGCGTAGGCCTGGTCGAACCGCATCTGGTTGAACGCGGGGTCGAGCGGGGTGTTCGGCGCGATGGTGACCGGCTGGCCGTCGACGGTGAGCGAGCCCGAGAGCGCGTTCGACTTGCCGAACTGCGAGCCGTTATAGGCGTTGAGCGAGACGTTGGTCAGCGCGACCTCGAACTGGCTGCCGTTGCTCACGAGGATCATCGTGCCACTCGCCATCGTGAGGTTGTCGATGGCCGCGACGGGGGTCGTGAGGCTGTAGACCGGCGTGCCGATGCCGGCGTCGGCCTCGCCGCCGATGGGGCGCACGACGACCGAGCCCATGCCCGTGACGGTGGACTTCGACGAAGCCGTCATGCCGCCGTCGTTCGGGAGCTCGAACAGCTCGAACGCCGCGAAGGTCACGTTCGTCATGTCGAACGTTCCGGCGTCACGCGCGAGGGGGATGATCGGTGGGTTCATGCCGCGCAGGCCCTGCACGGTCTTGGTGCCGGTGAGGGTCACGGTGCCGCCGGCCTTCGTCGGGTTGCCGAGGCAGTTGGTCTGGATGGTGGTGTTCGCCGGGAGCGGGCCGATCGCGCAGGCGTTGATCGACCACGTGATCGAGCCGGGCATGCCCGCCGCGCCGGTGACGTTCGTCGGAGCGCCGAGAACGGCGGGCGCCGAGAAGCCGCACATCGCATTGCCGTTCACCGCGCTGGTCGCCGTCGCGAAGCTCTTCACGAGCAGCCGTGCCGCGCCGATGCCGAGTGCTTGGCGAAATGAGCAAGCTAAGTCGGCTGTTACCGTGGACGGCACAACAATATTGGGAGTGCACGCGAAACTGGCGTCGAAGGTCGCCTGAACGAACGCGGTGTCGAGGGGCTCACCGCCGGCGGCGAGTTGGTACGGCATGCCGTCGACCGTGATTGTTCCACTGATGACGTTCGTCGCAGTCGGGCTCTTGTTGCCGTTCTGGGCGGTCAGCATCGAGGCGCCGACGCCGAGGTCGAACTTGTTGCCGTCGGTGGTCAGCTGAACCGTGCTGCCGGCCGTCCACGACATGTCGGTGAAGCCCGCGACCGGGGTCGAGATGCTGCAGGCGCCGGTGGTGCTGTCGATGGCCGTGCGCGGCGAGACCTTGCCGCTGAAGCCGCCCGTCTTGATGAGCAGCGACGAGGTCGAGTCGCTCTTCTTGAGCTCGAAGTTCTCGAACACGAGCGTGAGGTCGAAGAGCGCCGGCTCGGGCGTCGTCGGGACGATGGGCTGCAGCGGGTTGCCGGTGCGGAAGCCGCGCACGGTCTTCGTGCCGGTGACGGTGACCTTGCCGCCGCCCTTGGTGGTGACCATGTTGCAGTCGGTCGAGAGCAGGGTGTCGGCCGGCAGCGTGATGACGCAGGGCGTGCCGATGGTGAAGACCGCCTGACCGTCGCTCTTGCCGACCGTGCCGGTGAGCGCCGGCGTGCCGCCGACGGCCGGGCTCGAGAAGCCGCACATCGTGTTCTTGTCGACGATCGACGCGACCGTGCCGATGGTGCGCACCGTGAGGCGCGCGACGCCGCCGGCGAGCCGGGGCTTCAGGTCGGCGCACATGTAGCTGACGGGCATCGCGAGGGCGGGGTTGCACTGCCAGCCCTTGTCGAAGCTCTCCTGGTTGTAGTCGGGGTCGAGGCCGCCCTCGGCCGGCGCGGCGTCGACCTCTTTGCCGAAGACGGTGATGAGGCCGCTGAGCGCGTTGGTCTTGTCGCCGTTGACGCCGTTCTGCGCGGCGAGGTTCGAGCTGTCGATGGTCACGCCGAACGCGTTGCTCGGGGTGTCGATGAAGGCCTCGCTGGCGGCGTCGTACTTCACGTCCGCGAAGCTGGTGTTCGGGGTCGCGATCGAGCAGGCGCCGTTCGTGCTGTTCACGGCGAGGCGCGGCTTCAGCGTCGCGGTCAGGTTGCCCTTGATCATGGTCATCTTGTTCTCGCTCGACGAGACGACGACCTTGAAGTTGTCGAACGTCGCCTTCTCGAGCGTGATGGTGACGGCGTCGGGCCCGGCGGGGATGACGGGGTTCATCGGGTTGCCGGTGAGCTGGCCGGTGACGGTGCGCTTCGCGGTCAGGGTCACTTTGCCGCTCGACGTCGTGACGACGTTCTCGCAGCTCTTGCTGACCTCTTTGCCTTCACCCGAGTCGATGACGCAGTCGGTGGCCTGGTACGTCACGGTGCCCATGCCGCCGACGTTGCCGGTGACGGTCGGGTTCGAGAGCACGCTGGTCGCGGAGAAGCCGCACGACGTGTCTGCGTTGAGCAGGGTCGCCATCGCGCCGACGTTGCGGATGGTGAGGCGGGCGGCTCCAGGGCCGACCTTGCCGGGAGCGCAGCTGGGACAGCCCGTGAAGAAAGCGAGACCTGCGACCACGAGGACGAGACGGAGAGACTGCTTCATTGTGAACGACCCCCTCACCAGGGACGACGGAAGATTCGACGCTCCTAGCGTAGAAGTACGGCGCTGGTAAAGACTGGGCTCCGTGTTCTACCGGTTCGTGAAGGGGGTCATCGGGTTCGCGCTGGGGCTGTTCTACCGGCTGCAGATCGTGCGGGCGACCGACGACCTCTCGGGGCCCATCATGTTCGTGGGCAACCACCCGAACAGCATCATGGACCCGGCGATGGTGTTCGGCACCACGCCGCGGCAGGTGACGTTTCTCGCGCGGGAGCCGCTGTTCCGGGTGCCGGTGTTCGGCGCGATTCTGCGCGGGCTCGGCGCGCTGCCGGTGTACCGCAAGCAGGATCACCCGAACCAGATGGCGAAGAACGAGGGCACGCTCGACGCCGCCGCGGCGGCTCTGCAAGAGGGCCGGGCCATCACCATCTTCCCCGAGGGCAAGTCGCACTCGGAGCCGCAGATGACCGAGATCAAGACGGGCGCGGCCCGCATCGCGTTTCGCGCGGCGAAGGCCGGGGCGAAGCTGCGCATCGTGCCCATCGGCCTCACGTACCAGCAGAAGACGCGCTTCCGCTCCCGGGTGCGCGTCGAGGTCGGCAAGCCGATCGAGGTCACGAACCCCGGCGCCATCGAGGGCGACGCCGAGGTCGAGTGGGTCAAGTCGCTCACGACGCAGGTCGCCGACGGCATGCGCGACGTCACGATGAACCTGCAGACGTGGGGCGACTACGTGCTCATCGAGACGGCCGAGCAGCTGTACGCGCTGCGCATCGGCGAGAAAGACCGCGACCCCGAGCGGCAGCGGCGGTTCGCGCGCGGCATCGACATTCTCTCGCGCGAAGACCCCGAGCTGCTCTACGACCTGCGCGAAGAGGTCATGTCGTTTCGCTCGCGGCTCGACATGGTCGCGGCCGACCCGAAAGATCTCTCGCTGCAGTACCGCCGGCCCGAGATCGCGCGGTTCGTGGTGCGCAACCTCGTCTCGGTGCTCATCGGGTTCCCGCTGTTCCTGCTCGGGCTCGCGCTGTTCTTCGTGCCGTTCATGCTGGTGCGGCTGCTCTCGCGGGTGGTGCCGCTGTCGCGCGATCGGGTGGCGACGTTCAAGTTCGTGGCGGCCCTGGCGCTCACGCCGATCTGGCAAGCGGTCTTGTGCTGGGTGGGTTGGCGGTACTGGGGCACGACGGGCTGGGTGGTGGCGCTGTGCGGGGCGCTGCCGCTCGCGTCGTTCACGCGCTACTTCGTCGAGCGCTGGCGCACGGTGCTGCGAGACCTCTTCACGTGGTTCACGCTCGGCTCGCGGGCGCGGCTCAAGGCGATGCTGCTCGTCGAAGGCGAGCGGCTGGCCGAGAAGCTCGAGAAGGTCGCCGTCGAGCTCAAGCCGCGGACGATGACGGCGAAGGATGCCCGTGCTTAGCGAACAGCTTCACGGCCGGTAGCAGCACGAGGCCACCGAGCGCGACGGGTATCGCGTTCACGAGAATGGCGGTGCCGAGGCTCGACTTGTCGCTGATCCACCCGATGAGGGTGGGCGAGGCCGCGTCGCCGAGCAGGTGCAGCGTCAGCATCGAGAGGCCGAACGCGAACGAGCGCAGGTTCGGCGAGACGACGTTGATGATGGCGGCGTTCAGCGGGCCGTTGTTCAAGAAGATGCAGACCTGGGCGAGGAGCAGGCAGGCGAGCAGGGCGATCTTGTTCTCGAGCAGCACGGCGCCGACCATGAACGGGGCCGCGAGCATGAGGCCGATGCCCGAGAGCAGAATCGAGCCGCCGGCGCGCTTCTTCTCGAGCCGGTCGCCCCACCAGCCGCCGGCCAGGGTGCCGACGAGGCCGCCGATGACCGTGGTGACTCCGAGGGCGAGGCCCTCGTCGCCGTCGGCGAAGCCGCGCTCGGTGGCGAGGTACTTCGGCATCCAGATCGACAGGCCGCCGATCGAGAACGTCATCAGGGTGAGCCCCGCGACGACGAGCCAGTAGCGCAGGTTGCCCTTCAGCGCGCCGAGGCCCTCGAGCAGCGAGACGGCGGGCGGTGGAGGCTCGTCGTCGGTCGCGCCGCGCTCGGGCTCTGGCAGGAAGAACGCGACGACGCCGAGCACGAAGCCGGGCAGGCCCCCGATGAAGAAGGCGTGCCGCCAATCGGCGCCGACCTTGCTGCCGATGATGAAGCCGATGGCCGCTCCGAGCGGCATGGCGGTGTAGAAGTAGGCGAGCATGCGCGCGCGGCGCTGGCGCACGAACAGATCCGAGATGACCGACGGAGCGACGGTGCCGTAGCCCGCCTCGCCGACTCCGGTCATGGCGCGGGCGAGGAGCATCGAGCGGAAGCTGCCGGCGAGGCCCGAGGCGACGGTGGCGACGCTCCAGACGAGCACCGAGACGCCGATGAGGATGCGCCGCGGCATGCGGTCGCCGAGGAAGCCGCCGAGCGGGCTCACGCACATGTAGACGACCATGAAGACGGTCGCGAGCTGACCACCCTGCGTGTCGTTCAGGTTCCAGCTCTTCTGCATCTCCTTCATGACGCCGGCCAGGATGAAGCGGTCGGTGTAGTTGAGGAGGTTGATGATGCAGAGCGCGCCGAGCCCGAAGTACGCGCGCTTCACTCAGGCTCCCTTGAAGCGGTCGGCGAGCAGGCCCCAGCGGAGGCCGCGGTCGCTGACGGTGAGCTCGTGGGCGTTCACGGCCTCCATCGACTCCTCGAGGATCATGGCGCCCGCGGGGATGACGTCGGCGCGCTTGGGCTGCATGCCGGGCAGCTTCTTGCGCCCTTCGAGATCGAGCATGAGCAGCTTGTGCGTGACCTGGTGCACCTCGGTGCGCCGCATGACGGCCCCGTGCACCTTCGCCGGATCGTACGGGTCGATGGCGCGCGCGACGGCGAGCACGGTGGTGACGGTGCCGGCGACTCCGACGAGGCGAGCGAGCTGCGGCGGCTTCGGCAGCGCCGCGAACGTCTGCCGCAGCAGCTTGCGGACCTCGGAGGCGTTGCCCTGGTAGCGCTCGGTGAGCCGCACCGAGCCGACGTCGAAGCTGCGGCGGAACTGCACCTCGCCCTCGGCGGTGCCGTAGATGAACTCGGTCGAGCCCCCGCCGATGTCGAGCACGATGAGCGGGCCCTGGCCCCCGAAGTCGGCGTGCGCCGACGCGTACGAGAGGCGGGCCTCTTCGTTGCCGGCGATGATCTCGATCTCGAGGCCGGCGCGCGCCTTGGCCGCGTCGAGAAAGTCTTTGCCGTTCGCGGCGTCGCGGGCGGCGCTGGTGGCCGAGGTGACGATCTTCGCGGCGCCGGCTTCTCGCGCCTGGGCCGCGAACTGCTCGAGGCACTTGACGGTCGCCTCGATGGCCTCGGGGGTGAGCCGCTTCGACTGGTCGACGCCCTTGCCGAGCCGGGTGATCTCGGCGCGCTCGAGCACGGGCTGCCACTTGCCGGCGGCGTCGCGCTCGGCCACGAGGAGAAGAACCGAGTTGGTGCCGACGTCGATCGCGGCGTAGCGGGGCATGGGTCTTTCGACCCTACCTCAGAGCGCGCCCAGCTCGCGGTCGATCTCGGATCGCCGCGCGTCATGGGAGCTGCGCGTATGGCTCACGTCGCTCCACTCGATGATGCCGAGCACGATGCAGGTGATCGCGATGACGGCGCCGAGGACCATGCCGGTCGCGAGCGCGGCGCGCAGCCCGTCGTCGTCTTCGGGGCCCGAGGCGGCCATGACCGCGAAGCCGATCGCGCTGCCGACGGCGCCGAGCCCCGCACCGGCGCCGACGATGAGGAAGGTGGCGGCCGGCTCGAGTGAGGGCTCCGTGAGGTCGAGCAGGTGGCGCTCTTCTTGGAGGAGGACTCGATCACCAGGAGTGAGAGAGGCAGCGAGGACGAGTGCGAGCAGCATGGCGCGGCACTGTACTCCGCGGCTCACCTGACTTGAACGCAGGCGCGGCGCGCTTCGTGAGAGTCGCGGCTCGAGGCGAAAGACGTGGCGCGCGCCACGCCGCATTCAACTCAGGCGAGCGGCGGTTCAGCTCGGGCGAGCCGCGGCTACTCTTCGAAGCGGCGGACGAGCACGCAGCGGCCGCTCGAGCAGGCGGCGCGCGTCGGCGCCGGGGCTGGGCAGGCGGCGGGCTCCTGGGTCGAGCCGCCCGGGGTCAGGCCGAACTGCGGCGGCTTGCCTTCCTTCTTGGTGAGCGGGCGGGGTGGAGGCGACGGAGGCGGCGGCGCAGTCACCGGCACGGCGGTCGGGTTGCGCGCGCAGCCGTTCGCGTCGAACGACCAGTCGACGCGGCAGTCGGCGTCGGCGCGGCACATCGGCGGCGGAGCCGTGCGCACGGCGACGCACTGGCCGCGCTGGCAGGCGGCGCGAAAGGCGCTCGCAGGTTCGGCGGGCTCGCACTTCACCGGCTGGCTGCGGGCCGCGCAGTCGACGATGGTGCAGCGGCGGCGCTGGGCAGCATCTTCTTCGCGCGTGACCGCGTAAGGGCTCACCGGGCAGCCCGAGCCGCAGCAGCCCTCGAACGTCGAGAGCATGCAGTCGCCGTCGGAGCTGCAGCTCGGCGGACGCCTCGGCGCGATGTCGACGTTCAGGACGAGCAGGGCGAGCAGGATCATGGAGGCTTCACCAGAGCACACCGGCCCTCGCGACACTCGGCCGTGAGACCGGCGGTCGACGACACCTTCTTGCACGCCGACTTCGGGCACGCCCTCGCGGGGCAGCTCAGGCCCCGGCAGCGGTCTTTGGGGGCGGCGTGCGGCTCGACGGGGCAGCAGTCGCAGCAGCTGCCGACGGTGGTGACCTCGCAGTCGCTGTCTCGCGCGCACTGCGGGGCCGGCTCGGCGGCGAGCAGCATGACCACGAGCGAGATCACGTGCGGAGCGCCTCGGCGAGCCGCTCGTAGTCGGCCACGGTGTTGTAGTGCTGCGCCGAGACCCGAATGAGCCGCTTCGGCGGCTGCGGCCAGGGGAACACCGGCACCTCGATGTGCTGCGCGAACAGCCGGTCGTGCAGCGGGGCGGCGTCGCCGTCGGGCAGCTCCCAGGCGACGAGGGTGCCGATCATGTCGTCGGGGGCGGGGCGCGTGGGTGTGAGCAGATCGCGCGCGCGCAGCGCCAGGGCGCGGTTGCGCTTCATCAACGCCGGCCAGCCGCCGGGCTCGAGCTTCTCCATCACGTCCAGCGCCTTCGACACGCAGAGCCAGGGCGTCGGGTCCATCGTGCCCTGCCAGTCGAACTCGAGCTGAAAGCGCGAGCGGTCGGTGCGCGGGCTGTTCGCTCCGTGGCTGATGACGAGGGGGCGGATGAGCGGCTGCAGCGAGCGCCGCACGTGCAGAAAGGCGGCCCCCTTCGGCGCGCAGCACCACTTGTGGAGGTTGCCCGTGTAGTAGGCGGCGTCGAGCGCGGCGAGATCGAGCGGCACCATGCCGGGCGCGTGGGCGCCGTCGACGAGGGTCTCGACGCCGCGCTCCTTCAGGCGCGAGACCAGTTCGCCGATGGGGAAGACGAGGCCCGTCGGGCTCGTGATGTGGTCGAGCACCGCGAGCTTCGTGCGCGGGGTGACGGCGGCCATGACGGCGCGGACCACCTGCTCGGCCGACTGGAGCGGGAAGGGCACGTCGGCGACGACCGTGCGCGGAGCGACGTGCCGCACGGCGTTGTTGCAGGCGTTGTAGCCGTGGCTCGTGATGAGGACCTCGTCGTCGGGCTCGAAGCGCAAGCTGCGCAGCACGGTGTTCGTCGCGTACGAGGCGTTCGGCACGAAGACGAGATCCTCCGGGTCGGCGCCGACGAACGCGCCGAGCTTCGCGCGCACCTTCACTTCCAGCGCCTCGCGCTCGACCAGCTGGAAGTGAATGGGCTCGGCCTCGAGGCGCGCTCGCAGCCGGTTCTGCTCTTCGAGCACCGGGAAGGGGCACGAGCCGAACGAGCCGTGGTTCAGGAAGACCATCGTGGGGTCGAGGGGCCAGAACGGCATGACGTGGGTTTTGCAGATGCTGCACGCCTGCGTCCACGATCACGATCACGATCGCGATCACGGCTACGTCCACGTCCACGAGCGCGAGCGCGAGCGCGCGAGCGCCTGCGCGTTCGCACGGGTCGGTTGTTACAGCGCCCGGTCGAACGTCAGGTGCGTCTCGTCGAAGCCGAGCGCGCGGTAGAAGGCGTGGGCGTCGTCGCGGCGGCGGTGCGTGCGGAGCGTGAGGCGCTGCGCTCCGGCCTGGCGGGCTCGCCTCGCGACGTCGGCGAGCAGCACGCGCGCGACCCCCTTGTGCCGCGCGTTCGCCTCGGTGACGAGCGCCGTGAGCACGCCTTCAGGCGCCGCTTCGTGCAGCGGGTGCGTGAGCTCGAGCACCGCGAGCCCCACGACCTCGCCGTCGAGCTCGGCGACCAGCACGCGCCGATCGGGTGGGCCGAAGCCGAGCCGCGCACGCACCTGCTCCTCGCTGCAGGGGTAGCCGAGCTGGTCGAGCAGGCGCGCCAGCGCAGGGGCGTCGGCGGCGTCGGCCGAGCGGGTGAACGGTGCGGGCGGGCTGACACGTCGAACGGCCATATTGGATGTCATTTGCAGGGGGCGGGCCGGGGGGGATAAGTGCAGAACCCATGGTGCCAGCGCATTCGAGGATCTACGGAACCGGCTTCGTCGTCGGCGAGAAGACGGTGACGAACGAGATGATGGCGAAGGTTTGTGACACCTCCGACGAGTGGATCCGCGAACGCTCGGGCATTCAGCAGCGCTACTACGTGAAAGAGGGCACCTCGACCTCCGACCTCGGGTACGAGGCCGCGAAGAAGGCCATGGCCGACGCGGGCGTGACCGCGAACGACATCGACTACATCGTCTGCGCGACGATGACGCCCGACTACTACTTCCCGGGCATCGGCAGCCAGGTTCAGACGAAGCTCGGCATGGGCAACATTCCCGCGCTCGACATTCGCCAGCAGTGCAGCGGCTTCGTCTACGGCATGCAGGTCTGCGACGCGCTGATTCGCACGGGCGCGGCCAAGCGCCTGCTCTTCGTCGGCGCCGAGGTGCACACCGGCTTCATGCCCTTCTCGAAGACCGCGTGGAAGGTGCTGATGGGCGAGACCACCGAAGAGGTGCCCCAGGCCGAGCGCGACTGGCACTCGAAGTTCCGCCACCTCACCGTGCTGTTCGGCGACGCCGCCGGCGCCTGCGTGCTCGGGCCCACCGACGACCCGAAGCGCGGGCTGCTCGGCTACGCGCTGCACAGCGACGGCAAGAACGTCGAGGCGCTCTACGTGCCGTCGGCCGGCTTCAAGTACCGCCCGTACTTCGACGAAGGCATGGCCCGCGAGGGCCGCGGAGTGCCCGTGATGGACGGCAAGACCGTCTTCAAGATGGCCGTCACGAAGATGCCCGAGGCTGTTCACGAGGTCTGCGCGAAGGTCGGCTGCACCGTCGACGACATCGCTCTCGTGATTCCCCACCAGGCGAACCTGCGCATCAGCGAGGCCATGCAGAAGGCCCTCAAGCTGCCCGACTCGCGCGTGTACAACAACATTCACCAGTACGGGAACACGACGGCAGCGACGATTCCGATCGCGTACGACGAGTGCCGCAAGAGCGGCCGCGTCAAGAAGGGCGACCTCGTGTGCTTCGTCGGCCTCGGCGCCGGGTTCCACTGGGGCGCCGCTTTGATGCGGGAGTGACTCCCGTGCGACGCCGCACCTCGGCCCGCGCGAACCGCAGGGTCGTGGCGTAGCTGCCGTTCGGCGTCATCAGCACGTCGTCTTGCACGCCCGAGTCGCCGAGGCGGCGCAGCACGTGAAACGGCTGCGGCTCGTAGCGAACGATCTGCAGCTCGCCGATCTGCTCGAGCACGCGCGGCTTGAGCTGCCGGTACTCGTCGACCAGCTCGAAGAACAGCTGCGCCGGCGTTCGGCCCTTGCGCGCGTGCCGCGCCAGCGCGTGCGCCCAGCCGCGCGACATCGACCAGCCGCGGCGCAGGCGCACCCAGCACAGAAAGACCTGGCCGAAGCCCGGCACGTCGAGATCGAGCCCGTGCGTGTGGAGCGCCCGCTGGTAGCCCCAGATCATCAGCTCGAGCGGCTCGAGGTTCTGGTCGTCGATGCCGAACATGCCCGGCCGCTCGCGCGCGGCGTCGAGCAGCTCGAACACGGTCTGCCGCTTCACGGGCCCCAGTCGGGGGTCGAGTACGAGCCCTTCTCGGCGGGCAGCTCGACCTGGTTGTTCCCGTCGAAGGTCATCACGAACAGCTTGGGAACTCCGCCGCTGCGCGTCGAGGTGAACACGATGAGGCGGCCGTTCGGCGAGAAGCTCGGCTCTTCGTTGTTGCCCTGGTCTTGCGTGAGGCGGGTGACCTTGCCGGTGTCGACGGCGATGGTGAAGAGATCGAACGCGTTGCGCTCGTCGCGGGCGGTGAAGGCGATGAGGTCGCCGCGGGGGCTCCAGTCGGGCGTCTGGTTGTAGTTGCCCTGGAAGGTGAGCCGCTTCGCCTCGCCGCCCTCGCCCGACATCACGTACACCTGCGGAGTGCCGCCGCGGTTCGAGACGAACGCGAGGCGCTTGCCGTCGGGGCTCCACGAGGGCGACGTGTTGATGAAGAAGGGCGTGTTCGTGAGCTGGCGCGGCGAGCTGCCGTCGGCGTTCGCCACGAAGATCTGCGCGCTCTCGCCGTCGGCCAGCGAGTAGGCGATGCGCCGGCCGTCGGGGCTGTACGCGATGCCGGTCGCCATGCGGCCCGACGCCACCAGCACCCGCGGCGCAGCGGCGTTCTTCGAGACGTAGAGGTCGGGCTTGCCGCTGCGGAAAGAGGTGAACGCGACGGTGCCGTCGGGGCCGAGCGTCGGCAGCGTGTTGATGCCTCCGATGCCGATGCCGATGGCGTTCTTGCCGTCCCAGTCGGAGAGCCACACGTCTTTGCCCGCCGCGGTCTTGCGCGCCCACACGAGGTGCGTCTCGAACGGGCCGGTCTCGCGCGTGTAGAACTTGTAGAGCGCGTTCGCGAGCTTGTGGGCGAGGCGGCGCACGTCTTTCGTGCCCGCCGACTCGGACGCCTTCATCTCTTCTTTGCCGGCGGCGACGGTGAACAACCGCAGGTCGCCGCGCACCATCTCGCCGTCCATCGAGAGCTGCGTCTTCACCAGCGCGTCGGCGCCGACGTTCGTCCAGTTCGAGAAGTTGATGGCCGACGCGGTCACGCCCTCTTTCGCGTCTGCCAGGTACGACTTGCGATCGAGCACCTGGAACAGGCCGCACGCGGTGAGGTCGAACTTCAGGGTCTCGTCGAACTCGGCGGCGACCTTCTTGGCGCCGTCGTCTTGCGCGTTCGGGGCGGGCAGGGCGAGGGGCAGCGGCCGGAAGTTGGCGCCGGAGATCTCGATGATCGGCGCCTGGGCCAGCGAGAGCAACACGATGGCGGAGGTCATCATGGGGTTCGCACTCTATGGCCTGAAGCGCAAAGGCACGCCTTTATTCTTCAGCGTGTCTTTGAGGTGCGGGGGCGGCGGCCCGAACGGCGCGGCCTTCTTGACCGCGCCGAGCACGGCTCCGTCGAAGACGTCGTTGCCCGACGAGTGGGTGAGCGAGACGTCGATGAGGTGGCCCTCGGCGTCGAGGCGAATGAGCACGTCGGCGGTGAGGCGAATGCGCTCGGACTCGGGAATCGTGTTCGACACGTCGTAGTGCCGTCGCACGGCCGAGCTGATGACGCCGAAGTAGCGCTCGCCCTCTTGCTTCGCCGAGTCGCCGTTCTCGTCGCCGTTCTCGTCGCCCTCGAGCTCCTCGGCCTTCGCGGTCTTGTTGAGCGCGTCGAAGAGCGACTTCTTCTTGTCGGCCGGCTTGTCGCTCGTCTGCTTGGGCTTCGGCTCGGGCTTCACGCCGGGCGTCGGAATCGGCACCTTCGCGGTCTCGGGCGGAGGCGCCGACTCTTCTTTGCGCGGCAACAGCTGCTCGTCGCGCTTCTTGCCCTTGCGCACGAGCGAGGCGGTGATGGGCTTCTGATCGAGATCGACGCGGGGCTTGTCCATCACCCACTGCAGCACGAGCACGAAGGCGACGATGAGCACGTGGGCGACGATCGACCCGACCACGAACGGCAGCATGGGGCTGGGCCGGTTCGCGAGCGGGCTCTGGTACGCCGTCGTGGTCATGTTCGTGGGGCTGCCTACTTCTTCTCGTCTTTTTGACTCCGGCCGGCGCCGATGGGGTCCGTGATCATGCCGACGTTCGTGACGCCGGCGCGCTGGGCCGAGGCCATCACCTCGATGACGATGCCGTAGGGCAGGGCGCGGTCGGCGTGCAGGTAGAGCTCCTTGTCGGCCTGCGCCTTCGCGTTGGTCTTGAGCTTCTCTTCGAGGTCTTCGAGCTTCACCTCGACGTCGCCGATGAAGACCCGCTTGTTGATGTCGACCGAGATGACGATCTTCTTGTCGCTGGCTTCGACGGGCGCGGCGCGGGTCTCGGGCAGGTTCACCTTCACGCCCTGCTGAATCAGCGGCGCGGTCACCATGAAGATGATGAGCAGCACGAGCATGACGTCGACCATCGGCGTCACGTTGATCTCGCTCAAGGTGGTGCGCCCGTGGCCACCACCGCCGCTGGACATGCCCATGGTCGGTGCTCGAAGGCGTCGGTTACTTGAAGAAGTGCCGCTTCACGATGTTGAGGAAGTCGTGTGAGAAGTTGCCCATCTCGGAGTCGAACACGCGGATGCGCGCGACGAACGCATTGTAGGCGACGACGGCGGGGATCGCGGCGAACAGGCCGGCCGCGGTGGCGAGCAGCGAGTTGCCGATCGGCGCGGCGACGGTGGCGATGGTCGCGTTGCCCTTCTCTGCGATTTCGTTGAACGCGCTCAGAATGCCCATGACGGTGCCGAACAGACCCACGAACGGCGCAGTCGACCCGATCGTTCCCAAGAAGGCGACGCGGGCCTCGAGCTCGGTCAGCTCGGCGCTCGTGGCGCGCTGCAGGGCGCGCTCGACGTTCTCGATGCCGCCGAGCCGCTCGGCCATCGCGCCTTCTTCGCCCTTCTTGTTCTGGGCGAGCTTGGTGAGCTCCTCGTAGCCGGCCTTGAAGACCTTCGAGAGGGGCGAGCTGCCGAGCTTCTGGGCCGACTGGTAGATGGCGTCGAGTCGGGAGGCCTTCCAGAACGTGTCGAGGAAGTTCACCGACTGGGCGCGGGCCTTCGAGAGCTGCAGATACTTCATGGCGATGAGGGCCCAGCTGTACGCCGATGCGAGGCCCAGCACGACGAGCACCGCCAGCTCGACCACCGAGGCGCTCTTCAGTGCTTCGCCGTAGCTGAACAACAGAGCGAGCATGAGACCGCCAGCCGTAACACCGCTGGGGCGCTGCAACAACATCAGTCGCTTGAATGAAATGGCGGCGTTATCGTCCTAACCCTCCGGAGGCAGCACACACATGAACCCACGGTCCGTCCTCGCCCTCTTCGTCGCGGTCATGTTGCCCGTCAGCGGGTGCGTCATCGTGAGCCGCTCGCCGGGCACGATCACCTTTCTCTGGTCGTTCGACGGCCAGACGTGCGCGCAGGCGCAGTACGTCGCGAACGTGAAGGTCGAGATTGCGGGGCAGGTGCTCGAGAACGACGGGCTCTACCCGTGCTCTCAGAAGGGCACCGACGGCATCTTGCTCGGGGGCATGGGCACCAAGTTCAGCGGCGGCGTGTACTCGTACACGGTGCGCGGGCTCGACAACGGGGGCGCCGAGCTCTTCAAGGCGTCGGGGAGCCTGACGGTCGACGGGAACACGACGGTCACGGTGAACCTGAAGGCGCCCGAGAACGCGCCGTCGTTCGCCTACCTGCTGTGGACGTTTCCTCCGAAGGGCATGAACCAGACGCCGACGTGCGCTGACGTCGGCATCACCACCGTGCGGCTGTACATCGATGGAGCGACGCGGGCGGTCGAGCTGCCGTGCGCGCAGGGCCAGGTGCAGCCGGGTGTGCGGTCGCCCGATCTCTCGTTGGGCACGCACAACGTCGACGTCTCGGCGGTCGACTCGACCGGCTACGAGTACTACTCCCTCCGCTCGACGCTGCCGATTCAGCGCACGCCGGTGTCGTCGCAGTACGACCTCGACTGGTCGGTGGGCGGTGCGGCCGTGCGGTGGACGGTGATGACGCTGGGCGGAGCGACGATGACGACGTGCGGCGCCGAGGGCATCACCGACGTGTACGTGAACTTCCGCAACGCGAACGGCGACCTCGTCTACCCTGACCCGGGTGATCGGCAGCCGTGCACGTACCTCGGTCAGATCTACGGAGCCCTGCGACCGGGCACGTACAGCGTCTTCCTGAAGGCGAGCGGCAGCGGAGGCACGCTGTACGAGTCGAGCCGGACACTGCCGCCGCAGGTGACGGTGACGGCCGGCGTCTTCAAAGAGGTCTCGCAAGGCCCGAACATCTCGCTGACCCGCGTGCAGTGACGTTGCTGCAGTGGCGCGAAGGCCACACGCGCTGCCGGTGACGGCGGCCGAAGAAGCGTGGCATCAGTCGTGTTACGAGAAGGCGCGATGAGGCACGACCGCCACAGCGCCATCGGAGTTTTCGACTCGGGCATCGGAGGGCTGACCGTTCTGCGCGCCCTGCAGGAGCGGCTGCCGACCGAGAGCACCGTCTACCTGGGCGACACGGCGCGGGTACCATACGGCACCAAGTCGGGCGACGTCGTGACGCGCTACTCGGTGAAGAACGCCGAGGCGCTGCTCGAGTACGGGGTGAAGATGCTGGTCGTGGCGTGCAACACGGCGTCGTCGGTCGCGATCCCCGCGCTGCGCAAGCAGCTGCCGATTCCGGTGCTGGGGGTGATCGAGCCGGGCGCGGTGGCGGCCGCGAAGGTGTCGAAGACGGGCCACGTCGCGGTCATCGGGACACCCGGCACGGTGAAGTCGGGCGCGTACCAGCGGGCGCTCGTGGCCGAGCGGCCGGGGGTCGAGGTGCAGGCGCTCGCGTGCCCGCTGTTCGTGCCGCTGGCCGAAGAGGGCTGGGTCGAGGGCGAGGTGCCGACGCTGGTCGCGCGGCAGTACCTGTCGGGGCTGCGAGGCACGAAGGTCGACACGCTCGTGCTGGGCTGCACGCACTACCCGCTGCTGTCGAAGGTGATCTCGGAGGTGGTGGGGCCGACGGTCACGCTGGTCGACTCGGCGAAGGCAGTGGCGCAGCGAGCGGCCGAGGTGCTGGGTGAGCGAGATCTGTTGAAGACGGGGCTGTCGGCGGTCGAGCGGCACTACCTGGTGACCGACGTGCCCGATCGCTTCATCGAGGTGGGCTCGCGGTTTCTCGGGCGGGCCCTGTCGGGCGCCCGGCAGATCGACCTGAAGTTCGGCTGAAGCGAAGGTCAGGTCGACTGGCGCTGCTGCTCGGCCTCGGGGACGACCTCGACCGGAGCCGGTGCCACTTCGAGCGCGGCGTCGATGCCGATGTCGTCTTGCCGCGGAATCGCGCCCGTCGTCGCGGTGACGATGCGCTCGAGCGTCGGGTAGAACTTGATCTTGAGGAACAGCCAGTTCAGCCAGCCCGTCGTGATCGAGTAGTACGAGTTGAACGGCGGGGTGTGGTGGATCTGGTGATGCTCGGGCGGGAGGATGAGGTGCAGCCGCTGGAGCCAGACGACGATCTTGGGGCAGTCGTCGGTGTGCGCCCACTTGTGAATCTGGTTCGTCATCATGACGAAGAAGATCATCGACGCGATCGCGATCGAGAAGAACAGGCACCACAGGTACCAGGTGCTCTCGCGGTCGTAGGGCATGGCGGCGGCGCCGACGGCCCACGGCAGCGAGATGAGGCAGTTCGAGCCGTTCGTCTCGATGTAGTCGTGATGCGTCATCGCCTTCTGATCGACGTGGTGCTCACGGAAGGGCCGCAGCAGCGCCTTGCCGATGACCGGCATGTCGGTGCTGCCCCACGTGTCGGCGAGCCAGTGCACGAAGCCCGAGGTGAAGTCTGCCGCGAGGAAGCCGATGAGCACGGCCGACAGCACCAGCCAGGGGCTCGTGCCGGCGTGCGGCCACACGCGCCACACCATCAGCGCCATCAGGAGCCAGAAGCTCACGATGCTGAAGATCTCGACCTTTCGGAACCAGCCCTGGTAGCCAGCGGCCAATTCCTTCGCGTCTCGCATCTTCAGCTTGGGGGAGCTCATTTCGGGGACCTCGGAAATAGAACAGTAGAAAGGCTACCGCAACCCGGTGGTCCGTTGGGTCATGGGTCTGTCATCGCCGTGACACGAACGACAGGCCGAACCGGCCCTTGACGCAGAGGTGCCCGCCGGTGACCGAGCTGTCGGAGGGTGACGTGACGCGGACGATCTCGTTGTCCTGGACGCGGAGCGTCAAGGTACAGCCGACCCCACAGTAAGGGCAGATGGTGTCGGTGACGGTCTGCTTCGACTCGTCCCACGTGCCGGCCTCGCGGAGGTCGAACTCTTTCTTGAACATCAGGGCGCCGGTCGGGCAGACGCCGACGCAGTTGCCGCAGAACACGCAGGCCGAGTCGCCGAGCGGCACCTGGTGCTCGGTCGCGATGCTCGCCTCGAAGCCGCGCCCGCCGACCGCGATCGCGAACGTGTTCTGCGCGTCGGTGCCGCAGGCCTCGACGCACTTGTAGCAGAGCATGCACTTGCCGTAGTCGCGCACGAACTGGTCGTTGTCGATCTTCACGGGCTGGCCGGCGGCGGTCGCTCCGGCGAGGCGCTTGGGGTCGGCGCCGTACTGGCTGCACAGCTCGGCGAAGTTCTTCGCGAGCGACATGTCGACGCTCGAGCCGAGCAGCTCGAGCACGAGCTTGCGCGAGTGGCGCACGCGCTCGCTGTCGGTGCGAACGACCATGTTCGCCTCGACCTTGCGCGAGCACGCCGGAGCCAGCGCCCGCGCGCCCTCGACCTCGACGACGCAGATGCGGCACACGTTCACGGGGGTGAGGTTCTCGGCCCAGCAGAACGTCGGCGTCTCTTTGCCGGCCGCCTTGCAGGCCTCGAGCAGGGTGGCGCCTTCGGGCACGGTGACCTTCTGACCGTCGATGGTGAGGTCGAGGGTTCTCACGGCTCGCTCGTTCACAGGTATTTCACCGCCGATTCGATCGCGCTCGACGCAGTCTGCCCCAGGCCGCAGATCGAGGCATCGCGCATCGCCTGGCCGAGCTCTTTGAGCAGCGGGAGCTGGGTCTTCTTGTCGGCGCCTGCTGCGAGGCGGTGGAGCAGCTCTTCCTGGCGCACGGTGCCGACGCGGCAGGGCACGCACTGGCCGCACGACTCGTCGCGGAAGAACTCGGCGATGCGACGGAGCAGCTCGGGCAGCTCGACGCTGTCGTCGATGACGAAGACGACTCCGGAGCCGAGCGTGGTGCCGGCGGCCTTGGCGCCCTCGAGGCTGAGGGGCATGCCGAGCTGGTCGGGGCCGATGAAGGTGCCGGCGGCTCCGCCCATGAGAACGGCGCGCACGGGCTTCTCGGTGCCCCCCGCGAGCGCGATGAGCTGGTCGAGCCGCATGCCGATGGGGAGTTCGTAGACGCCGGGCTGGCGGATCTTCCCGCTGACGCAGAAGAGCTTGGTGCCCTGGCCGTACGCCTTCGCTCCATCGCGGACGATGTCGAGGGCGGCGACGAGCGTCTCGACGTTGTTGATGGCGGTGGGCTTCTGAAAGAGCCCCTGGTGCACGGGGAAGGGGGGCTTGGCCCTCGGTTCTCCGCGGTAGCCCTCGATGCTGGCGAAGAGGCTGGTCTCTTCGCCGCAGATGTACGCGCCTCCGCCGCGGCGGAGCTCGATGTCGAAGTCGAAGCCGCGCCCGAAGATGTCCTCACCGAGCAGGCCCTTCGCGCGGGCCTGCTTCAGCGCGGCCTGCAGGCGCTGGGCGCCGAGCGCGTACTCGCCGCGAATGTAGATGAAGCCCTCGCTCGCCCCGGTGGCGAAGCCGGCGAGCGTGAGCGCCTCGATGACCGAGAAGGGGTCGCCCTCGAGGAGCACGCGGTCTTTGAACGTGCCGGGCTCGGACTCGTCGGCGTTGCAGACGACGTAGTGGGGCCTGCCGGGCGCCTTCGACACGGCGTCCCACTTCTTGCCGGTGGGGAAGGCGGCGCCGCCGCGGCCGACGAGCTTTGCGTCGGTGACCTCGCGGATGACGGCGTCGGGGCCGAGCTCGAGCGCCTTGCGCAGCGCCTGGTAGCCGCCGGCGGCGCGGTAGCCGTCGAGGTCGAGCTGGCCGTTGCGGGCGAGCAGCTTGCGCGGGCCTTCGCCGCCGAGGTGCACGGGCACCTGCCGAACGATCTCGCCCTTCAGCGCCGCGGCGATGCGCTCGGGCGTGGCGTGGCCGAAGGCCTGCTCGAGCGGCGCGTCATTCGCGACCGTGACGAGGGCTGCGGGGGCCTGCTCGCACAGGCCGAGGCACGGGCTCTTCTGCCAGCGGGCGGCGGTCGGCTTCTCGTGCGGAGCCTCGGCGCGGTGGTGGACCCGGGCCGGAGCGCCGAGGGTCTGTTCGAGGCGGGCGCAGAGCTGCTTCGCTCCGGCGGCGAGGCAGGCGATGTCGTCGCAGACGTGAGCGAAGGCGCGCGGGCGCTCGTCGAGCGCGATGAGCGCGTAGAAGCTGGCGACGGCGAAGCCCTCGGCGGGGGGCACTCCGAGGCGGCGGCAGGCGTAGCCCAGGGCGCCCTTCGAGACATGACCGATGCGGGTCTGGAGGCTGAGCAGCGCCGGGAGCAGGAAGGTGCGGCGGGCCTTCGCCTCGGCGGCCGGGAGGGTGGGGTCGCCCTGCGGGAGGCCGAGCACGGCGTCGACGGCGCGGCGCTCGTCGTCGGTCGCGAGCGCGTTGATGGGGTGCAGGTCCACGCTTGGGGCCGCGTTGTACCGCGGTCCGGCGCCGGGCGCTCCGTCGCCGAGCACCTTCTGAGGCGAGCCTGTCGACGACCTTCAGGGCGGTGTGACCTGCACGAGCTCGCCGCTCTCGGAGTTGCCGTCGGTGAGGTAGCTCGCGAGCTGCTGCGCCGTCACCTGAATCGGGCCGCCGATGAACGGGTCGAGCACGGTGAAGGTGTCGGTGGCCGGGTCATAGCCGGCGACGGTGACGAAGTGGCCGCCGCTGTACGTGGTCTGGTTGGGCCAGCCGAGGGTCGGGTTGCCGGCCACGACGAAGGCGGTGCGCTGGCCCGAGAGGAAGGCCTGCCGCATGACGTCGACGGCGGCGAGCTTGTCGGGGCCCCAGGTGTTGGGGACGATCGCCGCGTGCGCTCCGACGGCGGTGAGCGCGTTCACGACGTTGCTCGGGCCGACGAAGTCGCGGTCGTAGGTGCTCGCGCCGCTGAGCTGGCGCAGCCGCATCGCCTGCTCGTAGGTGTTGCCGCCGAGCTGCGAGGTGTCGAGGCCGAGCAGCCGCATCGCCATGAGGGCCGAGGTGAAGCCGCAGTTGCCGTTGCGGCCGTCGGGGTCTGAGGCGAACTGGTTGATGAAGGCGGCGGCGTAGTCGCCGGCGGGGGGCACGTGGTTCGGGCCTGGCGGCACGGGCGCCGGCGTGGGCGTGGGCGTGGGCGCAGCGCCGGCGCTCGGGAGGAGCAGCACGTCGCCGGGGTGCAGGGCGCGGTGGCCGTTCGCGGCCTGGAGCTCGTGCACGCGCTGCACGACGAGGCGGTGCCAGGTGGCGGAGTACGAGGGGTCGCTGGGCGAGAGGCCCTGGGCGGCGAGCTGCGCGGTGATCTCGTTCTGGGCGATGCGGTACCAGCTGTCTCCGGCGACCACGGTGTACGTCGCGGGCGGCGGCGGCCGCTGGCGCTCGGCCCAGTCTCGGAGCGCGCGGCCCTGGCCGGTCGAGAGCTCGTCGGGGGCGCGGTTCTGGGCGTGGCGCTGCGGTGTTGGGGCCTCGTCGAGGGTGGGGAGACGCGGCTGAGGAGCGATTGGGCCGGCGATGCGAGTCATGCTTCGTTCTCGCGGAGCGAGAGCGGAGTTTTCGATCGGGAGCTGCGAAGCGGGCTTTCGTTTCGAGCACGCGACGCGCGACGGCTGACCTCGTCACGCGCTTGCGCGGGGCTTCACCAGCGGAGGGCAATGCGTGGCCCCACCTCGAACCAGCCGATCACAGCTTCTCGACGCGGACGGCGGCGGCCTTGAACTCGGCGGTGCCCGACTTCGGGTCGGTCGCGTCGATCGTGAGCAGGTTCACGTCGACCTCGTCGGGCGTGTGCACCGTCATGAACGTGAGGCCGGGCTTGAGGCCGTCGTCGATGCCCACGGCGACCGTGAGCGCGCCGCGCCGAGACACGACGCGCACGTTGTCGCCCGCCTTCACGCCGAGCTTGCGCGCGTCGTGCGGCGACAGGTCGATGGTCTCGCGCTGCCGCAGCGGTGAGGCGTACGCGCCGGTCTGCACGCCGGTGTTGTACGAGTCGAGGCGGCGGCCGGTCGTGAGGCGCAGCGGGAACGAAGCGTCGAGCGGGTCGACGGGAGGCTCCTGGTGGACGACCTGAAAGGGCGCTCGCGGGCCGCGCACGGGCTCTTCCCACAGGCGGCCGTGCAGAAACGGCGAGCCCGGGTCGTTCTCGTCGGCGCACGGCCACTGAATGCCACCGAGCTTCTCGAGCCGCTCGTACGACATGCCGCGGTGCATCGGCGAGAGCGACCGCATCTCGTCCCACGCGGCCTTCGCGCTGGGCAGCCCGAGGTCGTAGCCGAGGCGCTTCGAGAGGCCGGCGATGATCTCGATGTCGTCGCGCGCCTGGCCGGGCGGCTCGACGGCCTTGCGCACGCGCTGCACGCGGCGCTCGCTGTTCGTGAACGTGCCCTCGGCCTCGCAGAACGACGCCGTGGCGGGCAGCACGACGCTGGCGAGCTCGCACGTCTTGGTCATCACGATGTCCTGCGCGATGAGGAAGTCGAGGCCGGTGAGCAGCTTCATGCAGCGGTTCGCGTCGGCCTCGCTCTGCGCGGGGTTCTCGCCGATGACGTAGAGCGCGTTGAGCTCGTGGTGCTCCATCGCGTGGAACATCTCGGTGAGGTGCCAGCCCTTCTGTGGGGGGATCTTGCGGCCCCACTTCGCCTCGAACGTCGCGCGGATCTCGGCGTTCTCGACGTCTTGAAAGCCGGGCAGGCGGTTCGGCAGCGCGCCCGAGTCGCCGCCGCCCTGCACGTTGTTCTGGCCGCGCAGCGGGTTCAGCCCCGAGCCCCACCTGCCGACGTGGCCGGTGAGCAGCCCGAGGTTGATGAGCGCGAAGACGTTGTCGACGGCGTTGTGGTGCTCGGTGATGCCGAGGGTCCAGCAGATGACGGCGCGGTCGGCCTTCGCGTAATCGCGGGCGGCGCGGCGAATCAGCTCGGGGTCGATGCCGGTCTCGCGGGCGACGCGCGAGAGCGGGTAGTCGCGCACGTTCTTCGCGAACGCGTCGAAGCCCTCGCTCGCGCGCGTGATGAAGGCCTGGTTCTCGAGGCCCTCTTCGAGGATCACGTTCGCCATGCCGTTCGCCAGCGAGATGTCGGAGCCGACGTCGACCGGGAGCCAGCCGTCGGCCCACTCGCACGTCGAGGTCCGGCGCGGGTCGACGACGTAGAGCTTCGCGCCGCGCCGCACGGCCTTGAGCACGTGGTGAAAGAAGATGGGGTGCGTCTCGCGGGCGTTGCTGCCCCAGAGAAGAATGACGTCGGTCTCTTCGACCTCCCGGTAGGAGCTCGTGCCGCCGCCTGCTCCGAAGACCGTCGCCAGACCGACGACGCTGGGGGCGTGTCAGGTTCTGTTGCAGCTGTCGATGTTGTTGCTGCCGACGGCCGCTCGCAGGAACTTCTGCGCCGCGTAGTTCACTTCGTTGGTGGCCTTGCTGCAGCTGAAGATGCCGACGCTCTCGGGGCCGTAGCGATCGACGCTGGCCTTGAGGCCCGCGGCGGCGGCGTCGAGCGCCTCGTCCCACGTCGCTTCTCGGAGCTTCCCGTTCACACGGACCAGCGGCGTCGTGAGTCTCGGAGCAGGCATGGCCGAAACCGTACGCCCGAACGGGGGTAGGCTGGAAGGCCGATGCTGGCGCTGGCGTGCACGCTGCTTCTTGCATTCGACGATGGGTACGACGGGGACTCCGACGTGCCGGAGATCGATCTCGGGCGCTCGCTCGAGGCGATGACGCGGCTGCAGCTGCAGCGCGAGTACGAGCGGGTCGACGAGGCGCGGCCGGGCATCGCGGGCCCGATCGCCGTGATGTCGGTCGGGGCAGTGATCTCGGCCATCGGGCTCACGGGCATTCTGTTCGCCGCGGGCAACTTCGGTGGCGTCGGGTCGGCGTTCAACGAGCGCAACCCGACGGGCTACCTGCTCGCGGCGGTCATCGCGGTCGGGGCCGTCTTCTTCGCGTCGGGCTTCGCGGCGTTCTGGAACCGGCGAGAGCTGCGCGCGGTGCTCGGAGACCGGCTCGACGCGATTCGCGCGCGGCTTCAGCGCGTCGACGCGGCCGAGCCGGCGCCGCGGCCTGCGCCCGGGCCGGGCGGGCCGGTCGCGCCTCAGCTCTGAAGGCGCTCGGGGTGGGCGTAGAGGTTGAACTCACCGCCGCGGGTGAACGCGGCGAGCGTGAGGCCGAGCCGGTCGGCGAGATCGATGGCGAGCGAGCTGGCGGCCGAGACGCTGACGACGGCCGCGAGCTTCGCCATCGCAGCCTTCTGCACGATCTCGAAGCTCGCGCGGCCGCTCACGAGGAGCACGGCGGGCTCGCCGTCGCCGCGCTTCGCGGGGGCGCGCGCGGTCTGCACGAGGGCGCCGATCGCCTTGTCGACGGCGTTGTGGCGCCCGACGTCTTCGGCCGACGAGAGGATCGAGCCGTCGCTCGCGAGCACGGCCGCGGCGTGGACTCCGCCGGTGAGGGCGAAGTTCGGCTGCACGTGGCGCAGCAGCTCGGGGGCGCGCGCGACGAGCTCGGCCTTCAGCGGCGGGCCGGTCGCGACCTGGCCGGCGAGGGCGAGCAGGTCGTCGATGCTGCGGCGGCCGCAGACTCCGCAGGCCGAGGTGGTGAGGGTGCCGCGGCGGGTGCGGTCGAGCTTCTCGAGGTGGATGACGGCTCCGCTGGCGGGGGTGACCTCGATGATGTTGCCGTAGCCCTCGTCGCCGGGGCGGCCGCAGTAAGCGGCGGTGCCGACATCGGCGGCCGACTTGATGAGGCCCTCGGCGAGCAGGAAGCCGAGCGCGAGGCGGACGTCGTCGCCGGGGGTGCGCATGGTGATGGCGAGGGTGTCTTGCGCGACGCGGATCTCGAGGGGCTCTTCGACGGCGACGCGGTCGTCGGCGGTGTCGGCGCCGCGGGATCTGCGGCGTGTGGTGATCCCCTTCATGTGCGGCCAACTTAGGCTAGGGTGCGCCGCCATGCGCGCTCTCCTCCTGGCAATCGCAGTGGCAGCCCTCGCGGCGGTGGCGGTCTCTTGCAGCAGCACTCCGCCGTGCTCGGCGGCGACGTGCAACACGTGCTGTGACAGCACCGGCACCTGCGTGATGCAGACGACCGCGACGGCGTGCGGCTCGGCGGGCAACGCGTGCATGAAGTGCGACACCGGGTTCGTATGCAGCGGAGGCCTGTGCCAGCGGTCGGGCACGGGCGGCGGCAGCGGCACGGCGGGCGGCACCGGCACGGCGGGCGGCAGCGGCACCGCAGGCGGCAGCGGCATGGCGGGTGGGCGCGCGGGCGGCAGCGGCACGGCCGGCGGCAGCGGCACGGCGGGCGGCAGCGGCACGGCGGGCGGTACGGGCACCGCAGGCGGCACCGGCTCGGGCGTGATGTGCGGGGCGCCTCCGACGACGCCGCAGGTGCCGATCGCGATTCTGCCGACGTGCCCGTTTCCCACGCCGTGCGGCGGCAACCCGCAGGGCGAGTTCTTCTACACGAGCGCGTGTATCCCGCGGTCCGAGTTCGACTCGTACAAGAGCCGTATCGAGACGAACATCGTGATGGGCGTCGGGTGCGGCGCGGGCACCGTCACGATCAACAGCATCGACGGCGGCCTCTCGGGGCACGCGTTCTTCGACGGCGGCACGGTGTGCCGCAACGTGACGGGCAGCGTGACGGTCGAGGCGACGATCGGGGGCTCGTTCTGCAATCAGCCGACGATCTGCAACGCGCTGAACGGCAACATCATGGGCTACCAGGTGAGCTGCTTCGTCGACGGCGGCGTGTGCGACTGCAAGTCGACGCGCGCGATCAACATCAGCAACGCGGCGACGTTCACCACGAACTCGACCTCACTGACGGTCGGCGGTACGAACCAGACGTTCGAGACCTGCTTGACCGGCGGCACCACGTTCGCGACGCGCGAGCTCGACGCGGGCACCGGCGAGCACGAGCCGGGCACGGCCACCCTCACGAAGCAGTGAAGATCATCGCGCCGCTGCTGTTCGGGTCGCTGCTGCTCATCGCGGCAGCGGTGAGGTTCGCGCCGAAGGAGTGGATGTGGCCGGTCATCGGCACGATCGCGTTCTTCGCGATCTTCATCTCGACGCGCATCGCGGCCCGGCTGATCGGCGAAGAGGCCGAGCGACGGTTCAAGGACCGCTGACGGCTCAGTATGTCTCGTAGTCCTTCTTCTTCTTCTTCGCCGGGTTCGTCAGCTTGCCCTCTTTGAAGATCTCGACGCGGTTCGCGCCGGGCGCGTTGAGGCCCTTCGCGAAGCCCACGATCGGCTTGGACTCGGGCGGGTGGTAGATGACTCGGATCTTCGGGCTCGACGGCAGCGAGCCGATGTTCGCGTCGACGAGCAGGTACACCGTCTTCTCGACCGGGTTCAGCCGCTCGGTGTCGGTGCGGGCATCCATCTCGACGAGCTCGGTGCCCTGATCGGCCGACGTCGCGTCTTCGCCGAACTGCTTCACCTTGATCTTCAGCGTCGAGAGCGACGACTCGGACTTGTAGATGCGCGTGCCCTGAACGATCACCGCGAGATCGGCGCCGGTCTCAGGCGCGTCTTTGCCGTGCTCGCTCTGCGGCAGCTTCAGCCCGGTGTGCTTGTCGTTGTCCGTGTCGAGGAAGATGGTCGCGTTCGCGCAGCGGGTCTTGCACACCTCGCCCCACGGCTCTTTGTTGAAGTCGACCTTGAACGCGTAGTCGCTGCCCTGCGGGCCCACCGTGATCGCGGTCGCGACCGGCCGGTCGTCTTCTTCGCCGACCGGCGCCTTGTAGGTGATGCATGGCTTCTCGGTCGCCGAGGCCACGGCGCTGATGAGGCAGACGGCAAGGAGTGAGCAACGCATCGACATATCGATTACGAAAGCAAGAATGCTCTACGTACGCCAGTTGGCGCTGGGGTCGATGAAGAATTTCGTCTACCTCGTCGGCGCCCCCGGAGCCCGCGAGACGGCCGTCATCGACCCCGCGTGGGACGTGCCGGCCATCTTCGCGGCCGCCGCCGCCGACGGGCGCGACATCACGGCAGCCGTCGTCAGCCACCACCACTTCGATCACATCAACGGCCTGCCCGAGCTGCTCGAGCGCGCCGACGTGCCCGTCTACGCCCAGAAGGCCGAGCTCGACTTCGCCGAGGCGCTGCAGGAGCACCGCTCGGCCGTGAAGCCCGTCGGGCCCGGCGACGTCGTGAAGGTCGGCCCGCTCGAGCTGAAGCTCATTCACACGCCGGGGCACACGCCCGGGTCGCAGTGCGTGTACTGCGGCGGCGCCCTCGTCAGCGGCGATACCGTGTTCGTGAACGCCTGCGGGCGGTGCGACTTCCCGGGCGGCTCGGCCGAGCAGATGTTCGACTCGCTGCACCGCGTGCTCGGCGGGCTGCCGGGCGAGACGGTGCTGTACCCCGGCCACGACTACGGCGACGTGCCGGTGTCGTCGCTCGCCCGCGAGCGCGAGAAGAACCCGTACTTTCAGCTCGGCGCCGTCGGCGAGTTCCTCAAGTACCGGATGCGCCCTCGGCGCTGAAAAAGGGGACAGGCTACTTTTCCGCGAGGCAGCCCCGGCGAGAGTCACCTGCAGCGACCGGAAAAGTAGCCTGTCCCCTTTTTCAGCCTCGCCTCGGTAACGGGATGCTGCTGATGAGCGACGGCGTGGCGTCGGGCCTCGTGCGCTTCAGCGCCAGGTAGGCGCCGTAGCCCACGATCGCCAGGCTGAGCACCGTCCACAGAAACGCCCAGACCACCGCCGGGATCAGCGTCGACGACGCCAGGATGCCCGCGTCGCTGTGCTCGCGAACCGACGAGTTCCAGAGATCGTCTTTCAGGTCCATCACCGCGTACAGCGCCGTGAACGAGGCGAGGAACAGGTTCACGCTCGCCGCCACGTCCTTCGGGAGGAACTTCGCTCCGGCGGCGAACAGCGCGGCCATGCCGAAGCAGAAGAGCAGGGTGAACGGGTCGCGACCGTAGAAGAGCCCGATCAGCGTGAGCCACACGGCAGCGGCCCCGAGCATCGGCTTGCCCCAGTTGAAGCGGAACGTGAGCAGCAGGAGCAGCGCGCCGATGAGCGAGCCACCGACGTAGCCCGCGCTCGAGACGATGACGCGCGCGAAGAAGCCGTCGGGGATCATCGAGAGACAGTCGCCCGACTGATCCGTCGCGATGTGGATCTGGTTCACGCTGCCGCCGACCACCAGCGAGGCGAGCGCGTGCCCGGTCTCGTGCGCCGCGACCGCGAGCAACTTCAGCGGGAGCAGGAAGGGCAGCTCCCACGCGGCGACGCCCAGCACGACGCAGGCGATCAGCGCGACGAGGCGCTTGCCGTCGATTCTGGCTGGCGCGGGCATGGGCATCGCCCAGTGTAACCGCCGGCAGGCGCTGTGTGTTCCGGCGGTGTACGCTGCGCGCCGAAAGGGAGGCCGCATGCGTCTCGCGTTGGCAGCGCTCGTGCTGTGTGCCGGAGTCGCCGTCGCGGAGGACGAGCAGTACCGCGACCTGTCGAGCAAAGAGGCCCTCTACATCTCGGACGGGCCGAAGGTCGCCTACCGCGGCCCCCGCGGCGGAGACCCGAAGCCCCTCATCCTGCTGAGCGTCGACGGCGGCTCGCAGATGACCGTGCGCTTCAAGAAGGACCCGACGCCGTGGACGCTGACGCTCATGCCCGATCACATGAAGCTGACGTGCGAGGCCCCCGGTCAGCCCCGCCAGGTGTTCGACCGCATGACGAAGGAGCGGCTCGAGGCCCTCTCGCGCGGCATCGGTCTCGACGGCGGCGTTCACACGGTGCGCATCATTCGCCCCGAAGACGGCAGCGCCTCGTACGACCCGACGGTCGATTTCGACGGCAAGGTCAGCCCGGGCGCGAAGGAGATCAAGGTCACGGCGCTCGACTCGAGAGGGCGCGTGCGCAAGACGTTCAAGGTCGACCCACCGGGCGAAGGCCGCGGCGAGTTCTATTTCGAGGCGAGCAAGGCCTCGAGGAACATGTGGATCGGGACGAACCGCTACAAGATCGAGGCGACCTTCGACGACGGCGCGGTGGCGACGGCCGAGGTGACGGTGTCGCTCCACGAGTACGAGGGTGAAGAGGCGAAGCCCGTCATCTACCTGTACCCGCAGACGACGCAGAGCGTGTCGGTGAAGGTCGAGCCGCCCCGCGGGCTCACGAAGAGCGACCCGCCGTACGAGGGCGGGTGGACGGTGACGGCGCACCCCGACGGGCGGCTGTTCACCGCCGACGGCGCCCAGCACCCGTACCTGTTCTGGGAGGCCGGCGTGACCGAGAAGCCGGCGCCGCTGCGCGAGGGGTTCGCGGTCGCCCGCGCGGATCTCAAGGCGTTCTTCGATCGCACGCTGGCGCTGCAGGGGCTCGACGCGCAGGAGATCTCGGACTTCGAGGAGTACTGGCTGCCGCTCATGTCGAAGAAGCCGTGGGCCGCGGTGCGGTTCGTCGACCGCGCCGAGATCGACGCGCGGGCTCCGCTCACGGTCGTGCCGAAACCCGATTCGATCATTCGGGTGCTGATCGACTTCCGCGCGCACGACAGCAAGCCCGAGCTGCGCCAGCAGCGGCTCCAGCGCGTGAAGCGGCACGGGTTCGCGGTCGTCGAGTGGGGCGGCCTCAAGTACCGATGAGGCTCGCGGTGCTCGCGCTCGCCGCCGGCGGCTGCGCGACGGCGGTGGTGGTGCCGGGCACGTACCCCGGTGACGTGCCGATGTGGCAGGGGCTCGCCGCCGCCGAAGAGACGTTTCCGATCGAGGGGCGGCCGGTCGCGGCGATCGCTCCGCACCACCTGATCGACGGGCCCGAGATGGGCTCGTTCTGGAAGGCGCTGTCGACCGCGGCTCCGGCGGGCGTGGTGGTCGTGATCGGGCCCGACCACCGCAAGCAGGGCCGCGGCGCGGTGACGGTCGCCGACCAGGTGGTGTTCGAGACGGCGTTCGGCCCGCTGCGGCCCGACGCGGCGCTGGTCGCGGCGATGAGCGGCGTGGCGACGAAGACCGATGGGGCCTTCGTGACCGAGCACTCGGTGCACTCGCACGCGGCCTTCTTGAAGCGGTTCTTCCCCGAGGCGCGGGTGCTGGCGCTGATCGTTCACCAGGAGGCTCCGCGCGCCGCGCTCGACGCGCTCGCCGAGCGGCTGAACGAGGTGCTGCCTTCGACGGCGCTGGTGGTCGCGAGCGTCGACTTCTCGCACTACCAGCCCGAGCCGTGGGCGAGCTTTCACGACGAGTCGTCGTGGTCGGCGATCGCCGGCTTCGAGCTCGAGAACCTCTTCGAGCGCGAGGTCGACTCGCCGGAGTCGCTGTACGTGGCGATGCGGTTCGCTCGAGTGCGCGGGGCGCAGACCGCGAAGCAGGTGCTGCACACGAACTCGCAGCGCAAGCGCAGCGTGTACGTCGCCGACTCGACCAGCCACTTCTACGTGACGTTCACGCAAGGGCCGGTGCGGCCCGAGCCGTCGGTGAGCGTGATGGTGATGCGGCCGGCTGCTGGGCTGGGGCTCGTCGAGCACTGGCTGCGGCCGGTGCCCGAGCTCGCCGAGCTGGGCGGCCAGGAGGATCGGTTCTTTCGCGGCGCCGACTTCTGGCTGTTCGGGATTGAGGGTGAGCTTCGCCGCGAGCTGCGCGGGCTCAGCGTGGTGTTGGCTCCGCGCGCCACGGCCACGAAGGCCGACTGTGTCGTCGTCGCGGCCGATGTGCCCGCCGACGAGGTGCACGGCGTCACCTGCACTCCGACCGGCGTGCGGCGGCGCGTGATCCCGCTCACGCCTGCCGGGGTCATCGACGTCGCGCGCCTCAAGGCTTCGCTCGAGCGAGAGCCGTAGAGGCAGTTCGATCGTCGGCCTTGCTTCGCTGCGCGGCTTCGCCGCCAACTACGCCGTAAACGGCATCGAGCGGAAGCGCTTGCCGGTCAGCGCGAAGACCGCGTTCGCGATCGCGGGTGAAGTCACGGGCACCATCAGCTCGCCGACGCCCGTGGGCGACTCGGTGCTGGGCACGATGTGCGTCTCGATGAGGGGCGCCTCGCTCATGCGCACGACGGGGTAGTCGTGGAAGTTCGACTGCTGCACGCGGCCCTTCTCGATCGTGATCTTCTGCTTCAGCCCCATCGACATGCCGAAGACGGCGCCCGACTCGAGCTGGGCCCTCACGAGATCGGGGTTCACCACCTGCCCGCAGTCGATGGCGAGCACGAGGCGATGCACGGTGATGGCGTTCTCGGCGACCGAGACCTCGGCGACCGCGGCCGCCCACGAGTCGAAGCAGTTGTGCTGCGCGATGCCGAGCGCGCGGCCGGGCTCGAGCTTGCGCGTGCCCCAACCGGCCTTCTCGGCGGCGAGCTCGAGCACGCCCTTGTTGCGCGGCGCCTTCTCGAGCAGCGCGCGGCGGAACTCGAACGGGTCTTTGCCCGCCAGGTGCGCGAGCTCGTCGATGAAGCTCTCGACGATGAAGCCGTTGTGCGAGTGGCCGACGCTGCGCAAGAAGCCCAGCGGCACGCCCGGCTCGTCGAGCACCCAGCGCACGCTGACGTTGGGCAGCCCGTACGAGAACGTCGCCGCGCCTTCGACCGACGTCGGGTCGGCCATCGCCTGGGTGGTCAGCGCGCTGATCGCGCTGCCGGCGAGCACCTTCAGCTTGTCGGGCGCACCGAACGGCAAGATGTGCCCGGTGTACTGCGGCACGATCTGCGCGAGGATCGAGGCCGACACGATCTTGTGCTGCCAGAACGCGATCTCGCCGCTCTCGGTGACGCCGCCCTCGAGCACGTTGTACGCCGCTGGCCGGTAGACGCTGTGGCGCGTGTCGTCTTCGCGAGACCACACGACCTTCACCGGCGCGCCCGCGGCCTTCGACAGCAGCACCGCCTCGCCGACCCAGTCTTGCGCCGCGCGCCGGCCGAAGCCTCCGCCGAGCAGCGTCTGGTGAACGAAGACCTGATCGATGTCGAGGCCGCTGAGCTCGGCCGCGACCGCCTGCGTCGAGCCGGCGCCCTGCGTCGGCGCCCAGACGTCGCAGCGGCCGGGCTGAACGTGGGCCGTGCAGTTCATGGGCTCCATCGGAGCGTGCGCGAGCCACGGCACCTCGTAGATGGCCTCGACGGTCTTCACCGCGCGCTGCCGGCCGTCGTCGACGTCGCCGGTGCTCGTGGCCTTGAGGCCGGCTTCCGACTTGGCGAGCGCGCGCGCGTTCTCGCGGAAGGTGCGGGTCGAGAGGCGGCCGACGGGCCCCTCGTTCCACTGCACCTTCAGGGCGTTCGCTGCGTTTCGCGCGTTCCAGTAGTTGTCGGCGAGCACGGCGACGCCGTTCGGCGTCGTCACGATCTTCTTCACGCCGGGCATGCTGCGCGCCTGGCTCTCGTCGTGACGGCGCGGCGTGCCGCCGGGCACCGGGCAGCGCACGACGACCGCGGTGAGCAGCCCCGGCAGCTTCGTGTCGATGCCGAACTGCGCCTTGCCGGTCACCTTGTCGCGCGCGTCGAGCCGCGGGACGCTCTGGCCGATGACGGTGAAGCCCTGCTTCTTCAGCTCGACGCGGCCGGGGCGCTGATCGGCGGCGGCGCCCGCGAGCTCGCCGTACGAGGCCTTTCGCTTCGACTCGGCGTGCTCGATGAAGCCGTTCTTCGCGACCAGCGCGGCCGAGGGCACCTTCCACTGCTCGGCGGCGGCGGCCTTCAGCATCTCGCGGGCGGTGGCGCCGGCCTGGCGCAGGGGCTCCCAGCTGGCGCGCGTGCTGGTGCTGCCGCCGGTCATCTGCAGGCCCATCACCGGGTTCGCGTACTTCCGGTCGGCCGGAGCGAGCTCGACCTTCACGACGCGCGGGTCGACCTCGAGCTCCTCGGCGACGAGCTGCACCGAAGACGTGATGACGCCCTGGCCCATCTCGGCGGGCCAGATGACGACGGTCACCTCGTTCGCCGGCGAGACCTTCAGCCACGCGTTCGGCGCCCAGGCCTTCACGTGGGTGGCCGCGGCGCGACCGGTGGGAATGCGGAAGGCGATGACCAGGCCCACGGCCTTGAGCGCGTCGCGACGTGAGAGGTTCATCGCTTGCCTCCGGTCGCGTCAGCGGCGCGGTGAATCGCCTTCTTGATGCGCTGGTACATGCCGCAGCGGCAGATGTTGCCGCTCATCGCTGCGTCGATCTCGGCGTCGGAGGGCTTCGGGTTCTGCTTGAGCAGGGCGCACGCGCTCATCACCTGGCCCGACTGGCAGTAGCCGCACTGGGGCACGTTCTCTTCGACCCAGGCCTGCTGCACGGGGTGCAGCGTGCCGTCGCTCTTCTCGAGGCCCTCGATGGTCGTGATCTCGCGGGCGCCGACGAGCGAGACCGGAGTGATGCAGGCGCGGGTCGCGACTCCGTCGAGGTGCACGGTGCAGGCGCCGCAGAGCGCCATGCCGCAGCCGAACTTCGTGCCGGTCATGCCGAGCACGTCGCGCAAGACCCAGAGCAGCGGCATCGAGGGGTTCGCGTCGACCTCGACGGTGGTGCCGTTCACCTTGAGCTTCATCGCCATGGGCGTGGGTTCTACTTCAAGGCGCCGGCAGCCGGAGCAGGTCCTGCGCGAGCCAGTACGCCTGCGCCACAGGCCAGGTGAGCGGCGCGAACTTGTCGCGCGCGCGGGGCCAGGTGCAGCTGAAGCGCTCGACGAGCCCGGGCGACGGCAGCGCCGCGGGGCCCGGCGCGCCGGCAGAGACGAAGCGGGGTCGCTCGCACGGAGCGAAGTCGCTCGTCGCGGGCCGGCCGACGAAGAACGCGACGGTGTCGTACGGGCCCGGCGCGAGGGGCTCCCAGTCGATGGGCACCTGACGCGAGCGCGCAGCGGCTGCGCCGATCGAGAGCAGGGTGACGACGAGCGCGAGGGCGACGAGGGCCTTCACGGGGCGATGAGACCACGAAGGCCGACGTCGAGTTCCTGAGGTGGGCAGATGAAGGCAAGCCGCGCGTGCCGGCCCACAGCGATCCGGCCGTACACTCTGCTTTACCTGTGCGAGTGCTCTGGGTCGCGGTGCTGTTCGCAGCATCCGCGCACGCTGCGTCTCTGGCGTTGGACAAACAGCCCGTGCTGCTCGGCAAGACGGAGTCGGTCGGCGTGACCATCACGCTCGACGAGCCCCAGGGTGCCGAGGTGAGACCGCTGCGCGTCGCGGTCAACGTCGGCAGCTTCTCGCCGGTGCAGCGCAAAGGCCCGGGCAAGTACACGACGACGTACGTGCCGCCGACCACGCGCTTCCCGCAGGTCGCGCTCGTCGCGGTGTGGCGCGAGACGGGCCCCGAGGCGCCGATCGAGTTCCTGCGCATACCGCTCTACGGCTCGACGAAGCTGCCGGTCGGCGCGAAGCCGGGCAGCGAGGTGACGGCCGAGGTCGGCGATCTCTCGTTCGGGCCGATGAAGGTCGACTCCGACGGGCGCGTCGATGTTCCCATCTCGGTGCCGCCGGGCCTGCGCGACGTCGCGGTGAAGGTGAAGGACCCGCGCGGCGGCATCGGCAACAAGAAGATCGGCATCGAGGTGCCTCCGTACAACCGCGTCACGGCCGCGCTGGTGCCGCACGCGATCGTCGCCGACGGTGCTTCCGAGGCGCGGCTCGACGTCTTCTATGATCTCGGCGGCGCCGACGTGCCGCCGTCGCGCATCAAGGTGAGCGCGACCATCGGCGAGGTGCGGCTCGAGCGCGCCGAGAGCGGGCGCTACGTGTACCGGTACCGGCCGCCCTCGGGGGCGACGGCCGCGAACGTCGAGTTCAACGTGTCGGTGAACGGCGACGCGACCGCGAAGGCCGCCGCGACGCTGATGCTCGGCCAGCCGCCGCCCGACAAGATCGTGCTGCGCCCGCCGCAGCAGAAGCTGCGGGCCGACGGCGCCTCGAAGGCGAAGGTCGAGGTGATCGTCTTCGACGAGGCGGGCCTGGGCGTCGCGAACCAGCAGGTGCGGGTGGCGGCGAACGGCGTGGGCCTCGGGCTGCCGACGTACCGTGGCAACGGGCTCTACGAGTTCGACTACGTGGCGCCTGCCGAGTTTCCGGCGGGCGGCCTCGTGCAGTTCGTCGCGACCGACGACAAGCTCAGCGGCGCGGCGAACTACCAGCTCGTCGCTCCGTCGGCGCCGAGCGAGGTGACGGCGCGCGTGGTGCCCGACCCGATTCCCGCCGACGGGCACACCGACGCGGTGGTGCACTTCGACGTGCGCGACGCCGCGGGCCTGCCGCTCACCGGAGCGAAGCTGCTCGCCGTCGCGAGCCACGGCACGCTGGGCCCGCTGACTGAAGACGGTGAGGGCCGGTACAGCGCGCACCTGCAGGCGCCCGAGGGAGTGCCCGACGGCAAGGCGCTGATCCGCCTGGTCGACTCGACCGGCTCGTTCGAGCAGAAGGTCGAGCTGCCGATGCGTGAAGACCCGAAGCGCCTGCTCATCGGCGTGCGGGGCGGCTTCACGCACTCGCTGCAGGAGCTCATGGGCGCGCGTGGAGGGCTCGACCTGTCGGTGTCGGCGCGGCTCGGCCCCGTGCTCGTGTGGCTCTCGGCGCTCGCGCAGGTCGGGCTCGCGCAGCAGAGCATCACGGTCGGCGAGCTCTCGACGAAGAGCCAGGTGTGGTTCGTGCCGCTGCAGGCGCGCGTCGCCGCCGAGCTGTGGGCGGGGCGGCGGCTGTCGGTGCTGCTCGGCGCCGGCGGCGGAGCGACCTGGGCCCGCTACTCAACCACGCTCACCGGGCTCATCTCGTCGGCGTGGGGCGCGAACGTCGGCGGCTTCGTGGGGCTCAACCTCGCCGCCGGCCCGGGCCACTTGTTTCTCGAGGCCGGCTACACCTACTCGCCGGTCGTGGGCGAGGGCTTCCGCGTCGAGGCGGGCGGCGTCGGGGTCTCGCTGGGGTACCGGCTGGGGGTGCTGTGAGATTCCGTCACGTCGCGCTCGTGCTCTGCGCGTGCTCGTCGGCGGTGCTGCCGTCGGAGCCCAAGCCGGGCGGGGTGTCGCCTTCGCGCGTGGCGGCGGGCTCGGCGACGACGTTGACGATCACCGGCAGCGGCTTCTTCGCCGAGGTGGTGACCGACTTCCGCAAGCGCGCGAACAGCACGCTCGAGGCCGACTTCATCGTCAGCGTCATCGCCGAGAGCGGCGACGAGATCGTGCTCGAGGGCGTCACGCTCGTCGACACGGGCACCCTCACCGCCGAGCTGCCGGCCCTCACCGCGCGCGGGCTCTACGACGTCGCGGTGACCGACCCGCGCGGCCGCACCGGCACCGTCACCGGAGGCCTGCGCGTCGTGACGAGCGCCGAGAGCGTGGCGGCGTTCGAGTTCGACGCGATCGACGCTCAGCGCGCGGGCGTGCCGTTCACGATCGGGCTCACGGCGGTCGACGAGGTCGGGCACACGGTCGAGGGCTTCGACGGCGTGGCGCAGGTGACGGCGCCCGGGGCGCCCCCGGTGGCGATCGGCCCGTTCGTGCTGGGCCGCGCGCGCACCTTCGTGACGGTCGCTCAGCCGGCGTCGCAGGTGACGCTCGCGGCGAGCGACGCGCTCGGGCACGGCGGCACCTCGCCGGCGTTCGAGGTGACCCCGTCGGAGGCCGCTCGCGCCGCGTTCGTCGACGGGCCGCCGAGGGTCGGCGCCGGCGACTGCGGAGGGCCCTTCACGCTCGAGGTGCAGGACACGTTCGGCAACCCGGCGGCGGCAGGCGCGGCGTCGCCGTTCAGCGCCTCGGTGAACCCGCCCGAGGGCGGCGCGCTGTTCTCGGACTCCGCGTGCGCGACGGCGCTCGGCACCGGCATGCTGCAGGGCCGCACGTCGTTCTTCGTGCGCGCGACGAAGGCCGGGCGGCCGCAGCTGCGCGTCGTGCCGCAGGCGTGGCCGACGGCCGTGCGCGACGTCGACGTCGACGCCGGCGTCGCGGCCGAGATCGAGATCGCATCGGCGCCGCAGGTGCTCGCCGCCGGCATGTGCTCGCAGCCGGTGGTGGTGCGCGCGCGCGACGCGTTCGGCAACGCCTCGCCGGTGTCGGCCGCGGTGCCGCTCGAGGTGGCGGTGCAGCCGGCGACCGGCGTGACCCTGCACGCCGACAGCGCGTGCGCGTCGCCGCTGAACGTGCTCGAGCTTGCGGCCGAGGGGCTCGAGGCGCGCTTCCACTTCCGCTCGGCGGTGCCGGCGATGCTGACGTTGAGCGTCGACGCGGGCGTGCTCGGCGTCGCGGTGCAGGGCGAAGAGGTGACTCCGTGACGCGGCGCCTCGCGCTCGTGGTGCTGGTGGCGGCCTGCAGCAAGCCGTCGCCAGGGCCGACGCTCACGGGCATCGCGCCCGATCGCGGCCCGCAGGATCGCGACGTGGCGGTGACGCTCGCGGGAACGCAGCTCGCTCCGAAGCTGGTCACCGACTTCTCGCGCCGCAAGGGCAGCGTGCTCGACGCGACGTTCAGCGCGCGGCTCGGGCGCGAGCCACTGCGCGACGTCAGGCTGAACGAAGACGGCACCGTCTCGGCCACGGTGCCGCAGGGCGTCACCCCGGGCACCTACGACGTGGTGCTGGTGACGCCCGACGGGGTTTCGCTCACGCTGGCGGGCGCCTACCGCGTGCTCGCCGCGAACGAGCTGGGCGATCTCGTCGAGTCGTTCCGGTTCGAGCCGATCGCTCCGCAGCAGGTGGGGGTGCCGTTCAGCGTGAAGGTCACCGCCGTCGACCCGGTCGGGCTCACCGTCGACACGTTCGCCGGCAGCGCCGCGCTGAGCGACGTCACGGGCACCGTGGTGCCGAAGCAGATCGGCCCGTTCGCGCGCGGCGTATGGACGGGGCTCGTCGAGGTGCGCGCGCTGAGCGCGGCTGACGTGCTGACGGCGACGAGCATGACGGGCAAGAGCGGCGCCTCGAACGCGTTTCCCGTCACCGCCGGTGCGGGCGCGCGGCTCGTGTTCGCGACGCCGCCGCGCACCTCGGCCGCGGGAGCGTGCTCGGACGCCGTGACGGTGCAGGCGGTCGACGCGACGTCGACGCCGAGCCCGGTGGCGGCTCCGCTCGCGGTGGCGCTGTTGGCGAGCCCGGCGAACGGCTTCACGCTCTTCAGCGACGCCGCGTGCACGGTTCCGCTGGGAGCGGCGCCGGCGATTCCCGCGGGGCAGAGCGCGCTCACGCTGCGCTTCCGCGGCACGCGGGCGGGCGCGGTGCAGCTCTCGGCGGCGGCGGCGGGGCTGTCGGGCGCGGTGCAGACCGAGACGGTGGCGGCGGGCGCTCCGGCGACGCTCGTGTTCCTGACGCCCGACCCGACGCTCAACTCGGGCACCTGCTCGAACGACGTGACGCTGCAGACGCGCGACGCGTTCGACAACCCGGCGCCGGTGACGGCGGCGACGATGGTCGCGCTCGACGTGACGCCGGCGGCCGCGCTCGAGGTCTTCGCGACCGGCGGCTGCGCGGCGCCCATCACGGCGCTCTCGTTCGCGAGCGGCGCCTCGACCGGCAGCTTTCAGCTGCGGGGCTCGACGGCCGGCGCGTACACGGTGACGGCGTCGGCGCCGGGGCTGGGCACCGCGATGCTGCGTGTGCGCGTGACGCCCGCCGGCTTCCCGACGCAGCTGGTGATCGTCTCGCTGCCGCAGACGGTGATGGTGGGCACGTGCTCGGGCCCCGTCGCGGTGCAATCGCAGGACGCCGCGGGCAACGCGGTGACGGCACCCGGCCAGGTGCCGATCGCGCTGTCGGCGTCGCCGGCTGCGGGATTCGAGCTGTACGGCGACGCTGCGTGCGCGACGCCGATGGCGACGGCGGTGGTCGGCGTCAACACGAGCACGACGATCGTCTACTTCCGCGGCATGGCGGCGGGCGCGGTGACGGTGACGGCGGCCTCGCCCGGCCTGCAGAGCGGGGTGCAGACCGAGAACCTGCTGCCCGGCCCGGCGATGGCCCTGACGTTCGTGAGCCCGCCGCAGACGCTCGCCGCCGGAGCGTGCTCGGGCGCGCTCGACGTCGGGCTGCTCGACTCGCTGGGCAACCCGGCGGTGGCCGCGGCCCCGATGTCGGTGGCGCTCGCGGCGACTCCGGCGGCCGGCGTGACGTTCTACGGCGACGCGGCGTGCCTCACGCCTGCGAGCGCGTTCAACCTCGCGGCGGGCGAGGCGCAGGGGCGGCTGTTCTTCCGCGGCACGGTGGCGACGACCGAGACGATCGACGCGACCTCGCCGGGGTTCATGCCGGCGCAGCAGGTCGAGCGGGTCACGCCCGGGCCGCCGGCGGCGATCGCGTTCACGTCGCCGCCGCAGACGGTGGGCATCGGGGCGTGCTCGTCGCCGGCGAACGTCGAGGTGCGCGACGCGTTCGGCAACGTGACGCCGGTGGCGGCCGCGACGGCGATGACGCTCGCGGCGAGCCCGAGCGCAGGCTTCACGTTCTATTCGGACCCGTCGTGCGCGACGGCGGCGCCCTCGGTGCAGATCGCGGCGATGGCGTCGGCGGCGTCGTTCTTCTTCCGGGCGTCGGCGCTGGGCCCGGTGCAGGTGACGGCGTCGCCGGCGGGCCTTCTGCCGGCGAGCCAGACCGAGACGATCGGGGCGGGGGCGCCGGCGAGCCTGTCGTTCACGACGCCCCCGCGGTCGGCGCAGGCGTCGGCGTGCTCGCCGGCGGTGACCGTGACGGTGCAGGACGCGAGCGGCAACGCTTCGCCGGCGACGATGCCGCTGAGCGTGACGGTGACGGCCGGGGCGCTGCAGCTGTTCAGCGACGCGGCCTGCACGGCGGCGGCGGGCGGGGTGACGATCGCGGCGGGCGCGAGCTCGGGCACCTACTACTTCCGCTCGAGCGCGGCCGCCGCGTACCCGATGACCGCCTCGGCGGCGGGGCTGACTGACGCGGTGCAGACGGCGACGGTGACCCCGGCGCCCGCCGATCGCCTCTCGTTCGTGACGCCGCCGCGCACCTCGAGCGCCGGAGCGTGCAGCGCGGTGGTGACGGTCGCGCGCAGAGACGCGTTCGGCAACGACTCACCCGGAGCGGCCGCGACGGTGGCGCTCTCGGCGATGCCGTCGGCGGGCTTCACGTTCTACTCGGACCCCGGCTGCACGACGGCCGCGACGACGGTGGCGCTGGCGAACGGGGCGGCGCAGGCGAGCTTCTACTTCGTGGGGACGATGGCGGCGGCCGAGACGCTGACGGTGACGAGCGCTCCGCTGATGCCGGCCTCGCAGGGGGCGACGGTGACGGCGGCGGCGGCTCCGACGCAGCTCGTGTTCACGACGCCCGCGCGCACGGTGACCGCGGGCGCGTGCTCGGCCGTGCTCTCGGTGCAGTCGCGCGACAGCTTCAACAACCCGCGCTCGGTCGCGGCGAGCACGCCAGTCGCGCTCACCGGCGCCGGAGCGACCTTCTACTCTGACGCCACGTGCACGACGGTGGTGACGCAGGTGTCGATCGCGATGGGCGCCGACACGGCGAGCTTCTACCTGCGCGGCAGCACGGCGGGCGCGCTGCTCGTGACGGCGACGGCGGCGGGCCTGAACCCGGCGACGCAGACCGAGACGGTGAACGCCGCGGCGCCCGATCGGCTGGTGTTCACGACGCCGCCGCAGACGCTCTCGGCGGGCGCGTGCAGCGCGGTGGCGACGGTGCAGTCGAGAGACGCGTTCGGCAACGCGTCGGCTCCGGTGGCCGCGCAGACGGTCGCGCTGACGAGCGGCGCGGGCGTGACGTTCTACTCGAACGCGACGTGCACGACGGTTGCGGGCGCGGTGACGCTCAACGGCGGCGCGACCACGACGAGCTTCTACTTCCGCGGCACGCAGACCGGGGGGCGCACGCTGACGGCGCAGGTGACGGGGTGGGCGGCGGGCACCCAGGGCGCGACGTTCAATGCGGGCTCGCCCACGCAGCTCGTGTTCACGACGCCGGCGCGCACGGTCGCGGCGGGCGCGTGCTCGGCGGTGCTCACGGTCGAGGCGCGCGACGCGTTCGGCAACGCCGCGACGGTCGGCGTGGCGACGAGCGTGAGCCTCGCGGCGCTGCCTGCGGCGGGCTTCACGTTCCACTCGAACGCCACCTGCACGCTGGCTGCGGGCACGCCGCAGATTCCGGCGGGCATGAGCCAGGTGAGCTTCTACGTGCGCGGCACGGCGGTCGCGACGGTGGGGGTGACGGCGACGGCGGGCGGGCTCACGCCGGCGAGCCAGAGCGTGACGGTGACGGCCGGAGCGCCGGCGGCGATCGTGTTCACGACGCCGGCGCGCTCGGCGGTGGCGGGCACGTGCTCGCAAGTGCTGACGGTCGAGCTGCGCGACGCGTCCGGCAACCCGGCTGCGGCGGGGGCCGCGGTGCCGCTCACGCTGGGGGCGGCGCCGGCGACGGGCTTCGCGTTCCACTCGAACGCCGCGTGCTCGATGGCGAGCGGCACCGCGACGGTGGCGATGGGCGCGACGACGGCGTCGTTCTACTTCCGCGGCACGTCGGCGGGGACGATCGGGGTGACGGTGTCGGGCGCCGGCCTCACGAGCGCGAACCAGAACGAGACGGTGACTGCGGCGCCGGCGGCGAGCTTCCAGTGGGACCCGATCGCCAGCCCGCGCGCGTACAACACGCCGTTCGGCGTCACGGTGCGCGCGCGCGACGCGTTGGGCAACGTCGCGACGGGCTTCACCGGCACCGCGGCCCTGACGGTCGCCCCAGCCGGCGCCGTGAGCTGCACGTCGTCATGCACGAACGCGACGACGACCGACGTGTTCGTGGCCGGCGTGTGGACGGGCACGGTCACGCTGACGAACATCGCGGTGGTCGGCGCGAACCGGACGCTGACGGCGACGCAGGGGGCGATCAACGGCACCTCGAACACGTTCACCGTGACCGGGCCGGCGTCGCGCACGCCGCCGGTCGCGCGCTTCACGTGGAGCCCCGCCGTCATCAACGTCGGCCAGACGGTGAACTTCGACGGCTCGCCGTCGTTCGACTACCAGACGCCGACGGCGCAGCTGCAGGTGAGCTTCGACCCCGAGCTGACCGGCGCCTTCACGGCGTACACGACGGTGAAGACGTACTCGCATCAGTTCAACACCGCGGGCCTGTTCCGGGTGCGCATGCTGGTGCGCGACACCGACGGCGACGTCGACTACCGGTCGGGCTGGGTGCGCGTGCTGAACCCGGGCGATCGGCGGTGCCGGGTGACGACGGCGAGCGACGTCGACGACGGGGCCTCGAACTGCACGGGGAGCAACGGCACAGACGGGCAGCTGTCGCTCGCCGAGGCGGTGCGGTTGTCGAACTCGCAGGCCGGCGTCGATCGCATCACGTTCGCGAACGCGATGACCATCACCAGCACCGGCTCGTACACGCTGACGGGCGACACCGAGATCTACGCGCAGGCGGGCGTGATCCTGGTGGGCAAGACGTTCTCGGTCAGCGCCGATAACGCCAGCGTACAGGTCTACGGCCTCGAGATGACGGGGCAGGCGAGCCCGTTCAGCACGACGGGCCTGAGCTCGGACCTGACCCTCACCGACGTCTACTTCCACGACATGGCGGGCATCACCGCGACGCGGGCGCCGGTGACGCTCGACCAGGTGCGAATGTCGAACTGCACGGGGCCGTGCGTGAGCAAGACGACGGCGAGCGCCGGGCTCTTGACGATTCGGTACAGCGAGTTCCGCAGCTCGCCGGCGCAGACGGCGGTGTCGTTCTCGGGCGGCTGCACCGGCAACCTTCTGGACATGTACTCGAACACGCTCACAGACTTCGCCACCGGAGTGCAGGCGACCTGCTCGGGCACGATGCTGATTCGGCACAACACGTTCGAAGGCCTGGGCACGGGCATCGCGTTGAACGGCGGCGCCGGCAACGTCGTGCAGAACAACCTCTTCACGAACAACACGGTGACCGCGGCGACGTGCGGCACCGCGACGTTCACGACGCGCAGCTACCACCACCTGTTCGGCAACGCCTCGAACGGGTGCTTGAACGGCGACCCGAACACGCTGACGTCGAACCCCCAGTTCGCGTTCGCCACGGCCGACGACCTGCGGCTCGCGTTCGGCAGCCCCTCGGTGAACTCGGCCTTCTACATCACGGGGCTCGACGTCTGTCTCGGGTTCCCCGGCGACTACATGGGCACGGGCTCGGACCGCGGCGGAAGAGAGTCGTACTGATGCGGAGCGCGCTCGCACTCTCGGCGCTGCTGCTCGCCCTGTCGGGCTGCGGCGAGAAGAAGAAGCCGGTGGCCTCGGGCACCGACGCGGGGGCCGCGGCCGCGCTCTCGGTGATCGCGACGTGCGCCGACGTGCGCGGCGAAGCGCAGGTGCGCCGGGCCGGCAAGCCCTACTGGGAGCCGCTCGCCGAGGGCGGCACGCTGCGCGACGGCGACTGGGTGCGCACGCTGAACGGCACGCACGCGCGGCTCGAGTTCCTGCAGGGCGGCAGCCTCGAGCTGTCTGAGAACGCGGTCGTCGTGGTCGAGATGCCCGAGCCGTCTGAGGTGCCGCAGGGCGTCGCGCCGGCGCCGCGGGTGTCGGTCGAGTCGGGCGAGGTGCAGGCGACTCCGGCCGAGCCGAAGTCGGAGGACGACGACCTGCCGCCGCTGCTCGTGCGCACGAAGGACGGCAAGACCACGGTGCTGCAGCCGCAGAAGGGCGCCGAGAAGACGGCGTTCAGGCTCTCGGCGTCGGATGCGGGCGTCGCGGTCGCGGTGACGAAGGGGCACGCGACCTTCCGCACGGGCGACGCGCAGGTGGCGGTGCCGGCCGGGCAGGCCGCGGTGCTGGGGCAAGACGCTCCGCCCGCGCCGGTGGTGCTGCCCGACTTCCCGGCGAGCGTGGCGCCCGGCATCGACGCGCGCGTGCTCTACGAAGAGGGCGTGACGTCGACGCGCCTCGTCTGGTCGCCGGTGAACGGCGCGGTCGGGTACCGGCTGCAGATCGCGCGCGACTTCTCGTTCACGATTCAGGCGCGCATCATCGACCTCACGCTGACCTCGTTCTCGATGAAGCCCGACAGCAAGGGGCTCTACGTGTGGCGCGTGGCGACGAAGGCTCCGAACGGCGTCGTCGGCGAGTACGGGTTCGCGCGCCGCATCTTCTTCGAGGCCGAAGAGCCCAAGGAGCTCTTGCTCGGCCCCGAGGACGGCACGACCGTCACCTTCTCGGGGCCGCTCGCCAGCGTGCCGTTCACGTGGCTGACGGCGGCGGCGAACCCGACCTACCGCCTCATGGTGTCGCGCGGCGCCGACCCGCAGCTCGAGCCGGTCGCGAACGTGGTGACGACCGAGCAGCGCGCAGAGGTGGCCACGCTCGGGGCCGGTGAGTACCGCTGGGGCGTCTACGTCGACGGCAAGGTGCTGAAGCCGCTGTTCTTGAAGCCGCGGCGGCTGACGGTGAAGGCCGTGCCGAAGGCGATGGTGAAGACGCCGAGCAAGATCAACAAGTGGGAGTAGGGCAGCGCGCTCAAGGCGCTGGCTTCGGCTTGTTCCGCCCGCGCACCCGCGCCTCGGTCGCCTTGAGCTTCTCTTCGACGCCGGGTCTCGACGGGTCTGCGAGCAGCAGCGCCTGCAGGTGAACGGCGGCCTCGGCGTCGTCGCCGCGGGCGAGCGCCTTCTCGGCGAGCAGCTCGAAGACCTTGCCGAGCGCCTCGGAGCGCTCTTCGACGCGCGCGTCGTCGGGCGCCAGCTCGCGCGCGGCCGCGAGGTGATCGAGCGCGGTGTCGCCGCCCGGCCCCGACAGTGAGCCCGACGTCATGCGCTCGTCGAAGCGGTCGAGGTGCGCGCCCAGCTCGCGCGAGCGAGACACGATCGACGTGATCGCCGCAGCGCCGAAGCCGGTGACGAGCAGCAGCGCCGCGACCAGGCCGCGGGCGAGCCACGGCCGGCGCGACAGCTCGCGCGCCGCGCCCGAGCCCGCGAAGCGCCGCTTCATCTTCGTGAAGGTGCCGGTGATCTCGGCGCGCGATGGAGGCGGCTTCTTCGCGCGCGCCTGCAGCACCGCCGCGTCGAGCCGCTTCTTCTCGTTCTCGAGATCGACCTCGAACAGCGCCCGAACGTTCTGCCCGATCTCGGCGCTGCCGAGCACCTGCGCCTCGGCCTCGAGCTGCGCCAGCATCTTCCGCGCGCGGCTGTAGCGCCGCTCGATCTCGGGGTTCGTCGCCGTCAGCACGACCGAGTCGAGGCCGCGGGTCGCCAGCGCGTTCTTCTCTGAGGGCGGGCCGATGCGCTCGCGCTTCGCCGGCGCCGTCGTGCGCGCCTCGCTCGTGGTGCCCTCGAACAGCGGCTCGAGCGTCAGCATCTCGTAGAGCACGACACCGGCGGCGTACAGGTCCCAGCTGGGCGAGGGGTCTTGCCCGTCGATCTGCTCGGGCGGCATGTACGAGAACTTCCCCGCGACGAGCTGGCCCTGCGCCTGGCCGCCCGCGGCCGCGACGCCGAAGTCGACGAGCTTCACCTCGCCGTTCTCGGACAGCAGGATGTTGCCCGGGCTCACGTCGCGGTGAACCAGGTGCATCCACCTGCCGTCGGCGTCGGTGCGCTGGTGCAGGTAGTCGAGCGCCTTCACCACCTCGAGCGCGACGTGGGTGCAGAACGCGGTCGACGGCTTGATGCCGCGCACGCGCATCACCTGCAGCACGGTCGCGAGGTCGCGGCCGCGCACGTACTCCATCGCGAGGTAGGGCCGGCCGGCCGCCTCACCGAAGTCGAACACCTGAATCAGGTTCGGGTGCTGGAGCGACGCCGAGATCTTCGCCTCGTTGAGGAACAGGCCGCCGTACCGGGTGCCGGGCCCGAACTCGGGCAGCACGAGCTTCAGCGCCACGATCTTCTCGACGCCGCGACCCATCGTGGCGCGCGCGGCGAACACCTCGGCCATGCCTCCGCCGCCGAGGCGCTCGAGCAGCTGGTAGTTGCCGAGGGCGTCGAGCGGCTTCAACCCGCCGCTCCACGGGCGGGTGATGCCGCTCTTCGACGAGGCGGGCGGGCCTTCAGGCGGCGGCGCGACGGCGGGCAGCTCGCCCGTCGTGCTCGGCAGCAGCGTCTCGGACGAGACCGACCCCGAGTCGTCGTCGAACGGCGCGAAGTCGATCGGGAACTGAATGCTGTCGGGCTCGAGCGCGACGTACTTCACGTGCATGCCGTGCCGCGGCTTGTCGACGAGCTTCACGACCTTCGCGATGCCCTTCACGCGGATGCGGCCGTCGTTGAACTTGAGGTGCAGCGCGAACAGCGTGTCTTTCGCGAGCGGGGCCTCGGTGGGCACGAAGACGCGGTTCGAGACGCGGGCGGCGAGCTCGCGCTTGAACTGTGCCTCGTCGGAGCACTGGACCTTCAGGCGGATCACCTTGATCGGCGCTTCGGTCGCCACGGCGCGGTAATGTACCCCTTCGTGAGGCGAATTCTATTCGTGGCCCTGGTCTCGGCTTGTGCACACACCGCTCCGGCGGCGGACCCGAAGCCCGACGAGCCGAAGCCCGAGACCAAGGTGATCGTGGCCGACGAGCCGGGCCTCAAGGTGCTCGCCGAGCCCGACGACGCCGAGCTGCTCGTCGACGGCCAGAGCTACGGCAAGGTCTCGGAGCTCACCGCCGCGCTGCCGCTCAAGCCCGGCATCTACCAGGTGAGCCTGAAGCGCGGCGGCTACCAGACGTGGCGCGCCGAGGTGGCGGTCGGCGACAAGACCGAGCAGCTGCGCGTCGTGCTGGTGAAGCAGTAGCCGCGCGGGGGGCCGGTCGAGCACCGCAAGCGACGAGGCTGCGCGTCGCCGCGAGAGGATCGTTCGTCGCAGGTGTCACGACGCCCCGGTCAGAGCGCTAGTACCACTGCCACGCCTTCGGCACCGCGTAGAGCTCGTAGACGTCGCGGTGACGGCGGAGCCCGACGGCCTCGCGCTGAACGACGAGATAGAAGAGGCGTTTCTGGGCCTCCTTCGCGGTCGCTTCCGAGGGCGTCGAGCGCCAGGCGTCGAGCGCGCGCTCGAGGGCGGCTCCGGTGCGGCCGAGGGCGGCGGCGCGCTCGGCCTTCAGCTCGTGTTCGACGGCGAGGTCCACGTCGCGCATCGTAACGCGCGGCGTGCTCGATCTGAACGCGAGCGCGTCAGGGCTCGACAGCTCGTACGCCGCGGCGTGCTCGAGGCTCAGCGCGGGGGGTCGAGGGTGTAGCTCAGCTCGATCTCGACCTTGCCGAGCACGACGCGCGCGGGCGTGGGGTAGCCGTCGGCCGGGCGGATGACGACGCCCAGCTCCGAGCGCAGCGACAGCGTGTCGAGCGCGGAGGCGGGCGCCGTCACGTGCAGCACCTGCAGCGTGCCGCCGTCGTGACGGTCGAGCTCGTGGAAGGCGCCCTCGTACCAGAGCGATGCCGTCGCTCCGAGGGCTGGCGTGCCCGGGCCGAGGTCTGATCGGGCGGGCGCGCTGACGGTCAAGCCGGTGAGCCGGGCGCGCATGGCCGCCGCGTTCGCGACCTGCTCGAACGAGATGAGAATTCGTATCGCGGCGCTGTGGCGGTCGAGCACCCAGGTGTCGGAGTACTTCTCGAGGTTGGTGGTGCCGCCGCCGAACAGCACGATGGCGTCGTCGGGGCCCAGCGCCACCGCGTGGTTCTGCCTCGCCTTGGGCTGCCCGTCGCCTTCCGGGTCGGCGATGTCGAGCGCGCTCCACGCGCCAGCAGAGAACTCCCAGGTGTCGCCGAGCGCGCCGTTGTCGTGGCGACCGCCGAACATGATGACGCGCCCGCCGTCGTCGGGCGCCATCGCCGCGGCGTTGCGGGGCGACGGCTGGTCGGCGCCGCTGTACTCGACCCACGTACCGGCGCTCGTGAACAGCCAGGTGCCCGCGTCGGGGAGGCCACCGAAGAGCAGCAGCGAGCCGTCGTCGGCCGGCGTCATCACGGCCTCGCGCCGCTCTGATGGGCCGAAGACGCCGAGCGGGACCCAGCTCTGCCCGGCGATGGGTATCGTGAGCGACGACGTGTTCGGCTCGAAGACGAAGCCGTTGCCGGCCGGGAGCCCGCCGCCAAAAGCGATGAGTCGGCCGCCGCGCGCGGCCACGGCGTGCTGCTGCCGCGCGAGCGCCGCTCCGGCGGCGGCTGGGGGCCGGCTCCAGCCTCCGTCACCCGTGCGGTCGAAGAGGGCGAAGTAGCTGGCGTCGGGTAGACCGCCGAGCACCAGCACCCGTTCGTTGGGGTTTCGCAGCAGCACGGCCGCGTGATCTTCGAGGGCGGCGTCGAGCGAAGGCGCCGGCCGCCAGCCGAGCCTGTCGAAGAGCCAGGCGTCGTCGAGCAGGTCGTCGCGGTCGCCGTTGCCGGCCACGAGCAAGATGTCGCCGTTGCGGAGCGTCGTCATCGTGTGCCGCCAGCGCGGTCGTGGGCCGATGCGGTCTGCCGCCAGGCCCCGGCCGCTGCCGCCGTCTCTCGGCAGCAGCACCGAGGCCGGTTGGTCCGGGTCGTTCGGGTTGCCGTGCACGACGATGCCGTCGTCCTGGGCCACGGCGGTGCTCCACACGTGGTGCAGGCCCCAGGGGAGGTTGGCGCAGCCGAGGTCGAGCATCGGCTCGCCAGCCGACGGGGTCCAGAAGGCGTCCCAGGCCTGCGTCGCGGGGTTCAGCGCCTGGCAGCTGCGCTCTGCCTCAGGCCCGCCGTCGACCTCGCGGGAGCCGCGCACGACGAAGGTGCGGCCCGTGGCCGGGTCGTACACGGCCGCATGGTAGAAGCGCGCGGGCCCCGGGGCCGGAGCCGTGAAGGTCATGCCGGCGTCGCTCTGCTCGAGCGCGAAGAAGGCGCCGCCGGCATCGTTCGTGCCGCCGATGATCAGCGTTCGCCGGGCCCGCTCGTCGTAGACCATCGCGTGCCCCTCGCGCGCGCGCTCGACGCCGCCGTCGGCCACGGGCGCCCACGTGCCGTTGGGCTCGAGCTCGAAGAGCCAACGAATCGGCTCGCCGCGCCGGTTCGTGCCGCCGAACAGCTGCACCCGCTTCCGCGCCGAGTCGTACGCCATCGCGTGTGACCGGGCGCCGCCGGTGAACCGGGTCAACGGGCGCTCCGACCAGGTCTCGCCGTTCCACTCCCAGACGTCGTCGAGCGTGACGCCGTCGGTCGAGACGCCGCCGACCAGCAGATAGCGATCTGCGGCGGTGTCGTAGGCCATCGCGGCAGACGAGCGCGCCTGCGGGCCGGTGTTGCCCGTGGGCACCTCGTGCCAGTGGTTGCCGTACCATTTCCACGTCTTCGCGGCGCGGTTGTCGTTGGCCTGGAGCCCACCGAAGAGCAGACAGCTGCGGCGCTGATCGTCGCACGCGACGGCCGCGAGCTCGACGTTCGGCCCGGTCGTCACCTGCGCGTGGTTCGACAGCATGCGCCAGCTCGGCTTCGGCGACACCGTCGAAACGTCCGCGAACCGTTGCAGCAGCGGCTCGCTCTCGGTGCTGAGCGCGCTCGTGTCGGCCGGCCGCGCGCTGACGCGGATCTCCGGCGAGAGCGGCGGGTTCACCCCCACCCACACGACATCGAGCACCGGCAGCGCGACAGAGCGGTTGCCCGCTTCGTCGGCCGCGGCGACGAGCACGAGCCTCGAGTCTTCCTTCTGGCCGTCGAGCTCGACGGGCACGCCGGGCGTCGGCCGCAGGGGCGTCACGATCGGTGCGTCGCTCGCCGGCAGCGTCACGACGAGGTAGCTGGCCTCGTCGAGGCCGCCGTCGTTGACGGTGACCGTGAAGCGGGGGCTCTGGCGCGTCGCCGTGCCGTCGGGCTCCCGCCGATACACCACGCGCCCGCCGCCGACGTTCGGGGGAGGCGGGGGCAGGGTGTCGATCGTCACGCGGCGTTCGCCGAGCTTCGCCTCGTTGCCGGCGCGATCACTCACCTTCAGCGCGAGCTGCGTGCACTCCTCTCGTGCGGGGCCGGCGTCGAGCACGCGCGAGAAGACGTGCGCCTCGGGGCGGGTCACCGACTCTTCGAGCGAGAGCACCGGCGCGCCGCCACCACACGGCAGCAGCTCTGCGGTGCCACCGTCAGCGAGCGGCTCGTTCGCGAGCGCCGTGACGCGCAGCTCGGTGCCGGTCGTGAGCTCTGTCGGGTGCTGCAGTGGGTTCGACGCGGCGGGTACGTACTCGACGATCGAGGTGACCTCGGGCTCGACGTAGTCGAGCGTGACCCTCCCGATCTCGTGACCGAGCGAGATGCCCGCGGCTGTCGTGATGTCCGCGAAGACGATCACCTGCAGCCCTGCGCCGGCGTCGAGCTCTGGGGGAGCGGCCCAGGTGAACTCGTAGGGCGCGGTCGAGCCTCCGTCGTGGGTGAAGCGCGAGAGGACGGTGCCCTGCAGATTGGCGACCGACACGGTGGGGGTTGACCGCAGCGCCGGCGCGTCGAAGGTCGCGGTGATCGTCGCGTTCGCTTTTGCGAACGCCGGCGTCACCGAGGTGTTCGTCAGCAGCATGTCGTTCGAGGTGCAGCGGCCGTCGTGACACGAGTGGCCCGTGGGGCAGAACCGGCTCATCGAGCAGGTGAGCGTCAAGCCCTGCTCGAGCTTGCCGTCGTAGCAGCCGCTGAGAATGAGCAGGCTGAGGAGCGCCCGGCGCATGGCCACGGACCCTAGCCGCGGCTATCGCTTGCGTCGACCCGCGCGGCGCGCGAGGCCAATCGTAGTAGACGGTACCGCGATGCTCGCCGCACTCTTCATCGCCACGGCGCTCGCGCAGTCGCAGCCCGAGGAGTGGGTGGCGCCGCCGACGATGGGCTGGGCGGCCGACGCCGGCGAGGCGATCGATGCGGGGCTCGAGCCGGTCGACGGTGGGCTCGCGACCCTCTCGCGCGCCGTCGATGCCGGCACGGTGGGCGTCGACCTGCCCGCGCCCGACCCGCGCCGCTTCACCTGGGGCCACGTCGCGCTGGCGGTGATGGGCGCCGGCGGGCAGAGCGGCTACTTCGCGGTGCGCGCCGAGGCGGGCGCGATCTACGGGTGGCCGCGGCGCATGGCCGGCACGTTGAACCGCGCGCTGGGCGTGACGGTCGGGCTCGCGCTGGATCTGCTGGCGGCGAAGCTGCAGGTCTCGCTGTGCGGCACTGCGGGCGTCTGCGGCTCGCGCTACCAGGCGGGGCTCGCGCTGCGCGGCGCGTGGAACTGGGGCGTGATCGGCAACGACGGCGTCGTCGCGCCGATTCACGAGCTGTTCGTGCAGGCCGTGCCGTACCTCTCGAGCAACTCGGTGCCGTCGGCGCCGCTGTTTCCCGGCAGCTCATGGGGCGAGCACGGCGTTCGCTTCGACATCGGGGTGACGTCTGGTTACTTGCGTGGCTCGACGTGGCCGAAGCCCGGCGCGTTCGTGATCGGAGGCGGCTTGTACGCAGCGCTGTCGCTCGAGTGGCTGATCGTGAACACCGAGCGCACGGGTCGGTTCAGAGGGGGAGTCTCGCTGGGCGTGGGGATCTAGAGATGAGGAAGACCGTCTTCGCAGTGGTGGCGCTGTGCGCGTGCGGAACGCCGCCGGGGCTGCCCGATGGCGGCGCCGGCGGAGGCTCGAGCGCAGGAGCGGGCGGCGGCCACTCCGGTGGGGCGGCGGGCGGAGCGGCGGGCGGAAGGGCAGGCGGAGCAGCGGGCGGCACCGCGGGCGGCTCGGCGGGAGGCGCCGCGGGAGGCGCCGCGGGAGGCGCCGCGAACCTGGACGCCGGCGTGCCCGGCTGCGCGAAGCCGAACGGCGACCCGAACCGAACGCGCAAGGTGGTCGTGTCTCACCCGTTCCCGGGCGACGGAGGGCAGGGCGACAACCTGTACGAGGTGCTCGAGCTCGCGCCGACCGGCACGCTCACGACGACGGGCGTGTTCTTCCGCATGGGCCGAGCGAGCGGCGGCGAGGGGAACATGGTGTTCAGCCCCGACGGCCGCTTCGGGTACGTGGTGCAGAACGATGGCTCGCTGGGCGTGTTCGAGCTCGTCGCCGACGGCGGTGTGATCGTGCTCAACGCGGCGTACCGCTCGGGCTTCTACGCGCGCAGCGTGGTGATCGACCGCGAGGGCGCGAACCTGTGGGTGCTCGACTTCGACACGCGCAGCAACGGCGGCGGCCTCTACGAGATCGCGCTGGGCTGCGACGGCGCTCCGACGAACAACGGGCCGACGTGGGTCGGCGACTCGCCAGGCGGCGCCGCGCTGATGTTCCTGCCGCAGCCGGTCGGGCTCGTCGCAGCCCGCACGCTCGGGCCGAGCGCGATGACCGACGTGCTGCACAAGGTCGAGCTCTCGCCGGTGGTGACGACGCACGCGTACCGCGCCGGCGCCGCCGCCTTCCCCGACAGTGACGGCATCTACTCGCAGCTCGCGCTGAGCCCCGACCTGTCGCTCATCGCGATCACCGACAACGGCACCTTCGGCGGCGGTGACCGGGTCGCGGTGGTGGGCATGGCGGGCGACGTGCTGACTCCGCTGCAGGTGGTCACGACGCCGAGCCCGATCGGCGTGGCGTGGTCACCGTTCGCGCGCACGGCGCTGGTGGTGAACAGCGACGCCGCCGACCACTACCGGCTGCTCCGCGAGTCGGGCGGCGCGTGGTCGATCAGCGGCCCGATTCCGTACGCGTTCGGCCGGCCGCCGCTGCCGGGCCAGCCCGTCGTGATCCGCCGCGGCCTGCTCGACGGCCGCGTGCTCGTGCCCGAGCTCAACGCGATTCGCCAGCTGCAGTTCGAGACCGACGGCGGCGTTCGCGACGTCTCGAGGACGCCCGCGAGCTTCACCGGGAGCATGCAGAGCCTCGGCGCGCTCGGCGTTCAGCCGTAGTACCAGGCCGTGAGCGCCCAGCGCGGCGCGTGCGCCGGCAGCACCTCGTGCTCGATGCGCTCGCTCAAGAAGACGACGAGCCGATCGAGCACCGGCTCGACGTCGACCGGCGGGTTCACGTGCAGCCTCAGCTGCCCGCCGTGCTCGGGGCGCCACGCTTCGTTGAGGTACACGATCGCCGTGACGCGGCGGTTGTCGGCGCCCGGGAACGCGTCGCGGTGCTTCACGTAGCGCGCGCCCGCCTCGTAGCGCGCGAGCTGCAGATCGAAGCGGCGGAGCCCCAGGTACGCCGTGCGGTTCAGCTCGAGCCGCAGCGCTTCGAAGTCGGCCTGCAGCGGCGAGTCGTCGAGCCAGGCCGTGTGATCGCTTCGCACTTCCACGTCGTGAATGGCGCCCCTCTGAATTCCCGCCGGCTCGAGGAGCTGCCGCTCTGCGTGCGCCCTCGCTTCTCTCGCCCGGCCCGAGAAGCGATCTCGAATGAACCAGCCTCGGGTGCCCAGCTCCTCGACCGGCAGCCCCTCACCCTGTCCCTCTTCCCTACGGGGGAGAGGGGACTCGGGGCTCATCGCTCTGCCCGCTCGGTCAGCGGGTGGAGCACCCTCAGCGGCACCGGGTTGCGCTCCGCCGCGCAGCCTTCGATGTTCTTCGAGCACGCGGCTCGCACCGACGGGCCGTTGTCGGGCACCCGGTACTGCAGCGCCCGCTCGAGCGCGGGGCCCGAGTCGCCGTTCAGCGCCGCGAGCGAGAGCGCCTGCACGCGCAAGAGATCGGGCTCGCGCGGCTGCAGCTGAAGGCCCCGCTGCGCCGCCGCCAGCGCGTCGGCGTCGCGGCCCGCACTGCCCAGCGACACCGCGAGCAGCCGCCACGCCTCGAGATCCGCCGGCACCTTCTTCGCGCACGCCGCGAACTGCTCGCTCGCCTCGGCCCACCGCCACACGTTCGCCAGCGCGAGCCCCTTCAGCCGATCGATCGCCGGGTGGCCCGGCAGCAGCCGGTCGGCCTTGCTGCACCACTCGAGCGCCTCGGCGGTGCGGCCCTGCCGGCCGTCGAGGGCGCAGAGCGCCGCCATCACCCGCGCGCGCGAGCGATCATCGGGCGCGAGCTCGAGCGCCGAGGCCAGCGGAGCGCGGGCCTCGTCGGCGTACTCCTGCAGGGCTCCCGAGAGGGCGAGGCCGTGAAAGTACTTCCGCTCCCACAGCGGGGCGGTCACCGTCTGCTGCGACGACGCCACCTCGATGATCGGCTGCGCGACGCACGGGTCGAGCGCGACGCCGTTCAGCTTCTTCGAGGTCTTGAAGAACGCCTGCCCGACGGCCGTCTGGGACTCGGCGCACGCGGCGCGGCGCAGCGTCTCGTTGCGGCTCTTGTGCAAGAGGCGCGCGGTGACCGTCACTGGAGCGACCGCGTCGGCCGGCACCTCGAGGCGGTAGCGCGCCGCCTGCACGCCGCGCGGCTCGACCGTTCGGTTCCACACCGCGGTCACGAAGCGGTGCGTCTCGCGCAGCTTCACCGGCGTGCCGGTCTTGTCGAGCACCTCGCTGCGCAGCGCGTGCGAGTCGTCGCGCGCCAGCACGCGGCCTCGCGCGTCGGTCACCGTCACCTCGAGCCGCGTGTCTTGCGCGTCCATCACGCCGCCGGGGAAGCGGTGGCCCACCATCAGGTTGCGGATGACGACGTCGAAGCCGAGCGTCGAGCCCTCGAGCGTGACGGGCGGGGCGACGTCGACGCTGGCGACTCCGCGCAGGAAGCGGCGGTACCGCTCGACCTGGCTCTCGTCGCCCTGCATCGCCGCGAGCCACGAGTGCCCGCCGAGAAACCGGTGCGACGAGAGCTTGCCGTTCTTGGCGCTGACGTCGCCGTTCGGAGCGGGCTCTCTCGCCATGTGACACGTTCTGCACTCGGCCTTCGCGACCTCGGCGTCGATGCGGCTCGCGGTGCTGCTGCCGAAGTCGCTGCGCGACCAGGGCGTGAAGTCGTCCATGCCGAAGAACGCGCTCGCGTTGCCGGTCGTCTCGTCGAGAAACGAGCGGTGACAGCTGCCGCACAGCTCGGCCGTGCGCAGCTGCGAGGGCGCGACGCGCGCGCGGTGCTTCGCGAGCGAGGCGACGGGGTCGTCGGAGGTCGGAATGGGAATGTCGCTCGTGTCGATCGCGTAGCTGCCGTTGCCGTCGGGGCGCGTGCCGACGACGCCGTGGCACGTCTGGCAGGTGATCGCGGCGTGCGCCCGCGGGTCGTCGGCCTTCACCTCGGCGACGTCCATCGCTCCGTCGGTGAGCAGCGCGATGTCGTGGCAGGCGGCGCACATGCGGCTCGGCTTCGTGCCGGCCTCCATGCGCAGGCGCTCGACGCTCAGCCGGTAGACGGGGTTGTTGAACGACGCGAACGCGTGCGCGCTGGTGCGCCACTGGGCGACGGCGTCGGGGTGGCAGCCGCCGCAGGTCTGAACGTCGCGCAGCTCGGCGCCGTGAATCTTGCCGTCGCCGGCGATCTCGAGCTGGCCCGGGTTGAAGGGGCCCCTCGACTCGGGCAGGGCTGGCTCTTTCAATACTGCTTCTTTGAACACTGCTTCTTGGAACACCGCTTCTTTCAATACAGGCGCGGCCGCGATGAGCAGGAGCGTGAGCATGTGGCGCGTCGCGGTCGTATCACGCTACACAGCCGCCCCGCCTGCTCCTCGCGCTGCTGTTGACCCTCACCGACGCCGGAACCTCGGGTCCCTCCGGCACCTCCGCTCCGCTGGAGCTCGGGCCCGAGGTTCGCGCGCTCTACGACGTCGTGAACTGCATGCCCGACGCCGGCGCGCCTCTGGCCTACTGCAAGCGCGTCGAGCCGCGCTTCAAGCGGTACAAAGAGCACTGGGGCCTCAAGGGCGCCGCCTTCCTCGCTGAGCTCGAGCCGAAGGAGCTGCCGCCCGAGCTCGTCTACCCGTTCGGCGGCGGCGACCTGATGATGGCGCTGACGACGTTCCCGCACGCCGAGACCGTCACGACGCTCTCGCTCGAGCTCGCGGGCGACCCGCGGCGCCTGCGCGGCCTCGACACGGCGAAGCTCGCGAAGAGCCTCGACGCCATCGCCGAGGCGGCCGCGTCGACGCTCAGCTCGAACGACTCGAAGAGCGTGAACCTGTCGAAGATTCAACAGGGCGATCTGCCCGGCCAGCTGTCGATGCACCTGATGGGGCTGCAGCTCAACGGGCGCGTGCCGGTGGCGGCGCGGTACTTCCGCGTCGAGCCCGACGGCGCGCTGCACTACTTCACGAAGGAAGAGGTCGACGCGCTCGAGGGCAAGACCGCCGACAAGCTGAAGTCGAACTGGCACCCGCCCGACTTCTCGCCCGCGTTCGCGAACGTCGAGGTGCTGCACGTGCCGGCGAACGACCCGGGCGCGAAGCCGCACGTGTGGCGGCACATCGCGGCGAACCTCTCGAACGCAGGCCTCGAGGCCGCGCCCAGCGTGCTGAAGCACCTCGGCGCGAAGGGGCGCGTCGCGGCGATGACGAAGGCGGCGAGCTACCTGCTCTGGCGCGAAGAGTTCAGCGCGATGCGCACGTACCTCACCGAGCACGCGCGCTTCATGATCTCGGACTCGACCGGCGTGCTGCCGCGCTTCTGGCCGAAGGGCTGCACGTTCGCCACGTACGGCGCGTTCGAGCAGACCTTCCTGCGCACGTGGGAGGTGGCGCAGACCGAGCTGAAGGACGAGTTCGCCAAGCAGCCCAGGCGCGCGCTGCCGATTCGCTTCGGGTACCCCGACGGCAGCCCCGCGAAGCTGAGCCACCTCTTCACCGTCGACTGCCCCCCATGACCATTCGCGGAGTCATCTTCGATCTCGACGGCACGCTGCTCGACTCGCTGGCCGATATCGGCGGCGCCATGAACGACGCGCTCGCCGCGCGCGGCTGGCCCACGCACCCAATCGCCGCCTACCTGCGCATGGTCGGCGACGGCATCGAGATGCTCGCGCGCCGCGCCGCTCCCGGCGGCGAAGACGTCACCGCGCTCGTCGATCAGTACCGCGCGCGCTACCAGGAGCGCATGGAGCAGGAGACGAAGCCCTACGAGGGCATCGCCGCCATGCTCGACGGTCTGCACGGGCGGGGCGTCGCGATGGCCGTGCTCTCGAACAAGCGCGACGACTTCACCGTCGAGCTCGTGAAGCGGCAGCTGCCGAAGTGGCCGTTCGTCGAGGTGCGCGGCGAGCGGCACGGCGTGCCCCGCAAGCCCGACCCGGCGGCCGCCCTCGACCTCGCGCGCGCGCTGAAGCTGAAGCCCGAAGAGATCGCCTTCGTCGGCGACACGCCCATCGACGTGAAGACCGCGCTCGCTGCGGGCATGCTGCCGGTGGCGGTCGAGTGGGGTTTTCGCACCCGGGACGAGCTGACCGCGGCCGGAGCGCGCCACGTGGTCTCTCGCCCAGAGCAGCTCCTGGGGCTCCTGCTAGAGTGAGGCTCCCTCAAGGAGCTCCAGTTGCCGCGCTGTCTGGGTCTCTTCCTCTCGATCTGCCTCTTGCCCGCGCTCGCCGCCGCGGCCGACCCGGCTGCGCTGCACAAGAAGGCGAAGAGCCGCATGAAGAGCCTCGACTTCGACGCCGCGCTGCCGCTGCTCGAGCAGCTCAAGGCCGACCCGTCGCTGCCTGCCGATCGGCGGGCCGAGGTACTGCTCGACCTGGGGATCACGCACGTGAACCTGGGCCAGGTCGAAGAGGCGAAGCGCGACTTCGACGACGCGCTCGGGTTCAGCGACGCTGCCAGGCCGCCGGCCTCGGCGAGCCCGAAGGTGCAGCGCGTGTTCGAAGAGGCCCGCGACGCGCGGCAGCTCCGGCTCAACCCGCCGCCGCCGCTCGAGCCGAAGCCCGAGCCGCCGCCTCCTCCTCCGAAGGCGCAGCTCGTGCCCGAGCCGAAGCCGGAGGCCCCGGTGGTCGTCGAGGCTCCGCCGCCTTCGCCGCCGCGGCAGCGCATGGTGGTGCTGCCGATCGCGCTCGCCGCGGCCGGCGTCGCGGCCATCGGCGCCGGCGCGTACCTCGCGGTCGAGACCCAGGGCATCGCGCGAGAGCTGCAGGGCTCGCTGCACGCGTCGGCCGACGTGATGTCGCTGCAGAGCCGCCGATCGACGTTCGGCGCGATGTCGTACGTAGGGTACGGTCTGGGCGCCGCGCTGCTCGTCGCCGCAGCGGCGCTGTTCGTCTTCAGCGGGAGCTTCTAAGTGCGCCGACTCCTCGCCCTCGTGCTGCTGACCGGCTGCCCCGCGACGGGGCCGGTGACGATTCCCTGCCGCAGCAACGCGCAGTGCCCGACCGGCTATGGCTGCACGCTCGACGGCGTCTGCGAGAAGGGCAACGCGGGCACGAGCGGCGCGACGCTGGCCATCACGCCGCAGACGGCGAACGTGATGGCCGGCGGCACCGTGCAGTTCTCGGCGCTGCTCGACGACGCGATGGCGGCCGCCGACTGGTCGCTCGTGGGCGAGGGCAGCATCGACGCTGACGGGCTCTACACGGCTCCAGCGACCGTGCCGGCGATGCCGGTGGTGACGGTGAAGGCGGTGAGCCGCGACGTGCCCGGCGCCCAGGCGACGGCGCTGGTCAGCGTGCGCGCGCTCTTGCCGGTGCCGAGCCTGGCGTCGATCACGCCGAACCAGGTCGCGGCAGGGGCGCCCGACACGATGCTGACCGCGACGGGCAGCGAGTTCGTGCCGACGACCGAGCTGCGGCTCGACGGCGTGCGGCTCGACACGCGGTACACGTCCGCGACGCAGCTCGACGCCACGATCCCCGCGGCGCAGCTTCAGGCCGGCCGGCTCGCGACGGTCATCGCGGTGACGCCGGGCCTGGGCGGCATGTCCGCGGGCGCGTCGCTGCAGATCACGAACCCGCAGGCCGCGCTCGGCGCCATCAACCCGACCAGCGCGCTCGCGGGCGCGATGGCGACGAACCTCGTGCTCACCGGCACCGGCTTCGTGCAGGGGGCCGTCGTCACCGCGAACGGCACGGCGCTGCAGGCGACGGTGAACCTGCCGACGCAGATCACTGCGGTGCTCTCGCCGCAGGTGCTGATGCGATCGGGCCTCGTCACCATCGCCGTGCGCAACCCGGCGCCCGGCGGCGGCGGCGTCGGCGACCAGATCTTCCGCGTCGACCCCGTCATCCGCACGGCGGGCGGCGGCTACACGGGCGACACCGGGCTCGCGGTCGCGGCGACGCTCTCGCGCGTCACGTACATGACCGCGCACCCGACGTCGGGCGAGCTCTATTACTCGGAGCCCGAGCGCCACCGCGTGATGAAGATCGACGTCACGGGCCGAACGCGGCTGGTCGCCGGCGGCCGCGGCTGCGCGTTCTCGGGCGATGCGGGGCCGGCGGCGCAGGCGGGGCTGTGCACTCCGCGCGGGCTCACGTTCGACGCGATCGGCAACCTGTTCATCGCCGACTCGGGCAACGCGCGCATTCGCCGCGTCGACACGACGGGCACCATCACCACGTACGCCGGCACGGGCAGCTGCAACTACTCGGGCGAGGGCGCCGCCGCGTCGGTCTCGGTCGGCGACACGACCGACCTGAAGATGGCGCCCTCGGGCAACCTCTACTTCGGGTCGTCGACGAGCTGCTCGGGGCCGTGCCGCGTGCGGCGCATCAGCCCCGGCGGCATGACGACGCTGGTGGCGGGCAACGGCTCGAACGCGAGCACGGCCGACGACGGCGGAGTCGTCGCCGCCACCGCGTCGCTCAACAACCCGATCGCGATCGCGCTCGACCCGGCCGAGAACGTCTACGTCGCCGAGTTCGACGCGCACCGCATCAAGCGCGTGAACGCCGACGGCGGCCTGCTCGTGAACTTCGCGGGCACGGGCTCGAGCGGCAGCGCGGGCGAGGGCGTCGCTGCGACCGCCGGGCAGATCGGCAACCCGCGCTCGCTGGTCTTCGATCTCGACGGCGGCCTCGTCATCTCGTCGTGGGGGCAGTTCCGGCTGCGGCGCGTCGACCCGGCGGGCACGATCTCGACGCTCGCCGGCACCACCAGCGGCCTCGTGGCGGCTGACGGCGTCTCGGCCGCGATGGCGCGCATCGGGCGCCCGGGCGCGCTCGCGCTCGGCACGAATGGCGCCGTTCACTTCGCGACGTACGCGGACACGAGCGCGGCGCCGAACAGCATCAAGCGCATCGACGGCGCCGGCGTCGTGCAGGCGGTGCTCGGCCCCGCGCCGCTGGCGTCGATGGCCTCCGATGCGTTCATCTTCCGCCCGTACGGCGTGGCGTTCGACGGCACGGGCAACTGGTTCGTGTCGGACCGTGAGAACGACCGCATCTACAAGGTCGACACGAGCGGCGCGTTCAGCGTGTATGCGGGCACGGGCGTGCGCGGCAACGCCGGCGACGGAGCGCTCGCGAAAGACGCGCTGATCGCGGCCCCCGAGGCCCTGCAGTTCGACAACGGCGACCTCTTCTTCGTCGACAGCGGCAACGCCCGCGTGAGGAAGATCGACGCGGGCGGCATCATCTCGACGGTGGCGGGCGGCGGAGCGACCCCGGCGGGCTGCACGACCATGAGCAACGTGCCGAGCGCGCCGCCGGCCGGCGCCGGCCCCGGCTACGACTGCTTCGGCGACGACTACTTCGCCTCGAGCGCGGTGCTGGTCAGCCCGCGCGGCCTCTTGAAGGCCGGCAACACGCTCTACGTGACCGAGTACGACACCGCGAGCGGCACGCAGGTGTTCCGCGGCAGCCGCGTGCGCAAGGTCAACCTGCAGACGAACACCATCAGCACCATCGCGGGCTCGACCGACTTCCGCGGGCCGACGAACGGCAACACGGGCGACAACGGGCCGGCGACGTCGGCGCTGCTCTACCAGCCCGTCGGCCTGGCGCTCGACCCCAACGGCGACCTCGTGGTGGCCGACTCGGGCAACCGGCGGCTGCGCATCGTGAACCTGGTGTCGTCGCCGGTCGGCAACATCCGCGCGTACGCGGGCACCGGAGCGTCGAGCTCGACCGGCAACGGAGGCCCCGCCGCGATCGCGACCTTCCGCCGGCCGTGGGGCCTCGCGTTCGACCCGAGCGGCTCGCTGTACGTCACCGACTTCGACGGCCACAACGTGCGGCGCATCGACCCGGCCGGCATCATCACGCCCGTCGCGGGAGCGCAGGGCTGCCCGTCGTCGTGCGCGCAGGGCTTCACCGGCGACGGCGCCGCGGCGCGCGACTCGACGATGGCCTTCCCCGCGGGGGTCGCGGTGTCACCTTCGGGTGCCGTCTTCGTCGGCGACACCTTCAACGAGCGCGTGCGCGCGATAGGGCCCTGAGCTTCTCGTGGAACAGATCGGCCGCTACAGCATCGATCGCCTGCTCGCCCGCGGCGGCATGGCCGAGGTGTTCGTGGGCAAGGCCATCGGGCCCGGCGGCTTTCAGAAGAGCGTCGTCATCAAGCGCATTCTGCCGGAGCTCGCCGAAGACCCTGCGTTCGTCGAGATGTTCCTCTCGGAGGCGCGCCTCGCCGCCCAGCTGAACCACCCGAACGTGGTGCAGGTCTTCGACTTCGGCGTGAACGACGGCCAGTACTACCTCGCGATGGAGTACGTGCGCGGCCAGACGCTGCGCGCCCTGCTCAAGCACTTCGTCGGGCAGAAGCACGCGATGCCCGTGCAGCTCGCGGCCCGCATCGCGTGCGGCGTCTGCGAGGGCCTGCAGTACGCGCACGACCTCGCCGACGACGACGGCCGGCCGCTCAACATCGTTCACCGCGACGTCGCGCCCGACAACGTCATGGTGACCTCGTCGGGCGTGCCGAAGCTCGTCGACTTCGGCGTCGCGAAGGCCGTCTCGAACACGCACCGCAGCGTCGCCGGCACCGTGAAGGGCAAGTATGCGTACATGAGCCCCGAGCTGGTGCGCGGCCTCGAGCCCGACCGGCAGGTCGACGTCTACGCGCTCGGCGTCACCCTGTTCGAGCTGGTGACGGCGCGCCGCCCGTTCAAGGCCGACACCGAGCTCGCCCTCGTGCAGCTGATCGTCGCCGGCGACACGCCGCTCGCGCACGTGCTGAACCCTGCCGTGCCCGAGGCGCTGTCGCGCATCATCGGCCTCGCGATGCACCCCACGAAGACCGAGCGCTACCCCGACGCGCGGTCGCTGCAGCGCGCGCTCGAAGCGTGGCTCTCGAGCACCGGCGCCCAGGTCGGCACCGCCGAGCTCGCTGCCGTCGTCGAAGAGGTCACGCGCGCCCGCCGCGGGGTCTCGTCGCACAGCGGCGAGTCGTCGGGCCCGAAGTCCGGCACGCCCATCTCGTCTCGGTCGGGTGAGGCTCCCGTGCTCGGGCTGTCGAGCGTCGGCACGAGCTCGAAGACCTCGACCGCCGTCGTGCTCGCCGAGCTCGACGTCGATGTCGACGAGGCTCAGCCGTCGCCTGCGAAGCCGAAGCCCCCCGTCGTGCTGCTCGTCGTGCTCGGCCTCGCCCTGCTCGCCCTCGGCGGCATGGGCGCCATGCTGTTTGCCCGGCGCGAGGCGCCTGCGGCTGCGGCTGCGGCTCCGGCTCCGGTCGCTGTCGTGGCTGAGGCTCCGCCTGCTGCGGAAGCTCCGCCGCCTCCTGCTGCTGTTGTTGCTTCTCCCTCCGCTGCCGCCCCTCACCCTGTCCCTCTCCCCTACGAGGGGAGAGGGGACTCGACTTCGAAGAGTGTGAAGCCCGTCGTGAGCGGGGAGGACGGGTACTTGACCCTGCGCACCGAGCCCTGGTGCGACGTCTATCTCGGCCCCGAGAAGCTCGGCACCACGCCGCTCATTCGCGCGCCCATCGCGCCCGGCAAGAAGGCCCTGCTCCTCAAGAACGACAAGGTCGGCTTCACGAAGCGGCTGACCCTCACCATCGAGCCGGGGAAAGAGCTCAAGCAGGCCGTCGTCGTCGAGCAGGGCAGCATCGAGATCTCAGCCCCGGCCGGCGTCGAGGTGTGGCTCGACGGCTTCCGCGTCGGCACCACGCCGCTGGCCGCCTTCGACGCCGTCGAGGGCAAGCACGTCGTTCGCCTCGGCGCCGTCTCGAAGACGATCAAGGTGCGCGCCGGCCAGATCGAGAAGGTCGCGCCCTGAAGTGGTTCTGGCGCGTCGTCTTCGTGCTGGTGCTGCTCGCGACCCCGGGCGTCGTCTTCGAGCAGTGGTCCGAGCGGAAGGACTTCGAGCGCTACACGCCCCCGGGAACGCTCTACGACGTCGGAGATCACAAGCTGCACCTCGTCTGCGCCGGCGAGGGCTCGCCCACCGTCATCCTCGAGGCGAGCGGCCTCGGCAGCGCGCTCTCGTACGAGAAGGTCGTGCCCCTGCTCGCGAAGCGCACGCGCACCTGCGCGTACGATCGCGCCGGCATGGGCTTCTCAGAGGGCGCCGGCCGCGCGCTGACGTCGAAGGCGCTCGCCGAAGAGCTCGAAGCGCTCGTGAAGGCCGCGAAGCTCGAGCCCCCGTTCGTGCTCGCGGGCGCGTCGATCGGCGGGCTCACCGTCGAGATGTTCGCGCGGCGCAACCCGGGCTCGGTCGCCGGCCTCGTGCTGCTCGACGCCGTCGACTCGCAGAGCCTCGAGGTCGTCGGCACCGAGGTCGCGGCGATGCGCTTTCAGACGTGCGCCGCCGCGTGGCTCGCGCGGCTCGGGCTCTTGCGGCTCATCGACCCGCTGAAGCTCACCGGCCTGCCCGCCGCGCTGACGTACCGCCCGGCCCCGTTCGACGCCGCCTGCTCGGTGCTGCGCAGCCTGCCCGAGAGCGATCGCGAGCACGCGTCGGCGCCCGCCCTGCCGCCCGACCTGCCGCTGCTCGTCTTGAGCCACGAGGTGCCCGACGATCTGCTCCCGCCCGATCAGAAAGATCGCGCGAAGGCCTTCGAGCCCGAGTGGCAGCGGCTGCAGAAGGCGCAGGCGAAGCGCTCGACGCGCGGCGAGCAGTGGGTCGTGGCCTCGAGCGGCCACCTCATCGCCGAAGAGCGCCCCGCGTCGGTCGCGCAGGCGATTCTCGACCTGCTCGACAAGGTCCCGTAAGTTTCGCCGCACATGCGCATGAGGCTCGCTCTGTTCGTGGTGCTGCTCTCTGCGATCGCGCTGGGGGCGCCGCCCCGCAAGGTCACCATCAAGAAGCGCAGCGGCGAGGTCGTGCGGGGCACCGTCGTCAGCGAGATGGACACGGGGTACCTCGTGAAGGTCGACGGCACGAAGAAGGCCGTGCCGGTGAAATACGACGAGATCGCCGACTTCAGCGAGGGCAGCAGCGAGGCCCAGCCCCAGCCGCCGCCGCCGCCCTCGTCGCAGGCAGCGGCCGAGCGCGAGAGGGCGCCGCCGCCTCCGCCTCCGTCGACTCCCACGCCGCCGCCTCCGCCCGCGTACGCTCCGCCGCCGGGCCAGCAGGGGCCGTGCGCGGGCAACGAGGTGCTCATCGTGTTCGGCGAGCACGACGACGTCGTCGGCTCGGTCTGCGCGGGCCGCACCGAGGTGACGGTGGCCGAGTACGAGACGTGCGTGAACGCGCACGCGTGCACCGCCAACGGCCTCAAGTGCGGCCGCGGCGCGAACTGGGCGCTGCTCGAGAGAGACAACCACCCCATCAACTGCGTCGACGCCGCGCAGGCCGAGGCGTACTGCCGCTGGCGAAACGCGCGCCTGCCGTCGCTGCTCGTGTTCCAGGCGCTGGGCCGGCGGGCCGACGGCGAGGGCCGGTTCCCCTGGGGCGACGACGACCCGAAGGGCCGGCTGTGCTGGAGCGGCGAACAGCGCCGGAGCGGCACGTGCGCCGCGGGCAGCTACCCGAGCGGGGCGGGGCGGGGCAACCTGATGGACGTCGCGGGCAACGTGCGCGAGTGGACGTCGACGAGCCTGCGCCGCGACCGGGTGCTCGCGGGCGGCGCCTGGAGCGACTCGCACCCCGACGAGGTCGAGACCGCGAGCTTCAACCGCATCAGCGCCGAGGTGCACCAGGACGACGTCGGCTTCCGGTGCGTGCGAAACGTGCGTTGACGCCGCCCCCCGTCGACGCCGTGTAGAATCGGCCCGGCCGATGCAACAACCCCAGCCTCAACCCCAGCCGTACTTGCGGCCGCCGACGGCGCTCGACCGCAAGACGATGGGGAAATACGAGGTGCTGTGCCGGCTCGCGGCGGGCGGCATGGCCGAGATCTTCCTCGCGTACCAGCGCGGGCTCGCCGGCTTCCGCAAGATCGTCGTGCTGAAGAGCATTCTCCCCGACATTCGCGGTGAAGAAGAGCTCGTGCGCATGTTCCTCGCCGAGGCGCAGATCACGGCGCAGTTCAACCACCCGCACATCGCGACCGTCTTCGATCTCGACATCGACGGCGACGTGCTGTTCCTCGCGATGGAGTTCGTGCAGGGCTGCACCCTCATCGAGCTCGCCCGCTCGCTCGACAAGGCGAAGGAGCCCATGCCGATCGGGTTCACGCTGCGCGCCGTTCGCGACACCGCGCTCGCGCTGCACTACGCGCACACGTTCACCGACCCCCGCGGCCGCAAGCAGCCCGTGATTCACCGCGACGTCGCCGAGAAGAACATCATGGTGACGCACGAGGGCGTCACGAAGCTGCTCGACTTCGGCATCGCGAAGAGCGGCGAGCGCAAGATGACGATGGTCGGCACCGTGAAGGGCAGCACCGGGTACATGAGCCCCGAGCAGATCCGCGGGCAGCCGCTCGACACCCGCACCGACGTCTTCTCGCTCGGCGTCGTGCTGCACGAGTGCCTCACCGGCTACCGCTTGTTCCGCGGCCGCACGCCCGAAGAGTCGATGATGAAGGCGCTCGAGGGCGACGTGCACGCGCCGTCGCTGGCGAACCCCGAGATCGGGCCCGGCCTCGACGCCGTCGTGCTCAAGGCGCTCGAGCGCGATCGCGAGCACCGCTACGCCACCGCGCTCGAGCTCGCCCGCGAGCTCGAGCGTGTCGCGGGCCCGCAGATCTGGGCGCAGGAGCAGTGCGGCACGCTCGTACAGAAGCACTTCAGCTCGCGCAAAGACGCCGTGCGCGAGCTGATCCTCGGCATGGAGGCCAGCGGCGAGTCGGGCATCTCGGACGTGGTCGCGGCGATTCAGCAGGCCGCGCGGGCCGGGGCTCCGACGGTGGCGGCCGCGGTGCCGCCGGTCGCGCCGCCGCCGCTGCCGGGCAGCGATCAGACGGTGCCGGCGCCCATCAGCGAGGTCAAGCGCCTGCTCAACGGCGGCAAGGCCGACGCCAAGACCGAAGAGGTGCCGGCCCTGCCACCGCCGGGGCCTTCGCCGACGCCCATCGACTTCTCGCTGTTCCCCGACCCCGAGTCGACGCCCGCGGCGCCGGTGTCGGCGCTCGAGCGGGTGACCGACCTCGCGTCGGCGCACGTGCCTGCGAACCCGCCGGCGCCGGTGCCTCCGCCGCTGCGCGACGCGCTGCCGACGGCGGTGCAGGCGTCGCAGGCGCCGGTCGCGTCGCAGGGGCCGCTGCCGGATGATCCCTTGCAGGGGCCGACGGCTCCGGCCGCGCCGCGCCGACCCCCGTCGCGGATCATGACGCCGGCGCACCCGAGCCGGCGCATCCGCCGGAAGCAGCGGAGCCGTGCCCCCCTCTACGGCCTCATCGCGCTGGTGTGGGCGGCCGCCGTCGTCGCCGTGCTGATGGTGCTGCAGGTCGGCCCGTTCGCGCGGCCGGCCCCGGTCGTCGTGGTCAAGCCCCCGGCTCCTCCGCCTGCGCCACCGAAGTCGCCCGAACCCGAGCCCGAGGCGTCACCGCCCGAGGTCGCACCGCCGCCCGACGAGCCCGCTGCGCCGGCGCCGGCGGCGGCCGAGCCGCCTCCGGAAAAGCCCAAATCGAAGCGCAGGCGCTGACCGAGGCGTGCGACACTCGCCGTGCCGATGGATGAGGCGCTCCACAGCGACATCATCGCCGCGCGGGCGGCTGCGAGGCAGGTCGCCGAGCTCGGCCAGATGCTGCGCCGCGCGGTCGACACCTACCGCACGTACCGCTCGAGGCACCAGCTCACCCGGCAGTCGCTCGAGCGCATCTACGAGAAGCTGAAGTCGGTGCTCGAGGCGGGCCCCGTGCAGATCGAGGTGACGCTGACGGGCCTCATGCACGACGACAAGTCGATCGGCACCGCGGCCGCCACGGGCAAGCGGGAAGACCCGCTGACGGCGCCGCTGTTCGCCGAGGGCGTGCGCCGCATCACGTTTCTGCCCGGCCTCGAGCCGAGCGAGCTGCAGGCGTTTCTCGACTCGTGGTTCGACACCGTGACGCAGCCGCAGTCGTCCGAGGGCGTCACCACGCGCTTCTGGGAGGCCGAGCTCAAGAACGTGCAGATGCTCGTCATCGACACGTTCGCGGCCGGCGACGAAGCGCAGCCCGACCCGGCCGCGGCGAAGTCGAAGGCGACCGCGCGGCAGTCGATCGACGCGCTGGTGGCCGCCATCTCGGCGCAGGGCATGGCGGGCGGCGGCGATCAGGCCGCGCGCGCGTCGATGATGCGCGTCGGCGCCGACGACATCTCGCTGCTCAAGGCCGAGGGCCTGCGCGACATCACCGCCGAGAGCCTGAAGCGGCAAGACGTGTCGCAGCGGCCGGTGGCGACAGTCTCGACCGCCGAGCTCGCTCCGCTGGCAGCCGAGCTCTCGAAGGTGCGCGAGCAGGCGTCGCTGTCGCTGTTCGGAGCGCTCGTCAACGCGGCGGTCATGGCGAGCCCCGAAGACCGCGAGCGGCTGCTGCAGCGCATCGACGCCGTAGTGCTGTGGCTCATCGAGAACGGGCAGGTGAGAGAGCCGCTCGAGCGGTACCAGCGGCTCATCGAGCAGGCGAAGGCCGACACCGAGCTGACGCAGGTGCGCACGGGCCTGCTCGTGCGGTTCAAGAACGCGCTGACCAGCGACCGCGCGCTCGAGCGGCTGGTCGCCGCCGTCGACAGCGAGGGAGGCAACGACGCGGCGTTCGAGGTGCTGCAGGTGATGCGCAAGGCGATCGAGGCCCGGCTTCCGGCGCTGCTCGCGAACGTCAAGAGCGCCGAGGCGCGGGCGCGGCTGTCGGGGCTGCTCACCGAGGCCGTGCCGCTGGCCGAGATGTTGCCCAAGGTGAAGACGATGGATGCGGCGGCCTTCGGCGAGCTGCTGAAGCGGCTGCCGGCGCTGAAGGCGGCCGACCAGGCGACGCTGCTCACCGAGGGGCTGCACAGCCACGATCACGCGGTGCACCGCCTCGCCGCGCAGGCGCTGACCCCGTCGGTGGTGCCGCTGCTCGCGCGGGGCCTGTTCGCGGCCCAGCTCGCGAGCCGCGACGCCGCGATTCGCAGCGCCGCGTTCGCGGTCGCCGTCGAGCTCGAAGACCCGACGACGGCGGTGCCGATGGCCTCGGTGCTGGCGCTCTCGACGATCGGTCAGGAAGAGCGCCGCCGCATCTACGCTGCGCTGCAGAAGCTGATGAACCCGAAGGTGGCGCCGCAGGTGATCGACGAGCTCGACCGTCAGAACGACCCCGACGCGAAGGTCGAGCTGGTGCGGCTGCTCTCGGCGCTGGGCGACCCTCGGGCCATCGAGCCCATCGAGGCGCTGGGGAACAAGCTGTTGACGCCGGGCAAGGTGAAGACGGCGTGCAAGGTGGCGGCGGCGTTTCTCAAAGGAGTGAAGCGCGGATGAGCGGCGCCGAGGAAGAACAGCCTGCGATCGACCCGGCGCTGTTCGTGAAAGACACGGCGCTCCTGCTCAAGCTCGCGCAGGTGCACGCGCTCGAGAACAAGATCTTCGACGGCCCGGTGCGGGGGCTCGTGCAGGTGCTCGAGAAGGCCGGCACCGACGTCGTGCTGGTGAGCATGGCCGACACGACGTTCGTGAACGGCGTGCTGGCGCGCCTGCGCGGCTCGTTGGCCGAGTCGGCCGACATGCTGCGCAAGGCGCTCGAGCGCGTCGACCTGCAGGAGCTCACCTTCGAGCGGGGCATCACCGAGGCCGAGCTGCGAGAGTTTCTGGCGCAGTACCAGGCGGCGTTTCGGAGCCCGACGCCCGCGGAGACGGCGCGCGAGATCAAAGGCCGGGTGCGGGTGCGCGGCATTCAGGGCAGCCTGACGAGCGGCCCTGCCTTTCAGATCGACGCGCGGCAGAACGTGCTGCGCACCTTCGCGCGCCTCGCGGTCACGACGCAGGAGGCGCTCGCCGCCGCCCAGGCGGGCCAGACCTTCCGCTCGACGAACCTGCGCCGCGCGGTGCAGTCGCTCGCCGACGCCGCGGTCGATCACGAGTCGCTGCTGGCGGGCATCACGCGCTTCCCGAACTTCCGCGGTGAGCTGCACTACCACCTGACGTCGGTGGCGGCGCTGACGCTGCTGATGGCGATGCGGCTCGAGCTGCCGAAGGCGGTGCTCGCCGAGGTGACGATGGCGGCGCTGTTCCACGATCTGGGGCGGGTGAGCGACGACGACGCGATGCTCGCTCCGATTCGCGGGCTCTTGAAGCTGTCGGAGCACGTGTCGCCCGAGGCGATGGTGCAGGCGAGCGCGGCGTTCGAGGCGGGGCTGCCGCCGCACTCGCACCAGGTGTGGAACCCGGGGGCGCTCGGGCGGCTGATCGCGGTGCCGTGCCGGTTCGACCTCTTGACCGGAGGCAAGCCGCCGCGCAGGCCGCTGGCGCCGGACCAGGCGCTGCGCATGATTCAGGATCAGGCGGGCGTGAAGTTCGACCCGCTGGTGGTGCGGCTGTTCGTGCAGACGGTCGGCCTGTTCCCGGTCGGCACGACGGTGCGGCTGTCGGGCGGGCAGCTGGCGATCGTGCTCGAGGTGCCGCACGAGGCGGTGAACTTCGCGCGGCCGGTGGTGAAGGTGGTGCGCGACGAAGCGGGGCCGGCAGACTACACGCTCGATCTCGCGAACGACCCGGGTGGCGCGACGATCGTGGCGTCGGTCGACGCGGTCGACGAGGGCGTGAATCCGCCACACTTCTTGTTGTCGTGAGCTAGCGTCGGCGCATGCTCATTCTGGTCCTTGCGCTGCTCTCGGCCGACCCGGCGCCTGCGTTCGACGGCAAGAGCCAGCCCATTCCCGACGAGATCAAGAAGAAGATCGTGGGCTCCTCGTGGAAAGAGGGCTGCCCGGTGCCGATCGAGGGCCTGGCGTACGTCACGCTGAACCACTGGGGCTACGACGACAAGGTGCACTCGGGCGAGCTGATCGTCGCGAAAGAGGTCGCGCCCGAGGTGCTCGCCGTCTTCAAGGAGCTCTTCGCCGCGAAGTTTCCCGTCGAGCAGATGAAGCTCGTCGACGAGTTCGGCGCCGACGACGACAAGTCGATGGAGGCCAACAACACGACCGCGTTCAACTGCCGCCCCATCTACGGCAAGAGCTCGGGCTTCAGCCGCCACAGCTACGGGCAGGCGATCGACATCAACCCGAAGACGAACCCGTACGTGACGAAGAAGATGGTCGCGCCGAAGGGCGGCGAGGCGTTCGTCGACCGGACCAAGGCGTATCTGGGCGGCATCACCGCCGACGGGCTGATCACGAAGGCGTTCGCGAGCCGCGGGTGGGACTGGGGCGGCTCGTGGAAGTCGTACCAGGACTACCAGCACTTCGAGAAGAAGAAGGCCAAGTAGCCGTCTCAATCAGAGGGGAGAGCACCACATGAAGCGATACCTGAGCGTCATCTGCGCCGCGCTCGCAGTTGCCTCGACCGCGTCCGCCGAGAAGATCAAGCTGCTGTCTGCGACGGTGAAGGACAAGGCCGTGCCGGAGGCGAACCTCACCTTTCAGGCTGCGGGCAAGACCTCCGTGAAGGCGACGAGCGACGCGTCGGGCGTGGCGACGTTCGAGAAGGCGCCGATGGGCGTCGATGACGCGACCGTCACGCTGATCGTCGAGAAGACGGGCTTCTCGTCGCTGGTCGTGCAGTGCCCCTGCATGAACCTCACCTACGCGATGAGCGAGAACATGACGCGCGCGGGTGGCATTCGCGTGGTCTTGAACTGGGGCCCGCAGCCGCCCGATCTCGACTCGCATCTCGCGTACGGCGATCAGCACATCTACTTCAACGCGAAGAAGGGCGACAAAGCGAACCTCGACGTCGACGACACCGACGGCAACGGCCCCGAGACGGTCACCATCGACGACTGGGTCGAGGGCAAAGACTACGTGTACTCGGTGCACAACTTCACGATGAAGGACAAGCGGGGGCAGAAGACGTTCGCGAACAGCAAGGCGAAGGTGTTCGTCTACAAGCGCAACGTGCTGCAGCGCACGTACGAGGTGAACCCCGAGGGGGTCGGCAACCTGTGGGTGCTGTTCCGCATCGACAAAGACGGCACGTTCAACGACATCAACCGCTACGCGGACCAGAGCGCGGAGGCCTCGGTCGGCGCGTTCACGCTCGGCGACCAGTACACGAAGAGCACGACGCCGGCGGCGGGCGTGGTGGGAGCGTTCAAAGACGTCGTCTTGAAGAAGGGGCCGGCGCTGGTCGAGCTCGGGTGGTCGAACAAGGGCCGGTTCGCGTACGTGACGTTCGACTACCGCAGCGGGCAGCCTTGCGTGACCGTCGGCGTGCAGGACCTGGTGACGGACGCGAGCCTGTTGAGCGAGAAGCAGTGCGGGCCGCACTCGAGCGGGAAGACGCCGGCGTCGGTCGATGACTGGCAGCTCGTCGACGGCATCGAGGCGAAGCTGCAGGGGCTCGACATTCAGCCCGTGAGCCGCGCGCTCGGGCGCTTCCCGGTGGACATGGGCGGCGGCGAGAAGCTCGACGTGAAAGTGAAGGGCGACGAGCTGATCGCCTCGTCGAGCAAGAAGGGCAGCAAGATTCTCGGGAAGATCTCGGACATCAGCGCCAAGGCCGAGCAGAAGGACGTCGGCATCGAGGGCTTCTTCCGCAGCCCGTTCGAGGAGCGCGTCGCCGTGCTGTACGCCGTGCCCGTGAACAAGGAAGGCGGCTACGACTACATCGTGAAGGTCTCGGGCTTCCATTTGAAGGTCGGGTTCAAGAAGTAGGGCTCGGCCAGCCGCCTGGGGGGACGCCGGCTCGGACGAGTCGTCCGAGGCCGAGCACCCGCCCCCAGGGGTGATGAGAAATTCTTCTCACGGCGCCGGAGGTTCGGCCGCCGGATCGGACGACTTGTCCGACGGCGAGGGACCACCCCCGGGGTGAGGAGAAATTCTTCTCAGGGCGCCGGAGGTTCTGCCGCCGGATCGGACGACTCGTCCGACGGCGAGGGACCACCCCG
>JBGALX010000050.1:0-69788 GCA_044223505.1 Myxococcaceae bacterium
CACGGGCTGCATCTACCGCGGCGGGCGGCTTTCGGCGATCGATTCAGCGGCCCCCGCGAGCCGCCAGTCCGTGCCACAGTACAGGCGTGGAAGCCACGTGCCTCGAAGAGAGCGTGCTCCTCGAGTTCATCGACGGCGACCTCGCGGCGGGCGAGGCCGAGCGCGTGAACGCGCACCTCGCCACGTGCGCCGAGTGCCGCGCGTTGGTGGCCGAGCTGGTGCGTGGCCTTCACCCATCGAGCGACGCGGGCCCGCTGCGGCGCGGCACCTCGCTCGGCAGGTACCTGGTGCTCGACTGCGTCGGCGCCGGCGGCATGGGGGTCGTCTACAACGCGTATGACCCCGAGCTCGATCGCCGCGTCGCGCTGAAGCTCGTGCGCAGCGACCGCGGCCCCGACGAGGGCCCGAGCACCGAGCACACCGCAAGCCAGGAGCGCCTGCTGCAGGAGGCGCGCTCGATGGCGCGGCTCAGTCACCCGAACGTGGCGGCGGTCTACGACGTCGGCACGTACGAAGACCGCGTCTTCCTCGCGATGGAGCTGATCATCGGCGAGACGCTGCGCGTGTGGCTCGCCGCGGGCCGCCCCCGCCTTGCCGTGCTCGACGCCTTCTTGCAGGCGGGCCGCGGTCTCGCCGCCGCGCACCGCGCCGGCATCGTGCACCGCGACTTCAAGCCCGACAACGTGCTGGTCGCGCGCGACGGCCGCGTCTGCGTGCTCGACTTCGGGCTCGCCTTTCACGGGCAGAGCGACGCGCCCGAGCCTCACGCGCACCTGAGGTCTCCGGCGTCGCGCGGTGATGAGCGGCTCACGCAGACCGGAGCGGTACTCGGCACGCCGAGGTACATGGCTCCGGAGCAGCGCGACGGTGCGCGCGCCGACGCCCGGTCGGACCAGTACTCGTTCTGCCTCGCGCTGCGCGAGGCGCTGCCGCCCGACCCGCTGCCGGCGCGGCTGCGCCGTGCGCTCGAGCGCGGGCTGCAGGCCGACCCCGACGCGCGGTTCCCGAGCATGGACCCGCTGCTCGAGGTGCTGGTCGAGAGCCGCGGAGTCAACGCGCGCGTGCGGGCGCTGCAGGTGGGCGCGGCGGCGCTCGTGGTGGCGCTCGGGTCGGGCGGCTTCTGGTACCAGCGCGCGCAGGCCCAGCGGTGCAGCGGCGCCGAGCAGCAGCTCGCGACGGCGTGGGACGGTGACCGTGCGGCGCTGATCAGCCGGGCCTTCGACCGCGACCTCGAAGGCGCGCGAAAGACCGCCGCTGCGCTCGACGCGTTCGCGGCGAAGTGGGTCGCGATGCACCGCGACGCGTGCGAGGCCACCCGCGTGCGCGGCGAGCAGTCTGAAGAGCTGCTCGACCGGCGCATGGTCTGCCTGAGCGGCCAGCTCTCGCAGCTGCGCGCCGTCGCCGGGCTCCTGTCGGAGGGCAACGTCGCGGTGAAGCGGTCGCGCGAGGCGCTCGCGTCTCTGCCCGAGGTGAGCGACTGCGCCGACACGCGCACGCTGCTCGACCGGGCGGCGGCTCCGAGAGACCCGGCGGCGCGGCAGCGGCTCGCCGACGCCACCGAGCAGCTGGCGCGGGCGAAGGTGGTGCGCGCGACGCTGAGCCCCGACGCGCTGCCGCTGTCGCAGAAGATGCTCGAGCTCGCGCAGAGCGTGGGCGACCCTTCGCTTTTGGCCGACGCCTGGCTGAACCTCGCGACGGTGCAGCGCAACATCGCGAGCGCGCGCGACGCCGAGACGTCGCTGTGGCACTCGGTCGAGAACGCGCGGGCGGGCCGCGACGCGCGGCTCGAGGCCGAGGCGTGGCTGCTGTTGGTGAAGGTCGCCGCGAAGAACCTGCGCGACCGGCAGCGCGCCGAGCGCTACCTCGGGCTGGGCGCGGCGGTCGTACACTCGCTGGCGGCGCCCGGCCCGCTCGAGACCCGCCTGCTCATCGCCGACGCCGACCTCTCGACCACGTTCGGCGAGAACGCCCGGGCGATACCGAGCTACCGCACGGCGGTCGCGCGCTACGAGAAAGAGAAGGGGCCCGAGGCGGTCGAGGTCGCGCAGGTGCTGCTCAAGCTCGGTGAAGCGCTGCACGCCGAGCAGCAGTACGTCGAGGCCGAGCAGGTGCTGCGACGCTGCGTGACGCTGTGCGAGCTCGACGCGGTGCTGAAGGCCAAGGTCGACATCGCGCTCACGTCGTGGGGCGAGGTGCTCGGCAAGCTGGGCCGCTTCGACGAGGGCCGCGCGGCGCTGGTGCGCGCGGTCGAGGTGGCCGAGCGGCACCGTGAGGACCCCGACCGCGCGCGCACGGTGCTCGGCGTCATCGGGGCGCTCGAGCGCGGGGCCGGCGACTACGGGGCCGCCGAGCGCTACTTCCTCCGGGAGCTCGCGCGCGCTCGGGAGCTCACGGACTCGAACTCGTTTCCCGGCGAGGCGCTCGCGCACCTCGGCGAGGTGTACCTGCTGCAGAAGGACTACGCGCGCGCCGAGGAGCACCTGGGCCAGGCGCTCGCGGTCTGGGCGAAGACGCTCGACGCGACCGAGCTGAACCCGGTGGGGGCGCGCGTTCGGCTCGGGCGGGTGCGGCTCGCGCGGGGAGACAAGCCCGGGGCGCTCGCGCTGTTCGACGCCGCGGAGAAGGTGCTGGCCGAGAGCAAGGCGACTCCGGCGGTGCTGGGGCCGTACCGCTTCCTGCTGGCTCAGGCGCTGGGCGAGCTGGGCGGAGCAGAGGCGCGAGCGCTCGCGCTGGCGACGGCCGCGAGCGCGGTGGCGGACCCGCTGTCGAAGCCCGAGATCGAGCGGTGGATCAGCGCGCACGCGCCGGAGCGCGCGCCCGCTCAGGGGCAGGCGCCGTAGAGCGCGAGCTCCGAGATGGCCAGATCGTTCCACTTCGTGCCCTTGTGGACCTTCTGCACCTCGAGCTTCACCGAGCTCGTCTTCACCTTCGCGAGGGTGAACGTGACGAAGCGAAAGTCGTTGGCCTCGAGCGCGATGAGCTGCTCGCTGCCGTCGGAAAAGACGAGCCGCGCCTCGGCGACCCGGCTGTTCTCGTAGAAGAGGTTCCCGAGCTTGTCGTACATCTGCAGGCCGTTCGCGATCTCGAGGCGCTCGACGGTGCACTCGCGCTCGAGCTGCAGCTGCACCCACTCGCCCACGCCGCCCGTCTTCTTGTTCGTCTTCGGCTGCCACGACGTCTCGGTGCTGCCGTCGATGAGGTTCTTCGGAGTGAAGGTGTAGCCCTTCCAGTCGGGCAGGGTCGTCGAGGCGCTGACGTCTTTCACGGCGAGCGCGCCCTTCGGCTCGGGGGTCTCCATGTGCTGCTTGCCCTCGAGGCGCCCGGGCGAATCGGCGAGCAGCAGCGCGGCGACGAGCAGGTGCTTCATGGTGTCCCCCTCCAGGCGTTCATCATCGGCTCCCACTGCGAGCTCCACAGCTTCCAGTCGTGGCCGGCGCCGGGCACGAGCGTGAACGACGCGGCGACCTCGCGGCCCTTCAGCGCGTCGCGCAGCGCTTCGAGCTGGTCGGGCTTCACGACGTTGTCCTTGTCGCCGTGGGCGACGTAGAGCTTCGTCGAGGCGAGCTGGTCGAGGCGCGCGGGGGTGACGATGTTGTCGAGCTCCCAGCGGTCTTTGAACTGATCGCGGGCGCCGTACATCGCCGCGTGAATCTTGTACTCGCCATCGGCGGGCGGCAGGCGCATGAGGTCGTACGTGCCCGAGACGCTGCCGGCGAACGAGAACTGCTCGGCGTAGGCCTCGGCGACGAGCACCGCGCCGCGGCCGCCGGTCGAGTAGCCGAGGAGCGCGGTGCTCGCGCGCTCGGTCAGCACCGGAAGCTTCTCGCGCACGAACGGCAGCACCTTCTCGCCGATGAACGGAGTGCCGGGCGCGGTGCTCCAGCTGCTCTTCGTCTCGGCGTAGAACTTCGTCTCGTAGACGGACTTGCCCATCGCCGGCATGGCGATGACGACTCCGTATTTCTCGGCGAGCGGGCCGAGGTCGGACTTCTGTCGCCACAGCTCGGGCGTGTGGTTCCACCCCGGGAGCGCGATGACGAGCGGCCGCTTCTGCTCGCCCGCGGGCACGTAGACGTGGAGCGGCACCTTCTCGACCGCGGTGACCTGCCAGGCGCCCTTCGCGGCGGAGGCACCGAGCGCGAGGGCGGGCACGGCAGAGAGCACCTCGCGTCGGCTGAGCGTCACGCGCGGGACGCTAGTACGACCGGGGCGACCGACGGAGCGAAGTGCGAGCTTGCGTGCGAGCGCGCGGTACTCCAAAAGCGCGCGTACTCGAGCCCACTAGAGGACCATGACACCAACGACTCCCCCCGCACCTCAGCAGCAGGCCGAGCAGCCCTCGTCGCTGCCGATCGTGGCGATGGTGCTCAGCATCATCGGCGTCTGCATACCGCTGCTCGGCTGTGCCGGCCTGGTGATGGGCGTCATCGGCATCGTGGCTGCCGTGCGCCGGCCGGCGTACGGCCGCATGGCGTTCTCGATCGTGGCGGTCGTGGTTCCGTGCCTCACGTTCCCCATTCTCGCGGCGATCGCGATTCCCAACTTCATGCGCTTCCAGGCGCGCTCGAAGCAGAGCGAGTGCAAGACGAACCTGAAGGCGGCGCTGACGGCCGAGCGCGCGTACCACAACGACAAGGACACCTACTCGTCGAGCCCGAAGGAGACGTTCTTTCAGCCCGAGCGCGGCAACCGGTACCTCTATCGGCTCGGCGACGGCCCGCTCGAAGCGGCGGGCATCGCAGCCGACAACGGCCGCTTCCCCGAGATCTCGAACGACGCGCTCGACGCGGCGCTGCGCCAGCGCGTCGGGAAGCTGGGCGTCGCGGGCACCTGCCCCGACTGCGAAGTCACGATCGGCTGCGCGGGCAACATCGACAAGGACGACGAGATCGACGTGTGGAGCGTCTCGACCGGCGAGCGCACGGGCCCGGGCGGTGTGCCGATTCTGCCCGGCGAGGTCTACAACCACTACAACGACGTGACCGACTCCGAAGGCGAGTAGTCACCGCCGCTGCGAGAGCTGCTCCTTCGAGACGACGCCGAGCTGCAGGAGGAAGCCGAGCCGGTCGGTCTCGAGGCTCGAGCTCACGATGCGGCCGCCCTCGAAGCGGAAGACCGCCATGCCCGTGTTCGTCACGCGCTGCTGCGTCGGGGCGTACGTCGCCTGCGGGCCGGCGAAGGTCCCGGTGTGCGTGCCGGTCCACGTCCAGCGGACGGCGACGCGGTCTCCTTCACCGACGACGTCGTCGAGCACGTAGCGAATGTCGGGGAAGCCGGTGCGCAGCGCGCTCGCCGACTTGCGGAGCGCGGCCGCCGACTCGGGCGTGGCGAGGGCGTCGACGGCGTCGAGGCGGCCGTCGTTGAAGCACTGGTCGAAGAGGCGTTGAACGGCGAGCTTGTTGGGTTCCATGGTGGCGCTCCGGTGTGCGCAGGCGGTGAGAGACAGCAACGCGAGGGTTCGCAGCATGCGCGTCACCGTAACGGCGGCGACCGCGCGCGGACTTGTACGAATTCATGGCCCCGTTTGACGGGCGGCGAGCGCGCCGCTTTTGCTATCGACGGTCATGCGCATGGCGCCCATCGCGCCGAGCCCCGAGCTCGCGCCGTACGTTCGCTCGTACACGTTCGTCGAGTTCGACGGCGCGTCGACGAGCGCGCTCCTGCCGGCCAGCGGCGTCGCGCTCGCTCTGCGGTACCGCGGCGAGGCGCGCTCGGCGCACGGCAAGCTGCCTGACGCCGCGCTCACCGGCCTGCGCTCGACGGTGCGCAGGCTCAGCACCTCGGCCGGCGGTGGCGTCATCGTCGCGGCGTTTCGCGAGGCGGGCGCGGCGCGGTTCTTCGCGGCGCCGATGCACGAGCTGTTCGAGCGCACGGTCGCGCTCGGCGACGTCGTGCCGCGCGGCGAGGCGGCCGAGGTGTCTGCGCGCGTCGCCGACGCACGTGACGACTCGACGCGCGTGGCGGCGGTCGAGGCCTTCCTGCGCCGGCGGCTGTCGTCGGCCCGCTGCGACCCGCTCGTCGAGCGCGCAGCGGCCGAGGTTCGCTCGAGCGGAGGGCAGCTGCGCATCGCGGCGCTGGCGGAACGGCTCGGCATCGGCATCGACGCGCTCGAGAAGCGCTTCCGCGCCGTGGTGGGCGCCACGCCGAAGCAGCTCGCCTCCGTCGTTCGAGTGCGGCGCGCCGTCGAGCTGCACCAGCGCGGCGCGAGCCTCACGCTCGCAGCGTTCGAGGCGGGCTACTCAGACCATTCGCACTTCATTCGCGAGTTCCGCCGCGTGACGGGCCAGGCGCCGCGCGACTTCTTCCGCGGCACCCCGTTCACGGGAACACGTTCTTCACGCGGGCGTGCGACGGCCGACACGCAGCGCGGCGATGGTGCGCGGCATGACTGACGACACCATCGAACGGCGCCTCGAGCGGCTCGAGGCGATGAACCTCTCGCTGCGCGACCAGCTCTCACGCGTCGCGCTCGACGTCGCGCGCCTCGAGCGCACGATGCTGAGCCGCGGCGCCGAGATCGCGACCGCCGTGCTCGAGCTGCGCGAGCTGTGTGTCGAGCTCGCGACGGAGCACGCTCCGCTGCGCATGCAAGACGTGCCGCGGTCGCTCGACACCGTTCGCGAGTGACGGTGGGCTTGCATCTGACGCACCGCGCCATGATGATTGGCACAGCGCGTCATGACCACTCTTTACGACCCGGCGTTCGAGAAAGACAGCTGTGGCATGGGCTTCGTCGCCCATCTGCGGGGCGAGAAGTCACGCGCCATCATCGAGCAGGCGCTCGAGGTGCTGTTCCGCCTGAAGCACCGCGCGGCGACCGGGGCCGACCCGCTGACCGGCGACGGCGCGGGCATCTTGCTGCAGCTGCCGCACCGCTTCTTCAAGCGCGAGGGGCTGCAGCTCGGCTTCGACATGCCGCGGCGGCGCTGCTACGGCGTGGCGCAGGTGTTCTTGCCGCGCGAGCGGCTGGCGCGCGAGGCGTGCGAGCGGGTGCTCGAGGCGGTGGTGCAGGAGCAGGGGCAGTCGCTCATCGGCTGGCGCGACGTGCCGGTCGACGCGTCGAAGTGCGGCCCGCTCGCGGCCTCGGTGCTGCCGGTGATGCGGCAGCTGTACATCGGGCGGCGGCGCATGGTGCCGAGCGCGTTCGAGCGAAAGCTCTTCGTGATTCGCAAGCTCGCCGAGAACCGCGTGCGAGAGACGAACGCCGACCCGAGCGGCCGCTTTCACATCGCGTCGTGCTCGGCCGAGACCATCGTCTACAAGGGCCTGCTGCTGCCCGAGCAGCTGCCGCAGTTCTACGGCGACCTCACGGCGCCCGACATGGTGAGCGGCATCGCGCTGGTGCACTCGCGCTTCTCGACGAACACGTTTCCCACGTGGGACCTCGCGCAGCCGTTTCGGTTCATCGCGCACAACGGCGAGATCAACACGGTGCAGGGCAACCGGAACTGGATGCACTCTCGCCGCAGCCTCTTGCACTCGTCGAAGTTCGGCGTGCCGCTCGACGCGCTGCACCCCATCATCGTGCCGGGCAAGAGCGACTCGGCGCAGTTCGACAACATGCTCGAGCTGCTCGTGCTGTCGGGCCGAAGCCTGCCGCACGCGATGATGATGATGATCCCCGAGGCGTGGGACGGCCACACGTCTATGCCTGGGGGCGGGGAGCCTTCCTCCGCAGAGCTTCGCTCTGCTTCGGGCATGGACGATGCGCGCCGCGCCTTCTACGAGTTCAACAGCTCGCTCATGGAGCCGTGGGACGGCCCCGCCGCCATCGCGTTCAGCGACGGCCACATGGTCGGCGCCACGCTCGACCGCAACGGCCTGCGGCCCGCGCGCTACCTCGTCACGCACGACGACCGCGTGATTCTGGCGTCCGAGGCCGGCGTGCTCGACGTGCCCGCAGAGCTCGTGAAGCGGCGCGGCCGCCTGCAGCCGGGCCGCATGTTCCTCGTCGACACGGTCGAGGGCCGCATCGTCGAAGACGCCGAGGTGAAAGACGAGATCGCGCGCCGCTGGCCGTACCGCAAGTGGCTCGACCGCAACGTCTTCACCTTCGACGAGCTGCCCGCCGCCGAGCCGCCGGCTGCTCCGCGCGGCGAAGAGCTCGCGCAGCTGACGCGCGCGTTCGGCTACACCGACGAAGACTTCGAGCTGGTGCTGGCGCCGATGGCGCGCGACGGGCACGAGGCGACGGGGTCGATGGGGCAAGACGCTCCGCTGGCGGTGCTGAGCGATCGGTCGCCGCCGCTGTTCGACTACTTCCACCAGCTGTTCGCGCAGGTGACGAACCCGCCGATCGACCCGCTGCGCGAGCAGCTCGTGATGTCGCTCGCGACGAGCATCGGGCCCGACGGCAACACGCTCGAAGAGACGCCCGAGCAGTGTCACCGGCTGTCGCTGCCGGGGCCGATTCTGACGAACGAGCAGACGGCGCGCGTGAAGGCGATGCACGACCTCGGCGTGTTCGAGCCGCGCGTCATGCCCGCGCTGTACGGCGTCGGCGAGTCGCTCGACGTCGCGGTCGAGAAGCTGTGCGACGCGGCGGTCGTCGCGGTCGAAGAGGGCGCCGACCTGCTCATTCTGTCGGACCGGGGCGTGAGCGCTTCGCGGCTGCCGATTCCGTCGCTGCTCGCGCTGTCGGCCGTGCACCAGCGACTCGTGCGCGACGGCATTCGGCGGCACACCGGCCTGCTCGTCGAGACCGGCGAGGCGCGCGAGGTGCACCACTTCGCGCTGCTCATCGGCTACGGGGCGGCGGCCATCAACCCGTACCTGGCGCTCGACGCGGTCGCCGACACGGCCCCCGATGCGGTGCCGAACTTCGTGAAGGCGGTGAACGAGGGGCTGCTCAAGGTGATGTCGAAGATGGGCATCTCGACGGTGCAGTCGTACCGCGGCGCTCAAATCTTCGAGGCGGTCGGCCTCGACAAGGCGCTCGTCGACCGGCACTTCGGCGGCACGCCGTCGCGGCTCGGGGGCGTCGGCCTCGCTGAGCTCGACCGCGAGGTGCGCGAGCGTCACGCGCGCGGCTTCGAGGCCGACGACCTCGCGCTGCCGGTCACCGGCGGCATCTACCAGTGGCGCCGCCGCGGCGAGCGGCACTTCTGGAACCCGGCGACCGTCGCGAAGCTGCAGGCGGCCACGCGCGCGAACAGCGTCGAGCTGTTCCGCGAGTACGAGCGGCTCGCCGATGAAGAGGGCCGCACGCCCGGGCTGTTGCGCGGCCTGCTCGACGTGAAGGTCGACGCGGTGCCGGTACCGCTCGACGAGGTCGAGCCGGCGCGCGAGCTGGTGAAGCGCTTCGTCAGCGGGGCGATGAGCTTCGGGTCGATCAGCGCCGAGGCGCACGAGACGCTGGCGATCGCGATGAACCGGCTGGGCGCGCGCTCGAACAGCGGCGAGGGCGGTGAAGAGCCGCGCCGCTACGTGAGGGACCCGAACGGCGACTCGCGGCGCTCGGCGATCAAGCAGGTGGCGTCGGCGCGGTTCGGGGTGACGACGCGGTACCTGGTCGAGGCCGACGAGCTGCAGATCAAGATCGCGCAGGGCGCGAAGCCCGGCGAGGGCGGCCAGCTGCCGGGGCACAAGGTCGACGAGCGCATCGCGAAGGTGCGCTGGGCGACGCCGGGCGTGACGCTCATCTCGCCGCCGCCGCACCACGACATCTACAGCATCGAGGACCTCGCCGAGCTCATCTACGACCTGCAGGCGGTGAACCCGGCGGCGCGCGTGTCGGTGAAGCTCGTCGCCGAGGCGGGCGTCGGCACGGTGGCGGCGGGCGTCGCGAAGGCGGGCGCGGGCGGCGTGACGGTGTCGGGCTACGAGGGCGGCACGGGCGCGGCGCCGCTGTCGAGCATCAAGCACGCGGGGCTGCCGTGGGAGCTCGGGCTCGCCGAGGCGCAGCAGGTGCTGGTGATGAACGGCCTGCGCGAGCGCGTGCGGCTGCAGGTCGACGGCGGGCTGCGCACGTCGCGCGACGTCATCGTGGCGGCGCTGCTCGGCGCCGACGAGTTCGGCATGGCGACGGCGTCGCTGGTGGCGCAGGGCTGCGTGATGCTGCGCAAGTGCCACCTGAACACGTGCAGCGTCGGCATCGCGACGCAGGACCCGCGGCTGAGGGAGCACTTCAAGGGGACTCCGGAGGACGTGGTCGCGTTCTTCATGCTGATCGCCGAGGGTGTGCGCGGGTGGCTGGCGCAGCTCGGCGCGCGAACGCTCGAAGAGGTGGTGGGCCGCGTCGAGCGGCTGGCGGTGCGCGGCGACCTTTCATCCCCCGCGGGGCGGGGCCCCGAATGCGGCTCCGCTCCCGACGGTCGCTCTGCCGTGCACTGGAAGGCGGCGCGGCTCGACCTGGGGGCGCTGGTGGCTCCGCCGCAGGGCAGCGGGGCGCGCTCGTGCCGGGTGCCGCAGAAGAAAGACGTGTCCGACCACTTCGACGTGCGGCAGCTGACGTCGGGCGTGGTGTCGAACACGCACCGCGCGGTGGGCGCGATGCTGTCGGGCGAGCGGGTGCGGAAGCGGGTGACCGACCCGGTGCACGTGAAGCTGCGCGGCTCGGCGGGCCAGAGCTTCGGGGCGTTTCTGTCGAGCGGCGTGACGCTCGAGCTCGAGGGCGAGGCGAACGACTACGTGGGCAAGGGGCTCTCGGGCGGGCGCATCGTGGTGTACCCGTCGCCGTACGGGCGGCTGACGGCGGAAGAGAACGTCATCGCGGGGAACACGCTGTTGTACGGAGCGACCGAGGGCGAGGCGTACTTCGCGGGCATCGTGGGCGAGCGGTTCTGCGTGCGCAACTCGGGCGCGACCGCGGTGGTCGAGGGCGTCGGCGACCACGGCTGCGAGTACATGACCGGCGGCACGGTGCTGGTGCTGGGGCCGACGGGGCGCAACTTCGCGGCCGGCATGAGCGGCGGCACGGCGTACGTGCTCGATCGCGCGGGCACGTTCGCGCAGCACTGCAACCGCGGCATGGTCGAGCTGGAGTCTTTGAGCGACCGCGAAGACGTCGAGCGCGTGCGCGAGCTGATCGAGCGGCACGTGCGGCTGACGCGCAGCGTGCTCGGGCGCAGGCTGCTCGACGAGTGGGAGAAGACGAGGGCGGCGTTCGTGAAGGTGATGCCGGTCGACTTCAAGCTGATGCAGCGGAAGCTGCGCTCCCTCTCCCCTCGTAGGGGAGAGGGACGGGGTGAGGGGAGCGCGGCATGAGGCAAGCCACGAAACTGCGGAACCTTCGTTGTGACGCTCGACAGCCCCCTCACCCCAACCCTCTCCCCTACGAGGGGAGAGGGAGGTCGCGTTCATGAGCAAGGCAACCGGCTTCCTCGAGTGGCAGCGCGAAGACGGACCCGACCGACCGGTCGCCGAGCGCATTCACGACGCGCGCGAGGTGCACCTGCCGATGGTGCCCGAGCAGTCGACGCGGCAGTCGGGGCGCTGCATGGGCTGCGGGGTGCCGTTCTGTCACCAGGGCTGCCCGCTGGGCAACGTCATCCCCGACTTCAACGCGGCGGTGTACCGGGGCGACTGGCGGCGGGCGTACGACGTGCTGGCGTCGACGAACAACTTCCCCGAGCTCACGGGGCGGCTGTGCCCGGCGCCCTGCGAGGCGGCGTGCGTGCTCGCGGTGAACCAGGACCCGGTGACCATCGAGGCGATCGAGAAAGAGATCATCGAGCGGGCGTTCGCGGAAGGCTGGGTGCAGCCGCGCGTGCCGGCCCGGCGCACGGGCAAGCGCGTGGCCGTCGTCGGCTCGGGGCCTGCGGGCCTCGCGGCGGCGGCGCAGCTGAACGCGCGCGGGCACACCGTGACGGTCGTCGAGCGGGCAGACCACATCGGCGGGCTCCTGCGCTACGGCATCCCCGACTTCAAGCTCGAGAAGCACGTCATCGATCGGCGCATCTTCCTGCTCGAGGCCGAGGGCATCGTCTTTCGCACCGGCGTCGACGTCGGCGGAGCGCTCGGGTGGGACGCGCTCTTCGACGAGCACGACGCGCTCGTGGTCGCCATCGGAGCGCGCCGGCCGCGGGTGCTCGACGTGCCGGGCAAACAGCTCGACGGCGTGGTGCTGGCGATGGACTTCCTGGAGGCGCAGAACAAGGCGGTGCGCCTGGGCGTCACGTCGACGATGTCGGCGCGCGGCAAGCGCGTCGTCATTCTCGGCGGCGGCGACACGGGCTCCGACTGCCTGGGCACGGTGCACCGGCAGGGCGCGGCGTCGGTGATTCAGGCCGAGCTGATGCCCGAGCCTCCGGGCGCGCGCGCGGCGGGGAACCCGTGGCCGCAGTGGCCGCTCGTCTTCCGGGTGTCGTCGTCGCAGGAAGAGGGCGGGCAGCGCTTCTTCTCGAAGCGCACCGAGCGGCTCGAGGGCGACGAGCAGGGCAAGCTGAAGGCGCTGTGGTGGAACGGCGAGCGCGTCGAGTGCGACCTGCTGATTCAGGCGATGGGCTTCACGGGGCCCGACACCGAGGCGCTGCAGCAGCAGCTGGGCGTCGAGCTGAAAGGGCACGCGCCGTTTCTCACGAACGTGCCGGGCGTGTTCGTGGGCGGCGACGCCTACCGCGGGGCTTCGCTCATCGTGTGGGCCATCAGCGATGGGCGCGAGCTCGCGCGGCACGTCGACGCGTTCCTGATGGGGCGGCCGTCGACGCTGCCGACGAAGGGGCGAGATCTGCCGTTCGGCGGGCGCTGAGCGAGTCGGGCCGAAGCTACGACAAGGCGACGGGTCGACCCGACGGTGGCGCGCGCCAAGGGTGCGAAGCGCGTCGCCGGCCACCGTGCGCGCGGCTTGCTCTGCGGGCGCGTATGCGGACGCTCACTCTGGTGGTGCTTCTCGGGCTGCCTTCCAACGCGCGCGCGGGGCCGGCGATGGCGGGCTGGCGGTCGCCGCCGGTGACAACCCGGTCGTCGAGGTGCGGCTTCGCTGAATAAGAGCTTTTCGAAAGCTCTATCTTGCGTAAGTATCATATCGTCGGTTAGACGGGGCTCCTCACCCTCTGGAGGAGCACACATGAAGCGTCTGATCGTGGTCGCGCTGTCGCTGTTCTCGCTGTCGGCCTGGGCCGAGCTGTCACCGACTCCGAAGGTCGCGGCGACGCAGGCGGCGCTGCGCGACCTGTGGGTCGGTCACATCTTCTGGGTGCGCAACGTGGCGGTGTCGACGATGGCGGGGAACAAGGACGCGGCGACGGCCGCCGAGGCCGAGGTCGTGAGCAACGCGAAGCAGATCGCGGGCGCGATCGAGCCGTTCTACGGCAAGGAGGCGAGCGACAAGCTGTTCCAGCTGCTCGCGGGCCACTGGGGCGCGGTGAAGGCGCACATTCAGGCGACGCAGAAGGGCGACGCGAAGGGGCTGGACCCGGCGATGAAGGCGATGGTGGCGAACGCCGAGGAGATCGCGAAGTTCCTGTCGGGCGCGAACCCGAACCTGCCGAACGACACGCTCAAGGGGCTGCTGGTCGCGCACGGGGGGCACCACGCGCAGCAGAACGCGGCCATCAAGGCGAAGAAGTGGGCTGACGAGGCGAAGACGTGGGACGCGATGAAGGGCCACATGTACGTGATCGCGGATGCGCTCGGCGACGGCATCGCGAAGCAGTTCCCCGACAAGTTCAAGTGAACGGCGGGGCGCTGGGCCTTACGGATCATCATGAGCTCCGGCGTCCCCGACTTCCGAAAGGACACCGAGCAGGACATCGTCGCGCGGATCGTGCCGCGCGTGATGGTGAGCCTGCTCGGCCTGCTGCTCGTCGCCACGGCGTGGCTCTTCTCGCTGCAGGTCTACGCGCTCTACAACGCGCTGATCATGGGGTTCGTGCTGTTCTTCGTCGGCGTGCGCGGCTTCTGGCTGCCGTACGTGCGCGCCGTGCAGCTCGGCATCGCCGCCTGGCTGCCGCTCTCGTGCCTCGTGTTCCACGTGCGCGGAGGCACGATGTGGAGCTGGCTCGGCGTCGCCGGCGCGCTCGCCCTCATAACCCTGCGAGAACGACCGGTTCACGCGTAAACCCGGGGTTCACAAAGAGGCCTGTAGGTCTCGGGGGGTTCTGGGGGGTTGGAGAGCGGAACGCCGCGTGCTTTGTCAGGCGGCATGAACAAGCTCACCCAAACCCTCATCGTTCTCGTCGCTCTCGCCGGCTGCGGCCCGGTCGACCCCTGCGCCGGTGGCGGCACCGCGACGCTGCGCGTTCGCCTCGTCTCGACCATCTCGGGCGCGAAGGGGCTGCTGACCGGCCCCGACGGCACGGTGCGCGAGGCGGTCTCGACCGACTCGATGAGCACGGTCGAGCTCACCGGTGTGCCGAGCGGCCGCTGGAGCGCGACCGGCGAGCGCTACGCCGAGCCGGACTCGCGCGTGCGCACCGCGTACACCGCCGACTCGAGCTCGTTCTGCGTCGGCGTCGGCGAGACGCACGACGTCACTGTCTCGTGGGCCGCGATGCCGACGAGCGGCAAGCTGTGGACGCTGAACGGCAGCGGTGGCAACGGCGCGCTGCTCGCGTTCACCGCGAGTGACCTGCGCATGAGCGGCGCCGTCTCGGCGGTCAGCAAGGGCGCGGGCCCGTTCGGCCGCGACGTGACGTTCGACAAGGACGGCAACGTCTGGGCGCACGGCGCGACGACGGCCGACGCGATGATTCTGATGACCGAGGCCGGGCACCTCGCCGGCGACGGGCGGAAGACGGCCGACCGCAGCATCAACATCAGGGGCATCAACTGCATCCCCGCGGTGAACGCGCTCGCGTTCGATCGCTCGGGCAACCTCTGGGTGTCGTCGGTCTGCAAGAACGAGGTGTACCGCCTCACTCCTGCGCAGCTGGCGGCGAGCGGCGACGTGACGCCCGAGGTGAAGCTCGGCGGCTTCGACGCTCCGCACGGCCTCGCGTTCGACAAGGGCGGCAACCTGTTCGTCGCCGACGCGGGCTCCGCGCGGATTCTCCGCTTCGACGCCGCGTCGCTGTCGTCGTCGGCCTCGACGCCGTCGGCGCGCATCGCTGCCCGGGCGAACGACAACCCGATGGACATGTCGGTGCTGGCTCCGAGCTGGCTCGCGTTCGACGCGGCCGGCAACCTCTGGGCCGACGACTTCGGCGGGAACGTCATCTACTCCGTGCGCGCCGCTGAGCTCGCGGGCTCGGGTGAGCTCGTCGTCACGCCCGGCGTGCGCATCACGCTGTCCGTCGGCGCCCTGCTCGAGGGCCTCGCGTTCGACGAGGCCGGCGGACTGTGGGTCGCCTTCAGCGTCGGCAAGCTCGCGCGCCTCGATGCCTCGCAGCTGATGACGTCGAGCGGGCCGGGCGCTCCGACGGCGCCCCAGACTGTGCTTTCGAGCAGCGATATGGCCTACGCCAGCAACCTCGCGCTGTTCCCCGCGCCTGCCGGGTTGCCGCTCGCTCACTCGATGCGGTGAGGGGGCGGGCGGTTTTTTTGGGGGGGAGCGTGATTTCCTTTTTCGGTGGATGGGCTCCCGGGAAACCGGGCACCGGGCACCCGGCACCGGGCACCCGGCACCGGGAATCGGGTGCCGGGAATCGGGCGCCGGGAATCGGGCGCCGGGAATCGGGCGCCGGGAATCGTGCACCGGGAATCGGGCGCCCGGAATCGGAGACGGGCACGGTGGACGGGGACGGGAGCGGGAGCGGGAGCGGGAGCGCGACGGAACATCCGGTCACGTTTCGCGTTTGCGTTTTGCGGATGTGTGCAACCGGGCTGATGGTTGACACTTTTCGCCGTCGTAGTCCGGATGCGTAGCCGTCCCGCTCCCGCTCCCGACCGCGCTCCCGTCCCCGTCCTCCGTCCTCGTACCCGTCCTCGTACCCGTCCTCGTACCCGTCCTCGTACCCGTCCTCGTACCCGTCCTCGTACCCGTCCTCGTACCCGCACTCGTGCCGTGCCCGTGCCCGATCCGTGGAGGCCACCCCACTCCACCTGAGAACTGCGGTGGTCACCCCTCCCTCCGCAACGCCCCCGCCACCCCTGCTCATTTCCGAATCGGCCCGTGCGGCCCAGGCGTTGCTCCCGCCCCGTGCGTGAGGTCGCTCCTCTTACTGTTCGTGTGCTCGGCGGCCTGCGTCGGCACCGTCTCAGAGCCGACCGCCCCCGCGCCCCCGTTGGCGCCGGTGACGCCGGTCGAGCCCGCCCCCATCGTCGTCGAGCGGCCGAAGGTCACTCTGCCCGTCACGCCGGTGAAGCTGCTCCCGTTCGACGTCCGCCTCTCGCGCACCGCCGCCGCCGTCGGAGTTCCCGTCACCGACCCCCTCTTCGACGCCGCCCGCGCGAAGCGGCTCGAGCTCGGCGCTCACGACTTCGCGAACGGCACCGCCCCCGACCTGCAGTGGAACGCCCAGCGCATGGCCGTCTGGGTCGAGGCGATGCTGCCCGTCTGCCGCGACTCGCGCGTCCGCTCACACCTCGGCGCGCTCGACCAGGCCGGCGTGCAGAAGTTCGCCGCCGCCGGCTGGGGCCGCGACGCCACCGCCGCCGACCTCGCCGACCTCGCCGGGCCCCTCGCTGTCGCCGGCGACGACGGCTGGGTCGCCACCTGCCTCGTGCTCGTCTCTTCCGCGGAGCTCCTGCTGCAATGAAGCTCACGCTCCTGCCCCTGCTCTCGCTCGCGGCCTGCACCGGCGACGTCTTCACGCCGAAGCAACGCCCCGCAGAGCACGTCGACCCCGCGCCGGTCGCGAAGACCGTGCTCGTGCCGATCGACCAGGCTCGCGCCGCGGTGCCGAGCGCCGACGCCGCCGGTTTCGCGCGCGCCATCGCCCCGATGCTGGTCGCGCGCTCGCTGACGCCGGCCGAGCGCGCCCAGCTCGAGTCGAGCGGAGCCGTCGCGCTGCGCACGCTGCTCGAGGCCTGGGTGCAGGAGCCCGCGTTCGCCGACGCCGCGCGCGACTTCGTGTCGGTGAGGCTCAAGGCCAGCGGCACCAGCGCGACGCTCGACGGCTCGCTGCCCGGCAACCTCGCCGCGTACCTCGTGAAGAACAAGCGGCCGCACGCCGAGCTCATCACGTCGCCGACGTGCCGCGACCGCGCGGGCGCCGAGATTCCCTGCGACTCGGGCGCGCCGTTCGGCGCCGGCGTGCTGACGACGCGCGTGTTCCTCGCGAACAACGCGGGCCGCTTCAACCTCAAGCGCGCGCGCACCGTGCTGCGCACGTTCGCGTGCAGCGACTACCCGCTGAGCCAGCAGCTGCAGCCGTCGCTGCAGCGCGCCCAGCTCATCGAGCTGTTCCAGAACGACAAGCCGCCCGACGGCACCGCCGGAGCGTTCGGCAACGGCGTCGCCTGCTACACCTGCCACAGCCAGTTCGGCGCCCACGCCCAGCCGTTCGTGAAGTTCGACTCCGACGGGCGCTGGCAGGCCGATGCGACGGGGCTGCAGGCGCCGGGCGGCGAGCAGGGCCGCTCGACGGGCAAGCTGTTCGCCTCTCACATGGCTGACGCGGCGGCGGCGAAGAGCGAGGCGTCGCAGTACTTCGGCACGCCGGTGGCCAACCTCGCCGACGAGGCGAAGGTGCTGTCGGAGCACCCGCTGTACCTCGAGTGCGCGGTGCGCTCGGCGCTGGGCTACGTGCTCGCGCTGTCGGAGTCGGAAGCGAACGCGCTGCCGCCCGAGGTGGTGAGCGAGATCGTGGCCGAGGCGAAGGCGCGCGAGCCGCGGCCCTCCTTCGCGCGGCTGGTCGTCGAGGCGTTCAGCCACCCGTCGATGGTGGCGTCGAGGAGGGCTCCGTGAAGCTGACGAGGCGCGGCGTGCTGCAGGGGCTGGCTGCCGGCGCGGCGCTGTCGGGCGCTCGCGCGTTCGCGCAGGGCATGCCCGAGAAGACGTACGTCATCGAGCTGTGCCTGCGCGACCAGCTCGACTTCGGGCACGTGATGGTGGCTCCGTCGCTGGCGCGGGCGACGAACCTGCGGCGCGGCGAGAACGGGCGGGCGGCGGCGCTGTTCTTCGCGCAGAACGAGCTGACGCAGAAGCCGGGCGACGTCTTCCTCACGCCGCAGTCGAGGGTGCTCGAGCCGCACGTCGACTCCATCGCGATGCTCGAGCTGTGCGAGCTCACGTACGGGCCGGTGCACGGCCACGAGGCGGGCAACCCGGTGCGCTCACCGGGCCGCAGCCTGCAGCAGAACGGCGGCCGCATCGCGATGTGGAACGGCGAGCCCGGGCAGAACAACAGCGAGGGGCCGACCTACTCGTCGACGCCGACCCTCGTGTCGCTGCACAACGCGTGGATGCGCACGCAGTTCATGGACCGCGTGAACGGCGTCGCCATCAAGGGCACCGAGCGGCAGCACGCCATCTACCACTTCGGAGCCGGCCTTACGGGCTCCGAGCTGACGCGCTTTCAGACCGTGAGCTCGCTGCTCGCGGCGTTCCCCAACCGCACGAGCGACAGCAACACGCTGAAGACGGCGGGCCAGGCCGACGCCGTGCGCGACGCGCTCGCGAAGCTCGACCGCCGCTCGCTCGGCGGCCGCGGCGTCACGACCGGCGCGCTCGACAACCACGCCGCCCAGCTCGGCGACGCCCGCAACCTGCTCTACCGCGGAGCGCCCAAGGTCTTCAGCCTGCCGCTCACCCAGGCCGAGCGCGACTACTGGTCGGCCGGAGTGCCGAGCAAATACGGCCGCACCACCATCGACGTCTGGGAGCAGGCCGCGTACGCGTTCAAGCTGGTGAGCAACGACGTGGTGCAGAGCGTCGCGATGGAGATCGACATCGGCGACGTGCACGGCGAGCGCACGGCTCCGCAGATGCGCGACCAGACCGCGGTGGTGGTGGGGCCGCTCGTGAAGCTCATCGAGTCGCTGAAGACGGCGGGGCTCTACGACCGCACGCTGATCATCATCTCGACCGCCGACGGCGGGCGCGCTCCGGCGGCGGGCTCGTCGGGCGACGAGGGGAAGAACGGCGTCATCCTCGCGGGCGGCATGATCCGCGGCGGGTACTACGGCGACATCCGCCCCGGCGCCGACGACTCCAACGGGCAGAAGTACGTCTACCACGCGCCCGACGCCGCGACCGGCGCTCCGATTCCCAACGGCACCGAGGGCAACGACCGCCGGCTCGCCGCCGCTCCGCTGTGGCGCACGATGGCGAAGGCGCTGCGAATCTCAGACTCCTTCGCCGGTCAGTTCGCCGACGTCGCCGGCGCTGCGCCGCTGCCGTGGCTGCTGCGGTAGAGAGACGCGCCCTCGCGACGCACGTGTCGCGAATCCAGACCGCTACGAGCGCGCCGATGAGCTGCTCGGCCCTGAACGGCGACTCGCGCGGGCCTGGTGGGGGCGCAGCCAGCCCGGGAGGTCGTGCCCGGCAGGCGCCTCCCGGTTGGCGTAGCCTGCCTGCCTGATGCGCCTCCGCTTCGCCGCCGGGCTCTGCCTGCTGCTCTCGTGCGGCCGCTCGCTCGTGTTCGAAGAGCAGCCTCCGCCGCCGGTGCTCGTCTGCAGCGTGCGCGCGATGCCCGAGGCCCTCGACCTCACCGCGACGCGCTCGCGGGCGGTGAGCGTCTCGAACATCGGCAGCGGCGCCTGCAGCGTCAGCGACCTCATCGTGCGCGGCGACCCGGGCTTCGCCGTCCCCAGCCCGCCGGGCACCTTCACGCTCGCCCCGAACGAGAAGAGAGACGTCACGGTCACGTTCACCGGCGAGGGCGCGCCGTTCGAGCGCAACGGAGAGCTGGCGTTCGCTTCGAACGACCCGCAGCGCCCGGTGGTCGAGGTGCCGCTGACGGCGCGGCTGCCGAGGTGCCAGCTCAGCGTCACGCCGGCGCTCCTGACGTTCACGCCGCGGCCGCCGGGCGGCGTCAGCGAGCAGGTCGCGCTCGTCGCGAACGTCGGCGGGGCCGCGTGCACGCTCGAGCAGCCCCGGCTCGAGGGCGACTCGAGCTTCTCGTTCGTGACCGCGCCGGCGCTCACGGTGCCGCCGAACGGCCGCATCGAGGTGCGGCTGCGCTTCACCGCGCCTCAGGCGGCTCCGACGAAGCGCACCGGCACGCTGCGCGTGACCTCGACCGACGGAGCGATGGGCACGGTCGCGCTCGAGGCGACGGTGAACCTCTGCGAGCTGACCGCGCGGCCGAACCCGTTCGACTTCGGCAACGTCTCGCTCAACACGGTGTCGACCGCAGCGCTGACCTTCTCCAACTCGGGCACCGACACGTGCGTGGTGAGCGGGTTCAGCCTGATGGCGGACTCGCTGTTCAGCGTGCCGGTGATGCCGGGCGTGCTGACCATCGCGCCGAACGGGCAGGCGCAGGTGCTGATCCGCTTCTCGGCGTTCGACAGCGCGCCGCCGCACCTGCGCACGGGCACGCTGAGCTTCAACTCGAACGACCCGGCGCAGCGCATGGGCTCGGTGCCGCTGCGCGGCTTCGTGAGCACCATCTGCACCGAGGCGGGCCAGTTCATCTACACGGTCGACGGCACCGGCATCTTCTCGAAGTTCGACCCGGCGCACCTGACGTCGACGACCATCGGCACGCTGTCGTGCATGAACACGACGCAGCCGTTCTCGATGAACCTCGACCAGACGGCGACGGCGTGGATCATCTTCAACGACGGCAAGCTGTTCAAAGTCGACGTGACGACCGCGGCGTGCACCGCGACGGCGTTCATGCCGGGCCAGAGCGGGTTCTTCGGGTTCGGCATGGGCTCGGTGTTCGACGCGATGACCGGCAAGGACACGCACTACATCTCGGGCGGGCCCGACGACCACACGTTCGGCACGCTCGACCTGACGGCGCTGCACATCAACCTCATCGGGCAGATCGACGCGCCGCGCGCCGAGCTGTCAGGCACGGGCGATGGCCAGCTGTGGGCGTTCGCTCCGTCGTTCGCGACGACGTCGGGCCGGCCGTTTCTCGATCGCCTCGACCCGGTGACCGGCGCGACGCTCGAGCACCACGAGCTCGCGGCCATCACGTCGACCGGCGGCTACGCCATCAAGTTCTGGGGCGGCGCGTTCTACGTCTTCATCGGCGCCGACGTGTGGAAGGTGCCTCGCAACACGCTGGTGCCGGCGATGCTCAACCCGACCTCGCCGCCGACGCTGGTGTTCACGCGGCCGGGCCTCGAGGTGGTGGGCGCAGGCGTCTCGACCTGCGCGCCCGTCATGGGGCCGTGAAGCAGGCGAGCCCGGTCATCGCGACGCAGATGGCTCCGCAGGCGATCACGATGAGGCAGAGCACCGGGCTGAAGGCATCCTGCTGAGTCGTAGGCATGCCTGGGCCCTGTGCAATGGCTGCGCCGGGCGCGCTCCCTCTCTCAAGCGGGCCTCTCGGCGCAGGCTTTTCGCGCCGCCGGGAGCCGGCGCAGAACATGCGGGCTCAGCGCTGCAGGACGTAGCCGACAAGGGCGCGTAAGCGCTGGAGCCTGCCCGCGCCGAACCACCACTGCTCGATGCTGCGCTCGATGTGGGCGGTGCGCTGGTGCTCGCGGGCGATGGCGGCCTGGTCGCGCGCGATCTCGTCGCGGAGCGCCTTCACGCGAGCCTCCGAGTCGCGAACGAGCGCGTCGAGCGTCATCGGCCCTCCTGCAGCTTCACGATCTTGTCGTGGTACGCCTTCACCGCGAACGTGACCGTGCCGAGCACCGCGCCGAAGACCGCGAGCACGAGAACCGAGACGAGCGCGAAGCGTGCGGCGCCGAGCGCTGCGCGGCGCCACGTGACGAGGCCGTCCGTCAGCGCTCCGCCGGCGAACAGCGACGCCGCGTACTGCCGCGCGGCCTCTCGCTCGCGGCGCCGCGCCTCGTCGGTCTGTCGCTTCGCCTCGGCGAGCCGGGCGCGCACGGCGTCACGCTCGGGCTCGAGCGCCCGCAGCTCCGCCTGAAGCTGCTCGAGGCGGTCGCGATGTGCGCGGTCGGGGTCGCTCACGCTCCCGATGCTACTCCGCGCGCCGGCGCCGGCGCAGCGCGAGGGCCAGCAGGGCCAGCAGCGCCGAGCCGTCGGAGCTGCCACACGCACAGCCACCCGTCACTTCACCCGGCGGAACGCTGATGCCGCCGCCCGCAGTGCCGCCCGCTGTGCCGCCTGCCGTCGAGCCACCCGCCGTCGAGCCGCCTGCCGTCGAGCCGCCCGCCGTCGAGCCGCCTGCCGTCGAGCCGCCGCCAGCCGTGCCGCTGCCTCCGCCTGCGCCGCCGCCCATGCCGCCGTCCTCGGGCTGGCCCGCGTCGGCACCCGCGTCCGTTCCACCGTCTTCGGCGCCGGCATCGGCGCCGCCGTCGGTGCCCGCATCCGTGCCGGCGTCGGTGCAGCCCGGGATGGGCGTGTGCAGGCACATCTGGCCGGCGACGGGGCAGGCGTCGATGGTGCACGAGTCCATGTCGTCGCAGTCGGCGCCGCCGAGGCAGCAGCCCGGGATGCGCATATTCGAGCAGCCCGCGGGCTCGGTGCAGACGTCCATCGTGCAGAGGTCGTTGTCGTTGCAGTTCGGAGCGGTGCCGGCGGCGCAGCTGCCGCCCATGCAGCGCTCGGAGCCGTTGCAGGTGAGCGTGTCGTTGCACAGCGTGCCGTCGGAGGCGAAGCCGTTCGCGGGGCACGCGGTCGCGGTGCCGTTACACGATTCGGCGACGTCGCACCCGTTCACCGCAGCGCGACAGACGGTGCCGGCCGAGGCGAGCACGTCGGCGGGGCAGGCGGCGCCGGAGCCGGTGCACTGCTCCGAGACGTCGCACGCGCCTGCGGCGGCGCGGCAGATGGTCGTCGCGCTCGAGAAGCCGTCGGCGGGGCACGCGGCTGCCGAGCCCGTGCAGCTCTCGGCCACGTCGCAGACGCCGGCCGACACTCGGCACACCGTGCTCGCCGCAGCGAAGCCGTCAGCGGGGCATGCGCCGCTCGCGCCGGTGCAGCTCTCGGCGACGTCACAGACGCCGGCCGACGCTCGGCACGGCGTGGTCGCCGGAGCAAAGCCATCTGCCGGACACGCGCCGCTCGTGCCGGTGCAGCTCTCGGCGACGTCGCAGGCTCCGCTCGCGACGCGGCAGACGGTCGTCGCGGGAGAGAAGCCGTCGGCGGGACACGCGCCGCTCGTGCCGGTGCAGCTCTCAGCGACGTCGCAGGCTCCGCTCGCGGTGCGGCACACCGTCGTCGCAGGAGCGAGCGCGTCGGCGGGGCAGGCGTTGCTCGTGCCGGTGCAGCTCTCGGCGGGGTCGCACGCGCCGGTCGACGAGCGACAGACGGTCGTCGCCGGAGAGAATGTGTCGGCGGGGCACACGGCGCCGCTGCCGTCGCAGCTCTCGGCGACGTCGCAGGCGCCGGTCGCGGCACGGCACTCTCCACCGGTGACGAAGAGGTCGGCCGGGCACGCGGCGCCGCTGCCGTTGCAGCTCTCGGCGACGTCGCAGGCGCCGGCCGAGGCACGGCACTGACCCGTGGTCGCGAAGCCGTCGGTGGGGCATGCGCCGCTGGTGCCGTTGCACGACTCGGCGACGTCACACACGCCGGCCGAGGGGCGGCACTCGACGCCCGAGGGCACGACGACGTCTGTGGGGCACGCGGGGCCCGTGCCGCTGCACAGCTCGGGCAGGTCGCAGAGGCCGACGGTCGAGCGGCAGAGCGTCGAGGCGTTCGCGAACCCGTCGGCGGGGCACGCCGCGCTCGTGCCGGTGCAGCTCTCGGCGACGTCGCACGCGCCGTTCGCCGGCCGGCAGACTCCGGAGGCGACGAAGACGTCGGCGGGGCACGCGGCGCTCGTGCCGTCGCAGAGCTCGGCGGTGTCGCAGGTGCCGGCGGCGGCGCGGCACGTGGCTCCCGTGTTGCCCGCGGTGTTCACGCAGCCGGTGGCCGCGGCGCAGCTGTCGACCGTGCAGGGGTTGGTGTCGTCGCACGTGAGCGGCGTGCCGGGCTGGCAGGCTCCGGAGCCGTTGCAGGTCTCGCTGCCGTTGCAGGCGTCGGCGTCGAGGCACAGCGTGCCGGGCATCTCGTTCGCGGTGACGCAGCCCGTGGCCGCGTTGCACGAGTCGGCGGTGCACGGGTTGCCGTCGTTGCAGACGAGCGGCGTGCCGGCCTGGCACGTACCTGCGGCGCTGCAGGTCTCGGCGCCGTTGCAGGCGTTGCCGTCGCTGCACGAGGTGCCCGACGGCTGCGGCACGCACGCGTTGGTGATGCACGTGTTGCACGCGGCGCTCGCACAGCTCGCGGTGTCGGCGCACGCCGTGCCGCGGCTCACGAAGTCGACGCTGCAGCTGTCGGTGTCTTGCGTGTCCGGCGAGCGGGCGATGACCTCGTCGTTGGCTGGCGTGCCGGGGCGAGAGGTGACGCCCGAGTAGACGCCGGAGCCGAACACCACGATGTCGAGCAGCACGTCGGAGGCGTCGAGCAGCAGCACCTCATCTCCGCCGTTCACGAGACCGAACGCGCCGGTCGCCCAGGCCGCGTAGGCCAGAGCGTCGGGCACGGTGGCTGAAGTGCTCGTCATCTCGGCGTCGGGGTTCTCGCCGTAGCGGGTGAGGTACTGCGTGGCGCTGACCGCGACGACGTAGTTGGCGCCACTCGCGAGCGAAGAGCCTGGGAGCGCGCGCATGCTCTCGCCCTGATCGACCGTCTCTTCGTCGCCGACCTTGACGCCTGTGAGGCTGACGGCGACAGGCGAGACGTTGCGAATCGCGACCCACTCGGTGTCGGTGCTGTTCGAAACGAAGTGGGTGACGAGCAGCGGCGAGTACACCTCGCCGTTGGTCGCAAAGTAGACGTCGGCGAACCAGTCGACGTCGCCGTCCGAGAGATCGCAGGCGAACGCGTTCGCGAACCCCGAGACGCGCGGGTCGTTGCAGTTGCCGACGGCGTCGAGCGCGTTCGAGCTTCCGGCCCCGCCAACGTCGACGGTGTTGTCCGAGGGGTCGGACGCGAAGAGCGCGGCGGTGACGCGAATCGGGCTCGACGGCGGGCCCGAGAGGCCGAGGGCCGACCACGGCACGGCCACCTCGATGATGTCGGCCGTCTTCGCCGACGTGACGGCGGCGGCGACGGTGTTGAAAGAAGAGTCGATGACGCGGCCGGGGTTGCCGCTGCCGAACTGCGTCTGCACGAGGAACTCCCACTGGGCGGCGGCGGTGACGGTGGTGTCGCCGAAGCCGGCGAAGAAGCTCTGGCCGCTGGCCGAGACGCGATCGAGATCGAGGGTCACCTGGAGCTGCGGCACGAGCGGGCCGGCGCCGGTGTTGGTGCGCGCGAGGATGTAGAGGTTCGTCGCGTCGCCGGTCACACGGAGCTGGCGGAGATCGACCTCGGTCGAGGGCGCCCCGAGGTCGGTGCGCTGATCATTCGCGGCGTCGGAGAAGACGAACTCGCCGCCGGTGGCGGTGCGCACGATGAGGCCCTGGTTGTCGTTCGTGGGCAGGCGCGTCGACCAGTCTGCGGCGTCTCCGTTGACGGTGACCGAGTGGGCAAAGGCAGGGACGGCGAGGAGAGAGAGCAGAACGGACGCGCGCATGCGCGCGGGAAGCTACTGCTCGTCGAGGCCCGTCGGCCAGCGCAGGCGCAGCGCGAGCCCCGCGAGGAAATACTGAGAACGGTAACCCGGCGTGGCGGCGAAGAAGCGCGCGCTGCCGTCGAGCAGCACGTCGAGGAACGAGAGCGGGTGCACCGCGAAGCTCGCTGTGGCGCCGCCGCCCGGGGCGAACGCGGGCCGGAAGAACGCGACTCCGTCGGCGGTGAGCTGGATGCTGAAGAGCCCGCGCACGAACGGGAGGCGGCCTCCGGCGCGCAGGCCGGCGCCGGGGCTGTCACCGAGAACGGCGTCGACCTCGACGATGAAGAAGCGGCCGAGCACGGCGGCTCCGACCTCGACGGCGGCGCCGCGAAAGTCGGTGAGGGCGCGGCCCGAGATGGCGAGCTCGACGGGCCAGGGGCGCGGAGCTTCGTCGGGCGCGTCGACCGTCGGAGGCTCTGCGGGAGCCGCGACGGCGGCGGGCTTCGCGCCGCGCGCGATGCGCACGGTCTGCGGCTGGCGCGGAGCGACGAGGACGTCGCGGGTGAGCTCCTGGCCGGTCTCGTCGATGACGGCGATGCGGTAGCGGCCGACGGGGAGGCGGGTGTCGAGCGGCGTGCGGCCGATGAGGGCGTCATCGATGCGAACGGCGGCTCCGGGAGAGTCGGTGACGACAGTGACGACGGCGGCGAGGCGAACGCGGAGCTGCTCGAACGTGGTGCGGAAGCTGGGCGAGACGTCGTCGCCGGGCTTGAGCGTGGGGTCGGACTCGAGGGCGGCCTCGAGGGCCGGCTCGAGCTCGGCGTTGCGGCGCAGCGCCGAGAAGCAGCGGGCGCGGGCGAGCTGCAGCTGCGCGCGCTGCGGGGCCGGGGGCTCGGAGCGGAGGCCGGCGTCGAGCTTCTTGAGCGCGCCGTCGAAGTCGCCAGCGTCGAAGAGGCGCTGGGCGTCGGCGAGCGGATCAGCCGCGGCGAGCTGAACGAGAGCGACGAGGCAGAGCACGCAGGCGTTCTACGCCGGGTGGCGCGCGAGGCCGCAAGAGATCCGCACGACGCGCGCGACTCAGAGCACGAGTGCGGTGCCCACTTCGGGGCCGGTCACCACCTCACCAGCTCACCTGCTCACCACCCCCCTGCGAAGTTCTTCGGGCGTAGAGAGAATTCTCTCCACGTCCTGCCGCCCACTTCGAGGCCGGTCACCTGACCGCACGATGTCGCGACAGTCTTTCTGTGCGTTGAACAGTGCTGCGCGAGCTCGTCGCAGTTCTCGCGAGCTGAGAAGCACGCCCGTGGCGCCCGTCGGGTGCGATGACGGTTCTCAGCGCTGCAGCTCGATCACCAGGCGCTCTGCCTTACCCGCCACGACCTTCACGGTGCGGTCGTGCGGCCGGAAGCCCGAGCGCGTGAGCCTCAACCGATGCGTGCCCGCCGCCAGCTCGAGCTGCGCCGGCGTCTCTCCGCGGCTCACGCCGTCGACGCTCAGCTCCGCGTAGCTCGACTTGCCGTCGACCATGCTCACCACCGAAACCTTCGCCGTGCCCTTGGCCGGACGACGAGCAACGGCCGCGCGCGGCTCCTTCGTCTCGGCGACGGGCTCGGGCTCCCGCTCCGGCTCCGGCTCCGGCGGCGCCTGCGGCACCGGCGGCGCAACCACCGCGACCTGAGGAGGAGCCGGCGGCGCGACCTCAGGCTTCGGCCACATCACGAACGCTCCCACCGAGAGCGCCACCAACGAGATCGCACCGACTCCGACCCGCGCGACAGGCACCCGGCGGCGCGGCCGAACCACGCGCTCCCCGGCGAACGCACGGTCGAGCGCGTCGAGCAGCTCTTGCGCCGAGCCGAACCGCGCCGAGCGGTCGCGGCTCACGGCCTTGAGCAGCACATCGGCGACCGGCGCCGGCAACGCACCGTTGAACGTCGCCGCGCTCGGCGGGTCCTCCGTCATCTTCTTCTGCGCCACCGCGAAGTCGTCGCCGTCGAACGGCGTGCGGCCCGCCACCATGCGGTACAGCATCACGCCGAGCGCGTAGAGGTCGGCGCGCGCATCGACCGCGCTCGCCTGCGTCAGCTGCTCGGGCGCCATGAAGCGCAGCGTGCCGAGCATCTGCCCCGTCACCGTCAGGTCCTTCGACGTCTCTTTGAGCACGCCGAAGTCGAGCAGCGTCACGTGCCCGGCCGGGCTCACGTACACATTGCTCGGCTTCACGTCGCGGTGAATGAGCCCCTGCTCGTGCAGGTACGTGAGGCCGCGACACAGCGGCTCGATGATCGGCCGCACCTCGGCCCACGGCCACGCGCCGGGCCGCGCCGCCAGCCGCTGTGCGAGCGACGTGCCCTCGAGCAGCTTCATCACCATGAACGGCCGCTCGTGAAAGCGCCCGACCGCGTAGACCGGCACGATGTTCGGGTGATCGAACCGCGCCGTCACACGCGCCTCGTGCTCGAACCGCGCGACCGCCGCCGCGTCCGAGCACAGCTGCCGCGCCAGCACCTTCACCGCGACGTCGCGCTCGAGCTTCACGTCGCGCGCGAGGAACACGGTGCCCATGCCGCCCTCGCCCAGCTTCTTCTCGACGCGGTACGCCTCGCCGAGCAGGTCGCCCTGCGCGATGTCGCGCACGTTCGACTCGAGGCTCGCGCCCGGCGCCGGCGCCGGCATCGACTGCGTCGCTGGACGTCGGTCACTGCTCATCGGAGCCACGCTCAGCATATACGTGGATCCGCCGATGCCCCCCGACAGCACCGCGCCGCTGCCCGCCGATGCGCTCAACCGCGACGAGGAGCGCACATTCGACCCGGCCACCCTGCGCTACCAGCTCGAGGTGCTCGGCGGCTCGAAGCTCGGCACCGTCATCTCGCTCGACGGCCCGCTCGTGCTCGGCAGCGGCGACGACGCCGGCCTGCAGCTCGCCGACGCCACCGTCTCGCGCCGCCACGCCTCGCTCGAGCCGAGCGCTCAGGGCGTCTGGGTGAAGGACCTCGGCTCGAAGAACGGTACGTTTCTCTCGGGCACCCGCGTCGACGGCTTCGTCGTGCGCCGCGAGGCCACGTTCGCGCTCGGCACCACCGTGCTGCGCCTGAGCGGCGTGCCCCGCTCCGCCGCTGGCGAGCGCACCTCGTTCGGCGAGGCGCTCGGCCAGAGCCCCGCGATGCGCGCCCTGTTCGGCCAGCTGTCGACCGCGGCGACCACGCTGTCGAACGTGCTGCTCACCGGCGAGACCGGCACCGGCAAAGAGGTGCTCGCGCGCGCCGTGCACGACGCCTCGCCGCGCAAGCACCGGCCGTTCGTCGTCGTCGACTGCGGCGCGCTCTCGGGCTCGCTCATCGAGAGCGAGCTGTTCGGCCACGCGAAGGGCGCCTTCACCGGCGCACAGGCCGCCCGCGACGGCGCCTTCGCCTCAGCCAACGGAGGCACCGTCTTCCTCGACGAGATCGGCGAGCTCGCGCTCGAGCTGCAGCCGCGGCTCTTGCGCGTGCTCGAGAGCCGCACCGTGCGCCGCGTCGGCGACGACGTGCCGCGCACCGTCGACGTCCGCGTGCTCGCCGCCACGCACCGCGACCTCGCCGCCGAAGTGAAGGCGGGGCGCTTCCGCGAAGACCTGTACTTCCGCCTCGCGGTCGTCGTGGCGCGGGTGCCTCCGCTGCGCGAGAGGCTCGACGACGTGCCGCTGATCACCCACGCGCTGCTGGCCCGGCTCGGGCGACCCGACTTCGAGCTGTCGCCCGCGCTGCTCGCGAGGCTCAGGCAGCACGACTGGCCCGGCAACGTGCGCGAGCTGCGCAACACCATCGAGCGCGCCGTCAACGGCGGCTCGGTCTCGCTCGACGACGCGGCGCCGGCGGCGCGCGAGGCGGCCGTGCCCTACAAGCAGGCAAAGGAGCAGCTCGTCGAGGACTTCACACGCGAGTACTTCACGCGGCTGTTCGAGCAGTGCGAGGGCAACGTCGCCGAGCTCGCGCGCACCGCAGGCATCGCGCGCACGTACGCGCACGAGGTCATCAAGAAGTACGGCCTCAAGTAGCGGCCGCCGGCTTGAAACGAAGTCCCGCGCGGAGGCAGAGTGCGCGAGCCATGAACTATGCCCTGCAGAAGTTGAGGCCTTCTCCTCAGCTCGCGGTCATCGTGGGCAGCGGGCCCGTCACGCGCGCCGAGGTGCTTCACCGTGTGATGGACTACGTCCGCGAGCACCAGCTGCAGCAGTCGGCCATCATCAACCCGGACGAGACGCTCGCCGCCGTGCTGGGCCCGGGCCCGGTGCCGATGCTCACGATGACGAAGAGCCTCGAGAAGAACCTGCGCGCCGGCTGAAAAAGGGGACAGGCTGCTTTTTTGCGCAACGGGCGGTCGCTGGAGGTGAGCGCGGCTCGCGCCACCGTTTCGGCCCCGCATGTTCAGCGCCTTCGCCACGCGAACCCGCTCGACTGGCGTCACCTGCGCAGTGCGGTGGCTCGCCGGCGGCGCAGTTGCGCAAAAAAGTAGCCTGTCCCCTTTTTTGCGAGGAGACCGAGCAGGGCCCAGCCGCCCGGGGCCGCGCTGCAGCTCAGGTGGTAGTAGCTGCGGTCGGCGGAGGCAGACGTCGCTGCCGAGACCAGCGCGCTCGCGCGCCCCGGCAGCAGATCGCCTTCGGCGTCGGCGACGGTCAGCTCGAGCGGACCTGAGGCCTCGGGCTTCACCCACAACGACAGCGCCGTGCCGTCGAGCACGGGCGACGTCGCAGCGGTGGTGCAGCTCGCGTCGGAGAAGTAGCCCTCGACCGAGAGCGTGAGCGGATGCGGAGCCTGCAGGCCCACCGCCGGCCCGCCGTCGGGCGCGGGCAGCGACGAGGCCAGCGTCACGTCGACGCGGCCGCACTCGCCGACCACGAGAGGCTCGGAAGAGACGACCAGGCGCGACGCCATCGGCAGCGGGTCGAACCTCACGTCGTCGAAGTCGAGCACGGCGACGAAGCCCGGGTCGTAGTTGTAGACGATGCCGAGCTGAACGGCGGGGAAGTGCGTCGTGTTCGCGTGCAGGCCGGTGTGCCGGACGACCTCGACGCCGTCGATCGCGAAGACGGTGGTGCCGGCGTCGGTGCCGCGGCCGAGCGTCGCTCCTTCGAGCAGCTTCCACCCGGCGCCGAGCACGTTCACTCCGGCGTCGGTGGTGTCCATCGTGGGGACCAGCGTGGCGTCGACGTCCTGCTCGCCGCAGAACAGCTGGCTGCGGAAGTCGAAGCTGCAGCCGTGCGCCGACGACCACGCGCCAGGCATTCGCTCCCAGACGGTGTTCCAGACCACGGTGCCTCCGCCGCTCGCGCCGCGGCTCACGAGCCGAAACCACATGCGCGAGTAGAAGCTGCGGCCGGGCTCGGTGAAGCGCTGCTGAAGACCGCCCGCGTGCCCGTCTTGAAACATCGTCTCGGTGTCGGTGATGCGCAGGCCGGCGTCTCCGCGGTGGGCGGCGGCACGCGACGTCACGACGGCGATGCCGGTGCGTTCGATGACCTGCCACCCGTCGAGGCCGGTCTCGAAGTCCTCGGCGATGAGCTGGGCTCGCGCCGCGGGCGCGAGGCACAACGCGAGGCACACGAGCGTCTTCGTCACGGCAGCGCTCCGAGCGTGGCCTTGTTCGCGGCGGCCGCCCAGTGAAACGCGTGGCCCGTGCCCGCCTCGCAGGTCACGTCGTCGACGCTGCGCCAGCCCGGCTTGAAGTACCAGATGGCCGACGCGAACGCGGGCGTGAGCTGCTTCAGGTTCGCGGCCTGCGCGAGAATCTCTGCCTCCGAGCGGGCTGCGGCTTCGATGATCAGCTCGCCGAACAGCCCGCTGAGCCGCTCGTGCTGGTAGCTCGTGTACCAGGGGCTGTCTCCCAGGGTGAGCTTCGGGCTGGGCGGCGGTGTCTCGGCGATGTCGCCTCCGGTGCCCGACGTCCACTCGAGCACGTCGAGCGGAGCGAGCGACGGCAGCTCCATATAGAACGTGTACGTCTTCGAGCCGTTCGCGTTGCGGACGACGCGCAGCGCCTGCGTTCGCCACACCCCGTAGACGACGTCCTTCGAGGTGCCGAGGCCCGCGCGCGTGTCGAAGTAGTCGCCGCCCGAGGGCGCCGCGATCTCCCAGCGGTGCGTCGTGCCGCTGTTGTTGCCGTTCTTCGGATACGGGTGGCCGCCGACGTACTGCGCCGCCGACGTGAAGCCGCCGTTGCCCTGCGCCCACCACAGCGTCACGTAGTAGCCCGTCTGCGCGCGCTGGTTCACGCGCCAGAGGTAGGTGACTCCTGCGTTGCCAGGGCCGGCGAACGGCAGCCCGTTCAGCTGCGGGTCGTCGAACTGCAGCGCGACCAGCGGCGCTGACTGATCCGCCCCCGTCACGTTGCTTGGGAAGTTCAGCGCGAAGCGCGTCCCGGCGTCGCTCCCGCCTCCTGCGCTCCCGCCTCCTGCGCTCCCGCCTCCTGCGCTCCCGCCTCCTGCTCGCCCGCCTCCGGCGACGCCGCCTGCCGCGCTTCCACCGCCAGCCGCTCCGCCTCCGGCGACAGCGCCTCCGGCCGCTCCGCCTCCCGCGGTCGCGCCGCCGGACGCTCCGCCTGGCCCGCCGTCGACGTCTCCGGCCTGACCGGCGCACGCGCCGAGCACGACCAGGGCCACCGCGGAGAGTCGTCGCATCGCCACGACCACTCTACCTCCCGAAGTCAGGCGTTCCTTACGACCGTCAGGTCGACCTGACACCACCCGCTGCCAAGGGGCTGATCGCGCTCGGCCCCCTCGAGCGGCCGGGCCCTTGCTCTGTGCTGGCGCCATGAGAAGGCTCGCCTTCGCTCTCGTCCTCAGTGGTTGTGCCGGAGACATCTTCACGCCCAGGCCCGGCGGCTCAGCAAGCGGCGATCCAGCGGGCGATGACCCGGTGGTGCAGAAGCCGGCGCCGTGCACTCCGTCGGGCGACCCCGGCCGCGTGCTGCTGCACCGCATCAACCGCCGCGAGTACAACAACGCCGTTCGCGATCTCTTCGGCCTGAGCAGCCGGCCCGCCGACGCCTTCCCGAAGGACAACACGGCCACCTACTTCGACAACGACTCGGGCCTGCTCGGCATCACGGCCGAGCAGCTCAGCATCTACTTCCAGGCGGCGACGGCGGTCGCGAGCGAGGCGATGCTCCGCTCGAAGGCGCGCATCGTCACTTGCGCCCCGGGCACCAACGCCGAGCCGTGCGCGCGGCAGATCATCGCGCAGCAGGGCCGGCGCATCTTCCGCCGCGCCCTCAGCGCCGAAGACGTCGACTTCGTCTGGACGAGCGTCATGAAGCCCGCGCTCACCGTCGAGCACGACACGTTCGACGCCGCCGTCACGCTCGCGCTGCGCTTCTTCCTCACCTCGCCGCGCTTCCTCTACCGCTTCGAGCTGCACTCGAGCCCCGACGACAAGACCGCCATCGAGGCGCTCGACGGCCCCGAGCTCGCCACCCGCCTCTCGTTCTTCCTCTGGAGCTCGGTGCCCGACGACGCCCTGCTCGACCTCGCCGAGCAGCTCGACCCGCTCACCGGCCGCTCGAAGCTCGAAGACCCCGGCGTGCTCGAGGCGCAGGTCGACCGCATGCTGCTCGACCCGAAGGCGCGCGTGCTCTCAGAGACGTTCGGCGCCCAGTGGCTCGGCCTCGATCAGCTCGACGTCGTCGCGAAGTCGCCCACGCTCTTCCCGGGCTTCGACGACGCCCTGCGCGCCGACCTCAAGACCGAGACGAAGCTGCTCTTCGCCGAGGTGTTCGGCGCCCGCCGCCCCATCACCGAGCTGCTCACCGCGCGGTACGGCTTCATCAACGAGCGCGTCGCGACCCACTACGGCCTCACCGGAGTCGCCGGCCCCGACTTCCGCAAGGTCGCCCTTGGCGCCGAGACGAAGCGCGCCGGCTACCTGAGCCAGGGCAGCTTCCTCGCGAACGCGTCGGAGATCGGCCGCACCTCGATCGTGAAGCGCGGCGAGTACGTGCTCGACCGCCTGCTCTGCGCGCAGCCCGCCGAGCCGCCGGCCAACGTTCCGCCGCTGCCCGAGAGCGGCAACGGCCCGCCGAAGACGCTGCGGCAGCGCGTCGAGGAGCACCGCTCGCAGCCCGCCTGCAACGGCTGCCACTCGCGAATGGACCCCATCGGCTTCGGGCTCGAGAACTTCGACGCCGTCGGCCGCTGGCGCGACACCGACGAGGGCTTCACCATCGACGCGTCGGGCAGGTTCCCCGACGGCCGCACGTTCAGCGGAGCGGTCGAGCTCGCCGACCTCATCGCCGCCGACCCGAAGTTCGAGGTCTGCGTGACGAAGCACCTCACGGCCTGGGCGCTCGGGCGCTCGGCGACGGCGGCAGATCAGTGCGCCATCGAGCAGCTCGCCGACTCGGTGCGCGGCCAGAGCTCGCGCGACCTCGTGCAGGCCATCGTGAAGAGCGACGCGTTCCTGAAGTCTCGTGGTGAGGAGGTGCAGCCGTGAGCAAGAAGTCGTGGATGATCGACCGCCGCACGCTGTTGCGCGGCGCGGGCGCCGCCGTCGCGCTGCCGCTGCTCGACGCGATGCTCCCCGCGCGCGCGAGCGCACAGGCGATGAGCCCGACGCGCATGTGCGTCATCAAGTTCCCGCTCGGGCTGCACCCCGACTGCTGGAAGACGACGGGCTCGGGCACCTCGTACACGGTCGCGCCGCAGCTGCAGAAGCTCGTGAACGAGAACAAGGCCGAGCTCACGCTGCTCAAGGGGCTGCACACGCACCTCAACATCTCGAACGACGTTCAGGCAGGCGTGCCGACGCTCAACTACTACTCGTTCGGCGTCAGCCACTACCAGGGCACGGCGGGGCTGCTCACCTGCCGCCCCATCGCGCGCGGCACCGCGTACCCGGTGAACGTCGGCACCTCGTTCGATCAGCTCGTCGCGCAGTCGAACCTCGGAGCGCAGACGCGCTTCCGCTCGCTCGTGCTCCGCAGCGTCGAGAACAACGCGGGCTCCGACGTGACGTACGGCATGGCGAAGGCGTACCGCACGAACATCTCGTGGGCGAACCCGACGACGCCGGCGACCAGCACCGACGACCCGGTCGCGCTGTTCAACAAGCTGTTCACGGGCGCGCCGCCGCCGCCGCCTCCTCCTCCGCCGGTGGATGCGGGCGTGCGCGACGCCGGAGCGCCCGACCCGAGCATCGGTCGCTCGGGCCGCTACGACGTCAGCGTGCTCGACGCGGTCAACGAAGACGCGAAGCGGCTGTCGGCGCGGCTCGGCCGGTCTGACCGCGCGCGGCTCGACGAGTACCTGACCAGCCTCGCCGAGGTCGAGCGCCAGGCGAAGCTCGCGGCCGCGGCCCAGCAGCCGATGCCGATGCCGATGATGGGCGCCGACGCGGGCACGATGGTGATGACGCCGCAGGGCCCGCTGTGCGTGCCGCCGACGTCGCCGCCGGGCGGCAGCTTCGGCTACCCGAACTACGCGAAGGAGCGCATGCGCGCGATGTTCGACCTGCTCATCCTCGCGTTTCAGTGCGACCTGACGCGCGTCGCGACGTACATGATCGACGAAGACTTCCAGCCGCTGAACACGACGGTGCTGGTGCCGAACACGCTCACGTACCCGCACGCGCTCTCGCACTACACGACGAACGAGGGCGCCGACCCCGCGCTCAAGCCGGCGCAGTTCAAGCAGTACGTGCAGTTCTACTTCGACGAGCTGTCGACGTTCTTGAACAAGCTGAAGGCGATTCAGACGCCGACGGGCCGGCTCATCGACTCGATGATGATCGCGTTCGGCTCGGGCATCTCGGACACGAACAGCCACTCGGGCTACGACGTGCCGGTCGTCATCGCCGGCAAGGGCAACGGCGCGTTTCACCCGGGCCGGCTCGCAGACGTTCGCACCGGAGCGTACGCGGTGCTCGAGAAGGAGCGCCCGTGGGAGGCCGACTCGGCCATGCGCCCGAAGGGCCGGCCCCTCGCGGACCTGTGGCTCACCATGATGCAGGCGATGGGCATGAGCACGACGTCGTTCGGCAACAGCGTCGGTACGCTCAGCGAAGTGTGACGGGGCCCCTCGCGTCACGGCGAGCGAACGCGGGCGCGGCGCGAGCGCGTTACGCCGCGGTGAAGCGGTGACGTGCGCTGCCACCGCGAGCGGACCTCGCCTCGCGCAACCCCCCGTGCTGCGTGTGCGTCTTGCGGGCGTGAACGGTGCACACCGGGCGCCGCCACCCCAACCAGGAGCACCCGCACATGAAAGCACTCGTCTATGACGGCCCCCGCAAGGTCTCGCTGAAGCAGGTCCCCGACGCGAAAATCGAAGAGAGCACCGACGTGCTCGTGAAGATTACGAGCACGAACATCTGCGGCTCGGACCTTCACATGTACGAAGGGCGCACCGGCGTCGAGCCGGGGCAGGTGCTCGGCCACGAGAACATGGGCAAGGTCGTCGAGGTCGGCGACGCGGTGAAGCGCATCGAGGTCGGCGACTGGGTCGTGATGCCGTTCAACGTGAGCTGCGGCAGCTGCCGCAACTGCGCGCGCGGCTACACCGGCTTCTGCCTCGTGATGAACCCGGGCGTCGCGGGCGCGGCGTACGGCTACTCCGAGATGGGCCCGTACCGCGGCGGGCAGGCCGAGCTGCTGCGCGTACCGTACGGTGACTTCAACTGCCTGAAGCTGCCCGACGACGCCGAGGAGCGGCAGAAGGACTACGTGATGCTCTCGGACATCTTCCCGACCGGTTACCACGCGACCGAGCTCGCGTGCGTCGAGCCGGGCGAGTCGGTGATGGTGATGGGCGCGGGCCCGGTCGGGCTGCTCGCGTCGTACTCGGCGCTGCTGCGCGGCGCGAGCGAGGTCTTCACGGTCGACCGCCTGCCCGACCGCCTCGCGCTCGCGAAGAGCATCGGAGCGACTCCCATCGACGACTCGAAGGGTGACGCGGTCGAGCAGATTCGCGAGCTCACCGACGGCCAGGGCGCCGACAAGGGCTGCGAGTGCGTCGGGTACCAGGCGCACGACCCGCGCGGCAACGAAGACCCGGCGATGACGCTCAACCAGCTCATCGAAGGCGTCCGCGCCACGGGCCGGCTCGGCTGCGTCGGCGTCTACCCCGGGCAGGACCCGGGCGCGAAGGGCGCGCTCGAGAAGAAGGGCAAGGTGCCCATCGACTTCGGCAAGCTGTGGACGAAGGGTCAGGCGATCGGCACCGGCCAGACGAGCGTGAAGGCCTACGACCGGCACCTGCGCGACCTGATTCACACCGGCCGCGCGAAGCCGTCGTTCATCGTGTCGCACGAGCTGCCGCTCGACCGCGCGCCCGAGGCCTACCGGAAGTTCGACGCGCGCGAGCAGGGGTGGACGAAGGTCGTGCTGCACCCGTGAGCGCAGGTCGAGCGCCGGTGGGCGACTCGCTCGGACCCGCCGCTAGCCGGTGAGGTCGGCGCTCTTCCACCACCGGCGCTCGATGTACTCGAAGAGGTAGCGGCCCGCGACGAACGGCGCTGCGATCTGCACCCGCCACACCGCGCGCACTGCTCCTCGTGAACGCCGAGCGCCTCGGCAACCTCGAGCAGGCGCTGCTCGAGCACGTTCGCCTCGATCGCGAAGCGGCGCTCGGCGAGAAAACCGATGACGGCGTCGAAGCGCGGGTCCTTCAGGTCGGCCGCGAGCTCGCGGTAGGGCTCCTCGGCGAGCCACAGCGGCGCCTTCAGCCCCGCCCGCTCGTGGAGGATGCGGGCGGCGATGCAGAACAGGAGCCCTGCGGGCCCGGCTCCGACGACGCACGTCGCGGTCATGGGCTGCGCAGCCACGCGGCGCCTTCTAGCACCGCTCTCACGTGCGCTCGGCGGCGAGCTGTTCGCAGCTGCGGTCACTTTCACGGTCGGACAGGTCTGAGACCGCGCCGACGTCTTCGTGCGGCTCGTCGGCCGTAACCTTCCGTGGCGGCTGAGGTCCGCGTTGGCGCTTCGCTTGCGATGCGGTGGGGCATGACCACTGTCACTGCCAACCGTCCGCTTCCGGCTTCACGCTCCGCCCCTTCTGCGCCTGCACCTGCGCCTGCGTCTGCGAGTGCGCCTCCGCGCGCGCCGCAGACCGGGCACTCGCAGGCGTCGACGTTCGCGCCGGCGCCGAGCGCTGCGCCGATTCCGGGCGCGTCGAAGTCGACGCAGGCGCTGTTCGAGAAGACGCTCGGTGAGCTCCCGCTCTCGGAGCGCGCGCTCTTTGTGGGTGACGTCGCGGTCGCGACGAAGGCCGCTGACCCCGACGCGGCCGTGCGCGACGTCGTGATGCGCAAGCGCGTCGATCAGGCCTTCGCGCGTGCGAGCGGGTCGTACGTCTTGCCTGACGGTGCGACGGCGGCGGCGGCTCCGCACTTTCGGATCAAGGACGGGTTCAGCGGCCCGGCCGTCACGCGCGGAGGCTCGGCGTCATCCGAGGCGGTGCGCGACCACCTGCGAAAGCTGGCGAAGGCGAGCGGAGCGCTGACTCCCGAGCTGGCTCGCGTCATCACGAACGCCTCGTACGGGCGAGCGACGCCGAAGGAGGTGCAGCAGCTGACCCAGATGCTGATCGACTCCGGAGAGCTGAAGAAGACGGCCGTGCGGCACCCCGAGCTGAAGAAGCCCGAGGAGCAGGTGCGCATGCTCCAGTGGGACCACGGCCTCGGGCTCGACTGCGGCGGCTACACGCAGAACGCGTTCGTCGAGACGCAGGGAGCGTCGCGCAAGCAGCTCGGCCTCGACCCGAAGGTGACGAACGAGAACATGCAGCACCTCTCCCACAACCCGCGCTTCGCGAAGGTCGGCGGCGTCGCTGCGGCGCGACCTGGAGACGTCTTCGTGCTCGGGAAAGACAAGGATGAGACCGGTCACGTCGTGCTCGTGAGAGATCAGCGCGAGCTCAGCGCTGCCGAGAGAAAGAGCGCGAGCGGCCTCGCCGACTTCGCTGCGCCGGGTGAGAAGGTGAGGCTGCTGGAGGTCGACTCGTCGTTCGGCGCCGGCGAGGAGGGCGCACTCACGGGCGGCGTGCAGCGGGCGCAGTGGCTGTTCAACGAGAAGACGAGAGCGTTCGCGATTCTCAGAGACGGCGTCGTCTTCCCGCAGCCGGCCGGCACCGTGTACGGCGGCCACCCGTTCGTCGGCATCTTCCGCGCGAAAGAGTGACGACGTCGCCACAGAAGCTCGGCGAGCGCTAGAAGGGGCTGGCATGGCGACCTGGGCTGACGTCACGCGCATCATGAAGGCAGCGCGCGGCGCCGTGCCGACACCGGGCAAGCGCGACTGGCGGGTCGACGGCAAGTACACCGTCTGGGAGCGGCCGCTGCGCCCTCCCGACGTCGAGGCCCTCGGCGACGCCGCGCCGAAGGGCGACATTCTCGGAGCGTTCGTGCCCCTCGAGGTGAAGGACGCGCTCGTCGCTCAGGGCGGGCCGTACTTCACCGTGCCGCACTTCGACGGCTACCCGTACGTGCTCGTCGAGCTGAAGAAGATTCGACTCGCCGCGCTGAAGGGCCTGCTGCTCGGCGCGTGCGTCGAGCGCGCGAAGCCCGTGAGCCGCAGCCGCCGCGCCGCCGCGAAGGCACGCTCGCGCAAGGCATGAGGCGGCGGCCCCGGCTCAGTGGAGCGAGAAGAGCTCGGGCGCCTCGGTGAGCACTGCGTCGATCGCGAAGGCGCCGAGCGTGCTGCCGAGTCGCTGTGAGCCCGACACGGCATAGCGATGGCCTCCGTGCAACAGGTGCAGCCAGCGGTGCGGGTCGAACGGCGCGCCATCCCACTCGATGAGGGCGCCACCCGCGCGACCACCCTCTTTCCACCCTGAATCAGAAGGGCCACGCGGGGCAGAACACTCGGGCGTCGCAAAGGTAAAAGGACGGCGATTTCTTCGAGCGCGGGCCTCGAGCTATTTCTTCGCCTCGGGGCGTACCGAGATTCTGCCGCGCACGCCGCACAGGCTGAGCCGCGGCGGCGTCCCCGCGGCGACGGCGGTCTCGACCTTGCCGTCGCGCTCGACCCGGTAGCTTCGCCCGGCGCTGATGGGGAACTCTCCGGGCTCGAGCTCGACCTGCACCGGGCTCTTGCTGCTGATGGTCATGCTGACCTCCTCCGGGCTGTACGCGAGGTCGTCGATCGTGCAGACATCGCCGTGAACACGAACGGGCAGCCGCTCGAGCACCGCGAGGTGCCCGTCGTAGCGTCCGCGCCCCGTCTCGGTCGGGAGGTCGACCCGCGTGCGCACCTCGCCGCTCGCCGTCAGCGTCGACTGCCAGCCGTCGGTGGTCGGAGCTCCAGACGCGTCGAAGAAGAACGGCCGCACGAGCTGGTTGCTGCCCGGCCAGCCGTAGCTGCCCGAGTGCGCGGTGATGATGCGCTCCTCGGCGAGCAGGTAGCCCATGTGCAGCTCGATGGGCGTCGCCGGGAACATGCGCTTCATCGCGGGGCCCATCGCAGCCCAGTCGGTCGAGATGGTGCCCACCGGCAAGAGCCCGAACGTGAGGAGGCGCTGTATCGCCGAGAACGTGCGCGCCTGCGCGAGGTAGGCGAGCGGCGTCTGCAGGTGCCCCTGCGAGGGCCACAGGTCGTTGTGCTGAGCCTCGACCATGCGCTGCGCCCGCATCGTGCTGCGAACGTACGAGGGCCCGTTGCCGAGCACGACCCTGCCGGCGAGCAGCTGCTCGTGGTGGTCTCTCGCGAGCAGCTGCGTGAGCCCCACGCGCGCCGACGTCGTCAGCGTCAACGGGTCGATGAAGGCCGAGCTGCCGTCGAGCCGGTTGAACGTGACGAGGGGCTCGCCGTACGAGACGTCTTCGAGCTCGTCGATGTACAGGCCGTCGGCGTGCAGTTCGGTGCCGTAGCGGTTGGCGACCGAGAGCATCTCGGTGCCGAAGCTGTTCGCCGCGTACGTCGGCCCGGAGATGGGGACGACGCTGTACACGCGCTGGTACGGCGGCCACACCACCGAGTCTTGCGTGCCGTCGATGCGCGTGCGCGCGCTGTCGGCGAAGAGCGACGTGCCGCTCGGGGTCGAGTCGCGCTGCTCGTCGAAGTACACGAGCACCTTCACGCCGGGCGCGCTCGTGTGAATCGCGTCGTTCGCGGCCGTGACGAACGAGCTGTACGTCGCCCACGGCGCCGAGAACGGAGCCGCCCCGAAGCCGAGCCTCTTCGGCGTGCCGGTGTCGAGGAAGTCGACCCACGAGCCGTGCGACGCGTAGCGAATTCCGTACGCGGGGTTCATCAGGTCGGGCAGCGTCGGCGAGCTGAAGAGAATGTGCTCGGCGCCGAAGCCCCAGTACCAGGGCCCGTCGGTGGTGAGGTTCGAACCCCAGTCGCGGCGCACGAGGTTGATGAAGTCGAAGTGATCGACGCCGGCGACCGGGTACACCGACCACTCGAGCGTGCGCGACTGCCCCGCGGGTATGAGCAGCATCTCGGTCTTGAGCCCCGCGCGCGGCGTACCGTCGGGCCCCGGCCGCACGTACAGCCGCACCTGGTTGCGGAAGAGGTCGTCTTCGGCGACGAGCCCGAGCCCGTGGTCGAGGCCCTCGACGTACACGGTGGGGTTGCCCGGCGAGTAGAAGTCGTTGACCGGCAGCGTGGTCGTCGAGCCGTCGGCCTGCGTGACGTTGAACGTCGCGTCGCCGTAGCCGGCGAGCCGCACCGGGCTGTTCTCGGCGCCGGCGAGGCTGACCTCGTTGCGCACCACCAGCGGCAGCTCGACGGCCGACGTGTTCGTGATGGAGTCTCGCACCGTCACCTTGTCGGCGCCGAGCTCGAGCGTGCGGCGAATCGAGTAGCCCTGCGCCCGCGCGAGCGTCTCGGTCGGCGTCGTGGTGACGCTCCAGCCCGGCTGCCCCGAGCCGTCGACGCCGGTCGTGGGCGTCAGCAGGTTGAAGCCGACGGCGGGGTACGAATAGGCGCTGGTGAAGCTCCAGGTGCGCGCGCCGATGACGCCGGTCGTGAGGCTGAACCCGCCCCCGGGGTGCCGCGTCACCGAGTACGGCGCCGAGCGGCTGTAGTCGCTGCCAGCGTTCACCACGTCGGTCGCGACGCGCTGGGGCTGCATCATCGGGCTCTGAGGGCCCGAGCTCTGCCAGCGCAGCGAGAGCGCGCTGACCACGATGTTCCCGCTCAGCTGCGGGTCGGTGCTCGCGGGCACTCGGTTCGTGATGCGCACCTGGTTCGCGCCGGCGGTCTGCAAGAGGTCGGTGACGTCGAGCACGAGCGTGAACGGGTCACCCTCGTAGTAGGCCGCGTGCGAGGCGAAGGTCGGCTCGAACGGAAGGCGCCACAGCCCGTTCGAGAACGACGAGTAGATGTGCGCCGACGACACGCGCGTGACGAGCTCGCGGTTGATCAGACGCCCGAGGCCGCGCCGCTTGAGGTCGTCGACGCGCTGGCCGTTGACCTCGACGGCCAGCACCGTGTTCGACCCGGCGCCGAACGGATACTCGATGCGCGCGGTCACGACGAGCGTGGCCGTGAGGCGCGGAACGTTCGGCGCCGTCGCAGAGAAAGACGTGGCGCGCGCGAGCGTGAGCGGAGCTGCGGGGGAGACCATGACGTGCTCACCCGCGTGTGCACTGAGACCGACGAAGACGATGAAGAGAAACGATGAGCGGATCATGCCGCGGCCATGAGCACCCGCCGCGCCAGCCGCAACCCCACGACTCGTGCGGCCCCCCGCGCCGCCTCGCGCCGAACCTGCGCGCTGAATCGGCGCTCACCGTCCGAAGTACGCCGAGCCCGCGCAGCCCCACGAGGTCTTCGAGAGGAGCTGCCGGGGTTCGTGCGCCCCGCTCAGTAGCCTACGTACGTCACGTAGTCGTTGCCCCAGTTCCGTGAGGAGCGGTGCAGCACACCGAACCACGTGGTGGTGGAGTCGAACTGTGCGCCGCTCCACACGTCGTGTGGTGGCACGGTCACGGGCGCGTCGGCCGCGGTCGAGGCCGGCGCCGCGATGTGGCGCTCGAACCCGGCGCAGACCCAGCCCGGCCGCGTGAGGTCGCCGTGCTCGTCGCCGACGTTCACGAGCCGGCTCTGCAAGAGCGCGCGATCGAGGAAGCGGCCACCCGCGCACGAGTCGCTGTTCAGCCAGCCGCCGTTGTCGCACTCACTCGAGGTCGGGTAGCTCGCGTGCTTGCCCTCGGCGACGTAGACGTTCATCAGCTTCGTGCCCGAGTACGTGCCGCCGGTGCGCGGGAACACGTAGCGCGAGCTGTCGACGTCGGCGCCGGCGAAGGAGCCCGCGCCGTAGTGCGCCGCCCAGAACCCCGCGACCATGCGCCACGCGCTCGGGTCGCTGAGCGCCACGCTCGCGGGGACACCCCAGTCGGCGCCGTCGGCCTCGTCGTCGGCGCGCCGGTGCGCGACCAGCGTCGCGACGAACTCGGCGTCACCCTGGTGCGAGTGCGCGAGCGAGCCCGGCGCGTCGGGGTCTCCCGTGTCCCAGTTGTACGGCAGCCCGTAGATGATCTCGACGCACTGCCCGGTGGCGCACCAACCCCAGCGGCTGCCCGTGAGCGGCGCCGCCTTGCGGACCACGATCGGCAGCCGGCACAAGGGGCCCGTGCAGAGCATCTCGGGGCTCTGCGCTCCGTAGAATTGAAACTCGCTCCAGTACGGCATGTTCACGTTCGGGAAGAACTGCTTCGCGAGCCTGAGCTCGAAGTCGTCGTCGAGGCCGTCGCTGTCCTTGTCGTTGATGGTGGCGCCGTACGCGTCGCAGCGCTGGTACGTGCGCGGCAGCGGCGTGGGGAACCCGAGCTTGCCGATGACGAGCTGCTGCGGCTGCTGGCAGAGCGCGCTGCACCCCATCGCCTCGCACGTCGCGGCGCTGCACGACTGGCACTCGGCGCCCGCCGACGAGCACTGCGTGATGGTCGTGCCGGAAAGACAGACCGTGCCGCACGGCGACGTGCTCGTGCACGCGGTCGCGCAGCTGACGCAGACGCCGAACGCGCCGCAGGTCGAGCTCGCGTTCGCGCCGCACGACTGGTCGCACCGCGACTGCGGCGTGCAGACGTCGCCGCACGCCTGCGACGGGCCGATGATGCCGCCGCCGCCGGTGCCTCCTCCCGGCGGGTCCAGGTCCTTCAGCGCGGCACCGCTCGACACCTCCAGGTCGCCGCCGACCTGCACGGGGCCGCACGCGAGGAGCAGCAGGGGAAGACACTTCAGGGTTCGGGTCATCCCCCTCCGTTGTGCAGAGTACGTGCCGGTGCCCAAGTGTGCGAACCACGCTCGAGGCCGAGAGCTTCATCGACCCGTCACGCCGATTCCGCGCGCCGATTCGGCGTGAGCTCGCGCGCCCGAGGCATCGTAGACTCGAGCATACGAATGACTCCTGACCGGGGCCTGGCCGAGACGGCGCGCGAGGAGCAGGACTCGGCACCGCGAGCGCCGCTCGCTCCCGAGGTCTCGCAGGCGCTCGCGGCTCGCATCTACCTGATGATCTTCCACGGCGACTCGACGCGCATGGTCCCGCTGCCGGCCGACGGAGAGGTCACGCTCGGCCGGCAGCCGACGTGCGAGGTTCACCTCGATGACGAGCGCGTCTCTCGCGCCCACGCGCGCCTCACGCTGTCGGGTGGGCAGGCCACCGTCACCGACCTCGGCAGCCAGAACGGCACGCTGCTCAACGACGAGCGCATCGCGGGCACGCGGCAGCTCGCTTCGGGCGACTCGCTGTCGATCGCGGGCATCGTCGTGGTCTTTCACGCGTCGGCGCGGCCCGCGGGCGCGGCCGAGCTGCTCGAGTCGCCGACGTTTCGCGCGCGCGCCGCCCTCGAGGTCGAGCGCTCGACGCGGTTCTCGCGCCCGCTCGCGCTCGCGGTCGTGACGTTCAGCGGCGCACTGCCCCGCCTCGACGGAGCGCTGCGCCGCCTCGATCTCGGCAGCCAGCTCTCGGCGGGTCAGCTCGCGGTGCTCTGCCCCGAGTGCGACGGCGACGAGGCGCAGGCGCGCGGCGAGCTGCTCGTCGAGGCGTTCGATGACCAGGCGCGCGCCGGCGTCGCCGTGTTCCCCGCCGACGGAACCGACCTCGAGACGCTGCTCGCCTCGGCCCGCTCGGCCGCCGCCGACGCGCCGCGCGGCCATTGCGGGCTCGCGTCGAAGGCGTACCGCACGCTGCAGTTCGGCGAGCAGGCCGTGCTCGTCGCCGACGCCAGCATGCACCGCCTCTACGAGCTCGTGCAGCGCCTCGCGAAGAGCGAGCTGCCCGTGCTCGTGCAGGGCGAGACCGGCAGCGGCAAGGAGCTCGTCGCCACGGCGCTGCACTACGGCTCGCCGCGCGCGAAGCAGCGCCTGCTCGCGCTGAACTGCGCCGCGCTCGCCGAGACCCTGCTGGAGTCCGAGCTGTTCGGCTACGAGAAGGGCGCGTTCACCGGCGCGACCGCGGCGAAGCCGGCGCTGTTCGAGTCGGTGAACGGCGGCACCATCTTCCTCGACGAGGTGAACGAGATGTCGACGGCGCTGCAGGCGAAGCTCCTGCGGGCGCTCGAGACGCACCGCGTGACGCGCCTCGGAGCGACGAAGGAGCGCGAGGTGAGCTTCCGCGTCGTCGCCGCGACGCACCGCGACCTGCTCGCCGAGGTGAAGGCGGGCCGCTTCCGCGAAGACCTCTACTTTCGCCTCGCGGGGGCGACGGTGTGGCTGCCGCCGCTGCGCGACCGCCTGCGCGAGCTGCAGCTGCTCGCGCGCCGCTTCCTTTCCGAGGCCTGCGCGCGGGCCGGTCGTGCGGCGCCGCGCTTCGCTCCCGAGACGCAGCAGCTGCTCGCCCAGCACCCGTGGCCCGGCAACGTGCGCGAGCTGCGAAACCTGATGGAGTTCGTGGCCGCGACGGTGACCGACCCCATCGTCGAGCCGTGGCACCTCGCGGGCCGCGTCGGGCCGGGCGCAGCGCCAGTCGCGACGAGGGTGGTCGAAGCGGCGGCCGCAGAGCCCCGGGTCGCGTTGCGACCGATCGCCGACGAGGTGCGCGAGCTCGAGCGGGCGCGCATGCTGCAGGCGCTCGAGGCGACGGGCTGGAACCAGACGCGCGCGGCGGCGGCCATCTCGATGCCGCTGCGAACCTTCGTGACGCGGTTCAAGATGTACGGCCTCGCGAGGCGAGGCGGCCCTACGGGATGAGGCGCAGGTAGAGGTCCATACCGCCGCCGTCGGAGGGCTCGGGCACGTCGCGCAGCGAGAGGCCCGTGCGCGTGGCGAAGAGCACCGCGTGGCCGTTGCCCGAGATGCGGGCTCCGAAGCAGGTCGGGTACTCGCCGGGCAGCATCACGGCGATGGGAATCGTGCGCAGCGTCGCGCCGCCGGCGCGCTGGGCCATCACGCAGCGGGCCTCGGCGGTCGGCAGAGCAGGCGACGTGATCTCCATCGCGCTGGTGACGAAGGTGATGCGGTTGCCCGAGCGGTCGATGCTGGGGAACCCGTTCTCGCCGCCCGCCGTGCCGCCGTCGGTGCGAACCGATACCTGCGTGGTCGTAGCGCCGACCAGGTCGCGAACGAAGATGTCGTTCTGCGGGTCCGCGATGCCCACCAGGTCTTCGTCGCCGTGAAACGTCACGTAGCGGCCGTTGCCGCTGACGTCGCTGCGGGTCGCAGCGGTGACGCAGGCGGTGTTCTCCGCGGCTCCGCCGTCGGCTTTCAGGCTCGCGAGCAGCACTCCCGCGTCGGGCAGCGACACGTACACGTCGAGGAGGGCGTTCTGATCTTGGGGCAGCAGGCGACGCGACGTGTCCCATGCGACGACGAGCCCGTCGTCGCTCGCGCGCGGGAAGTAGAAGCTGTCTTGCACACACGGCGGAGCGCCGGACGGTTGGGCGAGGAGCGTCACGCGCCGCGTGGTGCGATCGACGCGGTAGACCTTGTGCACGTTGTTCGGCGCGGACGCTGGGGGGGCGACGAGATCCGTCGCCGTGCTCGCGAAGATGACCTGCGTGCCGTCGAACGACAGGTCGACGCTGTCGATGCCTCCTCCGTTGGGTGAGCCGCCGTCCGTGGCGCGCGTCACCTTGTCGAAGCCGCCAGCGACGCGGTCGTAGACGTAGATGTCTTGCTGCCAGGTGTCGACGGGGCCGAGGTTCGAGGCGAGCGTGACGAACGCGATGAAGCGCCCATTGCCCGAGACCGCGACACGGGAGCTCGGCCCGTTCGCGCCCTGCGTGATGTTCGTCGTGACCCCGGTCGCGAGGTCGCGAACGAAGACGTCGGCGACGCCGTTGACGTCGCCGGCCGTGACGTCCGGCGAGGCCGAGACGAACGCGACCACCGTGCCGTCGTCGCTCAGGTCGGCGGTGCGCATCGGCTCGCCCGGGAATGGGTTCATCGTCTGCATCACCACGACCGCCGGGTCGTTCAGCAGCAGCCCCGAGCGCGCGACCGTGATGGGCACGATGCAGCCCTCTTCGCTCTCGCAGCCGTTGGCCGCGAGGCCGTCGCAGTCGAGGAAGCCGGGGGCGCACGTGCCGGTGCAGACCGACGCCACGCACGACGTGTTCGCGCAGCCCGCATCGCACGCGCCGCAGTTCGAAGGGTCGACGGTGGTGTCGACGCAGCGAGCCCCACACTGGGTGAGCGGAGCGGGGCACGTCGGCCGGCACGCGCCCGCGACGCAGTAGCCGCCGTCGCAGCCGCGGCCGCACGCGCCGCACGCGGCCGGGTCGCTGCGCGTGTCGGTGCACGCCCCGCCGCACGCGGTGAGCGGAGCCGTGCAGGCAGGCTCGCAGCCGCCGTCGCGGCAGAAGCCGGCGCCACAGCCCACGCCGCACGCGCCACAGTTCGACGGGTCGGTCTTCGTGTCGACGCAGGAGCCCGAGCACGCGCTGCGCGGCGCCGGGCAGGTCGGCTGGCAGCCGCCCGCGACGCAGTAGCCGGCGTCACACGCGTTGCCGCAGCCTCCGCAGTTGAGGTTGCTCGAGCCGGTGTCGGTGCAGGCGCCGCTGCACTCGGCTCGTGGCGGCAGGCACGACTGAACGGTCTGGCACGTGCCGTTCAGGCAGAAGCCCGACGGGCACGAGCGGCCGCAGACGCCGCAGCTGCGCGGGTCGGTCTGCAGGTCGAAGCAGCCTCCATCGCACGGGCTCTCGGTGGCCGAGCAGCTCGCGACGCACGCTCCGGCGCCGCACACCGTGCCGGGGCCGCAGCGGACGCCGCACGCGCCGCAGTGGCTCGAGTCGACGCGCAGGTCGGTGCACACGCCGTCACAGTCCGTGCACGTGATGGGAGGCTTCGGCGTACAAGCAGCGAGCGTGACCAGCGCAGCGGCGGTGAGGCGCGTCATCCACTTCTCCCGAGGAAGATCAACACGAGCCCGGCGGCGAGCAGCGCTGCGCCGGTGACCGCGGCGGCGAGGCCGGCGTCTTGAAACGTCGCGGCGCGGTCGTAGGCTCGAAGCGCTGCCGTGTCGTTGCACTGCGCGAGCATTCCGCAGCGCTCGGAGTAGACGCTCGACTGCTGCAGCGTGAGCACGCCGAGCGCGACGGCCGTGCCGAGGCCTCCGACTCCGAGGGCCGCAGCGATGAAGCCGGGCACGCGGAGGTCGAAGCCGTGCTTCGGCGGCGGCGGCGGTTCCGTCACGATGACGGGAGCCGGCACCGGCTGCGGTGCCGGCGTCGCCGGAGCGATGACGACGGGGTCGGGCTTCTCTTCGGGCGCAGGGGCCGGCGCGGGTGGCGGCGCGGCCGGCGGCGGCGCGGCGGGGATGAGCGGCGCCAGCGCCGGCAGGACCTTCGCCTTCACCTGCTCGGCCATGCCCTCGCGCGCCTGCGCGGCCGGCCCGTCGTAGATGGCCGACGCGAGCCTGCGGCCGTCTTCTTCGACCGAGACGACGTCGAGCTTCACGATCTCCTGCTCGAGCACGCGGGCCACCTCGACGATGACGACCCACTGCGCGCCTCGCGCTCGCGCCGCTTTCACGATGCAGGCGAGCTTGCGCTGACACGAGGTGACGTCGCCGGCGGCCGCGAGCGGGACCCTCGCCGCGGCGAGCTGCGCCTCGAGCTCGGCGAGCCTCTCGTTCGCCGTCGTCGCCGCGATGCCCTGCCTGCGGGCGAGTGCGACCCAGGCCGTCGGCTGCGGCGTCTGCGCGAGGACGCCCAGGAGCAGGAGGAGCATTCAGCGCAGGTCCTCTTCCAGCCGGGTCACCGCGAGCTCGATCTGCTCGCGCGTCTCGGGCGTCGCTCCGCTCAGCCCCTCGCGCAGCTTCGGCAGCTGGCGCTCGTACAGCTCGACGTCGTCGCCGCCCTTCTTCAGCTTCGCCACCTTCTTCTCGAGCGCTTCGATGCGGCGCAGCAGCTTGTCGCCCCTCTGCGCCGCCGGCGCCGGCGCGGGAGCCGGCTCGGGCACCGGAGCAGACGGCTCGACCGCCGCCGCCACCATCGGCTCGGGCATCGGCATCGACGGAGGCGGGGCTTGAACGATGAGCCGCGCGACCGGCGGCTGCCTGTGGAAGAGGAACACCACCGCGATCGCAGCGAGCGCCGCCGCGGTGGCGCCGGCGACCAGCAGCGTCAACGCCGACCGCCGGGGCGCGACCGGGGGCAGCTCGGCGGGGTCATCGAGCGTCGGCAGCGCAGAAGGGTCGGCGAGCGCCGCCTTCAACCGCGCGAGCTCGGCGCGAACCTCGTCGGTGTTGCGCGGGCGGTCGGCGGCCCGCTTCGCGAGCAGCTTCAGCACGAGGTCGTCGAACGCGCGGGGCAGGCTCGGCGCCAGGCTCGATGGAGCTTCGGGCGCCGCGTTGACGTGCTGGTAGATGACGCGCACCGCGTTCTCACCCCAGAAGGGCGGCCGGCCGGTGAGCAGCTCGAACAAGATGACGCCGAACGCGTAGAGGTCGATCGCGGGCGTGACCGCCTGCCCCTGGGCCTGCTCCGGAGCCATGTACAGCGGTGTTCCGAGTACCCCGCTCGCCGTCGCCGCGTCGAGCGCGTTCATCTTCGCGACGCCGAAGTCGAGCAGCTTCACGTGGCGCTCGCCGTTCGCGTGCGCGCACAAGAAGATGTTCGACGGCTTGAGGTCGCGGTGCACGACGCCGGCCGCATGCGCCGCGCCCAGGGCGACCAGCATCTCGTCGCAGAGGCCGAGCACGTCGGGCAGCGGCAGGGTGCGGCGCTCGGCACCGAGGCGCTTCATCATCGCCTCGAGCGGCTCGCCCTCGAGCAGCTCCATCAAGATGCACTGCCGCCCGTCGGGCAGCTTCGCGTACCCGAAGATGTCGACGATGCCGCGGTGCCGAATGGAGTTCACCGCGCGCGCCTCGGCGATGAGCCGCATCGTCACGTCGCGGTTCTGCGCGGTGCCGGGCTTGAGCACCTTGATGGCGACGCGCTTGCCGATGTCGGTCTGCTCGCCACGGTAGACGACACCCATGCCGCCTTCGCCGAGGCGGCTCTGAATCGTGTACCCGTTGATGGTGGTCCCGAGGAGCGGGTCGACCGGCATGTCTACCGTCTCCCCGAGCATGTGCCGCCGAGCATAGCCGGAACGTGAGCGAAGGCCGCGCAACACGGCGGGGCGAGAATGCAAGGGCATGGCCCGCCCGAGCTTCATGGCGGAGGCGGGTCTACGTGGCGGGGCGTAGCGGGCCGGGACGATCGCGCCGAATCGGCGCGCCGCTTCTGCGTGAGCCGTCGGCGCCCGCCGCCGCAAGGGCGCGCGAAGCCTGCCGACCGTGCTCGGCGCGGCCCTTGCGGAGAGGGCGCCCCTCACCCTTCTCGGGAGCTCCCATGTCGCGTCGCCTCGCCCTGCTGCTCATCTTCGTCGCCGGCTGCTCGGGGGGAGGCGGTGGAGGCACCGGCGGCGGCTCCGGCACGGCCGGCTCGAGCAGCGCGGGCGGTGGCTCTGCGAACGCGGGTGGCTCGGCGACCGCGGGAGGCTCCGGCACGGCCGGAGGCGCCGCGACCGGCACGGACTGCCCGGTCATGCAGAGCTCCGACCCGAAGCACCACCAGTATGGCCGGGCGACGGCGACGCCGATCATCCAGGCCGACGAGACGTGGCTCGACGGTCACACGTACTTCATCTTCTCGACGTTCGAGGTGAAGGGCTGCACGCTGACCCTCGAAGCGGGCGCGCGTGTCTGCCTGGCAGCCGGGCTGGGCACACCGCCGGTGATCTCCGTCTCGGGCAACGGCGCGATCGAGGGCAAGGTGTACGTGAACGGCACCGCCGCGAAGCCGGTCATCTTCGATCGCCAGACGCCGGACGACTTCTATTCGGGCTTCTCGTTCGTCAACAACACGGACGCGCGCTTCGACTACGCGACGTTCAAGAACGGCGGCGTCGGGGGGCTCGGCATTCTCCACTTCGGCGCGAACCACGCGCACCCCGCGGTGCTGCGCAACGTTCGCTTCGAGAACATGCTCAAGATCGGGCTCAACACGCAGAACCCCGACGGCCTGTCACCCGACTCGACGGTGTACTTCGACTCGCAAGACGCGATGGCCGATCAGCCGATCATCACGACGATGGTCGCCGCGGCGAAGACGCTGACGCCGTCGACCATCAAGATCGCGTCGGCGGTGCCGCGCAACAACCGCGCGATCCGGTTCATCGACGGCGTGGTGTCGAAGGACCTCACGCTCTCGGGCACGATCGGAGCCGACTACGTGGTCGGCAGCGGCGATCTGCAGGTGCGCCGCACCGACGCTGCAGACCCGATTCCCACGCTGACGCTCGAGCCCGGCGCGCGCATGCGGTTCGGCAACGGCGAGCTGCGGGTCGGGTGGATCGGCATGGGCAACGAGGGGCACCTGATGGCGAACGGCACCGCGGCGAACCCCATCGTCTTCACCAGCAACGAAGAGCCGCCCGCGCGCGCACAGTGGAACGGCATCACCTTCTATGCCGGCGGGGCGAGCAACATGACGCTGCGCAACGTGCGCATCGAGAACGCGGGCGGCGGCGGCGGCGCGAACATCATCAACTGCCGCTCGACGTCGAACCTCGCGGGCGCGCTCAAGCTGCGGCCGATCATCACGACGCAGCCCTACGCCGGGCCGACGCTCGACGCGCTCGAGGTTCTTCGCTCGGGCGGCGACGGCGTCGCGTTCAACTGCGTGACCGCCGGCTGCCTGACGACCGATTACACCGGCAAGGTCACGGGCAGCGACAACATGGGCACGCTGTTGCGCCCTCTCGGCTGCATGTGACCGATCAGCGCAATCTCTTCCTGCGGGATTGCTCGAAATCGATTCGAGACGCTCTGTCACCTCGCGTCTCAGTCTCTGGTGCGCTCGAACGGGTCGAAGACGACGACCTTGTCGAGGGCGAGCGCGGCCGAGCTCGTCACCGCGACGACGACCGCGAATCGCGAGAGACCGCGCATCGGGCGTGACTGTAGCGCGAGGGCCCGACGAGTTCGTCTATCGTGCGGGACACGAATGCCCGCCTACCTGACCATCGATCAGCTCGTCTCGCGCATCGACCTGCCCAACCGCGCCGCCTGCGCGCGCCTGCTGTCTGACCACCGCAAGCTCTTCGCGACCGTGCAGGGCTCGACGAACAACCACCAGGCGTGGCCCGGCGGGTACCTCGATCACGTCGTCGAGATCATGAACATCGCGGTCGTGCTGCACGCCCAGCTCGGCGCGATTCGACCCTTGCCGTTCTCGGAGTCGGACCTGCTGCTCGTCGTGTTCCTCCACGACGTCGAGAAGCCGTGGAAGTACGAGCTCGCGCCCGACGGCACGCTGCGCCACCGCGCCGAGCTCCAGGGCAAGGAGGCCCACCAGCGCTTCCGCATGGCCAAGCTCGCCGAGTACGGCATCGCGCTCACCGCCGAGCACGAGAACGGCCTGCGCTACGCCGAGGGCGAGCTCGGCGACTACACGAACCAGCGCCGCGTCATGGGCCCGCTCGCCGCGATGGCTCACATGTGCGACGTCGCGAGCGCACGGCTCTGGTTCGATCACCCCGCGGCCGCGAACGACCCGTGGGGCGGCGCGACACGAGCTGCCGCGTCACACCGGCCGTCGTAACGCTCACTCCCAGCCAGCGCTGCAGCGCACGCCAGCCCGTCGAGCACGGCGCCGTCTGCCCACAGACGCGAGACCGGCTCCGCGAAGCGGCGTGACGCGCTGTAACGCGGTGTCGCGCTCGCGGGGCGCTCTGCCTCGGGGCGCGCGCGGCATCGCGCCTGCAATGAGAGCGCGCACTCCAAAGGAGGAGCCGATGTTCAAACTGATTGCTGCCGTGATGATGCTGTCTGCTTCGCTCGCGTTCGCGGGCGGAGACGCCTCGCTGGTGCGCGGAACCGGGACGGGCTCGACCTCGCTCGGAACCGGCACCGCCGCGCCGAAGAAGGCCGCGAAGACGACGCGGGCCGAGCCGAAGAAGGAAGCGCCGACCGAGTCGCCGACGGCCGACAAGGCGGCTGACACCAAGTAGGGCGAGGCTGAACCCGCGCTCGCACGTGTGGAGCACGATGCAGGCGTGCGCCCGTTCCTCGAGCGCGGCTGCACGATGCTCCACACCTGGGAGCCCGGGGGATAAGGTGCGCGGGGCCGATGTCCCGCGCACTCGTCTTACTCCTCGTCCTCGCATCCGCCTGTGTCCGCCGCGTCGAGAGCCCGACGCGCCTGCTCGAAGACGCAGACGACGCCGCCTCGAACCCCAACGCCTCGCCGCACACGCTCGCGCTCGCGGGCTGGCACGCGTGGCTTCAAGCGAACGACGCCGAGAAGGCGCGCGCCCGCTTCGCCGCCGCCGTCGGAGCCGACCCCCGCGAGGCCCTCGCGCTGTACGGCCAGGCGCTGCTCGCGCTGCGCGCCGGGCGACCCGAAGACGCCGTGGTGCACGCGCTCGACCTCTGCGAGCGCTCGCCGCGCCACCCGCTCTGCGCCTCGGCGGCCCGCATCGTGTTCGACGCGGCCGGCGCTGCGGTCTCGCTCGACGTGCTGATCAGCACCCGCGTCCCGGGCATCCTCGCGGTCGGCGCGCCCGGCGACGCCGCCTCGCTCTTGCGCGCGGCGCTCGCGAACATTCACCTCGCCCGCCGCGAAGGCGCCCAGCACCAGGCCGTCATTCGCGCGCAAGGCGTGCCGACCACCGTCATGCTGCTCGGCCCCTACTCGGCGTACCACCTGCTCGACTTCGAGCAGCCGACGCAGCCCGAGAAGACCGGCATCATCGCTCCGTCGCAGGGGCCGTTCGGGCTCGTCGAGCCGCGCGACCTCAAGTTCGCCGACGGCCGCTTCTCGCTCTCGGGTGAGCCGGCCGCGGGCGACGTCTACCTGCTCGCGCTCGACCTCGAGAACCGCTCGGGCGGCGACTACGTCGTGCGCACCGTCAGCGGCATGGACCACGCGGTCACGCTCGACGGCACCGTGCTCTTCACGCGCCGCACCTGGGAGCGCACCGCCTCGACCGTCACCTCGGCCGCCGTCTCGCTGCCGCCGGGCAAGCACCGCCTCATGGTCCGCTGCGCGAGAGACGAGGCGCAGGGCCACCTCTACGTCTCGGTGTCGCGCCTCGACGGCGCCCAGGCCGACGTCGTCTTCTCGCCGTCGGTCGGGCCTCCGCCGTCGAAGTGGGAGAGCAAGGCGCTCGAGCCGAAGCTCGACGTGCCGGGGCTGTACCCGGGCGCGGCCTCGTTCGCCGCCGCGCTCGAGCCCGAGGTCGGCCCCGCGCTCGCCCGCTTCTTCGCCGCGCGCGACGCCATGACGCGCGACCGCGACGGGGCGAAGGCCGCGATCGCCGGCATGCCCGAGAACTTCGGAGGCGCCGCGCTGCGCGTGCTCGCCGCGAACCTGTCGATGCAAGACCGGTCGGTGCCCGCAAAGGTCGCGAAGGGCCGCGCCACGCGCGACCTCGAGGCCGCGCTCGAGCTCGACAAGGCGAACGTCGGGGCGCTGATCGACACCGCGCAGCTCGCGCTCGACGACGGGCGTGCCATCGACGCGCTCGAGCTGCTCGGCCAGGCGCGGGCGCTGACGAAGACGGTGCCTGCGGCGCTGCTGATGCTCGAGGCCCGCGCGCAGCTCGCGCTCGGCGTCGACGCGCAGGCCGACCTCACCGCGAAGCAGGCGGTCTCGGCCCTCGACGGGCTGTGCGACGCGCTCGTGCTCATCTACGACCTCGCGGTGCGGCGCGACGCCATCGCCGAGCAGGAGCAGGCGCTCGAGCGGCTGCGCGCCTGCCCGAACTCCATCGGGCGAGAAGCCGAGTCGGCGCGCGCCCGGGGCCACACCGAGCTCGCGGTGAAGCTGTACGAAGAGCTGCTGGCGTCTGACGTCACGCACCTGCCGGTCGCGACGTCGCTCGCGAACCTCTACATCTCGCAGCGCCGCTTCGCCGAGGCGCGCAAGCTGCTCGAGGGGCAGACGAAGCTGTGGCCGCGCAACGCGCTGATCTACCGGCACCTCGCCGACGTCTACGAGCACGAGGGCAAGACGAAAGAGGCGCTCGCGATGCGCGAGCGGTCGCTGCAGCTCGACGGCGGAGACCTGCCGACGCACCGCACGGTCGAGCGCATGCGCTCGGGCCGCGAGCTGCTCGACCCGCACGCCATCTCGACCGAAGAGGCGCTGAAGGCGTACGCGGCGGCGCCGGGCGACGAAGACGCTCCGGGCGCGTACGTGCTCGATGCCGCGGCGGTGAAGGTCTACGCCGACGGCTCGATGGTCGACCGCATCCACATCATTCAGAAGGCGCTCGACCAGTCGGGCATTCAAGACCTCGCCGAGGTCGACGTGCCGCAGGGCGCGTACGTGCTCAAGATGCGCACGCTGAAGGCCGACGGCCGCGTGCTCGAGCCCGAGAGCATCGAAGGCAAAGACAGCGTGAGCCTGCCCGGCGTCGAGGTCGGCGACTTCGTCGAGTACGAGTACCTGCTCGCGCACGGCCCGCGCGGCCCGGCGCAGCCCGGCTTCACGTCGGCGAGCTTCTACTTTCAGATCGCCCGGCAGCCGAACAACTGGAGCACGTACACCGTCATCGCGCCGAAGGGCGCGGGCATGAAGGTCGACGCCCACAACATGAAGGCGCCGCAGCCGAAGGTGCAGGGCGATGAAGAGGTGTTCTTCCACGAGGAGCGCCGCGTGCCGCCGTACATCCCCGAGCCGCAGGGGCCGCCGAGCGGAAACGAGTGGCTGCCGTACGTGACGGTGGGGGCGGGCCAGACCGGCAACGAGGGCGTGGTGGCCGCGTACGCCGACGCGTACATCGACCAGGGCCAGGTGACGCACGAGGTGACGGCGTTCGCGCGCGAGGCGGCGCAGGGCAAGTCGGGGCGCGAGGCGGTGGCGGCGGTGCACGGCGCGGTGATGCACAAGCTGTCGGGGCGCGACAGCGGCATTCAGATGTCGGCGTCGGCGTCGGTGGCGCAAGACCGCGGCAGCCGGCTGATGCTCGAGTACGCGGCGCTGAAGGCGCTGGGCTTCGGCGTGCGCCTGGTCGCGGTGCGCACGTTCAACTCGGACCCGGCGCCGTACGTGTTCCCGGCCGAGGCGCTGCTGCCGTACCTGTGTCTGCGCGTCGAGCTGCCGCCGGCCGAGGGTGCGACGGCGCCGCAGTACGTGTGGCTCGACCCGGTGTTCCGGTTCGGGCCGTTCGGCGAGCTGCCCGAGCCGGCCGCGGGTCGCGAGGCGTTCTTGCTGCCCGAGCCGGGGCGAAAGCTCGAGAAGACGACGACGCCGAAGTCGACGGTCTCGAACGGCAAGCTCGTGAAGCTGAAGCTCGAGCTGATGGAAGATGGAGCGCTGAAGGGCGAAGGCACCGAGACGTACCTGGGGTTCGGTGCGGCGCAGCTCGCCGAGGCGCTCGAGTCGGTGCCGCCCGACCAGCGGGAGCAGGCGCTGCAGAGCGCGCTGTCGCGCTACTTCGGTGGAGCCGAGCTCTCGGGCGTCGACATGGACGCGAAGCGCGAGGTCGGCGCGACGGTGACGGTGCGCTACTCGTTCACCGCGGCGCGGTTCGCGCGGGCCGAGGGCAAGTCGCTGGTGTTCTCGCAGGCGACCTACCCGGCGCTGCTCGGGCGGCGGTACCTGCAGATGGGCGCGCGGAGGACGCCGCTGTTCATCGACGCCGCGGAAGAGAGCAAGACGACGGCGACGCTGACGTTGCCCGAGGGCTACACGATGGCGGGCGCGCTCGGCGACGTGAAGGTGGCGTGCCCGTACGGGAAGTTCCAGCGGCACGAGAAGGTGCAGGGCCGCGTGGTGAGCATCGACGAGAGCTACTCCATCGAGGCGGCGCGCGTGCCGCCCGCGGACTACGAAGAGTTCGGCAAGTTCGCGGGCGAGGTCGACCTGCTGCAGGGCCGCGAGCTGCTCGCCGAGAAGAAGTAGCCACCGTGGACATGACGTGGACGCGCTCGCGCACGTGAGCGTGGTCGTAGCCGTGATCGTGATCGTTGTCGTGATCGTGGGCGTGGTCGATCACGACAACGATCACGACAACGATCACGCTCACGGCTACGACCACGTGCGCGTCCACGTCCGCGTCCACGTGCGGGTCCCGGTGCGCCGCGCCTCCACCGTGAGCCTCCACCGTGGGCTTCCACACCCCAGAGCGTCTCGCGCTCAGCTCCAGCGCACGTCGAACGTCGCCGCGTGCCCGTCGAACGAGAGCACCTTCACCTGCAGGTCCTTCGCGCCGGCGCGGTGCAGCGCACCGAAGAGCACCGCGCGCAGGTAGTTCGCGTTGCCGTTGCACTCGTTCGTCCACACCTCGTAGCGGTTGTCCTCCAGCTGCTTCACGATCGCCTCGGAGTACGTGTTGCCGCTCTGCAGGCTCGCCGTCGCGCGCTTGAGCACGCGGTGCGGCCCGAGCACGCGCATCATCGCGAACAGCGCCTTGCCCATCACCGTCGACTCGTACCCCTGCACGATGGTCTCGCCGAGCCGGTAGTAGCCGTCGTCGACGCTCTGACCCGGGTACAGGTGCCGCACCGTGACGGCGAGCAGCTTCGCCCAGCGCTCCTGCTCGACGTCGGTGACCTTGGCGTCGAGATCGAGGCCGAGCGCCTTGAGCTCTTCTTTGAGCGCCGGCGGCACCTTGCCCGCGAGCGCGCGCCAGTACAGCCCCTCGACCGTGTGCGCGTGCACGAGCCTCACCCGAGCGCACTCTAGCCGCGCCTTGACCTTCGGACTCGATCGCATTATTACTGAACCACATGGTTCAGTATTCAACACGGCTCGACGCCACCTTCGCGGCGCTCGCAGACCCGACGCGGCGAGGCGTGCTGCAGCGCCTCGGCAAGGGCGAGGCGACCATCACCGAGCTGGCCGACGCGTTCGAGATGACGCTGACGGGCATGAAGAAGCACGTCGCGCAGCTCGAAGACGCGGGGCTCGTCGACACCGAGAAGGTCGGCCGCGTGCGCACGTGCCGGCTGGGCAGCAAGCGCCTCGACGCCGAGTCGAAGTTCATCGCGACGTACCACCAGATGTTGGAGCAGCGACTGGAGCACCTCTCGAAATTCCTCGAGAGCCACGAAAGAGAGAAGCCATGAGCGCAGCAGTGAAGTTGGAGAAGAAGACGAAGCTGACGTTTCCGAACGATCGCACGCTCCGCACCGAGCGCGTGTTCGACGCGCCGCAGAGCCGCGTGTGGAAGGCGTACACCGACCCGAAGCAGCTCGCGCAGTGGTGGGGCCGGGGCCAGAAGTGCACCATCGAGCGGCACGAGCTGCGCCGCGGCGGGCACTGGCGCTTCGTGGTCTACGAGGGCAAGGCGGCGCAGGGCTTCGAGGGGCGCTTCCGCGAGGTGACTCCGGAGGACCGCATCGTGCAGTCGTTCGAGTGGGACGGCATGCCCGGCCACGTCTGCATCGAGACCGTGACGTTCGAAGACCTCGGCGACCGCCGCACGCGGCTCGTGACCGAGTCGCTGTTCCACACCGCCGAAGAGTGTGCGGTCGCGGCGCAGTCGGGCATGGAAGAGGGCGTGAACGACAGCTACGAGGCGCTCGACCGGGTGCTGGCATCGAAGTGACGCGGCTGCTACGCGAGCGGCATGCCGTCACCGCTCGCCGTCGCCGTGGTCGGAGCCGTCGCAGGTTGGGTCGGCTACAAGCTCGAGCAGAACCGCCAGCTCTTGCAGGCCCAGTTCCCGAGCGTGCCCGAGTCCTGGTGGAAGGGCTTCGACGACCTCGGCATGCGGCTCAAGTGGCGCGCGCTCGCCACGCTCGGCAAGAACGACGAGGTCCGCGCGCTGCTCACGCGCTTCGTCGACGAGAACCCGAAGGTCGGCTGCGGCTACGCGTACCTCGCGAGCATGCACGTGCAGAAGCACGACTGGCCGGCGGCGCTCGAGATCGCCTCGCAGCACCTGCTCGTCGAGCCCGACCACCCCGTCGCCGTCTACTACTACGCCGCCTGCCAGTCGGGCCTCGGCAACGACGACGCCGCCGAGCGCCACTGGCTGCGGTTCCTCGAGCTCGAGCCGACGTCGAGCCTGACCGGCGTCGCGCGCAGCGCGCTCACGCGCCTCGAGAACCGCCGCAAGGCGGCCGAGCCCGCCGTCAGCGAGGCCAAGCCGCGAACACGCCCAGCCCGACGAAAACGACCGCGGTCGACGCCATCATGAAGGTCATCACGCCGCCGCGCAGAGCCGGCAGCGGGTAGACGAGCTGCAGCGAGCACCCTGGGCACTGCCCCTTCGCCGCGCCTTCGTGCGACCACATGGCGGCGGTCTGCCTCCACAGCGGCCCGCTGCAGCCCGGGCAGTGCAGCTTGGCCACGTACGTGCGCCAGGTGAGCGCGGCGGCCGCGAGCATGATGGGCGCCCCCGCAAAAGACACGACGGTGATGGGTCGGCCGGTCAAGCCGCCGACGACCGCGGCGACTCCCGTCAGCACGACGCCGCCGATGAGCGCGAACATCGCCGTGCGGCCGTATGCCTCGACGCGAACCTCGAGCTCCTTCTGGACCTGCTCCGGAGTCAGCATGGCCGGTACCACTGCACGTCCGGTTCCACGCCGCGAGGGTCGCGTTCCGCAGGGTTGCGCACGGCCGAGGCGCTTCAGTCACACGACAGGGCTCACCACAGGTACCCGTCGACGGGCTCGAGCACCGGCGGCAGCTTCTCGGTGTCTCCGGCGAGCTCGCGCAGGTTGCGCTCGAGGGTGCGGCACATCGCCGTCAGCGGCACGTCGGTGACGCGGTTCTCGAACGGGGTCTCCATCACCTCGCCCACGCGCTCGAGCGCGAGGAAGAGAAACGACACCGGCACGGTGACGAGCACGGTGAACCACTCGAGGTGCGCCGCCAGCGCGAGCGGCAGCAGCACCGCGTAGACGTAGAGGAACATGCGCGGGAAGTACTCGTACTGCCGCGGCACCGGCGTCGACTTCAGCCGCTCGCAGGCGCCCTGCACGTCGGTGAGCGCGCTCAAGGTCTCGTCGATGCGCGCGTGCCGAACCGGGTCGAGCCCCAGCGCCTTCACCGCCTCGCCCTGGTTCTGCAGCAGCCACATCGCGGGGTTCGTGGTCGAGCGAACGCGCTCGAGCTCCTCGCGGCCCAAGAGCGGCTTCAGCGTGTCTTCGAGCTCTTTCAGCTGACCGCGCAGCTGCAGCCGCAGCGCGTGAGCGAACGCGATCTGCCGGTACAGCATGACGCGGGCGACGTCGGGCGCCGGCGAGGCCAGCGTCGCGAGCTGCCGCGCGAACGAGCGCGTCGAGTTGATCAGCGCGCCCCACTGCTTGCGCGCCTCCCACCAGCGGTCGTACCCGGCCGAGTTCCTGAACGCGAGGAAGATGGCGAGCGCCGCCGAGAGCGCGCCGACGGCCGTGGGGGGGAGCAGCTCCTTCTCGCGCGGCCACCGCCACTCGCCGAGCGTCGAGACCACACCCATCACGAAGAAGAACGCGATGGAGCGCCAGTTGAGGCGAAGAATCAGCCGCCAGTTGAGGTTGTGCCGGACGATCACGTGAGGTCAGGCCTTCTTCGGAACCGAGCCCGCCAGCTTCGCCTCGCTCTTCCCGTCGGGCCGCACCGTCACGTCGTAGATGGGCAGCCCGGCCGCGAGCTCACCCAGCGTCGCCATCAGCTGCTGCTGGTGCAGCGCCTGCATCGCCTCGAAGAGCGCGGCCGCCGTCGGCGGAGACGCGAGCAGGTCGCCCTGCTGCGAGAGCCACCGCGCGAGCTGCCGCCGCAGGAAGCTCGCGACGCTCGGGTGGTTCACGAACATCTGCCGCCCCGCGATCGACGGCGACACCAGCGGCACCCACGAGAACGCGTCGAGCTCGTCCGAGATGTGCACGTTCACCACCGCGCCCTCCGAGTGACCGCCCGGCAGCGGAGTCACCTCGAGATCCGGCCGGCCCCGCCACCGCAGCTCCATCGCCGAGCGCAGCACCTGCGTCGTGAGCCCCTCACGAATGCCCCAGCGTTGCGGGAACTGCGTCATCAGCCGCAGGTGACCGCAGCCCAGGTGCGCGGGCTGCGACAGCAGCTCGAGCAGCGCCGGGCGGTAATGCGGCGGCGGCGACGCGAAGAAGCGGCGAAACGCGAGCGGCTCGCTCATGCCCGCAACTGCGTCTTTCGTGCGCGGGTCGGCGCGAATCGCCGCGATGAGCCGGTCGCCCGCCGCGGTGTCGGTGTGAAAGGCGAAGCGGCCGAACGCGTCGAGGCGGCGCAGCAAGAGCTCGAACACCGCCTCGTCTTTCAGCGGGGGCTGGCCGAGCTGCTCGAGCGCTCCGAGCGCGAGCACGAGCTCGCCGGCGTCGCCGCCCGGGCTGCCGACGACGGCGACGTGGTCGCGGCCGTCGACGCACGAGAGGCGGCCGTTCAACAGGAACGCGGCGACCTTGATCCACCGCACCGAGCGCGGGTGGCCGACGTGCTCGGTGATGTCATCGAGCGAGAAGGCCGCGGTGCTGCCGGCGGCGGCCCACTTCGGCAGCGGCGAGAGCTGGCCCTTGCGGTTCTGCAGGCCCGGGTCCATCGAGGCGGCGAGGCCCTGCTCCTTCCACGCGACCATGCCGCCGCGCATCGCGGCGACCATCGCGAGCCCCGCCTCTTCGAGCCAGGCGGCCAGCGCGAGCGAGCGGGCGCCGTCTTCACAGACGAGCACGAGCGGCTCGAACTCGCCGACCTTCTTGTGCAGGTCGCCCGCCTCCGCGAGGGGGAGCCAGTCGCTGCCGGGCACGTGGCCGAGCACGCCGGTGAGGTCGGCGGCGTCGCGGACGTCGACGACGCGCAGCGTGCGGCCCTGGCGCGCCACGTAGTCGGGCGGCACCTCGGGCCGGGCCCCGTCGGTGCGCTTCACCGTGGTGAACCAGCTGACGCGAAACGACCGCTCGCCGGGAGGAAGCGCTGCGCCTTCTGGAATCAGCTCTGCGAGCGTTCGGCGTTTCATGTCGGCCCGGGTGTATAGCCCGTACGCGCGGGGGCTCCGACGGCCAAACGGGCAGGTGCGGCTGTGCAAGTGAGGGCGCGTGCTTCGCGCGTCACCGCGAGACCTCTCTGTGGCCGGCGATGAGCCCAGCGGCTCGGTGAGGTGGGCCACGCAGTCCAAAGCAGGCGTGTACAGTTCTCGCTCTGTGGAGCCCGAGCTCTCGCCTGCCGCCGACGTCGATGAGAGCCTGCTCGACTACGTGCAGACGCTCACGCCGCTGCAGCGCCTGCTCATGAACGAGGCAGCGCGAGAGCTGGCCCTCGCGCTGCAGGAAGCGGGACGCAAGCTCCATGGCGACTCCACTGCTCGACCTCCTGAAGCGTCTCGCTGACGCCCAGGTCGACTTCGTCGTCGTCGGGGGCATGGCAGCGACGCTCCCACGGCACGACGATGGTCACCTATGACCTCGACGTCTGTGTGGCGTGCGGCACGTAGCCCGGCGCCGTCACCACGTCGGCCAGATACGGGAACACGGCCCTCCGCACAGCGTCGCTCAGGCCACGGTACGGACGCGAACAGCGCGACAAGGGCGCGCCTCTTCATGCCCGCGGCCTCACACCCGGCGGCAGGTCTCGTCAAGGTGGCCCGACGTCGGCCATTGCCGCACTCGCGCGTCGTGACGGCGCCCGCGAACCTCGTGCCGAACCCGATGACCTGTCTGTGACGACGCGGGGCATCGGGGCCGGGTGTATAGCCATCGGCATGCGGGCTCAACAGCGGCTGATTGACTGGGCGAACGCGCAAGACGGCTGGGTGCGCATGCTCGTCTCGGGCGCGGCGCCCGAGCGCGTGTACCCGGCCCTGCTCGTCGAGAAGGGGCTCGCGCCGGGCACGCCGGCCGAGGTGGGCCCGCTCGCGGCGACGGCTCCGCGCGGCGACGCCGCCGAGGCGCTGGTGCTCGTTCGCCTGCGCGACGTCACCCACGTGAACGCGCTCGCGACCGGTCAGCGGCTCGACTTTCACCCGCGGCTCACGGTGCTCTACGGCGAGAACGCGTCGGGCAAGTCGGGCTACGTGCGCATCTTGAAGCGGCTCGCGGGCGTGCGCGCGGCCGAGGCCGTGCTGGGCGACTTCCGCGCCACGGCAGGGGGCCCCTCGCCGCGCGCGACGGTCGAGTACACGCTCGGCGGCCGGCAGGCCGTGCTCGACTGGGCCGACGAGGCCGGCGTCGAGCCGTTCACGCGGCTGAGCGTGTTCGACACGCCCGCGGTCTCGCTGCACGTCGACGAAGACCTGACCTACGTGTTCACCCCGGCCGACCTCGCGGCATACCGCGAGCTGCACGAGGCGCTCGGAGCGCTGAAGGCGAAGCTCGACGCGCAGGTGGCCGAAGCGCGGCCGGCGGCGAACCCGTTCCTCGCGGCGTTTCAGCGCGACGCCGTGGTGTGGCCGAAGATCGAAGCGCTCGGCGCCGCGACCGTCATCGACGAGCTGAAGGGGCTCGCCGGCAACCCCGCCGAGCGGCTCTCGGCGCTGCGCGAGCAGGCCGACGCGCTGCGGCCCGAGACCGGTAAGGGGCGCCTGCAGGCCGCGATCGCCGACGCCGAGCTGTACGGCGCCATCGCCTCACTCGCCGGAGCCCTGCGCGCGTTCGACGGAGCCGCCTTCGCCGCCGCCGCCGCGCGCGTGAAGAAGGCCGAGGCCGCACGCGAGGCCGCCGTCGACGCCGCGTTCAGCGACGACGACATTCCCGGAGCGAGCCTGCCCTCGTGGCGTGCCTTCATCGAGGCCGCCGAGCGGTTCCTCGACGACGTCGGCGAGAAGACGTACCCGTCGCGCGGCGACGACTGCCTGTACTGCCGCGAGCCGCTGAAGCCCGCGGCGATGAAGCTGGTGAAGCGGTACCGCCAGCACATCAAAGACTCGTCGCAGCGCGAGCTCGAGGCGGCGGTCGCCGACGTCTCGTCGCGCAAGCGCGCGCTCGAGACGCTGCCGATTCTGCAGGTGCTGACGCTGGTGAAGCGGCGGGTCGACGCGCTCGACGAGGTGCCGGCGCTGCTCACGCGAACGTTCAACCTGCTCGAGCTCGCGACGAAGCTGCAGCAGTCGGGCGCGACCGACTCGCCCGAGCTGGTGAAGCTCGCGCGCGAGGTCGAGGCCGGCGCCGACGCCGAGCGGAAGAAGGCCGACGAGCGCGTCGCGTCGGTGAAGAAGCAGGCGGGCGCGCGCCAGACCGAGCTCGACGGCGTGCTCGCCGAGCTGCGCACGCTCGAGAACCAGCTCGCGCTGCAGGGGCAGCTCGGCCGCATCGAGGCGTGGGTCGAGAAGGCGAAGTGGGCGGCGGCGGCAGCGGCGGTGTCGGGCCGCATCTCGTCGGTGATGCGCTCGCTCACCGAGCAGTCGAAGGCCGCGAACGAAGAGGCGCTGAACCAGAACTTCGAGCGGCTGTTCGAGGCCGAGTGCGAGGCGCTGAAGGCTCCGAAGGTCGAGCTCGGGTTCTCGGGGCGCAAGGGGCAGGCAGCGCGGCGCAAGGCGCTGAGCGACGAGCACCGGCTGAGCGCGCTGCTCTCGGAGGGCGAGCAGAAGGCGATCGCGCTCGCCGACTTTCTGGCCGAGGCGATGCTGCGACCGGCGGCCGCGCCTGTCGTGCTCGACGACCCGGTGACGTCGCTCGACCGCGCGCGGGTCGCTCACGTCGTCGAGCGCATCGGGCAGCTCAGTCAGACGCGCCAGGTGGTGGTGTTCACGCACGACGAGCGGTTCGCCGAGGCGCTCGCGAGGCGGGTGCCCGGAGCGGGGCTCTTGAAGGTCTCGGCGCGAGAAGGCGCGGCGGGCTGGGTCGCCCCGCTCGACGCGGAAGAGCTCAGCGCGCCTTCGCCTCGTAGCGGGTGACGGCCCGCCGTCGAGCGAACGCGCGTCACGGTCATCGAGCGGGCGTTGATACCGTATCGGCGCGGGCCTTGCTGCAGCCCAGCGCATGCGCGTCGCGACCGCACACCGCGTGGTGGGCCTCACCACGGTGGTGCTGGCCGTCGTCCACATCATCGCGGTCATCGCGACACGCGGAGGCATCAAGCCCTTCTCGACCCTGGGCTGGCTGAACGAGCGGCTGTACGACGGCGCGGCCGTGCTGCTCGCCGGAGTGCTCATCGCGCGCACAGCCCGACCGCTCGAACAGGGCCGCCGTGCCGCGGCGCTGGTGGGCGCGGCGCTGCTCGCGGTCATCTGTACGGTCGAGTACCTGCGTTCATTCGCGCCGATGCCGCTGTGCTTCGTCTTCGTGGCGCTGGTCGACGGGCTGGTCGTCGCGGGGAGGCGCGGGTCCGCCCTGCCCTTCGCGACGGGGCTGGCCGCCGCGCTCGCGTTCGTCGTCGCTGCCGAGCGGTCTCGGGGGCCCGAGCCGGTGCACGCGACGGCGAGGCCGCGCGACGTCGTGACGCCGGGCGCCGACTACGAGCGGTTCCGCGTCGACACGTATCTCTCGTCGGGCGTGGCGCCGAAGCGCTACTTCGGGTTCTTCGACGAGCGCGGCGACACGGCCGACGCCGAGGTCGAGCTGCGCGACACCACCATCGCCGCGGTCGCGCTGACGAACGCGTACGCGGAAGCCAAGGGCCTCGACGTACGGCTCACCGAGCAGGAGGTCGCGGTGACGTTCCTCGCCGAGGGCGGCGCGCTGCTCTTCACAGAGGCGCAGGGCAAGCTCGGCGCCGTGCACCCGGTGCGCGACGAGGGGCTCGACAACTTCCGGCTCGGGTTCGCGCGCTTCCCGTCGCTCGTCGAGGCGCTCGACGCGCGGTTCGGCACCGGGCTCGGCAGGCTGACGGCCGACGTCGGGCCGTGGCGCATGCTCTTGCGGCCGATGACGCTGCGCGAGGCGCTCTTGGCGACGACGCTGATGTACCTCTTCGAGAAGCAGCTCACGCACGAGCTGAGGGCCGCGGAGGGGCGAAGCGCGCTCGCGGCGATGACGCTCGAGGAGCAGTTCGTGACGACGTCGCTCGTCTACAACTGCGGGCTGTTGTTCTCGGACGAGCGGGTGAGGCAGATTCTCGGCTTCAGCACGGCCGGGTACCTCGCGCAGGTGAACCGCGACAACGCGGGCAAGCGGCCGGCGCTGCCGGTGCTGCCGACGGCCGACGCGCAGGCGCGCCTCGCCGCCGGTGAGCCGATTCCGCAGCAGCTCACGTCGTGGAGCGCCGTGTACCACGTGCTGCAGCGCTGGGGCGCGTGGGCGGCGCTCGCGCGCTACTCGAACGTGTTCGACGCGCGGGGAGCGTTCACGCAGCGGTGAGTCACGCCCGAAGCCCAGCCCCAGTCGTGGGCTCGGGCTCGGGCTGCCGCTCGCAGCCCGCGATGAGCTGCTGAAGTCGAGGGAGATTGAGCGCCAGAATCGACGTCGAGGGAGGGCGGAGCAGCTGGGCGCAGTCGATGCGCGAGCGCTTCGCCTTCTTCTCTCGGGGAGCCGGCGTCGAGCGGCGAGCGCGATGAGCCGTTTCACCCACTGACTCGCGGTGAGCACCCGCGTGACGCCGCGTCAGGCTCGACTCGGCGATGGGCCCTCGCGCCCCATGCCTGCACAGGCGCAGCAGGCCCGCCCGGGCGCTCAGTCGCGGGCGCGCAGCTTGCGCCAGAGCGCACCGACGAAGTCGCCGAGGTACGCGACCGTCTCGTCGCGAGAGCGGGAGCGAGGGCGCAGCGAGTACGTGGTGTCGACGGGCCGGGCCGACTCGGCCCGCTCCGGGTCGGAGACGAGGTACTCGTCGCTGGGGTCGGCCGTGACGGAGGCGGGGCGGCCGGTGAGCGCGGCGACCTCGTCGGGGTCGAAGAACACTCCGGCGCAGGCGGGGCAGCGGTCGAGCTCGACCCTCTCGAGCGGGTTGAGGCGCGCGCGGCACTCGACGGCGTCGAGCATGCGCTCGCACTCGGGGCAGCGGCGGGAGCTGGGCTCCGCGTCGAGGGCGCGCGCAGCGGCGACGTCCTCTGCGATGCCGAGCTCGGTCAGCGCGCGGCGCGGGAGAAAGACGCCCCAGCAGCTCCTGCAGTGCGACAGCGCGACCGGGGCCGAGGCGCCCGGCCCGCGCGTGAACGCGGGGGACATCGCGGAGCGGCAGTGGGGGCAGACCGGCAGCTTCGAGCGAGCCATCACGTAGACCTCAGCCTGCCAGGAGGCCGGCGTTCCCGCATCCTGCTCCTCGGTCGGTGTTTCCGTAAGCACGGTGTGCGGAGTCGAAGTGCTTCAGCCGAGCGCACGCCGAAGTCGTTGAACTGAGCTTGAGCCGTTCAGCCCAGTCGGCCCAGCGCTGCTCCAGCGCTTGACCCACGCCCACCGCGCAGCGGCGGCGCTCAGGGGGCTCGAGCGCCATGGCCGACGGCAGCGCGAGCTCAGCCACGCTACCGTTCGGTAAGCTCAGCCCGACCAGCTGGCAGTCGCTCCCCGACCTGCGTTACCCTGCGCGCGGGCCGCACGTGGGAGGTACCCATGGTCATCACCACCCTCTGCCTCATCCTCTCGGCGCAGCCGGTCGAGATTCCCGCAGCGAAAGACAGCAAGAGCCCCGTCGATCTCGCGCTGGTCCCGGCGGTGAGCGTGAACGCGCTGCAGCCTGAGCACGTCGCGGACAACGTGCTCGCGCTGGCGGTGCTCGCCCACCGCACGCGTCACCTCGAGGGCCTCGCGATCGCGGGCGGCGGCTCGTGGGTGCAGGGCCGCATGCGCGGGGTGCAGGTCGCGCTGTTCAACCGGGCGGCGCTCGTCGAGGGGCTCCAGCTCGGAGCGGCGAACATCAGCGCCGAAGGGCTCACGGGGGTGCAGCTCTCAGCCATCTCGAGCTTCTCGCTCGGCGAGGCGCGGGGCCTGCAGCTCTCGATGGTCGCGAACCTCGGCTTCGAGGGCTACACGGGAGCGCAGGTCGGCCTCGCGAACATCGTGAGCGAGCAGCTCACGGGGCTGCAGGTGGGCGGTCTGAACCGGGCGGGTGACGTGCGCGGCGCGCAGGTCGGCGCCTTCAACTTCGCGGGGCGGGTGACGGGCGTGATGCTGGGGCTCGTGAACATCGCGGATCACGCCGACGTGCCCGTGGGGTTGATCAACTGGCTCGGCGACGGCGAAGAGCGCATGGTGCTCGAAGGCGGCGACACGCACTTCGGCGGAGCCGGCCTGAAGCTCGGCAACTCGTGGCTGTTCTCGCACCTGTCGTTCGGAGTCTCGCGGGCGATGCAGCAGCCGCGCTACGCGTTCGGCGCGGGGCTCGGAGCGCGCGCGCGCATCGACCGCTGGCTCGGCGAGCTCGAGGCGATGGTGCACTACACGTCGGTGGGCAAGGTGGCCAACGGGCCCGCGGCGATGCAGCTGTCGCTGCGCCTGAACGTCGGCTTTCAAATCATGCCGCGCCTCGCGGTGCTGGTCGGGCCGGCGCTGAACCTGTTCGCTCCGCTCGACACCGACGTGAAGCTCGACGGCTTCATGCCGACGGTCAGCCTCGGCGGCGGCGACAAGCCGGTGCTGCTCTACCCCGGCTTCCACGCCGGCCTGCAGTTCTGACCGGCGGGGCGTCGACCTTCAGCGCGGCAGGGCGTCGAGCTGCCGCTTCAGCGCGGCGCCCTTCGCCGAGTCGACCATCGAGACGTAGGCGATCATGCCCCCGAGCCACGCAGAGAAGTGGGGCAGCTGGGCCCGGTTCTGCGCGGCGAGGCCGGTCTTCTTCGCCTGGTGAAGAATCGCCCTCAGGCGGCGCACCTGCGCGCGAGGCACGCCCGGCTTCTGGTTCACCACGATGCCCGTCACCTGCTGCTGCGCGGCCTTCACGAGCACGCGGCCCTTCTTCGCGTTCACCGTGAAGCCCTCTTCCTGAACCACGTGCCGAACGATGGCCTGCAGGCGGGCGACCACCGACCGGCCCTCGGCCGACGAGAAGGTGAGGTCATCGGCGTAGCGCGTGTACGTCCACCCGAGCTTCGAGACGCGCGCGCTGAGGCGCCGGTCGAGGCGCCGGGCGATCTGGTTCGAGAGCGCCGGGCTGGTGCAGGCGCCTTGCGGCAGCGCACGCGGCCCCGCGGCCACCCAGTAGCGCGTGCCCGCATACTCGGCGGGGCGGCGCGGCGACTCGGTGCACAGCAGCGCCAGCACCGTCGACGCCGCCGGCGAGTACCCGAGCCGCTCGAACACGCCGCGCACGCGCGGAAACGTGATGCTCGGAAAGAAGTCTTTCAAGTCGATGTTGACCACTACGCCGCGGCCGACGTGCGGCTGGGCGTTGCTGACGGTCGACCGGCCCTTGATGAAGCCGTGCGCGCACGCCTCGTGCGGCAGCTTCTCGAGGATGTTCTGCAGCACCCACTCCTGGGCCTTCGCGAGCGTCTCTTGCGGAGCCGCGATGAGCCGCGTGCCGCCAGACCGCTTGGGAATCTCGAACGCCGTGTAGTGCACGCGCTGCGCGGCCTCGGAGTGAAAGCACAGCCAGCGGAGCTTCGAGACGCTCAAGCCCAGCGCCTTCGCGACGTCGGCCGGAGCCGCCAGCACCGGAAGCCCCGCCGCCTGCAGCCCCTCGATGTTCGAGCGCCGGTCGGCCAGCCCCTTCGAGACGCCGCGGCCGAGGAAGATGATGTCTTCCGCGCGGCGCCGCGCGATGTCGGCGGCCCGCTGCGCGCGCTTCTCGGCGGCGGCCTTCTTGCGCTCCTCTTTGAGCTTCGCCTTCTCGGCGCGGCGGGCGTCGAGAAACGCCTCGGCGCTCTTGGCCGCCGACGCGCTCGCGAGCTTCGACGAGTCCGAGTGCTTGAGCCACTGGTCACCGACCGTGTGAATGTCGGCGATCTGTGCCTCGGTGAGGTACCCGCCGAGGATCAACCCGCGATCGATCAGCGCCGTGCGCTCGTCGCTCTGCGGAGGAATCGTGTCGACCCGGCCTATCCACGCGGTGCGCCACGGCACGATCTTCATCGCGCGCTTGCGCAGCTCCTCTGCCGACAGCCCGAGAATCTCGGGGTTCGCCGCGTACGTGTCGCCCTTCACCACCGCCGGCGCCGCGCGCGCGACCGGCGCCTGGGCCGGCGCCGCCGCCCGGGCAGCAGGAGCCGCGGGCGCAGCGGGCACAGCGGGCGCAGCGGGCGCGGCGGCCGCGGTGCCTGGCGCGTC
>JBGALX010000012.1:0-279070 GCA_044223505.1 Myxococcaceae bacterium
CACGTTTCAGAGGGCTCTCTGCCGAAGCCTGTACAACCGTCCATTCGTCGGGCGGCTTCGTTCGACGCCGTCATCAACCGGGAGCCAGACGCCAGCGGATGACGAGATCCACGAACTCCTCGAGCCCGAGGGCCCCGAAGCCGTTCACCGACGTCACGCGCAGCAGCTCGAGCGCGGCGGCCGAATCAGTGCGCACCACCGGAATCGTCGACTGCAGCTGCTTCCTCAAGCGCTGCTCTCCGCGCGTCGGGTCGAGCAGCGCCAGCATGAGGGCGCTCTCGGCCGCGCAGGCGCTGGTGTCACTCTCGAGCAACTGCGCGACCTCGGCCCTCAGCTCGGGGCCCATCACCGGCCCCCACCACCACATGAGCTGACGGCAGGCTTCGTTGCGAAGCGGATCCACCGCTCGAAATCGCCGCGCGGCGGTGAGAAAGAGCGACAGGTCGACTGGATCCGTCACGCGCCCGACGAGCCCGAGCGCCGCGCGAACCAGCGGCCCGTGGGTCGAGCCGGTCAGCACGCTCCGCACCACTGGCGCTGCGGCGGGGCGCGACAGCTCCGCCAGCGCGAGCAGCGCGTGCGGCCCCTCTCGCTCGTCGTCGATCGCGACGGTGAGGCGGTGCCGCCGGTCCTCTCGTATCCGCTCGAGCTCGTGCTCGACGACCGGAGACGCGCAGCTCTGCCGGGCCAGCAGCGGGTCTTCGATGATCCACGCGAGCCACGGGTCCAGCGGGCCGTCGCTCAACGCCGTCGCCGCGCCACGCAACGCCCGCGCCCACGTCTGCCCGACTTCGGTGAAGCGAAACGCGTGCTCGCCGGTGAGGAAGCCCGAGCGCTTGAGCACGGCGAGGTCGAACCTCCAGCTCGCGGTCAACAGCGGCCGCTCGAGCGTCGAGGCGCTGCGCGTCGTCACGAGCCAGCGCTCGTAGAAGTACGGGTCGATCCACTCGCCCGAGCCTTCGTAGAAGTCGACGTCGAGCTCGGTGCCGTCGTCGTGCTGAAAGAGACAGCCGCGCCCGTGAAACGAGAACGACCACTCGCGCTCGCCAGGCACCCGGCCGCTGTCGAGCGCCGGGTGTCGACCCGTTCCGACCGCGTTCAGATCTGCTCCGAGGCGATTGACGACGATGTCCGTCAACCACCGCTGACGCAGGACGTGGCGATCCAGCGCCATCACGAGCCACCGCGCCCAGCGATCGAGCCCCAGCGTGCCGGGAGGCACCGATGCGAGGCGCTCCTCGAGCTCGGCTTCGCTGCGCGGCGGCGACCGCACCGCCGTCGCGATGGCATGCGCCAGCTGTTCGGGTGAGCTCACGCAGCCGCGATGATACCTTCCGCGCCCATGGCCCGACGCCGACTCGCCTGGGGAGCTCTCGCGTTCGCCTCGTGCTCTCCCGTCGCAGCTCCCGCGGACGCCGGCCACGACGCGGGACGCACCGACGCAGGCACCGCCGATGCGGGCGCCTCCGATGCCGGCACGGATGCGGGCTACGACGCCGGCCTCATCGACGCGGGAACTGATGCGGGCACCGACGCAGGCACCGCTGACGCCGGCTGCCGCTGCGCGCGCGACGACGGCGGCTGCAAGGTGCCACCCGACTTCCCGCAGGCGCTGCGCGGCACGTTCTACGAGGAAGAGCTCTGCTTCTGCGAGCCGAACCCGACCGTGTGGTGCCTCGACGAGACCGCGGCGCGGTGCAACGAGAGCTGGGGCTGCAACCCGGCGAAAGAGACCGACGGCGGAGTCCGCTACCTCGTCGACGGCGGCCCCTACTGTTTGTGTTGATGAGCTGTCGCCCGCCGGTCGGCGGGCTAGGTTGGCGCGCACCATGCGCCCACTCGTCATGCTCGCTGTGCTCGCCGCCGGCAGCGCCCACGCGTTCTGCGGCTTCTACGTCTCTGGAGCCGACCAGTCGCTCTTCAACAACGCCACCCAGGTCGTGATGATGCGCGAGGGCACCCGCACCGTGCTCTCGATGCAGAACAACTACCAGGGCCCGCCGTCGGACTTCGCGATGGTCATCCCCGTGCCCGTCGTTCTGCAGAAAGAGAACGTGAAGACGCTCAACAAGGCGGTCTTCGACAAGATCGACAAGCTCGCGGCGCCGCGCCTCGTCGAGTACTGGGAGCAGGACCCGTGCTGGAAGCCGAGCCCCGAGCGATACGACCGCTCGCCGGCGAAGCCCGCGCCGATGGCGATGAAGGCCGCCGGGTCGGGCACCGGCTCGCTCGACTACGGCGTCACCATCGAGGCCCAGTTCAGCGTCGGCGAGTACGAGATCGTCATCCTCTCGGCGAACGACGCGCTCGGCCTCGACCGCTGGCTCCGCGACAACAAGTACAAGATTCCCAGGGGCGCCGAGCCGCTGTTCAAGCCGTACATCAGCCAGGGGTGGAAGTTCTTCGTCGCCCGCGTCGACGCGAAGAAGGTGCAGTTCGTCGAGGGCCAGGCGGCGCTCTCGCCGCTGCGCTTCCACTACGACTCCGAGCAGTTCACGCTGCCGATTCGCCTCGGGCTGATCAACGCGAAGGACAAGCAGGACCTCATCGTTCACGTCATCGCGAAGAACCAGCGCTACGAGGTCGCGAACTACCCGAACGTCACCATCCCCACGAACATCGACCTGCACGAGGGCTCGCGCAGCGAGTTCGGCGCGTTCTACGCGAGCCTGCTCGACCGCACGATCGCGAAGACTCCGAAGGCCGTCGTCACCGAGTACTCGTGGGCGTCGTCGAGCTGCGACCCGTGCCCGACGCCTCCGCTGCAGGAGGGCGACCTCATGGCGCTCGGCCTCGACGCGCTGAGCCCCGACCCGATGCCCGAGATCGAAGTGAAGAACGCCGAGCTGCTCAAGCCCGACGAGAAGCGCATCATCGACTCGATGATGAACAACGCGCGGCGAATGATCATGCAGCGCCGCGGCCTCAACGCCTACGGCTTCGTGCTCACCCGCCTGCACGCCCGCTACGACAAGGACTCGCTCGGCGAAGACCTCGTCTTCAAGGCCGCTCCGCCCATCGCCGGCGGCCGCGAGTTCCTCACCGACGGCCAGAAGCTCGAGCAGGGCGCCGTGCCCTACGGCACCAACAACTTCCAGGGCCGCTACGCCATTCGCCACCCGTGGAAGGGGCCCATCGCGTGCTCGAACCCGGTGCGCGGCCGCTGGGGCGGGCCTCCGGCCGGCGAGTCGCAGCAGCCCCCCGTCGCCGCCACCGGCACCGCGTTCGCGCCGCGCAAAGACGACATCACCGACCGCCTCGTCGAGAGCCCCGTCGCCGAGCTCGGCATCAAGGGGAAGAAAGAGCGCGCCGGCGTGCCGCTGAAGTAGCGCCGGCTCTCAGCCGCCGATGCGCTGGTCTGCCGGCAGCTTCCAGTCCGGTGGCCGCGCGTTGCGCGGCATCGGCCCCGCGCTGACGTTGGCCTTCAGAACGACGCCCGCAGCGCCGGTCACGCCGTTGGAGCTCGTGAGCTCGAAGGGGCAGCTCCCTGCGAAGACGTAGTGGTCGGTGGCGACCCTCACGTCGAGGCGCCCCGTCTGCTCGTTGCGCTTCACCTCGAGTACGCGCAGCCCGTCGGAGACGCCTCCGTTGTCCGTGAGCCCGTAGCTGCCGTCGGCGCGGAGCAGAACTCCGAGGTTGAACGAGGCGCTCCCCTCGGTGCGGACGCCCGTGAGCGCTTCGAACGTATCCCAGCGGTTGGCCGAGATCCGGTACTCGCCCGCCGGCAGCAGGTCGCTGACCGTCGCGGCCTTGGGCTGCTCGCCGTGGATCAACCGATCGAGCGTCGACGTCGAAGAGGTCGCGCCGCCCCGCTGCCACTGCTGCGTCACTTCGACGGTGCCGTCTTGCTTGATGACGCCCTCGAGCCGTGCGCCGTGCTCGTAGTACCGCCAGCTCCCGGTGGTCCACGCGCCCCACAGCGTGCCCTCGCGGTCGAGCTTGAACGCCACGTCTCCGTTCGGGCGCCGCTCGACGTGCGCGTGCTCCCAGCCCTTCATGAGCAGCTGGTTGATGGCGCTCTCGACGGTCGAGTCGCTCAGCGTGCTCGGCGCCGGCCGCGTCGCGTCGATGCCCGAAGCCAACCCCGTGATTCGCGCGAACGTGAGGCGGGCTTGCGTCGAGGGGGTCGCTCCACTCGCGAGCGCCGCGTTCCACGCCTCGACGATGGCCGCCAGCTCGCCGGCGTCGATGGCCCCGTCAGCGCCGCGCGCGATGACCTCGGCCTGCAGCAGCACCGGCTCCGAGAGCACCGCGCCCGTCAGAAAGGCTCGAACTCGCCCTGCGCCGCTCGGCGCCGGGTCACCCAGCGCGAGGCTCGGCAGCGGCGTGACGGCTCCGGCCGGAGTCGTCAGCAGCACGCGGCTGTCAGCGCTCGTCGCGTTGAACGCGTCCGCGGCCGTTGCAGGCATGGCTGCCGTCGCAGGCGCCGCCGCCGGGGCCACGGGCGTCACTGCGGGCGGTGTCACAGCGACGAGGCTGCGGGGCGGGGCCTGCGGCAGGTCGATGGGCATTCGCGGCCAGATTGCAGCCACCGTGCCCTCTGCACGCGGTGCAACTCTCGGGTGTTGCGCGCCGAAGCGCGCACGTCGTCACACGACAGCGCACGTCACAGCGAGAGCTCGGCCTGGGCGACCTGCAGCAGCTCGTCGCCCTCGAGCGAGTGGAGCCGCGCGCGGATCAGCGTCGCAGAGACCTCGAGCAGCGCCGCGCTGCGCAGCAGCTTGAAGCGCTTCTTTCCCGCGCCCCCCGGGTTCACGAACAGCCGCCCGCCGTGCTCGACCAGCACGCCCTTGTGGCTGTGGCCGCTGACCACGACGCGCGGGCTCTCGGCCTGCAGCAGAAACTGCACCTTGATGGTCGGCTCGTCGGGCCGCCCCAGCTCGTGCACGACGAGCACCGGCACCGAGCCGATGCGCTCGACGCGCGCCGCCGGCAGCTCTCGCGCCCACGGGCCGGTGTCGTTGTTGCCCGCGACCGCGCGCACGGGAGCAATCTCGGACAGGCGCGTGAGCACCGCGGGCGCGCCGACGTCGCCGGCGTGGAGGATGAGCGAGACGCCCTCGAACAGCCGCGTGAGCTTCTCGTCGAACATGCCGTGCGTGTCCGAAACGACGCCGACCTTTTCCATTGAGAGGCAGCCTATGCTCACGGGCCGCTCCCATGAACGTCATCGTCGCGATCTGCGGCACGCTGCCGGCGCTGTTCCTCATGTGGTACGTCGAGAAGCACGACGCGAAGCGCCCCGAGCCGCGCTCGCTGCTCCGCAAGACGGCGCTGTTCGGCGGCCTCGCCACCATTCCCTGCATCGTGATTCAGGTCGCGCTGTCGGGCGGCGGCAAGATTGCTCCCGCGAACGCGGGCGAGGCGATGTTCACCGCGTACATCGTCGCGGGCCTCACCGAAGAGGGCGCGAAGGCCGCCTGCCTCTACCTCGCCGTGTGGAGACACCCCGCGTTCAACGAGCGCTTCGACGGCATCGTCTACGGCACCCGCGCGGGCCTCGGCTTCGCGCTCGTCGAGAACGTCGGCTACCTGCTCGGTGCCGAGAGCATGAGCGGCCTCATCAGCATGTTCATCTTGCGCGCCGTGCTCGCGGTGCCGGGCCACGCCATCTGGGGCGGCTTCATGGGCCACTACGCGGCGAAGAAGCGCTTCGACGGCACCGGCCCGGGACTGCTCGGAGGCCTCGCCATCGCCGTCTTTCTGCACGGCACCTACGACGCGGCGCTGTTCCTCGCTCCGTTCGCCGGAGCCGGCGCGCTGCTGCTCTTCCCGATTCCGCTCATCGTCATCATCGTGGGCTACCGCCGCCTGCGCGCGCACGCGGTGTGGGCGATCGCGAAAGACGACATCACGCACGCGCACCCGCCGATGCCGAAGCTGCCGCTCGGCATGGGCTTCGTCTTGCGCTGAGAGCCGAGCACGACGACCCGGAAGCTCAGGCCCGGTGGGCCGCCGCTCCATCGCCGCTGGCTGCGCGGCGCTCCCTGCGACGCGCCGACGGGTGCGCCTCAAGTCGCGACGCCCGGCACGGACTTCCGGGCTGTCGTACGAGTCACTTCTTCTTCGGGACGTTCTGCCCCATCAGGCGCTCGTAGATGCCCGCGAGCACCCAGTCGACCACCTCGGTCTCGTCGCGCGCGCTCACGAGGTTCATGCCCACCCAGTCGGGCGGCACCTTCGTGTCGGTGCACGCGTACTGCACGTCCGCGAGCAGGTTGTCGTAGTCGGAGCACAGCTCGATCTGCCCGACCATCGGCTTGCCCATCAGCGTCACCTCGGTCGCGCCCTGCTTGTTGGAGGCCAGCCGCGCCGCGTACCAGCTCCCCAGCTGCAGCCCGTACGGCGCCGCATTCGGAGGCACCGGCCGCGAGCCCTTGTAGATGATGACCTGCGACTGGTTCTCACCCGTCAGCGTGCTCGTCGGGCGGAAGCCGCGTGAGAAGAACAGCTCGTCGACCACCGGCTGCACCGTCGCCGGCGGCGCGTTCACCACCACCGTCGTCGCGCGCTTCTTGAGGTAGTCGTTCGAGCTGCCGCGAATGACCACGAGGTTCGAACAACCAAACAGCACCACCGCGAGGGGGAGCAGTCGGAACATGGGCTCGCCCGCTTAGCACACCCAGCGGAAACCGACGCCCCGCACCGTCTTCAGCTCGAAGCCCGCCTCGCCCTTCTTCACCGTGAGCTTCTTCTTCAGCGACGAGACGAAGTTGTCGACCGTGTGCAGGTCGACGACGACCTCGCCCCAGACGCGGTCGAGAATCTCGTCGCGGCTCAGCACCCGGCCGCCGCTCTCGAGCAGCATGACGAGCAGGTCGAACTCTTTGCGCGTGAGCTCGACGGGCCCGCTCGGGCCCGTCACGCTGCGCGTCGCGACGTCGACGCTGAACGGGCCGAAGCGGTGCTGCGTCGTCGCCGAGCCCTCGGCGGGCCCGCGGCGCACCAGCGCAGCGATGCGCGCATAGAGCTCGCGCAGGCGGTACGGCTTCGCGAGGTAGTCGTCGGCGCCGGCGTCGAAGCCGCGCACCAGGTCTTCTTCGAGGCTGCGCGCCGTGAGCATCAGCACGCGGGCCGGCAGCTTCTTCTCACGCAGCCGCTTGCAGAACGCGTAGCCGTCGCCGTCGGGCAGCATGAGGTCGAGCACCACGACGTCGGTCGGCGCGCTCTCGAGCGCCTTCCACCCCTCGGCGACCGAGGCCGCGGTGCGCACGGCGTAGCCCTGCTCCTTCAGGTTGTCCTCGAGCGTCAGGCGCAGGTTCGCGTCGTCTTCGACGATGAGGACGGAGGAGGCCATGCACCTGCAGTTGTATCGGAGTCCCCTCTCCCCTCGTAGGGGAGAGGGACAGGGTGAGGGGCGACAGCGGGCGGTTCGCTCATGCGTTCAGCTTCTCTCAGCGCTCAACTGCCCCCTCACCCCGGCCCACTCGCCTACGAGGAGAGAGGGTGCGCCTCTTCGTGACGAGCAGGAGCGCCGCCAGCAGCAGCGCTCCGGGCCCCGACGTGCAGCCGCAGCCCTTGCTCGGCTTCGACGTCGTCGTCACCTTGAACGTGCAGGTGCCGGCGTTGCCCGAGTGGTCGATGGCCGTGACCGTGACCGTCGTCTCGCCCGCGGGGAACAGGCTGCCGCTCGCGTGGTCGACCAGCACCAGCGGGCTCGCGTCGCCGTCGTCGGTGGCCGACACGCCGAACTGCACGACGCCGCCGGCCTCGCTCGTGCCCTCGACGCTCGCGTCCGCGGGGCACATCGGCACGGGCGCCTTCGTGTCTTTCACCGTCACGAGGTGCCGGCACGACGCCGCGTTGCCCGCGCCGTCGGTCGCGGTGTGCGTCACCGCCGTCGCGCCGAGCACGAACGGGCCGCTGCGCGGCATCGTGTCGACGCCCGGAGTCGCCTCGACGTTGTCGGTCGCCGTCGCCGAGGTCACCGTCACCATCGTGCCGCCGGGAGAGGTCGCCTCGACCCCCTGGTCGGCCGGGCACGTCACCACCGGCGGCGTCACGTCGCGCTTCAGCGTCGTCGTCACGGTCGTCATGCCGCCGGCGCTCGTCACCGTGCAGCTGAACGGCCGGCCCGCGGTGTCGTCGGTCAGCACCGTGCCCTCGCAGCCCGGCCCCAGCACCGCCGTGCTCTCGGGCTCGTCGACCACGAAGCGCAGCGTGACGTCGGACGTGTAGAAGCCGTTGCGGCCTGTGGTGCCCGTCACCATCGCGGTCACGACCGGCGGCGTGGTGTCGACCTCGTACACCCAGAGCTCTTCGTCGCCGTCGAGGTCGGTCGCAGAGAAGTACACGCGCGAGCCGACGCGCCCGAAGTTGCGCGGCAACGAGTCGGGAACGCCGGCCGCGATGTCGGTCACGCGCCGCGTACCCAGGGCCGTGCCGTCGCTGCGCCACAGCTCGATGCCCGCGCCGTCGTTGCCGTTCGCCATGAAGAGCACCTCGTTGCCGACGGCGAAGAGGTTCGCCGGGCTCGAGTCGGTGGGGCCCGGGGCGAGGTCGATCGCCATCGTGCCGGCGACCGTGCCGTCGCTGACCCAGAGCTCGCGGCCCATGCCCGGGGCGACGCCCGAGAAGAACACCTTCGAGCCCGCCGTCACCAGCGCCCCCGACGGTGTCACCGCCTGCGCGACGCGCAGCGTGTTCGCCGCGGTGCCGTCGCTCGCCCAGACGTCGGGCACCGAGACGAAGAACACGCGGTCCGTAGTGCCCACCATCGCCGCGAGCGCCGGCAGGCTGCCGGTGCCCGCCACGAGGTCCGCCACGAGCGACGCCGTCGTGCCGTCGGTGACGTACAGCTCGGTGCCGGTCGCCGCCGTGGTCGCGAAGAAGAAGACCCGGTTCCCCGCCCGAGTCAGGAGCGAGGGGTTGCTGCCCACGGCGCCGGGGTTCAAGTCTGCGATGCGGCGCGTGCCCGCCTGAGCGCCATCGGAGAACCACGGCTCGGCGCCCGAGGCTCCGTCGTTCGCGACCGTCACGAGGCCCGTGGGCAGCGCGACGAGCGGCGGGCTCGAGCTGAAGCCCGACGTGGTGCCGGTGGCGGCCTCGGCCGCGAGACGCGTGCCGGCCAGCGTGCCGTCGCTGCGCCACAGCTCGGTGCCGGCAGCGGCGCTGCTCGCGGCGAAGTAGAGGTTGCCGTTGAAGACCGTCGGCGCTCCGACCGAGCTGGGGAGCGGGTCTGGGGAGCCGAGGGTGAGCCGGTCGGTTCCGTACATCGCCGTGCCGAAGCGGATGACGAGCCGATCGCCGAGCACGAAGAGCGACGAGATGACCGACAGGCCGAGCATCGACGTGAGCTGACGCGTCGACGCGGTCGTGCCCTTCGTCTCGAACAGCTCGTAGCCGAGGTTGTGCGGGTTCGCGCCGAAGAGCGCGCGGTCGCCGTCGGCGGTGATGGCTACGGGCAGCGACGACGCGGTGACGCCGTACATGTCGCGCACGAGCCGCTTGATGCCGAACGCGCTCACCGTCCACAGCTCGTCGCCCGAGCTGCCGTCGTTGCCGGCGACGTAGATGGCGCCTCCGGTGACGCCGACCGACTCGACCTGATCGGTGGTGAGGCCGACGTCGGTGAACGCTCCGAACGCGCGCAGCGAGAGGAGGCGGCCGCCGGTGTTGATCAGCATCGCGCTCGGCTCCGACAGGTAGCGCACGGCGCCGTTCAACCCGCGAGGGCCGGGGTTCAGGTCGGCCATCGGCGTCACCGTCGAGCTGCTGGAGCTGACCTGATAGACGTCGGCCGGCATGTCGTTGCCGCCGAGCACGCAGTAGACGGTCGAGCTGATCTCACCGCACGCGCGCGGCGTCGACGACGCAGGGCCCGGGTTGATGTCGTAGGCCGTGACGGCGCCGCCGACGGTGTCGTAGCGGAAGAGCTCGTTGCCGGCAGGGCCGTCGCCCGCGAAGTAGACCGAGAACGTCTGCGTGGCCAGGATCTGCATCGGCGAGGTGCCGACCGACGCGATGGTCGAGAGCCGCACCGGTGCGGTGGTTCCGTCCCAGCGCCAGAGCTCCGACCCGTTCGTGGGGTCGCTCGCGGTGAAGTAGAGGAAGCTGAACAGCGGCGTGAACCCCGAGGGGCTCGAGCTCGCGAGCCCCGGCGCGAGGTCGGCGACGAGCGTCGTGCCGGCCGCCGTGCCGTCAGTGGCGTACAGCTCGCTGCCGCTCGCGCCGTTCGCGGTGAAGACGACGCGACCCGAGAACGTGGCCCACTCCCGCGGGTTGCTCGAGCCCGTGAGGTTCAGGTCCGCGAGCCGCACGGTGCCCGCAGCCGTGCCGTCGGTGCGCCACAGCTCGATGTCGGTGGCGATGCCGCCGCCGAAGAACACGAAGCCGTTCGACGAGATGCCCGGCTCGCTGTTGAAGTTGATGTTCACGCCGGAAGCCGCGCCGGGCTCGAGGTCCTTCAGCAGGCGCGTGCCGGCGGCGGTGCCGTCGCTGATGAAGAGCTCGCGCCCGACGTCAGGGCGCGTGGCGGCGAACACGACCTCGTTGCCGATGGCTCCGATGGGGTTCGGCTGCGAGCTCGCCGTGCCCGGGTTCACGTCGGCGACCCGGCGCGTGCCGATGCCCGTGCCGTCGGTCACCCACAGCTCGGCACCGAACGCGTCGACGCCCTGGAAGAACGTGCGCGACCCGGCGGTGACGAAGAAGTTCGGCCGGCCGCTCTTCGTCGAGGTCTCTGGGTTGAGGTCGGCGACGCGGCGTGGGTTCGCCGCACCCACCAGCGGGACGAGGAGCAGCAGAAAGGCGTGGCGCATCGCCCACGCCTACTGATTCATGGCCCGCCGCGCAAACGGCGCCGCTGCAGGGCCGCGAGCGCGAGCAGCACCAGCGGCAGGCCCGCGGCCGCGCTGCAGCCCTTCGGCGGGGCCGGCGTCAGCCACACGTGGCTCGTCACGGTGCGCGGGTAGCCGCCGACCCAGACCTCGGCGCGCACGCGCGTCTCGCCCTGCGCGGGCGCGGTGAACGTGCGCTCGGCGTCGAACGCATCAGCGGTCACGTCGACGGCGGGCTCGGCCTTGCCGTTCACGACCCAGACGAGCTTCGCGCCGGAGCCGCCGGTGACGCGGGCCTTCAGCGTCGGCTCGGCGGCGGCGACGGTGTCTCCGACGGTAGCGTCGCCCGCGGTCAGCTCGACCATGGGGTCGTCGGGGCCCTGCAGCTTCACGACCGTGCGGCCCTTGCGCACGGCCTCGACGACGGCGTCGACCGAGAGCTCGCGCGCGAACACCATCGTCGTCGGGTTGCCGATGGGGCTCATGCTGCCGACGCCGGCGGTGTGGTCGTCGCTGCCGCCGACCGCCGCGACGTGCAGGCCGAGGTCGAGCACGCGGTCCCAGAAGCGAATCGCCTCGCGCGTGAACAAGAGGCCCGTCGCGTCCCAGCCGCCGGTGCCGATCTCGATCGCGCCGATGGAGTCGCGCGGCAGGGCGTGGCTCCACTTGCAGCCGATGCAGGCGTCGCCGAGGTCGAGCACCGGGTGGTTGATGGAGAAGACCGCGCCCTGCTGCACGAGCGCCGCGGCGATGCCGTTCATGGTGACGCCGTTGAAGCCGACGCGGTGGTCGACCCACCTCGTGGCGCCGATGCCGTTCGCGTGGCCGCCGTACGTGGTCAGCTCGACGCCGGGCACGAGCAGCACGTCGGGCGAGCGGCCCTGCGCGTCGCCCATCAGCTCGAGCTGCGAGCTCGTGTTGTGGTCCGAGAGCTCGATGAAGTCGAGGCCGCGCGACTTCGCCAGCGCCACCATCGCGTCGAACGTCGGCTTCGCGTCGCCGCTCTCGCGCGAGTGCGTGTGGAAGTCGCCGGCGTACCAGCGCGCGGCGCTCTTCAGCGGGGCCGGCGCGGCCCACGCTCTGCGCTGCGGCTCGTCGGCCAGCGTCGCCACGTCGCGCAGCGCGACGGTGACGCGGTAGCCCGGCGTGCCCGAGGGCGACTTCGCCTTGCCGGCGTAGACCTTCCACGTGCCGGGCGTGATGGGGCCCGTGAGGTAGCTGCGCGAGCTCGCCTTCACGCCCGTCGTGATGGGCTCGGTGTTGCCGCCGCCGTAGCCGCGGAAGCCGTCGGGGCCCTCGAGCCCCCAGTCGATGACGGCGCCCGCCTCGAGCGTCTCGTGTTCGATGCGCAGCTCTGCCGTGCCCGCCGGGACCTCGAACGGAATCGTGATGAAGTCGGCGTCTGCTGGGAATTCGCCTTCGATGGGCGGAAGGGCGAGCGCGCTCGTGCCGAAGAAGACGGCGAGGACGCAGAGGAGGCGCGGCATGGCGCATTCTCGGCGGAGGTGCAGGTTCTGTTTTTCGGCTCGTGCGTAACTGCTCGCTACACACTCGCCCCTCACCCCTACGAGGGGAGAGGGGACGTTCTTCGGAACGTGACAGCGAAGGTCGTGCCGTCGGGACTCGAGCGCTCGATGGCGATGCTGCCGCCGTGCATCGCCATGACGCGACGGCACAGCGCGAGGCCCAGGCCCGTGCCTGCGCGCGGTACGGCTTTGAGCCGCACGAAGTCTTCGAACACGCGCTCGTGCTCGCTGTCGGGAATGCCGACGCCGTTGTCGCTGACGCGAAGCGTGGCGGTGGCGGCGTCGTAGCTGAAGCGCACCTCGACCGGGTCGCGCACGTTGTAGCGGCACGCGTTGCGCAAGAGGTTCAGCAGGCAGAGCTTCAAGAGCTCGGCGTCGGCCTCGAGCACGGCGCTCTCGAAGCCCTCGAACGTGAGCTTCGCCTTCGGCGCGTCGTCTTCGAGCACGCGCACGAGCGACGCGAGCGGCACGTGCGAGCGCTGCGGCTCGAGCCGGCCCTTGTCGAGCCGGTTGAACGACAGGATGTTCTCGACCAGCGCCGTGAGCCCGTCGACCTCGGCGACGAGGCGCTGCGGGTAGTCCTTCGCCTGCGCGTTGCCCTCGAGGCGCGTCTCGAGCGTCTCGGCCATCACCCGCATCGACGCGAGCGGAGTCTTCAGCTCGTGGCTCACCGCCGCCACGAAGTCCTCCTTCATCTCGACGAAGCGCTGCTTGCGCCGCTGCGTGACGTGCACGAGGCCGGCGGCGAGCAGGCCGAGCGCTCCGACGAGGCCGAGCAGGCCGGCCTTGAGGCGGAAGAGGGCGCGGGCGCGGGAGACGGCGGCCTCCCAGTCGGCCGGCTCGACGAGGCCGAGCGCGCTCATCTGGTCGCGCACCTCGGCGCGCTCACGCCCCAGGTCGACGCGCAGCCCGCGCACGAGGTTGCCCTCGCGCTCGGCGTACCAGCCCTCGAGCTGCGAGGGCCCTTCCGGCAGCGCGTCGACGTCGGGGAGCTGTGCGTCGCTCACGGGCTCTTCCGCGCAGCGCGCCTCGAAGTCGTCGGCGGGCACCTGCGCGTGGCGCGAGAGCAGCGCGACGCGCGCGCACAGCCTCGCGAGCGTCTCGGGCGGCAGCTGGGTGCGCCCGCGCAGGAGCCTTCGCTGCAGCCCGTCTTGCCCCTGAAAGCCGTCGCGCATCAGGCCGCGCAGCAGCGCCGGGTTGCCGCGCGGGAGCAGCAGCTCGACCACCTGCGTGACGGCCTCGGCGTCGTGCTCGACCGGAGTGCGCCAGCGCGCCCGGTGCGCGAGCAGGCCCCGCACCGCGCGCTCGAGCTCGGCGTCCGTCTTGGCGTCGCGCACCGCCTTCACGAACGGCAGCTCGCTGGCCTCGTCGTCTTCCGCGAGCGCGCCGGAGATGGGCTGCGCGGGCGAAGGGGGCAGCACGCGCACGCCGTCGCTGATCAGCAGCGTGCCCTCGGCGTCGATGAGCGGGTCCTTCGCGGCGGCGTCGATGCGGGGCAGGGCGGCCGCGAGGGCGTCGTGCAAGCGGCGCTGCAGCGCGGTGGCCGCGTACTGCTCGAGCGCGCGGCGGCGCCCGTCGATCTCTTCGAGGGCGTCGTCGCGTTCGCGGGCGAAGACCCGGGCCAGGCCTCCGAGGAAGAGGAGGAGGACCGCCGCGACGGCCGCGAGCGCCCCGAATGCGCGCCCCCTCTCCCCTCGTAGGGGAGAGGGACGGGGTGAGGGGGCCTGCCGGCGCTCTTCGGCCCTCTGCCTCACTTCACCTCAAGACCGGGATGCGGTCGAAGTCCATCTGGGCGAGCGGCACCTCGCGCTCGAAGCGGTCGGGCCGCTTGTCGAGGCGCTTGGCGGTGAGGAGCAGCACGTGCAGCTCCTGCGACTGCTTGCGCTCTTTGAGGCTCGGCGGCAGCGTCTCCCACGTGGCGATGAGCTCGTCCCACGAGAGGTTGCGCGCCCAGTAGCTGCCGCGCAGCTTCTCGGCGAAGCCCGCCGCCACCAGCGACATGCGCGTCGGGCCGCTGACCGCCGCGAGGCTGTCGCGCACGACCTCCATCGGGAGCGCCTTCTCGACGAGCGCGCTCTGCCCGCCCTGCGGCTGCTTGAAGCGGGCGCGGAACGTGGCGAAGAACTTCGGGCTGCGGCTCTTGAGCTTCACCTCGTAGATGGCGGTGACCGCGTGGCCGGCGCCGAGCTCGCCCGCATCGACGCGGTCGTTCGCGAAGTCTTCTTTCTTCAGGGCGCGGTTCTCGAAGCCGAGCAGGCGGTAGCGCTCGACGGCCTCGGGGTTGAACTCGAGCTGCAGCTTCACGTCCTTCGCGATGACCTCGAGCGTGCCGGTGAGCTGCTCGACGAAGATGCGGCGGGCCTCGTCGAGCTTGTCGACGTACGCGTAGTGGCCGTCGCCCTGGTCGGCGAGGCGCTCCATGAGCACGTCGTTGTACGAGCCCATGCCGAAGCCGACGGTGGTGAGCGTGATGCCCTCGCTCGCCTTGCCCTTCACGCGGGCGTAGATGCCGTCGGCGCTGGTGACGCCGTTGTTGGCGACGCCGTCGCTGCAGAGGATGACGCGGTTGATGCCGCCGCCCTTGAAGTGGCGCAGCGCGACCGTGTAGCCGAGCTCGAGGCCGGCCTGCACGTTGGTGCTGCCCTCGCTGCGCAGCGACTGCAGCGCGGCGTAGATGGTCTCTTTCTTCGAGGCGGGCGTCGGCTCGAGCACGGTGTGCGCGCGGTCGCCGTAGACGACGACGGCGACGGTGTCGTCGGGCCGCAGCTGCTCGGTGAGCATCGTCATCGCCTGCTTCGCCATCGGCAGGCGGTTCGACTGGTCCATGCTGCCCGAGACGTCGATGACGAACGTGAGGGCCGCGCTCTTGCGCGCCTCGGCCTTCACCTCGCGGCCTTTCAGGCCGACGTGCAGCACGTGGTAGCCCTTGCGGTACGGCGAGGGGAACGCCTCGACCTGCACCGCGAACGCCTCGCGCTCGGGAGCCCGGTAGCCGTAGTCGAACGCGTTCACGAACTCTTCGACGCGCACCGCGGCCTCGGGCGGCAGCTGGTCGCGCTCGAGGTAGCTGCGCGCCAGCGTGTAGCTGCCGGTGTCGACGTCGGCCGCGAACGTCGAGATGCGCTCGGCCGCGGCGTCGATGGTCGGGTTCACGCCGTAGTGCTGCAAGAGCACGCCCGACTCTTCGGCCTCGGTCTTCTCGTTCTTCGGTGCCGGGCGCTTGCTGGCCTCGAGGGTGCCCTGCGTGACCCGGTGCGGGCTGTCGGCGGGCTTCGGGTCGGGGCTCGGCTCGGCGGGCGGGGTGACGGTGATGGCTTCGGTCGTGGTAGGCGGAGGCGGCTTCTCGGGCGCGCCGACTGCGCTGGGGGTGGAGGTCGTCGAGCCGGTGGCAGGGCCGAACGAGTCGGGGGCCTTCGCGAGCTTGCTGTCCTTCACCTTCTTGCGCGCCTCGGCGTACTCACCGTTGGGCTTCGTGAGCTCACCCTCGAGGGTCTCGCCGCTGAAGTCGATGCTCTTTTCCTCGGGCTTGCTGTCGCGCGTCGCGGTGTAGCGGCCCTCGGACTTCGACGCCGGCGGGGCGCGGTCCATCATCGCGCACGACTGCAAGACCAGCACTGCGAGCAGGAGCTTTTTCATGGTCGCGATGGTGCCTTCGGGGCGAGAGCAGTGTTTCACCCCCGGCTCATCTGATCTTCACGGAATCATCATGGAAACGGGACCTCGGCGAACACGACCCGCGGAGGCGTCACGGCCTCCACCGCGAGCAGCCAGGTTCCGCTCGGGCGCGGCAGGCTCAAGCCCGCGGTCTGAAGGGTCGGCTCGGGAATCACGAACAGCTGATCATTCGTGTACGTCATGAAGCCGCTCTCGCCGCTGAACGCGTGCGCCGCCATCCACGCGCGGACGCCGAGGAAGCTGCCGTTCACGCGCAGCTGGCTCAGGTTGCGAACCTCGTCCTTCGCGGCGTCGAGCACGAACGTGCCCTTGAAGCCGGCCAGGTTGTTCTCCGAGATGGCGCCCCAGCGGCCCGGCTTGCCGACGCCCTCGCTCGCGCCCGAGGCCGTCACCCCGGCCTGTCCCGGGTACGGCAGGTCGAGCGTGCGCACCGACGCATCGGCGACGACTCCGGCCCGCGTCATGTCCGACGAGCGGCCCCAGTGCGCGAACGGCCCGATGATGGCGCCGCTGCCCACGACGTAGTTCGGGTCGGAGGTCAGCGTGCCCTGCCGCACCTCGACGCGCCGGCCCGCGCCGGGAGCGTTGTCGAACGCGACGATGCGGTTCGCGCTGATCCACTGCGGGTTCACGCTCGCCGCGAACGTCGCCAGCGGCAGCACCGTGCCCGTCGCCGGCACGGCCTCCTCGCGCAGGTTGACGTTGCCCGGCGGGCCCGACAGGTAGAACACGCGCGTGCCGGTCTCGTTGAAGTCGAGCCGGTTCGTGCTCGCCGGCAGGTCGACGAACGAGCCGTCGCTCAGCTTCACCAGCCGCTGCAGCGCCGTCGTGTAGAACGGCGCGTAGTCGGCGCTGCTCTCCATCTGCGAGGTCGAGAAGAAGAAGTCGCTGAACGAGCTGTACGGCCCGCCCTGCAGCGTGACCGCCTGCGTCGCGTTCGGCGGCAGGAACTTCACGGTGCAGCCCGTGCCCATCGTGCAGCCCGTGTACACGTACGGAATCGGAGAGAGGATCGAGGTGTCGACGTTCGTGAACACCAGGTGCTCGGTCGTCGGAGTCACGAGCGTCTGCTCCCGAGTCACGGTGTTGATGACGAGCCACCGGTCGCGCGTGAGCTTCACCACCGCGTTGCCACCGAAGTCGCGTCGCGTCGCTGGCGCGAGCGTGTAGCGCATGAGGCCATTCACGTCGGCGTTGAAGTAGACGGTCTCGTCGGTCGAGAAGTCGTGCACGCTCGGGACCCGCGCGAACGACGTCTGCGCGCCGGTGCTCGTGTTGATGAGGTACGTGGCGCCTCCGGCGACGTACGCGAGGTGCTGCCCCGTGCGGCTCAAGATGCTGCCCTGCGCCGGAGTGCTCGAGCCCGTGTGGTACAGCCGCCGCGACAGCGTCTTGCTGTTCGCGAGCCACCACCACTGCGGAGCGCCGCCGGCGTTGTTCGTCTCGAAGAGGAACCAGTCGCCCTCGGAGGGCGCGGTGATGCCCGCGAAGCCGACTCCGCCGATGAGCGGGTCATCGGGGAAGCGGCGCCACAGCGTCATGTGCGCGGGCCGCAGCGTCTGCGTGGTGCCCTCCTTCACGGTGACGTGCCCGAGCGTGAGCCGCGGGTAGCTCGGCGCCTCGGCGACGATGTCCCACTCGCCGGCGGGCACGTCGAGGCTGTACTGCCCGAGCGACGAGACGCCCGTCGACACGTTCGAGCCGAGCGCCGAGACGGTGATGAGCTCGGGCGTGCCCGAGTGGAAGAACGTGACGCCGCCGGTCACCGTGCCGGTCGGAGGCGTCGCGCGGGTCAGCGTGAGCGTCACCAACGGGTTCGCTCCGCGTGCGACCGTGACGTCGGCCTTCGCGCTGAGCGTGACCGCGCCCGGGCGGCTCGCGACGACCGAGCGCAGGCCCGCGGGCACGTCGACGAGCTCGAAGGCTCCGGCGCCGTCGCTCGTCGCGCGCACCGAGGTGCCCGGCACGGTCACGTCGACTCCCGCGACGGGCATCATCGTCGAGTCCTTCACCGTGCCGGTGAGCCTGCCGGTCGCGGTGAACGCGAGGTCGGGCAGCATCACGCTCGCGGTCGGGCCGTCGAGCGTGAACGTCACCGAGTGCCGGCGCTCCCGCGTGTCCGCGGCCTCGACCGTGAGCACGAACGCGCCCGAGGGCAGGTTCTCGATCGCGAACGCGCCCATGGCGTCGGTCACCGTGCTTCGAGCGACGGCGCCGGCGATCGAGACCGGCAGGCCCGCGGCCGCGCTCATGTCGCTGAAGACGACCTTTCCGCTCACCTTGCCCTTCGCGAGCTTGAACGCGAGGGCGGGCTCCTTGTCGGCGGCGGAAGCCTCGACGTGAACGACGGCCTCTTGCGTGGGAGCCTCGGCGGCGCTCACCGTCGCGCGCACGACGTACCAGCCGTCGCGCAGGCCCTCGAGCGTGAAGCTGCCGCTCTCGTCGGTGGCCGTCGCCGTCGGAGTCGGGCCGAGCGCTTCGACGGCGATGCCCGAGGCCTGGCCTCCTTCGACCGAGATGCGTCCGGTGATCTTCCCGGTGCCGCCCGAGCCGCAGGCGACGAGAAGGAACGACGCGACGCACAGAGCACGCATGACTGCCCCCTTCGGTGCGCGAACGGTAGCAGATGGCCCCGGGGGATGGTCTGTTGCGCGCCGAGGCCGCGTTCCACTCCGAACCGCTTCTGAGCGGCTATTCCTGCGCCCAGCCGGTGATGGGCTGCGGCGCTGTGCTGGTGCCGCCGAAGTAGAAGCCGGCGGCCCACTTGAGGCTGCTCGTCGAGCTCGAGCAGCGTCGGGGGAAGGTGGCGCTGACGTCGAGCGCTCGCGGGCCGACCGTTCCGGTGACGTGGAAGCGGTACTCGGTCGTCGTGATGGTGAGCTCGTACTGCAGCGGGACCTCGGCGCGCAGCTCGCTCTCGTCGAGCGTGAAGAGCCCCGCCGCCGGGTACAGGTGCGTGCCGCCGTTGTTCGCGTACTGCGCGACCTCGAGCACCGGAGGCGTGAGGTCGGGCCGCCAGCGCCAGCCGAACATCAGCCCGTCGGCCGAGAGGTCGAGCTGCCCGCAGTCCGAGAGGCCGGGCAGCTTGTTCCAGTCGAGCTGGTCGTCGGGCTGCACCGGGTTCGTGAGCACGTACATCGCGCTCGCGTCGAAGATGAACCGGTAGGTTCGCGCGCTCACCGTCACGAGGCCCGCGAGCGGCAGCCGCGCCGCGCCGTTCTGCGTGACGGTCGCCGCGTGAGCCCCGACAGAGAGCGTGTACTTCGCCCAGCCAGGGTGGCCCGGGACCGAGGTGCCGGCGTCGGTGACGGTGCCGGCGTCGAGGCCTGCGTCGGTGACGGTGCCGGCGTCGAGGCCCGCGTCGGTGACGGTGCCGGCGTCGAAGCCTGCGTCGTTCACCGGCTCGGCGCCCGCATCCGTGCCCGCATCGTCGTGGGCGTCGCGGCCCGCGTCTGCGAGCACCGCGCCTGAGTCGAGCGCCGGCGCAGCGGCACCGGCGTCGGGAGCGCCCGGGCTGCCGCACGCGGCCGCCATCAGGGTCCCCGCGAGCATCGCCGTCGCCGAGCGCTTCATCGAGACGCGGTTTACGACGCAAACCTCTGCGAAATCAATTCGAGGCGACCGTTCAGGCGGCGTCTGCGACCGCTCGCGGCGAACTTGGGGGGCGCCCATCGCAGCCGAGCGTCATCCTCGCGGCATGCGCAAACTGAAGGTGGTGGCCCTGGTGATCGCGGCGCGGCTCGTCTGCTGCTCGACGCTCGCGACGGTCGACGACTCGAGCTCGCGCTTCGCCAACGTGATGAGCGAGCTGAGGTCGACGACGCCGGGAGACGGGCTCATCGCGGCGGAGTGGTACCTCGTCTCGCTGTCGATGGCGGGCATCGCTGCGAAGAACCTGGGGCGGCCCGACGAGCTGCGCTGGCTCACGCGCCGCGCGCTCGACGCCGACGTGCGGGCGTTCGACACGCGCGCGTGGAAGAGCGACGCGCTGCTGACGCTCGATGGGGCAGAAGGGCACGCGGGCTATCTCGGGCACGTGGGGCTGCTGCTCGCGCTCGAGTGCAGCCCCGAGAACGTCGCGGTGCGGCAGCGGGTGCTCGGCGCGCTGGCCCGGCGGTACGCGGCGGCGCCCGACGCGTTGCTCGAGACGTACCCGGGCATGAAGTGGATTCCAGACAACGCGGTGACGCTGGCCGCCGTCGCCGAGGGAGCGCGCTGCGACGGCCGCGACGTGCCCACGCGAGCGTGGCTCGAGCGCTGGCCGCGAGACGCGAAGACGGGGCTGCTCGAGTTCACTCCGCGCAGTGGGCCGCGGGCTTCGGGGGCCGGCTGGAACTCGTACTACCTGTACCGGGTCGACGCAGCGGTGGCGCGCGCGCAGTACGAGGCGGCCGAGCGCGTGTTTCTCTTCGACGCGGTGCCCGGGCTCGCGGCCTGGCGGGAGTACCCGGCCGGCGTGAAGGGCTCGGGCGACGTCGACTCCGGGCCGCTGGTGTTCGGGCTGTCGCCGTCGGGCACCGGCTTCGCGCTCGCGGGCGCGACGCTGTACGGCTCGAAGGCGCGGGGCGGCATGCTGCGCACGGCCGAGGCCGCCGGCGTCACGGTGCCTTGGGGCGGGCTGCACTACCTGCTGTCGCCGCTCGTGGGGCAGGCCGCGGTGCTGGCGGCCAAGACGCTGGCGCAAGGCGCGTGACCTGCGGCGCAGATTCTCATCTCCAGAGAAGTGCGGCGCGGTCGCGCAGCGCTGTTCGACTGTGAGCCAGAGTGTCCCGACTCAGAGCGTCACTGTTCGTTGAGAGGACAGCTCGATGGATCCGGGAGGAGACTCCCCTGGGTGGTGGTGAGCAGGTGAGCAGGTGAGGTGGTGACCGGGCTCCGCAGGCTCGCGGCGGGAGAAGAAATTCTTCCACCGCCCTGAGCCTTCGAGCCCCCGGTGAGCAGGTGACGCGGTGAGGTCACCAGGGGTCGAATGAGCGTCGACTGAGAGTCGCATCGCGCGGCAGCGGCCATCGAGCCCCCGGTGAGCAGGTGACGCGGTGAGCAGGTCACCAGGGGTCGAATGAGCGTCGGCTGAGAGTCGCATGGCGCGGCAGCGGCCATCGAGCCCCCGGTGAGCAGGTGACGCGGTGAGCAGGTCACCAGGGGTCGAATGAGCGTCGGCTGAGAGTCGCATCGCGCGGCAGCGGCCATCGAGCCCCCGGTGAGCTGGTGACGCGGTGAGCAGGTCACCAGGGGTCGAACGAGCGTCGGCTGAGAGTCGCATTGCGCGGCAGCGGCCATCGAGCCCCCGGTGAGCAGGTGACGCGGTGAGCGGGTGACTGGGGCTCTGCGTAGCTCGGGGGTTCGAGAAGAGAGTCTTCCACGGCTTGGATCCTCTCCCCGGGGTTGTGTCAGGGAGCTCGTCTCATCACCCGTGCCGGTACAACCACACCTCCGCGGGTTCGAGGCGAGGAACATCACGGCGCCCTTGCAGTGCAGCGGAATCGCGCGGCACCTGCGCCGCCGCTTGAACTCACGCACCACTACCAGAAGGCAGCCGGAACACGTTCCCCGAGTGCGGCACGGCGAGAAGTCGCCGCTCTCCGGGTCCACCGTGAGGATCCGGAACTTCACCGGCCCGCCCCGCCGGCAGTCGCAGCACCACCGGCCGTCGAACCTCCCGCAACTGTCCCGCTAGCGCTCGCGCGCCAGCAGCGACAGTGCCCGAGTCGCCCAGAACGCAGAGCGCGAGCAACACCCACGCATTTCGCACGCGCGCGAGCTGTACGAGCCGCGCCCTCGCCCACGCGGGGTCAGGGGCCACAGCCCCCTCTCACACCTCAGACCACGACGGCGTCGTAGCTGAACAGGTGCGGGTGACCATCGAGGCTGTACGGGTTCAGCCGCGCGTCGTTCTTCGGAATCACGGCGCCGGCGCCGTCACGCCACTCCTCGACGCGGCGGCCGCTCAAGCCGGCGGGCGCGTTCATCGGCGGCAGGTCGAGCTTCGGCAGCTGCACGCGCACGTTGCGGACCATGGCGCCGATGGGGTCGAAGACCTGCACCCAAACGCTCGTGGCTCCGTCGAACAGCGTCGGCTCGGCGAACGCGCGCTGGCTCCCGCCGTTGCCGTCGATGACGGCCTCCTGGTTGAAGCGCCCGTCACCGGCCGTCGCCACGCTCTTCACGAACACCTTGTAGCCGACGGGCGCCTCGACGTTGATGGCCCGCTCGGCGACGTCGGGGTTCCACCGGTAGTGCCGGCCGTCGTCGGGGTACGACCGCCCCGTGTGGAAGCCGATGCGCGTGTCGACCGAGACCTTCACTCCGCTCACGTCGACGATGCTGCGCTTCTGCACGTTCGGCGGCAGCACCCCCACCACCTTCTCCGTGTAGAGGTCGTCGTGGAACATCGCCTGAAGCTGCTCGAGCTGCGCCTTCGTCTGGCCCGTGAACGCGCCGACGTTCGCCGGCGACAGCGCCCACTGAATGTCCTCGCGCGAGATGGTCGTCGCGTCGGCGTCGGAGTTCTTCACCAGCTGAACGCGCTGCGCCGCCAGCCGCAGCTCGGGCGTCGCGAGCGGCGCGATGGGCAGCGTCGTCACCGCGGGGCTCGTCAGCGTGCGCTCGAGCTTGTACGCGAGCGTCTCGAGCGGAGCGAGCGCCGCCGGCGTCGCGTCGGGAATCTCGAACAGCTTGTGCACCGCCGGCACCGCGGCCGCCTCGTTCGGGAACAGCACCGCCCGGTTCGCCGGCTTGTCGAGGCGGTCGAGCTCGTACAGCTTCAGCACTCCGTCGACCGCCGTCGCGCCCGGCAGCGAGCCCACCGGGTCGAGCACCTCGTCGCCGCGCTTCGCCGCGGTCAGCGTGTCGCCGCCGATGCCGAGCCTGGCCAGGTTCTGCAGGTTGCGGTCGGACACGTAGAACTTCGACGCGTCGCGGTGCGGGGAAACGGGAGCGTTGCCTCGAACGGTCGTGGTCATGCGGGAGTTTTCGCGCCGGGCGACCGCCGCTCCCGCGAATCGCCCCAAAGTGGGACATATGTCTCAGAGGCGAACGACGACGCCCAGCGTGCCCGCTCAGCGCGAGCGCGCCCGCGACGTCGCTTTCCGGCTCACCGGTTTCACGCGCGCTCTCTCAGGGCGCGGGGCTGACCACCCCGTCGAGCACCGCCGGCTTCGCGCTCACGATGCGAATGCGCCCCGGCGCGCCGCCACCGCCACCGCCCGCACCGTTGCCGTTCGGGGCCGCGACCGCCGCGCCCTGCAGCGAGCCGCCGCTGCCGCCGACCGTCGAGCCGCAGTCGGCCGAGAGCCCACCGCGCGCCGGCGCCGCCGCGAGCGTGCCGTCTTCCCCCGGCAGGCCGTCGGAGCTGAAGCCGCCGCACGCCGTCGTGCCGCTGCCGCCGCCGCCGCCGTTCGCCGCGAGCACGCCGCGCACCTGCACCTCGTTCGCCTGCAGGAAGATGGCGCCGCCCGAGCCGCCGCCGCTGCCCGCTGCGGCCGTGTTGCAGATTTTTCCGCCGGTGCCGCCGCCTCCGCCCGCGTTGACGCCGCCGCTGTCGCCGACGCGAATCGCTCCGGCGGCGAAGAGCTGCACCGCGCCTCCGCCCGCGCCGCCCGGCTGCGGAGCGCAGAGGCGGAAGCCCCCGACGCCGCCCTTCGAGCCGCCGCTCAACACGCTGAGCTCGGCGTCGCCGTAGGTCGCGCCGCCCTGGCCGTTCGCTCCCGAGGCGTTGCTGCCCGCGGCGCCCGCCGCCGAGTGACCCGCACCTCCGCCGCCCGCCGACTCGTCGGTCGCGAGCCCGTCGGAGCCCGCGCCGCGGTTCGTGGCCGCTCCCGCGCCGGGGACGTCGCGCTTGCCGGAGGCGTCGAGCACTCCGCCGAGCTCGATGTCGGTCGCCGCGACGACGACGAGCGGGCGCGTGCCGATGACTCGCACCGCGCTGCCCGCAGCCACGGTGAGCCCGCGCACGTGCAGCACCGCGAGCTCGGGCCCGAACGGCTCGTGCGGCCGCACGTCGAAGGTCACGCCTGAAGGCAGCGCCATGCCGCGAACCTCGGGCACCGTCGTGTCGACGACCACCGTGCCGAGCGACAAGTCTGCCGTGCCCGCGAACTGCGCGTCGACCGGCAGGTGCGGCACCGCGATGCTCCCGCCGAGGCGAGAGAGCGACTCCCAGTCGAGGCAGCCCGTCAGCAGCAGCGCCGCGGCCATGAACTCTCGCGCCCTCATCGCGGCCCTCTCGATGAGCATCGCCGCGAGTGCACAGGCGGCGCAGTGTGCCACGCCGGCTCAGAGGAGCGCGAACTTCATCGCGCGCTGAAAGTCGCGCACGCTCATGCTCTCTTCGTCGATGGAGGGGTCCTCCATGCGGCGCGGCGAGTTCGCGTAGACGGTGCCCGGCGGGTCCCCGTGCACGCCCCACGGGTTGCGCAGAAACACGCGGTCGCCCTCGACGCGCGTCACCACGACGGCGTGCAGGTCGCCGCCCTTCGGCGACGCCCACTTCATCAGCACCAGCGTCTGGCCCGACGACTTCGCCGCGGTGAGCGCCGCGCTCGCGTCTTTGCGCAGCTTGAAGTCGCCGCCGAACAGCGCCTTCAGGCCGCGGCGCATCTGGTTGCCGCCGAGCCCGCTGTGCCCGAGCGGGAGCTTCAGGCCGAACAGGCTGACGGCGCTCCGGTCGCTGCGGTTGCTGTAGACCAGCCCTTCGTTCGCGTACTCGAGCAGCGCGGACTGGAAGACCCGCTCGCTCGCGGTGCGGTCGCCCCGCCCGTCGGGAGGAATCGAGTCGGGCACGCGGCGCAAGAGCTGCCCGCTGCGCAGCTTCACCTCGCCCGTCGGGCTGAACAGGCCGCCCATCAGTCGCACGTACTCGGCCGGGTTCGACCGGCACAGCATGTACTGCATGCTCGTCGTCGTGCAGGTGTTGTGGTCCGACTGGTCGACCTGGCCGGGCTGGCCCGCCTCCTCGGCGACGCCGGTGATCCCGGGTCTGCGGCTTCGTCACGGGCCCGGCTCGCGTCGCGCCGCGCACCCGGCTGATCGTCATCGCGCGCAAGGTACTTTGATTACACCGTAAACCTCAAGGGCGGCGCCGCCTCGAGGGTGGGGGGCGGGAGGGGGGCGCCGGCCCCTCACCCCCTCGGGTCGATGGCTCCCAACCGCCCGTTCTTACGAGCGTCCGAGCCGGGCGTAGGCCTTGCTCAACGGAGCCGCCATGACCCGTCTCGCCCTCATCGCGGCCCTCTCGATGAGCTTCGCCGCGCGTGCCCAGGCGCCGCAGTGTGCCATGCCGACGACGACGCCCACGGTCGACGCGAAAGACCGCATCAGCCCCACGCGCGTGCTGCGCCGCGTGACGCTCGCGCTCACCGGCACGACGCCGAGCGCCGCGCAGTACGAGGCCCTCGTCGCTGCGCCCGACGACGCCGCGAAGGAGGCGCTGATCAACCAGGCGATCGACGACGCGCTCGCGAGCCCGAAGTTCTACGAGCGCATGCTGCACTTCGGTCACGAGTGGCTCGCCATCGGCGCGTACAGCACGGGCGCGCAGGGCGACGCGTACCAGGGCGACATGTCGGGCCACCTCTTCACGTGCGGCGGCGGCACGACGCACGCGGGCAAGCTCTACGGCAACTGGGAGACGAACGTCTGCGGCGACGGCGCGGCGACGGTCACGATGCACGAGCCGTGGTGGGCGCCGGGCACGATGGTCGCGGTGGTCGGCGGCGCGGGCTCGAACGTGCGGCAGGTGCCCGGGATGAACGGCACGATGAAGGACTGCGGGCTCGCCGAGGGCGGCTACTACGACCCGTCGCTCGAGGCCGGCTGCGGCTGCGGCCCGAACCTCGTGTGGTGCTCGCCGCTGCAGGGCCTGCAGGCCGGCAGCAACCACGACCTCATCACCGGCCAGCGCCGGCACCCGTACGAAGAGCCGGCGCGGCTGTTCGCGCACCTCGCGTGGCACGACCGGCCGCTGTCGGACCTCGTCACGGCGAACTACTCGGTCGGCACGAACTGGCTGCGCGCGCTCTACGTGCGGCAGGGGCGGCAGCAGGGCAGCAGCGCGCTCGACGCGAACACGACGTGGTGGAAGGCGGGGGCCGACGCCTCGCCGCGCGACCCGCTGCACCCGACTCCGAACGACCCGCAGGCGTGGCGCGAGTTCGTGGTCGAAGACCTGAACCCGTTCTTCCTCGCGTCGCGCACGTACCAGTTCGACCCGCGCACGACGACGCAGGCGCCGCAGGGGCTGCCGAGCGCGGGCGTGCTGACGATGCTCGGCTCGCTGTCGTCGTTTCCGCGCGAGCGGGTGCGCGCCGCGCGCTTCATGGAGACGTTCGCGTGCGCGAGCTTCTCGCCTCCGCCGGCGGGGCTGCAGTTTCCGCCGTACGTCGATGACCCGGCGAAGGGCGGCACGTGCATGCACTGCCACCAGACGCTCGACCCGGCGGCCATCTTCTTCAAGCGGTGGGACTTCGGCGCCGAGAGCTACTACGTGCCGTGGCCGTTCATGGGCGGCGCAGGGCGCTGGCGCATGACGGCGGCGTGGCTCTCGGGCCAGTACCCGCACGGCCCGGACAGCAAGGGCCCGGGCTTTCGCTGGAAGAACGCGTTCGGGGCGAACACGCTGATGACTCCGGTGACGCCGGCGCAGATTCAGGCGAACCCCGAGGCGGTGCTGCTCGACACGATGCCGCAGTCGTACACGCTGCTCGGCGAGCACGGCGACGGCACGATGGGGCCGCTGGGGTTCGGCAAGATTCTGGTGCGCTCGGGCGAGTTCGATCGCTGCGCGGCGCGGCGGCTCTACACGCACTTCGTCGGGCGTGACCTCGACCCTGCGGCCGAGAAGCTCTACATCGACAAGCTCGCGGCCGAGTTCGTCGCGGGGGGCCGCAAGCTCAAGCCGTTCATCAAGAAGCTCTTCCAGCAGCCCGAGCTGAGGAGGGGCCTGTGATGAACAGCGCAAACCCAAACGCAAACGCACGAAGTCGAGTCCCCTCTCCCCTCGTAGGAGAGAGGGCCAGGGTGAGGGGCAAAGCGCTGTTGCTGGCGCTCACCGTGATGGCGTGCGACGCGTCAATCCTCACGCGCGGTCTACCGATCCCGACGGGTCCCGGTGGAGCCGGAGGAGGAACCCCCGAGCAGCCGACGTGTCCACCGGTCGGCAAGAACGACGAGATCCGCCTGGCGCTGCACGCGGCGTGCAGCGGCTGTCACATCAACGGCAACCGGCCCTTCTTCGTATCGCTCGAGTCATTCGAGAACGGGCTCGTCTACGACACGAAGTACGTGAAGCCGGGAGACCCGGCGAACAGCCTGCTCGTGCAGATGCTGAAGGGTGTGGCGCCGGGCAGCTACCCGCAGATGCCGGTGGGCACCTCCTACGACACGCTGCTGCAGCAGGGGGTGACGAAGCTGACTATCGCGGAGGTCGAGCAGTGGATTACCGAGCTGCCTCCAGCGGGCGTGCGCAACTCGGAGCCGTCGCAGGCGCTGTTCACGATTCGGCGGCTGCAGGCCGACGACATGGTGGTGAGCCTGATGGATCAGCTCGGCCTCACACTCGAAGACTTCGTCGACACGTCGCGCGCGAATTGGCGCGACGAGGAGCTCACGGTGCGCGGCGGGCAGCTGTTCGTGTGGCCGGGCGACTGGGCGCCGGGCATCTCGCGACAGTACGTGTCGGACTCGCGCACGACCGAGCGGTACCAGGCGCTGGGCGGCTCGGTGACGCTCGACTACCGCAAGAAAGACGGGTCGCTGGGGCCGTCGGCGCTGCAGACGCTGGTGCAGGTGTCACAGGCGTGGTGCCGGTGGGCGATCGAGAAGCCGGGCAACAAGGCGGTGCTGCGGTACGTGACGCTGGCGGACACGAGCGCGTCGAAGTCGGTCGAGATCAAGCACAACATCGAGGCGCTGTACCTGCGCATGCTCGGCGAGGTGGCTCCGGCGGCCGAGGTCGACGCGCTCTACTCGCAGGTCTACCTGCCGCTCGAGTCCACCAACACGCGCACGGCGTGGACGGCCGTCTGCGCGAGCTTCGTTCGCCACCCGCTGTGGGTCTCTTTCTGAAGGTCACGACGCCATGAGCCTCTCTCGACGACAGCTGCTCTCGTGGTCCCTCGGCGCTTCGCAGGTCGCGCTGCTCGAGCGCGCCGGCCTCTTCGGCGGCGGCCGCGCCCACGCGCAGACGATGACCGACGCGCCGTCGCGGCTCTGCGTGCTCTACGTGCCGGGCGGCTTCCGCTTCCAGCACGCGTTCTTCCCGGGCACCGACGCCGACGTCGTGAAGACCGTGCCGGCGCCGAGCAACTTCAACGGCGAGGCCATCTTCTTCCGCGCGAACCAGCTCGTCGACCTCGGGCCCGCGAACGGCGCGTACAACCCCGTGCGCATCTTTCGCTCGTGGGACCCGGCGATGCCGCAGACGCGCAACGACACGTACACGCCGGCGATGTACGGCTACCAGCACTTCGGCCTGGGCTCGCAGCTCTCGGTGCTGCACGGCGTCGACCAGGGCACGAACGACCACGCGAGCGGCTTCATCGCCTCGGCCTGCGGAGTCGCCGGCGCCGACTTCCGAGCACCGTGCGTTCACGCGGTCATCGCGAACCACCTCTTCAACCGCTTCAAGGACCAGCGGCCGCTGCCGTTCGTCATCGTCGACAACTCGCGCGGCACGCCGCAGGCGATGGGCATGCCGTCGCGGGCGGCTCCGGTGTTCGTGCCGAGCATCGACGCGCTGGCGCCGCAGCTCTCGGCGAGCCCGGCGACGAACCGCTGGTGGCAGGGCCTCGACGGGCGCGCCGACCGGCCCGAGAAAGACGTGCGCGGCATGGCGGTCGGCGGCACCCTCAAGACCACCACGCTCGAGGAGTACACGCTCGGAGTCCCCGGCAAGTACCTCGGCCGCTCGAACGCGAAGGTCGACGGCTTCCTCGAGGGGCTGCACGGCTCGCTGTCGAGCGTGAGCCGCGTGCTGGCGACCGACGTCGTCACGGTGCTGCAGCAGACGAAGGGCATCGACGACCTGATGACGAACAAGCCTTCGTACCTGTCGAGCTACGGCAACGTCGGGCCGTTCGGGTACACGTTCGGGCTCGCGAACTTCCACATGACGCAGCTCGAGCCGCGGCTCGACATGACGCTGCGGCTCCTCAAGTCGAACCTGGCGACGAGCGTGCACGTCGCGCTCGCGCCCGACTACGACACGCACAACGGCACGGGCAACGCGTCGAGCTGCGCGCACGGCCGCAACCTGATGGACATCGTGGCGCGGTTTCTGGGCGAGCTGAAGGCGACGCCGGCGCCGGGGCTGCCAGGCAAGACGCTGCTCGACGACACGCTGGTGCTGGTGCAGAGCGAGTTCGGTCGCACGTGGTCGGCGCAGAACGGCGGCGGCTACGACCAGGGCGACAACCACCACCCGTACACGTCGGTGGTGTTCGCGGGCGGCAACGTGGCGGGCAACCGCAGCGTGGGTGGGTTCGAGATTCCCGCGGGCATCGGCACGCCGGTCGACATCATCGAAGAGAACGGCCAGGCGTCGCGCCGGGTGCCGCGGGCGGCCGACGTGGTGACGACGGCGCTGCGCTGCCTCGGCATGGGCATGCACGACTTCTTCATCCCCGGCGGCTACGGCGAGGTGACCGGCATCCGGCGCGGCTGAGCAAAAAAGGGGACAGGCTACTTTTTTGCGCAACGCGCCCGGCCTCCCGCGGCCGACGACAACCGATGGTTGCGCAAAAAAGTAGCCTGTCCCCTTTTTTGCTCAGCCGAGCTGCGCCCACGCGGTGGCGGGCTCACCGAAGTGCGTGCGCAGAGAGCGCGTGACGTCGTCGTCGTGCGCCACGTAGCGCACCGCGAACCGCTTGCGGCGCTGGCCGAGCAGCTCGAGCACCGTCTCGCGCGTGAACGGCGCCTGCAGCCACTTGAGCGCCTTCGCCGCCGCCAGCGGAGCGAGCGAGCGCAGCGGCGCGTCGGCTCCGAGGTGAAGGTGCGTGAGCTGCGGAAAGAACGGCGCCGCCGCGAGCGCCGTGAGCGCCTCGTCGGTGACGCGGCAGTGCTCGAGGTTCAGCCGCTCGAGCGCGGGCAGCCTGCAGCGCGCGAGCTCCGCGACCTCTGCGTCGCCGTTGCCGGTGAGGTCGAGCACGCGCGCCTTCGCGAAGAAGGCCGTGTCGAGCACCCTGAGCTCGTCGCGCCGGAGACCGGCGTGCGAACAGTCGAAGTGCTCGACCGTCGGGTGCGGCGCCGCACGACCGAGCGTCGGCACCGAGCCCAACAGCTGCAGTCGCTCGAGCGGCACCAGCGCCAGCGTCTGAAGCGCGTCGGCGGGCTGCTCCCAGTCGACGCTCGCCCGCTCGAGAAAGCCCCGCCGCCACTTCCAGCTGCGAATGAACGGGCGCAGCGGCGCGAGCCACGCGTGCTCGTGCACGTGCAGCAGCTGCTGCTCTCGCTTCGCGAGCGCCCTCGCGTCGCCCAAGCGCTTCGCGAGCCTGCACTGCACCTGAATCAGCTCGCCGCGCGCGTTGCCGTGCTCGAGCAGCCAGTCGGCGTAGACGAGGCGCGGCGCGTCGTCGGCGGGAGCCGCCATGATGGCCTGCAAGAAGTCTGGCTCGCGATGCACCTGCAGCGGGTTCGTAACTCACGGGCAGCCGACCCGCGAGCTGCCGAGCGCCACGTCGTCGACGAGCAGGTTGCCGCTGCCGCCATGGTAGATGACGTTCTGCACCTGCACCGACGTCCACCCGCTCGGCACTGCGGGGCCGCTCTGTGCGGCGGCGAAGTCGGTCACCTCGGCGCCGTTCAGCCACGCCCGGTAGACGCGCGTCGTGCGGTCGTACGAGGCCTCGAGGCAGCTCCAGGCCGCGGTCGGCACCACCGCCATGCTGTCGATCGCCGCCTCGCCGTTGGGCCACTTGTAGAAGGCGATCAGGTTCGGGTTCGCGTCGGTCGTCGCGGTGTAGTCGCCCGCGGTGCGCGCGCTCAAGATTCCGAAGCGGCTGTCCATCGTCGACGGCAGGAAGCTCGAGCGCAGCATCACGCGGATGAAGACGACGTCGCGCGCCGCGCTCAGGTTGAAGTTCAGCGACTGCCCGCCGGGGATGTCGAGGGCGCGGGCTCCACGGTAGGCAGCGGCGGCCGTCACCTTGATGGCGTCGTTGCGGCTCCACGGCGCCGGAGCCGCGCTGCCCACGGGAGCCCCCTCGAAGTCGTCGCAGAAGAACGCCGCCCCCGTTGCGCACGGGTTGTTCACCGCGCCGCCGGCCGAGCCGCCCGCGCTGCTTCCGCCAGCGGTGCTTCCGCCCGCAGTCGCGCCGCCGGCAGTGGCTCCTCCCGCCGTGGAGCCGCCGGCCACAGAGCCTGCGCTCCCCCCACCCGCGGTCATCCCACCGGCCGTCGCACTGCCGGCCGTGCTGCCGCCTGCCGTCGAGCCGCCGCCACCCACATCGCCCACCTCTCCCTCGCACGCGGCACATGCCAGGAGGCAGGCGACCCACGGTCTCATGCCGCAAAGACACCGCGAACCTCGAAGTCGAGACAGCCGCTACCGGCAGGGCTTCACGTCGACCTCGCAGCGGCCCGCGCGGCACACCGCCGACGAGCGCTCGCACGGGCAGTCGAGCGACGGGCAGCGCGGGGGACCGCCAGAGACGTCTTCACAGGCGCTGCGCGCGCTCGCGGCCGTGGCCTTCGTCGCCGCGACCGGACGACAGGTCGTGCAGCAGCTCGGCGGAGCGGCTCCGACGAGATCACAGTCGCCGTCGCCCGAGCACGGGCTGTCGGACACGCGCGTCACGAAGCGGCAGCCCGCGGCGGCGAGCAGCAGCACGAAGACCCAGCCCCTCACACGCGCACCAGCGCCCGCACCAGCCGCTCGAGCAGCGCGACGTTCGCGGCCTCGGCGGCCTTGAGCTTGCCCGCGTCTTTCGCGAGTGCGTCGGCGTCGAGGCGCGCGGCCTTCAGCGTCTCGGCGCCGCGCTTCAGCCACTGCAACCACTGCGCCGCGTCGAGCTCGGCGTGAAACTGCAGGCCGTACGAGCGCCCGACGCGGAACGCCTGCTGCGCGTAGCGGTCGGTCGAGGCGAGCAGCGTGCCGCCCGGCACCGGCGTGAACGTCTCGGCGTGCCAGTGCGCGACGGTCGACTTCGCGCCGACGCCCTTGAACGCGGGGTCCTCCTGGGCGGCCTTCATCCACTTCACCGCGCCGATGCCAATCTCGGGGCCGTTCTTGCCGACGTGCACCTCGGCGCCCGCGGCGGACGCGAGCAGCTGCGAGCCGAAGCAGATGCCGAGACAGGGCCGCTCGAGCGCGAGGCGCTCGATGAGCAGCGCGCGCTCGGCTCCGATGAACGGGTGCACCCCGACGTCGTTCGCGCTCATCGCGCCACCGAGCACCACCAGCAGGTCGGCCGCGACGTCCGCGTGCTCGACCGACCGAAACCGCTTCACCAGGTCGAAGCCCGCCGCCGTCAGCACTGGCCCGAGCAGGCCGGCGTCTTCGTGCTCCTCGTGCTGGATGATGACCGCGCGCACGCGTTCAGCTTCGAGCCGAGGCCCGGCCCTTCTTCGCCGGAGCCTTCGCCGCCTGCTCGATGACCTCGGGCGCTGGCTCGGCGGCCGCGGCCTCTTCCTCGACCGGTGCTTCGACCGGAGCCGCCGCCTTCGGCGCCGCGCGCTTCTTCGGCTTCGCGGCGAGGCCGGCCTCGGCGAACGCTCCGTCGACGGGCAGCAGCGCCGCTTCGGCGAGCAGCTGCGCCTGGTGCAGCGGCTGAGCGAGCGAGTCGGCGGCCACGGTCAGCTGCGCGCGGAGCTTATCGGCCTCGGCCTCGGGCAGCGCCTCGGGCGAGAACGCGGTGCGCCACGCGTCGAAGCTCGCGGTGAGCTGCGCGACGGCCGGCACCACGGCGGCGTAGTCGTCGCCGGCGAAGATGCGCTTCACGTACTGCGTCTTGAGCCGCTTCGTGAACGAGGCGGCGAACTTCTCGAAGTCTTCGCGCGACGCCTTGCGCAGCGGCGCGAGCTTGTACGGCTTGAACAGCTCCTCGAGCACCGGCGCGCGCGGGCCGGCGTGAAAGGTGATGCCGGCCTGCAGGCGCTCGACGGCGTCGACGGCGGCGTGCTGCAGCGACTTCGCGAGGTCGCCGCGCACCGACTCGAGCTCGGGAAGCTGGGCGGCGCGGGTGGCGAGGCCGCTCACCGGCTCGACAACGGCGGCGAGGCGATCGACCGCGGTCTGCAGCCACTGCTTCTCTTCGGTGAGCTGCTTCCGCGCGATGAGCTTCTGGGCGTTCTTGAGGCGGCCGAGGAAGCCCTCGGCGAACACGACGGTATCGAAGGCAGCGAGCATGCGCGCCCAATACCACGGTCGGAGATCGCGAGGGCGTCCTCTGTCGGAGGACAGTCGTCCGGGCGTACGCGCTCCAACACCGCGGCACGCGCGCGTTTCAGGCTGAGCGATGTCGGGCAGCTCCGAGCGGGAACGCCGAGTGCTCTTGGGCCGCGCCGAAACGCAGCGCCGAACTGTCTCGGCGGCGTGACGAGAGGAAAGCACACGATGAAGAGCTGGAACCTGATGGTGGTGCTGTTGGCGCTCGCAGGCTGCGGGCCCGTAGAGAACGTCGTCGACGAGGGCGACGAGCTCGCGACGACGCAAGACGCGCTCGGCGGTCGGCCGGTGATGCGCATGCCGTTTCGGTGCGGGCAGGTGTGGGCTGCGTCGACGCGCGCCACCCACAGCCCGCAGCTCGCGGTCGACTGGAACCGCGACGGTGACCTCGGCGACGCCGTCATCGCGTCGGCGGGCGGCACCGTGACGCGCTCCGAGAGCGAGGGCGACGTCAGCTACGGCAACTGGGTCGAGATCGGCCATGGCAACGGCTACCGCACGCGCTACGCGCACCTCTCGGTTCGCGGCGTGAAGGTGGGCGACGAGGTGAAGATGGGCGAGAAGATCGGCGAGGTCGGCAGCACCGGCGACTCGAGCGGGCCGCACCTGCACTACGAGCAGCTCCACGACGGCACGCCGATTCGCGTGAAGATCGGCTCGACCGACATCGGCTACTTCGAGACGCAGAGCTACCGCAGCCACAACAGCTGCCCGTAGCGCGCCCGCCGCCGCCGCAACGCGACGAGGACCGCGCCGAGCAGCAGCGCCGTGCCGGGCTCCGACGTGCAGCCACACGATGACGTCGCGGGGCCCGGGTCCGTCCCGCCATCGGGGCGCGGGGTGACGGTGCCGGCGTCGGAAGGCGTGCCGGCATCCATCGGGGTGCCGGCGTCGGTCACGGTCCCTGCGTCGGTGACGACGCCCGCATCGACGCCTGCGTCGGGCACGACGGCGAGCCGCGTCGCGGTCGTCAGCCGCTGCGCCGTCAGGTTCGCGAACATCGTCGAGGTGACGCCGAGAAAGTCGGGCGCGCCGCTGCGAGCCGCGACGCGCGGGTTGAAGTTGCCGGTGACCCCGGTGGGGCCCCAGAGCAGGCCGGGGAGGTTCAGTGGGCGCCCTTCGCCGTCGAGCTCGAGCGCGGCGTCCTGCTCGGTGCCGTGCGTGACGACGACGAACGTGCCGGACACGGGGTTCCACGCGACGCTGTTGCCGTCGTAGGCCGCGTACATCGAGCTCGCGGTGCGGCGCGTGCCGAGCGTGCCGTCGGGCGCGACGGTGCGGGCCTCGAGCGAGCGCGCTCCGGGCGCGGCGCGGTACCAGACGGCGAGCCAGCGTCGCGCGGCGCGGTCGAACGCGAGCTCGGGCACGTAGCCGGCGGTGATGGGCGCGTCGAGGATGAGCGGCGTGCCGACGAGCGCTCCGGTGGCCGCGTTCACGCGCTGCGCGCGCACGAAGCAGTCGTCGTTGCCGACGCACCCGGCGTAGGCGACGAGGTACGTGTTCGACGTCGGGTCGTAGCTGGCCGACGGGTCGCGCGCGTACGGCGCCGCGGCGTCGATGTCGATGACACCGCCGACCTTCGCGCCGGCGAGGCTCACCCGCTGCGCCTGAATCTTGGTGGCGCCGAACGCCTGCCACGCGACGAGGAGCTCGCTCGGGCCGACGGCGATGGCGGCGCCCATCTCCCAGTTCGAGCCGTCGGGCGAGATGTCGAAGTCTTGCGTGAGCGCGGGCATGCCGTGGCGAATCAGGCGGCCGCGCACCCGCGCGGCGTTCATGCTGACGCTCGCGTGCCACGTGACCAGAAACGCGTCGGCGTCGGGGCTGTAGGCGACGCGCGGGCACTGGGCGAAGAAGGCGTCGGTGTCGACGGTGAAGGCGGCTCCGAGGGGGGCGCCGTCGGCGGCGAAGTACTGGCCCTGGATGTTGTCGGCGCCGCTGACGCCGAGCCACACCGACGGGGTCGAGCCGAACGCGACGTCGGGCCACCGCACGGGCGCGGTGCCGGCGGCAGGAGCCGGGGACATCGGCGCGTTCGCCGCCGTCAGCTGAGCGTGCGCGCTGGCCGCGAGGCAGATCGCGACCAGACACGCGCTCGCTTGAGTGGAGCGCGATGCGGGCGCGCGAACCCCTCGGGCCATGAAGGCTGACGCCGTCTCGAGCGCGGCTGCACGATGCTCCACACAAGTGAGCCTGGGGAATAGAGTCAGCCACCGCGTGGTCGAGCGCGTGGGCAAGTACAAGCTCGTCGAGCGAATCGGCGAGGGCGGCATGGGCGAGGTCTATCGCGCCCGGCAAGAGAGCAGCGCGGGTTTCGCGCGTGACGTGGCGCTCAAGCTGATCCGCCGCGAGGTGGCCGCTGATCCACGCATGCGCGAGCTGTTCCTGCGCGAGGGCCGTGCGCTGGCGGCCGTGCGCCACCGCGGCGTCGTGCAGGTGCTCGAGCTCGACGCCGAGGGCGACCGCCTCTACCTCGCGATGGAGTACCTCGACGGCGTCGACCTGCGCCGCCTGCTCACCGCGCACGGCGGCAAGGTGCCGTGGGCGACGGCCGCGTTCATCTGCAGCGAGGTGGCGCTCGCGCTCGGGGCGGCGCACGCGCAGGGCCTGGTGCACCGCGACCTCTCGCCGTCGAACGTGATGGTGTGCCGCGACGGGGCGGTGAAGGTGCTCGACTTCGGGCTCGCGAAGCCGACGCACGCGGAGCAGAGCGTGTCGGGCCTGCAGGGCAAGGTGCACTACGCCTCGCCCGAGGTCATCGTGGGCACGAGCGTCGATCACCGCGCCGACCTCTACTCACTCGGAGTCGTCCTCTACGAGGCCATCACAGGCCGCCAGCCGTTCGGAGGAGCAACCGACTTCGACACGATGAACCAGGTCTTGCGGGCGGAGGTGCCGGCGCCGAAGACCGAGCTCCCCGAGCTGGACGAGCTGCTCCTGAAGGCGCTGGCGAAGGACCGGACGGCGAGGTTCCAAGACGGCGAAGCGCTGGCGAGAGCGCTGACGAAGCTCGTGGGAGACCGCTGCCGAGCGACGGACCTCCCCGCGCTCTTACCGAGTCCCCTCTCCCCTCGTAGGGGAGAGGGACAGGGTGAGGGGGCGGTCGAGAGCAGCAAGCAGCCGAGAAAGAGTGTGCTGAAGCCGCTGGCAGCGGGAGCTCTCCTGGTAGCGGCGGGGGCGGCAGTGTGGATGATCCAGAAACCGAAGCCTGAGCCGCCAACTCAACCGCCGCAAGCGGAACCCAAACAACCAGCGCCACCCAAGCCGCAGCCGGCGACAGGAATCCTCATCGTGACGGTCGACCGAGCGGACGCGCAGATCGAAGTCGACGGGAGCATCCTGGCGACGAACGCGGCGAGGGCGCAGGTCGAGCTCACGGCCGGGAGCCCGCACGAGGTGAAGGTCAGCGCCCCGGGAGCAAAGCCGTTCAAGCGCTCGGTGACGGTGGGTGAGCGGGGCACCATCGAAGTGAGCGCGACGCTGAAAGCTCCGCCGCCGGCCACGAAGCGGCAAGCAGCGAGCGACGACGACGACCAGCCGATCAACCCGCTGGCGCGGCCGAAGCGGAAGTAATCTCGAGCGCGGTGCTGATGCTCACGTTGCTCTTGGCGGCCTCGCCGCAGGTGGAAGCGCTGAACGCGCGGGGGCTCGAGCTGTTCGACAAGAAGCAGTACGAGCAGGGCGTCGAGGAGTTCGAGAAGGCGTACGGGCTCTCGCCGCTGCCGGGGTTCCTCTACAACATGGCGCTGGGCAAGCGCATGCTGGGGCGCTGCGCAGAGTCGGCGGAGCTGTACCGGCGCTACCTGGTGGCCGACCCGAAGGCGAAGAACCGGAAGAAGGTGGAAGCGCGGCTCGAAGAGATGGAGCGCTGCGCCGAGGGGCAGAAGCCGAAGCCGTCGCAAGAGCCGGCCGATGAAGCGCCGGTGGTGCTCGAGCCTGCGCCGCCGCCACCGCCACCGCCGCCGGCGGTGGCGGCAGAGCCAGAGCCCAAGCGGAGCAGCCCACTGCCGTGGATCTCAGCGGCGCTCGCCGTCGCGGCCGGAGGCACCGCAGCGGGGCTGCTGGTCTCGGCGAAGGGAGACTTCGACCGCTTCAACGCGAGCTGTGCGCCGGCGTGCATGAGAGCCGACTGGCAGTCGAGCAAGTCGAAAGAGCTGGCGGGCTGGGTGCTGGTCGGCACGGCAGCGACGGCGCTGGTCGTCGCGGTCGTCCTATGGGCCATCCACTGAGCGGTGGCGCTACCGCAGGCCATGCTTGCGCATGAGCCGCTTGAGCTGAGTGCGCTCGATGCCGCTGGCGCGAGAGGCGGCCTTGATGTTGCCGGAGTGTTCCTTCAGCAACCCGACCAGGTAACCCCGCTCGAACTCGCCGAGGGCGGCGGAGCGAAGCTCAGAGAACGAGCCATCGGCCGGAGCCGTCGCGGCAGTCGAAGGTGCGGCGTCGAGTGAGAGCGAGAGCTCGGCAAAGCTGCGAGCGCCGTGCACGAGCGCGCGCTCGAGCACGTTCCTCAGCTCGCGGACATTTCCGGCGAACCGATGGCTCTCGAGGCGAGCGAGGTTCGGCCCGTCGACGCCGCCAGGCTCGAGCAGCCCGAGCTCGCGAAGCAGCGCGCTCACCAACGTGGGCAAGTCGCCCTTCCTCGACCGCAGCGGAGGCAAGGTGACGGTGAGCACGTTCAGCCGGTAGTACAGGTCCTCACGAAAGCGTCCGGCGACGACCTCTTCGGCGAGGTCCTTGCGCGTCCCAGCGACGATGCGCACGTCGACGGCGACAGGAGCCTCGGCGCCGAGGGGCAGCACCTCGCGCTCCTCGATGGCGCGCAAGAGCACGCCCTGCAGCGCGAGCGGCACCTCGGCGACCTCGTCGAGAAACAGAGTGCCGCCGGCGGCGCGAACGAAGGCGCCCGGCTTCTCGACGGCGGCGCCGGTGAACGCGCCGCGCGCGTGGCCGAACAGCGCGTCGTGCAGCAGCCCGGGCGCGACCGCCCCGCAGTCGAACACCTCGAACGTCGCCTTCGCGCGAGCGCTGGCGGCGTGAAGCGCGCGGGCGGCGAGCTCTTTGCCCGTGCCGGTCTCGCCGGCGAGCAGCACGGTGGCGTCACTGGCAGCGGCGCGCTCGAGCAGCGTGAACGCGCGGCGCATGGCGACGCTCTTGCCGACGAGGCCGCCGAACGACTCGCGCGGGCTCGGCTCGATGCCGACGGCCTGGTCCTGCGTCTCGAGCGCGAGGTGCGTGTCGCCGACCTTCAAGATGGCGCCGGCGGGCAGCGCAATCTCTCCGACGCGCGAGCCCTCGAAGTGGGTGCCGTTGCGGCTGCCGAGGTCCTTCGCCACGAAGCCGTAGCGCCCGAGCGCGAGCTCGCAGTGCCGGCGCGAGACCTTCGGGTCCTTCAGCACGAGGTCGCAGGCCACGTCGCTGCCCACCACCACCGGAGCCTTCGCCTTCAGCTCGCGCTGCGCCCCGCGGTCGTCACCGTCGAGCACGCGCACGACGCCCGCCTCGATGCGCGGCAGCGCGGGAGTCGAGCGGCTCGCCTGCGTTCGGGAGTGCTGGGACACCGCGGCGTCGGCTCAGGCCGCCCGCTCGGGCCACTTCCAGGTCAGCATGCCCATTGGAATCTCTTCGAGCGGCACGCTCGGCAGCGCCTGCTTCACGCGCTCGATGATGAGCCCGTGGTTCTCGTACTGGTTGAGCAGGAACTTCACGTTCTTGCCGCTCTTCAGCTTCGCGACGAGGTTCACGCCGTAGTCCATGTTGTCGAGCTTCATGCGCGCGAGCTCCTATTGATTCGCCCGCTCGCACGCGTCTTTCTGCGTGGCGGGCAGCGCGTTCTTCGACGACAGCAGCGGGCACGCGTTGCGGCGAAACGCGTTCGTCTTCGCGGCCACCAGCGCCTGCGTCAGCGGCCCCTTGAAGTCGTCCCAGCACTTGCCCGACATCTCTTCGGTCTCTTTCTTCCACGAGCCGTCTTCGAGCGCGCCGATCAGCGCCTTGTGAAAGTCGGCGTCCTTGCAGAGCGACTTGCTGCCGCGATCGAGCGACAGCTTGAAGAGCGGAAACGCGGTCACCGCGATGAGGCGGTTGAGCACGACCTCTTTGGCGAGGCGGTAGGGCAGGTCGGGCGTTACGGTGTCGCTCTCGGCGAACGTGCGCACGCGCTCGAGCCACGGGTCATCGCCCGACGAGTGCCGCGACGTGCTGAACGACATGGGGAAGGCCTTCACCGCGACCTCGGCCCGCTTCGTCATGAACACGCGCGACTGCTTCAAGAAGGGGAAGCGCTTGATCAGATCATCGGCCGCGTCGAGCGGCGCCTCGGCCGTCTCGGGCTTCTTCAGGTCGAACGTGCCGAGCCAGCTGGCCCCGGCGCGCTCGGCGAGGCCCTCCCAGTCTTTGTCACGCTTCGAGGGCGCGACGTCGGCCAGGTGCTCGACGAGCTCGGCCCAGCTCTGCTGCTTCTCGAGCGCCTTCAGGTCGGCGAGCTCGTACGGCGTGTTCACGGCCACGGCGACGATGAGTGAGAGCATGGCGGCGGAATCTACAGTCCATCGATGACCGGCGAGAAGTCTTCCATCTGCGCCTCGGGGAAGCTCGACGCTTCGAGCTTCTTCACCGCAGCGAGCAGCTCCGACAGGTCGCCGCCGCAGCGCTGCAAGAGCCGCTCGAACGCAGGGCCCCCCGTGTCGTAGGTGCGGTACCCCGCCAGCGTCGCGTTGTTGTAGTCGCGCTTCGTCTTCAGCTCGGCCTTCAGCGCCGCGAGCAGCTCGGCCTTGCGCGCGCGCTTGTCGTCGTCGCTCGCCGTCGAGGCGTAGACGGCCTCGAGCTCTTCGTACGCGCGGTGCAGACGGGCGACGCGCTGGGCGCTGTACGCGTAGGCCTCGGTGTACGCCTTCAGCTCTCGCGGGCTCGCCCCGGCGCGCGACGACAGCCACTCGGCCGTCAGCTTGTCGGCGACGAACGACGCGAGGCTCTCGTTGAACGACGACTGGCCGGGCACGTACAGCGTCGCGTGCACCGACTCGTGCAGCACGGTGTTCGTGAGCCAGCCGAGCGCGTCGGGGCCGTCGCCGATCATGGTCGAAAGCACGGGGTCCTTGAACCAGCCCAGCGTCGAGTAGGCGCCGGCGCCGCGCACGTCGACGTCGAGGCCCTCGTCGCGCTCGAGCTGCTCGGCGTACGCATGCGCTGCGTGCTCGTCGAAGAAGCCGAGGTAGGGGACGGTGCCGGCGATGGGGAAGCTCCAGCGCTTCGACTCGAACGCGAGCGGCCGGCACGCCTGAACGACCCAGACGGCGGCGGGCCGGTGCAGGTCGCTGTAGCGGCCGTAGTTCTCGGTGGCCTTCAGCCCGCGCGACTCGCCGAACGCCTTCATGTCCGGCACCAGCGACAAGAGCCGCTGCACGTGCGGCGGTGTCGTCGGGTTGCGCACGACGCTCGACAGCGGCCGCCCGTGCGCGATGAGCGAGGCCTGGCCCGCCGCCGCCTGCCCGAGGTAGCGCGCGGTGAAGCAGCCCGACGCCGACAGCAGCAGCGCGATGAGTGCGGGTCTCGTCATCGCTTCTGCGGCGGCGGCGACAGCGTCACCCGCAGTGACTTGTCGGCCCGCTCGACGAGCTGCAGCCACAGCACGCGCGGTGCGTGGCCTTCGCGCTCGAACGTCAGCTCGAAGGGAATGCCGGCCTTGAAGCGCAGCGCGACCGGAGTCGTGCCGAGCTCGCGGCTGTCGAGGCGGACCTTGGCGCCCGGCGGGTCGGTGTCGAGCATCACGCCGAGCCGGTCGCCGCGGTTGTCGTCGGGGCTCAGCCGGCCCCACACCTTGAGCGGAGCGAGAGCGACCGGCGGCGCGACGGGCGCCTCCCTCTCCCCCGTAGGGGAGAGGGGCGGGGTGAGGGGGTCGGTCGGCGCAACGAGAACCTCAGCGTCTGGAGTCTCCTCCGCGCCGCTGTCCGCCACTGCCTCTTCCTCAGCCACGGGCGCAGGCGCCGCTTGAACCGCCGGCGGCTGCTCTGCGACCGGTGCCGGCGCCGGCGCCGGGCTCGGAGGCTGCACGAGAACCTCAGGCGCTCGCCCCTCACCCTGTCCCTCTCCCCTACGGGGGAGAGGGGACGTGAGAAACCACCATGCCGCCATCGCGATCGCAGCGACCAGCGCGAGCACCGCGAACATGCGCGAGGTCCCGCGCGCGGGCTTTTCGGGCTCCACCTTCTCGGGCGGGCTCGTCTTCAGCTCATCCGAGGACAGCTCGATCCACTCGGGCTCGTCGGCCTTCTTCGGCACCGGCAGCATCGACTCGCGCGTGACGGGCACCTGCCCGTCTTTCTTGTTCAGCGCGCGCATCCACGCCTCGAGCTCGGTGCGCCCGAACGGGGGCAGCACCGACCGCTGCACCTTCTCGAGCGCCGCCACCATCTCCTGCGCGCTCTGAAAGCGCAGCTTCGGGTCGCGCTTCATCGCCTCGAGCACCACCTTCACGAGCTCCTTCGGCAGCGACGCCTTCACCTTCGCCGGCGACACGAACTCGCCCGACGCCACCCGCACCAGCAGCTCCCGCTCGTTCGGAGCCCTGAACGGCGGCTCGCCCGTGAGCAGGTAGTAGAGCAGCGTGCCCGCCGAGAACAGGTCCGACCGCGCGTCGACCGGCTCCGCGCTCGCCTGCTCCGGCGACATCCACGACGGCTTCCCCGCGACGGTGCCGATCGCCGAGTTCGAGCTGCGAATTCTCGCCTTCGCGATGCCGAAGTCCGCGAGCTTCACCTCGCCCGTGTCCGACACCAGCACGTTGTTCGGGCACACGTCGCGGTGAACGATGTTCAGCTTCACGCCCGCGCGCGTGCGCTCGTGCGCGTAGCCCAGCGCGCGGCAGACCTCGGTCACGAGGTACGCGGCCAGCTCGGGCGTCACCGCGACCTTCGCGGCGCGCGCCCGCTCGAGCAGCTGCTGCAGCGTCCACCCGTCGACGAGCTCGAGCACCAGGAAGTAGCGCCCGCGCGACTCGCCGAGGTCGAGCACCTCGACGAGGTTCGAGTGGTGCAGGCCCATCGTGACGTGGGCCTCTTCCACCAGAATGCGGCGGAACATCTCGTCGGCGTACAGCTCGGGCCGAATGCGCTTCAGCACGACGAGCCGGCGAAAGCCCGCGGCGCCGACCTGCTCGGCGAGGAACACCTCGGCCGTGCCGCCGTCGGCGATTTTTCGCAGCGCCTTGTACCGGCCTGCCACCGCGGGCATGCGTTCTATTTACGCCCAACGCCCGCCGAAGCACCCGCGTTTCCGCTGCGAGCTGAAGACGCTGAGCGCCAGCGCCGCGAGCGCCACCAACGCCGGAGCGCCCGTCGCCGAGCAGCCTCCTTCGGGCTCTGGCTCCGCGATGTGCTCGCTGCCGCCCGACGACCCGCCGCCCGGCGCCTTCGGCGCGACGACCTCGGCGGTCTTCACCTTCGACGTGTTGCCGTACGGCATGAACGTGCACCACGCCTCGAGGGTGCCTGCTGCCGTCGGCGTGATGTCGGCCTCGAGGCGGCCCTCAGAGTGGCTCGTGAACACGTGCCGCAGCGCGACGCCGGGCCCACGCACTTCGATGACGCCCTGCTCGCCCTGCTGCGGGCTGGCGTCGCACGTCGCGACGAGCCGGTCGGTCTTGCCGGCGGTCGCCTTCTGGCGGTCGGGGCTCGACACCAGCACGAAGAGCCCGGTCATCTCCGGGTCGGTGGTGAACGCCTGGTCCGGCCGCGGCACGTCGATGACCGGCGACGTCTCGGCGACGTTGCCGCAGATGCACATCGCATCGTTGACGACCGGGTAGAGCCTCGCGCCCGCGGGGAAGCGGCTGCTGATCTCGTAGCTCCAGCGGAGCTCCCGGCCGAGGAACCGCCCGTTCGCGGTGAGCGCCCGAACCCCCGGCGCGTTCTGGTGCACGAAGTTGACGCCCAGGATGCTGCCCTTGAGCGTGTTGAGCGGCTCCGAGCACGCGCTGCACGCGAGCCAGACCTCTCCCGAGCCGTACGGCGAGCTCGCCTGTGCCGGGTCGGCGAGCGTGAACGTGGTGCCGGCCTCGGTGACGCTGAGGGCCGACGCAGAGGCTGCGAACAAGAGAACGGCGAGCTGAAGTGAGCGCATGGTGGGCGCTCGGTTTGAGAAGTCCGCGCCGGGCCAACCGGCTGAATTCACGCCGGCGCGCCGAGCGCACCGTCCGAAATCAGCGGCCGGCCTGTGCGTCCGCCGCCGCCCGCGACAGGAAGAACCGCGCCGTGGGCAGGTCGCTGTTCGACAGCGCGTCCCTCGCGCGCGCGAGGTTCTCTCGCGCAGCGGGCCCGAGTGAGCCTTCGACCGCAGTGAGCTGCCCCTCGACGTTCGTGTTCCCCGTCGAGAGCGCCTGGTCCACCGAGCCCAGCGTCACCGCCGCTGACCGCTGCGCCTCGACCGTCGCGGCCTGGCGCTGATCCGCATCGTTCTTCGCCTTCAGCTCCCCACGAACCGCCTCGAGCTCTTGCACCGCCGCGTCGAGCTTCGTCGTCTGCGCCTCGAGCTGCGCTTGCAGCTTCGCGAGCTCCGCTGAGTGGTCGGGCCCGGGCACCATCACCTTCTCGACGCGAGTGACTGGGGTGCCTGCGTCGGCAGTGTTGGAACCGGGAACAGCAGCGGCCTGCGCCGGCGCCTGGGCCGCGGGCTGCTGCTGAGCTGACTCGAGCCGCACCCCACCGTCCTGCGCCGTCACCACCGCCGCGACTGCGGCGAGCGTGGAGATCAGCATCATGTTTCTTTCCTAACGGGCGCGACCTCGCCCGGCTCGCGGCCTTACCGGCATGCCCATCGGTCGCCCGACGTCTGACCGCTCACCGCCTCGGCAGCAACAGCCCCTCGAGGAAGAACGCCACCACCGCGGCCACGATGAGCCACGTCCAGATGGGCGCCTTCGACTCGGTGCTCGGGCCGCCCGCCTTCACCGCGTCGTCGCCGAAGAGGCCCTTCAGTTCCTCCGGCTTCAGGCGCGTGAGGTCGCTCTCGGCCGCGTCGGTCGCCACCGCGAACGACAGCGACGGCACCACCACGCCTTCGGCTCGCGCCACGTAAGCTCCTGGCGCCGGCAGCGGCCCCGCAGCGAGCGTGCCGTCGGGCTGCTTCGTGAGCTTGAGCTCGATGCCCTCGGGCCCGCCGAGCTCGACCTCGCTCACCGGCAGCTGCGTCTGCAGCACTGCCGTCTCTCCGACGAGCACCTTCAGCTCATCGCGCTCCTCGAGCGCGCCCGCGAGCCACGCGGCGATGCGCTGCATCAGCGGCAAGAACGACGTGCGAATCGAGAAGTCGCTCCAGTCGCGATCGACCGTCGACGTGAAGAGCAGCACCTGCCCGCGCCCGACCCGCCGCGCCACCAGCGCCGGAGCGCCGTCGTCGAGCGTGCCCAGCACCTGCCCGCCCTCGGCGCCCGGCTCGAGCAGCATGTACCGCGAGAACCGCGCGCTCATCAGGCCCTCGCGCGCGCGCCCCGTGAACGGCGCCAGCACCGGGTGCTCGGCCGCCACCTGCGACAGCCGCGCCGAGCGCGCGCTGACGTCGCTCGCCCCCGGCTCGACCGCCGTCTTGAAGAGCTTCAGCCGCCGCGGCAGCACCGCGCCCATCGACAGGTTCCACGCGTCGGGGTCGACGCGGTCGCCCATCGAGATGAACAGGCCGTGCCCGCTCTCGACGTACGCCTTGAGCCGCGCCGCCACGTCGGGCCGCGGCGCCTCGACGTTGAGCAAGAGGACCACGTCGTACTGCGAGAAGTCTTCGCGGAACGCGGCGTCGGTGTCTCGCACCACCGACCGCACCGGCGAGCCGGTCGCCTGCAGCGCCGCCTCGACGAAGAACGCCTCGTCGCGGAACTTCTGCGGCGACGGAGCCCCGTTCACCACCAGCGCCGTCAGCTCCCGCGGCACCGGCAGCACGACCGTGCGCACGTCGTCTTCCGTCAGCGCATCGGGAGCGAGCACGCCCTCGACCACCGCCACCGGCCCGCCCGAGAACCGGTGCGTCAGCGACTTCTGCCCCGTGCCGTGCGCCGGCAGGTCGAAGAAGCCCTTCGCCACCACGCGCCCGTCGACCTTGAGCTGCAGCTCGACGTCCTTCATCGCCTCGTCCGAGAAGTTGCGCGCCGTGAACGTGAACTGAAACGCCTTCGGGTCCACCTGCGGAGCCGGCTCGGCCTTCACGTCGAGCAGCGCCCGGTTCGGCAGCTCGGTCAGGCCCGACGCGACGTCGCGCAGCACGACCTCGGGTCGAATGCGCTCGCCCTTCGGCCCCGCCACCGTCGGCAGCGGCGCCTCGGTGCGCAGCGACGTCGCGGCGAAGTCGCTCACCAGCACGATTCGCTTGGCCGGCAGCGGGCTGTCTTCGAGCGCGCGCGCCGCGAGCTCGAGGCAGCGGCTCGCGTCGGCAGACTCGTAGTTGGGCTGGGCGTCGTCGAGCGCCTGCAGCATTCGCGCGCGGTCGAACGACAGCGGCGCCGGCGGCTGCGGAGCGGCTCCGCACACCAGCACCGTCGCGGGCTCTTCCGGCATCAGGTCGCGGGCCGCGGCCTTCGCCTCGGCCTTGCCGCGCTCGAACAGCGTCTGCGCCTGCAGCCCGCGGCTGTCGCGCCAGCGCATCGACAGCGAGTCGTCGAGCACGATGACGGTCGCCATGGGCCCGAGGCCCGCGGTGACGGTGCCCGCCTTGGTGAGCTCGGGCCGCGCGAGGGCGATGGGCACCGCGAGCAAGATGAGCGTGCGCAGGGTGTAGAGCAGCAGCCGGCGCAGGCGCAGGCGCGACGCCGTGCGCTTCTGCGACTTGAGCACGAACGAGATGGCGCCGAACGGGTGAGGCCGCGGCCGTCGCCGGTCGAAGAGGTGCACGAGCAGGGGGATGAGGGCACCCAGGCACCCCCAGAGCAGCAGCGGGTGCGCGAACGTCACCGCCCCTGCCTCCGCGCCAGAAACCGCAGCAGCACCGAGTCGAGCGGCTCGTCGGTGCGCACGCGCTCGTAGTCGACGTCGGCGGCCATGCACGTCGCCTTCGTCTCGGCGAGGAAGCGGTTGAACTCTTCGAGGTAGCTCTCGCGAATCTCGCGCGGGTTCACCTCGAGGCGGCGGTCGTCCTCCATCGAGAGGAACAGCGTCGGGTCTTCGAACGGGAACTCGAGCTCGAGCGGGTCGACGAGCTGGAAGACGGCGAGGTCGTGGCGGCGCGCCTTCAGCGCGAGCAGCCGCTTGAGCGCGTCGGCGCGGTCGTCGAAGAAGTCCGAGAACACGCAGATGAACGCCCGGCGCGGAATCTTCTCGGCCAGGTGGTCGGCCGCCGCCGCCAGGTTGGTCGTGCCGTAGGGCCCCAGCTCGTCGAGCGCCTCGAGCACGACGTTCAGGTGCGACGCGTTCGCGCGCGGCGGCACGTCGTGCAGCCCGTCGCCCGCGAACACCGTGAGGCCGGTCGCGTCTTGCTGCCGCACGAGCAGGTACGAGAGCGCCCCGGCGAGCGTGCGCGCCACGTCGAGCTTCGTCAGCGGGCCCGAGCCGTAGGCCATGCTGCCCGAGCCGTCGACCACCATCACCGCGCGCAGGTTCGTCTCGTGCTCGAAGCGCTTCACGTAGTAGCGGTCGAACTTGCCGAACGCCTTCCAGTCGAGGTGGCGCAGCTCGTCGCCCGGCGCGTACTCCTTGTGCTCGGCGAACTCGACGCTCTGACCCTGGTGCGGCGACTTGTGCAGGCCCGAGAGCACCCCCTCGACCACGGCCCGCGCGCGGAGCTTCACGCCCGAGATGCGGGACAGGGTAGCGGCGTCGAGAACGCTCATCGAAGGGTGCTACGCAACATAAGCAGCCTTTGTTCCCCGCGCTAAACTCTCCGTTCAGACCGTGAGTGGCAAGCCGCCCGACCCCAAGCAGAAGCCGAAGACCGGCCTCAAGCCGGCGCTGCCTCCGAAGCCCAAGCCCGCCTCGGGGCCGGCCGCGACCCTGTCGGACTTCGACGACGAGGCGACGGCGAACAAGCGCATCCCCTCGCTGAGCGAGATTCGGCGAATCACGGGCTCGATTCCCACGGCGCGCAGCACGGCGCCGCTCGTGCCGGTCGCGAAGGCGCCCGCGCCGGCCCCGGCTCCGGCTCCGGCTCCGGCGGCGTCGAGCGGGGTGCTCACGCAGCGGCCGAACGTGCTGCAGCGCCACCTGCACCACTCGGGCTTCGACGACGACGAGCGCACCGAGACATCGGCCATCATGGGGCACGCCAAGGGCCTCACGCTGGACGAAGACGAAGACGAGTCGCAGGTGAGCCAGGTGTACGACGGCATTCACCCGCCGCCCGCGCTCGCCGCGATGGACACGTGGAAGGCGACGATTCCTCCCGCGCAGAGCATGTTCGGCCGCCGCAGCAAGCGCAGCCTGCTGAACGTCATCGCCCAGTTCGCCGCCGGTCACAACCCGCGCTACGCCCCCGACGCGAAGGGCAACTCGCGCGCGCACATCTTCGTGTGGGACGTCAGCCGCGCGATGGGGTGCGAGATTCCGCACTTCCTCGCCGGTCGCGAGCTGACCCTCGCGCAGACCGTCGACTGGATGAAGATGACCAGCCACACGCGCGGCTGGCGCAAGCTCATGCTCGAGAACGCCCTGAAAGAGATCGAGCAGGGCAACCTCGCCATCGTCGTCCCGAAGGACCCCAAGCGAAAGACCATCGGCGTCATGCGCCCGCGCGCGAGCGACGGCGGCCTGCGCGTCGCCGCCGCCGTGGCGCAGAAGGGCAACGACACCACCGTGCGCGAGGCCCTCGGCACCGACGACATCGAGGTCTACGTTCACGACTGACGCCGCGCTCGGCGCATCCGAGCGCACGCGCGTCGACGAGCGCACCCACGACATCGAGGTCTACGTTCACCAGTGACGCCGCGCTCGCCGCGATTGAGCGCACGCGCGTCGACGAGCGCACCCACGACCTCGAGGTCTACGTTCACCACCGAGGCGTGTGCTACGGCGCCTCCCCGTGTTCTGCGTCACCGCGCTCTTGCTCGCTGCGACGCCCGCCGCACAGGTGGCGCCCGACGCCCGCTGCTCCCGCGCCCTCGGCGATGCCCTGCGCCGCAGCCGCGCCGTCGAGCTCGTCGCCACCGCCCCCGAGCTGCTCGTCGACCTCCGCGACGCCGGGCCCCGCTTGACCCTCGAGCTCCGCCGTCCGACCGGCGAGCGCCTGCTCGAGCGCTCCCTCGACGCCAACCCCGAGTGCCGCGACGTCGCCTTCGCCGCCGTCCTGATCATCGAGCGCTTCCTGCGCGGCATCGACCTCCAGGCCGTCCCCGACGCAGGTGTTCCTGCTCCCATCGCTCGTCGGCCTCCTCCTCGACCGCCTCCGCCTCTCTTCGACGCCGGGGTTCCTGAAGAGGTCCCGCCCGAGCCCGACGAGACCTTCGACGCCGGCCCCCCTCACCCTGTCCCTCTCCCCTACGAGGGGAGAGGGGACGCGGGGTTCGACGCTGGGGAAGCTGAGGCGCCCCGTCGCCCCATCGCCGTCGCTTCGTTCGACGCCGGGCCTCCCCCGCCCTCGGGCCCCCGCCTCACCCGTGTCGAGCTCGGCGCCTCGGGCGGCGTCGACTTCTCTTCCGCCGCGCACGGCCTCTTCGCCGTCGAGCTCACCGGCTTCGCGGGGCCCGCACGCGTCGATGTTCAGGCGCAGCTCTCGACGCCCGAGTCGTCGCCCGTCGTCATCGCTTCCACCGAGCGCGGCCGCGTCGAGACCCTCGCGCTCGCCGCCCTCGCCGGCGGCGGAGCCTGCTTCACCGGCGCCGTTCGACTGTGCGCAGCCGCCCACGCCGGTGCCCGCTTCTTTCGCGGCACGACCTCGGGCGACTTCGTCTTCCAGAGCACGACCGTCTGGCTCGTGCGACCCACCTTCGGCCTCGAGGCCCAGCTCGCCTGGCTGCCGCTGCGCGCGCTCGTGCTGTGGCTCTCTGCGGGCGGGCTCGTGAACCCCATCGCCGCCGAGTTCACCGTCGAAGGCGCTCCGGCGGCGACGCGCAGGTCCCCGACTTTCGAGGGGCAATTGCGCATCGGGGTGGGGTGGGGGGTCGACCGGTGAAGTTTTTCTGAACGCGCTGGGCCCTCGAGGGCATTCAGCACAGCCGATGCTCGCCGAGTCCGCCAGCCCGCCCGCAGAGGCCCCGACGAGTGAAGACGTCGAGGTCGTCGCGTCGTGCCTCGAGGGCGACCGCGCGGCCTGGCGCCGGCTCTACGACGCCCACTTCGACTTCGCGTACCGCACCGCCCGCCGACTCGGAGCGCCCGACGGCGAGGTCGAAGACGTCGTTCACGAGGCGTTCGAGATCGCGTTCGCGCGGCTCGACCGGTTCGACCACGGCCAGTTCTCGACATGGCTGTACCGCATCGTCGCGAACGTCGTCACCGCCCGGCTGCGCCGGTGGAAGGTGCGGCGCGTGCTCGACGCGTGGTGGGGCAGCAAGACCGAGCGCGAGGCGCCCTCGCTCGAGAGCACCATCGCCGCGCGCGAGCAGCTCGAGCAGGTGGCCGACGTGCTGCGCTCGCTGTCGGCCGAGAAGCGCGAGGTGTTCGCGCTGCACGAGATTGAAGGGCTGACGCACGAGCAGATCGCCGAGCTGACGGGAGCGAAGGTCGCGACCGTGCGCACCCGGCTCCACTACGCGAAGCGCGACTTCGAGCAGCTGGCGAAGAAACGAGGTCTGTCATGACGCAAGAGCTGCTCCGAGGGTTCAAGGAGGCCTCCGCGCTGCCACCGCCCGGTGCCCGCGAGCGCGTGTGGCGCCGGCTCGACTCGCCGCGGCGCCCCGCCGCCGCGCTCCCCTGGCTCGCGCTCGCCGGCGCCGCCGCGGCCGCCGTCATCGCGTTCGTCACGCTCACGCCGCGCGCCGCGCCTCCGCTCGTGCCGATGTACGGCGAGGGCTACGTGGTGCTCGCGCCGGCCGGCGCGCTGACGCGGTCGGGCGACGCGCTCGTGCTCCGCCACGGCACCGCGTTCGTCTCGGCCTGGGGAGGCCGCGTCGAGCTCGTGTGGGGCCGGCGGCGCGTCAGCACCGACGCGGCCGTGTTCGCTGCGAGCGTCGCCTCCGACGTCTCGCTCGCCGTGCAGAGCGGGGCCGTGCTCGCCGACGGCGAGCGCGTCGAGGCGTCGCCGCGCGCCACGGCCGTCGACTTCGCGCCGCTGCGCGCGCTCGAGCCGAAGGAGGCGGAGCAGGAGCGCGCCTGGGTGCTCGCCGAGAACGCCGCCGCCGAGGGCCGCATCGCCGAGGCCATCGAGCGCTTCGCCGCGCTGTCGGCGTACAGCTCGCTGCGCGCCGAGGCGGCGCTGCTTCGCAAGGCCCAGCTCGAGCTGTGGAGCCTGCACGCCCCGGCCGATGCGCTGCGCACGCTCGCCGCCGCGGCCGAGCGGTTCCCCGCCGGCGCCCTGCAGCAGGAGCGCGCGTTCTCGGAGCTCGAGGCCTACGTCGAGCAGAAGGCGTGGCGCGCGGCGGCCGAGCGGGCCGCGAGCTTCCTGACGGCGTGGCCCCAGAGCGAGCGGCGGGCCGAGGTCGAGCAGGTCGCGGCGGTCGCCGCAACTTCGATTGAACGGTGATGAGGGCCCGGGACATTCAGCTGCCGAAAGACGCTGGAGCCGAAGGCCGGGCGCTTCAGGAACAAGACTTTGGAGACGACATGAACCGCTTCTCTCGACCGGGTTGGTCCATCGCGCTGCTGGCGACCGGCGCCGCCCTCGCCCTCGCCGCCGGCTGTCAGCCTGCGGTCGTCGGCTCTCGCTTCGTGAAGTCCGAGAAGGTCGGCGCGTCGGGCACGACCATCGCGGTGAGCGACACCGAGAGCCAGGCGCTGAAGGGCGCGAGCCTCGAGGTCGGCGCCGGAGCGCTCGCCGCCGACACCACGCTCACGCTCGAGGTCGGGGTCGCCGACGTGGTGCCCTCGGCGGCCGCCGCCGGCCCCGTCGCGGTCTGGGAGCCCTCGGGCCTCAAGTTCCTCAAGCCCGTGAAGATGACGCTGCCGCTGAAGCTGCAGCCGGGGCAGAGCGACGCCGACCTCGCCATCATGGTGGTCGAGGGCGACGGCAAGCGCCTGCGCATCGCGCGAAGCGACCTCGAGCTCGACGCGACGCGCACGAAGGTGAGCTTCTTCGTGAACGGCTTCACCAGCTTCCAGCCGACGAGCGGCGCGACCTGCAACACCGACTCCGACTGCGCGATGGGTGAGACGTGCCAGAGCAACGTGTGCCGCGCGGCAGGTGGAACGGGCGGCGGCAGCGGCGGCACGGCGGGCGGCGCCAGCGGCACGGCCGGAGGCTCGGCGGGCACCGCGGGCGGCACCGGCGGCACCGCGGGCGGAGCGGGAAGCCAGTGCGTGACCGACCGCGACTGCAACCCGAGCATCGGCGAGCGCTGCGTGAACGGCTACTGCGCCGGCGGCGGCACGGCCGGGGGCTCGGGCGGCACCGCGGGCGGCAGCAGCGGCACGGCGGGCGGCAGCGGCGGCACCGCGGGTGGCTCCACCGGTACTGCGGGCGGCAGCGCGGGCTGCGGCACGTGCCCGACGGGCGAGGTCTGCTGGAGCGGCTCGTGCACCGTGATTCCGTGCAACGCCGTGCGGCCCTGCCCTTCGCCGTACACCTGCAACGCGATGGACCTCTGCGAGTAGTCGTCAGCCCAGTCGCTGCGACAGCGCGTGCAAGAGCGGCCTCGGCGAGATGTTGCCGAGGCCGCTGCATTGCGGGTCGCCGGTCTCGATGACGATCCACCCGCCGTCTTCGCACTGCCCCACGTCGACCGCGAGCCACGGAACGCCGGTGCGCCGATGCGTCTCTCGCACCAGCGCGTGAATCGCCGCGCGGTCGCCTTCGCTCGGCGCGCCGAACGGGTCGCCGAACGGCCAGTAGTAGCCCGACGCCAGCGGCTCGCCGTTCAGCGCGAACAGCCGGTACTCGCGCGCGATGGGGAAGCCCTCGTACGTCGCGCCGCTGCGCTTCAACGGAGCGAGGCGCCGCAGCATCACGCGGTCGCGCGACTGCCACTTCAGCGCGAGCAGCTTCTTCGTCAGCGCCTCGGCTTCCTCCGCCGTCTCCGCGACGCACGACTTCCAGCCGTACCACTTCCGCGAGAACACGCTGCCCTTCACGAACACCGGCAGCCCGAGCTCGGTGGCCGCGGCCGCCGCCTGGGCCGCGTCGGTGACGACGCGCGTGTCGGGCGTCAGCCCCACGAGCTTGCCGACGACGCGGTCGAGCTCGAGCGCGTCGAGGTGCTGCTCCGGCGAGTTCAGCAGCGTCACGCCGAGCGCCAGCGCCGCGTCGTAGAACGCGCGGTAGTGCTCGGCGGTGCAGAGCGTGCCGTAGCGCACGCCGCGCTGCGGAGGTCCCGCCTCGAGCCCCCGAATCAGCGGACCCTCGGCCGCGCGCTCGCTCGCGACGTGCACGACGCGCAGACCTTCGGCGACCGCACACTCGGTGAGGCCGTCGATGTCGGCGTCGGTGTCCCGGCCGGGCACTGACTCGGAGAAGATGATCATGCGGGCCTCGCGCTGAGACTACTCGCGCTGTCGCCCCTCACCCTGTCCCTCTCCCCTACGAGGGGAGAGGGGACGCGTTGACCTGGCTGGGCCGATTACTTCGCCTTCGGCTTGCCGACCTCGTTCATCTCCTTCGTCATCTTGTTCCACTCGGCGTCGGAGATGCCCGTCTCGCCCTTTGCCTGCGCCGCCTTCGCGTACTTCTCGTAGATGGCGAGCATCTTCTTCGCGTCGGCCGACAAGAGCTGCGAGTTCTCTTTCGCGAACTTCTGCAGGTCCTTCAGCTCGCTCGCGGCCGCCTGGTTGTCGCTGTCACCCGCGCCCTTCAAGATGGCGTTCTTCAGCTCGGTGCCCGAGATGGAGCCCGCCTTCTTGTTGCCGGCCGCGAGCTTGTTGAGCTCGGCCGCCATCGTCGAGTCGGCGTACTGGGCCTTGCCCGCGGCCTGCATCTCTTTCTCCATCGTCTTCAGCTCGGAGACGGGGATGCCGGTCTCACCCTTCGCGCGGTGCGCCTGGGCGTGCTTCGCGTAGACCTCGAACGCCTTCTTCGCCTCGGGCGACAGCTTGCTGCCGTTCTTGTCGACCCACGCCTTGATCTGGTCGAACTCGGGGCCCGCGGCCTTGTTGTCGAGGTCCTTGATGCCGTCCATGATCGCCTTCGACATCTCGGCGCCCGAGATGCTGCCCGCGCCCGGGTTCGCCTTCGCCAGCGCGTCGAACGCCTTCGTCACGCTCGCGTCCTTCGCCGGAGCCGGAGCCGGAGGAGTCGACGGCTTCTTCGACGCCGCCAGCATCTCGGCCTCCATCGTCTTCAGCTCGGAGACGGGGATGCCCGTCTCGCCCTTCGCCTGGTGCGCCTTGGCGTGCTGGGCGTAGATGTCGAACGCCTTCTTCGCCTCGGGCGACAGCTTGTCGCCGTTCTGCGCGACCCAGTCGGAGATCTGCTTGAACTCGGCGCTCGCGGCCCTGTTGTCGAGGTCCTCGATGCCCGACATGATCGCGCGGGTCATCTCTTCGCCCGAGACCGAGCCCTTGCCCTGGTTCGAGGCACCGAGCACGTCGAACGCGGCCTTCACCGTCGCGTCGATCTCAGTGGCCTGACCGGGGGGCGGCTGCGCCGGCGGCTGCGTGGCCGGAGGCGGCTGCGTGGCCGGAGGCGGCTGCGTGGCCGGGGGCGGCTGCGACGCGGGAGGCGGCGGCGCCGACGGCGCCTTCGCGTTGCCCATGTCCTTGATGATCTGCTTCCACTCGTTGAGCGGGATGCCCGTCTCACCCTTCGACGCGTGCGCCTGGGCCGCCTTCTCGTAGATGGCCCACGCCGCCTTCGCCTCGGGCGTCAGCATCTCGCCGTGCTCGGCCATGAACTTCTTCAGGTCGTTGAACTCCTTGCCCGCGGCCGAGTTGTCGAGGTCGGCGGTGGCCTTCTCGACCGCCGCCGTGAACTCCTTCACGTCGATGGAGCCCGGACCCGAGTTCGCGCCGAGGAGCGCGTTCATCGCGTCCATCACGCTCGAGTCGGCGTACTTCGGCGCGCCGGCGGCGGCCATCTCAGTCGCCATCGCGTTGAACTCTGCGAGCGGGATGCCCGTCTCGCCCTTCGCGGCGTGGGCCTCGGCGTGCTTCGCGTAGACGGCGAACGCCTCCTTCGCCTCAGGCGACAGCAGGTCGCCGTGCTCCGCGACGAACTTCTTCAGCTGCTGGTACTCGGCGCCGGCTGCGGCGTTGTCGAGGTCCTTCGAGCCCTCGATGGCCGCCTTCACGAACTCGTCGCCCGAGATCGAGCCGGGCCCGCTGTTCGTCTTGAGCAGCTCGTTGAGCGCCGAGGTCATGCTCGCGTCGGCCGGGCCGGCCGGAGTCCCCGGCGTGGTGGGCGTGGTGCCCGTCGGCGGCGGAGTCGTCGTCGGAGGCGGCATCGGCTGCGAGCCGCCGTAGCCCCAGTCGAGCGGCAGGTTCGAGTCGACCTCGGACTTGGGGATGTTCGCCCACGGGTCCGAAGGCTGGGTCGTGCCGGTCTGCGGCGCGGTGGTCGACGACGTCGGCGGAGGCGGAGGAGGAGCCGCAGGCGCCGGAGCCGGAGCCGGAGCAGGCGCCGCCGGAGCGGGCGCGGGAGCCGGAGGGGCTGCGGGCGGGGGCGGCGCGGCCGGAGGCGGCGGGTTCGCCGCGCGCATCATGTCGCGCACCATGCGGGCGAACTTGTCCTGCGGGATGCCGGTCATGCCGTCGGCCTTCGAGGCCTCGACCGCCTTCTCGTAGACCGCCCAGACCTTCTTCGCCTCGGGCGACAGGAGCTGGAAGTTCTCTTTCACCATCTTCTTCAGGTCGGCGAACTCTTTGCCGGCGGCCTGGTTGTCGGTGTCGGAGCAAGCCTTGACGATGGCGTCGGCGAGCTCCTGGCCCGAGACCGAGCCCTTCGTCTTGTTGTTCTTGAGCAGGTCGTCGACGGCCGCGCCCGACGTCTTGTCGTTGTGCTTCACCGTCGCCGCGCCGCGCATCTCGCGCTGCATCGCCTGGTAGTCGCGGAAGTCGATGCCCGTCTCACCGGCGCGCTGCGCCTTATGAGCGTGCTTCGCGTAGACCTCGTAGACCTTCTTCGCTTCGGGCGAGAGCTTGTCGCCGTTCGCGGCGACCCACTTCTTGATGACGTCGAACTCTTTACCGGCCGCCTGCCCGTCGCCGTCGATGGTGCCCTTGGTGATGGCGTCCATCATCTCCTGGCCGGAGACCGAGCCGTCGCCGCGGTTGTTCTTCGACAGCTCCTTCATCGCCTTCTGGGCAGAGGTCTCGGCGCGCTCAGGCCCCTTCGCGATTTCGAGCTTCTTCTGCGCGACGACCTTGTTGTTGCCGACCTGATTCGTAGCCATTTGAGTGTTTTCCCCTTGAGATTGAACGCAGCGGGTGCGGAGTGAATCGATTTTCAGCTGAAGCCCCGTGTGGTTGCGAGTCTTCGTTGAGGAGGCTGAGCCTACTCACACCTACCACGGCGATCAGGGCACATTCGCGATCGGGGTGTGGACTGCCGAGTCTCAACCTACAGGTCGTACCTGCTCCACCAGCCTGTCGATGAGCTTCACGCTGGTGAGCCCTTCGGATTCGGCGGTGAAATTCGGCAACACGCGGTGGCGGAGGACGGGGCGGGCGAGGGCGCGCACATCGTCGACGCTGGCGACGTAACGGCCCGAAAGAATTGCGCGGGCCTTGGCGCCGATGACGAGGTACTGGGAGGCGCGGGGGCCGGCGCCCCAGCTGACGTTCTTCGCGATGAAGTCGAAGGCGCCGGGCTCTTTGGGGCGGGTGGCCCGGGCGAGCTCGACGGCGTACTTCACGACGTGATCCGGCACCGGCACCCGGCGCACGAGCTCCTGGAGGTCGCGAATGGCCTCGGGCGAGAGCACCTTCGTGAGCGCCGCGGGCGAGCCCTGCGTCGTGAGCTTCACGATCGCCTCTTCTTCAGCGGCGCTCGGGTAGCCGACGTCGACCAGGAACATGAAGCGGTCGAGCTGGGCTTCGGGCAGCGGGTACGTGCCTTCTTGCTCGATCGGGTTCTGGGTCGCGAAGACGAGAAAGGGCAGGTCGAGCGGGTACGTGCGGCCCGACGCCGTGACGCGGTACTCCTGCATCGCCTGCAGCAGCGCGGCCTGCGTCTTCGGCGGGGTGCGGTTCACCTCGTCGGCGAGCACGATGTTCGCGAACAGCGGCCCGCGGAGGAAGCGCATCTCGCGGTGGCCGGTCGCCTTGTCCTCTTCGAGGATGTCCGTGCCCGTGATGTCGGAGGGCATCAGGTCAGGCGTGAACTGGATGCGGTTGAACGACAGGTTCAGCACGTCGGCGAGCGTCGAGATGAGCAGCGTCTTCGCGAGCCCGGGGACGCCCATGAACAGGCAGTGGCCGCGCGAGAAGAGCGCGACGAGCAGGTGCTCGACCACCTCACGCTGACCGACGACGCGCCGCTCGATCTGCCCCAGCACGTCGGACCTCGCCTTGGCCAGGGCCTCGACTGCCTTGAGGTCTTCGCTGCCTTGAGTCACTGCTGGGGTGTTTAACGTATGCTGCGGGCCCTGTGCACAGGCATCTTCGCCTGATCTTCGCCGCCGCCCTCGCGGCGGCCTGCGGCGGCAAGACGGGTACGAGCACCGGCCTCGAAGTCACGGTGCAGTACACGCTCCTCTCGCCCGGCGATGGGTGCATTCGCCTCGAGGCCACGCCCGCCGGTGGCAAGGCCGTCAGCGACGACGTCGACCTGAAGGGTCGGCCGCGCTCGGGCGAGGTCACCTACGGCGTCGGGCAGGCGCCCGGCTGGCCCCGACAGGTGATGCTGTTCGCCACGCTCCACGCCGGCACGTGCGACGACCCGGCCGTGAAGTCCACCGTGCAGGAGGCCACATTCCCTGCGGCCAGCGTCGACAGGGTCACCCTCGAGCTGCGCGAGACCGCCGGCGACGGCGGCATGGCGGGAGGCGCCGGCGGCGGCTCGGGTGCGGCCGGCGGAGCGACCGCCGGTGGTGGAGCGACCGCAGGCGGAGGCACCGCTGGCGGAAGCACCGCCGGCGGCGGTACTGCCGGTGGAGCGACCGCGGGTGGCGCGACTGCGGGTGGCGCGACTGCGGGTGGCGGCACTGCGGGTGGAGCGACGGCGGGTGGCGCGACTGCGGGTGGCGCGACTGCGGGTGGCGGCACTGCGGGTGGCGGCACGGCAGGCGGCGGCACGGCAGGCGGCGGCACGGCAGGCGGCGGCACGGCAGGCGGCGGCACGGCAGGCGGCGGCACGGCAGGCGGCGGCACGGCAGGCGGCGGCACTGCGGGCGGCGCGGCGGCCACGTTCTGCACTGGCGCGAACCTGATGGGCTGTTGGGTGATGAACGAAGGCAGCGGCACGATGGTGAACGACGGCTCTGGCAATGCGAATCACGGCGTTCTGACGGGCCCGGGCTGGGTGCAGACCGATGCGGGCATGGCGCTCCGGTTCGACGGCGGCTCGGATCAAGCGGTCGCAGTGCCCGACAGCGACTCGCTGACGTCTGCCACGAGCCTGACCATCGAAGCGTGGATCCGGCCGAGCGCCGCGGGCGTCGACGGGGCGATCGATCGCATCGTCGACAAGGGGCTCGACAACGAATACATGTTCGGCATCGGCGGCATGGGCGGCCAGCTCGAGGCGAGCTTCAACGGCTCCAACCGCTTCGCCGGCAATGGCAACACGGTCACCGTGGGTGCGTGGCAGCACGTCGGCGTGACGTGGACCTCGCCCAGCGCTCCGGTGTTCTGGCTCGACGGCGTCGTGCTCGGGACGGGGAATCCCGGTGTCAACCAGACCTTGGGGAACACGAACGAGAACCTGCTCATCGGCAACTCGACGACTTCACCGAGCACGAGCACGCGTTTCCAGGGTGACATGAACCGCGTGCGCATCTACGGCCGCGCCAAGTCGGCCGCAGAGATGTGCGCCGCCGCCGGCCGCATGTGGACCGGCGCGGCCTGCCAGTAGTACGAGCCCAGGCGATGCCCGTGACCGCGCTCGACAGGGTTGCACGCGTGCGCCGCGGCCCGGGCCCCGAGGGCAGCGAGCCGCTGCTCGTCCGCTCCCAGCGCGCGCGGGTCGACGCGCTGTTCCGCACGCTGCCGAAGGCGAAGGCGCAGGCGGTGCAGAAGCTGGTGCGGTCGGTGCCGGCCGGGGCCGCGCAGGCGCTCCTGCTCAAGGCCATCTCGGTGCGCGCGCCGCGCCTCGACACCGACGAGCGGTCGCTGAAGGTGCTCGAGCGCTTCGCCGCCGAGCTGAAGGCGACGCCGCCGTCGAAGCTGCTCCAGCGCGCGAGCGTGCTCGACCTCGACTCGCGCGTGAGCACGTCGAACGTCGACCTCACCCCGCTGTGGGAGAAGCGCGGCACCGTTCGCGCGAAGGCCGGCGACGGGGCGGCGGCCGACAACGACGGGCTCTTGCAGCGCTTCACCGCCACGTGCGGGCCGACCGTCATTCAGATGCTGCGCGCGCAGGCCGACCCGGTGCTCGCCTTCGCCATCACGAGAGAGGGCCTGCAGCGCGACGCCATCACCGGCGAGACGGCGCGCTTTCAGCGCCGCCTGCTCGAAGAGTTCGGCGGCATCGCCGTCGGCCGCCGCGAGTCGTACGTGATGGCGCGGCTCAACAACGCGCTCGCGCGGCTCGGGCGGCCCGACCGGTCGCTGTCGGCCGCGAACGTCGCCGCGGTGCGAAAGGCGTACGACGGTTTCCCCTCGGAAGAGGACCTGCGGCGCGTGAAGGGCGCGGTGGTGCCGAAGCGCGACGAGGGCATCGCGTTCGACCAGTTCCAGAAGATGCTCGACCGGTACGTCACGCCGCTCACGGGCGTGCGGTACGCGCAGACGGCGCCGGCCGAGGGCTTCGCGCGCGGGCAGGCGTGGCGGCACATCGACGCCGTCGCGCGCGCGGTGAACGCCGGGCACGACGTGCCGTTCGGGCTCTGCGAGCCCGCTCACTGGATGCTGATCAGCGACGTGCGCGGGCGCGCTCCTTCGCGCGAGCTGCTGGTGTCCGACCCCGACGGCGGCCGCACCGCGTGGGTGAACGAGAAGGCGTTCGTCGACGGCTCGTTCGCCGACCAGCCGTTCAAGCTGCCGAAGCCCGGCGAGCGGCCGTACGTCGACAGCTTCTACCTGCCGCGCGCGTGACGCTCAGGGCGGCAGCGGCGGGGCGACCGCGGCCGGCGAGCCCAGCTCGCGCCCGACGAAGTCGACGAGGTAGCGCTCGAGGCGCTGCTCGGTCGCGCTGAAGATCTCGTACGACTCCTCGGTGCCGCCCGTCCACGCGGTCATGCCCTCCGACGCGTGCAGCCGCACCGTCTTCGGCGGGAAACCGCGCACGGTCGTCGTCACGTCGACCACGAGGTGCACCCAGGTCGCGAGGTAGAGGTCGAGCCACACGTGCCGCACCACCGCCTCGATGACGAGGTCTGCGTCACCGGGCGCCGCGACGAGCTTCGCGCCCTGCGCCTCGAGCGACAGCTTCGCCGCCTGCTGGAGCCACTCGGCTGGCGGGTTCACCGAGTGAACGTCTTTGATGGGGATGCCGAAGGCGTTGCGCTTGTGGCCGACGCGGTGCCACTGCGCCTGCGGCACCTTCTCTTCGAGGGCGTCGCGCTCTTTCTCCCACGCGTCGCGCTGCTCCGACGTGAGCTCGACACGCTGAAAGCCTCTGGGCTCGGGCAGCGGCACCGACTTGTCGTCGCTCCACTCGTCGACGCGCTGGTCGCCGAACGGCGCCACGTACACCGTGCGGCCCTCGATGCCGGGCCGCTTCGGCGCGGTCGCCGCGTACTTCTTGAGCAGCAGCGGGTGGCTGCACCCGGCCACGGCGAGCGCCGCGGCCAGCGTCACCCACCTCACGACGCACGCCGACGGCGGAGCACTCCGCCCAGCGCCACCAACGCGAGGAGCGCCGCACCCGCGCCGCCCCCGCTGCAGGCGCAGCCGCCTTCGTCGACGCCGCCCGCGCCTGCCGTGCTGCCTGCGCTGCCCGAGCCGCCTGCGGTGCCGGTGCCGCCCGCGGTCGCGCCGGTGCCGCCCGCGGTCGCGCCGGTGCCGCCTGCGGTCGCGCCCGTGCCGCCCGCGCTGCCCGAGCCGCCGGCCGTGGCGCCGGTGCCTCCGGCGGTGCCGCTGCCTCCGCCGGCGCCGCTGCCACCGACGATGTTCACCTTCGCGCAGTGGTAATAGAAGCAGGGCTCAGCGTGCGGCGTCATGAACTCGACGACCTGCAGCCAGCAGTTGGTGCAGTTCTGGTTCGGTACGGTGATGTTGATGGTCTGCGGCCCGGGGAAGGGCTGGGCCTGCGTGTGCTGGAGCTGGCCATCGAGCAGCACGGGCGCGACGACGGCGGGGGGCGTGCGACTCGCGCAGCCTGCGGCGGCGGTCGGCGCGGGGATCATCGCGGGGTCCTGCGCGAGCGCGACGCGGTAGTGGCCGCCGTGCGTGACCGTCTCTTGAATGCGCACGCCGTAGGTCGAGCCCGCCTGCAGCGTCGTCACGATGTTCGATTGAACGACGGTGCCCATCTGGCCGGCGCTCGGGCCGCACGGGTTCACCTTCTGCGCCTCGGGCACGATGACCGTGCCGCCCGAGTTCACCGGGTCGCCCACGTTGTCGACGCGCAGCCAGTCGATGGTGCCACCATCGGGCAGGAGGAAGCGGAAGTGCGCCGCCGCCGGGAGTGATGCGAGCAGTACGGCGAGAATGAGGGGTCTCATGCGCGGCGACTCTAGGCCGCGACTGCGTCACTTCGCGAGCAGCGGCTGCACGAAGGCCTCGAGGCTGGCGTTGCCCTTCGCGAGCGCCGCGAGCTCGGCGTGCATCTGCTTGAGCTGGCCGTCGACGAGCGGCTGCGCCTTCGCGGCGTCGGGGTGGCCGAGCACGTTCGCGGTCGCGGCCGAGAACTTCGCAGAGAGGCTGATCAGCTCGCGGGCGCCGGCGGCTCCGGCTTCGGCGGCGTGAACGGCGGCAGCGCCGAGGCGCAGGCCGTACTCGCCCATGCGCGTCGCGGCCGAAGACGTCGTGAGCGCGGCGGCCTTCGCGAGGCTGCCGGCGACTCCGGCGGCGTTGCCCGCGGCGAGCGTGAGGCTGCCGCTGCCGCCCGAGAGGTGCCAGAGCGCTTCGCCGTACGCGGCCCACGCGGCGTTCATCGTGTCGGCGCTGCGCTGGAGCTTCGCAGCCGCCTTGCCGAACGTGCGCTCGGCGAAGCGCTGGCCCGTCGGGTCGCCCTGCAGCTCGCGAGCGGTGACCTGCTTCGTGTCGCCGAAGACGCGGGGCAGGGTCTCGACGATGGCGCCGAAGCCGCGCGCGACGCCACGCGAGACCTCGCGCCCGCCCGGCTGCATGCCGTCGATGACCCAGCCGCTGACTCCGGCCGTGAGGTACGCGCCGGCGGCGGCGGCCTGCGCGCCGGCGGCCGCGGCGTCGCTGACCGTCTCGACGAACTTCGAGGTGGCGAACACGGCGTTCGCGGCCGAGTCGGTGCCGGTCACGGGTTGCTGAGCGGCCGACTCTTTGAGGCTCTCGGCGGCCTTGGTGAGGTTCTGGGACAGCTTCTCGAGGTTGGTGGCCGTCGACGGCCCGCCCTTGATGGTGGTCATCTCAGTACTCCATGGTCCGGGGCTCGAGCAGCGTCGCGAAGCTCGCGAGGACGGGGAGCTGGCCTTCGAAGCGCATGCGGCCGCCGCGAATGGCGCGCTCGATGTCGAGGCGGTTCATCATCATCGCCTGGAAGTCGCCGCGATCCATCTCGAGGTAGAGGTCGGCGCTCTTGGTGCCGCCCTGCTGCACGGTGCCGGCCTTCAGGTTGATGGTCCACGCGCTGCGGACCTCGCCGAACAGGTGAATCTCGCAGACGCCCTCGAGGCTCATGCGCTGCGTCGCCGTGGCCTTCAAGATTTGAGGGACGATCTCGTCGAAGAACTGCTCGGGAGTGATGCTCTCGGCTGCCTGCCTCTCGGTCATCGTCCGCTGTTCCCCAAGGTGTCCGCCGCTTTTCCCAGCAGAAGCCCACGAACGCAAGAGTCGCCAAGACTCAATCTCACAAGCCGAAGCGCGTCTGCGCGATGAGCGTCGAGACGTCGTCGCCGAAGAACGCGTCGAGGTTCGCGAGGGCCTCGGGAGCGCTCTCACCACCGAACGCGCAGCGCGCGGCGGCCTCGGCGTCGGCGAGGGGCGGGTTGCAGAAGCTGTCGCGCCAGTGCGACACCAGCGCGGCGAGCAGCTTCGCGTGCGACGCCTTGCGCACGCGCGAGTCCCACTCGGAGCGCGACGACAGGTGCGCCCGCTCGGGAGCGAGCCCCGCGGGCGCCAGGCCGGCGTGCGTGAAGCCCGTCTCGACCTTCTCGTCGCGCAGCACGGTGCCGAGCACCGCCGCGTAGGGCCGCAGGTCGACGAACATGCTCACGTGGGCGCGCAGCTCGGCGCGCGACTCGGTGGCCGGGTAGTCTTGCTGGTGCGGCTCGCTGCGGTACTCGGTGACGGTCTGCGGCTGGCTGCGGTACTGCGTGACGGGGCGGCTGCCGGTGCACACGCTGCGCCCGCAGGGGTACGAGTAGTACTGGTAGGCGGTGTACGGCACCTGCGACCAGCGCGTCGTCTGGTACGGCACCGTCACGGTCCACCGGGCGGTGCGGGTGACGGTGCGGTCGGAGTAGCTGGCGTCGAGCTGGCCGCTGACCTGAAGGCTCGCGTGCTGGGCAGAGCCTCTCCACGCCCACGGCGAGTCGTCGAAGGCCTGGGTCATCGTCACGGGCCAGGGGCCGCTCGCTCCGCGGACGGAGTCTTCGACGCGCGGGGAGGCCGAGAAGAGGGGCAGCTCGGGCACGTCGGGCGTCACGTCGCGGCCGCCGGTGCGGCAGTACGCGCGGGTGAGGGCGCCGAGGAAGGGCGTCTTCACCGTGGCGAGGAGCCGGTCGCAGCGCGCCGAGACCGAGCGCGACCACTCGGCCTGCAGCGCGAGCTCGAGCGGCTGGAAGCGGGGGTGCGGCAGGAGCGTGTGCAGCGACGAGCGGAAGGCGACCTCGCGCAGCGGGCCCGAGGCCTCGAGGCGGGCGCCGAGGTCTTCGAGCCAGGCCGAGCCGAGGAGGTCGAGCTCGGTGGCTCCGGTGCCGGGGCGCGACCATGCGTCGGCGAGGGTGAAGGCGCGGCCGAGCGCGGCGGCGGCGTCGGGGAAGCGGCGGTCGCGGGTGGCCTCGCCGGTCTCTTGGAGCAGCGAGGTGAGCGCCTGGGTGCGGGCGTCGTCGCGGCGGGCGACGGCCTCGGCGTCTTGGGGGTCATCGGCGACGGCCTCGTCGAAGGCGGCGACGGCGCCGAAGTAGTCGCGCTGCTCGTAGAGCTCGTTGCCGCGCCGCAGGGCGAGGCTGCAGGAGCAGAAGAGAAAGACGAGGCAGAGGCGGCGAAGCACTTCGGATCCGAATTTAGCGCCTGAATTATCTCCGAACAGGTGGTGCGCGCGGCTGTCGCAGGGGCTCTGCAGCGAGCGCAGATCGCTCACGCAATGCGTGCGGTTGGCTGCAAACGAAGTTGACGCCGTGGATTCTCGATTCCCGAGACGGAACACGAGCGCGAGAGCACTGAGAATTCTCTTCGGAAACGCGCTTCTTTGAAGGGGAAAGCGCTGACGGAGCCCTCACCATGATCATTCGCAACTCGCCGGTCGCAACCACCCGCCGTTCGCTTCCCGCTCTCTACCGCAGCCCGCAGGTTCGTCAGGCCGTCGCGCGCGCGCCGCTCGACGCGTTCGAGTCGGTGGCTCCGGTGGCGCAGCAGCAGATCGTGAGCCGCCAGCAGCCGGTGACGGCGACGCCGACGACGACGAGCTCGGGCGGCTTCTTCTCGAACCTGTTCGGCGCGATCAAGCGCACGGTCGCCGGGTGGCTCGGCTCGGCCGGCACCTGGCTCTCGCAGAACATGGGCGGCCTCATCGACAAGGCGAAGGACGTCGTCGGCGGCTGGCTCACGAAGGCCGGCTCGTGGGTGATGGGCCTGCTCTCGGGCTGGAAGCAGAAGCTCGAGAGCTGAAGGGTCACCCCGCCCAGAACAGGTGCCACAGCAGGGCGGGGCTCTCGGCGTAGCCGTCGAGCACCCAGCTGACCCGGCCGTCCGAGGCGACGATGTAGAACGTCGGAAAGCCCGTGGCAGCGAACGTCTGCTCGACGGTGGAGTCGCCGATGAGCACCGGGTAGTCGACGGCGTTGTCGCGCACGAACTGCTCGACGCTCTCACGGCCGCCGTGGGACAGCGCGACAGACACCACCTGCGCGTGCGAGCCGCTGAGCTCGGCGACGCGCTTGATCTGCTCCACCGCCTTCTTGCAGTACCCGCACCACGGCGCCCAGAACGCCACGAGCGTCGGCTTGCCGCCGATCGACTGGAGCGCCATCGAGCCGCCGGCGAGCGCGGGCAGCTCTACCGTCGGCGGCATCGGCTTGCGCCCGACGCCGCGTGCGAGCCACCCGACCAGCGCCAGCGCGAGCAACACGGCGACCGCTCTGACCACGACCTTCTTCTTCGAACCCATTTCACTCATCGCCTGCAACTGAGCCGGACCGCGGCTGAATGGCAACCCTCTCGAGTGTGCTTGCGGGCCAAAAAAGAAGAGGCCTCCGAGCCCACTCGAGCTCGGAGGCCTCTCACCGCAAGGCGGTCACTCGTCGGCGAAGTAGGTCACGCTCAAATACGGGGCAACGCTGCTCGACCCCACCTCGTGGTTGAACCACCAGAACCCGTTGTCGAGGCCGTTGCCGTCGCTGGAGTCGGTGAACGTGCGCAGCTGGAACTGCGAGCGATTTTGCCGGGTCGTGTGGTTCGCGATGTCGTCGGTCAGGCCACCCTTCACCGAAACGCTCACCGGGGTGGTGGTCGTAGGGCTGGCAGGAACGGTCATCGGGTTCCCAATGCCCACCGAGAGGCCACAGTCGCTGCTGGTGAGGCTGCTGCCATAGACGACCGAGTACGCGTAGACCGGGCCGTAGCCGCCGGTGGTGATGTTCGTGTTCAGGGTGTTCACCCATCCGAAGACGTTGAGGCTGGCGCTCGAGACGATCACGTGGTTGTGGCTCGTGATCGACGCGATGTCGAACGACATGAACCCGCTCATCGCCTCGTTGTTGTCGGTGTCACCCACGCCGCTGAAGTAGTAGCCGCTCGTGACATCGATGGCGCCGGTGCAGCCGCCCGTGGTGGGGCTCCGGAAGTAGGTCATGTTCCCGCTCGGAACGCTGTTCGCGCTGGTGGTGCAGGTCGAGCTCAGGCCGCAGTTGTAGATTCTGACGTTGCGTTTGACCTGCGTGGTGAACTGACCGTCGACGTCATGCGCCAGTGAGAGACCGGTCACGTCCGACTGCGCGGTTGTGGTGAGCTTCCACTGCACGGTCACGAGCCCGTAGGTGCTGCCGTAGTTGATCGCGCCCTTGAGGTAGCACGTCATCGTCCTCTTGTTGGTGCTGAGCTCGCAGATGCTCACGTCGACTCCGACCGGCGACATGATCGCGAACGCGTTCACGGTCGTCGCCGTGTCCATCGCCTCGCTGAACTCGAGCACGATCTTCTCGTCGGTGCCGGTGAGCGTGAGGGGGTCGACGCCGACGGCGCCGTTCGCAGGAGTCGTCGAGACGAGGCTCGGCGGAGTCGTCATGCCGCCCGCCGCCGTGACCGTGAACTGAAGGTTGTAGGCCATGGCGAGCGGGTTGCCGGCGACGTCTTGCAGGTTGGTCGTCGCCTTCAACGTGTAGCTCGCCCCGACCATGAGCGGGGTCATCGGGGTGCACTTGACGGCGCGCGGGTTCAGCCACCGGACGTCGCACGGCACGGGGAACACGACCCCCCGAGTCAGCGTCAGCTGCGGCATCATCGTCATCGGCCGCATCGCTTCGGAGAACGTGATGATCAGCGCCGCGTTCGGGTGCACCGTGCCGTTCTGCGCCGGGAACGTGTTCGTAACGGTCGGCGCGATGGTGTCCTGCACCACGACAGTGTGGAAGGGGACGGCGATGCTGAACGCGTTGCCGGCGACGTCGGTGCCGCTCACGGTCACCGTGTAGTTCCTGTCCTGGTCGAGATCGGCCGGCGGGTTGAACGTCACCGACTGGTTGTTCCCGCTCCAGACGCCCGAGCCCAGGCTCGCGTTCGGCGAGGCCGCAATGCCGAACGAGCCAGGTTCGATGGGCTCAGAGAAGTTGAACGTGAGGTTGGTGCCCAGGGCCACCGTCTGCGCGTTGATGGCCGGGATCGAGCTCGAGAGGGTCGGCGCCACCAGGTCAAGCGCCGCGCCGGTCGTGAACGTCAGCGTGTAGGCCATGACCATCGGGTTGCTCGCCAGGTCGGACGCTGCGACGACGCGGAGGGTGATCGGCAAGTTGGCCGGCAAGGCGACGCTCGAGCGCACCGTGACGGTCTTGTCGAGCGCGTCCCACGTGATGGTCGAGCCCGCCGGAGGCGCCGGGCTGAACACCACCGACGACTTGATCACCGGCTCGCTGAACGTGAAGCTGACCGGCGAGACCGTCGAGACGTTCGTCGCTCCCGAGATTGGGAACGACGAGACGACGGTCGGTGGAGTCATGTCGGCGCTCGCGGCCGTCACGAAATAGAACGTCTTGGTGACCGGGTTGTTCGCGAGATCCGACGCGGACACCGTCACGTCGTACCGCCTGCCGAGCTGAAGGCCGTTCAGCGGGAAGCTCACGCTCATGCCGTCAGCCGAAAAGGTCGGCAGGCCCGGCGTCACCGAGGGCATCAGCTGCACCACCACCGACGAGCGCGAGATCGCCTCGTCGAACTGGACCTGCAGCACGGTGTTCGCGGCAACGTTGGTCTGAGTGTCGAACGGCGAAGTGGAGACCACCGTCGGAGCCGTCATGTCGGTCGGAGCTCCACTGCCACCGCCGGTTCCGCTGCTGCTGCCACCGCCGGTGCCGCTGCTGCTGCCGCCGCCGGTGCCGCTGACGCCGCCGCCGGTGCCGCTGCTGCTGCCACCGCCGGTGCCGCTGCCGCTGCCGCCGCCGGTGCCGCTGCTGACGCCACCGCCGGTGCCGCTGACGCCGCCGCCGGTGCCGCTGACGCCGCCGCCGGTGCCGCTGACGCCGCCGCCGGAGCCGCTGTCGCCGCCGCTGTCACCGCCGCTGTCACCGCCGCCGGCAGTGGACCTGCCGCCACCTCCGGCGCTGTGACTTGTTCCGCCACCGCCGCCGTTCCCCTCATTGGGGGGATCGCCACCGCACGCGGCAGCAAAGATACAACCCAGAACGAGACCCAGACGCCAGTTCATTTTCGACCTCACAGACAACGAGTGTGAGGGGGGGCAAGGCACGGCGCGTGCCCACGGGGCGAGACGTCGTTGAGCACGGATGCGCGAGAGGGCAGTAGCTCCGACCCGACGATCAGCAGGGTCCGCCCGCGTGAAGGTGAGAAAGTGCGAGGCAGGCGTCGCGGCCGTCGTGAAGACAAATTCGCGCCTCGCGGCCGATCGGCTGATGCCACATCAGCCCACTGTCTCAGCCGGGTGACGCGCGCCCACTCGTCGTATCGGCCGATGTTGACCGGCGCTCCTACGCTTCTGGTCATGCAACGGCCACGAGGACAAGCGCTGGTGCTGTTCGCCCTGCTCATGCTGGTGCTCGTCGTCGCTGCGATCGCGACGATGAGCCTGTCGCATCTCACGCAGCAGAAGATGGAGATGCAGGTCGCGAACGACGCCGCGGCGTACTCGCAGGCGGTCGCGGCCGCGCGCACGTACAACTCGGTGGCGCTGCTGAACCGCGCGCAGGTCGCGACGATGGTGGCGCTGCAGGGCATTCACAGCGCGATCAGCTTCGCGGGTACGTACCGCGGCGCGATCAACTCGACGATGTTCGCCTACGAAGACGACTTCAATGGCGAGTTCGGCAAGTGCGGCACCTGGGAGTACCAGATCAACTGGACGGGCCAGGTCAACACCGGCAACGGCCAGCGCAACACGTGCGAGCTGCTCGACCGCATGGCGCACGAAGACAGCTGCGCTCGCGCCCACCCGCTCGACATCAGCATCTTCGGCTTTCACATTCGCTTCGACTTCGCGTGCATCGGTGAGGCGTGCGACGCCCGGCGCGAGGTGATGGGCGAGTACGGCTTCCTCGCGCTCAACTGCGACATGCAGCTCGGCGCCAGCGGCGGCCGCGTGCCGCTGCTCAAAGACGAGTGGTGCCGCGTGAAGAAGGTGTGGAACCTGCTCGACGACATGACGGGCTGGCAGGGTCGCAACGCGCAGGCCGAGGCGATCGCGCTCGGCGAGAAAGAACGCGTCGCGCTCGAGCAGACGCTGCCGGGCGCGCTGCAGCCGCTGGCGTCGGCGAGCGCGGGCGTCGTGAACGCGAGCGTCGACACCTCGGTCGGCGTCTCGGAGGTCGGGAAGTCGTTCGCGGGCGGCGGCAGCTACAACGGCGTCGAGGCGGCGCTGGGCAGTCGCGCGCACCCGTTCATCAGCCGGCGCGAAGACGGGCGGCGCGCCATCGAGGAGCAGCTGCGGCTCGTCATCGCGGCAGCGGGCGCGGGCCCCGATGAGGTTCAGGTGCTGCCCGACTTCAAGGGCTCGAGCTTCTTCGACGAGCCGGCGTGGGGCGCGGCGACGTACTCGTACAGCCACGGGCAGCGCGACCCGTCGGCGTTCGCGTCGTGGGCCGACGAGCACGGGCGGGTGTCGGTCTCGTACAACGGGCCGCGGGCGAATCAGCGCGAGCCGGGCGTGGCCGACACGCGGCACATTCGCACCTTCCGCGGCTCGCAGTCGGCGACCGACGAGCAGCACCAGGGCGACACGCACCAGTGGTGCCCGGCCGACCTGAACGCCGAGTCGTCTGATCCGTTCGTGCGGCACACGCTCTTGCCGCACAAGATGCCTCCGCCGAACGAGCCGGACCCGTGCGAGAACACCTCGTGCATCTGGCCGGGCTTCTACGACATCAACGCGACGTACGTGGCGAGCCCCGGTGACGTGTTCGGGCAGCCGAAGCTGCTCACGGTCGCGACGCGCGACCTCGCGGGTACGAAGGACCCGTGGAACCTGTTCTTCAAGATTCAGGCGACGCAGGGCAGCAGCGGGGCGCAGGTCGACTTCCGTGCGAAGCACGCCGTCGCAGGTGCGCTGCCGAGCTTCCAGGCGCTGTCGTCGGGCATGGCGTACTACCACCGGCCCGGGCACTGGAAAGAGCACCCGAACCTCTTCAACCCGTACTGGCGCGCGACGCTGGTGCGCTCGAACCTGAAGGGGCTGCAGCTGAACGGCCTGCTCGCGGGCTCGAACCAGGACGCGGTGAACGCGCTGACGGCGGGCAACATCGGCTACCGGGGCATTCCGTGAGGGCGACCATGAACAGGCGCGGGCAGGCGGTGACGGAGCTGGCGCTCGGGCTGCTCGTGCTGGTGCCGACGCTGCTCGGAGCCATCTACCTCGCCGAGGCGTTCATCTTCCGCATCGAGGCGACCGAGGCCGCGAGCGAGCCGTTGTGGGACGCGACGGCCGAGAAGCAGCACGAGTACGAGGGCGCGTGGGTGCAGACTCCGGGGGCGATCGCGCTCGCGCAGGGCAAGGTGAACGGCCGCATGAGGGCGCGGAAGCTGGTGCTGACGGAGATGAGCGCTCCGCAGGTGCAGTGCGGGCCGGCGGCCCCGATGGCGTACGTCGTCGGCGGGGTGCCCTACCAGGACAGCGGCGGCATCTCATGCAACTCGCGCGTGCGCGTCGACGCGTACGGTCTCTCGCGCGGCTTCATCGACTCGAGCCCGAGCGGTTTCTTCCAGGAGCCGCTCGCGAACTGGAAGCGGAACTTCGACTTCTGCGGCACGCGGAAGTGCAGAGCGTTTCAGATGGCGATCGGCGACTGGGGGCTCGCGAAGCAGGGCGCCGAGATGAACGAGTGCACGCTGACGATGGACAGCTGCGAGAACAACGGCTTCTTCGCGAAGGCGAAGGCGACGTTCGACATGAAGCCCGACCAGCGGGGCACGAAGGCCGAGTGGCACCGGTACTTCATGGAGTCGCTGATCGACAAGGCGCCGATTCCGGATCAGTACCCGCGGGTCACCGACTTCCAGATGAGCTTCCAGGGCGAGACCAACTTCATGGAGGACGTGCCGGTGATCGAGGGCGATCGCGAGTGGCGCACGACTCCGTTTCTGCTCAGCAGGCTCGACTCGTACAACGCCAGGTCGGATGGCTTCCTGGGGCTGTGACGGGCGTTCTCTTTCTGTTGGTGCTCGCGGCCGACGGCGGCCGGTGGCTGCCCGATGCCGGGCCGCTGCCGGCGGCGATGCCCCCGCTGCCGTTCACGTGGGAGCTGCCTGCCAAGACGATGCATGAGGTGCCCATCGACGGCACGACGTACGTGATGGGCGTGCCCGTGCGCATGCGGTACCTCATGGTGAACGACACGCCGGGCTCCATCGGGAAGCACTTCCTCGAGAGCTTCAAGCGGCAGAAGATGTACATCGAGCCCGGGCAGGCTTACGACCGCATGCTCACCGGCGTCGACCCGCAGAGCATCACGACGTACACCGTGGTGCTGCAGCCGAACTCGCCCGGGTACACGACCGTGATTCTCGGCGAGTCGCGGCCGCTCGAGCGCAAGCCTCGCGAGGCCGGTGGGCTGCCTGTCCCTGAGAAGGCCCGCACTGCGCTGCCCGTGCAGTTCGAGGACTACACCCTGCTCAGCTTTACGGTCGGAGACACCGTCGAGGCCGTCAAGGCGTTCTACGCTGTCGAGCTGCCGCGGCGCGGGTACCGGCCGATGAGCGACGGCACGTGGGTGAAACCGGGTGAGGTGCTCGAGCCGACCGTCACGACCGAGAAGGGCGAGACGCATGTTGTCTTGAAGCTGCGCCGCGCTCCGTGAAGGCGGGGGCGGGGGCGGGTTTGCGGGTGCGGGTTTGCGGTTGTGGGTTCCGGGTTCCGGGCCCGGTACCGGTACCGGGATCGTTTACCGGCCGCGGCCCGGGTTTCCGGTAGCGGCCCGTCTCACGGTTGCCCTCGGCCCTGGGCCCTCTCGTGATAGCTCATGGCAGCCTATGCCCGACCTCGGCCCCGTATTCGGTGCGCTGCTCGACCTGTTTGGCCCCGTCATCGGCGCCGCCCTCAAGGCCCTGCTCAAGACCGTCTTCGGCATGGCCCTGCTCGGCGCCGTCGTCACCGTCACCACCGTCTACTTCGCCGCTCAGGGCTCTTGGCTCCGCGGCCTCATCGCTGCCGTGCTGTCGCTCGTCGCCCTCGCCATCGTCACCGGCATCCTCGCGGTGAAGAACGCCATCATGCGCGGCCTGCTGCACGGCTTGAAGACGCTGCAGCTCGGCACCCGCGTGCTCACGCTCCTGTTCAACCAGCTCGGCGTCACCGAGAACAGCAAGCAGGGCGAGCGCGCCGGCGCCGTCGGCCGCACCGTCGAGCGCCTGCCGCTCCGCGACGCCGAAGCCAAGCTGTCCGGCGCCGTCCTCTCGCTGCTCGCCGAACGCGCCGGCAAGACCGGCGTCCGCGCGTGGATGGCCCGCAAGCTCATCGAGGCCGCCCTCACCCGCATCGAGGCCATCACCCTCGCCCGCTTCCGCGAGCAGGACTCGCGCACCGGCGGCGTCGATCTGCTCGTCGTTCGCGACGAGCTCGCAGCCAGCATCGACGGCACCCTCGCCAGCGGCATCGCCGCTCAGCTCAACAAGCTGAACATTCTCGTCGCCGGCCTCTACGTCGTCTTCGCCGTCCTCATCGCGATCGCCCTGCCGCGGCTGGTGTCGTAGCGCACGGCGCCGCCGCCAGCGGGAAACGCTCGAGGTGGTAGCCCGGAGTCACGTACGTCTCTGGGAATTCGGGGCAGCTGATCAGCCCGACCCACGGCCGACCCGCGCGGATGGGCCACGCGATCGTGCACCGCGCGTCGTTCTCGAGGTCGAGCGTCACCACGCCTCCATCGAGCTGCAGGCCGCTGACCGCGTAGTCGTGGCGCCCGTACACGAGGTGCAGCGTCTCGCGCGAGCTGCCGCGGAGCTCGATGACGCCGTCGTCGCAGCCTCGCCGGCGCACCAGGCCGTTTCCGCCGTCGTGCCTCGCGTGCAGCACGTGCCACTTCATCGGCAGCTCGTTCTTCTCGACCGCCGCCATGAGCGCGACCTCGTCGCACGAGGGCTGCTCGGGCGGTGTGCGGCCGTAGATGGCCGTGTACAGGCTGTCGTGCGCGTTCACCGTGCGGCGCAGCACCTCGGCCTCCCAGCGGTTCTTACCCGAGCGCTTCGGCGCGCCCACCACGTGAACGACGTACGGGCCGCGGCAGTCGGGAATTGCGCTGAACACGACGAACGGTGCCGAGTCGTTCACCGCCGTGCCTGCGAGCGTGCGGCCGAGACACGCGCGGTGATCGCCCGACTCGCACTCGTACACCAGCGGCCGCTCGTCGGGGGCCTTCTCGCGCCGCGCCGCTGCCGCGCGCTCGGTCTCGACGAAGAGCGCGCGAGCGAGCTGGTGGGCTGCTGTCGATGTCGGGTCGAGGCCGACCGCCGCATAGGCCCAGATGCTGCGCCAGTCGGCGTCGAGCTTCGGGTCGGCCGCTCGCTCGAGCAGCCGGCGCACCGTGGGCTCCTCGGCCCCCAGGAACATCAGCTGCGCCCAGCCCGTGACGCCGTTCGCCTCGAGTCGCGCCCAGCCTCGAGCGCGCTCGACCACCTTGCCCCTCTCTCCGACCGCGAGGTGCCCGAGGACGTCGGCCGGGTGCGTCGGCTCCGAGAGCAGCGCGATGCTGGCGTACGCGTACAGCGTCTCGCCGGCGGCGGTGCCCGCCCAGCAGAGCATGACCGTGAGAATGGCGCGGGAGAGCACGAAGGGGATGCGCCGCGGGCACGCAGATTCTGACCGCCTGCTCGACACGCATGACGTTCTCAGCCGCACTCGAAGCCCCCCGAGCCTCGAGCGGCCGAGCCGGCGATCGCGCCGTCGGCTCGGCCGCACGGCCGAACAGCGCGCCGTCAGTCGTCCTTCAGCGTCAGCTTGTCGGCGTGCGTGTCGATCTGAAAGCCCTGCTGCCGCGCGACGCGCTCGGCGATCGCCGCGGGGTCGAGCTTCGTCTTCTCAGCGATGCGCTGCAGCAGCGAGGCCCACGGCACCCAGCGCGAGAACCCGTCGTTGCCCGGCTTGCCGCGCAAGGTCAGCTCGCGCAGGCACATGTCGACCGCGCGCGCGTACGTCTGCTCCTGCAAGAGCGCCGCGGTCTGACCGTTCAGGTCCAAGAAGCACGTCGCCACCGTGCGCACCGCGAGCGCCATCAGCGAGGTGCGCTGCATCTCTTCTTCGAGGTACTGGCGGTCGACCACCGCGACCGTCGTCTCCATCAGCGCCGTCACCGTCGCGAGGCGCGTCGTGTTGTTGAGAATCGCCGCCTCGCCGAACATCTCGCCCGGCCCCATCAGCCGCAGCATCTGCTTCTTGCCGGCCACCTCGCGGCTCGCCTGGCAGTGCCCGTCGAGGATGATGTACGCGCAGTCGCCGACCTCGCCCTCGCGCACGACCACCTCGCCGGGCATGAACGTCTTCTCGGGCAGCCGCGCCGTGCCGCGAATGAAGTCTTCGAGGTCGGCCCGCAGCTCGCCGACGGTCTGGTACCGGTTCGCGGGCTTGTGCTCGAGCGCGCGCATCGCGATGGTGACGAGCCGCCTCGGCAGCTGCGTGCCCTGCGGCACCAGCAGCTCGGGCTGCGTGATGTTGCCCTGCTCGGCGAGCGCCAGCGTCTCTTCCGCCGTCCTCGCGACGTACGGCGGCCGGCCCACCAGAATGCGAAACAGCATGCCGCCGAGCAGGAAGATGTCGGTGCGCTCGTCGACGGCGTAGTTCTGCCCGCGCGCCTGCTCGGGCGCCATGTACGCCGGAGTTCCGATCGCTCCCTCGTTGTCGTCGGCCTGCGTCGGCAGGTCTTTCTTTCGCCGCGCGAGCCCCCAGTCGACCACGTAGATCTGCCCGTGCTCTGCGACCATCACGTTCTGCGGCTTCAGGTCGCAGTGGTAGATGCCGCGCGAGTGCGCGAACGCCACGGCGTCGCACACGCGCACGAGCACCTCGAGCGCCTTGAACATGCCCTCGGTCGTGTGGTTCGCCGGGTCGAGCAGCATCTCTTGCAGCGAGCGCCCCTCGAGCACCTTCATCGTGAAGCACGTCGAGCGCTTCTTGTCGGTCGCGAGCGCGTAGACCGGGGGGATGTTCGGGTGATCCAGCTGCGCCGTGATCTTCGCCTCGTCGATGAAGCGATCGAGCGCGTCGTCTTCTCTCAGCAGCTCGGGCCGCAGCACCTTCAGCGCGACCTCGCGCTCGAGCTCGTCGTCGCGCACGCGGTAGACGCGCGACATGCCGCCCGAGCCGAGCAGCCCGAGGTCGGCGACTTTCCAGCCCTGTGGAATCGGCTGGGTCAGCTGGTTGGGGTCGTCTGCCTTCTTCTTGCCGAGGCCGAACATGCCCGACGGTGCCTATCATGCTGGCGAGATGGGCGAGTCGATCGCGCTGCTCGCCGTGCTCCTCGCCGGGTCGCCGGCGGCGGTCGCCCTGCCCGACGAGATCACGCTGTTCCTCGACGAGCAGCGCGTCCTCTCGGCGCCTTGCCGCATCGGGCGCATCGCCGTCGGCGACTCGTCGGTCATCGACGTGAAGACGCTCGGCAACGACCGCCTGCTGCTGATCGGCGCCGCTCAGGGCAAGACGACGCTCTTGTTCTGGTGCTCGAACGGTCAGCGGCACTCGACCCTCGTGAAGGTGCTCGGCGAGCGGGCTCCGGCCTCGCCACAGCCGGTGCCGGTGAAGACGTCACAGCGCGCCGCCACCGTCGTCGACCAGACCGGCGCCCACGACACCCAGGTCACCGTCGTCGAGATACCGCACGAGCTCAGCGAGGTGACCGAGGTCACGAGCAGCGGAGGCACGCTCACCTTCGTCGGCCGCGACGCCTCTGGCCGCAAGGTCACCGTCACCATCGCCGAGAGACCCACCAAGCCCGCGACCGACGGCGGGCGCTGAGTCGCCCGTCGACCTTGCGTGCAACTTCAGGTGGGCCGCGGAGTCATGCGCGGCGGTGCCGAGCGAAAGGGTCGTACGCGACCTCGACTTCACGTGTGCGGCGTGCGGCGTCAGCCGTCGCGCCACCATCACCGCCGTCGGGCTCGGCCGCTCGCAGGAGCAGGCGGCCGGCAACGCAGCGCTCCGCGCCCGCGAGGTCGAGGTGTTCTTGCGGTGTCCCGCGTGCGGTACTGCTCGCTCGGGAAGAGGGTCGCGCACATCGTCAAGACGCTGTGGGCGCCTTCTTCCTGCTCGCGGCGCCAGCGCAGACCCTCTATCGAGGTGAGCAGGACCTGGCGTTCCTCGGCCTGCTCACGGTCGCTGGCGGCGTGCGGGTCGCCACGAGCGTGAGGCGCGACCAACGCGATTGCGTCAGCGGGCACTGAGCCGTGCTGTTTCGACGTGGAGTCAGTGGGTGGGCAGCAGCTCTTGCTCGGGTGGGCCACGAGCTTCGGGCAGGGTAACGCGCCGCCCGAGGCTCGACGACACGCTCAGCGCCGCAGCGAACCTACGGGCACCCCGTGCCGGTGCCCGAGCTCGGGTTGCCCTGAATGTTGGCGCCGTTCAGCGCGCACGTCGTGCGCGCGTTGAAGCGCACCCTCCCGCTCGCTCCACCGCCTCCTCCTCCGGCGTTGCCGCTGTTGCCGTTGCCGCCGATGCTGCCGACCGCGTTGCCCTGGCCGCCGTTGCCGCCGTTACCGCCATTGCCGCCGTTGCCACCATTGCCGCTGCCGGCGGGCGCGCCGTCGTTGCCGCTGCCGCCCGTCTGGCCCGTCTCGCCGCCCTCGCCGCCTCCGCCGCCGTTCGCCGCGATGCGCGTCGTCCCCGCCAGCACGATGCCGTCGCCCTCGAGCACCAGCCCGCCGCCGCTGCCGCCGCCACCACCGCCGCAGCGGTTGCCTCCTCCGCTGCCTCCGCCGCCCACCGCCGAGACCCGCCCGCTGAGGGTGAGCACACCGGCCGCCGAGATCTGCACCGCGCCGCCGCCTCCACCCGAGGCGCCGCCGACCCCCAGGTTGCTGCCCGTGCCGAGCCCGCCCACGCCGCCGGGGCAGCCGCCGCGCAGCGGGCTCATCGTCGACCCGCCGCTCGCCGACGAGACCCCGCCGCCCGTCGCTCCGCCCGTGCCGCTGCCGCCCTGGCCGCCCGGCTGGCCGAAGCCGCCGCCGCTCGCGCCGCCGCCGCCGCTGTTGCTCGAGCCCGGGACGCCGCCGTTCTTCCCATTGCCCCCCTGCATCGCGGCGCCGCACGCCGCGGAGCTACCGCCCGGCCCGGACGCCCCGAGGCGCGCGTCGGCGTCGACCACGGAGCCCGACGCGATGTCGACCGGTCCGTACACCAGCAGAATCGGCGGCCGCGCGCCGATGAAGTGCAGCGTCGTCGAGCCCGTCACGCTCAGCGCCGCCATGGGCAGCACCACCGCGTCGGGCGCTCCGCCGCTCTGCGTGAGGTTCAGCGCGACGAGGCCCGCCGGAGCGGACACGACGGCCGAGCAGCCGCCCGCGCCCGACCACGTCGGCTGCGCGGGCGTCGTGTCGATGGTGATGACGCCGCCGCACGAGAACGCGACCGGCCCCGCAATCGCCGTCACCGTCGTGGTCGTGTACGCGACCGTCAGGTTGCTCGGCGCGTACTTGAAGAGGGCTCCGCACGCGCCGCCCGCACACGTCTGGCCCGTGCCGCAGCCCGTGCCGTCGCCCGCCGCCGCGTACGAGCACGTGCCCGCGCTGCAGCTCCCGGGGCTCACCCGGCACGGCTGCGTCGTCGTGCACTCCGGGCTCGAGCAGCAGCCGCCCGCCGACACGCACGACGTGGGCCCGCTGCACGTGCGCTGCGGGGGCGTACAGGTGCAGGTGCCCGCGATGCAGGTCTGGCCCGCCACCGCGGCGCAGTCGGCGTCGCCACAGCACTCGCCGGGCGGGATGCACGCGTTTCGCGCCGTACAGAAGACGGTCGCGCCCGGGCACTGGCACGCGCTCGGCGTGCCGCCGTCGCAGTAGCGGCCGCCGTCGCCGCAGTCGGAGTCGGAGCAGCAGCCCGTCCCCGGCTGGCACGCGCCGTTGCACACGCGCGAGCCGGGCGCGCAGCCGCACGCGCCCGCGTCGCACACCTGCCCAGGCACGGCCGAGCAGTCGCCGTCGCCGCAGCAGAAGCCCGCCGGCACGCACGGCCCGCCCGGGCTGCAGCGCCTCGGCGTTGCGCCCCAGCATCCGCATGCGCCCGCGTCGCAGGCCTCGCCGGCGGCTGCGTCGCAGCTCGTGCTGTCGCAGCACTCGGCGGCCGCGATGCACGCGCTGCGCGCGAGGCAGACGTTCGGCGCGGACGGCGGGCAGGCGCACGCGTTGCCCGCGCCGCACACCTGGGTGCCCGACAGCATCGTGCACTCGCTCGACGCGCAGCAGGTGCCCGCGGCCGTCGAGATGCAGCCGCCGTCGCAGTCGCGCGTGCCGCCGGGGCAGGTGCAGGTGTCGGTCGCGAGGCTGCATGTCTGCGAGCTGCGGCACTCGGTCGAGCTGCAGCAGCCGCCATCGGCGATGCACCGCGTCGCGCACTGCCGCTCGCCGCTCGGGCACGCGCACGTGCCGTCGGGCAGGCACTGAATGCCCGCCACCGCCGGGCAGTCGGGCGGAGCGCTCGTGCAGCACGCGGTCGACGGTATGCAGGCCGAGCCGCCGTCGCACGAGCGCATGCCTCCGACGCACTGGCACGCCCCGTTCTGGCAGGTGCGGCCGCCGCTGCAGTCGCCGTCGACACAGCACGCCGAGTCGGCGATGCACCCGCCGCGGCACGGCTTGTAGCCGGCGCCGCAAGTGCAGGTGTTCGCCGCGCACGTGCCGCCGTCGTTGCAGTCGGGGTCCGAGCAGCACCCCGTGCCGGCGCTGCACACGCCGTTGCACACCCGCATCATCGCGGGCGGGCACCGGCACGTGCCGCCCGCACACTCGACGCCCACCGGCGCGCCCCCGCAGTCGGCCGCCGTGCAGCAGGTGCCGGCGGGCACGCACACGCCGGCGCACAGCCGGGTGCCTGCACGGCAGGCGCAGGCGCCCGCGACGCACTCCTGGCCCGCGACGGTGCAGTCTGCATTCGTGCAGCACTGCGACGTGGGCACGCAGGCGCTCGCGCACGCGCGCGTACCGGGGGGGCAGCCGCAGGCCCCGCTGTCGCAGCGCTCGCCGTTCGAGCATTCGGCGTCGTCGCAGCACGCCGAGTTCGCGATGCACGCGCCGCGGCAGTCCTTCGTGCCCGAGGGGCAGGTGCACGAGGTGCCCTGGCACAGCCGCCCACCCGAGCACGTGAGGCCGGCGCACGCCTCGGTGTCGGCGCAGTCGACGCGGCCGTCGCAGTCGTTGTCGACGCCGTCGTCGCACCGCTCGTTGGCGCCCGAGCAGCCGAGCGTCACCTGTACGCGCTTGACCGTGCCGCGCACGAAGCTCACCTGCAGGTCGGTGCCGTCGACCATCACCGTGAGCGGGTCGGCGCACCCGCCTGCGGCCGAGGTCATCGCCCGTGGCCTCAGCGCAACGTCGGCCGGCAGCGCGCCCTGCCCGATGCCCACCTCGTAGCGCGTCTTGCCTGCGGCGAAGGGCATCTTCGAGTCGGCCAGCACCGCCGCGCCGTCTCGCACCTCGAGCACCACGCAGGTGGGCGAGAGCGCGGGGTCGAGGTCGATGACGACGTTCAGGCCCGCGCCTCCGGGGCTCTTCGCACAGGCCGCCGCAGCCAGCGCGGCGAACGCGACTCGGACGGGCTTCACGGGCGCACCCCTTCGAAGGGCCCTGAGGGGGCTGCACAGGCGGCGGCTGCAAGAAAATGGAGCGGGGTGCGGTTTGTTGCAGCCGGCGTGAACCGCCGGGCGGTCAGGGCGGCGTCGGCAGCGGCACCGAGAGCGAGTCGAGCTTGCGCAGGTTATCGCGGCGCGCAGGCGGCCAGCGCGACGACCGCGCCCCCTCCGCAGAGCTTCGGCGTCTGGGCGGTGCGGTTCACGGTCGGCGCGAGCTCGAGCGAAGCGGAGCACCACGCGCGGGTCAAGCCGGCGTTCCCTCCTCGTAACGCCGCAGGCGCGCGGCGAGCGCACCGATTAGGTCTACGGCGTGGCCTCCCGCTCGGTGCTCATCGCCATCGACATCGGCGGCACGAAGACGGCGCTGATGGCCGCCGACGCGCAGACGCACGAGCCGCTCGCGAGGGCGCGCTTCAAGACCGAGACGAAGGCGTCACCGGCGGCGACGGCGAAGCGGCTCGAGGAGCACGCGCGGAAGTTGCTCGAGCGCGAAGGGCTTAGCCGCCGCAGAGTCCGCGCGGTGGGAGCGGCGGTGCCGGGGCAGGTCGACCCCCTGGGCAACATTCTGGTCGCGGGGAAGCTGGGCTGGCAGGACGCTCCGTTTCGGGAGCAGCTCGCGCAGGCGTTCGGAGTGCCGGCGTTCGTGGAGCACGACGCGAACTCGGCGGCGCTGGGCGAGCGGTGGAAGGGGCACACGACGAAGATCGACGACTTCGTGTTCCTCGCGCTGGGCACGGGTGTGGGCGCGGGCCTGTTCCTCGGCGGGCGGCTGCACCGCGGCCACCACCACGCGGCGGGCGAGGTGGGCAACATGCTGCTGGGCGGCAAGAGCCTGAGGAGGCCGCCGCGCGAGGGCGCGCTCGAGAAGCAGGTGGGCTCGCCGGCGATCAAAGAGCGGGCGGGCGCTCGGCACGACGTGCCGGCGAAAGAGGTGCTCGAAGACCCCGACGCGGCGAAGGTGGCCGAGCACGTGGCCGACGAGGTCGCGGCGGCGATCATCAACATCTGCTCGGTGGTGGACCCGCAGCTGGTGGTGCTGGGCGGAGGCACGGCGACCGACGCGCTGCTGACGCGCGTGCGCTACCGGGTGGGCGAAGAGCTGATGTGGAAGCCCGAGCTGCTGCGCTCGGCGCTCGGTGAAGAGGCCCAGCTCTACGGGGCGCTGTACGGCGCGCTCGGGATGGTGTCGCGAAGGGAGGCCGCGTGACCATTCGCGCGCTGGCGGTGGACTACGACGGCACGCTCGCGTGGCACGGCGAGGTCGACGAGCTGACGCTCGAGGCGCTGGTGCGGGCGAAGAACGCGGGCCTGAAGCTGATGATGGTGACGGGGCGCGAGGTGCACGAGCTCGTGCACGTGTTCCCGGGCCACGTGGTGTTCGACCTCATCGTGGGTGAGAACGGCGCGCTCTTGTACGAGCCGAAGCAGAAGTCGGTCGAGCTGCTGGCGCCGAAGCCGCCCGAGCGCTTCTTCGCGATGCTGCAGGCGCGGGGCGTGAAGCCGATCAGTCAGGGGCGGGTGGTGGTGGCGACCTGGGAGCCGCACCAGCACACGGTGCTGCGCACGATTCACGATCTCGGGCTCGAGCTGGACATCATCTTCAACAAGGGCGCCGTGATGGTGCTGCCGTCGGGCGTGAACAAGGCGACGGGGCTGGTGGCGGCGGCGAAGCGGCTGAGGCTCGAGCCGTCGCAGGTGGCGGGCGCGGGCGACGCCGAGAACGACCACTCGTTCGCGCAGGCGTGCGGCTACTTCGCGGCGGTGGCGAACGCGATTCCGAGCCTCAAAGAGCGCGCCGACTGGGTGACGCCGTCGGACCACGGGGCGGGCGTGGCCGAGCTGATCGAGCGGATCATGTCGGGGGCGCTCGACGGCCTCAGTCCCAGATCAGCTCCAGAACCGTCCATGGATCTTCCGCCCACGAGCGGGTCGTGAACTTCGCCTCGACGTTCTTCGCGCCCGACAGCTCGAGCAGCCGAATGAAGAAGCCCATCGTCTGAAACGACGCGGCCTCTTCGGCGACCGGGCCCATCTGGTAGGCGATGCGCAGCTGCGAGTCGGTGTCCGAGACGCCCATGACCTCGAGCGCGGGGAAGTCGAAGAAGCTCTGCCGCAGCACCTGAAAGCGCATGATGCTCTCGCGCGGGTCGCCCTTCGCGAGCAGCGCCGGGTGCGTCTCGGCGAGCCAGTCGACGGACATCGCGCCGAACGCCTTCACGGTCTCGAGCTCGCCCTGCGCGATGATCTCGAGGATCGCGAGGCCCATGCGCTCGAACGTCGACATCGGGTACCACGCGTCGTTCTGAATGCGCGAGGTCAGGTACGGCAGGTCTTGCGGGCCGAAGTACTTCGCCCAGTCGACGTCCTTACGCGCCTTCAGCATGCGCACGTAGTCGACGAACAGCGTGCCCATGACGTTGCGACTCAATTGGTACCGGCGCCGAGTCTACCTTTCCTGGCTCCTGCAGAGGGCCCGGCTTCCACCGCCTCTCGAGGGCGTGTGTGGGTCTGAGACCCACGACTCGATCGAGAGAAGGAGGCGGCGGCGAACGCCCCTCATTGCATTCGCCACCGCCAGGCACTTCCGTCTCTCTCGACGTGGCGGGGGTTGAGCAAGGGCGGTGCCCACTGTGGGTCTCGTGGATCCGAGGCCTTCAAGGGCGGCGCCGGCGCATGTCACGTGACCTTCAGCCGGCGTCTTTGGCCGCGGGCGGCGCGGGGGCGGCCGGGCCTTCGGGGCCGAGGTCGACGTGGCTCAGGTCATCGTCCTTCGCGAACTCGCGGGCGAGGCGCGAGACCGAGCTCGGGTCGATCTTCGGCATCAGCACGAGAAAGGCGGCCTTCGTGCGCGCCTGCAGCTTCGCGTCGCCGAGGCGCTCGTAGCAGGTGAACAGCGCGAGGTGCACCTCGGGGTCGAACGGGTTCACGGCGAGCGCGTCGAGGTACGCGTCGCGCGCCTTCGTCCAGTCGTTCTTGCGCAGCAGAATTCTGCCGAGGTGCACGCTGGTCGGGCCCGAGCCCGGGTGCATCGTGAGCGAGCCGCGCAGCACCTTCTCGGCCTCGTCGAAGCGCTTGAGCTCGAGCAGCGTGAGCGCGTACTTGTTCGAGATGCTCTCGTAGCGGTCTTTGACCACGTTCCACGCGAGCTGGAAGTGCTCGGCGGCGGCCTTGGCGCGGTTGTGCTCGCGCATCAGCTCGCCGAGGTGGGCCCAGCGGCGGGCGTCGACCTCTTCGACCTCTTTGAAGTCGCCGAACGAGACGTCCTTCTTCTTCTTCTTCTCGTCCTTCTTCTCGGCGCCGTCGCCGCCGACGAGCTCTTCCTTGCGCTCTTTCTGCGAGCGGGGAATGAGCTCTTTGGGGAAGGGCTGCTTCTTCACGTGCGCGAGCCACGCCTTCTCGAACTGGGGGAAGGGCGCCTTGAACACGAACGCGACCGAGCGCTGGTCGCTCTCGCCGCCGGCCATCTGCTGGAGCAGCTCTTTGAGGCCCTTGCTGCCCTCTCTCTGAAAGAGCAGGTCGATGGCGAAGTAGACCTCGGCGAACGCGGTGGCGGCGTCTTCGGCGGTGGGGAGCAGCGCCATCGACGGGTGCATCTTCTCGAACGGCACGAGCGTGTTGCTGCGCACGCGCGAGCCGAGCAGGGCGAGCGTCGAGGGCGTCATCGCGGCGCCGTACGGGCCGCGCCAGCGCGACTCGAGGTACTTCGCGAGGCCCTCGTGCAGCCAGATGGGCACGGTGTTCCGGCTGACGTTGCTGACCGCGTAGTGCACGTACTCGTGCGAGACGGTGTCGAGCCAGTCGTAGCCGTGCACGAGCGCCTTCGGGCTCGTCACCATCAGCTTGTTGAACTTGCAGATGGCGATGGTGCCGGTGTCTTGAATCTGCTTCTTCGTGAGCGTCGAGACCTGCGAGAGCTCGCGGGCGTTCGAGACGATCTCGATGCGCACCTTGCCCTTCGGCTTGAAGCCGAGGTCGGCCTCCATCGCCTTCGCCATCGACTCGAGCCCGTCGAGCGCCCACGGAGCCAGCACGGCGTCTTTGCCGGGCGGGTACATGAAGATGAAGTGATCGCTCTCTTGCTTCTCGTACTTCTCGGTGATGCGCGCGGTGTCTTTGACGAGCCTGAGCCACGAGCCGGGCTTGTCGCGCACGCCGGCGCCCTCGAGCTCCTTGATGGCCTCGGCGTAGCGGCCCTCTTCGAAGAGCAGCCGCCCGCGGAAGTAGCGCACCGGCTCGGTGTCTTTCGGAGCGACCTTCTCGGCCGCCTCGAGCTCGCGCCGCGCGCCCTCGATGTCCCAGTCGCTCAGGCTCTGCTCGACGTTCTGCAGCCGCGCCTTCGCCTCGCCTTTGAGCTGCGACGCTTCTTCGAGGTCTTCTTCGTCGCCGCTCGCCGCGAAGGCAGGCAGGGAGCTCAGGGAGGCGAATACCAGCAAGGGACAGGCAACTTTTCCGAACGCCCGCCGCAGCGAACGTCTCGGCCTGCGCTCGGAAAAGTAGCCTGTCCCTTTCCTCACTTCACCAGCTCCTCGTAGTAGCGCTTCACCTGCTCCTTGTAGCGCTCGGGCGCGCCCTGCTTCATCGCGTCCATCACGTCTTTGCGCAGCTCGCGCGGCTCGCGCGACGGGTCTTCGTCGGGGATCTCGACCTTCTCGTGCTTGCTGCCGCCGTTCGGTCGCCGCCCCACCGGCATCGGCATGCGCCGCTTGCCCTGGCTCTGCTGCTGCATCGACTGCTGCAGGCCTTTCAGCGCCTCCAGCGCGCCCTGCTGCTCGGCGTAACCCTTGCCCGGCTCGCGGCCGTTCAGGCGCTGGCTCGCCTGCTCCATGTTCTGGCGCGCGCGGTCGAGCTGCCCTTCGGTCTCGCCGTCGAACACCGGCGCCCGCTGCTGAATCTCGTCCATCTGCTGCTGCAGGCCCTGCGCGCGCTTCTCGAGGGCGCGCTGTGACTGCTCCTGGCCCTCGAGCTGCTGCCGGTCTTGCTCGGACATCTGCTGCGCGCCCTGCGGGAACAGCGAGTCGAGCTGGCGCTCGATGTTCTCGGCCTTCTGGGCGTCTGAGCGCAGCTTCTCGGCGAGCTGCTGGCTTCTGCGCCTCACCTCGGGGGGGTTGCCGAACAGCTCGTCCTGCCGGCGCTGGCCGTCGCCCTGCTCGAACAGCTGCTGCGTCTGCTCGGCGAGGTCCTTCGCGGCCTCGGCGGCGAGGTCGAAGTCGTCGGCCTTCAGCGCCGACTCGAGGTGCTGCAGGTCCTGGAGCGCGGCCTCGCGCGGCTTCTCGGCGCGCGAGCTCATCATGTCGGCGTCGAGCGACTGCAGCGACTGGCGCAGGGCTTGAGCCTGCTCGAGCACGCGCTGCTTCACCTCTTCGCCGCGGCGGGCGAGCTGCTCTTTCATGGCCTGGCGGCTCTTGTCGCGCAGGGCGCGGGTCTTCTCGCTGAGCTGCTCCTGCTCCTTGGTGACCTGGTCGAGGTTCTTCTGGAACTCGTCGAACTTGCGGGCGAGCTCGGGGTCCTGGTTCTCGTCGGCGGCGTCGGCGGCGGCCTCGAGGTCGTTGAGCATGTCGTCCATCTGCATCGACATCTCTTGCAGCTTGGCCATCGCCTCGTCGAGCTTGCCCTCGCGCACGAGCTTCTCGATCTCGTCGAGCTGGTTGGGGGCGTTGTCTTCGGCGAGCTCCTTGAGCGCCTCGGAGTTCATGAACTCGTCGCGAATGCCCTGGGCGAGCTCGGCCATGCGCTGGCTGAGCTGATCCATTCGCTCGCGCAGGGCGGCGATCTGATCGAGCAGCTTCTGCTTGTCGGCGTCGTTCGGCGACTGCTTGAGCTTCTCGAGCAGCTCGGCGAGCTCGCGGCGGTCTTTCTTGAGCTGCTCGGCGAGCTCCTTCAGGTCCTTCATCTTCACGCGGTCGAGCAGCGACTCGAGGTACAGCACGCTCTGCTCGGTCGACTTGATCTCTTGCGAGACGACGCGCGACAGCTGCAGCGAGAACGACTTCGTCTGCGTGCTCTTCGAGAGGCGAATGTACTGCGTGCGGTGCAACGTGGTCTGGTTCACGTCGCGCTGCAGGGCGTCGCCGGCGTTCGTGAGGCCGGTGATGAGCTCGGTCGGGGCGTCGCGCTCTTTCGCGAGCTCCTGCGCGAGGTGCATCGAGTCGATGGCGAGCTGGTTGCCCTGCGCGTCGGTGACGGCGTTGCCGGCGATGACCGCCGGGGTCTTCGCCGGGTCGCGGTCTTGGGACTCCATGCGGTCGGCGAGGTGAACGACGTAGCGCTCCCAGAGGCCTTCAGCCTTCTTGAGCGCGTCGCGGCGGTGCTCGCTCGCGCTGTAGAGCTTCAGCGTCTGGGTGCGCGAGACGCCCGACTTCTTGCCCGAGACCTCGTCGTTGTCGGTGGCCTTGAGGCTGTACTGAACGCGCTGGCCGGGCACGAGGTGGAGCGCGCCGATGTCCCACGTGTACTCGCCGCGGGTCGTGCGGCCGTCGTCGTGCTGCAACGGCACGACGGCCTCGGGCTGCCCGGGAATGCGCCAGGTCAGCTCGAGCTGCGAGAGACCGTAGTCGTCGGCGGCCTCGTACTTCAGCGTGACGCTCTGCTTGTCGTTGTCGACCTCGAGCTCGTCGGGCGGGCTCGAGAGGTGAACGGTCGGCGGAGCGTCGGGGTCGACGCGCACGGGCACGTCGGGGCCCTCGGCGTCGACGGCGCGGCCGTCGAGGAAGAGGAAGTGGTAGTGCCCGGTGCGCTCGACGATGAAGGTGCCCTCGAGGTCGCGCCGGCCGACGAGCTTGAGCGGCAGCTGCTGGCCGTCGACGTCGATGGCGGCGGCCTCGATGTCTCTGTCAGCCCGGGTCTTGAGAGAGACCTCGGTGCCGGCCGGAGCCGTGACCTCGCCGTTGGTGCCCGCGACGGTTCTCGACGGGAGCCCCGTGTACGCCGGGTAGCGATAGGTCAGCTCGACGTCGCCGGTGATGGGCTCGCGAATGGTGGCGGCCTTGGGCGTCGAGCTGAACGCGAGGTCGAGGCCGGCCCGAATGCGCGTGCGCTGGGTGACGCCGAGCACGGTGCAGAGCACGAGCGAGATGGCGAGCACGAGGCCGGCGCGGCGGACCTGGGCGCGATCGACGGCGGCGAGCGGGTTCGCGACGGCGGTCTTCTGATCGAGCTGCTTGAGGAAGGCGCGGGCGAGCTCGGGGCTGAAGTCGTGGCGCTGGCCGAGCGACTTCGCGAGCTCGACGGCGGCGAGCACGTCGAGGCCGAGCTCGGGCATCGCGCGGCTGACGAGCAGCGCCGTGCGCGACTTGCTGCCGGCGGCCTGCCGCCACAGCGCGACGCCGCAATAGAAGAGGACGAAGAGGCCCGCGGGCACGGCGCCGAGCAGGAGCAGCCGGCCGGCGAGGGGCACGCGGGTGCTGAGCAGGGCGCCGAAGATGAAGAGCGGGAGCGCGGCGGCGGCGCCGAGCAGGGCGCCCTGCAGCCAGAGCGAGCGGCGCTGGGCGGCGCGTACGCGGTCGAGCAGCCGCTCGGTATGGGTGGCCTCTTCGCGAGGCGCAGGCGGGGGAGCCGACGGAGGCGATGTAGGTACGGGCTCGAGCACCGGGGGGATGACACCAATATAGAGGTGTGGCGGGTTGAACGCTCGGGCCGCGGGAAATGCTCCCTCCGGCCGTTTGGGGCTGCGCACGAAGCGCAATCGTCCGCCCACGAAGCGCAATCGGCAGGGGTTCGAGAAACCGGTTGCGGGGGGCCTGCGATGACTTCTGCAAGGGGAAGTACTCCAGCCCTCAGGAGCCCTCCATGGCGAACATCTCTCTCGGATTCACCGGTCCCCAGGTCAGCCAGCTGCAGCGCCAGCTCGAGGCCGCGGGCTACGAGCTCGGGGACATCGACGGCAAGTTCGGCCGGCGGACGAAGGCGGCGGTCGAGGCGTTTCAGGCCGCGCACGGCCTGCAGGTCGACGGCGTCGTCGGCAGGAAGACGGCGGCGCAGCTGCGCGACCCGGGCGACACGTTTCAGCCGCAGACGCCTCCGTCGGGCAGCAACCGCGTGCTGTCGCCGGCCGAGCTGCGCGGCCTGAACAACACGCGGGTCGACACGCAGATGCCCGACCGCGGCTACGGCTTCCAGAGCTACTACCCGGCGAACCACCGCGTCGGCACCGAGCGCACGGTCGAGACGATGAAGACGTTCGCGGCGCGCTACTTCGAGGCGACGGGGCGCACGGTTCGCATCGGCGACATCAGCGTGCGCGGCGGCGGCCCGATTCCCGACCACGGCGCGCACCGCAACGGCCGCAACGTCGACATCGACATGCAGTTCAGCGACGGGCGCACGGACATCGAGCGCGACCGCAACAGCACAAACGCGACATGGCGCAGCCCGGCCTACGACCGCAACGCGACGCGCCGCATGATTCAGGAGCTGCGCCGCGTGAACCCGAACGTCGACATTCTCTTCAACGACCCGGTGCTGGTGCGTGAGGGTCTGGTGCGGCCGCTCGCGAACCACGACAACCACATCCACATCCAGGGGCTGAACTGAGCCGAGCCGCAGCCGCAGCGGGGCGCGAGCCGGCACGCGTAGTCGCCGCCGCCGGTGGGTGAGCACTGCTCGTCTGCGTTGCAGCCGCTGATCGCCGCGCTCGGGTTGCAGGGCGTGCCGGCGTCGGGAGCGGGTGTGACGGCGCCGGCGTCGAGCAGCACGGCGCCTCCGTCGCAGCGCTGAGGCGGCTCGCCCGTGGGGTAGGCGGCGCAGAGCGCGGCGGCGCTGGCGGGGTCGACGACGCGCCGCTGGCCCCGCGTCACGTTGCGGTACATCACCGAGGTCGGGTCCAGGACATAGTCGAGGCCGAGCGCGAAGCCGGTGCCCGAGGTGACGGCCGACTGCACGTCCCAGCTCAGGCCGCCGTCGTCGTTGGGGGTGAAGACGAAGCCCGCGGCGTTGAGCTCGAGGTCGGCGTCGCGCAGCTCGCCCGTGCGCGGGTCGAAGGTGACGCGCGGCGCGGTCACGGCGTCCACCGAGTGCTGCCAGCAGTGAAAGGTGTCGCCGCAGCTCTCGTCGTCGAAGCACGGGTCGAGGGCGGGCACGACGTCGCGGCAGAGGCGGTGGCGGAAGATGAGCGTCGTGCCGAGGCGGGTGCCGGCGTCAGAGACGCGCACCGCGGGGGGAAGGTCGAACCCGGTGCAGGCGCTCAGCTTCGAGCGCCACTCGGCGAGCGCGCGGTCGATGGCGTCGTACTCGCCGGCGTCGGGGGCGTCGGCGAGCCAGCTGAACGTGCGCTGGCGCCACCACAGGCACTCGCCGCTGGCGAGCGCCCTCTGACGCTCGGCGGTCTGACCGAGCGCGAGGGCGGCGGCGAGCGCCAGCGGGAGCATCAGAAGACCGCGTCGAGGCCCGCGGTGAGGGTGACGTCGGTCGACAGGCGCTGAGGCGCCGGCGGCGGGGCCACCTGCGGCGGCTTCGAGTCGTAGTTGACGATGACGCCCGCCGTGAGCGCGAGGAACTCGGTGATGCGCGACGAGAGCTTGGTGGTGTTGTTGATGAGCAGGCGGCCGGCGTCGGGAGCGAGGACGTAGGGGATGAACTCGATCTCTTCCGAGAAGCGCACGTACTTGTTGAACGCCCAGCGGAAGTAGAGCCCGCCGCGCGGCGCGAGAATCGGCACGCCGTAGGGGTCGATCGCGGTCGGGGTCGGGAAGTACTGGTAGCGCGTCTCGTAGCCGCCGCGGAGGCCGAGGTCGAGCTTGAGGAAGAGCTTCTCGAGGTCCGCTTCCTTGCGGTTCAGGAAGGTGAGGCCGACGCCGGCTTCACCGATGGAGCGGCTCTCGATGTTCTTCACGTGGTCGAACTCGCTGCCGAGCGTGATGAAGCTCGACGCGAAGCCCGAGCCGTACGCGCGCTCACCGCGCACCGTGCCGCCCGCCTTGCGCGCGGTGGTGGCCGAGGTCGAGGTCGGGTCGTTCGCGTTCGCGTTCGCGATGCCGTAGGCGGCCGACAGGCGCAGACCGAAGGACCACTTGTCCCACTTGCGATCCGCCTGGACACCGGCCGTGAGCACGAGGCTCTGCGTATTGCCCGTGATGTACGTGAGGCCGATGCCGGCGGAGCCCGTCCACGCGTCGGGCTTCGGCGGAGCCGCGGGCTCTTCTTTCGGCGCTTCCGGCGCGACGCTGTTCGCGAGGCGCTCGGCGGCGGCGGCCGTCTTCTCGGCGGCGACGGCCGCGCGCTCGGCGGCGAGCGCGGCGCGTTCTTCTGCAGAGAGAGGAGCTGCTGCGGGAGCTGGAGTCGACGTATCGGCTTGGGCGAGGAGGGCGGCGCAGAGGAGTAGGAGCATGATGAGCCGGCCCACTACTTTCGGCGCTCCCAACAATCACGCGAAATGTTTGCGCGAGGCGGGTCGACTTCGACTTTCCGCGCGTTGCGTGAATTTCGCGGGCTCGGACGACCGGCCCGGAGTCGCGGCCGCTCAGCCGTTGTTGCGCGCGCAGGAGCCGGCGGGGTGCACGAACAGCTCCGCGGGCTCGCTCGAGGCCTGGCCGTCGAAAACCACGAAGCCGAACGAGACCGGCTCGTCGTCCTCGCGCCCTTCGGAGTAGTACACGAAGTCTCCCGTCTTCTCGTCGAGCTTCACGCGGCCGCGGCGCGGCTCGCTGACGATGCGGAACGTGAGCGAGCGGCTCTCGCGGTCGAAGCCGTGCAGGCGGCCCGACACGCTGCCGAGGCACGGCGCGGTCACGTGGTCGTCTTCGGCGACGGGGGCGTCGTTCACCGCGGCGATCGTCACGCTCACGGCCGCCTCGTTCGTGGCGCCCTTCTCGTCGGTGGCGCGAAACGAGAACGTGTCTTGCCCGAACCAGTTCGGCGCCGGGTGAAACGCGTAGATGCCCTTCGCGGGGTCGAGCACCTCGACGGTGCCGTGCGACGGCGGCTGGGCGAGGGCGTAGGTGACGGCGTCGAGGTCGACGTCACTCGCGAACAGCGTACCGCGCGCCGGAGTGTCTTCGTCGGTCGACAGCGCGCTCGGCTTCGCGACCGGCGCGTCGTTGACGGGAGCGATGGAGACCATCACCTTCGCGGGCTGAGAGGTGAGCTTCCCGTCGCTCGCGGTCACGGTGAACGTCACGGCGCCGTACTGGTCCTTCTTCGGCTCGAAGCGGAGCTTGCCCTTCGCGTCGACGCTCGCCGGGCCCTGCACCGAGAAGGTGAGCGGGTCGCCGTCGGCGTCGAAGGCGCGCAGCTGCCCCTCGACGGCTTCGTCTTCGCGGGTCGAGAGCTGGAGGTCGGCGACGACGGGCGCGTCGTTCACCGGCTCGACGTGCAGCATGACCGTGCCTCGCACGACGGTGCGGCCGTCGGTGACGTCGAAGGTGAAGGCGTCGTCGCCGTTCGCGTCGGGCGCGGGCTGGAACCTGAAGGTGCTGCCGTCGGACCAGACGGCGCCGAGGCGGGGCTGGCTGAGCACGCGGAACGTGAGCGGGTCGCCGTCGACGTCGCCGCCGGGCAGCGCGCCCTGGGCCGCGGCGTCTTCGAGCGAGGCGACGGTGAGCGGCTTCACGAACGGCGGGTCGTCGACCGGAGCGAGCACGACGGCCACGCTCGCCTCGGCCGCGGCCTTGCCGTCGCTGACGCTGAGCGTGAAGGCGTCGGGGCCGTGGTAGTCCCGTGCGGGCACGAAGGTGACGGCGCCGGTCTTGGCGTCGACGCGGGCCTCGCCGTGAGCGGGCGGCGCGCCGACCGACCAGCGCAGGGCGTCGCCGTCGACGTCGGTGGCGGCGGCGGCTCCGTAGGCGGGCTGGTCTTCGTCGCTGGCGAGGCTCAGGGGCTGCGCGACGGGGGCGTCGTTCACGGGCTTCACCGAGAGGCGAACGACGACCTCGGTGGCGAGGCTGCCGTCGCTGACGCGCACGGTGAAGCTGTCGGGCCCGTGGTAGTCGCGCGCGGGCGCGTAGGTGAAGGCGCCGGTCTGGGGCGAGAGCGTGAGCGTGCCGTGGGCGACGTCCTTGCCCTTCGCGTAGTCGAGCGTGTCGCCGTCGACGTCGCTCGCGGCGACCTGGGCGTCGAGCTTGGTGTCTTCGTCGAGCGCGTGCGCGGCGCTCTTGGCGAGGGGGGCGTCGTTGACGGCGGTGACGGTGACGCTCACCTCGACGGCGGTGGCGGCGGCGCCGTCGCTGACCTCGACGGTGAAGGCGTCGGCGCCGTTGTAGTCGGGGGCGGGGCGGTACGAGGCGGCTCCGGAGCGGGCGTCGACCCAGGCCTCGCCGTGCGCGGGGGCGCGGGCGATGCGCCAGGTGAGGGCGTCGCCGTCGACGTCGCTGGCCTTGCCTTGAGTGCCGGCGGGCTCGTCTTCGCGCGTCGAGATGCCGGGCGCGGAGGCGACGGGGGCGTCGTTGACGGCGGCGACCTGCAGCGAGAGCTTCGCCGAGGCCTTGAGCTTGCCGTCGCTGACATCGACGGAGAACGCGTCTTCGCCGTGCCAGTCGCGGGCGGGCGTGAAGGTGTACGCGCCGCTCTCGGGGTCGAGCGTCAGCTCGCCGTGCTTGGGCTTCGCGGTGAGCTTGTAGGTGAGGGCGTCGCCGTCGACGTCGGAGGCGTCGATGCGGGCGGCGCAGGGCTCGTCTTCGCGGCAGGGCTGGGGCTTCGCGCGGACGAGCGGGGCGTCGTTGACGGCGACGACCTTGACCGAGACCTCGGCGGCGCCGGTGAGGGCGCCGTCGCTGACCTCGACGGTGAAGGAGTCGGCGCCGTTGTAGTCGGGGGCGGGGCGGTAGGTGACGGCGCCCTTGCGCGGGTCGACGGAGGCGCTGCCGTGCGCGGGCGGAGCGACGACGCGGTACGTGAGGATGTCGCGGTCGACGTCGGAGGCGGCGAGCTGGCCCTTGGCGGCGGAGTCTTCGTACGTCGAGAGCTGCAGCGGGCTCGCCTTCGGGGCGTCGTTCTCGGCGGTGACGTGCAGGGTGACGCGGGCGCGGGCCGACGTCTTGCCCGAGGTGACGCGGACGGTGAAGGCGTCGTCGCCGACGAAGTCGGGAGCGGGGCGATAGGTGAAGGCGCCGGTGGAGGGGTCGACGGAGGCCTCGCCGTGCTTGGGCCGCTGGTCGAGCTTCACGCTGAGCTGCTCGCCGGGGCGCGGGCTCGCGATCTGCCCGCTGAGCTCGGAGTCCTCGCTGCCGGTGAGCTCCTGGTCGCGCACCACGGGGCTGGCCAGCGCAGGGTGTGTCAGGGTCAGCAAGAGACCAAGAGTCAGAAGCGACCCGGCGCACCGCGGGAGAGAGGGGCACATGCCACCGCTTCACTGCATGGTTCGTTCCCCACCCACCGACGACGTGGACGCGCTCGTGGACGCGGACGTGGTCGTAGCCGTGGTCGTGAGCGTGGTCGTTGTCGTGATCGTTGTCGTGATCGTGATCGTGATCGTGATCGTTGTCGTGATCGTGATCGACCACGACCACGACCACGACCACGACCACGATCACGATCACGATCACGATCACGACCACGGCTACGACCACGTCCACGTGCGCGAGCGCGTCCACGTGCGTGTGCGTGTGCGCGTGCGCTTCCACGTGCGTGTGCGCGTGCGCTTCCACGTGATCAGTTCATCTGCGTGCTCACGATGGGGTGCTCTTTCGCCGTCTGCCACGGCAGCTCGGGCCACCAGCGCTCGTTCTGCGGCGGCGCGTCGGGCTCGACGCTCTGCCCCGGCTTCGGCGTCACGATGGGAACCTGCGTCGCCGTCGCTTCTGCGAGCGCGCGCTCGATGGGCTCGGTCCACCCGTGCATCGCGAGCGTGAACAGCCCCCAGTGAATCGGGAAGAACGTCTTCGCTCGCACCAGCGTCGACGCCTTCACCGCCTGCTCCGGGCCGATGTGCCAGTCGGGCCACGCGCGGTGGTACTGGCCGATCTCGACCATCGCCACGTCGAACGGCCCGTACTTCTCACCGATGTCTCGCATCGCCGGGAACAGGCCCGTGTCGCCCGAGTACCAGACGCGGTGCGCCGGCCCGACGATGCTCCAGCTCGTCCACAGCGTCGCGCCCTGGTCGAGCACCTGCCGACCCGACGCGTGCCGCGACGGCGTCGACGCGATGCGCACGGCTCCGAGCGACGCCTCTTCCCACCAGTCGAGCTCGGTGATGTCGCCCGCGGGGATGCCCCAGTACTCGAGGTGCGCGCCGACTCCGAGCGGCACGAAGAAGCGCGCGCCCTTCAGCTGCTTCACCGTCGCCTCGTCGAGGTGGTCGTAGTGGTCGTGCGAGACGAGCACCGCGTCGACCTTCGGAAACTCCTTCAGCGGTATCAGCGGCGGGTACCAGCGCTGCGGCCCCACGAACGTGTACGGCGACGCCCGCTCGCTGAAGACCGGGTCGGTCAAGAGCTTCACGCCGTCGACCTCGATGAGCGTCGTCGAGTGGCCGAACCACGTGATGCGCAGCCCCGTCGCCGGAGCCGCCGCGAAGCGCTCGGCGTCGCCTGCGACCGTCGGCACCGGCGCCTGCGGCGCAGCGACCGGGCTCACGTCGAGGAAGCCGAAGATCGAGCCCCACGCGTCGTTGCGCAACGGCTGCGGGTTCTCGAAGTGCGAGCCCGCCCATTGCTTCGACCGCGCGATGCGCCCCCTGCGCTCGCCCGTCGCGCCGTGGCCGAACGCCTCCCACCCGAGGATGACGAAGAGCAGCGCGACGAGCGCCAGCGCGGCGGCGAGCGAGGCGACGACACGGAGCAGGGCGCGCTTCAACGGCGCGCGAGACTACCCCGCTCGCTTCAACTTCAGCTTCACTTCGGCGAGCTCGCGCGACAGCTGCAGCGTGCGCTGAACCATGTCGATGATGCTCTTCACGCCGTTGAAGGGCTTCGCGAGGTAGCCCTGAATGGGCAGCCCCCCGATGGCCGGCTCGGGGTACGCCGACATCAACACGACCGGGAGCTCGGGCGCCTTCAGCCGCAGCCGGCGAATCAGCTCGTAGCCCGACACGCCCGGCATGTTCTTGTCGGTCACGAGCAGGTTGAAGCACTTCGCGTCGAACAGCTGCTCGGCGTGGAGCGGGCCCGCCGTCCACGTGTCGAAGCCGGCCTTCTGCAGCACGTCACGCACCATCATCGCCAGCTCGGGGTCGTCGTCGACGACCAGCACGCGGGTCTTCATGGAGCTCGTGCAGGAGCACGGATCAGACCGCCGCCAGGTGCCGGACCGCCTTGGCCACTGACCAGGTCTCTTCGGACCTGGGCCAGGGTTTTCTTTCACATGCTGATCCACCCCAGGTGTCGTGTGGGTCGATATGCGTCTCTTCCTGGTCCTCACGGCCCTCGCGGTCGTGTCTTGTGGCGCGCCTTCACGCCGGCCCTGCTCGGCCGACACCTGCGGCGGTTGCTGCTCCGATGACGGCGTCTGCAAGCCAGGCGGGACTCCCGACGCCTGCGGCATCAACGGCTCGCAATGCAGCGCGTGCTCGGGCGGTCAGCAGTGCCAGATCGGCGTCTGCCAGGGCGGCAGCGGCGGCAGCGGCGGCACCGCCGGCGGCACGGGCGCGACGGCGGGCGGAACAGGCACGAGCGCTGGCGGAGGCACGGGCGCGACGGCCGGCGGCGCTTCGACCGCAGGCAGCGGCGGCACCAGCGGAGGCACCGGCGCGACGGCCGGCGGCAGCGGCGGCACCGCGGGCGGCAGCGGCAGCGGCGCCTGCAACGCGACGAACTGCGGCTTCGGGTGCTGCAACGGCAACGTCTGCGAGCTCGGCACCTCGAGCGGCGCGTGCGGCAAGGGCGGCGGCTCGTGCTCGGCGTGCGGCGCAGGCACGTCGTGCCAGAGCCAGCAGTGCGCTCCGGTCGTGACCGGCTGCAACAACGCGTCGTGCGCGTCGGGCTGCTGCAACGGCAACACGTGCGAGCTCGGCACCTCGAACGGGGCGTGCGGCTCGAACGGCAACGCATGCATCGGCTGCGGCTCGGGCCTCGCGTGCCAGAACCAGGCGTGCGCGCCGGTGAACCCGATGGGCTGCAACGCGTCGACGTGCGCGAGCGGCTGCTGCCAGAACGGCGTGTGTCAGAGCGGCACCTCGCACGCGGCCTGCGGCACGGGCGCTCAAGCGTGCAGCGCGTGCGGCACGAACGAGGTCTGCGCGGGCGGGCGCTGCGTGAGCTCGAACCCCGGCGGCTGCGGCCCGATGTCGTGCAACGGCTGCTGCGCGAACGGCGTGTGCCTGCCAGGGGGCGACACGACCGCCTGCGGCAGCGGCGGCGCCTCGTGCCAGCTGTGCATCGGCCTCTGCTTCGGAGGTCTCTGCGTCTCGGTGCTGCCCGGAAACGGCGGCGGCGACGGGGGCACCGGCGCTCCGTGCACGCAGTCGGGTCAGTGCGAGAACTTCGGGTTCCTCGAGACGTCGCGCTGCATCGGCGAGCGTCGCGCCGACGGCGGCCTCTCGGGCTGGGTGTCGGGCTACTGCTCGTCGACGTGCCTGCTCGGCTACTGCCCGGGCAACGGCACCTGCCTCTCGGACGGCAACTGCTACTCGCCGTGCAGCACGCCGGGCCAGGGCCGCGGCAGCTGCCGCGTCGGCTACGTGTGCATTCAGCTCGTGAGCGCCTCCGACGGCGGCATCATCGCCGGCTCCGGAGTGTGTCAGCCCGACTGCCGCAACGCCGGCGTGTCGTGCGCGCCTGGCCATTCGTGCAGCGCGCAGGGCTACTGTCTCTGAGCGCGGCCTACGCGCGGGCTGGACTCAGGCGAGCTCAGGCCGAGACGCGCTCGACGTTCGCGAGCACGTGCTTGTGCCACGGCGTCCCCACCCACGGGTCGCAGTCGGCCGCGCGCGTGAGCTCGTTGGGCGCCACGCCCGGAGCCGTGCCGTCAGCGAGCGTCGTGCCGAGCCCGTTCGGCAGCGAGACGTGGCCGCGCTGCATGGTGGGCGAGACCTCGGCGACGACCTCGCGCGAGCCGGCCTTCGTGGTGAGCCGCACGCGGTCGCCGCTCGCGACGCCGAGCCGCTGGGCGTCGTCGGGGCTGATGCGCAGCGCTCCGGCGGCGTCGGTCTTCCGCCACGCGGGCTCTCGCATGATGGTGTTCGCGGTGAACGAGCGGCGCTCGCCGGCCGACAGCACGAACGGAAACGCGGCGTCGGGGCGCGGCGGCCCATCGCGCAGCGCGGCCGCGAGCTCTTCGAGCAGGTCGGGCAGGCAGAGCTGAACGGTCGCGAGCTTCGCGAGCATCGCTTCCCAGGTGTCGACGGCGAAGACGAGGCCTTGGGGCTTCGCGAGCATCGCGCTGAACAGCGCGGCGGCGGCCTCGAGCGGCTCGCCTGCGAAGCCGGCGCGGGCGAGGGCTTCGGGGTGCTCCATCGCGGCCTTCGCGGCGAGGCCGAGCAGCACGGCGCCCTCGCGCTGCGCCGCCGGCACCGGAGCCGTGCGGTAGAGCAGCACCGGCGCCTGCGCCGAGAGGCGGGGCTCGGTCAGGGTGAGCTCCATCAGCTTCGACGCGTAGGCGACGAGGCCCTCTGTGGCCGCGGCGCGCAGCGGGGCGTAGTCGGCCTCGCTCACCTCGCCGAGCGCTTCGCAGAGGCGCGCGTGAATCTCGGCCTCGGGCAGCGTGCCGGGCAGCGGGTCGAGCAGGCGGGGCCGCAGCTGGAAGACGTTCTTCGGGAAGTCGAAGTTGAAGAACGTGGCCTCGGCCTTCTCGAACTGGGTCGAGGCCGGCAGCACGTAGTGGGCCTCGCGCGCGGACTCGGTCATGGCGACGTCGATGACGACGACGGTGTCGAGCGCGCGCAGCGCCTCGCGGAAGCGGGGAGACTCGGCGAGCGAGTGGGCCGGGTTCGCGGCCTCGATGAGCATCGCGCGGTAGCGCTTCGGGTGGTCGGTGAGAATCTCGTCGGCGATGGCGTTGCACGGAATCATGCCGCCGACGATGAGGGCCTGGGCGACGGGGCTCTTGCGGCTCGAGGCTCCGCCGAACAGCGAGACGAGCGTCGTGGGGATGTAGTGGGAGCCGGGCCGGCCGATGTTCCCCGTGAGCGCGACGAGCAGGTAGTGCAGATAGCTGACGAGGGTCGAGTGCAGGTTCATCTGCACGCCGAGGTCTTCGAAGCTCGCCATCGACTTCGCCTTCGCCATGATGCGTGCGGTCTTGCGCACGAGGGCCTCGTCGACGCCGCAGGCGGTCGAGCAGGCGGCGACGCTGACGCTCGCGAACGCGGCCTCGACGTCGGCGAGGCCGGCGGTGTGCTTCGCGATGAAGTCGGCGGCGACGAGCTTCTCTTCGAGCAGCACGCGCACGAGGCCGGCGAGCAGCCACGCGTCGGTGCCGGGCTTCACCTGCAGGTGAATGTCGGCGAGCTCGGCGGTCTCGGTGCGGCGCGGGTCGACGACGATGAGCGTGCGGTTCGGGTCCTTCGCGAGGCTCTTCAGCGTGACGCGCGCGCGGGGGATGGAGTGCGAGTGCCACGGGTTCTTGCCGAGGAAGAACGCGACCTCGCAGTGGTCGAAGTCAGCGCGCGTGGCCGAGCCGAACATGCGGTCACCGACCCAGAACTGGCCGGTCTTCTCTTGCGCGAGGGCGCTCGAGCGGTAGCGGGAGCCGAGCGCGCGCCGCGTGGCGGTCGCGTAGGCGCCGGGCAGGTGGTTTCCCTGGCCGCCGCCGCCGTAATAGAAAATCGTGTCGCCGCCGTGGGCGTCGCGCACGCGCTCGAGTCGCGCGGCGACCTCGCGAATCGCCGTGTCCCAGTCGATGGGCTCGAAGGAGCCGTCGCTCTTGCGGCGCAGCGGCGTGGTGATGCGGTCGGGGCCGTGCTGGTAGTGGTCGAGCCGGTGGGCCTTCTCGCACGCGTAGCCCTGCGAGGCGGGGTGGGCGTCGTCGCCGCGCAGCTTCACGAGGTGACGGTGGTCTGCGCCGCCGAGCTGAACCTCGAGGCCGCAGTTGCACTCGCAGAGGATGCAGGCGGTCGTCTTCCACTCGGGGGCGGTCATGGGGCCGCATTCCGCTGCCGGGCCGCCCAGAACGCAAGCTCAGGCGTTGCCGATGAGCCCTTCGCGCTCGAGCACTGGAAGCCATCGTGACGTAGGCGGCAGTGGCACTGGTCGGTTGCCTCGCACGGAGCCTGTTGTCTTTGTATGCTCTGTCATACAGGAGATACAACAATGGCATCTAGCGACGTGCTGACAGTTCGCCTGCCGGCCCCCGTGCGAAAGCGGCTCGACGCACTCGCGAAGTCGACTGCTCGGAGCAGGTCATGGCTGACGGTCGACGCGATTGAGAAGTACCTGCAGGACAATGAGTGGCAGCTCCGGGCCATCGAGGAGGGTCTGGCTGACTCGAGGCGCGGGCGTCTCGTCGACCATGAAGAGGTGGAGGCCTGGCTCGAGACGTGGGGGCGCAAAGGGAGCAGAAGGCGCGCGCGATGAGGGTGCGGTGGTCGTTCGCTGCAAAGCGGGATCTCGTCGAGCTGCATGACTTTCACACCGATGAGCCGCAGCTCGCGCGGCGCGCTGCACGGGCGATCATCGACGCGGTGCGGTTGTTGCGGGCGAGCCCCGGGCTGGGTCGTCCCGGCCGGTTTCCCGGTACACGCGAGCTGATGATCCCGCGAGTCGGCTACGTGATTCCGTACACGATCGTCAGGGGCGAGCTGCACCTGCTGCGGCTGCTGCGTTCCGGCGTTCCGTGGCCCGACAGCCTCGACTGAGGCCCGGTATGAAAGTCGCGTTCCAGCACAGGAGCGCAGTGACGAGAACCCGGTAATGGAACGCGCCTTGCCAGCACGGCTGCCCGATGCCGACCTTCGGCGTCACCGGGCGACCCTACAACGAAGCCGGCGCGTCGGGAGCGGTCATGGGCCCGCCATTCCGCTGCCGGCCCGCCTAGAACGCAAGCTCAGGCGTTGCCGATGAGCCCTTCGCGCTCGGCGGCGGCCAGCAGCCTGTCGGCCGGCGTCTCTCGCGCGCGGGCGGCGTCTTCGAGGGCGGCGCGGCCCGAGGCGTGAATCGAGAACGGCACGCCCGGCGAGACCATCGCCGCGAGGAGCGTGAGGATGGCGCGCTGCAGGTTCGCGAGCACGCCGCCGCCTTCGATCGCGAAGTGAATCGAGAACGCCGACGAGCGGATGGTGTCGCTCTCGCTCGAGAGCACCGCGCGGAACTCTTTCGACGGCGCCTGCAGGTGGCCGGGCACCACGCCGACGAACGTGACCTTGTCGTCTCTGCCGAGCTCTCGCGTGACCTTCAGCAGCGCGCGGGCGGTCTCGGCGTCGGGAGGCGTCGTGAAGCGGACCACGAGAATCTGCCCGAACACGCGCCAGGAGATCGACGATCGAGCTGGGCCGGGCTCGAGGGACGTGAGCATGCCCCGACCAAAGCAACGCCGCCCGTGGCGGAGCAAGGTGCACAACCTGCTGCGCGCTAATTCGACCAATCACCTCGCGTGCGCCGGGTCGGTCGAGACCCGGCGCCGCAGAGATGGTTCAGGCGACCAGGCCGTCGAGCTGCTGCCGCAAGATGTGGAGGCGCGGGCCGAGCGCCTGCACGTCGCCTCTCTGCAGCGCGTTGAGCCGGGCGCGCAGCTGCGAGACCTGGTCGAGACCCGGCGCCGCTGAGACGGATCAGGCGACCAGGCCGTTGAGCTGCTGCCGCAAGATGTTGAGGCGCGGCCCGAGCGCCCGCGCGTCGCCGCCCTGAAGGTCGTTGAGCCGCGCGCGCAGCTGCGAGACCTGGTCGGGCGTGAGCTGCCCGCTCTGCTCGGCCGCGTCGATGCGCTCGCCGAGCGACTGCACCGTCTTCTGTGGGTCGACCTGCGCGTCGTGGCGCTCGCGGAAGATGGCGCGGTTCAGCTCGTTCACCGTCATCGTCTCGGGCGTGGCGCCGAGCTGCCCGACGCGGTCGGTGAGGCGCTGCGCTTCGTCGGCGGTGAGCGAGCCGTCTTGCACGCCGGCCTGAATGCGCGAGGTGAAGCTCGCCTTGCGCTTCTCGACGTCCAGCTCGCCGTCGTGGCGCTCGGCGCGCACGTCACGCGAGAGCGCCTTCAGCTGCTCGGGAGTCTGCGCCGCGTCGAGCCGCGACTTGAGCGCGTCGTGCTCTGCTTGCGTGAGTGAGCCGTCGGCGAGGCCGCGCTCGATGCGGCGGCCGATGTTCTCGCGGCGCTTCGCGGGGTCGATCTGATCATCGTGCTTGAGCTGGCGAATGTTGCCGCCGATGCCGTTGAGCAGGCGCTGCTGCTGCTGCAGGCGCGACGAGCCGTCGCCGTCGAACGCGTCGTTCTCGATGCGGCTCTGGGCCTTGTCGAGGCGGCCGCGCAGCCGCGAGGCCTCGTCGTCGCTCAGGGTGCCGGCGCGGACTCCCTGGTTGATGCGGCGGTGCTGGTTGGCGATGCGCTGCTCGACTGAGGCGAAGGAGGTTCTCATGGCTGTGGTAGGGCTCCGAGGGCGCTCGAGAGAAAGTTCCCGAGCTCGACGCGCTTCTCAGCAATCGAGAGACCAGCGCGGCCGAGCACTGAAGTGGGCATGCGCGCTGGAGCCACTGTCTCATCGCAGAGGACACCTGCGCTCGGTGCGCAACGGCCACACTCGATGCGCATTGCGCTCGGGCTCAGCTCAGGTGCCGAGCACGGTCTGCGCGGCGCGCAGGTACGCTTCGCAGCGAACCTTCCACACGAGCAAGATGGCGTCGTCGACGTCCTGCAAGGTCCAGCTGGCGAGCGGCTTGGCGGCGAGCGTGCCGAAGACGGCGCGGCGGTCCCACGTGCCGCCGAACAGCGGAGCGAGGTGCTGCGCGTCGCCCGGCAACCCCAGCGACCACTCGGTCATGATGATGCGCCACAGGTCGGTGAGAAACGGCGCGAGCCCGGGCTGGGTGCGGTTGTTGGCGACGTACTGCCGCGCGTTGCCGAGCGCCCAGGCGTACGCGTCCCACAGGAAGATGCCGTCGAGCGGGTGGCCGCCGGCGCGCGCGCCGCGCTGAATGCCCTCGAGCGAGTTGAGGAACACGGGGAACGGCGCGCGCACCTGGCCCGAGGTGACGTACGTGTTGCTCGAGTCGAGCCACAGCGCGCCGGCGTCGGCGTTCCAGTCGGGCCAGTCCCAGAAGTCGGAGGCGTTCGGCGGCCGCGTCTCGCTGGGGCCGACCGCGTGCCCGCTGAAGAACATCAGCGCCGAGACGTAGGGCACGAGGGTGCGCGGCCGGTCGGGGTTCGCCTGAATCCACTCGGCGAGCGCCTTCACGTCTTCGTACTGGTAGGCGGCCTCGGCGCTCAGCCCGGCCCGCGGCCCGGCGTCTTCTCGCGTGACGTCGACGACGTTCACGTCGGGGAAGCCGCCGACCAGGTAGTACGACGGGGCGACGACGTCCTGCTCGCGCAAGAAGGGCTGCCACTCGGGCAGGGCGTACGCGGCGCCCATCCAGTCGCGGCCGAACTCGCGCAGGAACGAGCCCATCGCCGGCGGGTAGCGGCCGCCGTCGTGGAAGTGGTCGTAGCGGACGTCGAGCGGGCCTCCGCCGACCACCGCGTGCATGCCCGCCGCCGCCATCGGCACCGTCGCCCACTGCCAGGCGCCTGGGAACTCGCCGCCGTCGAACGGGTAGCCGCTCGGCCAGGTGGGGCTTCGGTACGCACGCAGCGCTGCCTCCGAGAAGTAGAACGTGTTGCCGACCGCCGCGCCGTAGAAGCTCAGCGGCTTGCCGCCGTCGGGCGCCGCGCTGCCGAACCTCGCTGCGAATCGCGTGACGACCGAGCTCACCGCCGCCAGGTTCCCCGCATACGACGGCTGAGCCCGGCCCAGCTGCGTCGGGTTCGGCACGATGGCTCCTTCGATGTCGAGCCCGAGAAAGACCTGGCGCACCGTGCTGGCGTTCAGCTCGGCCTGCACGCGAGAGAGGTACGCGAGCCCTCCGTCGACCGACCACTCGGTGCCCGCATTCGCCGGGCCGATGACGTTCCAGTTGTAGCCGTTGCCGTACGTGTAGCCGACGCTCGCGTCCGTGCTCGACGCGAACGCTCGCGCCCCCGCTCGCCACGCCGGGTTCGTCCGGTTGCCGAAGCTGGGCGTGATGACGTCCTCTACCTCGGTGATGACGTAGAGGAAGCGTGGCGGTGGAGCTCCGGCGTCGGTGCCCGCGTCGCTCGGCGTGCCTCCCGCGGTCGAGCCTCCTGCGGTCGAGCCTCCTGCGGTCGAGCCTCCCGCGGTCGAGCCTCCTGCGGTCGAGCCTCCTGCGGTCGAGCCTCCTGCGGTCGAGCCTCCTGCGGTCGAGCCTCCATCAGGGCTTGATGACGTGGGACACGCTGCGAGCAGCGCCAGCGCCACCATCGCCGCGCGACGAAGAGCCATCACGTAGCAGCATACGACGATCGGCCGCCGCGCCCCTTGCGTGCGACCGCTGACTGCTGGTGCGCTCCTTCGGGTATGCGAACCGGTTGGCTGCTCGTGGTGCTGCTCATCGGCTGCCATGCAGCGGTGGAGTCGCCTCTGCCGCAAGACGCCGGCAGCGCAGGCGGCACGCCGCTGTCGGCGACTGGCGGTGGTTCTGCGGGCGGTGACTCCGCCTCGGGCGGCGGCACTTCGGGCGGCGGCACTGGGGCTACGCGTTGGTGCTGAGCCCCCGCCCCACGTCGACGCGGAGCGTGCACACCGGCCACCCGGCTTTCCTTCTCAACACCACCGAGATCAACACGCTGAAGCAGCTCATCACTCAGCCGACCTACGTCCAGGCGCGTTGGCAGCGGGTCAAGGCGCTGGCGGACGCGACGGTCGCGGGCACCGACCTGAACGGCAAGCCGCTCCCGAACCGCAACTTCACCGATTGGCCGACCCGCAGCTCAGGCTACGGAGCGCCGCAGTACGTTGGCCGCCCGACTGCTGCCCTCGCGATGGCATTCCTGATGACCGACGACGTCGTGTACGCCCCAGCGGGCGGCAGAGATTCTCAACGCCTTTCGCCTCGGAGGAGGTCTGGGAGGCGGGAACTCGTTCGACGGCCTCAAGGGCACGTTCCTCTAGTCGCTCTTGTTCGCCTACGACGCCATCTACACCTCAGGCGCGCTGAGCTCGGTCGAGAAGAACCAGCTCGAGAGCTGGTTCAAGGGCATCGTGCCGATGAGCCAAGGTCAGACGTACTGCGCAGACCAAGGGCAGCGGTCAGCCCAGGTGACGCTGCAGATGCCCATGGGTGACGCCTCGGCGCGCATCGAGGCGGTGCAAAGCGCCCGCGAGCTACCCGCGCATCGAGCAGGTGCCTACGGCGCTGTGCGGGTACAGCAACCGGTTCTGGGCGCGCTGAGCCCGAGAACCGCTGACGCGTGCTTCGGCCCGACCTCGGGAACCCGTGAGAGCCGTGCTCACGCGCGCGCGCCCGGAGTCGCGTCACGACCGCCGAGGCGAGGGTCTGCCCGACCAGGTGGTAGCCGCCGACGATGACGAAGAACGCGACGGCTGGGGCTGGTGGGGCGCGACCGCGTCGATGCCGACCGTGGCGAGCGAACAGCCGAGCCACAGGCCGCCGCTGACCCGCTCGGTGCCCTCGGTGCTTCGGCGCCGCCGGGCGTGAGCCGACCGCTTCACGTGCGAGCGGGCGACCCGCCCAGGGCCGCGGGGTCGCGACGGTCACCCATCGCCTGCTCGACGGCCGACTGGAGCTGATCCGGAGCGAACGGCTTGGCGAGGAAGGTCTCGACGCAGGCGTCGAGGCCGCTGATGTCGAGCCGATCGAACGTGTGGCCCGACATGAACACGACGCGCACTCCGGGCCGCTCAGCCCTGAGCTGTGTCACGAGCTGCGGCCCACCCATCACCGGCATCACCACGTCCGTCACGACCACGTCGAGCCGCGCCATGCGGCGGGCGGTCTCGAGCGCCTCCTGCCCGTCGCGCGCCTCGGTCACCTCGAACCCGACCTTCCTCAGCACGCGGCTGACCATGCGGCGAATCGCGTCTTCGTCTTCCACGACGAGCACCACGCCGCGGCTCTCGGGTGCAGGGCGCGCGTGCGCACCGCTGCTGCCCTCGGCGGTGGGCAACAGCACGGTGAAGCACGAGCCCTGACCCTCGCTGCTCTGTACGGTGATCTCGCCCTCGTTCTGCCGCACCAGCCCGTAGACGGTGGCGAGGCCGAGGCCCGTGCCCTTGCCGAGGGGCTTGGTGGTGAAGAACGGCTCGAAGAGCTGGCGGCGCGTCGCTTCGTCCATGCCCGTGCCGGTGTCGCGCACGCTGAGCGCGACGAAGTTCGCGACCGGCGTGCGGCCGTCTGCCGAGCGATCGGCGTGCCGGGCGTGACGCGTCTCGATGGTGAGCTTGCCGCCACGGGGCATGGCGTCGCGGGCGTTGACCACGAGGTTCATCAGAATCTGCTCGACCTGCACCGCGTCGGCGTTCACGCGCCCGATGCCGGGGTCGAGGTCGAGCTGCAAGACCACGTCTTCGCCGATCAGGCGCCGCAGCATGCGCGACAGGTCGGTGGTGAGCAGGTTCAGATCGACGACCTGCCGGCGATGGTCCTGCTTCCGGCCGAACGCGAGCAGCCGGCGGGTGATTTCGGTCGCACGGCTCGCGGCGTCGACGATGACCGCGAGGTCCTCTTGCGCCGCGGCGTCGTGCACGGCCTCGCGCGTGAGCTCTGCGTGGCTCACGATGACCGTGAGCAGGTTGTTGAAGTCGTGCGCGATGCCGCCGGCGAGGCGGCCCAGCGCCTCGAGCTTCTGCGCCTGCGCGAGCTGGCCCTGCGTCCGCTCGAGCTCCTTGAGGCTCTTCTGCAGCTGCTGGTTCGCCTGCGTGAGCGCCGCGCCCTGGCTCTTGAGCTCGGACGTGTAGTGCGCGTTGTCGAGCGCGCGGGTGACGTGGTTCGCGAACAGCTGCAGAAAGGGCAGGTGGTCGACGTGCGGCAGCTCGCGGTGGTGCGAGTTCGCGCGGCCCGACCAGCCGAGCAGCAGCACGGGCCCCGCGAGCGACCCGGGCCGAATCGGCACCACCACGAAGACCCTCGGCGGGGCGTGGGGCTGCACACCGAGGCCCTCGAGGGCGGCGAGCGCCGCTCGACCCCGGTCGGAGTCGGCTCCCATCACTTCAGGGCGGGTCACGTCGCCGAGCTGTGCCTGCCGGGCCGGGAGCCGCAGCACGGCGACGTCTTCGAGCTCGAACTGGTCGAGCAGCGCGTCGCGGGCCTCGGTGAAGACGGCCTCTGCGGCCTCGACGCCGGTGATGTCGAACGCGAAGTCGGCGAGGCGCTTGATGCGGTCGAGCTGCCGCTCGCTCTCTCGACGGGCGCGGGTGAGCGCGTGCTCGGCCTTGACGAGGTGCTTGAGCTGCTCCGACAAGAGGCCGACCTCGCGCCGCAGCTCGTCGCGCTCAGCCTCGAGCTCTGAAGGAGGCTCGCTCATGCGTCACTCGTCGTAGAAGGCACAGAGCACGACCGTGTAGTTGTGGTACGCGAGCGCGCCGTCGGTGGCGGCGATCTCACCGTACGTGTGAAAGCCCGCCCACGGCACCTGGTCGCCGACCACCGCGCGCAGCGGCTTCACGATCTCGTCGGCCGCGCAGTTGCCGAACATCACCTTTCCCCGGCCGGCACAATCGAGCTGCAGCACGAACGCAGGCCGAGCGCTTCGACCGGCGGTCGCCTCGCTCGCGCAGCGCACCGCCGTGTGGCGAATGCGCTCGGCGTCGCGGCGAGTCATGCGCACGCGCTGGCCGGCGCGCAGACCGCCCCCCGGGAAGAACAGCGCCCCCGTGCGCTTGTCGAGCTGCAGCGGCGTGCGAATCACCATCGGGTCCGAGACCGTCTTCGCGTCCGGGTCGAGCGACGTCCCGATGCAGAGGTGAACGATGCCCTCGGCGCTGAGGTCGGTCGGGTCACCGTCGAGGTAGCTCTTGAAGACGTCCCAGGCGGGGCGGCCGTCGAGCTCGTGCACCCAGCCGCCTTCGACCTTGGTGATGACCTGATGTGGGCCGACCGGCGTGCAGCCGTGGCTAACCGACACCCTCAGCTCACCTTTGCCGCGGAGGACGAGCGCAGCCACGCCGCCCGTCGCCACGCTCGAGCCGCAGTACTGCCACGTTCGCTCGAACATCATCGCGTCGCCCGCCGCCCCGCCCACCACCGTCACTCCCGGCAGCCGCGCTTGCAGCACCGCGAGGAAGCGCGTGCAGTCACCCGTCAGCCCGTCGAGGAACACGATGACCCCCACCACGTCGTCGGTCTTGCCGAGCCGATCGGCCAGCGTGCCCGCCGCGCCCGCCGGGTCATCGCCGTACCCCTCGACCAGGTGCGCTTCGGCCCGCAGCCGCGGGTCGAGCTTGACCGCCATCACCCCCACCGCATGGTCGGTCTCTCTTGACTCACCTTCAGCGATGACCCCCTCGCCGGTGCAGCCGATCAGCACGCAGCGCTCGCCCAGCGACCCGGTCAGCTCGGCGACGAGCTCCTGGTGCGCGTGGGCCGCGGTCGCGAACACCAGGCCCAGGTCGGCCTGAGCACCGCCGATCGCCTCCAGCGCGCGCTGCGCCGCCTGTCGGGCAGCCGCCCTCGAGTTCCGCTCGGTGCTCATGCCTACCGCTGCTCGCGTCGCCATGCCGAGCACCTCGCAAGCGCCGCGCCACCGGCGGGCGCCGGGGTGGGTCTGTCGCGCCCCAGGCGGGAGTTCGCTCGAGGCGCGGGGCGCTACCTCAACGCGCCCATGGCGAGCAGCACGACGCCGCCGGCGAGGAGCACTGCGCCGACGACCTTGGGCACGCGTGCGTTCGCCTCGGGTGACAGGTACCGCGCCCAGCGCTGCTTGAGGCGGAGCAGGTTCCAGCGGTACGGAGCGAAGATGCCGTAGGCGCCCAGCGCCGCGGCCACCGAGCCCATCGCCATCAGCTCTCCTGCGGTCTTCGGAGCCGCCATCGCCGGCCACATATACCGCGGCTGCGTCGATGCGCAGTTCGGTGTCGACGAGGCGAGAAAGGGCCGTGGGGTTGGGTTGACCCTCTGCTCGCGCGGCCAAGCCCGCAGACGGGCTGCCGCCGGCGGCGCGCCGCTTCTTGCAATCGCCCACCTCGTGGCGGTGGTACTGGTGGTCGATGACGAGCCTGGCAACCTCAGCACCTTCGTGCGGTGTTTTCGCCGCGACTACGAGCTGAAGACGGCGCTGAGCGCGGCCGAGGCAGTGGCGGCGCTCGAGGCAGGGCCCATCGACGTCGTCGTGACGGATCAAGCGATGCCGCAGGTCACAGGCGTCGAGCTGCTCAAGGTGGTGAGCGCGCGCTGGCCCCACGTGGCGCGGCTCGTCGTGAGCGGCCACGAGAACCAGCCCGAGTTGATCAAAGCCCGCCGTGACGGGCTCGCGCACGAGCTGCTCTGGAAGCCGTGGGAGAAGGCCGACGTGCTCGCGGCCATCGCACGAGCCATGAACGTCGTTCGCCCCCGGCAGGGGCCGTGACCGGGCTGGCGGCGGCCTGGGCGGGGCGCGCGCCCGAGCGGGAGCGAACCAGCGCGCTGGTGGTGCTGCTCACCATCGCGGTGCTCGTGCCCGCGTGGAGCGTGCTCGACTTCCACCTCGAGCGCCGCCACGCCGTCGAGTTCCTCGCGCTGCGGGCGACCGTCGCGGTGAGCGCCTTGATCGGCTGGTTGTGGGTGTACTCGCGCCGCGCTGCGCTCTGGCGCAACCGCATCGTGCTGGCCGTCGAGCTGGTCGCCACCGGCGCGTGCGTCTCGTACTTCGTCAACCAGGTCGAGCACGCCGCCGCCTACAGCATCGGCTTCTCGGTGATGTTCTGGGCCCTGGGGCTCATCGCGGTGTGGCCCTGGCACCACCACGTCGCGACGTACGTCGTCTGGCTGACGACGCACCTGGTGCTGTGGGCCGAGCTCTCGCCGCTCGACCGCAACATCTTCCTCGGCTACCTCGCCTATCTCGTCACGGCCGCGTGCCTGTCGGTCGCGTCTTCGATCGTGCGGGCGCGGCTCGAGTACGCGGGCTTCGTCGCCTCTCACCAGCTCGAGCGCAAGAACGTCGAGCTCGAGTCGGCGCTCGCCAAGCTCACCGAGACGCGAGAGCGCTGGGGCGCGCTCGAGAAGCTGACCGCGCTGGGCCGCCTGACGGCGCAGCTCGCGCACGAGATCAACAACCCGGTCAACGTCATCAAGAACAACCTGCCGCCGCTGCGCGAGTCGATGCAGCAGCTCGACGAGGCCCTCGAGCTTGCGCGACGCGCCGACCGCTCGGGCAGCGAGCTCGACGCCCTGTGGAAGAAGTACGACGTCGACTTCATTCGTCACGACGTCGTCGATGCGCTCTCGACGGTGGCCACCGCGTGCGACCGCATTCTCACGGTGCAGCGCGACCTGCGCGCGTTCATGCGCGGCGACGCCGAGCAGCAGGTCGAGAGCGACCTCAACGAGGCGGTGCGCGCCACGGTGGCGCTGCTGCGGCGCAACCTCGGCCCCCGCGTCGTGCTCACCGAGCGCTACGCCGAGCTGCCCCGCGTGCCCCTCTTCCCGGCGAAGGTGGGCCAGGTGACGCTGAACCTGCTGCAGAACGCGCTCGACGCCGTCGGAGACTCAGGCACCATCGACGTCGAGACCCGCCGCGACGGCGACCATCTCGTGCTCGCCGTGACCGACAGCGGGCGAGGTGTCAGCGAGCAGGCGCGCAAGCGCCTGTTCGAGCCCTTCTTCACCACGAAGGACGCGAAGAAGGGCACGGGCATCGGTCTCGCCACCTGCTTTCAGCTCGTGAACCTGCACGGCGGCACCATCGAGCTCGACGAGGCGTACTCGCTCGGAGCGCGGTTTGTCGTCAGCCTGCCGGTGAGCCCCAGGCCGGGTGCAGGGCCGGCGCCGTCATCACCTCGCCCCCTCTCGAGGTGATGACCGCTCTGCCGCTGAGCGCGGGCTTTCGGCGACCGGCTGGCGACCGATGCCCGTATTTCCCCGCGCTCCAACCTGGCGCGGGTGACGAGCGGCGCGCGGACTCAGCGGCCCTTCAGCGCCTCCAGCGCCCTCGCTCGTGCTGCATCGAGCGACGCCTTGTCGTCGGGCTCGCACTCGGCCGCAACGCAGAGCTTCACGCCTTCTTCCGCCGCCGCGAGCGCCGCCTTCGGGTCGCCGAGCCCCAGCTTGGCCTCCGCGATTCCAGCGAGCGGCCCGATCGCCTCGGCCGTGTCGGCCCCCAGCGCCGCGCGGAACACCTCGAGCGACTCGGCGTAGGGCCCGAGCGCCTGCTCGAACTTCCCCTGCCGCGCGTACGCCTCGCCGAGGTTGCGCGCGGCCGTGCCGATGCGCGGGTGGTTCTTGCCCAGCGTGCGCCGGTAGCCGTCGAGCACCCGCTGAAACACGACCGTCGCCTCGGGCAGCCGCCCCGCCGTGCCGAGCCCCGCGCCCAGCGCGTTCAGCGCCTGAAACGCGTCGGGGTGGTCTTCGCCGAGCGCCGCCTCGAGCAGCCGGTGCGACTGCTCGAGCATCGGCAGCGCCTCGTCGAGCTTCTTCTGTCGGAACAGCGTCTGCGCCAGGTTCGAGAGCGCTCGCGCCCGCGCCGGGTGCTTCTCGCCGAGCCGGCTGCGCACCAGCTCTTCGGCGCGCCGGTGGTAGACCTCGGCCTCCGCGAGCCGGCCACGGCGCACCTCGAGCGTGCCGGCAACGGTCGCGAGCCGCTCGTCGAGCGGAGCCTCGCGCGCCGCCGCCGCGTGCGCCTCGCCGAGCTTCACCCACGGCTCACCCTCGGCTGGCTTCGCGCGCAGCCACCCCACGAGGAACGCGAGGTCCGCCATCGCCCAGCCCGCGCGCGCCGGGTCCTGCCCGCGCGTCGCGGCACCGGCGACCTCGAGCAGCTCGGCCTGCGCGTCGTCGAGCGCGCCGAGCTCCTGCTGCGCCCGCGCGTGCTCGAGCTGCAGCGTGGCCCGCGCGAGCGGGTCGTCGAAGCCGCCGCTCTCGAGCGCGGCGCGGCTCAGCGCCTCGGCCTGCTTGAAGTCACCGCTCTCGGCGAGCGCGACGATGCGCGCGCTCTCGCTCGACGCCCGCGAGCGCTGCGCGAGCGCCGGCGCGTCGGCCTGGTACCGCGGGCTCGCCGCGGCGCACGCCGAAGGCCCCGGCAGCCGCTCGACCACGCGCACCGCGCGCGTGACGGTGTCGCTCGCGCCCTGGCTGAGCACCGCCACCACGCTCTCGAGCTCGCCGAGGCGCTCGTCGAGGCACTGCAGCCGGGCGCTCCACAGCGCAGAGGCGGTGTCGTGCGACGCCTCGCACGCCTCGAGCGCCTGCTGGGCCCAGGCCTGCGCGCGCGCGTCGAGCGCGGGAAGAATGAGGTCGAGCTGCTTGCTCGCGTAGCTGAGCTTCGTCGCGGTGAACGCCGTCGAGACCTCGGCGCGCTTCGATGGACCCCACGCTTTGCCGTAGCGCTCCGCCGCCAGCGCGCACGCGGGCCGCACTCGCGTCTGACGCCCGAGCAGCAGACCCGACGCGAGCGCCACCGCCGCGATGCCCACCAGCGCCAGCGCCAGCCGCCCCGCCCGCCGTGGCCGCTCGATGGCCCGCTCGAGGTCGTCGACCAGCGCGCTCATCGACGGGTACCGCGCGGCCTCGTCGCGCTCGAGGCCTCGCAGCACGACGCGGCGCACCGCGGCGGGGACGTTGGCGTCAGCCGGCTGTTGCACCGTCTGCGCCTTCCCCAGCTCCGCGATGCTGTCGCCCTTGAACGGCTTGGCGCCGTAGAGCGCTTCGTACAGCGAGACGCAGTAGCTGAATTGATCCGAGGCGGCTGACGCTGGCTCTCCCTCGAGCTGTGCGGGCGCCATGTACGCCGGTGTTCCCAGCATCGCTCCGCTCTGCGTGAGGCTCTCGCTCAACGGCCCCCTCACTGCAGCACTCTCGCCCACGAGGGGCGCGGAGACCGGCGTCGCGAGCCCGAAGTCGGTGACCTTGGCTCGACCGTCGGCGTAGACGAGGACGTTGTCGGGCTTGAAGTCGCGGTGCACGACTCCGGCTTCGTGGGCCGCGGCCAGCCCTCGCCCCGCCTGGACGTAGAGGTGAACGACGTCGCGCGGCCCGCGCCGCTCGCGCGTGCGCCAGAGCGACGCCGAGCCTCCGGCGACGAACTCGAGCGCGATGAAGAGCTGACCCGCCCACTCGCCGACGTCGAACACCGTCACGACGTTCGGGTGCGCGAGCCGCGCCAGCGTCTGCGCCTCACGTGCGAGGCGCGCGCGGTGCTCGGCCGACGACGCGTGCGGTTTGAGCAGCTTGAGCGCCACCTTGCGGTCGAGCTGCGGGTCGTACGCGGCCAGCACCTGGCCGGTCGCGCCCGCGCCGACGCGCTCGATGACGACGTAGCGCCCGATGCAGGTGCCCGGCCCGACCGGCGGCCGCGGCGGCGCCGGCGGCTCGACTCCGCTCGTGCGCAACAGCTCGGCGACCGCGCGCCGGCACTTCTTGCAGCCGTCGAGGTGACCCTCTGCGCCCGACAGCGCTGCCCCGCCGAGCTGGCCTCGCGCCAGGTCGAGCAGCACGTTCTCGTCGGGGCAGGAGGTCATGACGTCGTCACTGGCGCACGCACTGCTCGATGGCGTTATTGCACGTGTAGCCCGTAGGACAGTCGGTGCTGTACTTGCACGGCAGCCCCAGGCACGGCGCGTCGGTCTTGAAGCAGCGGCGCGTCTTGTCGTTGCACGAGTAGTTGGTCGGGCAGTCGGTGCTGTACATGCACTGCGTCGCCATGCAGAGGTTGCTGTTCACGCTCGCGGCGCAGAAGACGCCGAGCAGCACGTCGACCGCGCACGGGTCGGCCGAGTCGGTCTGGCCGAGCACGCAGCCGATGGTCGCGCTCTGAAACTGCGCGTGGCAGGTCTTCGCCTTCTCGAGCGCGGCTGCGCAAGGCGCCGAGGTCGTGTTCGGCAGCTTCGGGCAGACGACCGTCTTCGCCATCGTCCACTGCGCGGCGTCGGTGCACATCGCGTCGGCGAAGCGCTGCATGTCGGTCTCGCACTCGGAGACCGAGAGCGCGGTGCCCGAGGCGGTGCCGCCCGCGTTCCCGCCGGTGCCTCCCGCGGTTCCGCCCGTACCGCCGGCAGCGCCCGAGCCCCCGCCCGTGCCGGTCGTCATGGGTTGCGGCGCGCCACAGGCGGCCAGAAATACGAGTACGAACGCCTTCTTCACGAGTCATCTCCCACGATTGAAGGACGCGAAATGCGTCGTCAGCGAGAGAGACAGGCGATGCGGTCTTGAAGTCTCAAGGGACAGCGAGGTGGTCGGCGGCACGAGCGGCACCAGCTGAGAGCTGCAGAAGAGTGACGAGCGAAGAAGAGAAGACGAACAGAGCCCCCTCTCCCCCGTAGGGGAGAGGGGACGCGTTCTCGAACCTCAAGCCTGGCTTCTCAGCGCTCGGCTCAGGCTCAGGTCGAAGCTCGCCTGCATCGACGTGAGCAGCCGCTCGGCCTCGTCGGGCGGCAGGCCCAGCAGCGTGCCGAGCTGCGCCCGCGTGTGGGCGGCCAGCGCCTCGCGGGCCTCGGCCAGCCAGCGCGCGGCCGACGACCGGTGCGCGCCGTACATCGGCGCAATCTCGTCGATGCTCAGGCCGTCGAGCAGGTTGAGCCGCAACAGCGCGCGCTGCCGTGGCGTCAGCGCCTTCACCGCCGCCGCGAACGCCTCGCGAAAGCGCAGCTGCTGATCCGCCTTCAAGAGCCGCGACTCGAGGTCTGCCGTGTCGGGCACCGCCGCGAGCGCCTCGTCCGATTCGGTCTCGCGCGCCGGCTCGAGGTTCGACAGCACGTTCGCCGCGACGGCACGCAGGAAGCCCAGCAGCGGCCCGCGGCCCGCATAGAGCTTCAGCTTCGGCTCGGGCCCGACCAGCAGGCGCGCGCGCGTGAGCTGCAGCGCCTCTTCGGCGCGGTCGGGCTCGGCGCGGCGGCGCAGCGTGTCGGCGATGCGCGGCAAGAGCTCGGCGTCGAGGGTGCGCAGCGCCGCGGCGTCGCCGTCGAGGCACGCGGTCGCGAGCAGCACGCCGTCGAGGTCGAGCGGCCCGTCGCCCCAGCGCTCGGCGAGCGCGCGGCCGAAGCGCTCGGCGCTGACCGACGCGTACAGCCCCGCGAGCGCGTCGAGCGCCGCGCGCTGCTCCGCCGTGACCTCTCGACCCAGCGCCGCGACGACCTGCGCCGTGTCTCTCACCGCGCCCCCTTCAGCCGGGCCGCCGCTTCACGCGCTTCTTTCACCTGCGGCACCTGCGCCTCGGCGCCGCCCCACCGCCTCAGGAACTCGTCGTAGCGGGCCGCCGCCTCGCGCCGCTTGCCGCGCTGCTCGAGCACCTGCGCCAGCTCGAACTGCGCGAGCACGCTGTACATCGGCGAGTAGCGGAGCATGCCGTTGCCCAGGCTCGGCGCGAGCACGACGGCGCGGGTGAACGCGTCTTCGGCGGTCGTGAGCTCGCCTTCGCGCGCCGCGCAGCGACCGAGGTGCACGAGCGACCGCGTGCTGCGCTCGCTGAGGGCGAAGCCGGCTCGAAGCACCGCCTTGCAGTCGCCGCAGCGGCCGGCCGCCGCCGCACGGCGCAGCGCGGTCGAGGCGTCGGAGCGCTGGATGCCCTCGGGCACGGCGGCGGCGAACGGCTCGATGGGCACGCACCCCTGCTGCTCCCAGCGCACGACGGCCTCGAGGTGCGGCTCGAGCTTGCGGCGGTACCCGTCGGCCAGTAATTCGCGGGTCTGGCGAGCCGCCTCGTCCTCGCCGAGCAGCTCCTGCATCTCGACGAGCGAGTCCATCGGCTGCTGCTCGGGCTCGCCGAGCGGGTCGCGGTCGTAGGCGGCGATGGCCTCGGTGAAGGCGTGCTCGGCGGCGGCGAAGCGACCCTCGAGCACGGCGAGCGTGCCGGCGCGCATCAGGCCGCGCGCGTGGTCTCGACCCGGCAGAGCGACGATGCGGTCGATCAGCGCGTGCGCCTCGTCGAAGACGCCCGCGGCCATCAGCGCGTCGGCGTTCGTCATCCACCGAATCGGCGAGCCCGCGTAGATGAGCAGCCGGTCGGCCGCCAGGCTTCGCACGCGGTCGCGGTCGTCGTTCTCGACCGCGAGCCCGAGCTGCAGCGTCAGCGCCTGCTCGTTCGAGGGGGCGCTGCGCCACCAATCTCCGGCGAGGCGCTCGAGCTCCGAGGTGCGGCCCAGCTCGGCGAGCAGCGCCGCGAGATCGCCGCCGAACTGCAGCTCGGGGAAGGTCTCGGTGAGGCGCCGGGCGACGGCGGTCGCGAGCTCGGGCTCGTGCGAGTAGTAGAGGAGCTTGAACCGGACGAAGCCGGCCGCGGGGTCGTCGGGGTAGGCGCGGAAGATGGGCTCCATCATCGCCGCCGCATCGGCGAGGCGGCCCGCGCGCGTCGTCTCGAGCGCGTCGAGCATGGCGCTGCCGGCCGGGTCGCGGCTCGGGTCGGTCACGTCGCGGCGCGCGGCCGCGAGCACTTTGCCGGCCTGGGGCCCGAGCGTCCTCAGCTGGATGATGTGGCTCACCCACGGGTGCGCCCAGCCAGGGTCGAGCTTCTCGAGCTTCCCGAGCTCGCCGACGAGCAGCTCCTCGTCGACGTGCACCGTGCCGAACGCAAGCTCGGTGAAGCGCCGGTACGCGCGGTAGGACTCGACCGACGACGCGCCGATGCGCCGGGCGGCGTCGAGCTCGGCCTTCGACGGCGGCAGCTCGGGGCGCCCGTCGGCGGCGAAGCGGCGCAGCGGCTCGGTGAGCAGCTCGAGGCCCTTCACCACCGACTCGGCGCGCAGCGAAGCCACGGGGGTCAGCCAGCCGCCGGCGGGCCCGCCGCTCACCGACAGCGCGACGGCGTCGGGCAGCCGCGCGACGGTCAGCATGAGCGTCACGTTGCCCGACGCGTCGCAGCGCCACGGCTGCGGGCTCTCGCACCACGCCCGCTTCGCGAGCCCGCACGCCGCGTCGGCGAGGTACGTGTCGGCCGGGCTCGCCGGAGCGCACGAGAGGGCGAGCGTGCGCTCGCCGGCGGGGAGCACGTCCTTCCACCACCAGGCGCCGGCGGCGATCGCGACAGTCAGCGCCACGGCGGCGAGCGCGAGCGGAGCGCGGCGCCCGGTGCGCGGCGGCTCGAGCAGCGCGCGCTCGAGCTCTTCGGCAGAGGCGAAGCGCTCGGCGGGGTTCTTCGCGAGGCAGCGCTCGACGACGGCGGCGAGGCCTGCGGGCACCTGGGGCGCCTTCTCGCGCAGCGACGGCACGGGGGCGCGCAGCACCTGCTCGCGCAGCAGCACGAGCGAGTCGGCGTCGAACGGCGGCACCCCCGCGAGCAGCTCGAAGAGCATCGTGCCGACGGCGTACAGGTCGCTCTGCGGCGTGGCGGCGGCCTCGAGCCACAGCTCGGGCGCGAGGTAGCGCGGCGTGCCGAGAATCACGCCCGTCTGCGTGATGCGAACGTCGGGGGTGGCGGCGGCGGCGGGCTCGGCGCGACGGCCGGGCAGCTTCGCGAGGCCGAAGTCGACCAGCTTCGCGACGCCGCTCTTCGTCAGCATCACGTTGTGGAGCTTCAGATCGCGGTGGAGCACGTGCTGCCTGTGCGCCGCCGCGAGGCCGCGCGCGATCTGGGCGCCGAGGCTCTGGGCCTGCTCGGGCCTCAAGGGCCGGTTCAGCTCGGCGAGCGTGATGCCGTCGACGAGCTCGGTGACGAGGTACGGCCGGCCGAGCACCTCGCCGACGCGGTGTACGGCGACGACGTTCGGGTGCTGCACGCGGGCGACGGCGCGGGCCTCCTGCAAGAGGCGCTCGCCTCCGTCGCCGTCGATGGCCGCGGCCGCGATGAACTTGATGGCGACCTGGCGCTCGAGCCGCGTGTCGTGTGCGAGGTAGACCTCGCCCATCGAGCCCTGGCCGAGCTTGCGATGCAGCGCGTACTCGTCGAGCCGCGCGGGGGGCCAGGGCACCTGGAGCGCCGCTTCGCTCTGGCCGAGCGCGACGACCATCTCCTGGCACTGGGCGCAGCTCGCGACGTGCAGGCGCACGCCGCCGACCTCGCCCGAGTCGAGGTTCCCGTTGACGAAGAGGTGAAGCGTGTGGTCGCCCGGGCACATCGCGCCGCGAGGCTACTGCACGTTCACGAGTGGCCCCACAGAGACGAAGGCGCGAGCCGCCACCGCTTCAGGACTTCAGCGACGGGGCCCGGGCGCGAGCGCGGTGAGCGCTCTGCCGCTGCGCACGTCGAGCGTGGCTCCGACGGGCGGCACGTGCAGGTCGGTCTCGGGCAGGCCGAGGCGCTTCCACTCGGCGCGCAGGCGCACGGGCGGCTCGTCGAGGGGCTCGTCGGTGAGCTTGAACGTGCCCCAGTGCATGGCGACGAACTGCTTCGCCTTCAGCGCGACGAAGGTGCGCACCGCGTCTTCGGGAGTGAGGTGCTGCGTGCGCATGAACCACTCGGGGTCGTACGCGCCGATCGGCAGGAGTGCGGCGTCGAGCTCGGGGAAGCGGCGGCCGATCTCTTCGAAGCCATCGAACCAGGCGGTGTCGCCCGAGTGGTAGATGCGCCCCGACGCGCACTCGATGACGAAGCCGCCCCAGAGCATCTCGTTGTTGTCGAGCATCGAGCGGCCGCTCCAGTGCTGAGAGGGCACGAAGGTGACGGTGAGCCCGCCGACGGTGGTCGACCCCCACCAGTCGAGCTCGGTGCTGTCGACCCGGGCCGAGCGCGCGAGCGGCGCCGAGCCGACGCCGACGACCACCGGGGCGCCGACCTTCTTGACCGTCGCGACGTCGAAGTGGTCGCGGTGGTTGTGCGTGACGAGCGTCGCGTCGATGCGCGGCAGCTGCTCGAGGGTGACGCCGGGCGGCACGTTGCGCTTCACGACTCCCGAGATGCTCGGCCCGAGCACCGGGTCGATGAGCAGCGACTTGCCCTCGGCCTGCACGAGCCAGCTCGCGTGACCGAGCCAGGTGAGGCGCAGGCCCGCTCCTGCCGCCGGAGGCGTCGCGATGGCGTCGAGGTTCGCCGGCACCGACGGCAGCTCGGCCCGCGCCGGAGCGCTGCGCCGCCGGCCCGCGACCTTGTCGACGAACGCCCACTTGAGGACGTCGCTGAACGGCTTCGGCCCACTGCCGTCGAGGTTGCGGTGTCTCATGGCCCCGGACTGTAAGGGCAGGGTCCTGCGGTCGCCGTGAAGTTGTACGAAGGCCGAATCATCAACCTTGGGTTGATGATGGCTCAAAGCACAGCGCATGGCGGGCGCGCGAGTTGACGTTTACGTTCGGCGCATGGACCCCAAAGGCAAAGTCGTGGTGGTGACCGGCGGTACCAGTGGCCTCGGGCAGGCGTTCGCCCTCGAGGTCGCGAAGCAGGGCGCGCGGGTGATTCTGGTCGGGCGCGACGCGGCGCGCGCGAAAGAGACCGAGGACGCCATCAAGGCCGCCGGAGGCCAGGTCGTGGTCGTGCTCGGCGACGTCGCGACCGTCGCCGGCGTTCGCCAGGTCGGCGCCGCGATTCGCGCGCTCGAGAAGCGAATCGACGTGCTGGTGAACAACGCCGGCGGGCAGTTCAAGTCGCTGTCGAAGACGGCCGATGGCGTCGAGACGACGTTCGCGCTGAACACGCTCGGCGCGTTTCTGCTCGAGCGCGAGCTGCACGGAGAGCTCGCCGCCGCGAAGGGGCGTGTGGTGAACCTCGCGACGGGCTTCTTGAACAGCTTCCCCGTCGACCCCGATCAGCTCGTCGCGCCCACCAAGTTCAGCGGCCTCGCGACGTACGGCCGCGCCAAGCAGGCGTCGGTGATGATGACGGTCGAGCAGTCGAAGCGCCTCGGCACCGACGGCGTCACCGCCGTCTCGATGCACCCCGGCGTCATCATGGGCACGCGCTTCGGCGGTGGGCAGCCGAAGCTCATGCAGTGGCTTGCGGGGCCCATCATGCGCGGCATCGGGTTCGGCTGCACCCTCGAGGAGGCGACCCGCCGCTTCATGGTCGCCGCGTTCGGAGACGTGCCCACCGGCAGCTACATGGTGAACGGCAAGGTCGCCGAGCTGCCGAAGCAGGTGAACGACGCCGCCGTGCGCGAGAAGGTCTACGGCCTGCTCGAAGGGCTCGCCGCGCGCGCCTGACTTCACGGCTCGAGCCTCCCGGTGCCGGGCTGGCCGGCGACAGACCCGGCTCGGCGCTCGCTACTGCTTCACGACGAGGTCGGCCTTCTTCAGCGTGAAGGTCGACGGCCTCGTGATGGCGAGCGTCACCTTGACGTCGGTCGCGCCGGCCGCGGGCACCCTGGCGGTGCAGCCCAGCTTGCCGCTGCCGCTGCGCGAGTGAGAGCTGCCGAGGTTCGTCTCGACCCAGCCGACCTTCACGTTCATGCTGCCGAGCGGGTTGCAGCTCGCGGTCGCGACGCTCTTGCCGCCCTGCTCGAGCACGACCTCGTACCCCATCGCGGCCGAGCCTTCGTACTCGACGTCGATGTCGGTCCAGAACGAGACGTCGCCGGCGGCGAGCGTCACCGTCGCGCTGCCCGAGCCGGCGGCGCTGAACGGCACGCGGCCCACTTCCTTCCCGCAGGCCGCGAGGGTGAGGAGCAGCACCACGACGAGCCCATGACGAACGTTCATGCCTCGAAGACACGCCTGGGCCGCACGGTGAAGCATCAGCTCTTGAGCAGCTCGCTGACCGAGGCCTCGAACTGCGAGCGCATCACGGCGATGAGGCTGTCGAGCTCGCTGTCGGCGACGTCGAGCTTCGAGCGCAGCTGCCTTCGCGTCTCGCTGAACATGAACTGGCGAGCGGCGGTGAGCCAGCGCGACACGGTGATGCGGTGCACGCCCATCATCTGGCCGATGCGGTCGGTGGTGTACCGGCCGGCGTGGCACAGGCGCATGGCCTGGCGCTGCTCTGCGGGCAGCAGCTTGAAGGCGTCGCGCAGGGCCTCGCGGAAGGGGCCGCGCAGCTGCTCACGCACGAGCTGCAGGTCGACGTCGTTCGACTCGACGAGGGCGTCGAGCGCCGACTCGTCGACGTTCGAGCGCTTCGTCTCGGAGGCGCCGCGGCGCAGGTTCAGGGCGCTGCGCACCGAGGTGACGCGCACGAATGAGAGCAGAGAGCCGAGGCCGCCGTACTCGGCGATCTTCGGCTCGCCGTCGCCGGGCATGAGCAGCCGCACGCGCACGGCCTGGGCCACCTCGGCGGCGAACGAGGGCTGGGGGTCGATGTGGCGAATGAAGTGGGGCACCTGCACGAGAATCGAGGCGTCGAACGCGGCGTGGGCCGCCTCGACTCCGCGCGCGCAGGCACACGCGAGGTAGAGGTCGGCGCCCGAGAGCTTCGCGAGCTGATCTGCGCTCGCGCAGTGCCGCTTCACGTGCTTCGCGAACGTCGCCTCGTCGAGCTCCACGCCGGGCCAGGTGTCGCAGCCGAGCTGCCAAAGCTCGGCGATGCGTGCCGTCACTTCGTCATCGGCGAGTCCGCTCACGGGCGCCGACCCTACCGCATCGGCTGCACGACCGTCCCACGGCAATGACGAGCCGGGTGCAGGCCGCGCAGGCCAACAGGTGCTGCGCGACCTGGCGCTGCTGGGCGGCGGTGAGGTGACCGTCGATGAAGCGATGCATGGTGCAGTCATCGGGGCAGCCGTCCAGCAGGGTGGACTGCGCCCCGGCGTTCACCGAAGGCCTGCCGCGCCGCCGGCGGCTCCGGCGAAGAAGCCGATGACCATCGCGATGATCTGAATCGTGTACGCGGTGTTGAGCTTCTTCAGCGCGACCATCATGTGCCCGAGGTCGTTGCCTTTGGTGTCGACGATCGACTTGAAGGCGCCCGCGACGCCGAGAATCGTGATGCCCATCACGAGGGTCACCGGCCCGCTGACGAGGTTGAGCAGCGCGATGAAGCCTCCGCGGGGGAGCAGCAGCACGCCGATGAGCGAGCTGAACGCTCCCGACACGATGGCCATGATCGACCACACCTTCGCGCGGCTGCCGGTCGCCGCAATCGTCGCGTTCTCCACGTCGCTGAATTCGTACTGGCTCATGTTCTCTCTTTCGGTTGGGGTTCGAGGGGCTTCGAACTTCAAGACACGGCCAGCGGTGGTGCTGAAACATCGGCGTGCTGCCGCTCGTGCGTGGCGGGCAGGTAGATTGAGCGCCATGAACCGGCTCTTCGGCGCGCTGTGCGTGTTCGCCGTCTCGTGCACGCCGCCCGCGCCATGCACCTCATCGTCAGGCGGATGCGCCGGCGTGAACCAGATGCCGCTCGACCCCGGCGGGCCGCCTCCGTATCCAATGTTCCTGAAGAGAGCGCTGGGCACTCACCTCACGTGCACGAGCTCTTCGTCGTGCAACTGACGGGCAGCGGGAGCGGCGCTGGGCGCGAACGAGATTGCTACACGGGGCCGATCGGGTGTGTCCTCTCGGCATGACCGAGACCGAGACCGACAGCGACCTGGTGCTGGAGATGCGCCGCCGGGTGCGCCGCCACATGCTGACGTCGCTGGGCGGAATCGTGTTTGGGTTCTTCTTGCTCGTCGGCGTCGGCGGCGGGATGAGGGCCTCGGGCGTGACCGGCCCGGTGGCGGCGCTGCCGGTGCTCGGGGTGCTGATCATCCCCGCGGTGGGCTGGTGGTCGACGTTCAAGAACATTCGCTGCCCGTCGTGCGACCGGCTGGTCGTGTGGATCATGAGCTCGAACTACTCGGTGTTCGGCAGCATGGCGCCGAAGCATTGCCCGGGCTGCGGCAAGCAGATCTTCAGCGCTGCCAGCACGCGCCGGTTCTTTCGCATGGTGTTCATCTTCGTGGGCATCGGGGTCGCCCTCGCCGTGCTCGGTGGGGTCGCCTCGGCGATGATGCGGCCTCACCACTGAGCCCGGCGCGCGATCGAGTCTGGCGCAGCGTGCACCTTCTCGGTGCGATGAGCGCTGCTCGCCCGAGGGCGCTGGGGTGGCACCGCGCTCGCACTTGACGGTCGCGCAGCCGAACCCAACAGCACTCGATGAAAGGGGCTTCACGATGCCGGAGCGCGACATTCGCGAGCGGGACATTCTCGTCGCGAGCAACGAGTACGCCTACGTACAGGACCTGACGAAGGGCGACATCGTGCTCTACGTCGGGCCCACGAAGATCAGCCTCTCGAACACCGAGCGCCTGGTCGAGCTGCGCGACGGCCGCTTCGTGCCCATGCGCGCCGACGACGCGGGCGGCGCAGGCGGGGTCAGCCCGTTCATCACCGCCTCGAGCGCGCAGTACGTCGTGCTCGAGAACCCCGCGAAGGACGCGGCCGCGCGCCCCGTGAAGGGCAGCAACTCCTCCATCGAGCTGTCGGTCGGGCGGCGCATCGTCGTGCCGGGGCCCGCATCGTTTCCGCTCTGGCCGGGCCAGCGCGCGCGCGTGGTGAACGGCCACGAGCTCTATGAAGACCAGTACCTGCGCGTGCGCGTGTACGACGCCGTCGACGGTGAGACCGCGACCATCGGCGCCGAGCGCATCGTGAAGGGCAGCGACGTCAGCTTCTTCGTGCCGAAGACGGGGCTCGAGGTCGTGCCCGAGGGCAGCTCATACGTGCGCAACGCGGTCACGCTCACCGACGGGCAGTACTGCGTGCTGCGCGGGCCGAAGGGGCGGCGCCGCTTCGTGCGCGGGCCGGGCACCGTCTTCCCCGACGCGTGGGAGGACTTCGCGACCCGCGCGCTGCCGGCCTGGCCGCTGAAGAAGGACAAGGGCCTGCACGTGCGCGTGCTCAAGTCGTTCGAGGCGAAGGCGGGCGAGGTCGTGGCGCCGGGCCCATACACCGCGGGCCAGGAGCTCTTCGTCGAAGCGCGCGAGGGCTTCTTCTTCCCCACCGAAGAGCTCGAGGTGCTCGGCGAGGTCTCGAGCATCGCGCTGGCAGAGAAAGAGGGCGTGTACGTGCGCGAGATCGGCACGGGCCGCATTCGCACCGTCGTCGGGCCATGCTCGTTCGTGCCCGACCCGACGCAGGTCGAGCTCGTCGCGCGCCCCAAGCCCCAGCGCGAGGGCCCGCTGACGCGCGCGGTGGTGGTGACGATTCCGCCCTCGTACGCGGTGCTCGTCACGGGGAAGACGAAGCGCGAGGTGGTGAAGGGGCCGCAGGTGCGCATCCTCGACTACGACGAGGAGCTCGGCGCGCTCTCGCTGTCGACGGGCACGCCGAAGAGCGACGCGAAGCCGCTGACGACCTCGTTCCTGCTCGTCGACGGCAACAAGGTGAGCGACGTGCTCGAGGTGCGCACGGCCGACCACGTCGCGCTGCAGGTGCGGCTGTCGTACCGCGTGAGCTTCACGTCGAAGCCGGGCGTCGACGACGCGCGGTGGTTCAACGTGAACGACTACGTCTCGCTGCTCTGCGACCACCTGGGCTCGCTGGTGCGGGCGGCGGTGCGGAGGGCTCCGGTCGACCGCTTTCAGGCGCAGTCGACCGACCTGATTCGCACGGCGATTCTCGGTGAGCGCGGCGAGTCGGGCCGGGCGGGCCGCGAGTTCGAAGAGAACGGCATGCTCGTCTACGACGTCGAGGTGCTCGAGGTGCGCATTCTCGACGAAGAGGTGCAGACGCTCTTGTCCGACGCGCAGCGCGCGGCCATCACGAGCGAGGTCGAGCGGCGGGCTCACGAGCTGCGGCTGCTCGACGAGCGCGCGAAGGAGCACGTGAACCGCGCCGTCTACGACGCCCAGCGCGAGTCGGTCGCCGCAGAGCTGCAGCTCGAAGGGGCGCGGCGCGAGCTGGCCGCGGCGCGGGCCGAGGGCAAGGCCGAGGCGGCGCGCATCGAGGTGGTCGCGAAGGCGAAGCAGCACGCCGAGGCGCTCGAGGTGACGTCGTCGGCCGAGGCGCAGGCGGCGGCGCGGCGCGGCGAGGTCGAGCGCGCGCAGCTGACCGCGAAGGTCGAGGCGTTCAAGGCGCAGATGGGCGCGCTGCACCCCGAGCTGGTCGCGACGCTGAAGGCGCTGGGGAACCAGCAGCTCGCGGCGGCGCTGACCGAGAACCTGTCGCCGCTCGCGATTCTCGGCGGCGAGAGCGTGACCGAGGTCGCGCAGCGGCTGCTCGCGGCGCTGCCCATCGGGCCCGACGGCGGCGACGCCGCGAAGGTGGTGAGGAAGCTCGAGCGCGCGAAAGAGTGACGGGCGCTCTGAGCCCGAGGTCGGCGCCGCTCAGCGGATACAGCGGCCGCGTCGTCTTCTTCGACGCTGACGCGCCGCCCGCGCACAGCGGGGCATGTCGGGCACTCAGTTCAGCGGCTGCTTGTCGGCGGTCGCCTTGACGACCTTCATGACGCGCAGTTCGTTGTTCTGATCCATCGACCACACGCGGTCGGCGACGGGGTCGTGCACGATGGCGAAGCTGTTGCCGTAGCGCGAGAACGGCTGCGGCTGCAGCAGGTACGCGTACCAGCGGTTCTCAGCGACGTCGTAGACCGGCACGCGCCCGTTCGCGCCGTAGCCGATGGCGAACAGCACGAGCTTCTGGCTCGGCAGCCACACCGACTCGCGCATGAAGCTCGACGCCGTCGCGGCCATGGCGGTCATGCCGGTCGGGTCGAGCCGCGACAGCGTGTTCGTCGCGAACGCGTACGCGTACACCTGCCCCTTGTTGCCGGCGGTGCCCGCGAACAACAGCAGCCGATCGCCGTCGGCGTCGTAGACCATGCTGTTCTGGTCGGGCGTGATGGAGGGCAGCGTCGCGCCGCCGATGGCCGTGGGCGTCAGCTGCGACCACGCCGAGCTCACCGCGCTCACGCGGAACAGCCCCCGCGGAGTCCACGCCGCCAGGCCCGTCGGAATCGGCGTGAGCACGTCGTCGTACTGGTTGCCTCCGATGCTGCTCGAGAACGGCGCCTCGGCGAACTGCTTCGCGGCGACGTCGTAGAAGTAGAGGTACGGCTCCTTGTGAATGACGAGCCGGTTCAGCGCCGGGCTGTACGCGTACATCTTGTACGTGTGCGGGGCCATGAAGGGGCGGCGCTTGAACGTCCACTGCCCGGGAGTGGCGTCGTTCGAGTAGTCCCACTCGAGCGGCAGCTCGGGCCGGTAGCCGATGCTGAAGCGGTTCGTGGTGGTGTCGTAGTGCAGCACGTCGGTGCCGCAGTAGGCCGAGTGACCGCCGCTCCAGCGCATGAGCGTGTGGCGCGCGACGTCGATGGCCGCCGTGCCCCAGTCGTGATTCGTCGCCGGCCGGTTCGGAGCCGTCACGCTCACCCACGTGTTGTCCGCCACGCCCGCGACGAGCGCTGCGTGCGCCGCGAGCTCGCCGGCGTCGGGCTCACCGGCGTCGGCGAACCACGCGGGGTCGTAGCGCCCGGTCATGAAGGCCTCGGCGCCGGCGTCGACCGCGCGTGCCTGCGTGCCGCCCGGGTCCGTCACCGACGGGTCGACGCGCAGCGCCCACGTCTGCGAGCCCACCGCGCTGTCGGCCGCGCCGTTCTTGTGGTGCAGCACGACGACGTCGCCCGCCCCCGCCGCCGCGGGCCACGCGAGGTTCGCCGTCGTCGCGATGGCAGGCGCGGTCTCGCCCATGCTCCACTGCTTGACGAGGCTCCACTGCGAGGCCGCCCAGTCCCACCGCCAGAGCTCCCACGGCCGCTGCCGGTAGTGCGCCGCGACGTAGTCGGTGGTCGACGTGTACTCGAAGCCGCCGAGCAGCACGGTCGCGCGGCTCTGCGGCAGGAAGACGAGCCGATGCCCCGCGCGCGGCTGCGGCGCCTTCGCGACCGGCGGCTGCGACCAGGTCTCGCTCGCGAAGTCGAACACCCAGGTGTCGGACTTGAGGCGGTCGAGCTCGTCGCCTCCGAAGAGCAGCGCCTTGCCGCGGTCGGGGTCGACGCTGAGCGACGCGTACGCGCGCGGGCCGGGCTGCGGCGCCGAGGTCACCTGCCGCCAGCTCTTCGCGACCGGGTCGAACAGCCACGTGCCGGGCTCGCCCGACGGCACGAGCACGTTGCCGCCGCCGAACAGCAGCACCTGGTGGGTGCCCGGGTCGTGCGCCATCGCGCCCCAGAGCAGCCGCGGCTTCATCGCGCCGCCCGCGGGGTCGAGCGCGGGCGCGTGAAACGTCCACTGCCGGGCGGCGGCGTCGTACGAGAACGTGCGGTTCCACAGGTAGAAGTGCAGCGTGCGCGCCGCGTCGGCCCACGCGTACTGCTGAAACGAGAGCGTGCCGCCGTAGACCTGGAAGCTGGGGCGCGTGTAGCCCGAGCCGTCGGTGGTGCGGAACGACTCGTCGGGCTCGGCCGGCGCCGTGCTGTCGCCGAGGTCGGGGCCCCACTGGCCGATGCGGTCGAGCGGGTACTGGTTTCGCCACTTGCCCTCGGCGAGCGAGAGCTGCAGCACGTCGTAGGGCTCGTTGCCGCCCCACTTTCGCGCTCCGCCGACGAGCAGGTAGACGCCCGCGTCGGAGTCGTAGGCCATCGCGGCCTGCCGCCGCGTGCCGGTGTCGTCCTCGGTGAGCTTCACGAACGTGTTCGCCGCGAGCGACACGCAGCTCGTGCCCTGCACGCACTGGCCGAGGCAGGCGGTGAAGCCCTGCGCGCACGTGAAGCCGCACATCGAGCCGGTGCAGGTGGCCGTCGCGTTCGCGACCGCGGGGCACGCCGTGCAGCGGTCGCCGCACGTCGCCGGCTCGCCGTCGCTCACGCAGACGCCCGTGCACGCGTGCTGGCCGCCGGGGCACGAGGCGCTGCCCCCGCCGCTGCCGCCCGAGCCGCCGCTGCCTCCAGAGGTCGCGGCGCCTCCGGCTCCGCCTCCAGCGTCGGTGTCTCCGGCGACTCCGGTGCAGTTCGAGCAGGCCGCGCTCGCCGACAGCGCGAGAGCAGCGATGAGGGCGCGCATGCGCGGGCGACTATCGCACGGCGCGCGGGGGCTCGACGAAGTCCCACCCGATGAGCGCCCACTCGTCGGTGGCGTCGCGGTAGGTGAGCAGCGTACGGAAGCCGACGCGCTCGTGGGCGCGCATCGAGCGGCCGTTGCGCGTCGCCACCTCGGTGATGACGCGGTCGAAGCGGCCCGCGTACTGCCTGCGGTGCTCGGCGTAGAGCGCGTCGAACACGCCCGTGCCGCGAAACGCGGGCGCCACCGCGATCTGCCCCATCACGTACCAGCGCTCGCCGAGCTCCAGCGCGTCGAGCTTCACGAACATCGGCTCGAGAATCGGCAGCAGCGCGCGCGTCTGCCTCGGCATCATCAGCGCGTAGCCCGCAAGCTCGCCGCCGTCGCCGCGCGCGATGACGCTGGGGGCGAGCGCGTGCATCGCGCGCAAGACCTCGAGGGTGTGCTGCACGGTCACGAAGCCGTCGCGCGTCGGGGCGCGGCTCTCGCGCTGCAGCGCGAGGACGTCTGCGAGGTCGTGCTCCGATTGAACGAGGCCGGTCTTCACCGGCGACGGGTTCTACTTCAGAGCCTCGAGCGCCTTCACGAGCGCGCCGGCGTCGACCGGCTTGCTCAAGAAGCCCCTGGCACGGCAGCGGCTGACGCGGCTCGCGGCCTCGAGGTTCGCCGAGACGAGGATGCGGGGAATGTCTCTGAGCCGCGGGTCTTCGTCGCACGCCGAGCAGAAGGCCTCGCCGTCCATCAGGGGCATGTACGCGTCGATGAGAATGGCGCTCGGGCGAACGCCGCGGCGCAGCGACTCGAGCGCCTCGAGGCCGTTGCGCGTCGTCATCGGCCAGTAGTCGAGATCGGCGAGCAGCTCGGAGACCGCGGCGCGCGTCTCGAGGTCGTCGTCGACGACGAGCACGAGGCCCTTGTCGAGCATGCGACGGGGGCGACTGCGCGGCACTTGTGCTGACGGCACCATGTTCGAACCCGCTCACAGGTTGCGGGATCAACCCTGCGAGCGCAACGGGGCGCTGCCGCAGTTACGAGCGGGTAACGCTCGTCGGGGGGCCCTGCACCGCGAGCTGGTCGACGAAGCGGTCGAACCCGGCGTCGCGAACGTCGAAGTTCACGCCGAACTCGAACGACGAGTTCCACACCACGGTCGCGGGCACCTTCACCACCTGCGTGCGCGCCTCGGTCCCGGGGATGATCAGCAGGAACGTGTAGGGCGCACCGACCGCCGGAGCCGCCCGGCTGCTCAGCCGCGCTCCGCCACGCGAGAGGTTGTGAACGTGGTCGAGGCGAGGGGCAGCGCTGACCGCGATGGCCAAGAGCTGCACCGCATAGCGCTCGAAGCGCCTGGCCGGTGAGAACCCCACGGGCCGCGAGTCTACCCGGGGCCCGGTGACCCAGTTCAAGGGCCCGGGGCGTCGTTACTCGGGAGTAACCCTATGGCGCCGAGCAGGCGAGCAGCCTCCGCACGAGCTCGAGCAGGTCGTCGAGCGAGAACGGCTTGTGCAGAATCGCGGCGACCTCGAGCTCCGACGGCAGCTGGTCGAGCCGCACGGCGGTCATCAGCACCACGGGCGCCGTCGAGCCGAGCTTCTTGAGCTGGTCGATGAGCTCGATGCCGTCCATCAGGGGCATCATGTAGTCGCAGATGACGAGGTCGGGCTTCGCCTCGGTCACCCGCTTGAGCGCGTCTCTCCCGTTGCGCGCGGTCGAGACCGCGAGCCCCTCGTCACCGAGCACGTCGGTGAGCGCCTCGACGATTCCGAACTCATCGTCGACGATGAGGACACGCTTCACCTCTTCTTCTTGCCTTTCCGTGCGGCCGGCCGGTGAGCGGGAGTGATGAACACCTCGTCGGGGTCGATGCGGGGGCGCGCGCGGCCCTCGATGATGTCTTCGACGCTGCGGTACGACTCCGAGATGTCGACGCCGCCGTTGCCGATGCGGAACTCGCGCGTCGCGGGGTGGTAGCCGCTGTCGCGCGTCTTGATGACGCTCATCAGCCGGAACAGCTCGCTGTGCACCTCGGCGAAGCGCAGCAGAATCGCGTTCTCGGCCATCGTCGACACGCCGGTCACCGGCAGGTCGATGTTCCCGCTCACGACCTGACGCAGCTCGGCCGAGCACAGCGTCGTCACGCCCTGCGAGCGCAGCTCGTTCGCGACGGCGCAGAAGAACTGGCTCACGCGCTCGGGGTAGGCCGCCGCCTTCACGAAGCCGTCGAGGCCGTCGATGAAGAGCCGCTTGATGCCGTGCAGCCGCACGCTGTCGATGAGCTGGTTGCCCAGGCTGTCGAGCGTGCGGTCGGTGGGCGGGTGCCACAGGAAGCGAATGTGCCCCTTCGCGTGCAGCGTGCCGAGGTCGAGCCCCAGCGAGTGGCCCTTGCTGATGAGCCGCTTCGGCGTCTCGAAGAAGCCGAAGAAGAGCCCGGGCTCGTGCTGGCTCGAGCCCGAGAGGAACTGCAGGCCCAGCGTCGTCTTGCCGGCGCCCGAGGGCCCTGTGACGAGCGTCGTCGTGCCGCAGACGAGGCCGCCCTCGAGGATCACGTCGAGCCGCGGAATGTTCGTGGTGATGCGCCGGTCGCCGCACGAGTCTTCTTCGCTCGGGTTGCCGAGCAGAATCTCGATGCGCGGGCTGACGCGCACGCCGCTGTCGTCGATCTGAAACGTGTGCGCGCCGCGCAGGTAGCCCGAGCCGCGGAACTTGCGAACCTGCAGCTCGCGCTCGGCGCGGCGCTGAATCACCACGTCGGTGAGGTCGAGCACGCCGTCGACCATCGTGTGCTCGGGCCGCACCTGGTCGTGGTTGCCGCTCGTCAGCAGAAGCACGGTGCAGTTCATGAGGCCCGCGTGAATCTGCAGCGCGTGAATGAAGCGCTTGAACTCGCGGTCGGTGTCGGCCGACTCGGCCGCCGTGACGAGGCCGTCGATGACGAGCAGCGTGATGTTGCGCTCGCGCGCCTCTTTGCGAACGAGGTCGACGAGCGCCTTGAGGCCGCCCTCTTCGAGCACCGAGAAGCCGCTCAGGTACGCGAGCTTCTCGGGCACGACCGTCGGGTCGAAGTACTTCAGGCTGCTCAGGTTGAAGATGAGCCGCTCGTGCGACTCGGCGAGCAGCGTCGTGTAGAGCACGCGCCCGCCCGCGCGCACGTGGTGGAAGGCGACCTGGTTCGTCAGCACCGTCTTGCCCGCGCCCGGCTCGCCCTGAACGATGTACACGCCGCCGCGCAAGAGGCCACCGCGCAAGATGGTGTCCAGGCCAGGCACTCCGGTGCTGACGCGCTTCGAGTCCGACTCGTGCCTCATGTGAGACGACCCTCCCGTGGGAGCACGACGGTGAACGTCGTGCCCTTGCCGTGCGCGGACTCGCAGCTCACCGTGCCCTCGTGGGCCTCGGCGGTCGCGCGGCTGATGAAGAGGCCCAGCCCGACGCTGCGCCCGCTGGCGCCCGACTGCGTGCCGCGCACGAACGGTTGAAACAGCCGGCGCAGCGTGTCGGGGGCGATGCCCGGGCCCCGGTCGGTGACCTGCAGCACCACGTCGCGCTCGCGGCCCTCGAGCCGCACGACGACCGGCACGTCTTCGGTCGTGTGCTGCAGGTCGACCCAGCGCGCCTGGCGGTTGGCGCGGCGGGCGAGGCGCTCGGTGCGCTCTTCGCGGCCTTTGCGCGCGCGGTCGAGGTCGCTCTTCATGTCGGCCGCGTGCTCGGGGAACAGCGCCGCGATGTGGCGGCCGATGAGCGCGAAGCCGAACACGGCCGAGGCGCCCGGGCTGCAGTGGGTGATGACCCCGTCGAAGCCCAGCAGCAGGGTGCACTGCGGCCGCGGCAGCGCGATGTTGGGAACAGAGCTCACGGGCGGGCGCCGCGAAGTATCGCGTCACGCTCACGGAAGTCAGCAGCGGCGTTGGGCCGTTACGGGCCGGTAACCGGCTCGTCGGGCTACGAGTCGTTCACAGCGCCGAAGAAGTAGATCTCAGTGGGGTACGCGTCGTCGGGCAGCTCATCGAGCGCGACCGGCACCGTGAACTGCGCGCTCGTTCGCGTGAGGTCTCCGAACAGCTCTTCGTCGACGGGCACCTCGTAGGGCCGGGTCTCGCGCGTCGACGTGTCGGCGTCCGACAAGAGCTCGGCAGCGGGCACCGCGAGCTCTTCCAGGTTGATCTCGATCTCCACCGAAGGGTGCTCGGCCATGGTACGGCTCCCGATGTCCCCTTTGCCGTCGTGAGGTCTAGCACATGGAGCCGCTCAACCTGAAAGGCCGCTACACCCTCGTCACCGGCGCCTCGGCCGGCCTCGGGCGCGAGATGGCCAAAGAGATCGCGAAGGCCCACGGCGGCAACCTCGTGCTCGTCGCCCGCCGCAGAGAGCGCCTCGAAGAGCTCGCCCGAGAGGTCGAGGCCCACGGCGTCAAGGCCGCCTGCATCGCCGCCGACTTGTCGAAGCCCGACGACGTCGAGCGCGTGTTCCGCGAGTCGACCGACGGCCGCGACATCTACGCCGCCATCTTGAACGCCGGAGTCACCTACTTCGGCCACCACCTCGAGCTGCCGCGCTCCGAGGCGCAGGCGCTGCTCGCCACCAACCTCTACAGCGTGCTCGAGCTCAGCCAGAGCTTCCTGCAGCACCAGCTCGCGAAGGCGCCCGGCGGCGGCGTCATGGTCGTGAGCTCGGTCGCCGGCACGATGCCGACGCCGTACCAGGCGCTCTACTCGGGCACGAAGGCGTTCTTGAACACGTGGGGCGTCGCGCTCGCCGAAGAGCTGCGGGGAAAAGACGTGTCGTTCACCGTCTTCGCGCCCGGCGGCATCGCGACCGAGATGGGCGAGAAGTCGGGCACCGCCCGCAAGTTCAAGAAGGGCGACGTCGGCATGATGGACGCCGACGTCTGCGCCCGCGCCGCGCTGTCGGCGTTCATTCGCCGAAAGCGCTGGGTCGTGCCCGGCGCGCTGAACGTGCTGAACGGCCTCTTGATGCGCTTCGTGCCGACGGCCACGCAGGCGTCGGTGGTCGCGGGGCTGTTCAAGAGCGCGGTGCTGCCCGCGGGCCAGAAGCAGGGCTAGCGCCGCGGCGGTCGCGCCTACAAGGGCACGTCTACGCTGGTGCCCTACTATCGGGCCATGTTCGCCTTCCTCGAGCGCCTCGACCCGTCGCGCTGAGCGCAGGGGGCGCGTCGACCTCTGAGCGACTTCTTCAGGTGTTTGCGTGCGGCGACGACGGCACCTCGCCGCCCAGGTCTCAGCGACCTGACGAACCGGGCTCCCGTCAGTTGCGCGGGCAGGCCGGCGACGCGCCGACGACGGCGTCGCACGGGTGCCAGAGCCGGCCGAGCTGGTTCGGCGTGAGCATCGCGGTCGGCATCGAGGCGGCCACGACGGTGCCGCACGAGTCGACGGCGTCGAAGCCGGTGCTGGTGCAGCTCGTCGAGCTCGTCTGGTAGGGCGCGATGCGCGCGAGCATGTTCGTGGTCGAGAAGTTGAGGTCGGCCTGGGTCATCACGGTGCCGCGCGCGATCTGCATCTCGCTCATGCCGCCGCCGGTGTTGTTGAACCAGCCGCTGCAGAGGTTCATGCCCTCCATCGAGAGCGTCGAGATCTTGAGCCCGTAGAGGGCCGTGCTCTCCATCGGGAGGCTCGCCGAGCACATCGGCGCGAAGTTGCGGCCGCGAATCGCCACGTAGACGCCGCGCGGGGGGATGATGTCGGCCGCGCCGAAGTTCATCCACCTGAGGCTGCCCGTCGACGCGCTCGCGTTGCGGTACTTGAAGTGCGTGCCGTTCAGCGTGACGGGGCAGTTCGAGAGGTTCGTCACCTCGATCGCCTCGCCCGCCTGGCACTCGAAGCAGTCCATCATCGCGCAGCTGCCCTCGCCGTTGACCACGTACTCGCTGAACACGATGTTCGTCGTCGTCGGCGCCTGCGGAGCGCTGCACGCCTCGACGACGTTCACCATCAGCGGCGTCGGCATCGAGCAGCAGGCGGCGTCGTTGCTGAGGCACGCGCGCACCCCGAGGGCCGTGGGCGCCCCGGGAGGCGGCCCGCCCGCCGCGATGCGCGTCGCGGGGCGCAGCCAGTTCGCTCCGGCCGAGGCGCTCGCGAGCCGCGCGCCGGCCGAGTCGACGAGGTCGTACACGACGCCCGCGGCGATGGCGGGGAAGGTGACGATGGGCCGCCCGTCCCAGCTCGTGCCGCACGCGGTGCCGGCGGGCGGCGACGGAGGCGTCATGCAGTTGCTCGAGGTGAGCATCACGCTGCAGCAGCTCTCGACGTTCATCGCATCGCGGGCGCAGAAGCGCAGCGTGTAGTCGCCGGCCACGTCGGGCGTGAACGTCGCCGCGGGCGGCGTGCCCGAGACCATCGCCATCGAGCCCGCCGGCGCCGTCTGCACCGACCACCGCGTCGTCGTCGCGCCGTTCGCCGAGACCACGGTGCCGGTCAGCATCACCTGCGTGCCGACGCGCGCGACCAGCGAGCCGGGGCAGCTCACCACCGGCGGCACGCAGTTGCTCTCGTCGGTGATGCCGTCGCAGTCGTCGTCGATGCCGTTGCAGACCTCGGTCGTCGGCGTGCCGGGCGTGCAGACGCCGACGCCGCCGCAGAGGTTGATCGAGCGGCGGCAGGCGCCGACGCCGCACGACTCGCCGAACAGGCCCTCGTCGACCTCGCCGTCGCAGTCGTCGTCTTTCATGTTGCACGTCTCGGAGATGGGCGTGCCCGGCACGCACGAGGGCGTCATGCCGTTGGTGCAGGTCGGCAGCTCGCGCGCGCAGGCTCCGACGCCGCAGCGAACGACGCCCATGCCGTCGTCGACCAGGCCGTTGCAGTCGTCGTCGAGCAGGTTGCAGGTCTCGGCGCTGGGCGTGCCGGCGACGCAGTCGGGCGCGCGGCCGTCGGTGCAGCCCGGCACCGTCATCTTGCAGACGCCCGTGCCGCAGACGATGTCGGCGAGGTCTTCGTCGACCTGCCCGTCGCAGTCGTTGTCGGTGCCGTCGCAGACCTCTTCGCTGCACGACTGAACGAGGCGCTCTTGGCAGCGGCACGCGACGAATGCCGGGAGGAGAAACACGAGGGGGAGCAGGCGGCGCATCGGGGTCCTCCCCTTACCCTCGGTGTGGTGCGCGCGTCGATGGGGGACCCCGGCCAGCGTCTCGAACACGCGCCGCCGGCCATCAGCCTGATCTACCGAACCTCAAGGTACTCAGGCCCGATGGCGGGAAGCCAAGCCGCGTGCGCCGTGAGCGTGAAGCGGCTGTCTGCCTGCGCGATGCTCATCTGGCTCGCGGCCTGCTCGAGCGACAAGCGACCGCCCGACCACCCGGTCACTCCCGAGAATCACCCCTTCTTCCCCATCACGCCGGGGGCCGTTCACGAGCTCGGCAGGGTAACGGCCGGCGCGGCCATGAGCTGCGAGTCGTGCCACCCCGCGAGCAGCGAGTCGTTCACCGACATCGTCTGCCTCGACTGCCACACGCACCGAAGGGCGTGACCGACCGCCTGCACCAGACGACCGCCGACTACGCCTACGAGAGCAAGGCCTGCTACCGCTGCCACCCCGCCTCCGACCACCCGCCGTACGACCACGCGGGCGCTGGCCCTCGCGCAGCCGACCTCGGGCTGCAACGCACCACCTACGCGCAGCGCTGGCGCTTCAAGCACCCGAGCGAGAACACGCAGAACGTCACGTGCTGCATGTGCCACGACCAGAAGTCACCGGGCGTCTGCAAGAACTGACCGGCGCAGGCTAAAAGCGCCCGGCATGAACGTCACGCTCGCGCTGCTCGGCTTCTGCGGCTTCTACGTGGGCGGCGCCGGCGCCGACCTCTTCAACAACGCGACCGAGGTGGTGCTGATGCGCGCCGGCACGCGCACGGTGCTGTCGATGCAGAACAACTACCAGGGCCCGCCGAGAGACTTCGCGATGGTGGTGCCGGTGCCGGTGATTCTGCAGAAGGAAGCGGTGAAGACGCTGCCGCGCGAGCTGTTCAAGAAGGTCGACCAGCTCGGAGCGCCCCGCCTCGTCGAGTACTGGGAGCAGAACCCGTGCCCGCGCCCCGATGACCCGCGCGACGCCGAGCGCAACAAGCTGAGCCCCCCTTCCGCGGTCGCCGTCACCGAGAGCGCGCCGCGGCGCCGCGCGAACGACCTCGGCGTCACGGTCGAGGCGAAGTTCGAGGTCGGCGAGTACCAGGTGCTCATTCTCTCGGCGAAGGAGGCCACCGGCCTCGAGATCTGGCTGCGCGAGTACAAGTACACGATTCCTCCGAACGCCGCGCCGCTGCTCAAGCCGTACATCGCCTCGGGGTGGAAGTTCTTCGTCGCGAAGGTCGACGCCTCGAAGGTCCAGTTCGAGAACGGCCAGGCGATGCTGTCGCCGCTGCGCTTCCACTACGACTCCGAGGAGTTTCGGCTGCCCGTGCGCCTCGGGCTGATCAACGCCGGCGCCGCGCAGGACCTCATCGTCAGCGTGCTCGCGCCCGAGCGCTACGAGCTCGCCAACTACCCGAACGTCACGATTCCCACCAACCTCACGCTCACGCCCGAGGCGAAGCCGCGCTTCCCCGAGCTGTACGCCGCGCTGTTCGACGCCACCGTCGCGAAGCACCCCGGCGCGGTCGTCACCGAGTACGCGTGGGCCTCGAACACCTGCGACCCGTGCCCGGGGCCGACGCTCGACCCGAACGACCTGCTCACGCTCGGCGCCGACGTCACGTCGACCGCCGACGTGTCGATGAAGGGCCAGCGCCCGCTGCCCGGCGGCAAGCGCGTGCTGTCGAGCCAGCTCGCCCAGCAGCTGCAGGCCGGGTTCACGCTGACGCGGCTGCACGCGCGCTACACGAGAGAGTCGCTCGGCGAGGACCTCGTCTTCCGCGCGGCGAAGCCGATCGTCGGAGGGCGCGACACACCGGATCAGAGCGGCCGCATGCCGCAGGGCGTGCAGGGCGCGGGCGAGAACAACTTCCAGGGCCGCTACGCCGTGCTGCACTGGTGGGAGGGCCCCATCGAGTGCAAGCAGCCGGTGCGCGGCCAGTGGGGAGGCTACGCGGCTCCGCAGGCGGCGACCGACACGGCGTTCGTGAAGCGCGGCGAGCTGAAGCTCGAGCAGCTCGTGTCGCAGAACGTGCCCGAGCTCGGCCTCACCACCAGCGGAGGTTCGAAACCCGTACCTCTCGATCGCGCGCTTCACCGCGGCCGGCGCCGTCGACACCGGCTTCGGCACCTCGGGCCTGTTCGACGTCCACTTCGACCTGCCGCTGCTCGGCTTCTATTACCGGCGAGCCCCAACCGCGTGCTCATCTCGGGCGACCGGCTCTACTACACCGACGTCGACAACTTCCGCACGTCGCCGCCCTCCATCGCGTTCGGCTCCGTCGCGCTTCCCTGAGCGACCGGCTTCACTTCACCGCGCGCTCGACGACGTCGATGTACAGGCTGTCGGGGTAGCGGGCCTTGAACGCCGCCGCGCGCGGTCGCGTCGGCCTTGCGCCCGAGGCGAGCGAGCGCCTGAATCGCGGCGCGCCACAGGCGGCACGTGCACGGCGTCGGGCGGCGAGTGCCGGAGCGAGCTGCACGCTCACCGCCGACGTCGACTACCCGTGCCGGCCCGACCTGTACTGCACGGCCACGACGGCGAGCCCGTCGGGCACCTGCGCGCCGAAGAAGCCGCGCGCTGCGAGCTGTGCCTCGCCCGTCGGTTGCCTGAGCGCGCAGTGCGTGATGGGCAGCTGCACGGCGCCGACGTACTGCTACGTGCCGTGAGCTACTTCCGCGCGACGGCGCGCTGGCGCAGGTCGAGGTCGTAGAGCTCGTACTCGAACGGGGCGACGGCGTTCATCGCGCCGTCGATGAAGACGAGGCGGTCATCGTCTGCGCAGCCCATGTGGTACTTCGCCGACGGGCCCTCGACCTTGATGCCGCGCAGCACGCCGGGCTCTGCGGGCTTGCGCTCGACCCAGTTGCCGAAGAGCTTGCGGCACTTCATGTCGTTGATGTGCCCGATGACCTGCACGATGCCGTCGGGCAGCGAGCGCGGGTCGTAGCGACGGCGCTCGTTGGGGTCGATCTTGCTGACGTGGGGGTTCGCGGGCCGGTGCACGAGAATGCCGCGCGCCTCGCCGTGGGTCGCCGAGCCCGGCACGTCGAGCGGCGACAGGTCGAGCGGCCCCTGACCGCCCCAGCGCGTCACGCGAGCGTCGAGAAAGGCGTTGAGCGCGCTCGCGATGGCGACGGCGTCGTGGGTGGGCGCCGGCCTCAACAGCTCGAGGTCTTCGTTGGTGACGCCGGCGTGCACGAGCAGCAGCTCGGCGTTCGCCGCGACCGCGAGCCGCACGCGCCTGGCCATGAGCAGCCGCGTCACGAGCGAGCGCTGCCGCTCGTCGAAGCACGAGTAGTCGTGCGCGATGACCGCCGGGCTCGCGAGCGTCGGGTACTTCGACTGGAAGCTCGCCGTCTTCTTCGCGTCCTCGAGCGCGGCGTCGGCGCGCACCTGCGCCTCGGCGTACTGCGCGTTCGAGAAGCCCGAGAGCTCTCGCACGCGCGCGAGGTCGTGGTTGCCCACGATGATCTGCACCTGATCCGGCGGGTGCGCCGCCAGCCACGACAGAATGCGCAGCCCGTCTTCCTTCGCGGTCGCCCGCTCCTCGGGGCGGCCCCAGTCGAAGTGGTCGCCCAGCGACACGAGGCTCACGTCGGGCTTGAGCCGCCCGTCTTCACCGAGCAGCCCGTTCAGGTCGAGCACCCGGAGGAACTGCGACAGCGACGCCTGCGGGTCGCCGACGGCCACCTTGTACGCGCGCGGCACGTGGTCCGAGGCCCGCATCGTGAGGTTGTTCGCGTCTTCCTTGGCGCGAGCCTGCGCTGCGATGAAGCACCGGTCGGACATCGCGGCGCACTCTACTCCGCGCCAACGCGTGCGCGACGCGCTTCCGCGAGGTTCGTTCGCGGCTGCACGGCACACGCTCCACTCCCGCGAGCCCGGGGAATAGAGTGTGTCGAGTGACCGCGGTGACAGAGACGGTCGAGCGCGCGATCGTCTTCGAAGAGGCCTCCGGCTACCGCCAGACCAGCGCGGCGCGGTGCCTCGACATGTGCGTGTCGGCGCTCGACGACGCCCTCGTGCAGATCGACCTCGGGCTGCGCAAGTCGGGGCCCGTGCTCTTCGTCATCTTCCGCCTGCGCGAAGACGCCTTCGCCGACGGCCACCACGCCGCCATCACCAACGCAGGCGAGCACGCCGGCGGCCGCGTCGTCTCGCTCACCGAGCTCGAGTATCAGGAGCGCGGCGCCTTCTTGAGCCGCTTCTCCGAGTGCGACCTGCAGCGGCTCGGGCTGCTCCCGGCGGCGGCCCTCGAGGCGCTCGACGAGCTCTCGGCCCAGGTGCCCGAGCGCCGCGCCGACGTGCGGCACCCCATCGACGCTCCGGCCGTCGTCACCGCCGGCGACCAGCGGGTGTCGGGCGAGCTCCAGAACCTCTCGGGGGGCGGAGCGCTGTTTCAGCCGCGCACGGCGCCTCCGGTGCTGCACCAGACGGTCGAGCTCGAGGCGAAGCTGCCGACGGGCGACGTGAAGGTGCCCGCCACGGTGGTGAGCGTCTCTGAGAAGGGCGTCTCGCTGCAGTTCGCCGCCGAGGCTCGGCCCCAGGTGACCGAGAAGCTCAGCGCGCTGCCGGCGCCGAAGCTCGAGTCGAGCCTCACGGTCGACGCGCTCGTGGCCGCCCCACCGGCGCCCGCGGCGGCGGCCAAGAGCTCAGGCGAGGTCGAGCGCGTGGGCCCGTACGAGGTGCTCGGCCTGCTCGGCGCCGGAGCGACGGGCCTGGTGCACTTCGCGCGGGCCACGACGGGCAGGCTCTCGGGTCAGCTCGTCGCGCTCAAGCGGCTCGACGCGAGGCGCGCGAAAGACCCGGCGGTGGTGCGGGCCTTCGAGGCCGAGGCCGCGACGCTGGGCCGGCTCAAGCACCCGAACATCATTCGCGTGCTCGACTCGGGCGTCATCGACGGCCAGCACTGCCTCGTCACCGAGCTGGTCGAGGGCTACGACCTGTCGCAGCTCATCAAGCGCTACCGCGCGCGCGGCCAGCAGTTCCCCGTCGAGGTCGCGTGCTACCTCGTGAAGGGCCTGCTCGACGCGTTGTCGGCGGTGCACGGCGCGCACGACGCGTCGCCCGCGAAGCTGCCGCTCGTTCACGGCGACGTCTCGCCGCACAACGTGTTCGTCTCGAAGGCGGGCGCGGTGAAGCTCGGCGACTTCGGCCTCGCCGGGCACGGCAGCGAGAGCGCCTCGTGGAAGCAGCGCCGCCTCACGTACCTCGCGCCCGAGGCCCTCGACGGAGTCTTCTCGCCGTCGGTCGACCTCTGGGCCGCGGCCGTCACGCTGTACGAGCTGCTCACGCTCGAGCCGCCGTTCGCGGGAGCCTCGGTCGAGGCGCTGACCGCGGCGGTGCGCAGCAGCAAGGCGGCGCCTCTGCGCGAGCGGCGCGCCGAGTGCTCGGGCCCGCTCGAGGCGCTCTTGCGCTCGGCGCTCGAGAGAGACCCGGCGCTGCGGCCGGCGTCCGCGAGAGACTTCGTCGACAAGCTCTCGGTGCACTTTCACCCCGTTCGGGCGCCGCGGCAGCTGCCCGACGTGCTGCGCGCCGGAGCGCCGAAGCCGGCCGCGGCGAAGTGAGTCACGCCGCGAGCGCGCAGGCCATCATGCGCGCCATCGAGCCGAGCGTCTCGGCGTGAGCCTCGGTGAACGCGCGCGGCTCGACGGCCTCGCTGTCGAGCACGCCGACGACGTCGCCGGCGACGAGCACCGGCACGGCGAGCGCCGAGCGGGCCTCGCGCGGCTCTGCGAGGCGGCAGCGGCGATCGATGCGGGTGTCGTCGACGCGCTGCACGCGGCCCTCGTTCGCGGCGGTGCCTGCGACGCCCTGGCCGACGGGCAGCAGGCGCGGCTCGGTGAGCGTGCGCGGCTCGGGGCAGCTCGACCCGTAGCCGGCGACCTGGCGCAGCATCGAGCCGTCGCGGCGAAAGACCACGACCTCGGCGAACTGCAGCGCGATGCCGGCGCACTCGGCGATCTGCCAGGCGAGCTGGGCGAAGCGGTCGTCGCGGCCGCCGGCCTGCACCGAGAGCTGGTAGCCGGCGCCGCGGCGCGTGCGCAGGGCCTCGGGGTCGCCGAGCTTCTCTCGCAGGCGCAGCACCACCTTCGCGGCGCCGCCCTTCGACGACAACAGCTCGGTCGGAGCGACGACGCCGCCGTTCGCGCGCGCGAGCTTCTCGAGCACCTCGGTCTCGAGCGTCGTGAGGCACAGCTCGAGGCCGTCTCGCTCGACGGTGCCGCGGCCGAGGTCGACCCTGGCGCGGCCGATCTGCAGCACGGCGCCTCCGGCACGCGCGCCCCAGCGGTAGCCGCCGGCGTGAACGGTGTGCAGCCACTTCGGCCGCGACGGGTCAGGCTCGATCTTCTTGCGCAGCCGCGCGACGGCGGTGTCGATGGCGCGGAGGAACGGGTCATCGCTGCTCAGCCCCAGCCGCAGAGCGAGCGCGTCGCGGCTCATCGTCTGGCCTTCGTGTTCCTTCAGCACTGCGAGCAGCTGATGTTCCCGTGGAGTGAGCTCGTACATACCTTCATTATTGTACGGACGTACAAAGTTGTGCTTACGCAGATCGGCCCCAAGCACATGAGAATCGGGGTTTTGTGGCTCTACCGGTCACACCCGGCCGCAAAGGTGTGACTGCGCCGGTCACGTCGCCTCAGCGCGCTGTGGCCACGGACCCTTCGTACTCGTCGTCGTACTGGCGCGGGTACGTGCGGGGCCAGACGATGCGCTCGAACGGCTGCACGGCGAGCGTCAGCACGCCCTCGAAGCCGCGCGGGCCGTACAGCGCGGGCGTGAGGGCGGTGAGCTCGAAGTAGACGAGCTGCATCGTGAAGCGAGCGCCGAGGGCTCCGCGGAGCTGCTGGCCGTGGCCCGCGGTCGCGCGCAGCTCGGCGGTGAACGAGAGGAAGCGCCACGGCGCGACGCTGAGCCCGCTCGTCACGTCGACGGCCGTGCCGAAGAGCCACGCCCCGTCTTCGCTTCGCTCGTAGAAGCCGGGCGTGACGGCGACGCGCGCGTGCACCGCGGCGTAGCGAAAGGCGAGCAGCCCGTCGACGCCGAGCGAGCCGCCGGCGCGGCGCGAGGTGCCGAACGCCGGCAGCAGCGCCTGGAGGTCGAAGCCCACCGCGAGGTGCTCGGGCTCGAGCGGCGCCTGCCACGCGACGCCGAAGCGCACGGGGCCCGGCTGCTCGAAGCTCACGAACGCCTCGGCGCGCTTGCGTGAGCGCCACGAGACGAACGCGCCGCCGCCGTAGGCGAGGTGCTGCTCGACGGCGCCGGTGACCGCGGCCTCGGTGCGCAGGCACGCGCGGTGGGCGCCGCTCGCGCGCAGGGGGCCGTAGAGCTCGGGCGGCGTCTCACCCTCGAAGCACGGAGCGCCGTCGTCGAGGAAGTCGTCTTCGAGCGCGAGCGCAGTGCTCGAGACGATGACTGCGAGCACGACAGCGCCGCGGGTCACGGGCTTCTTCACGACGCGGCTGCGTCGACCTCGGTGAGGAGCTTCGACCAGCGCTCGAGCCTGGCGTCCGTCGCGCCGACGATCTCCACGAGCGCGGTCTGAACGTATCCACGGTCGAACGCGGGGCCCGTCGCGGCGACGAGACGCTCTACGTCAATGAGGTCCTTCGCTCGGAAGAAGAGCAACTTCATGACACAGAGGTCTTCGGGCGACAGAAACCACGCCGGGCGGCCCTCGAGGGGCGCGCGACGAATGCGCCGCTGCATCGAGTCATAGAACGGAATGCTCGGCACGAAGACATCGACGCGCATCGGCCCGAGCCATGCCTGGAAGTCGCCACGGTCGGCCGCCTGCGACCGCGCAGCGTTGGCGTCGAGCGAGCAACCCGCCTGCACGAGCACGCCGAAGACCGTGTCCAGCCCTGGCGGCTCGACGAAGACGTCGAGGTCGACGTCCTTCGTGGCGCGTGGAAAGCCCCATACGCCGAGAGCGAGAGCTCCGCCGATGGCGTACGGCACGCCGCGAGCTTCGAGCAGGTCGGCGAGCCGTCGTGCGAGCTCTGGCGCGCTCGGGCCGCTCACGGCTTCCGGGCTCGTGCCAGGAGCTCTTTCCACAGGGCGAGGCTCTCGGGCGAGCGCTTGTCTTCCCACGCCCATGCCTTCGCTGGATTCGGGCTCGCCTCGATGGCGTCTCGGGCCCAGCGGCACAGCTCACTCAGAGCTCGAGCCAGCTCCTCGGGGCTCATGCCGGCATAGGGCGCGACGTCTTCGCGGATGGCGTCCCGATCGCTGCGTTGCCGCAGAGAGGCTGGGAGCTTCGTCATGTCCCGATCTTGTTCGTTCAGGCGTCGTGCCGCAATCGCGTAGTCTCGCCGCGATGTCACCGGAGCTCCAGTCCGCCGCGACCTCGTTGCAGAAGGCGCTCGCCGCCGCGTCGCAATCGCTCGTCGAGCGCGAAGCCGTCGTTCAGCTCGTCGGCCTGTGCGCCGTGGCGTCCGAGCACCTGCTCGTCATCGGCCCGCCGGGCACCGCGAAGTCAGAGGCCGTGCGCCGCGTCGCGCGCGCCCTCGGAGGTCACTACTTCGAGTACCTGCTCGGCCGCTTCACCGAGCCCTCCGAGGTGTTCGGGCCCGTCGACCTGAAGCGGCTCAAAGAGGGCGTGGTCGAGACGCAGACCGACGGCATGCTGCCCGAGGCCGACATCGCCTTTCTCGACGAGGTGTTCCTCGGCTCGACGGCGATTCTGAACACGCTGCTCGGCATCTTGAACGAGCGCACCTTCCGCCGCGGGCACACGCGCATGACCTGCCCGCTGCGCGTCTGCGTCGGTGCGTCGAACGCGCTGCCGCAAGACGACATGCTCGGAGCGTTCGCCGACCGCTTCCTCGCGCGCATCTTCCTCACGTCGCTGCCCGACGCGCGGCTCGAAGAGCTGCTCGGCGGAGGCTGGGCGCTCGAGCAGAAGCCCCTCGAGCACCACGCGACGCTCGCGGACCTCTCGCTGCTCGCCGACGCGGCGCGAACGGTCGACGTGACGTCGGTGCGCGGGCCGCTCGCGCACTGCGTGCGGCTCTTGCGGCAGGCGGGCATTCACCTCACCGACCGGCGCGTGGTGCGGGTGCAGCGGCTGGTGGCGGCGGCGGCGATTCTCGCGGGCCGCATGCGGGCGACCGAGGCCGACCTGTGGCCGCTGCTCTACGCGGTGCCGACGGCCGACGCTCAAGTGCTCGCGCGCGAGGTGCTGCACGACGTGCTGAAGGCGTCCGAGAACGCAGCGCTGCCGGCGGCGGCAGAAGAGGCGTCGCAGGGGCCGCTCGCGAGGGCGCACCGGCTCGCAGGCGCGGCGGGGCAACTGCTCGACGCGCCGCCCGAGAAGAGCGACGTGGCCGCGACGCAGGCGTGGCGCCTGAAGCTCGAGGGCGTGGCGCGCGAGATGGATGCGGGCTTCCCTCCAGAGCAGCTGCCCGAGGCGCTCAAAGCGCTGCGGCAGAGAATCGTCGACGCCACGACGTCAGAGCCATGAGCGTGAGCGCGTGAAGGGCGGCGCGTGAGAGTCACCTTCACCGCGAGAGCCGAGCCGCTGCTGGCGCAAGCGGTCGCGGCGATGCGAGAGCAGAAGAGGCTCCTCGCAGAGGGGCTGCTGAAGCTGCCAGACGAGCTCCTCGAGCGCATGAGCGGGGTCACCACGCCGGAGGCCGCCGTCGTCATGGGCCCGACGAGCGTGCTGCCGTGGTTCGACGGAGCGCTCTACCTCGGCGCCCGCGGCGGCCTATTGATGCCGTCGTGGGCCGAGCCCGACGTCGACCCGCAGCTGCTCGAGCGCGCGCTGAGGCGAGGTCTGCCGCAGGCGCCCGTCGGGCCGCTCGCGCTGCTGTTCACGCGGCTCGACGAAGCGCCGCTGGTGGTGCCGCTGTCGGGGGCGAGGCCGCTGTCGCGCGAGCACGTCGGCAAGCTGCTCTGACGACGACTCCGTTGCCTTCGGCGTCGAGCACCTCGAACGGCACCTGGCCGACGTGCGGTGCTCGACGAGCGAGCTGCGCGGGCTTGCGCCCAGGCTGGGCGGTTCGCGCCCTCGGCTACTTCCACTTGCCGTTGCCGAAGGTGCCGGCGACGGGCGGGGTGAGCTTCTCTCGGCCGCCGGTGCCGGCGTGGCACGAGGTGCAGTCTTCACCGGCGGTCGACCCCTCGTGGTTGCCGATGCGCTCCTGGTTGGCGCTCGGGTGGGTGATGGTCAGGCTGGCGTTGGTGGTCGTCGCGGTCGCGGCGCTCGAGATGGTGAAGCTCGTGGCGTTGGTGATGGTCCTGATGGTGATGGTGCCGGCGGGAATGGGGGTGCCGGTGATTCGCATACCGACCGCCAGATCCGCCGTCGAGGCGGTCGTCACCGTGGTGCTGCCCGACGTGGTCGACGCGACGAGGGCGAGCGGCCCGCTGCTGACCAGGTACGGGCTGCCGGTGTTGTGGCACATCACGCAGTACGTCGGGTTGGTGCTCGCGTTGTAGAGCGTGCTGCCGAGGTTCGGCGAAGCGGCCACCCCGTTGATGGTCACGTTCGTCGTGAGGCCCGCATGGTTGTAGTTGGAGATCTTCGCGTAGTTCACGCCGGGGTGGCACTGCGCGCAGCTCGTGTAGGTATTGGCTGGCGGGTGGGCGAGGGTGATGGTGAGCGAGGTGATGTTCGAGCCCGACGTCCACGGGCCGAGCGTGATGGTCGCGGGTGCGCCGGTGGCGCCCTTCCAGTTCGGCGCCGACGAGGTGCCGGTGCCCGGCCAGCTGTGACAGCTCGCGCAGTCTTGGCTGCCGGGAGTGCTCGTGAAGCCCGAGTGATTGTATTTGAACTGTGGCCCCGGCTTCACGTTCAGGTGGCAGTTGCTGCACCGCCCGTTCACGCCATCGCTCACGAGCGGGTTGCTGCCGGTGAACCGGGTGTGGAACCTCGCCTGCGCCCACTCGACGCCCATGACGCCGGCGACCGTCGAGGGCCCGCTCTGGGTATGGCAGAAGTTGCAGTCGTGGCCCGTCACGTTCACGTCGGCGTGCGTGATTTGGTCGTGTGTGCCCGGCGGCACGCCGCTGTCGGGCGTCGACGGCACCGTCGAGAGCGTCGCGCTGTCGATGAGCCCGGCGGGCAGGTTGTTCCTCGTGCCCACGACGTTGCCGCCGCCGTTCGTCAGGCCGTGGCACTCGCGGCAGGTCGTGGCCGTCGTCACCGAGGCGTGGAAGGGGGCGCTCTTGCTCCATGCGCTGCCCGTGGCCTTGGCGTCGGCCCGGTGGCAGACCACACAGTCTTTGCCGATGACGAGGGGCGAGCCGTGGTTCATCCACTGGGCGCCGTTCGTGGCGGTGCCGCCCTGCGCGAGCGAGTAGGTCACGCTGCTCTGCGTCGAGGCGTTCGCGGCGGGCAGCGTCACCTGGTGGCACGACACGCAGGTGGCAGGCTGGCTCGCACCGAAGCTCGAGTGCAGGGCGCCGCCGCTCCATCGCGTCGAGACCGGAGTCTGCGTCGCCATGCCCAGCGCGCCCGAGTGGCACGTCTGGCACGCCTGAGTCGTCATCTCGGGCGCTCGGTGCTGCATGCGGTAGCGCATCATCAGCGTCAGGTCTGCCTGAGCGGCGCTCGCCATCAGCGGGTAGTGGCAGCTCACGCACTCGCTCGGCTGCTCGGCGCCGATTCGGGTGTGGAAGGTGCCGTCGGCCCAGCTGGTGCCGGGGGTGCCCCGGTGACAGGTCGAGCAGTCGAGCCCCGTCACGCCCGAGTCGGAAGCGAAGCGGGCGTGGTGGTCCATCGGGAGCAGCGTCGAGCTCATGCGCTCGACGATGCCCGGAGCCAGCATCTGGTTGTGACAGTCGAGGCACTGGCCGTTGGGCTGCGGCAGCCCCGCATCGGTGACCGCGAGGTGGAAGACGCCGTCGGCGTAGCCGCCCGGCTTGTGGCACAGCGGGCACCTCGACGTGTCGGGGTTCGAGCCGCCGTCAGACGAGCCCGGCCGCATCGAGAGGGGTATCGCCGTCGAAGCGTGCAGCATGCCCTGGTACAGCGGCACGTTCGTCGTCGACATCGACGTCACGAGGTTCAGCGGCCCAGAGCGGTTGAGCGTGATGTTGCTCACGGTGATGAACCGACTCGTCGAGCTGATGAAGCTCGCCGGGTACGGCTCGCCGCCGGCCCAGTCGCTCAAGGCCTGGTAGCGGTTCGCGGTGACCGTCGCCTGGTGGCAGCCGAAGCAGTCGCCCGTGCCGTCGGTCGCGTGGTTGAAGGCCGGTGGGGCTCCGACGGGCATCGTCGGCCGCTGGCTCACGTGACACGAGATGCAGCGCACGGCCGAGGGCGTGTTGGGGCCGTGCTGGAAGTCGCCGCCCACCCAGTTCGGAGTCCCGCCCCACATGCCGGTGCCCGGGCCCTTGTGGCAGAGCGCGCAGTCTTGACCGTCTCCGTGCGTGTTGCCGGAGCTGTTCGTGCCGTAGTCGAACGGCCGGCTGGTGTAGGTGGTGCTCAGCCACTGGGTGGTGTCGGTCGGGCGCCGCCCGTCGTGACACGGCAAGCAGGTGGCGGGCGTGGCCGAGCCCGCCAGGTGGAACCTGCCGCCCGCCCAGCCGGTGCCGTCGAGCGCGCTCGCGTTGAAGTGGCACGTCTTGCAGTCGGCGAGGGCGCTGGGCTCCTGGTGGTCGAACTTGAGGCCGTTCGGCTGGCTGACGATGGCGGTGGGGCGCGAGTTCGCGTGGCAGTCGAGACACGAGTCGACCCTCGCCGTCAGCGAGGGGTGGAACTTCGCCGGCGCCGCGCCGGTCTTGCCGTCGACCCACGTGGCCGCGCGGGCCGCGCTCGGCGCCTGGTGGCACAGCGAGCAGTCTTGCGGCACCAGCCCGGTCATCGTCGGAGCCCCGCTCGCCCACGCGACCGCTTCGTGCCTCATCTCGCCCGACGCCGGGTCGCGGCCGGGCGGGCTGACCAGCGGGCCGACGAACCCGCGGGGCTGCGTCGCGACGTGGCAGTCGGTGCAGCCGCTGACGGTCACGCCCAGGGTCACGAGCGAGCTGTGGAGCTCGCCCGGGTAGTAGCCGCCGAGGGCGGCGTCGACGTGGCAGGCCTCGCAGGTCGCCAGGGTCGCCGCTGGAACCTGGGTCGAGCTGTGGTTCATCACCTGCTTGAGGCTCTGCTGATCAGGCGTCAGGCTGATGATCGACTGCCCCGACCAGGTCGGCACCAGCCCGGTGACCTGCACGTCACGGCTCGGGTCGCTCGAGTCGCTCGGCGCGCCGGTCGCGTCTTTCCAGGTCTGCGTGTTGTGGCAACCGCCGCACCCCGACGTGCCCATCGGCCGGTGCGTGAAGCCCGGGATCGGCAGCGCGGCGAACGGGGCGTCGACGTCGTGGCAGGTCGCGCACTCGCTCGACACGACGCCGGTGTGTGAGAACGGCATCTGTTCGCCGGTGGGGTGGCAGGTGAAGCACGTTCGCTCACCGAAGGTGTAGTCGCCGACGCCCTTGTGCAGCAGGCTCGAGATGCCTTGATCATGAATGTGGCAGCTGACGCAGGTGAAGTCTTTGAAGCTCTCGGCCGCCGGAGGGTGACAGGCGTCGCACCCGCTCAGCTTCGCGAGGTCGTGGTTGGTGCCCGCAACGATGGGGAAGTAGACGTGCCCCTCGGGCGTCAGGCCCTGGCCGGTGCCTTTTCCTCCGGGCGTACATGCGGCTGTGGCGACGACGGCGAGCGTCAGCAGGCGCATGGCTCAAATGTACCTTGACGCGGATCAAGGCAGGCGCGTGCGCGCGGCCTGGGCCTCTCGTTCGATGGAGACCTCGGCGCAGAAGGTCGCTGATGGCGCCGAAGGTCCCACAGCAGCCGGGGGTTCCCTCGAACCGCCGACCTTGTCGCCGTGCTTGTCTTTGCGCACAGGTCGAGCCACACGTACCGCTCGACCATGATGGCCTCGTACGAGATCGAGCTGCCCGAGCCCTCGCGGTCGCTGTGCGACTGCTGCGGTGGCCTGAGCGTCCGCATGACGCGGTTCGTGCTCCGCAACGACGCCCCGTACGCCGTCTACTGCGCCGCCTACTCGAACCATCGCTCGCACCGCGAGCTCGCGATGCTCGTGTCGCTCGGCGAGTGGGGCGAAGGCAGCACGCCTTCCCAGCGCTCGGCCTTCTACTGCCGCATTCGCCCGAGCGGTGACTCGTACGAGCTCATGCTCGGCGACGCCGCGAGGTCGAGCTGGGCCGACGACGAGCGCGTCGGCGCCAAGCTCTCGCGCGAGCAGGCCCTCGCGCACCCGATGAAGTCGATCGCGTTCGGGCTGATCGACGACGTGTTCCACAAAGACCCCTCGCTGCGCGGCTTCCTCGAGCGCGTGCACTGCGGCGACGCGGCGGCTCCGCTCGAGCGCAACTTCGCCATGCCCGACGACGTCTTCGAGCTCGGCGATGCGAGAGCGACACGCGCCGAGCTCGGCCGCAACTTCGTCGTGCTCGACGGCGAACGGCACTTCGTGCGCTGCCTGCTCCCGCTCGACGTCGAAGAGTACGGCAGCTGGAACGTCGGCCTCTGGGTCGAGGTCTCGAAGGCCGACTACGACCACGCTTCGAAGGTGTGGGAAGACGCGGCGCTGTACCCGAAGCTCGAGCTCCGAGGCACGCTCGCGAACGACGTCGCCACCGACATCGGGCTGCCCATCGCCGCGCGCAGCGAGCTTCACGTTCGCGTGGTCGACGCCGAAGAGCTGCCGCAGATCTCGCCGCCCGCGAGCCTCGCCCGGCAGTGGCCGAAAGACGACTTCGAGCGCTTCGCCGTCACGCGCGGCTTTCTGTGATGCTGACGCTCGTCGTGCTGCTGCAGCTGCAGCAACCCTGGCCGCCCCCGCCGTGGGCACCGGGCGGGGCCTCGCGCCCCGAAGACCTCGCAATCACGCTCGCGACGATGGGGCCCGGCGACGGCGTCGCCTACATGGGAGGTCACTCGGCGCTCGGCGTCATCGACACGAAGCGCATGGAGGGCCGCCTCTACAACTTCGGCGTCGTCGAGTTCTCGCCCGACCTGATGTGGAACTTCGTGCTCGGCCGCCTCGACTTCTACGCCGACGAAGCGGCCATCGAGTCGACGTACGACGTGTACCGCGCGCTCGACCGCGACGTCCGCGTGCAGGTGCTGAACTTGAGCCCCGAGCAGTCGCTGAAGCTGGCGAACGCGCTCGCGGTGGGCGTGCTGCCCGAGAACCGCACGTTCCGCTACCACCACTTCGACGACAACTGCTCGACGCGACCTCGCGACCTCATCGACCGGGCGTTCGGCGGCGCCCTGTCGCGCGACAACCAGGGCCCGGCGCGCATGAGCCTGCGCGAGCACTCGCGGCGCTACACGAGGGTGTTCCCCTTCTTGTCGGTCTGGCTCGACTACATGCAGAACGACAGCGTCGACCGGCCCATCAAGCGCTACGACGAGGCCTTCCTGCCCGACGAGCTCGAGCGGCAGCTCGACAACCTCGTCGTCGACGGCCAGAGCGCCGTGAAGAAGAAGACGACGCTCTACCAGTCGAAGACGAACCCGCCGCCGCCGAACGACTCGCCCCGCTGGAGCGCCTGGCTCGCCTGCTTCTCGCTGCTCGCCGGCGCCGCGGTGCTGGTGCTGAGCCGCAGCCGGAAGGCCGCCGCGCGCAAGGCGCTCGGGGTCTTCTTCGCGCTCGTCGGTCTCGTCTGGGGCGGCAGCGGCCTCTTGCTGTTCATGCTCGGGTTCTTCACCGAGCACCTCATCACGCACGGCAACGAGAACCTGCTGTTCGCGAGCCCGCTGACGCTGCTGCTCTTGCCGCTGGGAGTGCTGCTGTACCGGAATCACCCGCGCGCGCTGAAGGGGCTCGAGTGGGTGACGCTCGCGCTCGCCGGCCTCGCGCTCATCGGCGTCGCCGCGAAGGTGCTGCCGAGGTTCGACCAGCAGAACGGCAACGTCATCGCCCTGGTGCTGCCGCTGAGCCTCGCGTGCGCCGTCGCCTTCCGGCTTCGCGGCCGCGCTGAAGCGAAGAGCTGAGGTCGCCGCCGTCGAAGGGGGCTTCCGTCAGAGCTGACTGGGGTCCGTCGGCGCGCCGAGGCCCTTCGCGTTGAGAATCGCCTGCTCCTGGGGCAGCCGCTCGAGCCAGAACGTGCGCAAGAAGTCGAACGCCTTCGCGAGGGTCTTGCTCGGGGCGTCGAAGTTCGCTCCGCCGTCCTGGCCCGAGGCCTTCAGCATCGCGTAGAGCAGCTTCGGCACGTAGTCGTTCTTCTTCACCTCGTACGACGAGGGCACCATCGGGAAGCCGCGGTCGTGGTGGAAGTTGAACTCGAAGAACTCGATGGCGCTCTTGAGCTGCGGGTCCTTCACCTCGGCGAGCTTGTCGGCCAGCTCGGCGCGCCACACGTCGATCTGCTTCTGCAGCTGGCGGATCTGCGGCTCGGTCATGCGGTGCTCGGCCTCGTACGCCAGCCGCTTCCCGAAGATCGCCGAGTTGTGCCGCGCGTCGTGCACGTAGAAGTCGGAGCCCGGGCGCACGAAGCCGTCTGCCGCGACCGGCTCCTGCGTGACGCCCATCAGGAACAGGTCGTACTGCGCGAGCCGCATGAAGACGTCGGTGCCGAGGGGCTCGCTGGTCGGCAGGCTGATCAGCTTCAGCTCCGACGTGTTCGCGAACGCGTCGACGAACGGCTTCTGCACCTTCCGGAAGCCCGAGCCGACGCCGGGGTTCGCCTCGAAGATCGTCATCTGCCGGCTCTCGAAGAGCTTCACCTCTTCGGCCATCGTCACGTGCTTGTGGCCCTGCAGGAACCGATCGACGACCAGGAACGCGCGGTCTTTGAGCGAGAGGTCGCCCTCGTCGAAGTGCCCCATCGCGCGCGCCGAGAAGTACGAGAGCTCTTGCAGCCGCTCGTAGTCGATCTTCCCGCCCTTCAGGTGCCCGGCGACCTCGGCCTTCAGCGTCTGCAGGTGGTGGATGCCGAGCTCGTGCTCGGCGATCGCAGCAGTGTCGCCCTTCGGCAGGCGCTCGAGCTGTGAGCGCACCTTCTCGAGCTCCGCGCCGAGGTCCTTCTCGAAGCCCTTCAGCACCGGCAGGCCGTAGTCGCTGAAGTCGAAGCGGTACGGGTGCGCCGGGTCGACGCTGCGCTGCTCGGCGAACCGCGTCTTCACGCTCGCGATGAACGCGTCGGGGTCCTTCAGCACGACGTCGAGCGTCGGGTACTTGCCCACCAGCTTCGCGTTCGCCTCGGCGTAGACCTTCTGCTGCTTCGCCGTCGCGCCGACGCCGAAGAGCGCGTCGGCCGAGCTCGCCTGGTGTTTCCCGAACCAGGCATGAGCCTGCGACGTCGTCGCCTTCGTCAGCTCGCCGACGAGCGCAGCGGCGCCGAGGCCGTCGTGCGCGCCCGCCTTCGCCTTGAACGCATCGGACAGCACCGCCTGCTCCGACGGCTGCAGCGGCCGGCCGAGGTGCCGCTCGGCCGCTGTCACGAGCTTCTGCAGCGTGGGCGACTCGACGGCGAGCCGCTGCTGCACGAAGGCGGCGAGGCCGGCGGTGGGCGCAGCGCTCTTGCTCAGGGCCATGGGGTGACTTCACTCGCCCACCCGGTGAGCCACAATGCCGCGCGGCGCCACTCCGAGTGGTACGGCGCGCCAGCCGCGGCCGCATGAACGTGCGAACCATCGAGCGGGCGTCGCTTCGCGAGCCACGACGTTCCGAGGTCAGGGCCTTGAAGCTCGGCCTCGTCGCCGCCGCGCTCGTGCGCGGGTTCGACCTCAGAACCAGCCCGCCCACTTCCGCAGCGCGAGCTCCGAGCCGCTGAAGACGTCGTTGTCGACGCCGCCCTTGATGCCCGTCTGCACGAACGGGAACTTGTAGTCGCTGCTCTGCGGGCTCCAGTGCGCGTCCCAGATGGGCGAGTGCGGCACGAGGTGGTGCGCCTGAGACACCCTGCTCGCCGAGCAGTAGATGAGCGGCCACTGCCCGGTCACCTGGTGCACGCGCACCGCCGCGTCGCGCAGCGTCTGCGGCGACGAGAGCGCGCTGGCCTCCCAGTCGAGCGCGAGCCGCGTGCCCGGCTTCAGCGGCCCGTGCACGCCCATCGTCTTCAGGAAGTGGTCGGCCTGCGCACGGCCGTTGCCCGGCTGCAGGAAGTGGTACGCGATGCGCAGGTCGAACTTGCCGGGCTCGAGCTTCTTGCCGAGCGTGCTCCAGCGCCCGCGGAAGGTGCTGTCGACGCCGCGCGAACCGTCGGTCGCTTTGATCGCCATGAACCGCGTGCCAGGTCGCGCGAGCAGCTCGCGGAACTTCGCGTCGCTCTGCCAGTGCGAGACGTCGTAGCCCTTCTGAAACCCGCCCGGCTTCACCGAGGGGAAGCGGCCGGCCGTCGCCGCCTTCTTCTGCAGCGCCGCCCGCGTCGCGCGGTTCGCCTCGCCCGTCACGGTGAGCCCCTGCCTCCGCTGAAACGCCCGCACCGCGCGCGCCGTGTCTGACGTGAAGCGGCCGTCGGCCTTGCCGGGGTCGCGGCCGAGCAGCTTCAGGTTCAGCTCGGCCTGCTTGACGCGGAACTGCGAGGTCTGGGCGAGCTGCGCGCCGATGGCGTCGCCCTTGTCGGGCACGAGCTTGTCCTGCTTGCGGAAGGCGTGGATGGCCGCGAGCGTCTTCGCGTCGAACGTGCCGTCGACCTTGCCGGTGTCGAAGCCGAGTGCGTCGAGCCGCGCTTCGACGGCGCGAATGTCGGTGCCGCGCTGGCCGAGCCGCGCGGGCGTCTCGAAGCCGCTCTTCACGAACAGCTGCTGCGCCTTGAGCGCGTTGACCTCGGCGGCGTCGAGCACGCCGTCGGCGGTGAGGTCCTTCTGCGTCTGCAGCGCAGTGACCGCGGTCTGCGTCGCGGCGTCGTACGTGCCGTTCACCGGGCCGGTGTATGCGCCGACTCCGCGCAAGAGCCGCTGCAGCGCTTCGACCGCGGGGCCGGTCTCGCCGGGCTGAAGCTGCTCGGCTCCGGCGACCGACGCGGTGATCCGCGAGAGATCCGCTCGCACGGCCTTCACTTCGCTGGGGAGAACCCGGTGGCGGAGAATCATGACGACGTTTTCGAGCGCAGGTCGCGCTCCGTCGCCTGAAACGCCGGCGTGACGCAGACAAGCGCCACAGATGATTCGCGCTTCGACGCGTTTCTCTTCGCGTGAGAGCGCACTGTGAAGAAGCGTGCTCGAGAATTTTCGCAGAATCGCTGGCGCGCTTTACATCGTGCGCGTCATCGGGCGCCGCTCTTCGCAGCCTTCTTCGGCCGGGTCACTTGACGCTCTTCTCCCAGTCGTCGGTGCTGCTGATGTTGCCGTCCTTCCAGATGGACTCGATCTTCTGGTGCGTGGTGCTCGGCTTCGTCTTGCTGTCCGCCGTGTCCTTCACCTCGAACGTGTCGTTCGCCTTCGGCGCCGCCGGCATCTTCTTCTCGACCTTGCACTGCTCGACCTTCGCGGTCAGCGGCCTCGCCTTCGGTGCGACGGAGGGACGGAACGTGACCTTCGAGCCCATGGAGGGCCCGAGTACAGCAAGGTGAGGGCCAGCGATGCACGCAGCAAACACGCCCGGTTCCCTCGAACGCCGGCATTGCGCACGTGACGACGCCGCTGGCACGCTTCGACCGTGAGCGAGCTGCCCAAACCGCTTCAGCGATGGACGCAAGCGCTCGCGCTCTTCCCGCGCCACCTCGCGCTCGAGCTCGGCGCCTGGCTGCCGCGCCTCCACGGCGCGCTCGGCCCGATGCGCACCGGCAGCGTCGAGGGCACCGACGAGCCCGACGGCTTCGACGGCCTCTCGCGCCGCGGCCCCTACGAGCGGCTGCTCAGCGCCGAGTGGGCGCTCGCCGACGAGCACCCCGACGAGTTCGCGCGCCGCGCCTCCAGCGGCGAGCACGCGTTCTTCCGCCTCGCGTTCCGCGCTCCCGCCGGCAAGCGCCGCTGCCTCGTGCTCTTGGACAGCGGCCCCTCGCAGCTCGGCACTCCGCGGCTCGCCCACCTCGCCGCCCTCGCCGTGCTCGAGCGCCGCGCCGCCGAGGCCCGCTCCGAGTTTCTCTGGGGCGTGCTCCAGCAGCCGCCCGGCCGCTTCCTCACCGGCCTCTCGCAGTCGGCCGTCGAGCACTGGCTCAACGCGCGCACCGGCGCCGAGCCCACGCCCGGCGACCTCTCGGGCTGGCGCGAGGCGTTCGGCCGCAGCGGGCCCGACGACGAGGTCTGGGTGCTCGGCTCGCCGCGCGCTGCCCGGTTCGAAGAGGTGAGCCTGCTGCTCGTGCGCGACGCTCCCGGCGCGCTCGCCGTCGAGCTCAAGCCCCGCGCCGGAGCCCGCCGCGAGGTGGTGCTCCCGCTCCCGTCGGAAGAGGTCTGCACCCAGCTCATCCGCGACCCGCTCAAGCGCGAGGCGCCCATCGACCGCCTCGCCGGCCCCTCGACGAACCTCGTGTTCATCGCCGGCGGCTCGCGCCTGCTCTACGGCACCGCCGGCGGCTCGCTCGTCACGCACATCATCCCCGGCGCGCCCGGCTTCGCGTCGGCGCCGGTGTGGTGGGCTCCGCCGAAAGACGAAGAGGTCGTCGCCGCCGGCTGGGACAAGGGCCTCCTGCTCGTCACGCGCCGCGACGGCGCGCTGCGCGTCAACTGGTACAACAAGCGCGGCCAGCTGCGCGGGCAGGGCGCGTGGCACCTCTTCGGCCCGAAGAGCACCGAGCCCGTGCGGCACCTCACGAACCTCATCGGCCCCTGCGTGCACGCTCCGGCGTGGCACGTCGTGACGAGCCACGGCGACCTCGCCGCCTTCATGCCCGACCGCACGTACGCGGTGCGCAAGCGCAACGTCGCCGCCGTCGCGCTCCACAAGGGCCGGCTGCTCACCGTCGAGCGCAAGAACGGCGAGGCCCACATCGAGCTCGTGCCGCCTGCGCCCGGCGCCGCCGTGAAGTTCCCCGCGCCCGGCCGCGCCGTCGAGCGCACCGGCGTGAAGATTCAGCTCTTCCACCCCGCGAAGGAGCGCGTCGCCGGCGTCTTTCAGGACCTCGCCGCCGACGCCGGCATCATCACCGTGCGCGGCGTCATGCCGACCGCGCCCGTCGTGTTCGGCTTCGACAACGTCGCCGAGCAGAGCGTCGCCGTCGGCATTCAGCTCCCCGACGGCCGCTGGCGCGTCGTGCGCCTGAGGAAGAACGTCGACTGCTCCGACATCGCCGTGCCGCTCACCGCCACGGTGCACGGCGTCGCGGCCATCGAGCCTGATCAGCCCGCCCTGCTCGCGGTCGCGAACGACGGCTGCACCGTCGGCCTCTACAGCGGCAAGAGCGCCGTGAAGGTGCTCCGCGCGGCCTCGCGCATCGTGCGCCTCGCGGTCAGCCCGTTCAGCTCGCACTTCGCCTACGAAGACGAGGGCGGGCTGCTCTGCGTGTACTCGCTGCGCCGCCAGCAGGTCGTGCTGCGCCTGTTGTCGGTGGGGAGCAAGCGGTGAACCCGCTCGTCTACAAGGGCAGCGTGCTCGCCCGCGCCTACGCGCTCGGCGACAGCCCCCGCTCGCGCGCCGCCGTGCTCAGGCGCTGGCGCCCCGGCCACGACGTCTGGCGCTGGGGCGAGCGGCTCGTCTGGCAGCTGCCCTCGCCCGAGCGCGTGGCGTGCGACGCCGCCCCTGGCCTGCCGCTCGTCGAGCACCTCCACCGCCTCTGCGCTGCGCCGTTCACCGCGAGACACCTCGAGGGCGCGCCCGCCGGCATCGCCGCCGTCGAAGGAGGCGCCCTCGTCGTGCGCCCGCTCGGCGCCGCCGTCGACCCTGCGCGCTGGCTCGACGTCTCTTCCTTCCGGCTCGCGGGCCCCGCGCTGCCGCTCGGCGAGCCGCCTCCGCCGCCCGAGCTCGTGTTCGCGCCGCGCCCGGTCACCGACGCCCGCACCGCGCTCGGCATGCAGCCGCTCTCGGCCGAGGGCGCCGCCGTCGCAGAGGCCCTGCGCACCGGGCACACCGAGCCCGCGGCCCAGGCGCCCATTCGCATCGGCCCCATCGCGCGCGCGCTCGTCTCGACGGCGCGCCGGCTCACCGGCTGGCTGTCTCGCCTGTTCGCGCGGCCTGCGGCCGCTCCTCCGCAGGGCTCGAGCTCCAACGCGCTCGCGCCGCGCGCGCGGCCCGGCTGGCTCGAGCGCCTCGAGGGCTGGCTGCAGCGCGTGCTCGACGTCTCGCGGCTGTCGGCCGTCGTCGGGCGGCGGCAGGCCGACTACTTCGCGCGGCTGATGCAGATGTTCGAGCAGGGCGACCTCGACGCCGCCCTTCGTCACGCGGTGCCGCTCGCGAACGAGACGGCTCCGGCGCCGACCCGGCCATCGCTCGGCGTGCCGTCGCCGCGCGAGTCGCTCGACATTCGCCTCGGGCCGCGCGCGACCGGCGCCGGCGGCTACACGATGAGCGGCTACTACGACGAGCTGCGCCGCCGCTATCGCGCCGCCGTCGAGAAGCTCGAGCGCGAGGGCCGCTACAGGGACGCCGCGTTCGTGCTCGCCGAGTTGCTCAACGCCGAGAACGAAGCGGTCGCGCTGCTCGAGCGGCACGGCGAGTACCGGCTCGCCGCCGAGCTCGCCGAGGCGCGCGGGCTCGCTCCGGGGCTGCAGGTGCGCCAGTGGTTCCTCGCGAGAGACGTCGCGCGCGCGGTCGCCGTCGCGAGACGACACGGCGTGTTCGGCGACGCGGTGAGCCGGCTCCAGCGCTCGAACCACCAGGCCGAGGCGCGGCAGCTGCGCCTGTTGTGGGCCGACTCGCTCGCGAGCAGCGGCGACTTCTTCAACGCGGTCGCCACGCTCTGGGAGCAGGCCGACGCCCGCCCGCTCACGCGCCGGTGGCTCGAGCTCGGCATCGCCCAGGGCGGGCACGGGGCGGTGCGCCTCGAGGTGAAGCGGCTCGTGCTCGACGGCGCGAAGGCCGACACCGGCTCGGCGCTGAAGCTGCTCGACTCCGACGACCCCGAGCTCGGGCTGCACCGCGCGCTGCTCGCCCACGAGGTGCAGGCGCAGGGTCGCCTGCTCGACGCCGGCGTCGCGAAGTCGCTCGCCCGCGCCACCGTGCGCACGCTCGTGCGCGAGGCGCTGCCAGCTCCGAAAGAGCTGCTCGAGCTCGCCGCCGACGGAGCGCTCAAGGCCGACCTGCCGCCCGAGCGCACGTCCGACCGCGTGCGCCTCTCGTCGCGCACGCCCCCGCTGCGCATCGACGTCGAGCCGTGGGACAGGGGCGCGCTGCCGGTGCACGACGCGGCGCTCTTGCCCGACGGGCGCATGCTGCTCGCGCTCGGCGAGGTGGGCGCGCGGCTCGTCGCGCGCGATGGCCGCACCGTCGCGCACTTCGACGTGCCCGCCGAGTCGCTCGTGCCCTTCGACGCCGGCGGCGCCGCCCTGTGCCTCGCGCGCCGCGGCGAGGTCTTCGTGACGTCGCGGCTGAACCTGCTCGACCGCACCGTCGTGCCGCTGCCGCAGCTGCGGCTCTTCACGTTCTGCGACGGCACCGACGGCTCGATGTGGTTCGTGCACGACGGCCAGGCGCTGAGCGGCCTCGACCTGCACGACGCGCGGCTGCCGGCGCTGTGGCGCGTGCCGATGCCACCCATTCTCGGGCGCCCTCAGCGCAGCGGCATCGCGCTCGGCGCGGTGCCGTCACCGGCTCCGGGAGAGCTCGAGTGGTGGCGCTACGAGCTGCCGTCGCTCACGCTGCGCGCGCGGCAGCAGCTGCAGCTGCCTCCGGTGAACGAGCGCGTGCACGTCGCCGCTGACGGGAACACGTGCGTCACGCAGGGCGGCATCGCGTGGCTGCAGCAGTTCAGCGGTTCGAGTCGGCGGCAGCTGACCGGGCTCGCCGGCGGTGTCATCACCGAGCTCGAGGGCACGGGAGACTGGTTCTCGCTCGTCGCCCGCAGCGAGACCGGCAACCGGTGGATGCTGGCGGACCACGGCGGTTCGACGGTTCGCTTCGTCGCGCAGCTTCCGCGCACGCAGTTCAACGTGCGCATGCGGCCGGACGTCGCGGTGTACGCCGACGCCGAGGGGCGCGTGCTCGCGGTCGACCTCGTGTTCGGGCGGCTGATGCGGAACCTGCGGGTGCGGTGATGCTCGACGCGTTGTGGGAGCGCGTTCGACTGAACCCTCGCGACGACGAGGCGCGGCGCGTGCTCGGCGACGCGCTGCTCGAGGCCGGCGACCCTCGAGGCGAGCTCATCGCCGTGCAGTGCCAGCTCGCGGCCGTCGACGCCGACGAGCGCGGGCCCGAGCTGCAGCGCCTCGTCGCGCGCGAGAACGAGCTGCTCGACGCGCACGGCGCCGGCTGGGTCGAGGGCTGGCCGTTCGACCTCAAGCCCCGGTTCGTCCGCGGCTTCCCCGAGCGGCAGCACGGGCCCGCGATGGAGCTCGTGCGGCACTACGGGCGCGCCCGCGAGCTCGCTCCGACGCTGTGCGATGTCGTGTTCACCGACGAAGAGCCGCGCGCGTGGTCGAGCGCGTTTCGCATGTTCGTCGCGGCGTACCGCGACCGCCCGTTTCGCCACCTGACGCTGCCCGTGACGTTCGCACCGCGAGACCTCGAGGCGCTCGAGCAGCTCGACGTCGAGGCGCTCACGTTCACCGGCGGCGTGGTGAACGAGCTCGGCGCAGCGGCCGGCCTGCGCGGGCTGACGCTCGAGTTCGACGTGGGCCTGCGCGCGGTGCCGTCGACGCTGCGCACGCTGGTGCTGCGCGGCAACGAGATGCCGTCGCTGCCGCAGCTGCCCGAGCTCGAGCGGCTGACGCTCGACCGCGTTCACACGCGCGTGACTCCGACGCGGCTGCCGAAGCTCGCGCGGCTCGAGCTGTTCGACACCGAGCTGGGCAAGCAGGGGCTCCACGCGGTGCTCAGCGTGGGCCACCCGAGGGTGCGCCGGCTGGGCCTGCGCGGCGAGCGCCTCGACGGTGAGCTCGCCGCGCTGCTCGAGCGCTGGCCGGGGCTCGAGGTGCTCGACGTGCGCGGCTGCACCGTGCCGCCGCGCGCGCTCGACGCGCCGGCCGTGCAGCGCCTGCGAACGCTGCTGCGGTAGTAGCGTTCACTCCCATGAACGGCGTACTCCTCCTCGCGCTGCTGCTGCAGGTGAGCCCGGGCGGCACGCTGTACGTGAAGGGTGAGGGTGTCGAGCTGCGCTCGCGCGCGCGCAACGGCAAGGTGCTCGCGAAGCTGGCCGCAGGCACCGAGGTGAAGTGGCTCGGCACCGACCCGAAGGACCCGTCGTGGCACCGCATCGAGGTGGGCGGGAAGACGGGCTTCGTGCCGATGTCGTCGCTGACGACGCAGAAGGCCATCACGGAAGAAGAGGCCGCGAGGCCGCCTCCGCTCGGGCCGCCTCCCTACGCCGCCGACCCTGCGTACGTCGCGCTCGAGCGGCTCACCGAGGGCACCCGCGCGCAGCGCGCGAAGGTCCAAGCGCACGCCCGGGCTGCAGGGCTGACGGTGAGCCCGTGAGAGGGCTGGTCGCCGGCTGCGCCCTCGCGGTGTGCGCGTGCGCGAGCGAGAAGGAGGCGAGGCGCACTCCCGCTCCGGTAGACCCGGTGGCGCTGGCCTACCCCGGCCTCACCCGCGAGCAGGTGGCGCAGCTCGTCGCTGAGCGCGTCGCGGCGGCGCGGGTCCGCGGCGATGGCGAGTGCAAGCCGCTCGACGCGCGCGGAGTGCCGTGGGACGAGGAGCACTTCTTCGGCGCGGCGCTCGCGATCGAGCTCGTCCGTCAGGTGACGCTCGTCGACGCGCAGAGCCCGAGACAGGCGTACGTGCAGGTGGTGGGGCTGCAGGTCGCGGGCGCGCTGCGCCGCCCCGAGGTGGAGTGGACGTTCGGCGTGTTCGACGACTCGACGCCGAAGCTCGTGGTGGCCATGGGCGGCTACGTGCTGGTGAGCACCGGGCTCTTCGCGAAGACGAAGAACGAGGCCGAGCTCGCAGCCGTGCTCGCCCTCGGCGTCGCGCGCGCCGAGGGGCTCGAGGTGAAGCGCTACGTGCGCGCTCGCGCCGCCGCGTGCCGGGTCGCGCTCACCGCGCACCACGTGGTCTCGGTGACCGCCTCGAGCGCTCCGGGGCTCGAGGCCTTCGTCCCGGACTCACGCTTCGGCATCGCGATGCGCAAGTTCGCGCTGCACGACCCGTTCTATGTCGGTGACGAGCGCGTCGACCGCAGCTTCGTGGCCTGGTTCATCGGTCACGTCGTCGAGACCGAGCGCCTCGAGGGCGATCGCGACGAGGAGCTCGGCGAGCTCGGCCGCGAAGCGTTCGGGCTGCTCGAGCGGGCGGGCTACGACGCGAGCACGCTGGCCCCGATGCTGACCGAGCTCGACCCCGTTCGCTACGCGCCGGCCCTCGCGGCCACGAGCGCGCTGAGCCCGAAGGCCGGCGGCAAGCGCCCCGAGCTTCCACCGGCGCTCGAATCGGTGCCGTGAGCGACGCGGCTCCTCGGGTAGACTCTCCGCGTCTCCCTCGCCCCAGGAGCTCATGCGCCACTCCTTCGTTCGTTCAGCGCTCGCTGCCGCGTTGTGCCTCGTCGCCGGCAGCTCGAGCGCGGAGCCCGCCGCGTGCCTGTCGTCAGACCCTTCGGTGTGGCCCGCGGCTTCGAAGCCGTACTTCATGATCATCGCCGACACCTCGGGCTCGATGACGAGCGACGTCGGCAACCCGGCCATCAGCTCGGCCTGCGGCTACGGCACGAATCGCGTCGCCCACCTGCGCTGCGCCATTCGCAACACGGTGCTCGCCTATGGCGGCCTCGCGAACTTCGGCCTCGCGACCTACCCGCGCAGACAGACAGGCTGCGGCGCCGCGTGCTTCAGCACGTGCACGTACGCCGACTATCCGAACAACACGACGAACCCTGGCTGCGGCCCCGGCCTCGGAGCGAATCGTCGCGGCGCCTTCATTCAGGTGCCGATGCTGCAAGACAGCTTCTGGCAGGTGCCGCCGCCCACCTCGAACAACGCGCAGATGTTGTCGTGGGTCGACAATTCGTGCACGGGCAACACCGAGCTGTTCGCCGACGGCTTCACGCCGCTCAACGGAGCGCTGCGGGACATCAAGCGGTACTTCTCGGCCACCGGCTGGGTCGCGCAGGACAACAGCGTCACGTATCCGACGCCGCTCGCCACGCAAGACCTGCCGGGGATCGGCGTCAACGGAGGCACCGGGTGCCGCTCGGTGAACATCATCTTCATCACCGACGGCGGCGAGACGTGTGACACCGTCGCCGACGCCGTCGCTGCCGCACAGGACCTGTTCCAGAACGGCGTCACCGTCGGCGGCAAGACGTTCAAGGTCCGCGTCTTCATGGTGAACTTCGCCGGCGGCGGTCTCACCGACTCCGACGCCATCGCCGCAGCCGGCGGCACCACCGCTTCGCTGCTCGCCAACAACGAGAACGAGCTCTCGGCTGCGCTCGCGAACATCGTCGCCCAGGCGAACTCGGCCGAGCTCGGCGACAACGTCGACAACAACTGCAACGGCTGCACCGACGAGGGCCTGACCCACTACTGCAACCTGCGCGCGACTCCCGGCTGCTGCGCGTGGAGCACGCCCGCTCAGCGCACCGCGTGCGGCGCGAACGCGTGCGCGTGCTGCAACTGGGCCAATGCGGTGCAGCGCAACGTGTGTCTCACGAACTACCGCGGCACCATCACCGCCGCGAGCCCGCAGGGCGACCTCAGCCTGCTCCCCTGCACGACGGTGACGCAGAGCACCGACCCCAACACCTGGCTCACGGTGAACCCCGGCGACGTCTGCGACTCCACCGACAACAACTGCCAGAGCGGCGCCGACGAGGGCTCGCTCAAGTGCGGCCAGCCGCCGCACTGCCCGCAGGTCGAGGTGTGCAACCGCTTCGACGACGACTGTGACGGCCTCATCGACGAGGGCGGCGTGTGCAGCTCGTGCGCCGTGACTCCTTCGGCCGAGATTTGCAACGGCTGCGACGACGACTGCAATGGCATCGCCGACGACGGCCTCGGCCCGCTCGGCTCATGCGGTCAGCCGCAGCCCGCGATGTGCGCCGGCGTGCTCACGTGCCGGCCGCAGCAGGCCGTGCCGGCGGGAACGTGCACCGCCACCGGAGGCACCACTTGCTCGGCGACTCCGACGGCCGAGGCTTGCGACGGCGTCGATAACGACTGCGACGGACGCATCGACGAAGACCTTCCGCTCACCGCGTGCGTGCCGGTGGGCACGCCTGCGAACCTCGTGCTCGACGGCGGCAGCCGGTGCCGCACCGGTCAGCTGCCGTGCAACGGCGCGTGCACCGGCTTCATCGGGCCGGTGGCCGAGACGTGCAACGGCGTCGACGACGACTGCAACGGGCTCGTCGATGAGGGCGTCTCGGATTCGCTGGGCAACGTCAGCGGCTCGGCGTGCTGCCCTGCAGGCCGCTGCGGTATCGGGCGGTGCGCGACAGGAACGTGGACCTGCAACCCCGGCGGCGCGGTGTTGATCTGCGCCGGCGGCGCAGGCCCGCGCGCTGAGACCTGCAACGGCGCCGACGACGACTGCAACGGGCTCGTCGATGACGTGCCCAACCTCGGCGCCGAGTGCGCGCCCGCTCCCGGCCGACTCGACTGCAACGTCGATGCGGGCCAGCTCGAGTGCATGAGCGCCACCTTCTGCCCGCCCGACGGAGGCTCTGGCGGTGGCGCCGGTGGTGGTAGCGGCACCGCAGGCGGAAGCGGCACCGCAGGCGGAAGCGGCACCGCAGGCGGAAGCGGCACCGCAGGTGGAAGCGGCACCGCAGGCGGAAGCGGCACTGCAGGCGGAAGCGGCACTGCAGGCGGAAGCGGCACTGCAGGCGGAAGCGGCACTGCAGGTGGAAGCGGCACTGCAGGTGGAAGCGGCACCGCAGGCGGAAGCGGCACTGCAGGCGGAAGCGGCACTGCAGGCGGAAGCGGCACTGCAGGCGGAAGCGGCACCGCAGGCGGAAGCGGCACCGCAGGCGGAAGCGGCACTGCGGGTGGAAGCGGCACCGCAGGTGGAAGCGGCACTGCGGGTGGAAACGCGACGGCGGGTGGAAACGCGACGGCGGGTGGAAACGCGACGGCGGGTGGAAACGCCACCGCGGGCGGGGACGGCACGGGCGGCGGCACCGAGACGAAGTCGGGGTGCGGCTGCGGCTCGGCCGACGGCACGGTCTTCTTCGCGCTCGGGGCGCTGGTGCGAGCGCTGGGCCGTCGTCGTCGCGGGCGTGCGTCGTCGAGCGGCGTCGGGCGGGTGTCGCTGTGGCTCGGCATGGTGGCGTTGGTGCTGCTCGCCGGGTGCGAGCGGCGCGGCTCCGAGCTCGTCGGCTCGACGGAGCAGGCGCTGGTATGCGTCGGCGGCTCGTCGTGCGGCGACACGCAGGTCGACCCGTTTCACTGCGGCCAGTGCGGCAACCGCTGCATGTTGGCCCAGGCGACGGCGGCCTGCCGCGGCGGCCGCTGCGTGGTCGAGTCGTGCTCGCCTGGCCGCGTCGACCTCGACGGCGACCCGGTGAACGGCTGCGAAGCCACCTGCACCGGTGACGGAGGCGTCGAGCTCTGCGACGGCATCGACAACGACTGCAACGGCCGCACCGACGAGGGCTTCGACCTGCAGAACGACGTGCATCGGTGCGGCTCGTGCGGCAACGACTGCGCGGCGCAGGTCCCGCTCGGCTTCGCGACGTGCTCAGCGGGCGCCTGCGCCGCGGCCCTCTGCACGTCGGGCACCTGGCCCGCCGCCGACGGAGGCTGCATCGCGTGCACTCCGACGGGCTCCGAGATCTGCGACGGCGTCGACAACGACTGCAACGGCCGCATCGACGACGGCCTCACGCCTCCTTCACCCGCGCAGGTCTGCGGAGTCAGCCCTCAAGCGGCGAGCCCCGAGTGCACCTCTGGCATCACCGTCACCTGCAGCCAGGGCGCGTGGGCCTGCACCTTCCCCGCAGGCGTCTGCACCGGCGCGAACTGCCTGACGACGCCCGAGATCTGCGACACCGTCGACAACAACTGCGACGGCCGCCTCAACGAGAACATCCCTGGCTTTGGTCAGCCGTGCTCGAGCGACGACGGCCTGCCGCCGCCCGGCCACGGCGCGTGCCGCACCTCGGGCGTCTATGCGTGCAACGGCCCGACGGCCGTGCAGTGCACTGCAGTGAAGGCCGACTGCCTCACGCTGCCCGGTGCGTGCGTCGAGATCTGTGACGGCATCGACAACGACTGCGACGGGCTCATCGACGAGTCGACCGTGAACAAGGGCGCGAACCCGACCTACTTCGTGAAGCCGACCGTGACGCGACTCGGCCCGTCGCTGTGGATCTTCACGTACGAAGCGTCGCGGCCGACCGCCTCTTCCGCGTCGCAAGGCACGGGCAATGGCTACTTCACGACGGCGCCCACCGGAGCCACGCTCGACAAGACGCCGGCGTGCTCGGCGCCGAACAAGCTCCCGTGGAACAACGTCACGCCGCAGGAGGTCGCGCAGGTCTGCGCTGCGGCGGGCGGCACCATCTGCTCCACCACACAGTTCGGCACGGCCTGCACACCGAACGCCGCGTGCCTCTTTGGCTACAACCCGCGCGGCGCGGCGGGGTCGGCGTGTGCCACCGGCTTCACCGGCCTCAAGTTCTGCAACCTCGGCCCGTCCTTCGACTTCGACGCCGGCATCGCGGGAGATCAAGACGGCCTGCTCCCGACCGCGTCCCCGCTGCTCTCGAACTGCTGGGCCGACTGGAGCAGCCTGCAGGGCAACACGGCTGCGAACAACAAGCTCTACGACCTCACCGGAAACCTGCGCGAGATCACGCAGTCGGCGACCAACGTCTTCCCGCTCATGGGCGGCTCGTACGTCACCGGCGTCGAGCAGGGCGCCGCGTGCAATTTCACCGCGCTCACCGTCGATCAGAACTACAGGGCGTACGACACCGGCTTCCGCTGCTGCTTCACGTCGGATCCATCGCTCTGAGCGCCGGTGGTGTGCAGCGCTGCCTGAAAGTCGCGCCGCGCGAGGCGCAGCCGCGAGTACGCCGTGTTCAGCGGGACGTCGAGGGCGTCTGCGATCTCGGGCATCGCGAGGCCGTCGAGCTCGTGGAGCACGAAGATCGCACGGCGCTCGAGCGGCAGCGTCGCGAGCAGACGCTGCACCAGGCCCCGCAGCTGCTGCTCGTAGACCCGCGCCTCGGGACCTGGCTGGGCGTCCGCAAGCTCGAGGCCGCAGTCATCGAGCGAGCTCGCCTCGCGCCGCACCGAGAGCCGACCGCGAAAGTCGCTCGCGATGCGAAACGAAATGCCGAACAGCCAGGGCTTGATCGGCCGCCGCGGGTCGTACTCGCCGAGCTTGCGCCACGCCACCAGGAAGACGTCGTGCACGAGGTCCTCGAGGTGCGCCGGAGCGACGCCGAGTCGGCGCAGCGACGTCCACACGTAGTCGAGATTCTGCTCGTACAGGTCCTCGAAGCGGAGCATGGCCGCGCCTCATAGCGATCTTCCGAGCTCACGGGAGTGACGCCCGGCGCCAGCCCCAGTGCCTGTCGATGCCACGGCCTGCGTCGCCGCATTTTGCTCCACGCCTTGTTCGCTGAAGAGCGTGCGGTAGAAGCGCCGCATGAAGCGGCTCGCGGCGCTCGCGCTGCTCGTCACGGCCTGCCCGCTGAGCTCCGGCACCCCGCCGCTCTACGGCTGCGCCTCTGATGACGACTGCGCGCCTCCGCTCACGTGCCGCGGCGGCGTCTGCGCCGGTGCGACCGGCGGCGGCATCGCCACCTCCGAAGACGCTGGCGCCGGCGGCACTGGCGGCGGCGCCGCCGGCGGCACCGAGCAAGAGAACCCACTCCTCGACTTCCTCACGGTCGGCACCATCACCGCGGCCCGCTGCATCGCCGTCACGCTGACCCTCAGCGGCTCGACGAGCACCCACGCCGTCACCTTCAGCGCGACGCCGGCCGGCATGACGCTGTGGTCGGACGCGTCGTGCACCCAGGCGCTCGGCACGAAGCAGCTCTCGCTGCAGATGACGAACACCACCGTCTACGTCCGCGCGCTCACCGGGCAGGTCTACACCCTCACCGCGCAGTCGCCGACCGTGCCGCTGCCCGCGGCCGTCACGGTGACGGTGCTTCCGCTCGTGCGCAGCGGCACGTGCACCCTGGCCGTCGGTGTCGGCTCCATCTCGTGCCCCATCACGCCGCCGCAAGAGAACCTGAACGAGACGTTCCTCGCGTACCAGGCGAGCTCCGGCGCCGTGAACGACCACGCGTCGGTCGCGACGCGCTGCACGCTCGCGTCGGTCGCGCAGGTGCTGTGCGAGCGCACGGGCACCGCCGGCGACGTCGCGATCACCTGGCAGACCGCCGAGGTCCCCGGGCTCGACGCGCAGCGCCTCGACCTCGCCTGCGACGGCTCGGCCGCCCGCACGCTCGCGCTCCAACGCCCCATCGACCCCGCGCGCAGCTTCGTCACCTACGGCGTCAAACAGACCGGCGCCTACTTCAGCGCCAACGACGCCTTCGCCGCCACGCTCTCGGACGCCGGCGTCGCGTTCAGCTGGGGCGCGGCCTGCGACGAGAACGCCACCATCACCGCGCAGGTCGTGCAGTGGCCGGGCGCCTCGGTCGTGCGCGGCGTGCTCGGCGTCGACGCGGGCCTCGCCACCGTCGCGGCCTTGAACCTCGCCGTCGCGCAGTCGGCGTTCGCGCTCGCCACGTGGACGACGTCGGCCGGCATCGCCGACGCGCCGTGCGCCTCGATGCTGCGCGTCTCGACTCCTGCTTCTCGCACCGTCGTGGTGGCGCGCGGCGACGGCGGCGCCTGCCTCTTGCCCGAGCTGCCGCGCGTTTCGTACGAGCGCGTCGAGCTCGGCGCCTTCGGACGTGTGCAGCAGGTGACCCTCGCGATGGACGTCGGCGCGTCGTCGGCGAGCGCGACGGTGCAGGCCACCGACACCACGCGCACGCTCGTGCTCGCCGGAGCTCAGACGGGCGGCCAGGGGCTCGCCATCGGCGAAGGCCTGCTCGAGTCGCCGAGCGCGGTGCCCGACTTCGCCGCGACCCTTCGCCTGCAGGGCACGCAGCTGATCGCCGACCGCAAGAGCGCCCGCGCCGCGTCGAGGTGGACGGTGTTCGTGGTCGAGCTCAGCCCGTGAGAGACTCGCGCCCAACGGTTCATGCGTCGCCTCCTCCCGATGGTGCTCGCGTTCTCGGGCGCCTGCACGTGTCAGCCCTTCGGCCCGCCTGACGCCGGCCTGTTCCGCTGCACCGACGACAGCGACTGTCTGCCCGGCTACGAGTGCATCGGGCGCGTCTGTCTGCCTCAGGGCACGCCGTCGGCCGGCGGTGGCGGCGCGACCGCGGGCGGCGGCCAGGCGACGAGCGGCGGCTCTGGCGGAGGCTTCGGCACCGCCGGTGGCGGCGGCACCGCGACCGCGGGTGGCGGAGGCAGCGCCGGCGGCAGCACTGCGGGCGGTGGCGCCACCGCGGGCGGAGCAACCGCAGGCGGCTCCATGGCCGGAGGCGGCACTGCAGGCGGCGGGCGCGCCGGCGGCGGCGCGTCGGGCGGCAGCACTGCGGGCGGAGGTGCCGCGGGCGGCGCCACGGCCGGCGGAGGCGCCGCGGGCGGCGGCAGCATGCTGATGCTGCAGCTCGCGTTCATCACGAGCAGCCAGACGTTCCTCGCCTCGTCGTGCTCGCCGGCCATCACCATCGAGCTGCAGAACCTCGCGGGCAGCCCGGCGCCGCAGGCGGGCGCGGTGAACGTGTCGCTCTCGGCGCTGCCGGCGGGGCTGCTCTTCTACAACTCGGCCACCTGCGGAGCGCAGATCTCGAGCGTCACGATTCCCGCAATGCAGGCGCGCGCGACCTTCTACGTCCGCGCGACGGTGCCGAACACGTACACGGTCAACGTGAGCAACGCGCTCGCGGTGCCGGGCTCGCAGGCGCAGATGGTGACTCCGCAGACGCCGACGAAGCTGGTGTTCACGAACGTCATCAACAACGGCGTCGGAGCCGGCGCGTGCCGCCTGCTCACGGTACAGCAGCAAGACTCTGCGAGCGTGCCGGTGGTCGCGGGCGCCGCCGGAGTGCCCGTGACGCTCGACGCGACGCCCGCGACCATCTCTGGGATGCAGTTCTTCACGAACAGCACCTGCACCATGTCGGCCGGCACGAACGTGCAGATTCCCGCGGGGGCGAGCTCGGTCTCGTTCTACGCCTCGGCGTGGACCGGCACCTCGTACACGCTGACGGCCAGCTTCGGGGCGCTGACGCCGGGCACGCAGGGCTTCCAGGTGCGGCCGCTCGTGCGCCGCGGCAGCTGCAGCCTCGGCATGGCGGCGACGAGCGTGATGTGCACGATTCCGGCGCCCGTGCAGGTGTCGCCGGCGCGCACCGCGCTCTACTACCAGGCGGTGAGCTCGAGCGCGTCGCTCGCGGCCGCGGCGGTGCGCTGCGAGCTCACGGCCGCGTCGCTCATCACCTGCTCCCGCAGCGCGAGCGGCTCGCCCGCCACCGTCTACTGGCAGACCGTCGAGCTCGACACCGGCTTCAACGTGCTGCGCGCGACCGCCGCGTGCCCGAACGACGGAGGCACACGCATCGTCGTGCCGTTCACGAGCTCCGGCACGTTCGTGCTCACCTCGCAGAGCACCGGCACCACCGACCTCGACGGCACGACGCTCGCGACCGCCGAGCGCGTCGACGGCGGCGTCGCCGTCGAGTGGGCGACGCCCTGCACGACGGCCGGCGGCGGCTACCAGGTCGCGCTGCAGGCAGTGGCGCTGACGGGCGCGACCGGGCAGCTCGCCTCGGGCACGCTGGCCGCGGGCTCGACGTCGGCGACGCTCGCGCTCGCGTCGGGCGGCTCGGGCACTCCGTTCGTGCTGACGACCCACACACTGACCGGCGGCAGCAACGCCGAGCTGTGCAGCCGGGCGCTGCGGGCCGAGAGCAACGGCACGGGCGTGGCGCTCAGCCGCGCGAACGGCTCGATGGCGGCGGCGTGCACCGACGAGTCGCTGCCGAACGTGCTGGCCGAGCGCGTGTACCTCGGCACGAACGGCCAGGTCGACGCGCTGAACACGACGCTGGCGCAGGGCGACTCGACCGCGGCGGTGGCGCTGCCGCGCGCGGTCGACGCCACGCGCACGCTGGTGTTCGCGAGCGGCCAGTACGGCGGAGCCGGGCAGGGCGGCGGCGAGAGCGCGCTCAACAGCGGCAACGCGCTCGGTGACGCCGTCGCGGGCCACGTGCTCGACGCCGGCGCAGACTTCTCGTCGGCCGAGCTGCTCCTCATTCGAGGCTCGACGCTCGGCGCCACGCGGTGGACGAGCTACGTGGTGGAGCTCGGCCCGTGAGTGAGAAGCCGAGCTCCCTCTCCCCTCGTAGGGAGGAGGGCCGGGGTGAGGGGCGGCTGCTCAAGCCTCTCTTGCTCGTGCTCACCCTCAGCCGCTGCTCGTGCGAGCTCTCGGCCGAGCTCGACGCGGGCGTCTTCGGCTGCAGCACGAACGACGACTGCATCCACGGCTTTCGCTGCATCGCGCAGCGCTGTCTGCCCGAGGGCACGCCGCCGCCCGACTCGGGCAGCGCGGGAGGCTCGAACCCGTTTCACGCGGCGCTGCGCTTCACGACGCCCGCGCAGGCGGTGCCGGCGGGCGCCTGCTCGAGCGAGGTGGGCTTCGGCTTCTTCGACGACGCGGGCCAGCCGACCGTCGCCGAAGCCGACGTCGAGGTGACGGCGACGTCGCTCGACCTCTCGCTCTTCTCCGACTCGGCGTGCCAGGCGGGGCAGGGCGCGTTCCCCATCCGCAGCTCGGGTGTCCTCTACTTCCGCGGCGCTCGCGCGGGCATGTTCGACCTCTCGCTCAGCGGCGCGAGGCTCACGCCGGCGACGCAGACCGAGACCGTCACGGCGCAGCCGTCGTCGCAGCGGCTCGCGTTCGTCAGCGCGCCGCCTTTGCCCTCGCTCGCGGGCTCGTGCGTGCAGGGCCTCACGGTCGAGCTGCGCGATGGCACCGGCGCGCCGCTGCAGGCTCCGCCGGGCGGCCTCACGCTCGAGCTCCAGTCGCAGCCCGCCGGCCTGCGCTTCTCGACCGACCCCGGCTGCGCGCCGTCGGGTCCGGTCACCCTTCCCGCCGGAGCGACCCGCACCACCTTCGCCGCCACCTCGGTCAGCGGTCGCGAGTACGTGGTGACGGCCTCGGCGGCCGACGCGGGCTCCGACACGCTCGCGGTGTCGCTGCGGCCGCTCGTGCGCTTGGGCACGTGCAACCTGGGCGACGACGAGCACGTGAAGGCGTGCGCCGTGGTGCCTCCGCTGCTGGACGCGACGCGCAGCTTCCTCGTCTACCAATCGACGCCTGACGACCACGACCCGTCGCGGGCGACGGTGGCGTGCGTGCTCGGCGACGCAGGCTCGGTCACCTGCCAGCGCGTGCTCGACGGCGGCACCGCGCGCATCACGTGGTACGCCGCCGAGCTGAAGGACTCGCGCGTCGACCGCTACGAGGTGCGGTGCCCCACCGACGGCGGCCGCGCGGTGACGGTGCCGCTGAACGCTGCGGTGCCACCGCAGCGCCAGTTCGTGCTCGCGGCGATGAGCTCGCAGGGCGTCGAGCTCACGGGCAACGACTTCTTCACGGTCACGCCGTCGGCGGATCAGCTCGACGTGCAGTGGGGCGCAGACGGCTGCGGCGCGCGGCGCGTGCAGCTGCAGGTGGTGCAGGTGCCGGGCTTCACGACGTCGCGCGCGACGGGCTCGCTGGTGAACGTGGCGACCGACGACGGCACCGGCCTGCCGGCTCCCGACGGAGGCACGCTGGCGCTGGCGACGTGGCGGGCGGCGACTCCGGGTGGCGGCGAGAACCGGGTGTGCGACCGCATGGTGCGGGCGTTCAACACGGGCGGCACGTCGGTGCGGGTGTCGCGGGCGGCGGGCAACACGGCTCCGCAGTGCAGCGAGTTCGACGTCGAAGGGTGGGGCGTCGAGCGCGTCGACGTGGGGCAGCGCGGTGCCGTGCAGGCGATGACCGTCTCGCTCGGCGCCGGCATGGCGACGGCGACGCGCACCATCTCGGCGGTCGACCCCACGCGTACGCTGCTGCTCGCCTCGGGTCAGAGCGGCGGCGGCGGGCAGGCGGCGGGCGAGGGCGCCTTCGCGGTCGACGGCGGGGGCTTCCTCGGCGAGGCGACCGTGACGCTGAAGCTGAACAGCGCGACCGAGGTGCAGCTCGAGCGCGCGGGCACGCGGGCGGCGGCGACCTTTACCGTCTACGTGCTGCAGCTCGAGCCGTGATGACGGTAGCCTCCGGAGCTCCATGAGCCGTGAACGACAGTTCCAGTGGGCCGACCCGCAGACGCAGCTGCGAGGCATCGAAGGCAAGACGGGCCTCGCCTTTCTCGCGGCCATCCTCAAGGGCGAGGTGCCCGCGGCGCCCATCTGCGGGGCGCTGAACTTCAAGCTGGTGCACGCGGAAGAGGGGCTCGTGCGCTTCGAGGGGTGGCCCGACGAGTCGGTCTACAACCCGATGGGCTCGGTGCACGGCGGCTGGGTCGCGACGCTGCTCGACTCGGCGATGGGCAGCGCGGTGATGAGCACGCTCGACGCCGCGAGCGCGTACACCACGATGGACTTCACGGTTCACCTCGTGCGTGGCCTCACGAAAGACACGGGCGCCGTCGTCGCCGAGGGCAAGATCGTGCACCGCGGCAATCGCGCCGCCACCGCCGAGGGCCGCCTCGCCGGGCCCGACGGCAAGCTCTACGCGCACGCGTCGACGACGTGTCTCATCATGCCGCGGAAGTGAGTCAGAAAAAGGGGACAGGCTACTTTTCCAGTCGCAGACTGAGACGCGCGTTGCCGCAGGCCTTCGGAAAAGTAGCCTGTCCCCTTTTTCTCCTCTGCGCCGGGGTCGCCTCCGCACACGAGCGCGAAGACCACGACGCCGACGCCGGCGTCTTCAGCTTGAACGGCGCCGAGTGGCTCACGTTTCAGGGGCACCGGGTGCTGCCCGAAGAGGTCTACCGCACCGTCTTGAAGCTGCCGCCTGACGCCGGCCCCGACGTCGAGACCGCGCACGTGGTGCGGGCGCAGCTCACCGAGTTCCTCCACGTCTCGGGCTACGAGCTCGCCCACGTCGACGTCTCGGTCGGCGCCGACGGCGGCGTCGACGTGCTCATCGACGAGGGCCGCCTCGAGAAGGTCGTCTTCAAGGGCCGCAGCACCGTGCAGACCGTGCGCTTCAAGCTCGCCCTCGACATCCCTCACGACGTCTTCAACCGCCCCGACCTCGAGCGGCAGGTGCGCAAGCTCGAGCAGTCGCTCGGCCTGCAGGACATTCGCCTCGTGCTGATGCCGGCGACCGTGATGAAGCACGTCGGCCCGCAGCTCGAGAGCGTGCCCGAGGTGAAGGGCTTCGAGATTTTTCACGAGCTGCGCGCGTACGAGCTGCACATCGTGCTGCCCGAGCGCGACTGGGACACCGGCCTCGGCATCGACGTGCGCACCGGCTACGTCGACGGCCTCGAGCTGCAGGGCAAGTACTACGGCCGCAGCGGCGTCTTCATCGACGACCGCTGGAGCCTCGTCGCCGGCGTCGCCGGAGGCCTGCGCCGCCACGTCATCACCGACTCGTTCTACGCCCACTTCTCGCGCGTCGCGTTCGACGGCCAGTACTTCTTCCCGACCCTCGCGGGGAACCTGCGCATCGCGCCGCAGCTGCAGGCCTCGCTCGTGAGCCGCATCCGAAAAGACCTGAACCTCGCCGACTACTACGCGAGCGAAATCTCCGGAGCCCTCTGGCTCGAGTGGGAGCCCCGCCTCGGCATCCGCATGCGCTTCGGCGGCGGCTTCCTCGACCGTCGCATCTTCTGGCTCAGCGGCACCGGCGACCCTGCGCTGCCGCTCGCGCCCGGCGCCTCACCCTCGTCCGGCAGCCGCCCCTTCGCGGCCATCAGCCTCGACTTCACCTTCGACCCCGACAACGACCGGTGGGATCGCCGCCACATTCTGCAGGTGAACCTCCAGCAGCAGTTCCCGGGCATCGGCGCCGGGCCGTTCGCGCGCGCGCAGCTCTACTACCGCTACGTGCAGCCGTTCGGGTGGCACGACCTCTGGCTGCGCTCGGGCGCGTACGTCGTCTGGTACGACTCGACGTTTCACGACGAGGCGTCGCTCGGCGAGTTCCTCCACGGCGCGTTCGGGCAGGACTACGTTCGCCGCGCCGCCAACCTCAACACCGAGTTCCGCTTCTCGGTGACGCGCGACCTGTTCAAGCTCTCGCTGCAGAGCGACGTCGCCATCTACACCGCCGTCGACCGCACGAGAGACCAGGGCCCGCTGCAGTTCGCGAGCTCGTTCGGCCCCGGCCTGCACCTCTTGCTCGAGGGCATGTTCCAGCTCGACATCTACGTGACCATCGGGCTGCGGCCGCGCGTGCTCATCGACGACGCCGGGAAGCGCAGCCTCACCGCCGACACCTCCATCGGGTTCTCGGCGAACCTGCTCAAGGCGTACTGACGCGCGGGTCGCGTCACGGCTGCGGCGCGAGCGCGACGCCCCGATACGAGTGGTTCGTGGTGGGCGCAGCGATGGGTGTCCCGAGCGCGGTGTTGCCGAGCGCGTGCGCGGTGTCGGTGAACACGTAGAGACCGCCTGACGTCGCCGACGCCGTTCCGTTCGAGTGAGCGCCGACGCAGGTCGCGCTGTCGTTGGGGCCCTGCAGGAAGCACTCGCCCTGGCGGATGCCGCCGCTCGTCGGGCTGAACAGCGCGCTCAGCACCCAGTCGCCGCCGGCGCGGACGAAGCGCTTCACGCCGGAGGCCTCGTCGAAGAGGTAGAGCAGGTCGGGCCCGGGCTCGTCGCTGACGTCGAAGATGGAGTACGCGTACGCGGAGCCGGTGCTGGTGTCCGGGTCGATGACGGCCGCTGACGTGCCGCTCGTCGTCGGCAGGCCGGTTCCGATCTTGTACAGCCCGAGCGTCGTGGTGCCGCCGGAGGAGGCCGTCGAGTAGAGCTGGCCGTCGAAGATGCGCAGCGTGCGGCCGAACGCCGGCACGGTGGCGATCGCGGTCGTCGGTGTGGTCGTCGCGCCCGGAGTGGTGAGGAAGGTGCCGCCCAGGCCGCCGATCACCCAGAGGTTGGCGCCGTCGAGCACGGCGCTGCGAATCTGGGAGCCGCTCACCGACGTGGCCCCGAACAGGGTGCCGAGCGCGGTCGAGAGGTCGACGCCCGCGGGGGTCGCGAAGTCGGCGTCGTCGATGATGGCGACGCCGCGCGTGCTGATCGGCGGCGACGTGCCGTTTGCGGCCGTGCCGGCCACGATGCGGTAGCCGCAGATCGTGAGAGAGCGGCCATCGGGCGAGCGCGAGAGCGCGGCCTCGGCGGGGTTGCCGTAGACGACGCTGAACGGCACCGGATCGCCTGCCGTGCTCGGCAGGGCGATGCTCGCCGTCGTCGTCGTGGGGGAGGCGAAGCTGCGCCGCTCGAGCGTGATGGGTACGGTGTTGGCGCCGGTGGTGACTCCGTTCCCGATGGCGGCGACGACGAAGTGGGTGGGCGCCGGGCCGTGCACGGTGACGAGGTGATCGATGGCGGGAGCGCCGAACGTGTCGGTGACGCTGCTCGTGACGTGGATGGCGTAGCTGCGGCCGGTGACCAGCGGCGTGGTGACCGTCAGCGTGGTGATGCTGCCTACGGTCGTCGCCGTCGAAACCGTCAGCCCGGCGATGAGGAACCGCACCGGCAGGGCCGTGGCCGCGTTGGGTGCGCGGTTGAAGGTGATGTCGAGCTGGGTGGGGCCCGACGCGACCGCCGAGCTCATCTGGAACGGGCCGAGCACGTCGAGCGTCGTGGTCGCCGCGCCGTCGTCGGTCGTGACGGTCAGCGTCGCCGCGGTGCCGGGCGGAGTCGACGCGTTGATCAGCCCGATGATCAGCTGCGTCCCCGAGTTCGACTGAATGCTCTGCGCCACTCCGTTGAGCGTCACCGTCGTGGTCCCCGTCGCCGCGAGCAGGAAGAAGCCGTTGATGGTGAGCGATGAGATGCCCGGCACGACTGCGCTGCTCGAGAGGCTGATGATCATCGGAGCCTGCCCGGTGCTGCCGCCCGCGGTGCCGCCGCCCGCTGTCGCGCCGCCTGCAGCGCCGCCGCCCGCTGTCGCTCCGCCTGCCGTCGCTCCGCCTGCCGTCGCTCCGCCTGCCGTCGCTCCGCCTGCAGTGCCGCCGCCGGCCGTCGCGCCGCCTGCTGTCGCGCCACCTGCCGTCGCGCCGCCTGCCGTCGCGCCACCTGCCGTCGCGCCGCCTGCCGTCGCTCCGCCTGCAGTCGCGCCACCTGCCGTCGCGCCGCCTGCAGTCGCTCCGCCCGCAGTCGCGCCGCCCGCAGTCGCGCCACCTGCCGTCGCTCCGCCTGCGGTCCCACTACCCGCTCGGCCGCCTCCGGCGGTGGCGCCTCCGGCGGTTCCTCCATCCTCGTTCATCGACGGTCCAGAACAGCCCGCGACCACCAACAGCAAGAGGAGTCGGCGCATGGCGCGCGACTGTACCTCGCAGCAGTCTGACGGTCCGCTACATCGGCGGCCCGAGCGGCTTCTGGTTCGGCATGAAGCTCGGCAGCGGCACGAAGCCGCCGCTCACCTTCGTCTGGTTCTCGACGAAGTGAACGTTGCTGCTGATGCGGCTGACGTCGAAGCCCTCGGTGGCGACGCACACGCCGATGGCGTTGGTCGCGACGATGCCGTCCGCGAGGTCCATCGTCCCCTGGTCGCCGAGCTCGACGCCGCACGTGACGTTGCCCGAGATCGAGAAGTGCGAGGCGCTCACGTGCGCGCTGCCGAGCGCTGCGACGCCGCTGCCGCCCTCGTCGGGGCACTGAGGCACGCACGCGCGCTTCTGCGTGTCGCGCACGACCACGTCGGTCAGCGTCACGTCGGTGCCGGCGTTGATGGCCGCGATGCCGGCCTCCCGGTTTCCCTCGAACGTGCCGCGCGTCACCCGCAGCTTGCCGCCGCCCTGCACGTGCGCGCCGCGCCCGACCGGCCCGTTGCCGCTCTCGCCGCGCGTGTCGCGCACCACCAGGTCTTCAGCCACGACCTCGCCCCCGATGATCTGCAGCCCGAGCAGCTGGCTCTGCTCGACCAGCGCCCGCTTCAAGCTCAGCGTCGTGCCGTCCTGCACCGCGAGCCCCGAGCTCGCCTTCGACTTGCCCTCGGCGCGCGTGTCTCGAATCACCACGTCTTCGGCGTCGACCACGGTGCCCGGCGTACCGGCCGCGAGCCCGGTGTAGCGGTTGCGCTCGAGCCGCGCCCTGCGCACCGTCGCCGCCGCGCCGCGCGCCACGACGAGCCCGTCGCCGCCGGCGCCGTCCGTCTCTTGTCCGAGGGTCTCGAGCACCGTGAGGTCCGACGCGGTGAACGTCGAGCCCGCCAGGTGCACCGAGACTCCGCAGGCGCGCGCGCGCGTCACCGCGAGCCGCGCCGCGTCGAGTCGCGCGCCCTCGAGCACCACGACACCGAAGCCGCCCGAGGTCGTGGCGGCCTCCGACTTCGTGTCGTCGACGACGCAGTCGGTGAGCGACATCGACGAGCCGGCGTGGACGGCGTACGCGCTCACGCTCGCGTTGTGCTCCATCGTCACGCGAGAGGCCTCGATGCGGCCGAGCCCGATGGAGACGAGCGCGTTGCCGAGCCCCCGGTCTGCCGGCCGCGGCTTCGTGTCGCGAATGACGCCGTTCTCGAGCACCGCCGTGCCGCGCGTCGCCGAGTACACCGTGCTCGCGACGTTCGCCTCGAACGCGAACTCGCGCACCGTCACGCCGGCGTCGAGCGTCACCGAGAGCGCCGTGCCCAGCGAGCCGTCGGCGAGCGGCTGCGTGCGCAGCACCGAGACCTGCGTCACGTCGAGCCGGCTGCCCTCGCCGAACGCGACGAGCCCTTCGCCGCGGTTGTCTTCGATCGCGACGCGGCTCACCGTGATGGAGCCCCCGCCCTCGACGTAGAGCGCCGCCGGGTGGCGCTGCGCCTGGCGCGTGCCGCGCACGACGAGGCTGTGGCCGGTGACGCTCGCTCCGTTCGCGGCGACGACGCCGTAGCCGGTGGCGTTCACGATCGCCACGTCTTCGACGTTCGCGGTCGAGGTCCGCACGCCGACCACGACGCCCGGCCGCGCCCCCGAGAGCGTCACGTACTTCACCGACACGCCGGCGCCCAGCGCGACGACCGCGCCGACGATGGGGTCTGCCGTCGAGGGCGAGATGACGGTCTGCGCGACGCACGCTCCCCACAGCGTCACCTGCGCGGGCACCCGCACGGCCTCGTCGTACGTGCCCTTCGCGATCGCGACGACGGTGCCGGCCGGAGCGCCGCTCAGCGCCGCCGCGATGGTGCCGAACGGCGCCGCGCTCGAGCCGGTGCCGCCGACCGCGCCTGCGCGCACGTACCGCACCCCGGTCGCCGGCAGCCCCTCGGGGAAGTCGCCCGCAGGGCACTCGGGCCCGAGCCGCGCGCAGCCCGCCTCGCCGGGGAAGTGGGCCTCGCCCGCGGCGCACGTCGTCGACGCGGCGCCCGACGGCCACGGGTCGCACGTCTTCGACCCGCCGCTCACGGCCTCGGCCCGCTCCGTCCACCCCGCGCTGCACGGAGTCATTCGCGGCAGCTCGGCCGCCGCCGGAGCCGCCGGCGCCGCGATGACGAGCGCGCCGCGCCCGTCAGGCAGGGGAATCAGCTCGGTCGCAGGCGAAGAGCACGACGCGAGCAGGAGGAACAGCATGCGCCCCCTCTCTCCTCGTAGGAGAGAGGGACGGGGTGAGTTGGCGTTTGAGCGCAACGAACGAGCCCCCGCCGCCTCAAGGCAGCTTCGCGCCCTCGAGCGCCTTCGCGAGCGCGTCGAGGTCGGGGTCGAAGTCGGCGGGCTTCAGCTTGCCGAGCATCGCCGCGTCCTCGGCCATCTGCTTCTTGTACGCGGCCTCGTCCGAAACGAGCGGGCCGCCGTCGTCGCGCAGACCCTTCGCCTTCACGGGCACGCTGCCGACGACGTACGTCTTGCCGTCGTCCGACAGGCCCTGGAACCACGCCTGCAGCTCGCGGTTGCTCGCCTGCACGGGCTCGATGAACCACTGCGTCACATAGAGGAAGCCCTCGACCTTGCCGATTCTGATCCGCCTCGCGTTCAGCGTGAACCACGCCGAGGCGTCGAGGCAGCCGGGCGTCGCGAGCTCCTTGTCGGCGGCGGGCAGGCCCTTCGCCTTCAGCGCGCGCTTCAGCTCGTTCGCGCTCTTCGTCACGCACGCGTCTTTCGTCTTCGGCTCGACGGCGAACAGCTTCTCCCACGCGGCGATGGGCACCACGTCGAGCTTGCCGAAGCCCGGCACGGTCACGCGCAGGTGCTCGGGCATGAGGCCCGAAGGCTTGTTCGTCTTCTCGAAGGTGGCGCCGGGGACCTTCTCGGGCGCCTGACACAGCAGCACGGCAGCGAGGAAGAGCATTCGCCGTTCGCTGTTAGCAGGCTTTGGCCGGCGCTGGTATGTGGTCGGCCAGGGATGCTCGGTCTCGCCCTCACTGCGCTCGTCGCCGCCGCTCCGGCTGCCCCGGAGCTCAAGATCGCCGCGCCCGGCCTCGTCGTGAACGGCCTCGACGCCTCGCTCTCGGCGCCGCTGACCGATCAGCTCGCGAAGCCCTTCGCTCCGATTCGCGTCATCACGCCGCGCGACATCGCCGCGCTGCTCGGCCTCGACCGCCAGAAAGAGTTCCTCGGCTGCACCGGCGCCGGCGAGTGCATGGCCGAGCTCGGCAACGCGCTCGGCGTGCAGGGCGTGCTGCTCGGCGACGTCGTGAAGCTCGGCGGCACGATTCAGCTCAACGCGCACATCATCGACCCCATCGGCGGCAAGCCGCTCGCCCAGGCGTCGGCGCGGGTGAACAACGACGACGAGCTGTTCGACGCCCTCACGCGCCTCGGCCTCGAGCTGCGAGCGCAGTTCTACGCGTCGATGGGCGTCGAGGCTCCGCCCCAGCTCGTCGGAGTCGCGCCCACTGCGGCGAAGAGCAAGGGCACGCGCCGCTTCTTCCCCATTCCCGTCGCGCTCGGCGGCGCCTCGCTCATCACCGGCGTCGTCTTCCTCGCGCTCTCCGAGAGCTCGTACCAGCAGCTCACGCGCGGCACCCCCGGCATGTTCTCGCTGTCCTCCGCCGAGGTCATCGCGGGCACCGGCAGTACGTTTCAGACGGTCGGCGCCGTGCTCGTCAGCGTCGGAGTCGCCGCGCTCGTCGCCGGCGTCGCCCTGCTCCTCTTCGGGAGCCGCCCCGAATGACGCGCCGCTCGCTCACGGCCGCGCTGCTCGTCTTCGCGGCCTGTCACGACTTTCAGGGCGCGCTCGGTGAGTGCCTCGACGCCGGCATCTGCGTGCCCGACGGCACCAGCGGCGGCAGCTCGAACGCCGGCGGCACCGGCGGCGGCAGCTCGAGCGCAGGCGGAGTCGGCGGTGGCGGCTCCGCGATGGCCGGCGGCGCTGCGATGGCCGGCGGTTCTGCGACGGCAGGCGGCGGCAGCGGCACCGCAGGCGGCACCGGCACCGCAGGCGGAGGCAGCGGCACCGCGGGCGGCGGCACTGGCACCGCGGGCGGCGGCACCGGCACCGCGGGCGGCTTCGTCACCGACGGCGGCTACGCGATTCGGCTGCTGCAGTCGACGTTGAGCGCGGCGCCGGGCACGGTGGCGGTCGGCTACATCGAGGTGTCGCGGCCGACGTTCAACTTCGACGGGCTGGAGCTGTTCCTCCTGTCGGCCGACGGCGGCCCTGCGGGGGCGCAGGGCATCTTCACGTCGAACAACTTCGCGCTCGACGAGTCCGAGCTCATGATCACGGTGCCGTTTCCTGGCGACGGAGGCTCGCTCGCGCTGAGCGTCGCGCTCTACCAGGCGGCCGGCGGCGCGTACCTCGCCGAGGTGCCGTTCACGCTCGTCCCGCGGGCGCCCGCGGGGCTGCTCGTCGTCGACGACGACGCTGTCGGCGGAAACCAGGGCGGCCCGCTCACCAGCCCCGAAGACCGCGCCTACTTCGACGCGCTGAACCAACGCGGCATCGCGTTCGACCGCCTCGTGATGCCGTACGTCGAGAGCGACGGCGGCCAGACGCCTCAGGAGCTCGTCGACCGGTACAACCAGCTCATCTGGTACTGCGGCGACACGTGGGCCGGCTGGGCCGCCTTTCCGCTCGACCAGGAGGCCGTCGTCTCGACCTGGCTGAACCGCGGCGGCAAGAAGCTCGTGCTCTCGGCGAGCGCGTACATGTACCGCTTCACCGAGTCGTGGGCGTCGCTCAACGACCCGTTCGCGAACCAGCAGCTCGGCGTCGTCGGCTTCGACTACCGCGAAGACTCGACGCAGCACACGTTCGCGGGCCCCGGCTTCAACGTCGGCTACGGCCTCGGCACGTTCTCGAACGACGTGACGTACGTGAACCCCGGCGCCGGCACGACGGTGCTGTTCAGCGAGTCGGTGCCCGACTCGGGCCTGCCGGTCGCGACGCGTCACGTGAACGGCGCCGGCTCGACGGTCGTGTTCGTCGGCTTCGGGGTCGACGAGATTCGCCCGCCCGACGCCGGCGGCAAGCAGCGCGACGTCGTGCGCGCCCTGCTCGACGCGAGCGGGATTCAGTAAGACGAGCCGATGGACTTCCCCACCGCCTCGACCGCGCGCCGCGTAGGCGACGGCCAGTACGTGCACGCGGTGCCCGACGGTTGGCAGCAGGGGCCGGGTGCGTTCGGCGGCCTCGTGCTCGGGCTGATGGCGCGCACGGCGATCGACTTCGCCGCCGACGCGTCACGGCCGCTCCGCACGCTCTCGGGCGCCGTGCTCGCGCCGGTGCTCGTCGGCGACGCTCGCCTCACCGCGCGCACGCTGCGTCAGGGCAGCAAGCTCACCGCGGTGAACGTGCAGCTCGAGCAGCAGGGCCAGCTCGAGGCGACCGCCGACGTCGTGCTCGCCGCCTCGCGCGTCAGCGATGGCGACTGGCAGACCGCTCCGGCGCCGTCGCTGCCCGCGTGGCGAGGCGTCGACGTGCTCGAGGTCGAGCCGCCGTTCGGGCCGGTGTTCGCAAAGGGCTTCGAGTACCGGCCGGTGCCGCCGCTGCCGTTCTCGGGAGCGGCCGACCGCGCGGGGCTCGGCTGGGTTCGTTCGCGCGCGCCCGGCCCGCGCTGTGACGCGGCGCTCGTGGTGGCGCTCATCGACGCGTGGTGGCCCGCGCCGTTCTCGGCGCTCGAGGGCCCCAGGCCGATGTCGACGGTCGCGTTCACGTTTCAGCTGTTCATCGACCCGAGCACGCTCGACCCGAACGAGCCGCTGGTGTACCGCGCGTCGAGCCCGTTCGCGGTGGGCGGCTACACGCTCGAGCTGCGCGAGCTGTGGACGGCCGACGGCCGGGCGGTGGCGCAGAACCAACAGACGTTCGTGATGATCAAGTAGGGCGCGGCTCTGTACCGCGGCTCACCTGAATTGAACGCACGGTGCGTGCCACGCCGCATTCAACTCAGGCGAGCGGCGGGTCTAGAACCGCTCGTCGGCGTCGCCCGGCCCGGTCGGCGGCAGCGGCGGCGGCACCTGGGCGGCCGGCTGCGGCGGAGTCGCCGGCAGAATCGCCGAGAAGCGCGAGCCCTTGCCCATCTCGCTCGTGACGCGCACGACGCCGCCGTGACCTTCGACGAACGACTTCACGATCGAGAGGCCCAGGCCCGCGCCGCCGAACTCGCGCGTGCTCGACGAGTCGACCTGGTAGAACGACTGGAAGATCTTGTCGAACTGATCAGACGGAATTCCCACGCCCGAGTCTTCGACGATGATCCGGTAGCCCTCGCCGTTCAGCTCGGGCTGCGGAGCGATCTCGGACAAGAACGCCGTCACCTTGCCGCCCTTGCCGGTGAACTTCACCGCGTTCGCGAGCAGGTTCACCACCACCTGCCGCAGCCGGTCTTTGTCGGCGAACGCGCGCACCTTCAGACCGTCGGGGATCTTCGCCTCGACCACGACGCCCTTCTTCGCGGCCTGCGGCTTCACCGACGAGATGCTCGACTGCACCACCTCTGAGATCTCGACCGGCTCGAACGCCAGCCGCACCTTGCCCGCTTCGATCTGCGAGATGTCGAGAATCGACGAGATCAGCTTCAGCAGCGTCTCGCCCTTCTCCATGATGGTGCGGACGTAGTCGACCTGCTCCTGGTTCATCGGCCCGGCCAGGCCCTCGGCGAGCATCTCGCTGTACCCGATGATCGAGGTCAGCGGCGTGCGCAGCTCGTGGCTCACCGTCGCGAGGAACGCCGACTTGAGCCGGTCGAGCTCCTTCAGCTTCGTGTTCATCGCCTCGAGCTGGTGGTTGCGCGACTCGAGCTCGCGGTTCGACTCGAGCGTCGCCTCGACGTGCATCTGCGACGTCAGGAACATCTTCTGGCCCGACGCCACCATCGTGTCGAACAGCGTCGCGAAGTGCAGAATCACCTTCACGACCGCCGACTCGGGAGCCCGCCGGACCTTCTCGACCAGCGCCTGCGCGTTCGTGACGTCGAGCCCCGTCGAGATGTCGAGCAGCGACTGGGGGAAGTCCTTCATGTCTTCGGGCAGAAACGGCCCGAACACGATGCGGCCCATCGGGTCGCCTTCCCAGTTCACCGGCATGATGAGGTACCGCAGCCCCGTGAAGCACGGCACCGTCACCATGCCCCGCGCCTTCGGAGCGTCATCGTCGGTCAGCACCGGCAGCCGCGCGCCGTGCGTCGTCGCGATCGGCCCGTCTTTCACGCGCGCCACCGTCGCCGTGCAGCGCGAGCGGCCCTCGGCGAACGAGAAGACGTAGCCGCAGAAGTCGCCGTTGCCGATCTTGATGTCTGCGAGCTTGCTGCCCCGCTCGTCGAAGACCTTGATGCCGACGCGGTACAGCTCGACGAAGTTCTTCACCACCTCGGTGAAGCCCGGCACGTCGAGCATCTCCGACAGCGACAGCCGCCGCTGGAGAATCGAGATGCCCCGTGGCGGAGTCTGCGCCATTACCGTGCGACCGCCTTCTTCGACGGGTAGTCGCGCTCGAGCTCGGTGCCGCTCGTGTCGACGTTCGCGAAGATCTGCGTGAGGAACTCTTTCTCGGTCAGGCCGATGTTCTTCGTCAGGTTCGCTCGCGCCTCGAGCGAGCGGTAGGCCACCTGCAGCACCGCGTGCAGCGTCTCGAGCACCCCGATGCCGCGCACCGCGATCGCGCCGATGACGGGCTCCTTGCCCTTCTTGCGCGTCTCTTCGATCTCGGCGTCGCTCTTCGTGTCGGGCAGATCGCGCTTGTTGAACTGGATGACGAGCGGCACCTCGGCCGGGTCGAGCCCGTTCTCGCGCATGTTCTCGTACAGGTTCTTCCAGTACGCGTTGTTCTCGGGCCCTGCTGATCGGCGGCTGTCGGCGATGAACGCCACGGCGTCAGCGCCCTGCAAGACGATGCGCCGGGTCGCGTTGTGGATCACCTGCCCCGGCACCGTGAACAGCTTCACCTTCACTTTGAAGCCAGACGACGTCGAAAAGAAGACGGGCAGCAGGTCGAAGAAGAGCGTGCGGTCGTCGTGCGTCTCGACGGTGAGCAGCCGACCCCGAACGTCCGGGCTCGTGCGCTGATGCACCATCTGGAGGTTCGTCGTTTTCCCAGAGAGGCCCGGCCCGTAGTAGACGATCTTGACCGTCAGCTCTCGCTGAGCGTGGTTCAGTTGCACGGCTCCGAATTTGCCCCACAACGCTGCGTCCGTCAGCAAACGCGTCGGTCTGTGCGCGCAGGTAGGTGTGGGAACAGGAACACACGTGCGAACTGTTCGTAACGGTGATTAGGATCAGCTCCGTGGGCCGCAACGTGGAGGAGGTTTCGCTTTGACGACGAACAAGCAGATGGAGCCCGGCAGCACGACCCCGTCTGTACCGCCGGCATTCGACACGACCAGAGACTTCACCGGTCTCGTGAAGTTCAACGTCCCCACCGATGAAGAGATGCAGACGCTCGCTCATCTGCGCTCCTCGAGCGGCCCGTGGAAAGACCGCGGCGAGACCCCGGCCGAGTCGATGGAGGCGCTCACCAAGCTCCGCCCGTACATCTCGGTCGGCAAGGTCGACAACGTCGTCGTCGGCTACGTCACCGTCGAGCGTGACGGCCCGGTGCCCGGCGCTTCGTACATGCGCAACATCGTCGTCAAGCACGAGCTGCGCAAGAAGGGCGTCGGTCGCCAGCTGCTCGATCAAGGCCTCAAGGTCGCGCGCGACATGAACCGCAAGACCGTCGCGCTCCGCGTCGACCCCGCGAACGCCTCGGCCGTCAGCTTCTACCGCGCCAACGGCTTCACCACCGTCGCCACCGTGGTGAGCAAGAAGAGCGGCAAGCTCCGCCTGCTGATGTCGCGCGAGCTCTGAAGCTCGTCGCATTCTTCGCGCTCGCGCTGGGCGTCACCTGGCTGCTCGACGCCCCGCTGGTGCTGGCGCACGCCGCAGGCACGGCTCCCTCACCGCTCGCCAGGCTCGGCGCAGGCCTCGGTGCGTGGGGCCCGGCCATCGCGATGCTGCTCGTCACGCGTGGCCGCGCCGGCCTTCGCTGGCGAACGAGCCCGCTGTGGATTCTCGCGGGGCTCTTCGTCACCCCCGCGCTGCACCTCGTCGCGACGCTCGTCGAGGTCGCGCTCGGCGGCACGCCCGCGCACTGGTTCTACCCGCCGGTTCAGCCCGAGCACGTCGCGGCGCTCGTCATGTTCTCGGTCGGCGAAGAGCTCGGCTGGCGCGGCTACGCCTACGGCCAGCTCGCCGAGCGCGCAGGCCCCGTCGTGGGCTCGCTCGTGCTCGGAGCGGTCTGGACGGTCTGGCACCTCGGCATGTGGCTCGCGGGCGGCCTGCCGTCGGCGAGCGCCATCGCGTTCGGCTTCGTCGAGCTGATGGCGGGCAGCGTCTTCATCGCGTGGTTCTTCGAGAAGAGCGGCCGCAGCATGCTCGTCGCGTTCGCGCTGCACGCGGGCGCGCACCTCGACAACGTGAACCGCGCACCCGACGGCGAGCAGCGGCTGCGCGCGCTGCGCATGCTCGTCTACGTCGCGGCGGCGGTGGTTGCGGGCGTGACGCTAAAACGTGCCGGCGAAGCTCACGCCCGCGCCGCTGGGTAGCAGCATCGGAGCGGCCGAGACGCGCTTGCCGCGCCTGAGCTCGCGCACCATGAGGAAGTGGCCGAGCTCGAGCACGCCGGCCGCCCCGACGGCGGCCACGGCGCCCGCGGCGAGCACCGGCGCGAACGTGGGCACGTTGCGCGGCTGAATGATGACGGCGCCGAAGAGGAAACCGATGAGGCCGATGGCCGCGCCGGCGCCGGCGCCCAGAAACGTCCACCCGAGGTTGCTCTTGCCGCCGAAGAGCCGGTGGCCGCCGAACGCTCCGGCGACGATGCCGCCGACGCCGAGCGCCGTCACGCCGAAGCCGGCGAGGAAGCAGTCTGCGCCTCCGCTGATGCCGCTGCGGCACTGGCCGACGAAGTGCCAGCCGACCGTCAGCGCGCCCGCGCCGAGCGCCGCGAAGCCGGTCGCGGCGAGAATGCGCACGCCCTTGCTCGGAGCGTCGGGCCCCTCGGGGTCTTCGACGCCGCCCTCGTAGCGCTCCTCGTCCGGGGGCGTGACGAGCGGGACGGGAGGCGGCTGGCCCTCGGCCGGCGGCATCGGCGGAGGCGTCAGCGCCTCGGGCTCGACCGCGGGTGGCGGAGGCGGCGGAGTCAGCGGAGCGTCCTGCCCGAGCAGCGTCATCACCACGAGCCATGCCGTCATCGGCGCGTGAGGCTAGCCCAGCCGCAGATTCTTGAGGCGCCGCGCGCGCAACTGCACGACTCCCCGTGTCGGGAGGCTGGCCCCTCGCTTGCGAAGGGCCCCACCATGAGGCTCTGGGCCTTCGTTCTCTTGTCGGGCTGCGCGGGTGAGACCGCCGGCGAGCTGCTCGCTCGCGGGAGCGCGCCGACCCAGGTGCTCGAGGCAGAGAAGGACTCCGGCGTCGTGGACTCGGGCGTCGTCGCGGATGCGGGCGTCGTCGCGGTGGACTCGGGCTTCGTCGTGGACTCGGGGGTGCCCGATGCGGGCTGCCTGCCCGAGCTGCCGCTCGTGGTGACGGTCGGGGCGCTCGGCCCGACGCGGCTCTACGCGTACGCGCAGCTGAACGGGCAAGACGTCGCGCTGCTCGTCGACACCGGCAGCCAGCACACGTTCCTCTCGACCGACGGAGGCCCCGACGGGCGGCCGGCAGGCGCGATCGGGCTCGGCTGCGAGCAGCGCCAGGTCATCGGCCGGCCGTACCACGTCGACGAGGCGGTGGCGGCCGGCCGGCCCGTCGTCGGCACGCTCGGCGCCGACTGGTTCCTCGAGCGGCAGCGCGAGCTCGACCTGCCGGCGCGCGTGATTCGAACGACGTCGACGCCGGTGCCGCAGGGCTGGGAGCGGCTCGCGTTCGACGACATCGTCGGGTACCTCTTCGTGCGCGTGCGGCTCGACAGCGTCGACGTGCGCCTCGGCTTCGACACCGGGGCCGCGCACACGCTGTGGCTGCGCCAGCAGGGCCAGGCGGGAGACCAGCCCGTCTCGACGCAGGACGCGTACGGGAACCCGCTCACGCTGTGGCTCGGCACTGCGACGCTGATCGCGCCGATGACGCCGGCGCGGAGCATCTCGGTGCTGCGCGCGCCGTCGTTTCCCTCGCTCGAAGACGCGAACCGCCAGCTCGGCGTCGGAGACATTCACGGCCTGTTCGGTCTCTCGGCGATGGGGAACCGCAAGCTCCGCATCGACGCCGCGAGCTCGAGCATCTGGTTCGGGCCGCCGTGAGCCGAGGCGCCCAGTACGACAACCCGGCACGAACCTCCGGGTCGTCGTACTGAGTCAGCGCTCGACGCGCTCGAACAGGCGGTCGAAGTACGCCCGCAGGTTCGGAGTCGTCTCGGGCATGAACTGGTTGCCTGAGACGTAGGCGGCGAACGCTTCGGCGAACGCCTCTTCGCGGCCGGCTTCGCCTTCCTGGGTCAGGTAGGTACGGCCGAGGCGCTGCAGGTTCGCGCGGTCGGTGTCGTACGCCTGGCGGAACTCGCGGCTGTCAGAGACCGCGCCGCTCGCGAGCCCGAACGCGTCGCGCAGGTCGAGCGCGTGGCCGATCTCGTGCACGAGCAGATCGAGCGAGCCGTGGTCGTCGCTCAGCATGCGGCCGCCGCTCGCGCTCGCCTCGGTCGACACGATCACCGAGCGCGACTCGGGGTGATAGATGCCCGGCACGTCGTGGAAGGTGCGGCCCTCGTGCCAGCCGCGCGGCGTCTCGTTGGCCAGCGACGGCACCACGTCGACGACGCTCTCGCGGCCGACCCGAATCGGAATCTTCCGCTCGTCGAGCGCGCGCAGCACCGGCATCGGCAGGCGCGCGACGTGCTCGGCGACCGCCGCGACGTCTTCGGCGGTCGCGTGGCCCGCGGCGCGCACGATGCGGTTCGCGAGCGCGCGGCGCTCGGGCGTCAACTCGGTAGCCTCGGCGAGCATGCGCGAAGCGGGCGGCGGCCAGTTCGCCGCGGCGCCCGTGCCGTCGGCGCGCATCGTGATGCCGGCGACCGGCGTGCCCGCATTCGTCAGCCGGTACATCAGCCGCAGCATGCCGAGGTTGCTCTCCGAGAGCGCCGCTCCGCCCGAGTGCGCGGCGACGAACTGCGCGTGAGCGGTGACCTCGCGCGTGTCGAGCACTCCGTCGCCGTTGCCGTTCTGGTCGGCGAACTGAGCGACCGGCCGCAGGCCCTCGGACACCGAGCTCACCGCGACGCCCATCGCCGGAGCGCCCGCGGGCGGTGGAGCCGTCGGGTCGGGCGTGTCGGTGCCCCGCGTGCGCAGCGCCTCTTCGAGCTGCGGCACCGTCGACGCGTAGGCCGCCACGTTGCGAAGGCCGCGCAGCTCGCTCGTCGAGAGCTGGCCGTCGCCATTTCCGTAAGCTTCGTCGGCGAGGCGCGCGGCGAAGCGGGCCGAGCCGGTGTCGGGCACCGCGGAGATGGCCACCGTCTTGTGCTCGCCGCGCAGCAGCTGCGCGACCGTGAAGGTCGCAGGCTCGGTGGTCGGAGCCTGGCCCGGCGCCGGCGTGACGGCCGTCTCGGGAGCCGGCGCCGGCGCGCGCAGCGCTCGACGCAGCGGCGCGATGACGCGCTCGCTCATGCCTTCGATCGAGCCGTAGCCCCGTTCGAACGCGTCGAGCTCGTCGGAGTCGAGCGTGCCGTCTCCGTTTCCAAGGTTCTTGTCGGCCCAGTCTGCGTGCGGGCGGACGCTTCGAAGATTCTCAGAAATTGAAACGGAAGCAGGCCGACGAAGAGGAGGGGGCATGGTTGAGGGACCGACCTCTTCATCGTCGCGCGCGCGCGAAAATGGTTGTGTGTCGACGTGTGCTGCGGCCGTCGAGCCGGCGCTCCACCGCGGCTCACCGGGTTGAACGCAAGGTGCGCCGCGCTTCGTGAGAGGCGAGCGGCGGGTCTAGTAGTCGGCGCTCTTCTCGAGGTTGTCGAGCGCGACTTCGACGCGCGTGCGGTCGTCGGCCGAGAGCGGCCCGCCCTCGAGCTTCTGCCGAATGCGCTGCACCTGCTTCAAGTACAGCGCGACCTCGGCGCCCCCCTGGTGCGCCTTGTCGATGCGCGCCTCGAGCCGCTTCACGCGGCCGAGCAGCCCCGCACTCTGAATCGCCGCCTTCGGAGGAGGCGGCGGCGGAGGCGCGACGCGCGCAGCCACCGGCGGCGTCGGAGCCGGAGCAGGAGCCGGAGCAGGCGGAGGGAGCGGCGGCGGAGTCGGCGCGGGCTCGGGCGCCTTCGCGACGGGCGCAGGCTCAGGCTCGGGTGCGGGAGGAGGAAGCGGCTTCGGCTTCGGCGGCTCGGCGACGGCGACCGCGACCGGCTTCGGCGGCGCGGGCGGTGGCTGCTGCGAAGGCTCGGGCCCGAACATCATGAACCCGGCGGCGACGAACAGCGCGCCGGTGGCAGCGGCGAGCACGAACACGGGCAGCTTGCTGCGCGGCGGGAGTACCTGCGAGGTGCCGAGCGGCGGGTCGGGCTCGCGCTCGGGCTTCGGCAGCACCAGCGTCTCTTGGTGAGCCGTGAGCGGCTGCTTCGAGCGAGGCGCCACGCTCTCAGGCTGAAGCAACGTCTGCAGGTTCTTCTGCGCGTCGACGGGCCTGGGCACCTCTTGAGAGATGGGCAGAATCTGCGAGAGCACGGGCGGCTCGACGACCTCGTCCTGCATGGTGCGCGGGGCGCTCGGGTCTCGCAGGTGGGCCTTCAGCTTCACGACCTCGGCGCGGCAGTGCTCGGCGGTGCGGAAGCGCTCGGCCGGCGCCTTCGCGAGCAGGCGCAGCACGAGCTCGTCGACGGCGTCGGGCACTTCGCTGCGCAGCTGCGACGGCTTCTTCGGCTTGCTCTCGGCGTGCATCATCAGCATGCCCATCACCGAGTCCGAGTCGAACGGAGGCTGGTTGCACAACAGCTCGAACGCGATGACGCCGACCGAGTACAGGTCCATCGTCGGAGCCGCGGCCGCGCCGCGCGCCTGCTCGGGCGCCATGTACGTCGGCGTGCCGGCGATCATGCTCGCGCGCGAGACCGGCGTGGAGCCGCCGAGCGCTCCGAGCTTGGCGATGCCGAAGTCGAGCAGCTTCACGAACCGCGCGTCGCGCTGCCGCACGAGGAAGATGTTCGACGGCTTGAGGTCGCGGTGCACGACGCCGGCCTCGTGCGCGGCGTTCAGCGCCGACAGCACCTCGTCGAGAATCTCGAGCACCTCGGCGAGCGGCATTCGCTGGCCCTTCGCGCGCAGGCCCTTGAGCACGTCCTCGAGCGGCTGGCCGTCGAGGTACTCCATGACGATGCACTGGCGGCCGTCGGGCAGCTGCCCGTACGCGAAGACGTCGATGATGCCGCGGTGGCCGACCTGGTTCACCGCGCGCGCCTCGGAGACCAGCCGCTGCAGCTGCTCGGGGCTCTCGGCGAACTCGGGCCGCAGCACCTTGATGGCGGCGCGCTTGCCGATGACCTCGTGGTGGCCCTCGTAGACGATGCCCATGCCGCCGACGCCGAGGCGGGCCTTCACGACGTAGCCCTCGACGTTCGCGCCGATGACCGGGTCCGAGAGCGTGGGCGCCTTGATGGAAGCGAGCGTCGACGACGCCGACGGCAGCGGGTCGGTCAGCGTCTGATCCAACGCTGCGTCTCGCTCGCTGCCCGGCGGGCGCTCGCCCTGCGGGTCCTTCTTCTTGGACGAGTCGTCGCTCAGGCGGCGCCGAGCTTAATCGCAAGCGCGCTTCACGAGCGCAAACGTCGGCGTGTCTTCGCAGCCCGGCAGGTTCGCAGGTGGGGCTCACGGTGTAGGTGCCGCCCTTCAGACGAGGGCGACACCGCCAGCGCGAGCGCGGCCGTCACTTCTTCTCGGTGTGGCCGCCGAACTTCTCGCGCATCGCCGAGAGCACCTTCTCGGCGAAGGTGTGCTCCTGGCGCGAGCGGAAGCGGGTGTACAGCGCCGACGTGAGGACCTCGGCGGGCACCGCCTCTTCGACGGCGGCGAGCACCGTCCACCGGCCTTCGCCGGAGTCGTTCACGTAGCCGGTGTACTTCTCGAGCTTCGGGTCTTCGACGAGCGCGCTCGCGGTGAGGTCGAGCAGCCAGCTGGTGACGACGCTGCCGCGGCGCCACAGCTCGGTAATCTCGCCGAGGTTCAGGTCGTACTGCAGCTCGGGCGCGAGGCTCTTCGACGAGGCGCCCCGCATGATGTCGAGGCCCTCGGCGTACGCCTGCATCATCCCGTACTCGATGCCGTTGTGGATCATCTTGACGAAGTGACCGGCGCCCGCGGGCCCGCAGTGCAGGTAGCCCTTCTCGGCCGTGCCCTGGTTCGGCTTGCGGCCCGGCGTGCGCTCGATGCTGCCCGGCCCCGGCGCCAGCGTCTGCAGCGCGGGCTCGAGGTGCTTCACCGCTTCGGCGTTGCCGCCGACCATCAGGCAGTAGCCGCGCTCGAGGCCCCAGACGCCGCCGCTCGTGCCCGCGTCGACGTAGCGAATGCCCTTCGGCTCGAGCGCCTTCGCGCGGCGCGCGTCGTCTTTGAAGTACGAGTTGCCGCCGTCGATGATGATGTCGCCCTTCGAGAGCAGGCCCGAGAGCTGGTTCACCATGTTCTCGGTGACCTCGCCCGACGGCAGCATCACCCACACCGCGCGCGGAGCCTCGAGCTTCTTCACGAGCTCTTCGATGTTGCTCGAGCCGATGGCGCCCTCTTTCACGAGCTGCTCGACCGGCTTGGGGTCGCGATTCCAGACGACGCACTGATGACCACCCTTGATCAACCGGCGCGCCATGTTCGCGCCCATGCGGCCGAGTCCCACCATCGCGATCTTCATGTTCGTGCTTTCCCCGTTCGAGAGAGGGCCCGTGTCTAACACGGAGCTAAAGCTGCTGGGCCAGAACGGCAGCGCCGCGCAGCCCGACGCCCGGCGAGTCGACGAGCGCGACCGGCAGCGCCTCGAGCATCGGCGAGAAGCGGCCCTTCGTGACGAACGCATCGCGGAACATCGGCGACTTCAGCCGCGCCGCGAGCACGTGCGAGATGTTGCCCGCGACGTAGACGCCGCCGGTCGCCATGTAGCGCAGCACCATGTTGCCGGCCTCGGCGCCGTACGCGCGCACGAACAGGTCGACGGCGGCCCGCGCGCACGGGTTCGTGTCGGCGAGCGCGAGCCGCGTCACCTCGGCGCTGAAGTCGACGTCGGCGCCGGTCGTCGGCGCCTCGTGCTCGGGCAGCTTCTTCACGTCGCGGAAGAACTCGTAGAGGGCCTTGAGGCCCGGGCCGCTCACCACGCGCTCGGTGCTGACGCGCCCGTGGCGCGCAGCGAGGAACTGCCGCAGCTCTTCTTCGATCGGCTCGCGCGGAGCGTAGTCGCCGTGGCTGCCCTCGGTGCCGAGCGAGACGTGCCGCTCGCTCGAGTCGTCCCAGATGAGCGCCGCCTCGCCGAGCCCGGTGCCGGCCGCGATGATGCAGACGTTCTGCCCGCGGGGCTGCGGGAGCAGCGGGCCGTTGAGCGGCACGAGCTCTTTCTTGGGCGTGGCGAGCGCGCCGTGCGCCAGCGCGACGAGGTCGTTCACGAGCCGCACCTTCGGCACCTTCAGCGTCTTCGCGAGCGCGCGGCCGTCGATGACCCACGGCAGGTTCGTGGCGACGCAGCGGTTGCCCATGACCGGCCCGGCGATGCCGAAGCACGCCGAGCGGAACTTGAACTTCGTGCCGGCGAGCGCCGCCTTCAGCGCGAGCTGGAAGGACGGGAAGTCCTGGCTGGGGACACGCGCCTCGTGAACCGGCGCACCGCCCTTCGGCGGCAGCACGGCGACGCGCGTGTTGGTGCCCCCGATGTCTCCGATGAGCAGCATGACGCGTGGTGCTATTCCTGGAACGTGATGTGGAACAAGCTGATTCCGCAGCAGGCCACGCCCGTCTCGGCCGCGCTGTTACTGCTTCGTGTCGCGACGGGCGTCGCGTTCGTCACGCACGGCTGGGGCAAGATTCAGAACCCCTTCCACTGGATGGACAAGGGCGGCGACGCGGCCCCGGCGTTCTTCCAGCTGCTCGCGGCGGTGGCCGAGTTCGGCGGCGGCATCGCGCTCGTGCTCGGGCTGCTCACGCCGCTCGCGTGCTTCGGCATCTTCTGCACGATGGTGGTGGCCGTGCACCGGCACCTGACGAAGGGCGGCTCGTTCGAGCTCGCCGGCGTCTACGGGTGCATCGCCGTGCTGCTGGCCGTCACGGGGCCGGGCCGATTCTCGCTCGACGCGCTGTGGACGAGGGCTTTGAAGGTCCCTCGCGCTCCGTAACGCGTTAAGAGCCCGAAGCCGTGGAGCTGCTGGTCGCCAGTGAGAGTCACCTCGCCGTCGAGGCGCGGCTGCGCCTGATGCGCTCGGCGGGCGAGGCCCTCGAGGCGCGCGGCGCGTTTCACATCGCGGTGCCCGGCGGCTCGGTGGCGACGCTGCTGTTCCCCTCGTTCGCCGAGGCGTCGCTCGACTGGTCGCGCGTGCACGTGTGGTGGGTCGACGAGCGCCTGGTGCCGCAGAGCCACCCCGACTCGAACTTCAAGGCCGCGCAGGAGCTCTGGCTCTCGAAGGTGCCGGCGGTCGCGCACCCGTTTCACTCGGCGTCCGAGTACGAGGCGAAGCTGCCGCGGCCGCTCGACGTGGCGCTGCTCGGGGTAGGCCCCGACGGGCACGTGGCGTCGCTCTTTCCCGGGCACCCCGGGCTCGACGAGAAGAAGAAGAGGGCGTTGGCGGTCGACGACTCGCCGAAGCCTCCGCCGCGGCGGCTGACGCTGTCGCTGCCCGAGCTCTGCTCGGCGTACGAGGTCTGGGTGATGGTCGCAGGGCAGGCGAAGGCGAAGATGCTCGCCGAAGCGCTGAGGCCCGACTCGCAGCTGCCGGTCGGGCGCGTGCTGCGCGAGGCCGAGCACATCGCGCGGCTGTGGCTGGACCCGGCGGCGGCCGCCCAGCTATGAGCGACGGCCGCTCGATGCGCTTCGCGTTCGCACTGCTGCTCGTGGCCTGCGTGCCGTCGCCGCCCGACCTGTGTCGGCGCGGCGTCGACCTCGAGTGCACCCGGCGCTTCGAGTGCGAGAGCGACGCGGTGAAGACGAGCGACGGCTTCCGCGGCGCCTACGGCACCAGCCTCGACGACTGCCGCACGAAGGTCGCCTCGCAGGCGAAGTGCGACGAGAAGACGTCGCAAGACGAGCTGTGCACCGGCGAAGACCAGGGCAAGGCGTTCGACCTCGGGCAGGCGCAGGCGTGCTCGAACGAGAAGAAGGCGCAGTCGTGCGCCGACTTCCTCGACCCCGCGAAGACGCCGGCGTCGTGCGGCCTGCGCTGCCGCTGACTACGGCTTCATCTGCTCGGGCGTGAAGAGCTGCTGGATGCGGGCTCCGAGCGACTCCCAGGTCTTCCTCTTCGGCGGCGCCGCGAACGCGAGCTCGAGGGAGCCCATGTCGGGGAAGGCGATGGGGAAGTCGATGCGGCACGGGCCCTTCGCGCTCTCGAGGTCGTACTCGGTGACGAGCGGCAGCGCCGCGTCGTAGGCGGCGAGCTTGAACTCGCGGCGCAGCGTCGCGACGTTGCGCTCGATGTTCTTGCGGTGCGTCGTCAGCTTCTCTTCGAGCTCGACCCGCGCGTGCTTGTGGAACTCCTGCTCGTCGGCGGGGTCCTGGAAGGTGATGCTCGGCGTCGTGAGCACGATGAGGTGGTGAGGGCCGGTCTGATGTGCTCGGGTGGCTCCGCTCGTAGCGCCTCCTCTCGGGAGCAGCAGCACGGCGGCGGCCGCGCACAGCGTGAGCGTGGTTCTCACGGCGCCGCATCATGGCGGGCTAGGCTCGCCACGTCATGCTTCGCCGCCAACTGCTGCTGTTCGGCGCGCTGCTCGCGCTGCTGCCCGGCGAAGCGCTCGCGCACGGCTACCGCCGGCGCCGCAGGCGAAGGCAGCGCCGCCGCCGCTACCGCCGCGTTCGCCGCCGCATTCGACGGCGCGTGCGCTGGCGCGCGGTCGGAAAGCGGCGCGTGGTGGTGGCGCCGAAGGCGCCGCGGGTCGGCTGGGAGCTCGCCGTCTCGGGCGAGGGCCCCGCCGACGAGGTGGTGGTCGTGAAAGAGGTGAAGCCCGACGTGCTCGTGGTGGCCGGGCCCGACGGCAAGTCGCGCGAGGTCGAGTACGTGCAGGAAGACAACGACGAGAACGGCCGCGACCTCGAGGGCAGCGTGCTGCCCGACGGCGTGATGGACGGCCCGTACATGGAGAGCGACATCAGCGAGTGGGAGCCGTACGAAGAACCCTCTCCCCCGTAGGGAGAGGGCAGGGTGAGGGGCGCCGCACGAGGCACGGCGGCGCAAGAGAGACAGAGTTGTTCGGGCCGTCGAAGAAACCGGAGGGCGCTCGGCGTCTCTGCTCGCGTCGATTCGACTCTTCTTCTTCCTTCGTCTACTGCCCCCTCACCCTTTCCCTCTCCCCTACGGGGGAGAGGGGACGCGTTCTCGTGGCCTACGGCCCGTCCATCCACGTGACGGCTTCGTCTTGCGCCATGATGACGCTGGGAAACGTCGGGTCCATCAGGAAGCCGTGATTGCCCGTCGCGGCGCCGGCCCACAGGTGCTCGCCGAAGCTGGCCGGTGAGCTGGTGCGGTCGATGCTGTCGATGAGCAGGCGCGTCGTGACGTTCGGAATCCACGGGTCGCTCTGAACCCACTGCACGAAGAGGCGCTTCTTCGGGTACGTCGGCAGCGGCTCGTCGATGAGGTTCCGCCCGAAGTTCTGAATGTCGGCGCGGTCGATCATCCACCGCGCGGCGTCGTAGAAGTCTTCGTACCGCTGCGAGCCCGGCGCGATGCCGCGGGCCGCCATCAGGTACGCGTCGAGCTTCGCCTTCTTGTCGGCCAGAAACGCCACCTGCGCCTGCGAGAGAATGTCGGCCGGCGAGGCGCCGCCCACGTTCAGCACCGCGCTCGTCACCTCGGGGTTCGCAGCCACCGCCAGAGAGCCCATCACGCTGCCCAAGGACATGCCGATGTAGCCGACCTTCGACACGTCGAGCCGCTCGGTCACGCCCGCGGTCGCCGGGTCGTCGACGTTCAGCGAGCCGATGCCGGCCGTCGTGTCTTTCACCACGCGCACGAGCTGCGCCGTGTCGATGATCAGCTGCCGAATCTGATCTCGCGTCGCCGCCAGGTTCGTCGTCGAGCTGAACTTGAGGCCCGTGATGGCCGGCGTGCCGAGCAGGCCCTCGGCTCCGCTCACGACGCGGTACTGCCCCGGCGGGCACCGGTGCCCCGTGCACTGAAACCCCGTCGCGCAGTCGGCGTCTGCCGTGCAGTAGCTGCGGTCGCCGTGCAGCGGGTGGTCGATGGCGAGCAGCGCGTAGCCGTGCCGCGCGATGGAGTTCGCGATGAACAGCGCGTCGCGCCGGAACCGCGAGATGCCGTGCTGAAAGACGATGATGGGAATGCGGCCGTCGGCGTTCTTCGCCGTCTTCGGCAGCACCAGCATGAACTTGATGGCCTCCTGCCGCGGCGTCACCAGCGTTGCGTCGGTGAACGGCCCCTCGGTCTCGACCGTCACCGGGCTCATCGGGTTCGTCAGGTCGAGCTCGGTGCCGTTCAGGTTCAGCGCGTTGCCCGTGATGAACGTGCCCTCGCGGCCCTCACGCACCTGCGAGTGGAAGTCGATGCCGCTGAACTGCGAGACGAGCGCCAGCTGCCCCGCCTGCTGCAGCGGCCCCACGTCGCTCACCGCCGTCGGCAGGCTCCACTCGGCCGGCTTGCCGCGCAGCTCGGCGAGCGTCGGGCCCGTCGTCAGCGTCGTGAACGACCACGCGTGCAACAGGTCTGCGCGCGCGACGCCCTTCGCGTCGGCCGCCGCCGCCGCCGCCGCCACCGACCTCCGCAGCCGCTCGAGGTCGCCCGCGCGCTCGTCGTCGAGTATGCGAACGCGGCTCTTGCCGTCGTCGCCGGCGAACGGCGCGCCCGCCGTCAGCAGCGCCAGCGCCGGAGCCGCCACCACGTCGCGCCCGTCGGTCGTCTTCGCCCCCTTCGTCCACAGCACCGCGTAGCGGTGGTGGCCGCGCAGCGCGCGCGTGGGCTTCAAGAGAACCTGGTCGGGCCCGGTCTTCGTCGTCAGCGTGAACGCCGCGGGCGCGTTGCCGTCGTCGAGGTCGAGCAGCTGGAACTGCGTGGCCGCGAGCGTCGACGCCTGCAGGCCGATGCCGACCGCGCCGTCGTCGAAGCTGCGCTCGGTGACGATCGAGGCGGTCGTCGAGAAGCCGTCGAGCTTCTGAAGGTCGGCCTTCGTCTGGCGCACGAGGTCGTCGTCGCCGTCTTCTTCGGGCAGCACGGGGTGGCCGCCCTTCAACAGCGCGTCGCACGGAAACGGAATCGTGCGCACGGCGGGGTCGAACGCGACGACGGGCGTGGTGAGCACGGTGCTCTGCGTGCGGAAGCTCCACACGGCGGCGAGGTTCTCGCGCGGAGCGCCGCCGGCCTCGATGGAGTCGACCACCGGCTTCACCATCAGGCGGGCGGTCTCCATCTTCACGGCCTTCTTGCGCTCGTCGTCGAGCGTCTTGCCGCGAATGCCGGGGTTCGTGCTCCGGCACGCAGGGTCCTTCAGGTCGGTGCACGAGACGAGCGGGTACTTCACGAGCAACAGGTCGAGCGCGGCGGTGCCGACGACCTTCTCGCCGTTGGCGCCCTTCACGCCGTTCGGGCCGGCCATCACCGCGAGGGTGTACGTGCTGCCGGGCTTCCACGCGAAGTCGACCCGCACCTGCCGCTTCTCGGCGTCGTAGGCGACGGTCTTCGCGGTGAGCCGCGCGACGCCGCCCTGCGAGTGGCCGAACAGCAGCACGTTCTCGGCGTTGACGGTGTCGGGGTTGAGCTCGCCGCTGAAGTCGACGGTCGCGACGCTCGTGACGGGGAAGCCGTTGAGCGTGCGCAGCCACGCGTAGAACGCCTTCTCGGCGTCGTTGGCGTCGGCGGGGTCGGCGGCGTCGATGCGCTGGGTGTCGGGGTCGATCGCGAGCAGGTTCGGCAGCGGGAGCTTCGGCTCGGCGAGCGCGGGCTCGAACTGCGCGACGACGACGGCCGGCTTCTGCGAGGGCGTGCTGCCACACGCAGCGAGGACGAGGGCGAGTCCGAGACGCTTCATGAGCGCGGGTCGTAGCACTGATTCCCGACCTGCTTCACCTCAGCGCGGCACGCCGCATTCGGATGAACCGGGTATGCTGCGCGCCAGCGTGAACGTCTCGTGCACGAGCTGTGGAAAGGCGTACGTGCTGCCGGCGGGCTCGGCGGTGCCTGGCATCAAGCTGCGGGTGAAGTGCAAGTCGTGCCAGCAGGTGTTCGAGGTCACCGAAGAGATGATCGCGAAGGCGCAGGAGGCCGGCGAAGAGTCGCTGTCGCAGGTGCCCGACGCTCCGTCGAAGCCGCCGGCGTCTGATCCGAACGCCATCGGCGAGGTCACGCGACACTTCATCAACCAGTCGGGCGCGAACAAGCGCAACCCGCCGTGGAAGATTGCGCTGTTCGTCGTCGGCATCATCGGCCTGCCGATCGGCGTGCTGTTTCTCCTCTCGACGTTCAAGGTCGTCAGCGTGACGGTCGTGAACGAGCGCGGCGAAGAGGTCGAGCAGTCGTTCTTCACCGGCGACGGCATGTCGGCGATCGGCGACGTGCTGTCGGGCAAGGCGGCCGAGAAGCGCGCCGAGGCGAAGGCGCGGGCCGAGGCGAAGAAGCGCGCGGCGGCGTCTGTGCTCGACGGCGCGAAGTCGGCCGAGGTCGACACGAGCGGGCTCGGCTCGCGCAAGGGCACCGGCCCGGGCCAGACCGAGAAGATGGGCGGCGTCACCGGCTCGCTCGGTGCGTTCTACGGGGACACCGAGAAGAAGGACAAAGGGCCGCGGGTGAGGGCCGACGACGACAGCGCTCCGAAGGCGCACGCGGGCGGGCTCGACGAGGGCGAGGCGGCGAAGGTGGTCGCGCACTCGCAGATGGCGTTTCAAGACTGCATCGAGTCGGGGCTGCGCCGGAACCCGAACCTGAAGGTGGGCAAGGTGGCGATGGCGGTGACGGTGGCGCCGTCGGGCGCCGTGAAGGGCGCGGCCATCTCGCCGAAGGTGCACGAGACGAGCGACTGGGGCTCGTGCCTGATGCAGCGCGCGAGGCGCATGGTGTTTCCGCCGTTCGACGGCGACGAAGAGGCCGAGATCCAGGTGCCGCTCGTCGTCGGCGTGTCGCTCTGAGCGTTGTAGGCCCGGGCCTGCAGCCTTCGACCGACGTGCTCCGCCGTCATGAGACAGGTCGCTGAGCGTGCGGACAACCGGGCGGCGCGCGGCGGGGGGCATGCGGCACGTGCGGTGCTCAAGAGCACTCGCATGCAAACCACTTCGTGGATCATCGTGGTGATGGTGCTCGGCTCGGGCTGCAGCGGGGTCGAGGCGCTCGAGGGCGCCGTGCTGCTGAACCAGCAGTGCAGCACCGAGTTCTGCGGAGTGTTCGCGTCGGCCGACTTCGGCCCGGCCGACACCGTGTGCACGCGAAGCGAGGTCGCGGGGTGCGAGGTCGTCGAGTGCGCTGCGGCGGGCCGGGAGCGGCTCGGCAAGGACTCGAACGCCGGTGACGTCTCGATTCTGGGCGCCCAGAACGGCGACGTGAGCTTGCGCTGGCAGAAGGGCGAGTACGAGTCGGTGTTCCGAGAAGGGCAGGCGTGGGCAGGTGGCGAGACGCTGTACGTGTCGACGAGCGGCGGCGTCGTGCCGGCGTTCACGAGCGAGCTGCCGGCGCCGCACGCGCTGCAGCTGAACGCGCCCGACTGCGGGCTCGAGTGCGCGCCGTTCAGCCGCCGCGTGGACCTGCCGGTGTCGTGGAGCGGACCTGCTGGCACGAAGGCCCAGGTGACCCTGTCGTCGGCGAAGCGAAACGTCGAGCGCGTGCTCGTGCGGTGCGAGCTCGCCGAGAGCCCCGGAGTGGTGCCGGCCGCCGCGCTGCAGAAGCTCCGCCGCAGCGGTGACGGCTACACGGGCACGCTCATCTTCACGCCGTTCACGCAGCGCACCGTCGTCGCGGGCGACTGGCGCGTCGAGCTGCGCGCCGAGGTCGACGCCGCCGCGAAGTTCTTCACCACCGCCGATTAGGTCGACGCCCTTCCCGGCTCGCACTAGCAGCGGCGCCCGCAGACCTTCCGCCCGTCGGGGCAGGTCGTCGGCATACCCGAGCTGCACGTCACGGTGCAGTCGCCCTTGCAGGCGCACTTCGCCGAGTTGGAGCACGCGAGGCTGCACGTGCCGCTCGTGCACTCGAGGTCGCACTCGGACTCGTTACTGCACGCGAGCGAGCTCCCGTCCGCTCCGTCGACGCTGCAGTGGGCGGCGTTCGAGCACCCGGCGGCGACCTTGCCATTCACGGTGAGGTCGCAGGTCGACTCGTTGCTGCACTGTACCGTCGTGTCGGCGCCGGCGGTGCCGTTGCACGTCGCGCTGTTCGTGCAGGCGATGGTCGAGTCGGCCCCGGTCGCGATGAGGCACGTCGCGGTGTTGGTGCAGCCGACGTTGCACGAGGTGCCGCAGGTGGCGCTGCAGCTGCCCGTGGTGCACGAGCACGCGCTCGGCGTCAGACAGCTCGTGGGTCTGGGGCTCGTGCCGCAGGAGACGAGCGACGAGAAGAGCAGCAACGCGACGCAGGCTCGAGTCATGGCGCGGCAGAATACTGCTAGACCGCCGTGCCCATGAGCCAGGCATGGAAGACGATCATCCTGTGGGTCGTGCTGATCGTGCTGTTCGTCGCCTTCTACAACGTGTTCCAGCACCGGCCCGAGGCGGGCGACGCTCCGGTCGCGGCTCCGGCGACGCAGACCGACCTGACGGGGCTGGCCGCGCAGTGGCTGCCGATCGTCTTCCTCTTCCTGTTCTTCGTCTTCTTCATGCGCGCGCTGCAGAAGCGGCACGCAGCGTCGCACGAGGGCGCGCGGCTGCTCGCCCAGGGGCGCTACCTGCAAGCGCTCGAGCACTTCGAGAAGTATCGGCGGCAGCAGGCCAAGCAGGCGGCTGGGCCGTTCAACAGCGGCGTGGCGCGGCTTCAGCTGTGGAAGCTCGACGAAGCCGTCGCGGACCTCGAGGCCGCCGAGAAGCTCGGAGGAGGCCGGCACGCGCAGCTCGGGCCCCTGCTGCAGGAGCACCTGGCGCTCTCGCTGGCGCTGCTGGGCCGCTCGGACGACGCCCGTCGAAGGCTGGCCAGTGTCCCGCACGACGAGGGCGACCCCGGCCGCATCGGCCTCGCCGAGGCGATTCTGCTCGCGCGCTCGGGTGACGCAGCCGGCGCCCGCACGAGGCTCGGAGCGTTCGAGGTGAAGCAGCTCGGCGGCTCGGTCGGAGCGCTCGCCCGCACGCTCGACGCCCTCTGCATCGAGCAGCTCTCGGGCGAGCGGCGCCACATCGACCGCGTCGCGCTGTACGGCGAGGTCTCGCCCGACGGGCTGAAGAAGGTCTGGCCCGAGCTGGTGGCGTTCGTCGACCGGGCGCCGGCGTGGTGAGCGCGTGCTAGTTTTTCGCGCATGCTCGCGGCGGTGACCCTCATGGCGCTCTCGACTGCTCCCGGTGAAGTGTCGCTGTTTCAAGAGCTCGGCAAAGACGTCGTGCTCGACGGCGCCATCGCGACCGTCATCGCGCAGCACCCCATCGGCCACGTCGACGGCAAGAGCCCGGTGTACCTCGACGTGCCCGGCAACTCGCAGACGGTCGCGTACGTGCCGAAGGGCTTCGACTGCAAGGGGCCGGTGATGCTCGAGGGCAAGGTCATCGAGCTCAAGGCGGGCGGCAAGCGCCAGAAGAGCGAAGAGGTCTTCCGCGTCGCGCAGCTCGACGTCGAGAGGTGGCAGTGCCTGCCGGCGTCGGTCGATGCGCTGCTCGAGAAGGGCGACGAGGCGAAGCTGCTCGAGCTCGGGCGCGCGGCGCTGCCGGGGCTCGTGCGGCTGTCGTCGAAGCCCGCGGCGGTGGCCGTGCTCGAGAAGCTCGTGACGCCGAAGGCGAAGGTGACCGACTGGCCCGCGTGGTGGCGCGCGCGGTGGAAGAAGTCGCTCGCCGAGCTGCGGGCAGAGTCGCCGTGATGCGCGCGCTCGCCCTCTTCGTCGCGCTCGCCGTGCTCGAGGCCGGCTGCACGCTCGTGACGTGCGACGACATCTGCGACCCGCAGGCCGGCGGCGCCGGCGGCGACGGAGGCGGCAGCACGGCCGGCGGCGGCAGCGCCGGAGGCGCGAGCACTGCGGGCGGCAGCGGCACAGCGGGAGGCGCCAGCACGGCAGGTGGAGCCACGGCCGGCGGCGCGACGGCGGGCGGCGCGACGGCGGGCGGTGAAGAGATGGACGGCGGGACGGCAGGAGGCGCCGCAGGAGGCGCCGCAGGAGGGGCGGCCGGCGGCGCATCGGCCGGAGGCGCCGCGGGCGGCGCCGTCGTCTTCGTCACGAACGCGACCTTTCACGGCAACCTGCAGCTGCAGGCGCCGGGGAAGATCGGGGCCGAGGCCGCCGACCAGCTGTGCGCGCAGGCTGCGACGGGCGCTGCGCTGGCCGGCACGTTCAAGGCGTTCGTGTCGGGCAGCCCGGGCTTCACGGCCTCGAGCCGCCTGAGCGACTCGTCGCCGTGGTACCTGCGGGGCACGACGACGGTGGCCTTCGCGACGAAGAACAGCCTGCTCGCGTCGCCCGGCCTGCCCATCAACCGCAACGAGCTCGGCAACGTCATCGTCGGCACGAGCGACGTGTGGACGGGCACGGCCGTCGGCGGCATGGGCGGGGCGAACTGCAGCACGTGGTCGAACAACACGAGCGCGATGGCGCTCAAGGGCTCGGCCACGAGCGCCGCGCAGTGGTCGACGAACGGCGCCGCGGTCGCGTGCAGCCAGAGCGCGCGGCTCTACTGCTTCGAGCAGCGCTGAGCCCCGCGCGGGGCGCGGCTCGAGCACGCGGCCGAGCACGAGCGCGTTGCGGTCACGGCCGACAGACATTCGGGGGCGGCCGATCAGAGCTGCAGGTCGAGCACGAGGGGCAGGTGGTCGGACACCGCGGCGAAGTCGGCGACCGTCTGGTCGAGCCGGAGCGCGGCGGGCAGGCCGCCGTCGCGCTCGCCGTCGAGCGTGGCCGTCGCGACGACGTGGTCGAGCAGAATCATGCGCGGCACGAACGTGAAGACGCCGGCGTCGGCGAGGCCGGGCGTGAGCGCGCGGAACACCGCGGGCTCTCGCACGAACGGAGCGAACGCCTCGGCCGAGCGCGGGTCCGACGGCGCCTCGTTGAAGTCGCCGAGCAGCAGCCAGTCGGGCTCGCCCGCGTCGATGCGGTCGCGCAGCCAGCCGTCGAGCGCGCCGAGCGCGTCGATGCGCGTCTGCTCGTCGGCCGGCCGAATGCCCGCCTTCAGGTGCACGGCGACGACCGAGAACCCGGCGTCGCGGGCGGTGAGCGTCGTGCGCCACGCGAGCGGAGGCCTCGGGAAGCGCTGCCCGTCGGTCGAGAAGACGTTCTGCGCCGAGGTCACCGTGACCGTCGCGCGCTTCCAGAAGACGGCCTGCAAGAGGTCGCCCGAGCCGGGCGCGAGCTCGCCCGCGTGACCGTCGTAGCCCTGGGCGCGGAGCAGGGCCTCGAGCGCCGTGAAGGTCGCGACGCTCGAGAGCTCCTGCACGGTGACGAGCTCGGGCGACTGCGCCGCGATGAGCTCGGCCACCCGCTGCGGCGAGCCGCCGTCGGCGCCGAGCTGCCTCACGTTCCACGTCATCACGCGCACCGGCACCGGCGTCACGGGCTGCTGGCCGGCGTCGGGCCCGGAGTCGGCGACGCCCGAGTCGATGACGCCCGAGTCAGCCGGCGCGGGCGCCGAGCAGGCCGCGAAGACGAGCGCGAGGAGCAGGAGCCGCACGAGGCGGCATTTACCCCACCGGCTCAGAACTTCGAGTACGTCATCGCGCGCACCCGCGACTGCTGCTCGGTGATGCCGGCGGCCTTGCGCATGAGGGCGACGAACTCGCGGCGCTCGGGCTGGCCCTGGGTGGCGTCGTCGGCGAGCGAGATGGCGTGCTCGAGCGAGAAGCCGCTCGCGTGAGCGTTGCCGCGCAGCACGTCGGCGGCGCCGGCGACGGCGGCGGCGAAGCGGAGCTCGGACGACGAACTCTCGAGCGGCCGGTCGACGGCCGAAACCGCGACGGTGGCCGCGGTCTCGAACGCGCCGGCGCTGCGCGGCCGCTGACCGCGCACGCGCACCGTGCCGAGCGTGCCCTCGGCCCCGGGCTTGACCTCGAGCTCGTACAGGGCGGTGACGCTGTGCCCCGCGCCGATCTCGCCGCCGTCGACCTCGTCGTTGCGGAAGTCGGCGTCGGCGACGGCGCGGTTCTCGTAGCCGAGCAGCCGGTAGCTCTTCACGACGCGCGGGTCGAACTCGACCTGCACCTTGACGTCGCGCGCGATGGTCTCGAGCGTGCCCGCCACGTCGCGCTGGAACACGCGCCGCGCCTCTTCGACCGAGTCGATGTACACCGACTGCCCGTTGCCCGAGTCGGCGAGCTTCTCCATCAGCGCGTCGCGGTAGTTGCCCATGCCGAAGCCGACGGTGGTCAGCGTCACGCCCTCGCGCACGTAGCCACGCACCTTCTCGAGCATCTGGTCGGCGGTCGTATCGCCGATGTTCGCGTCGCCGTCGGTCAGCACGAGCACGCGCGAGACCGAGTCTTTCGAGACGCCGCGCACCGCGTGGCGGTATGCGATCTCGAGGCCGCTGCCCATCGCAGTGCCGCCGCCGGGCTGCAGCGTCGCGATGGCCGAGAGAATCGTGCTGCGCTGGTCGCCCGGCGTCGGGGGCAGCACCTCGCGCACTCCGCTCGCGTAGGTCACGAGCGCCACCGTGTCGCGCGCGTTCAGGCTGCCGACGAGCGTGCGCAGGCTCTCTTTCGCGAGCCCGATGCGGTCGTTGCCCTGCATCGAGCAGCTCGTGTCGACGAGGAACACGAGGTGCGCCGGCAGGCGGTCGCGGTTCGCGACCTCGCGGCCCTGCAGCGCGACCTTCAGCACGTGGCGGCCGTGCGTGAACGGCGAGCGGCTGCCCTCGAGCGAGACCGAGAACGGCGCGTCTTTCGGCTGCGGCAGGTCGTAGCGGAAGGCGTTGACCCACTCTTCGACGCGCACGCCCGATTGGACCGGCAGCGAGCCCTGGTTCAGCGTCGCGCGCCCGAGCGTGTAGCTCGCCGTGTCGACGTCGATCGCGAACGTCGAGAGCGCGTCGAGCCGCGCGTCGACCCGAGGGTTCGGAGCGACGACCGCGTGTGTGTTGCCCTGCGGCGCGGCCGGCGTCGGGCCGTAGTCGTTGCTGGTGCCGAAGTTCTGCATCGTCTTGCGCGTGAGGCTCGGGCTCTGGGCGAAGTTCTCGTCGCCCGCGAGGGCGTCGGCGCTCATGCCGAAGAGCCGGCGCACGTTGTCGCCGAACAGCATGAGAACGCCGATGAGCAGGACGATGGCGGCGGTGGTGCCGAAGACGATTTTCTGAATCACGTGGGGCGCTCCTCGAGTGGGTGACGCTCGGCACTGTGCGCTCGACGGGCGCAGGCCCGCGTCGGTCATCGCGAGGACCCTCCTCCTCATGACCGTCGGTCGATCGACCGACGCCGGCTCTGCTTCTTCTGCTTCGTTCTTCCGCTTGTTCTTCACCGGCTGTCCAGCTCGATGCCGAAGAGGTCGGCGAGGTCTTCGCGCTTCAGCTCGTCGGCGTCGGTGGGCCCGCCGGCCTCGCTGACGAGGCCCGAGCGCGTGACGGACAGTGCGAGGCGCGGCACGGCGCACCTTGATGGCGCCGCGCCTTCAGCACAGGCGGAAGGCGACGACGGTTCTCAGTAACTGTACTGGTCCAGTGACGGCATGGGCCCCGGGTTCATCATGAGGCTCTGCATGAGCTCGATCTGCGCGAGGTACTCTTTGATGCGCTCGCGAAGAGCAGCGACCTCGGTCTGCGCCAGGCTGCCCTCGTCGAGCTTCGCGTTCATCGTCTCGAGGATCGACGGCTTCACCTCGCTGCTCGCCTTGGCGGTGAGGCGATCGGCGAAGGAGGACGGCGTGGTGCTGGTCGACAGCCGCTGAGTGGCGGGCGCGGCGTCGATGCTCGACCGCGGCGAAATCAGAGAAAGGCGCATGGTGGTGTCTCCGGTGTCCCGTGAAGGGGTTGTTCCGGAGCACAGACCGCGACGCGACGAGCAGGCTCGAGCTCTCGACGTGCACACGCAACTTTCGCTGGGGAGCGACCGATGCACGGCAGCACGCTGAACACCTCGAAGCCCATGCCCGATTCTCGTGGGGTGAGAGACGAGAGTTGTGTGTGTGAGAGGCCGGCCGTTCTACAGCCCGCGCTGCCAGAACTCGGCGACGTCCTCGAGGCGGTACAGCTTCTTCGCCGGCGGCAGCGCCTCGAGAAACGTGCGCCCGTAGCGGCGCCGCGTCAGCCGCGAGTCGAGCAGCGCCACCACGCCGAAGTCGCGCTTCGTACGAATCAGGCGCCCGAACCCCTGCCGCAGCGCGAGCGCCGCCGACGGCACCTGGTGATCATCGAACGGGTTCCCGCCGCGCCCGCGCAGCGCCTCGATGCGGGCCGCCATCAGCGGCTCGTCGGGCGGCGCGAACGGCAGCTTGTCGATGATGACGAGCGACAGCGCCTCGCCGGGCACGTCGACGCCCTCCCAGAACGACTGCGACGCGAACAGCACGCTCGGCTCCGACGTGAACGCCTCGAGCAGCGCGCGCTTCGGCCGCTCTCCCTGCAGCAGCGCCGGCACCTCGAGCAGCGGAGCCACCCGCCCGTGCACCTCGGCCATGTGCTTGAGCGACGTGAACAGCACGAACGCCCGGCCCCTCGTCAGCCGCGACAGCGCCACCACCTCGTCGCAGACCGCGTCCGTCCACCCGGGCGCGTTCGGCTCGGGCACGTGCCGCGGCAGGTACAAGCCGCACTGCCGCGGGTAGTCGAACGGCGAATCGACCTTCACCGCCGCGGCCTCGGGCTGCAGGCCGAGGCGCTCCTTCACGAAACCGAACGCGCCGGGCCCCGAGCCGGTCGCGAGCGTGGCCGAGGTGAACACGACGGTGTCGCACGAGCGGTAGAGCCACTTCGCGAGCGACTGGCCGATCTCGATCGGCGCCGCGCGCAGCCACGTCGTGCGGCCGCGCAGCGAGGCCCAGTGCACGTGCGAGCCGTCTGGAATCTCGAGCACGAACCCCAGCGCCTCGGCCGACTCTTCCGCCCGGCGCTTCAGCCCCTCGTAGATGCTCTTCGTCACGTCGCCGGCGCCCTCGGCGGCCTTCGCGCACAGCGAGCCCAGCGCGGCGAGCGTCTCGAGCACGTGCCCGCTCGCGCTCTGCAGCGGACCGAGCTGCTCCGAGCGCAGGCGCACATCGCCGCGCGACTCGGCGAGCGAGAGGTGCCGCTGCACGAACGAGAAATACGTGTCGGCGCGCTCGCGCAGCGACAGGCCGAGCGTCGCGAGCATGCCCGAGTGCTCCTGGCGGAACTGGCCGGCGCGCACGGCGTCTTGCGCGAGCTGAATGATGCGCGCGCTCGAGACCGAGAAGCCGAAGTGGTCGGTCGCGACGTCTTCGAGCGAGTGGGCCTCGTCGAACACGACGGCGTCGTACTCGGGCAGCACCGAGAGCGAGAGGTCGACCTCGGCCTGCCCGCGGGCGCGGCGGCGCTCGGCGACCATCGCGGCGCGCGCCTTCAGCACGAGGTCGGCGAAGAACAGCGCGTGGTTCACGACGACGAGGCGCGACTCCTGCGCGGTGCGGCGGGCCTTCGTCACCCAGCAGCGCTCGAACTCGGGGCAGCGGCTGCCGGCGCAGCTCTCGGACGGCGTCGAGAGCTTCAGCCACGGCGCCCACGCGTCGGGCAGCTGCGTCTCGCCGCGGTCGCCGGTCTCGGTCGTCTGCGTCCACGCGCGGAAGGCGGGCCAGTGCACGGCGTCGTCGGGCGCCTCGAACAGCGGCTGGGCGTCGAACGACGCGAAGCGCGAGAGGCACACGTAGTTCGCGCGCCCCTTGAGCAGCGCCTTCGTGACGTTCAGGTCGGCGGCCTGGAGCAGCGGCAGGTCTTTGAAGAACACCTGCTCCTGCAGGGCGCGCGTGGCGGTCGAGATGACGACGCGGCGACCCGAGAGCGCCGCGGGCACGAGGTACGCGAGCGTCTTGCCGGTGCCGGTGCCGGCCTCGGCGAGCAGCGAGTGGCGCTCGTCGAACGCGCGCTGAACGGCGCGGGCGAGCTCGAGCTGCTGCGGGCGGGCCTCCCAGCCGTCGACCGCGCGGCTGAGCACTCCGTCGGGGCCGAGGATTCGCTCGAGTGCCTTCACGACGACTGCAGCATCTGCCCCACGAGCAGGTAGATGGCCACCAGGCAGGCCACGATGACCGCCGAGAGCGCGATGTACTTCCACCTCGGCACCTCGGTCTCGCCGCCCTTCGCCCGCTGCTGCAGCTGCAGCGACGGCAGCACGGCGAGGCGCAGCACCTCGTCGCGCCCGCGCACGGCGACCGGGTCTTGCGGCTGGTCGGCGAGCCGCAGGCGGTAGAGCCGGCCGGTCTCGGCGAGCTCGCCCTTCGCCATCGCGGCGGTGCGCAGCTCTTCATGCCGGGTCTCGTTCCCCCACTCCTGCAAGAGCAGCAGCCACTCGTTCTTCAGCCACTCGCTCGGAGCGAACGTGTGGGGCTCGCTCGACGCGAAGACGAGGCCGCAGGTCGGGCAGGCGGGAGCGTCAGGCGTGCGCCGGCTGATGCACTTGGGGCAGTGGCCGTCGGGCACCTCGAAGGCCTTGTCTGCCGAGACGATCGGCGCCGGCGTGATCGGCTCGGCGGGCGCGAGGGCCGGGCGAATCGGCGTGACGGTCGCGGGAGCTGTGGCGGTTCTGGTGTTACCGCTGGTGCCGATCGCTCGGCTCTCACCGCCGCACTCGGAGCACGAGAGGATCAGCACCGCGCCCTCGACGCGGAAGCGCTCGACCTCCAACAGCCGATTGCAGCTCGAACAGAGGAACTTCACGTGTGGCCGGAGTCTACAGGCTCACTGTGCGGCTGTGGCGTTCTTGCTCGCGCGCCGAAGGGGGCACACCCGATGCACCACACGACGGAGAAAGGACTCTCCCATGAAGACGAACCTCCTCGCGCTCGCTGCCCTGCCGGCGCTGCTGCTCGCTGCTGACCCGCCGCCGGTGCCGTCGCCCGACCTCGACGACGCCAAGACCGAAGCCCCGATGGCGAAGGACAAGCGCGACCTCTCCGCGAACGCGGCGGAGCCGACGGCTCAAGACATCGAGACCCTCGCGAAGCTCCATCACGACAACGACATGGAGATTCAGATGGGCAAGCTCGCGAAGAAGAACGGCGCCTCGAAGCAGGTGAAGGCGTTCGGCGACGTGCTCGTGAGAGACCACACGCTCGCCGACAAGCAGCTCAAGAGCTTCGCGAAGCACAAGAGCATCGACCTGACGCTGCCGGCTCCGAAAGACCAGCTCGAGGCCGCCGAGATGCAGGCCGCGATGGACGGCATGAAGCGCCTCGAGGCGCTGAAGGGGGAAGAGTTCGATCGCGAGTTCGGCAAGATGATGGTCGAGGACCACCAGAAGGCGGTCACGATGGTCGAGACGACGCTCGGCCAGACGCAGAGCTCGAAGGTGCAGTCGCTGCTCAACAAGGTGCTGCCGGTGCTGCGCGAGCACCTGCGGCTCGCCGAGCGCATCGACGAGCAGAACCCCAGCAGCACTTGAGACGCGCAATGGCCGAGGTCACCCTCAAAGACAAGTTCGGCACCGAAGAAGAGCCGGCCGTGCTGGAGATCGTGAAGGCCGGCAGCGCTGCCGGGCTCACGGGCGGCGTGCTCATGGCGGCGTTCGCGATGGTGGCCACGACGCTGCTGGGCCAGGGCCCGTTCGCCGTGCCGCAGCTGATCGGCGCCGCGTTCCGCGGGCCGGAGGCGCTGCTGAAGGGGCCGGGCGTCATCGTGTGGGGCGTCGTGCTGCACCTCGTCGTGTCGGCGGCGTTCGGCACGCTGTTCGCCACGCTCGTGCGGCGCGACACGCCGCGCGGCATCGCGATGCTCGCCGGAGCGGCCTTCGCGCTGGGCATCTTCATCTTGATGATGTTCGTCATCGTGCCCGTGGTCGACCCGGTGATGGCGAACCGGGTGTCGATGATGATCGGCTCGATGCTCGTGATGCACGTGCTGTACGGCGTGGGGCTCGGCCTGTCGCCGTTCTTTCGCCGCGTGTTCGCGAAGCGGCCGCGGCCCGTGCCGCGAACCCCGACGCGCATCACCATCACGACGCGGTAGGACGACGGCTCAAAAGCTCGTGCGCTCGCGCCGCTCACGGCGCACCGCGCGGTTGGTTCAGCGCGGTCGTCGGACAGCTGTACAGGCTTGGGCGGAGGACCCCCCGAAACGTGAACGACAGTTGTCCACGAAATGAAGTGTCGGCCATCGAGCGCTGTACACCCGTCCAAACGTGAGGGCTCGTGACCTCGCGGTGACGCACTGCGCTCGACAGGCTCGAGTTGGCACGGCGGGCGAGAAGAACCGCCGTCTTCCCGTCGGCCGTCGTTCGGCGCACCGAGCTCGGTGGTCGTCGCTGCAGGTTCTCTGGCTGCAGTCGAAGGGTCGAGTCAGGTCGAGGTGCCTGCGGAAGCTCCGACGGGCAGCTTCACGGTCATCGTAGTGCCGTGGCCGAGCTCGCTCGTGAGGTCGATGGTGCCGCCGAGCTGCTGCACGATCTCCCAGCAGATGCTGAGGCCGAGGCCGGTTCCCTTGCCCACGGGCTTCGTAGTGAAGAACGGCTCGAACACGCGCGCGCGGTTCTCGGGGGCGATGCCCGAGCCGGTGTCAGCGACCTCGATGGTCGTGCCGCCCGCCGTCTGGGCCGTGCGAACGGTGAGGTTGCCGCCCTTCTCCATCGCATCGAGCGCGTTGTTCGCGAGGTTCAGCACGACCTGCTCGACCTGCGCGCGGGTGCCCACGACGGGCAGGGCCTCGCTCGCGAGCTGCGCCGTGAGCCGCACGCCCTGCATCTTCGCCCGCGTCTCGACGAGGGCCGTCACCGAGCGCACCGCTTCGTTGGCGTCGAAGCGCTCGATGTCGCGCTTGCCCGCACGTGAGAACGTGAGCAGCTGGCGCACGAGATCGCGGCAGCGCAGCGACTCCCGCACGATGGAGGCGACCGGCTTCTGCAGCTCGGCGCGGTCGGAGAGGCGCCGCTCGAGCCCCTGGGCGAACCCCAAGATGACGCCGAGCGGGTTGTTGAGCTCGTGAGCGACGCCCGCCGCGAGCTGCCCGACCGCCGCCATCTTGTCGATCTGCGCGAGCCGGTCGCGCGCGTTCTGCAGCTCGCGCAGGTTCTGCATGAGGCGCGCGTCGGCGGCCTCCTTCGCGAACCGGTCGAGGCGCTGCACGTACCACACGGCGGGAATCGCGATGATGGCGTCGAAGAGCATCATCGGCCGGGGGTCGCCGGGCACGAGGTCGAAGTGAATGACGTGACCGCTCATGTGGGCGGTGAAGACGACCAGGTAGCTGGTGGCCAGGAGCAGCGCGAGCCAGGTGCCGCCCCTGCGGCCCACGAGGTGGCCCGTGAGCACGAGCAGCCCGATGCTGCTCGGGCTGAGCATGACGCTGAGCCCGTCGTGAAAGAGACCGGCGAACAGCATGGTGAGCGCGATGGTGGCCGAGAGAATCGCGGCGCCTATGACTCTCCGTCGCCGCCGGGTGGCGACCAGCGCCGCGACCGAGCCGGTGAACACGACGCCGCTGAGCGCGAGCGCAGGGGCAGAGAGCTCCTGCAGGAGGGAGACGATGAGCGACGCGATCCCCGAGACGACCGCGAACCCCGCGATGCCCGCGACCATGCGCAGCTTCCGGGTCTCTTCAGGGTCCGCGTGGTGTGCCGGGATGCCCAGCAGACGGTCGAGGTGATCGAGCAGAGACACTTCGCGCGGTTCGAGCACGGGGCATGCCGGTGCCGATCTGCCCGCATCGACTCGCCCCGAGGTGGGTCAGTTCCGACCTCGGGTCGTCCGGGTCACGGTTGAACGGTGAAGTCCTTCACGACACCCATGTGCTGCATGCTCGGAGCCGCGCTGTCGCCCGCGAGCACCGGCACGACGTCGGTGAGCGGCATGAAGACGCGGCTGTCGAACACGAGCCCGGCGTCGAGCTGTGAGACTTGCAGGCACTGCGACACCAGCACGTGGTCGTACGGCTTGTTGCGGTTCGCGTTCGTGTTCGGGTTGCCGCTCTGGTCCGCGGGCGGCGTGGGGCCGTCGCTCACGCGCGCGCCCAGCGTCGAGAGCGCGGGCTCGCTCGCGGTGTCGGTGTTGAAGTCGCCGCCGATGAGCAGGAAGTCGTGGCGCGGCACGTTCGCGTCGAGCCGCGCGAGCAGCGCGGTGGCCTCGGTGTTCCGCTCGCTCGAGCTCGCCGTGAGCAGGTGCACCGAGACGACGAAGACGTCGCGCGGCCCGGGCAGGTCGACCTGCGCCCACGCGAAGCCGCGGTTGCCGACCTGCGGGTCGGGCCACTCGCCCGCGTCGAGAATGGGGTAGCGGCTGAGGACTCCGTTTGGAATCTGCCCGGCGCCGCGCGCGTAGCGATAGCCGCCGTCGAGCACCGCCATGAACGTCTCCATCGCGGCCGGCGTGTTCGTGCCGTAGTTCATCTCTTGCAGCATCACGATGTCGGGGTGCAGGCCCTGGATGATGCGAATGCCGTGGCCCGGGTCGTACGACTGCCCGTTGCCGCTCGTGAGGTTCGCCGCCATCACGCGCAGCTCGAACGGAGCGCCTGCGCCCCCGGCGAGGCGACAGCCGGCGTCGTCGAGCGGGACGCTCGCGTCGACGGGCTCTCCAGCGTCGAAGCCTGCGTCGAAGCCTGCGTCGGGCTCGCCCGCGTCGAAGCCCGCGTCGAGCGCTCCGGCGTCGGTGCCCGCGTCGAACGTGCCCGCGTCGAAGCCCGCATCGGTGCCGGCGTCGAAGGTCCCGCCGTCGGTGCCAGCGTCGGGCGTACCCGCGTCGGAGCCGGCGTCGAGCGCTCCCGCGTCGAAGCCGGCGTCGGACGTTCCCGCATCGATGCCCGCGTCGGCGCTGCCGGCGTCGTGAGGCCCGGCGTCGACCTGCGCCGGAGGCGGGCCGCACGCGCAGAACACCGAGACGACGAAGAGGAGCCGGAGGCGCACTGCCGGCGACAGTCTAGACCGCCGTCACGGGACATTCGTCACGAAGGCCCTCTGGAAGTCGCCGGCCGCGGCCTGCGGGCTGCTGCCGACAACCCGAGGCGGCTCGCGCGCCTCGAGTGAAGCCCACCGTGGCGCGTGGGTTGCTGAGCTCTGGAGCATGCCTCCTCCGATCGGCCAGCGTCCGCCTCCCGTCGTGGCACGTGCTCCACTCCCGAAGGCGCCGCCGCCTCGGCAGCCTCCGCCGTCGGCGGCTCCGGTCGACACGTTCGAGCCGGCGTCGAGCAGGTCCGACGCGACGGCGCGCGACCGCAGGTGGATTCTCGAGAGGCCCGAGCTTCGCCGGCTCTCCGAGCCGCAGCGCGAGCGTGTCCGCGAGCTGCTGAGAGACGACACGCTGGTAGGCCCGATGCTCGACGCGCTGCAAGAGAGGGGCGTCAACCACGACCAGGTGTTCGAGCTCGCGTCGGACGCGAACTTCGTCAAGGCGGCGCCGTCGTCCCAGAGAGAGGCGTTCCGGCAGCTCGGTGAGTACGCGCAGAGCGGCGGCGAGATGGCGGGGCTGGGCCTCATCGCGGTCGCTACCGCCGACGGGTTTCCGAAGCTCAGCGAGGCCGACCAGTCGAAGCTGCTCGTGCTCCAGGGCGAAGACCCGCTGGGGGCGGCGCCGCTGCGCGGGCTGGCCGACGGCCTGTCGAAGCTCACGCTCGACCCGGCGGTGCGCGAAGACACCATGCGCGCGCTGATCAGCCTCACCAAACGCCCCGAGGCGCTCTTCGCCCTGTCCACCATCGCGCAGAGGAAGTCGTACGAGAGCATCGGGCCCGAGCTGCAGCGGCTCACGCTCGACGCCGTCGCTCAGCACGGCGGCGAGCCCGAGAAGATGAAAGCGCTGCGCGAGCTGTTCGTCGGCCCCGACCTCGCCGCCGCGTCGCCCGCCGAGCAGCGGAAGATGATCGTGCGCGCCGTGGGAGGAAAGTGACGCCATGCCCGGTCCGATCGGAGCACGCCCCCCGGTGGTGCCTGCGCAGCAGCCGAGACCTGCGGCGGCTCCGCCGAAGCCGGTGCCTGCGGCGCCGCGCGACACGTTCGAATACCCGAAGGGCTCGCCCGAGCTCGTGCTGGCGCAGCAGAGCGTCAACGCGTGGCTCAAGGACCTCGATCCGCGCAACCCGCCGGTGTCGATGGAGCAGCTCCCGCAGGCGCTGAAGAAGTTCCAGGAAGCGAACGGCCTCTCGCCGGCGACGGGGAAGCTCGATCTGAAGACGCGCGAGCGGATGTGGGTTCTCGATCGCCAGGAGTACCGCGACCTCGCGCCCGCCGACCGCGCGCGCGTGCGCGAGCACCTCACCGCCGGCAAGAACGGCGACCACGTGCTCCGCGCGCTGCAGGAGCAGGGCGTGAACCGGGCCGACGTGCTCCGCCTCGCGGCCAACGAGAACTTCGCGAAGGCGCACCCCGACGCCATTCGAGAGGCGTACTCGCAGCTCGCTGAGTACGCGCGCGACCGCGTCGGCGTCGCCGCCGTCGAGAACCTCAGAGGCCTCGCGACGAGCGAGGGCTTCTCGAAGCTCAACGAGGGAGATCAGCTGAAGCTCTTGTCCCTGCAAGGCGCGCTGCCCGACGCGACGACCCCGCTCGCGCCCGCCGCCGATCGCTTCGCGGAGCAGACGAAGATGAGCTTCGCGATGCGGGAAGAGACGATGCACGAGCTGTTGAAGTACGCGAAGAACCCGACCGCGCGGTTCGACCTGTCGATCATCGCGAGCTCGCGCACCTACGACGCGATGCCGCCCGACCTGCAGCGGTTCACGCTCGACGCGCTCGGGCGCCACGCCTCGGAGCCCGAGAAGACGCGGGCGCTGCTGATGACCTTCATCGGGTCGGCGATCGATCAGGTCGGGCCCGCCGAGCAGCGAAGGATGATCAGCCAGGCCGTCGGAGAGCGCTGACGGTTCAGACCGCCGCCGGCCCGTCGCGATCGACCTCGCCCTCGTCGGCGGCGCTCACGCGCGAGAACATCGACACGAGGAAAAGGAGCCGGAGGCGCGCGGCCCGCGAGACCTTAGACCGCGGCCATCGGCACAGGCATCAGCGTGAGCGCGAAGAAGACGAAGCACACGGCGCACACGACCTTGCGGCTCGGCGAGAGCGGAAGGTCAGGCACTGCGACCTCGGGGTGGCGGAAGCCGACGACGCGGGTGGTGATGACGAGCCAGAGCACCCAGCCCACGCTGTAGAACAGCGCGAGAAACGCCATCAGCGCGGCGATGACCTTGCCGAGCGCAATGGCGCGCGGGCCGAACCAGGCGTGCGTGAGGTGGCCGCCGTCGAGCTGACCGATGGGCATCAGGTTCAGCATGGTGACGAGCATGCCGAACCACGCGCCCAAGATGACGGGCGTCGCCAGAATCTCGCGCTTGCCGACGAGCAGCCGTGCGAGGGCGAACGAGAGCAGGTTGTCGCCGAACTCGACGCGCTCACCGACCTGCGGAGCCTCTTGCGTCGTCACCCACCGCACCGCGCCGCGCAGCACCGAGACGAGCGACATGTCGCCGGGGAAGCTCCACGCGGGCGACGAGACGTCGAGCGTCGTCGCGTGAGCGAGGCCCCAGATGAGCACCGGAATCGCGACGGCGAGCCCCGCGAGCGGGCCGGCGGCGCCGATGTCGACGAGCGCGTCGCGCGTGGGAATGCGGCCGCGAATGCGAATGACGGCACCGAACGTGCCGAAGCCGATCGGCACGGGGATGAAGTAGGGCAGGGACGACTGCACGCCGTGCCGGCGCGCCATCAGGTAGTGCCCCATCTCGTGGGCGCCCAGGATGCTGAGCGTCGTCGCGGCGAACACGGCGGCCTCCCACGGAGTGCCGTCGTAATAGAAGCGGTAGCACGACCACGTGGTGACGCACGTGCCGAGGAACAGGAACAGGTGAAGCAGCGCGCGTCTCAAGGGCTACTTCAGCTCGTACAGCTCCGCGATGCTGATGTGCAGACCCCGCCGTGCGACCGAGTCCACCCGCGGAGCTCGCAGGTCAAGCAGGCCACGATGTGTTCGTGGAGACGCGTCGGCACTTCCGTGAGCACGAGCTTTCCGTCGATGAGCTCGCGGCGATCGGTTCGTCGCGTTGCCCGACGACGATCGCATGGGCTCTGCCGTGAAGCCGTGCGAGCTCGCGAGTGCGCTGCCATCTGCCTGGAAGATACCTCGGCGACTCAGTGCTTGCAGAACTGCGCCGCCGTCGTCGGCTGCGAGCCCTGCGCGAGGCCCTGCGCCGAGCCCGTGTCCACGAACCGGTGGCTCGTGTAGCTGAACGCCGGCGTGCTCATGTTCGCCTTCGACTCGACGCAGATGCTGTTGCCCGCGCCTGCCATCGCGCCCATGCCGTCGCGCTGCGGGTCGGCGTGGTGGCTCGGAATCGACTCGACGTCGCACGAGGTCAGGTTGCCGCCGTTCACGCGCGCGGTCACCGTCGCCACGTTCCAGAAGTCGCCCGACGTGTCCTGCCCGCCCTGGCGCAGCACCGGGAACATCGTCTGACCCGTCGCCGGGTTGTAGCCCGCCGACAGCACGCGCTGGCCGTTGCAGTAGATGTTCACGTGCGGCTTCGTCGCCGGCGCTCCGCTGAAGTGGTTCACGCCGATGACGAACTTGTCGCCGTCGCGCGGGTTGTCGAGGTTGATGTTCTCGGGGCCGCAGAACGCCGTGCCCGTGCTGATGGGGTCGGCCTGCGAGCGGTCGCACGAGATGTTGTCGCGGTCGAGGCGCGGGTTGTCGCAGTTCGCCAGCGCCGAGCGCTTGCTGCCCCAGCCGTGGCAGGTGTTCGACGCCGACGCCGAGTAGCCCCAGCCCTGGTCGCCCGAGTCGCAGTTGCGCCAGTAGCAGTCTTGCGCCTCGCCGGTGCACGCCGTGTCCCAGCCCTTCTCGGTGCACGTCGCGCCCTGCAGCCGCGCGAAGTGCAGGTCGATGTCGGTCATGCCGACGGTGTCCCAGCACAGCTCGGCGCGAACGCCCGGAGCGCGCACCTGTACCTTCTGCGTGCAGACGTAGTGGCGCATGTTGAGGTCGAACTCGCCCTGAATCAGGTAGTCACCCGAGAGGCCGAACGCGGGGAAGATCTGCCCGCCCATCACCCCGTTGCCGAAGTTCACCGCCTGCAGCGCGATGACCGGCTCGCCCGCCGCCGCGACGTACTTCTGCGCGGCCGGGTCGAACTTCACCGGCTGCCGGGTCGCGTTGATGCGCGAGCCGCCCGCACCCGAGTTCGCCTGGTTGTAGAGCGCGAACGTGGGGAAGGGCAGAACGTTGTCGCAGTCGCCGCCCAGCACCGTCCACGTCCAGTTCGTCGCCTGCGACCGCTGCGCCACGTCCGTGATCCACTGCGAGCCGTCGATCGGCGGAATCATGTTCGGCGGAGGAAACGGCAAGAGCGTGATCGGCTGCGTCGGGCACGTCACGCTGTCCGGGCACGCACAGCCCGTCACCGCGCTGTTGCCCTGCAGGCCGTCGCAGTTGAAGTCGCCCGGCGAGCACGTGTCGCTCGTCGGAGGCCGCGTCGCGCCGCGGCACACGCCGCTCCACGTCGCGAGCTCGCCGCCCGCACAGTCGACGCTGCCCTTCGCGTTCGGGTTGCACCAGCCCACCGGCTGGCCCGTCTGCGGGTCCGCCTGCGTCGCCGGCACCAGCCAGCAGTCTTTCGTCTGCCCGTTCGCCGGGCACGAGCAGCCCTCGTCGGCCTTGCCGTCGCAGTCGTCGTCGAAGCCGTTGCCGAGCGTCGCGTTCAGCCAGTTCGACGCCACGCCGCCGGTCATCAGCGCCTGGTCGGTCGTGCCGTCGCACTCGTTGTCCGTCGCGGGGGCGCAGCGCCGCCGCAGCGTCGGGTTGCCCGCGTCGATGGGGCCGCAGCCGCCGTCGTAGTTGCCCGCGTCTTCCGGGTCGGGCTCGATGAGGCTGCCGCCGCCCGTGCCACCGTTACCTGCCTGGCTGCTGCCGCCGCCGGTCGCGCCGCTGCCGCCGCCGGTGCCGTTGTTGCCGCCGGTGCCGGAGTTGCCCCCGCCCGTGCTGTTGTTGCCGCCCGTGCCGGTGGCGGAGCCGCCACCCGTCGAGCCGATGACCACATCACCGCCGCAGTTGCAGCCGATCAGTGAGAGGGAGAGGACCGGGACCCAAAAAACGCGCATGAGGGCGCGCACCCTACTTCAGCCCTGGCGGTCGATGACAAGTCGCCCTTCCCAGAAATCGAGAAGGCCGCTGCTGCGATGACGCGCCGGCGGCCTCGTGCGCCGGGAGCGTCACGGAGCACGAGCTTCGACCGGCCGCGCGCGGCCCCGCCGAACCGTGCCGAGCACGTCGAGCCTCAGGCCCGGCACGAGCGGCCTTCGTCATCGACCGGGCTGGCGCAAGCGACGTACCCGCGACGACATACGAGGAGCTCCGCGGCTGAGCCATGCAGCCGGGCCCCGTGGCGCACGTGCTGTCGCAAGCTGACGGGCACGCTCACCGCGCGCCGCGCTTCACGTCTTCATCTTCACGCGGTGCTCTTTGACGTCGGCGACCGGCGCGGTCTTGTGGGCCTGCTGCTCCATGAGGCGCCAGATTTCGTGGCCGAGCACGTCGAGCTCGGTCGAGGTGTAGCGCTCGCCGAGCTTGCGAATGGTGTCGGTCTGCGCCCGCAGGATGACGGCGTCTTGCGCGAAGATGCGCTCGGCGACCGGCGTGATGAACGGCCGCACGAGCCAGTTGGGAATCGGCAGCCGGTACGTCACCACCGCCCACACGCGCGTGACGTAGTCGTCGAGCGGCGTCATCGCCGACGTCGTGACGAGGTGGCTCTTCTCGCCGAGCTGGTACTCGACCTGCGCGATGCTCGGCAGGAGGAAGCGGTCGAAGTGCGTGACGACTCCGCCCTGCGGAGCGAGCAGCCGGCCCGCGAGCCCCTTCGGCGCCGGCTCGCCCACGTACTCGGCCTCGGCGAGCGACGCCTTGCGCCGGATGATGACCTCGACCTCGTTCTTCTTCTCGGCGGTGCGGAACAGGCCGCCGTGCAGAAAGGCGGTGTGCGGCACGTCGAGCGCGTTCTCGATGACCGCGTGGAGCGTCGACGTCACCGTGAAGTCGCGGCGCACCGTCGAGTAGCGGGCGTCGCCCAGGTTCGGGAAGCGGAAGGGCCCCTCGGCGGGCGCCTCGCCCGCGGTCGAGTACACCCAGATGAAGCCGTCGAGCTCGGTCGCCGGGTACGCCTCGGCCGCCCGCGAGCGGAGCGCCACGTCCTGGTCGGTCACCAGCCCCGGCACCGCCTTGCACGCGCCCGCGCCGTCGAAGCGCCAGCCGTGGTACGGGCACTCGAGCTCGCCTTGCTTCGTCACGCGGCCGAGCGACAGCGGCACGTTGCGGTGCGGGCAGCGGTCGAGCAGCGCCGCCGGCTTCCCCTCGACCGTGCGGAACAGCACCAGCGGAGCGCCCTGCAGCGTGAACGGCATCGGCTTGCCGGCCTTCAGGCTCTTCGCCTCGCACGCGATGAACCACGCGTCGGGCAGCTTCACCACGCTCGTCTTGGGAGGAATCGCCGACATGCCGCTCGGTCCTTATAGCGCGCACCCTGGCTGCCCCGCAGAAGACGGGGTGACTTTGCAGGCACGCGCCGGCTCAGCCGGTCACGGCGGCGAACTGCGTGCGGTAGAGCTGGGCATAGAGCCCGCCCTTCGCGAGCAGCTCGGCGTGCGGCCCGACCTCGACGAGCTCGCCGTGGTCGAGCGTGACGATGCGGTCGGCGTGCAGAATCGTCGAGAGCCGGTGCGCGATGACGATGCTGGTGCGGCCCTTCATCAGCTCGGCGAGCGAGCGCTGAATCAGCGCCTCGGACTCGCTGTCGAGCGCGCTCGTGGCCTCGTCGAGAATGAGCACCTTCGGGTCGCGGAGGAAGGCGCGGGCGAGGGCGATGCGCTGGCGCTGGCCGCCCGAGAGCTTCGCGCCGCGCTCGCCGAGCAGCGTGTCGTAGCCCTGCGGCAGCGCGACGATGAACTCGTGCGCGTGGGCCGCCCGCGCGGCGCGCTCGAGCTCTTCGTCGGTCGCGTTCGGCTTGCCGTAGAGAATGTTCTCTCGCGCGCTGCCCGAGAGCAGCAGCGTGTCTTGCGCGACGATGCCGATGTTCGCGCGGTGCTCGCGCAGCTTCAGCTCGCGCAGGTCGACGCCGTCGAAGCGCACGGTGCCGACCTGCGGGTCGTAGAAGCGCGGCACGAGCTGCACGAGCGTCGACTTGCCGGCGCCGCTCTTGCCGACGAGCGCGACGACCTCGCTCTGGCGAATGTCGAGGCTCAGGTTCTTCAGCACGGGCCCGTCGCCGTAGCCGAACGTGACGCCCTCGAACGAGAGGGCGCCCTGCGGGTGGGCGAGGTGGCGCGGGCGCTCGGCCTCTTTCACGTCGGGCTCGACGTCGAACACCTCGAAGACGCGCTCGATCGCCGCGATGGAGTTGTGCAGCACGGTGTTGAGCTCGCTCATGCGGTTGACGGGGAAGTAGAGCTCGCGCAGCAGCAGAATGAACGCCACCACGGTGCCCACCGTCGTCTGCCCGGTGATGAGGCGGTAGCCGCCGTACCAGATGATGGCGAGGGTCGCCATCTGGGTGAGCCACTGCACGACGGTGTTCGAGAGCGCGGTGAGCACCACGTTGCGCATGGTGAGGTCGAACAGCCGCCGCGCGCCCGAGAAGAAGTGCCGCACCTCGCGCCGCTCGGCGGTGAAGCTCTTCACGAGGTGAATGCCGCCGATGCGCTCCTGAACGTCGCCCGAGAACGACTCCATCGCCTCTTGCAGCGCGTGGGTGCTCTCTTTGGTTGCGCTGCCGAAGCCACGCATCGTGGCGACGTAGAGCGGGAAGACGGCGAGCGACGCCCACGCGAGCGGCACGTCCATCGAGAAGAGGACGTAGACGTAGAAGACGCACGAGACCAGGTCCATCCAGATGTTGGTCATCGCGGTGCCCACGAAGTTCTGGGCGAGCGCGATGTCGGCCATCAGCCGCGAGACGATCGCGCCCGACTGCCGCGTCTGAAAATACGAGTGCGAGAGCTTCGTGAGGTGCTCGTAGAGGTCGGTGCGCAGGTCGAGCATCGTGCGGTGGCCGCCCAGCTGCGCGAGGTACGAGCGGAAGTAGATGCTCGCCGCCCACACCGCGTAGACGACGAGCAGGAGCACCATGAGCACGTTGAAGCGGCCCCACGGCGTGTCCCAGCTCGGCGGCCCCAGCGTCGCGACCGCTCCGAGCAGCGCGTCGATGGTGCGCACCACGACGTCGCCGCCGCCCTCGGGCTGCGGTTGGAAGCTCGAGACCAGCCGGTCGGTGAGGAACTTGAACGCCAGCGCCATCGTCGACGGCAGCACGAACTTGAACAGGCCCGCCGCCGTCGCGAGCCCGATGAGCCCCGAGTAGGGCCAGACGTACGCCATGAAGCGCGCGAGCGGCTTGCGGCGCTTCGGCGGCTGAGACGGTGCGGCAGACTGCATGACCGCACATTCCACGCGGCCGCGGGGTCTGCAAGGCGCTCGAGCCGCGCGCGCAGTCGTGCCGCGACCACCCCGTCGCGGTACCGCAAACCGTCGTTTGCTTCGGACACGCTCGAGATCCTGCTGCAGCCGTACGAGCGCGAGGGCCGGCCGGGCGCGGCCTGCGTGTTCGTCGAGCCCGGAGCCGAGGCGAAGTCGGGCCGCGTCTTCCTGCAGATGGAGCCGGCTCGAGCCTGACGTCGGCTTCAGCCGCGACGACTGGGGCATCTGCTTCGACTTCGGTCACATCTTCTGAGCGCGCAGCGCGAGCAGGAGGCTCAGTGCCACTGGAAGTTCCAGGTGACGCGGGAAGGCGTGACGTAGCCGCCGACCGCGACAGTGTAACGGCCGGCCGGCAGCGTCTGGCGGACGAGCTCGTGGAAGTCGTTCTTCTGCACGTTGTCGTCGATGCTGGAGGCGACGAGGTTGTTCGAGGCGTCGAAGATGAAGAGGTCGAGGTCGGCGTCGAGGTGGGCCTCGAACGAGAGCTCGGCGCTCATCGCTCCGCCGGCGTGGTTCACGGTGAAGAAGTCGTGCAGCCGCGCGTTCGTGTAGCCGAGGCTGGCGAGCGTGGTGACGGTCGCGGCGTCGGAGCTGTGGACGTCGCCGACGAGCACCTGGCCGCTGCCCGAAAAGTCGCGCGCCGAGGCGCGGGTGTCGTTCGGCTCGACCTCGCGCTGGGGCGTGAAGGCGTAGTGGGTGAGCGACGAGCCGAGCAGGCCGACGTCGTACTTGTGGAAGTGCATCGTGCAGTAGCCGCCTCCGCAGCTGGAGAGGAAGCTCTGCGCGAAGTAGCCGAGCGGGCCGACGCCCTCGCGGAAGAAGTCCTTCTCGGTGGCGCTGGAGTCGACGTCGCCGCCGCAGATCGTGCCGACGCCGCTGAAGTACTCGCACTGGCTGGTGCTCGACGACGTCGAGGCCGACAGGGCCGACCCCTTCACGAACACGCTGTCGATGGAGTCGGCGCGCGCCGAGATCAGGCGGTCGTTGCGGAACTCGGCGAAGAAGCCGCCGCCCGACCACGCGCCGCGCTGCGCGTCGAACACGACCTCGGTGCCGACCCCGTCCTTCGAGCCGAGGAGCTGGCTGCCGTGGAGCGCGAGGTACTTCCACCGCGGCGCGAACTTCTGCTCGGTGTAGCGGCCCATCGCCGCCGAGCGGCCGTAGAGCTCGACGGCGTTCATCGCCACGCCGCCGATGGTGCGCGGCGCGCCGAGCCGCACGTAGAACATGCCGCGGTCGGTCACCGTGACGTCGTTCACCTTCTCGAAGAGCTCCCACCCGAAGGCCCAGAAGTCGCCCTGCTCGAGCGGGAAGTCGAACCCGGCGAGGCGCGGCGGCGGCGCGTTGGTGGTGGCGCACGCGGAGTCGCTGCGGGCCGACTCGTTGCCCGCGGCGTCGGCGGCGACGACCTGGTAGCAGTACCGCGTCTGGCCGGCGAGGCCGGTGTCGCCGAGCTGGGTCTCGGAGGTCGAGCCGATCGGCAGGCCGTCGCGGAGCACGTGGTAGCGCGACGCCTCGGGGGAGGCGCTCCACGACAGGCCGATGGTCGAGTCGGACAGCGCCATCGCGACGACGCCCGCCGGGGAGGCGGGCGCGGTGGTGTCGGCGGGCGGCGGCGGAGGAGAAACCCCGGTGCCCGGCCCTTCCGACAGGTCGAGCCCGCAGCCTGCGAGCAGGAGCCCGAGACAAACCAGAATGCTCTTCAGGGGAGTGGTCATGGCCGCCTGAAGAGCAGGCCGCGTGCCCCGGGCCTGGCCCGTGCCGGCGGGCGCTTGCGGGCCGGCGGAATCGGCTGAACAGTTCATCGACCGTCCTGCGAGCGGCGGTTCCACTCGTCCAGATCCTGGAGGCGCACTTCCCGGCACGTGGGCCCCCAGCCCAGCTCCGGGTTGGGCCTGCTGTAGCAGTCGTAGATGAGGTCGGTCGCGCCGGGGCGCGAGCGGATGATCACGTAGTGGCTCTTGTCGGTCTCCGCCCCGTGGAGCTGAAAGCTGTACGAGGCGCAGGAGCTCGACAGTGCGGCGAACACGGCGAGCAGAACGATTCGTGCGTTCATGGTTTCGCCTCCGTTCACGGGCTGATGGTGAGGCGGATGTAGTTGACGTCGAGGCTGTCGACGAACGTGGTGCCGCCGCCGTGTGGTGCGACGGCGATCTCGTTCACGCCGCCCGAGTAGCTGAACGCCGCGGTCGAGGGCATCACCAGCGAGCTCGCGAGCCAGCTGGCGCTGCTGATCGTCTGGTAGCTCGCGTGCAGGTTCGCCATGGGGCTGAGCGCGGCGCGGAACAGGTCCGTCGGGCCGGCCGCCGGAAGACCGCGCAGCCTGACGCGATACCCGAGCGTCACCGAGCGCTGGCCGGTGAACTGGTCCAGCTTGAACTGGAAGCCCGCGTAGCCCTGGCCGCCGTTGTGCGGGACGGTCCAGTAATACGGCCAGGTGTTCGTCGCGTCGCGGCTCACCGGAGCGAGGGTCGTGCCGCCGGTGATCGCGAACCCGGTCGCCTGCGTCGGGTAGCTCAAGAGCTGCGTGTTGTTCGTGAAGTAGAGGAGGCTGCCGTTCACGCCGTCGCCGTTCGGCATCACGCACATCGTCGGCGACGTGGGGATGACGGTGATGCCGCAGACGGCCCGGCACGCTCCGTCGGTGCACATCTGGAAGGCGTTGCACGACGACGTCGTCCACGCACCGTTGGAGCACGTCTGAACCTGGGTCGGAGAGCCGGCGACGCAGCGCGTGGGCATCGGGCACGGGGTGGTCGTGACGGTGATGCAGCGCACGACGCTCCAGGGGTCGCCGGCCGAGGCGGTGCCGTTGCGGCTGCGGTAGCAGTAGGTGCCTGCGGGCCTGCCGGTGAAGCTGAACACGGCGGGCGAGCCGCTGTTCTGCGACTGCGCGACCGGCGACGTGAAGGACATGTTGTCGTCCTCCTCGAGCACGTTGAAGGTCGAGCAGATGGAAGCGGTGCAGGTGACGGTCACGCTGTAGCTGCCGGTCGTGGAGCCCGTCGGGACCGAGACGGTCGTCGCCGGCGGGCGCGGCTCCAGCGCGATGTTGACGGTGCGCGCCTGCGTCATGCTCACGGTGCAGCTCGTCTGAGTCGGGCTGACGGCGGCGCAGCCGGACCATGAGGCCACCTGCGAGCCGGCGTCGGGGGCCACGGTGATCGTGACCATCGCGCCGCTCGGGTATGCCTCGGAGCAGTCGGTGCCGCAGTTGATCCCGGTCGCGGTGACGACGCCTGTGCCCGCGCCCGCCTTCACGATCGTGAGCAGGAAGGTCGGAGCCGTGATCGTGGCGCTGGCGGTATTCGAGTACGCCGAGTCACCCACCGCGTTCGTCGCGCGCACGCGGAAGGCGTACGCACCCGCGCCGACCGACGGCGCCGTGTGCATCGTCGCGCCCGCCGCGGGCTGCGCGATCTCGACGAACGCGCCGCCCGCGAAGCTCTGCTCGAGCTTGAAGCCGAGCTCGTTGTTCGAGTTGTCGCTCCAGCTCAGCGTGATGCTGGTCGTACCCGCGCTCGCCACGAGGTTGCTCGGCGGTGCGGGCGGCTGCGGCGCGGCCGGCACCGTGACGGAGGCGACGTTGCTGTACGCCGAAACGCCGGTGCCCGAGACCGCGCGGACGCGGTACCAGTAGCTGGTGGCGGGCAGCACGCTGGTGTCGGCCTCGTTCGAGATGCCGGCCACCGGGCTCGACACGAGCGCGAACGGGCCGGTCGCCGCGGTTGCGCGCTCGAGCTCGAAGCCGGTCTCGTCGTTCGACGGGTGAGACCAGCTGAGCAGCACGACGGTGCTCGTCATGGCGGTCGCCGTCAGCTGCGTCGGCGCGGCCGGGCCGGTCATGGCGCTGCCGCCTGCGGTCGCCATTCCGCCTGCGGTCGCCATTCCGCCTGCGGTCGCCGTTCCGCCCGCGGTCGCCATTCCGCCTGCGGTCGCCGTTCCGCCTGCGGTCGCCGTTCCGCCTGCGGTCGCCATTCCGCCTGCGGTCGCGATTCCGCCCGCGCTCGCCATTCCGCCCGCCGCTCCGTTGCCGCCTCCGGCGCCGCTCGGCTTGTGCTCCTCGCACATGCCGCCGCGGCAGGTCAGCCCCTGGTCGCAGCTCAGACCCTGCGTGCAGGCACAGCCCTCACTTCCGACGGGGCACGGCGTGCCACACGACGTGGCGACCAACAGCGAGGCGGCGAGCACGGCAAGATGACGGGCAGTCATTGTGGTTCTCCTGCGGGGTTGGGGTTTCAGAACGAAGCGGCGAGGCCGACGGACCCGCCGTTGCCGCTGACCGAAACGACGGGCGCGATACGAAGACGGCTCTGCTCGCGCGCGTCGTGCACCTCGGCGGCGCTGTCGGCCTGCGCGGCGGCGACGAAGCCGTCGATCGCGAAGAACGCCATCGACATCGACGACAGGCCCTGCGTCATGAACGGGCCGTACGGGAGGCGCAGGCCGAACGCGCCGAGCACGAGCTGGCTGGTGCCCGACACGAGCGAGAGCACGTAGGTGAGCCAGCCGAGCGCCCGGCTGCCGCCGCTGCCGGTGATGTTGTTGGCGTCGCGCGCCGAGCCCGCGCCGCCCGCGACGATGGGCGCCATGATCACGCCCGTGCCGTGCAGCGCGAGCCGGAGCGGCAGCTGCACCGACGTCTCGTCGAGGAACAGCTCGTTGAACGCCGTCGCGCCGGCCAGGGTGCCCGCGAACACGAGGCCCATCACCGCGGCGCCGCGCGCCCAGCCGGCGGTCGGCCGCGGCTCGCTGCGCTCGAGCTCGATCACCGGCACCTGCACGATCGGCGCGACCGCAGCGACCGGCGAGACGAGCGGAGCGGCCGGCAGGCACTCGCCGTTCGCCGTGCAGGTCTCGCCTGCGGCGCACAGCGGGTTGCACGCCGACACGCACTGGGCCGCGATGCACACGAAGCCGCTGCGGCAGCCCGGGAAGCACGCGTCGGCCTGGGCGGCGGCGGCGACCGGGAGGATGAAGGCGACGAGACCGGCGGAGAGCTTGATCATGGCGGCCGACAGAGCAGCCGCTGTGCCCCGCGTTTGATTCGCCGGGTCGCGCACTTGGCGCGCGCGGCGTGGGACCGGAAGCGTCCATGAACTGTTCAGCCCCGGGTGTGCGGCGCTGTACTATTCGCCTCGATGACCCGTTGCCCGCATTGCCACGCGCCGGTCGGGGACACCGACACCTCGTGCGCCGCGTGCAAGGGCGCGCTGGTGTCGGGACCAGGTCCGGCCGACCCCGAGCTGCTGGCCGGCAACTTCCGCCGCATCCGGCTGATCGGCTCGGGCGGCATGGGCGCGGTCTGGCTCGCCGAAGACGTCGGGCTCCAGCGCCAGGTGGCCGTGAAGCTCCTCGCAGAGAAGCTGTGCCACGACCCCGAGCTCGTCGAGCGTTTCCTGCGCGAGGCGCGGCTCATGGCGAAGGTCGACCACCCCAACGTGGTGCCCGTGCACTTCGTCGGACGGTGGAACCACGTGCCGTTCATCGTGATGAAGCTGCTGTCGGGGGATCCGCTCTCGGAGTACGCCCGCGCCCGGCCGCTCACGCTCACCGACATCGCCGGCATCGCGCGGCAGGTTTGCAGCGGGCTGACCGCGCTCCACGCGCAGGGCATCATTCACCGCGACATCAAGCCCGCGAACATCTTCATCTGCGACGACGGCCGCGTGTTGCTGCTCGACCTCGGCGTCGCGAGAGAGAGCGACAGCAGCCTCACCCATACGGGCGCCCTGATCGGCACTCCACGCTACATGCCGCCCGAGCAGGTGCAGGGCCGCGAGGTCGATGCCTCCTGCGACGTCTACTCGCTCGGCGTCGTGCTCTACGAGCTGTTCGCCGGCCGCCGCATGTTCGAAGTCGACAGCAACGACTCGGTCTTGAGGGCGCACGTCTACGCGCGCCCCGAGCCGCTGACGCGCGTGAGCGAGCCGGTGTGGAGGGTGCTCGAGAAGGCGCTCGAGAAGGAGCCGGCCCAGCGCTACCGCACCGCGGCCGAGTTCAGCCAGGCGCTCGACGGCGCGGTCGGCGCGCCCAGCGACGTGCTCGCCGAGACGTACGTGGGCCCGTGGAAGAAGAAGGCGACCCCGCTGTCGCAGGTCGGGTTCGACGCGACGGTGCCCTCCGCGGTGCGCAAGCGGCGCGTGGCGCTGGTCACGGTGATGGGCGTGTCCGCCGTGATCGGTGCGGGCGGGGCGCTGTGGGCGCTGCGACCTGGGGCGTCCGAGGCGCCGCCGCTGCCGGCCCCGCTCCAGGCGCCGCCGAAGGTCGTGGTCGCCGAGCCTCCCAGAGAAGAGCCGGCGCCGGTCGAACCGGTCGACGCCGGGGTGAAGCTCACGGCCGCGACGCCCGCGCCTTCGCCCCGGCCCGCGGGCGGCCGCGGGGTGACGAAGCCGCCTCCTCCGCGCGAGGAAGCGCCGCCGCCGCTGCTGCCGCGCTGAGCACGACAAGTTCGCGCGTTGACAGCCTCGAGCCTGCGCGGCAGGTTGCTGCGCCGCGCGATGAAACCTCTGGCTCGACTGTGCGGGGCAGTCGTCGTGACCGGCGTGTGCATGACGGCCGCCACGGCCCGCGCCGACCCGGCGAGCGAGGCCGAGCTGCAGTACCTGCTCGGCACCGAGCTGTACAAGCAGCGCAAGTTCCAGGAGGCGCTCCAGCACTTCATCGCATCGAACCGGCTGGTGCCCAACGCGAACGTCGTCTTCAACATCGCGCTGACCTATGGGCTGCTCAACCGCCCTGCCGACGCGTTCAACTGGTACGAGACGTTTCTGAGGTTCCCGAACGTCGACGAGGCCGCGCGGTCGAGGGCCCGGGCGGAGCTCGCGGCGCTGGCGCAGCGCGTGGCGGTGATCGCGGTGACGACCTCGCCGCCCGAAGCCGAGCTGTTCGTCGATCGCGTCGATCTCGGCTCGCTGGGCAGTTCGCCCCGGAAGCTCGCCGTCGCGCCCGGGGCGCACAAGGTCATCGCGCGCCTCTCGGGTCACCACGACGCCGAGGCCGAGGTCGTCGCGAACCTGGGTGCGACCGCGGCGCTCGAGCTGAGCTTGAGCGCGCTGGTCGGAACGCTGGCGGTCGAGACCAACGTGCCCGCGGCGGTGCGCCGCGAAGACACGAACGAGGCCCTGGGCGAGACGCCGCTGCGCCTCACGCTGCCCGCCGGCGAGTACCGGCTGATCATCTCGGCCGAGGGCTACGTCGATCAGCAGAGGGTCGCGGTGCTGCGCGCCGACGCCGAGACGCGGGTGCAGGTGAAGCTCGAGCAGGCGGCGAGCCGCGTGGCGGCGCTGACGGTGACCGGCACTCCTCAGGGCGCGCGGGTGCTGCTCGCGGGTCGCGACCTCGGGCCGGTGCCGCTCACCACGAATGGCCTCACGCCCGGCGTCTTCGAGCTCGAGGTGGTCTCGCCCGGCCACGAGGCGTTCCGGCACACGCTGGTGCTCGAGGCGGGGGGCGCGACGCGCGTCGCGGTGCGGCTCGTCGGCCCGAACGACCTGCGCTGGCGGTGGCTCAAGTGGGTGGGCTACGGAGCGGGAGCCGTGGGTTTCGGCGCCGGCCTGGTGGTGGGGGGCGTCGCGATCTCGAAGCGCAACGGCTTCTGGGAGGCCCCCAACCGGCGCGCTGCCGATCTGGTGTGGGCCCTGAATCCGGTCGCCGATGCGCTGTGGATCTCGGGCCTCGTCGTCGCGGCGGCGACGGCGCTGCTCGACCTGGTCATCGTGCCCACGCCCCACACGGCCGGCACCGTCGAGGTGGTGCGGTGATCGGCCTGCGCGTCGCGGCGCCGGGGGTGGTGGGAGCGCTGCTCAGCGGCTGCCTCCTCGCCAACAAGATTGAAGTGTGCGAGCGGCGCGTGCCCGAGGGTCAAGAGCTCAACGCCCTGACCGACGGCCCACAGCGGGTGAGCTCGCCGAGGGCGGTGGCGGCCGTGCCGACGGGCGAGGCCCTCGTCGTCTTCCGCTCGGGTGTGTTCGGCGCCGTCGACGACGAGCGCAGCGTCTTGCGAACCGTGCTCGTCGACGCGGCGGGCACACCGCTGCCGACCTGCAACGCCACTTCGGAGTACACGCTCGTCGACGTCGGCCCCTCCGACCGCATCTTCCACACGAACGCAGAAGTCACGCTGCCGGCCGACCTCGGGGACATCGGGCTCGTGTCGTTCGTCCGCTATGACCGGACGAAGCTCTCGATGGAGGTCATGGGCCAGCTGGTGAGCCCGCAGGGCTGCGGCATCGGCAGCACCACGCCGTTCGAGATCAGCGACGAGCCCGACGGCTCACCGTGCGAATTGGGCCCGGCTTTTCACTGCGTCGCCACGCCCGCGACCGTGCAGGTCAAGCCGAACCGCTTCGCGGTGTTCTGGCTGTCGGGTCACGACGTCTCGATGCTCCAGGGCGACTTCGGCATCTTCGGGCGGGTCTTCGACGCGGACTATCAGGGCCACCGGCCCCTGCCGACGAGCCTGGCCTCCAACGGTAAGCCGGCGCGGCTCAGCGAGCCGGGCAGCGGGCCGAGCTCGCTCGCCGCGCTGGGGCTCGGGCAAGACCGGATCGCGCTCGCGTGGCAGGAACGCTCGACCGGCCGGCCGCTGCGCACGGTGATCCGGGTCATCAACGATCGTTTCGACCGGCTCTCGAGCGAGATCGAGCTCTCCGCCAGCACCGCCGAGACCCCCGAGCTGACGAGCGTGGCGCTGGCGCTGGCTGGCAATCGGCTGCTGGTCATGTGGGTGCAACGCAACCGCACGGGCGTCGACGCGGTGTTCACCCGCATCCTGGAGCTCGGAGCGGACGGTTCGCTCACGCCCGTCAGCGTCGAGCGGGAGGTCGACGCCCCGGCGCGAGGCCGTCAAGATCGGCCCTCCGCGGTCGTGGTCACCGGGCCGAAGGGGCCTCTGTTCCTGGTGGTGTGGACGGAGGACGCCGGCGACGGCGACGGGCGCGGCGTTCGCGCGGTGCTGCTCGACGTCGACGGGAACCCCGTGTTCAACAACACGTCATGCGCTGACACTCCGTTCGTGCTGACCTCGGTCCGGTCTGGCGATCAGCGCGAACCGGCAGCGGCGGTGCTGGAGAACGGCACAGTGTTCGTGGTCTGGTCCGACGAGGGACGATCGATGCACGACCGCAGTGGATCGGCCGTATTGGGGGCTACCTATGAACCGCGCACGCTGCTGCCCTTTCCGTAGCTGGCTGCTGCTCTTGGGGGTCGGTGCGCTCACGTGCACTCCGGTTCCTCCGGATCTGGTGCCGAACTTCGTACCGATCCTGGGGACGAGCAGCCCCGACCCCTGCGGCGCCACTGACTCGGTCGAGCTCAACGGCGCGTGCACCTGCACGTCCGAGTGCAACGGCGAGCTGATCTGCATTCCCGAAGCCGACGGTCCGCCGCGGGGCGCATGCACGAAGCGGTGCCTGGTGACGCCTCCCGACGGCGGTGAGCAGTGCCCCGGCGGCTCGGTCTGCCGTCAGACGGGGGCAGACCTCACGCTCGGCATCTGCCGCAAGAGCTGCCTGACCTCGGCCGAGTGTCGCGCGGGCCAGTACTGCGACGGGACGGCGTGCCAATACGCCTGCACGAGCGACGATCAGTGCAGCTCGGGGAGCTGCAACGCGTACTCCGGCACGTGCGTCACTCAGTCCGTGACCGGGAAGGGCCTCTTCGAGCCTTGCTTGCGCCACGAGGACTGCCGGTCGGGCTTCTGCCACGGCGAGCGGTGCTTCACCTTCTGTGGCGCCGACATCAACCGCTGCCCTGCGGGTGGGCACTGCGTACCGGCCGACCCGCGCCTCCCCCAGGTCGGCATCTGCCTGGCGTCCTGCCAGGCGACCGCCGATTGCCAGGGCCTCGACTGCGTCCAGGTCCCGAAGCCGTACAACGCCCGCGTGTGCTTCCTCAAGCCCGTCGGCCCGACGTGCAAGGGACGAACGACGGTGATCACCGAGCTGGCGCCATGCGGGTGCGCCGAAGACTGCTCGTTCGGGGCAGCGTGCATCAGCGAGGCCTCCAGCCAGAGCCCGGGAGGACTCTGCGTGCGCCGGTGCCCGATTCCGGGCACGGCGGAGGCAGCCCCGGGAGAGATGGCCTGCGGCGGAGACGGCTACGTGTGCGCGTACACCATCGGGGTCCCCGGCGGCGCGTGCGCCGCGAAGTGCACCAGCTCCGCCGAGTGCCCGCCGTTCCGGGTCTGCTCCTCCGTGAGGGGCTGCGTGCCGCTCTGCCAGGCCGACTCGGACTGCATGGTCCCCCCGTGCAACCCGTACCGCGGCTGGTGCGACTCCGTGCCCAACATGGCGCGGCTGCCGATCGGCTCGGCGTGCAGCGGCGCGCAGCAGTGCCGGGGCCCCTGCCGACGGGGGCTCTGCACAGCCGAGTGCTCGCGGGTGCGAAACGGGTGCCCCGAGAACGGCGTCTGTTTCGACGACGGCGACGGCGACGACCTCGGGTTGTGCGGCCAGCGGTGCACCGTGCCGGCCGATTGCCGGGCACCGGGCGCGGAGTGCGAGCCGACTCCCCAGCCTCACTGCGTGCTTCGTGACGGGGGTTGAGCGCGCGGAGGTCTATACTCGCCGCGCAATGGAGGGCGGCTCAGACACGACGCTGCAGCCCGCCGCGGCGCGGCCCACGCGCGCGCTGCTCAAGATCCCTGCGCTCACCGTGCTTCACCACGTCGACCGGTCGCGCGTCGGCGAAGTGGCGCGGCTGAGCGAGCTCGCTGGTGGCCGCGAGGCGAGCCTCTCGCGCTCGGCGCTGCAGTTCGTGCCCGTGACGGGCGGTCAGGCCCGGCCGCTGCTCGACCCGTACCTGAGCGACAAGCGCCCGCTGCAGATCAAGCGCGCCAGCGACGGTGGCGTCGCGCTCGAAGCGCCCGGCGCGGGCCTCACCGTGCAGGGTCACGCCGTCGAAGGCACGGTGACGATCACGGGCGCGCAGCTCGACGCCGGCGTCGTGCTGACCCTGGCCGGCCGCGTGGCGCTGCTGCTGCACCGGCTCGGGCCGCCCGTGAAGGCCGCCGAGGGGCTCGGCATGATCGGCGCCAGCGAGCGGCTCGCCGAGCTGAGGGCCGACGTGCTGCGCGTGGCCGATCTCGACGTCCCGCTGCTGGTGCGTGGCGAGACCGGCTCCGGCAAGGAGCTCGTCGCGCGCGCCGTTCATCAGCACAGCCCGCGGAGGCCGCGGCCGTTCGTCGCGGTGAACATGGCGGCGATCCCCGCCTCGACCGCGGCCTCCGAGCTGTTCGGGCACCAGGCGGGCGCCTTCACCGGGGCCGCGCGCGCGCGCGACGGCTATTTCCTCGAGGCCCACGAGGGCACGCTGTTCCTCGACGAGATCGCCGAGGTGCCGGGCGAGGTGCAGGCCATGCTCCTGCGCGCGCTCGAGACGCGCGAGGTGCAGGCTCTGGGCTCGAACCGCGCGCAGAAAGTCGACGTTCGCCTCGTGGCCGCGACCGACGCCGAGCTCGAGGAGCTGATCGCGACCGGCGCCTTTCGCGAGCCGCTGTTCCACCGCATCGCGGGCTACCAGCTGCACGTGCCCCCGCTGCGCGAGCGCCGCGACGACATCGGCCGGCTGCTCCACCACTTCCTCGCTGAAGAGATGACGGCGATCGGAGAGGTGCAGAAGCTCGATCGGCCGCTCACGACCGACGCGCCGTGGCTGACCGCCGACGTGGCGGCCCGGCTCGCGATGCACGACTGGCCGGGCAACGTGCGGCAGCTGCGCAACGTGGTGCGCCAGCTGGTCATCTCGAGCCGCGGGCTCGACCAGGCGCGCGTCGACGCGACGCTCTCGAGGCTGATCGACGAGCTCCCGCCGCGGCCGGTCGAGACCCATGACGCGTCGCCGCCCGCCGCTGCGCCCGCCACGCCGGTGCAGGAGCTCGGCGACGATCGGCTCCTCGAGGTGCTGCGCAAGAACGGGTGGAAGACGTCGGCGACGGCGCAGGAGCTCGGCATCTCGCGCACGACGCTGTATGCGCTCATCGATCGCTCCAAGCGGATCCGAAAAGCGCGCGACGTGCCGCGGGACGAGATCGTGGCCGCGCTCGCGGGGTGCGGCGGCGACGTGACGGCGGCGGCTGCGAAGCTCGAGGTGTCGAAGCGCGGGCTGCAGCTGCGGATCACCGAAGACGGCATCGGCTCCTGAACCGTTCAGCGAACTGTTCCGCGGGCGCTCGACTGCCGCGTGCTGTCAGACGACGGCAGGCTCGTCTGCGTCGCTCCGTCGACCGATGGCGGGCTGCACCTGGTGCTGCTCGAGCCGGTGCCTTGACAGCGCTCAGTGCTCGCCCGAGCGCGTGATTCGCGCGGCGGCCGCGCCCTGAGCGCGCCCGTCACTGAACCTGGGCGACGCCCCCCAGTGGTTCGAGGCTCGCGCGCAGGTGGACCTGATAGCCGCCGACCGTGAACTCGGTCTCGGTGGAGTTCCACACCGCGAAGTACGCTCGGCTGCGGACGTTCAGCGCCCGCAGCGCAGCTGGCGGAATGAAGAGCGAGCCGCCCGCTGCCGCCGCAGCACAGACGAGAAAGCTGTCGTTGTCTGCGCCGTCACTGCTCCACAGGATGGCCTCGACGAGGCCACCATCGGCGCTCCCATTCCACGCGACCCGCGTGCCCGCATCGCGAGAGAAAGGGCCACAATCGAGCGGGCACGATGGAGATGTGACCGCGATCGCCCCCGGCATGCGCAGCGTCTTGCCGGTGAAGGGCGGAAGGCTGCCGCCGCCCGCAGAGAACGTGATGAGGTCATCTGCGCCGCTGGGGGTGAGCGGCACGAGGTAGCCGTTCTGGCCCCACCGGTACTCGAGCCGGCGTTCCTCACCCGTGCTCGCGAACGACATCGTGATGGTGCCGGCGTCACCGGGTGACCCGGCGTCGACGCGCAGAGCCTTACCGGTGCAATCGAAGAGCTCGCAGGCTCCGAAGCTCTGGCGCGCGCACGCGCGATGGTCTCCGTAGACGAAGGCCGCCCCCTGCGGCACGGCCGGCACGAACACCGCATCGGCGGAGAACGTGGTTCTCGCCTGCTTGACCCAGATTGACCCGAAGCCTTGCACCACCGCACCGCCACCCGCGCCACCTGCGCCACCCGCATTGCTGGCTCCGCCCGTGCCCCCGCCCATTCCACCCGCGCCGCCCCCGCCGCTGCAGGCGCCCAGCACGAACGCCGCAATGAAGACGGACCTCATTGACGGCCGCCAGGCACAGCAACGCGCTCAGCCCACACGTCGTCTTCGAGTGACATGACTCGCTTGGTGAACATGCGGTCGCGCAGGATGCCACAGCCGAAGCAGGTGTCGGGTCGGATCCCGGTTCGCGATGCACGCTCGACCTGCGCGAGCGTCAGCGTCATGGCTCACCCAGAGCCCAGTCACGCCATCCAAAACTCGCGCGCGGTGCCGCTCGCCGCGCTCGCTTTCTGAAATTCGGAATCACTTTCGCGTACGGTGTGGCCATGACCAGTCCCGTCATCTGGTTCGATCACAGCGATCCCGCGATGGGACTCGCGGGAGAGCAGGCGCGCGCGACGTTTCGCTACTTCATGCGCGAGCTGAGCTGGGAGCGTCGCCGCATCATCAAGGCGTTCGATCTCGCCGCCGTGAAGGCCGCGTTCACCGACGGCACCCACACCGAGCACATGTGGCTCGCCGACATCGAGTTCGACGGGACCACACTGCACGGCACGCTCCTCAACCGGCCGAACCAGGTGGACAGCGTCGACGAGGGCGACCGCGTCGAGGTGAGCTTCGCCGAGCGCGTCGGCGACTGGATGTTGTGCATGCAGGATCGCGTGTACGGCGCCTACACGGTCCACCTCATGCGCTCGCGCATGTCCGCGCGCGAGCGCAAGGACCACGACGGTGCGTGGGGGCTACCGTTCGGTCCGCCGGACGCCCCCCTCCTCCCGAACGCCAGGAGCCCCGACGACGAGACCGATCACCCGATGGCCGTGAACATGAAGGCCTCGCTGCAGCAGGCGCTCGCCAAGAACGCGGCGGCGTTCCTCGCGCCCGACGAGCGCGGCTGGACGATGCTCCACGACGAGGCGCTGTGCGGCAACCCGATCGTCGTCGAGGGCCTGTTGCAGCACGGCGGGAACGCGAACGCGCGCACCCGCGCCGGCGTCACACCGCTCGCGCTCGCGACCGCCTGGAAGTGGACGCGGGTCGCAGAGCTGCTGCGCCGCGCCGGTGCGACGTGAGCCTGGCGTTCCCGGCCGTCTACAACATGGCGAGCGATGAGCGAACAGCAGATCGTGAATCGCGCCATCGACGACGCGACGGACGAAAGGCCGGACGACGGCACGGTCCTCCTCCGTGAGGCGCCCGAGGTCTGCCTGCAGCTGTCTGACGGCAGGGGCCTTCCAGTGGCCCTTCATCGTGAGCTCTGCCGAGTCGAATGCCGTGTCCCGCCGCTCCATGACGAAGCGACCGAAGTCGCCCAGCGCCTTGCCCCATCCCGACAGGGTACTCGCTATGGACTCAACGTAGGCACCCGGCCCTACAGCTTGTGCTCGTCGATGAACGCCCGCACCGCGCGGCGCGAGAGAATCACGCCGAGGTCGTCGCTCGCCTGCGAGCCCATCGGCCGCTCGGGCCCGCGCTCCTGCAGCTCGTACTGCCCCACGACCTTCTCGGTGCCGCTCGCGTCTTCGACGAGGCGAAGGGTCACCTTCAAGGTCTGCACCTTGCGCACCTGCATCGGCATGGCCTGGGGCTGCGGGCTCGCCGACGGCGGCCGAAACACGGGCTCGTCGAAGCTCGTCGTCGACGCCTCGACGTGCAGGTGCAGCTCGGCCTTCTCGGGGTCGAGCTCGAAGCGCTCGGCGATGGCCTCTTTCATCATCGACTGAGCGTCGGCCGAGCCGCTCACCTCGCCGAGCCCCACGCGCTTGCCGAGCACCGTCGGCTTCGGCGTCACGTGCGTGCACGCGACGAGCAGCAGGCCCGTCGCCAGGGCCCTCGTCACGCGCGGCTCCTCAAGAGGCGCGCCACCTGCTCGCAGACGTCGAACGGCTTCTGCAGCCACTCGTTCGGCACCGAGTCGAGAAAGCGCCGCGCCCGGTCGGTGAACGCGCCGCCCGTCATGAACACGAGCGCGCGCTCGGCTCCGGGCCGCTTCACCTTGAGCTCTTCGTAGACGTCCATGCCCGAGACGTCGCGCATCATCAGGTCGCAGAACACCAGGTCGAAGTGCTCGCCGCTCGTGAGCCGCTCGACCGCCTCGCGCCCCGACTGCACCACCACCACGTGGTGCTTCGCGAGCTCGAGCGCGCTCGCCATCACCCGCCCCAGGTTCACGTTGTCGTCGATGAGCAGCACGCGCGCCCCCTCGGGCCGCGTCGCGGGCGCCTCGGCGGGCAGCCGCACCCGGAACACCGCACCGCCCTCGCGCCGGTTCTCGACCTCGATGCGCCCCTTGAGCTCGCTCACCAGGTTGCGGCACACGAAGAGCCCCAGGCCCGTGCCTTCGCCGACGGCCTTCGTCGTCACGAAGGGCTCGAAGATGCGCTCGAGCAGCTCGGGCTTCACGCCCGCGCCCGTGTCGGCGACCTCGACCACCGCGTCGTGCGGCTCGGCGCGCGTCGCGACCCGAACCACGTGACCGCCCGGCCGCTCGACGTCGCGCACCGCGTGCACGGCGTTGAGCAGCAGGTTCATGAACACCTGCACCAGCCGCCGCTCGCTCGCCCTCACGTGAACGCCGCTCGCGAGGTCGAGCGACAGCCGCGCCACCGGGTCGAGCTGGCTGCGCAGCATCTGCACCGCCGTTCGCACCGCGGACGAGACGTCGACGCTCTGCATCGGCTCGTCGTCGCGCCGCGTGAACGTCTGCAGGTCCGACGTGATGACCCGCACGCGCTCGGCGCCCTCTTTCACGTCGGCGAGCAGCTGCCGCACCTCGGGCGTCGCGCCGCCCCCGAGCTCGCGCTCGATGCTGCGCAGGCCCTCGAGCACGTACGCGAGCGGGTTGTTGATCTCGTGTGCGACGCTGGCCGCGAGCGTGCCCATCGCCGCCATGCGCTCGGAGCGGAAGACCGCCGACTGCGCCGCGTGCCGCTCGGTGACGTCGGTCGTCACACCGATGATGCCCGTCACGCGCCCCGCGGCGTCGCGGAGCGGGCCCATCCACCCCTCGAGCACGGCGCCGTCGATGTGCGTCAGCGACGTGAACGACTCGCCGTCGAGCGCCCGCCGCATGTTCGAGATGACCCCGGCGTTGCTCGCGTACACCTCGAACACCGACTTGCCGATGAGCTCGCCCGGGCTGCGCCCCAGCGCCTTGAGGCCCGCGCCCTCCGAGAGCGTCACCACGCCGCGCGAGTCGGTCGTGAAGATGATGATGGGCGCGTGGTGCACCGCGAGGTCGAGCTGCATCTCGGCCGTGCGCTCGGCCGTGATGTCGAAGAACGACACCATCACCGCCTCGACGACGCCGCTCGCGCCGAAGAGCGGCTTGCCGTAGGCGCGCACGTGCACGCGCCGGCCGTCGCCGCGGTGCACGACGATGTCGTCGACCATCACGACGCTGCGCGCCTGCAGCGCCTGCACGAACGGCAGGCGCTCTTCGGGGTACGGCTGGCCGTCGCGCGTGAAGAGCCCGTACGGCTCGGAGTAGGCGCCCGCCGCCGCCCCGGTCACCGGGCCCATGCCCATGATCTCGTCGAACGCCTCGTTCGAGTACAGGTGCTCGCCGCCCGGAGCCCGCGCCACCCACACTCCGACGGGGAGCCCGCGCAGAATCGCGCTCGAGGTCTCGTGAGTCAGCGCGTTCAAAGTCACTCCGCTCCGCTGAAGCGCTTCTCCATCTCCATGCGCACGAAGCGTTCGATCTCTTCCGCCGTCGAGAACTCCATCGCGCGCTCGAGCAGCGACTGCGCCTCGGTGCGGCTCGTCTGTCGCACGATGCGCTTCACCGCCGCGAGCTGGCCTGCCGTCATCGAGAGCTCCTCGAAGCCGAGCGCCAGCAGCACGAGCGTGTACGTCGGGTCGCCCGCCATCTCGCCGCACATCGCGACGGGGATGCCGGCGTTCTTCGCCGCGCGCACGATGTTCTGCAGGCTGCGCAGCACGGCGAGGTGCAGCGGGCGATAGAGGTACGCGACGTCGCGGTTCTGCCGGTCGATCGCGAGCGAGTACTGGATCAGGTCGTTCGTGCCGATGCTGAAGAAGTCGGCCTCCTGGGCGAGCCGGTCGGCGATCCACGCGGCGCTCGGCGTCTCGACCATGATGCCCACCGGGAAGCGCTTGCCCACCGGCACGCCCGCGCGGCCCAGCTCGCTCTTGCAGTGCTCGAGCTCGCTGCGCGCCTCGCGCAGCTCCGACAGGCCGCTGATCAGCGGGAACATGATGCGAATGTTGCCGTGCGCCGATGCCCGCAGCATCGCGCGCAGCTGCACGCGGAACAGCTCGCGGTGGTGAAGGCAGTAGCGAATCGCCCGCAGGCCGAGCGCCGGGTTCGCCTCGCGCTCGGGCTTGCGGCCCGGCACCTTGTCGCCGCCCAGGTCGAGCGTGCGAATCGTGACGGGCCGGCCGCCCATCGCCTCGAGCACCTCGCGGTAGACCTTGTAGTGCTCCTCTTCGCTCGGAGCCTCGGTGCGGTTCAGGAACATGAACTCGGTGCGGTACAGGCCGATGCCTTCGGCGCCGTGCGCGAGCAGCGAGGGGATCTCTTCGGGGAACTCGATGTTCCCGTTCAGGTGAATCTGGTGGCCGTCGAGCGACACCGCGCGCAGCTCGGCCGTCTGCAGCGCCGTGGCCTCGGAGGCCTGGTGCCGCCGCATCGTCTCGCGGAACAGCGCGAGCTGGGCGTCGGTCGGGTTGACCAGCACGAGGCCCTGGTTGCCGTCGACCGCGATGAGGTCACCCGGCCGAATCGAGTCGCTCGCGCGCCCCGCGCCGACCACGGCCGGCACCTCGCGCGCGCGCGCGACGATGGCGGTGTGGCTCGTCTGGCCGCCGAGGTCGGTGACGAACGCGGCGACCTTGCCGGTGCGCACCAGCAACGCGGCGTCGGCGGGCGAGACGTCGTGCGCGACGACGACCGAGTCGCTCGGCAGCTCGACCTCTTCGTCCATCGCGTGGCCGAGCAGGTTGCGCACGACGCGATCGGCGACGAAGTCGACGTCGGCCCGGCGCTCGCGAAAGTACTCGTCCTCCATGTTGTCGAACTGGTGCTTGATGCGGCGCGCGACCCGGCGCACGGCCCACTCGGCGTTGATCGCCTCTTCCTGGATCAGCCGGTTCACCTCGACGATGAACATCGGGTCCTGCAGCATCAGCTTGTGCGCCTCGAGAATGAGGCCGTGGTCCTTGCTGCCGTCTTGCGAGTCGGTCTGCAGCTTCTCTTTGAGGTCGTCGAGCTGGCTCGACGAGAGCTCGACCGCCGTCTTGAAGCGCAGCGCCTCGGGGTCGATCTCACCGTCTTGCAGCTTCACCTTCGGAGTGCGGACGCGCCGGTTGTCGAGCACGTACGCGTGGCCGACCGCGACCCCCGGCGACGCTCCGATGCCCTTGAACGATTGCGTCGCGCTCACGGCGTCACGATGGCTCCCCGAACCGGTTCTTCACCAGCACACCAATCTCGTCGACGCACTGCTTCGCGCCTTCGCCCTCGCACTTCAGCGTCACCGTCATGCCCTGCGCCGCCGCGAGCATCAGCACGCCCATGATGCTCTTCGCGTTCACCGTCTGGCCCTCGCAGGTCAGCGAGACGTCGCACTTGTACCGGTTCGCGATCTTGACGAGCTGCGCCGCAGCGCGGGCGTGGAGCCCGAGCGCGTTGATGATCTCAAGATCGATGCTTGCGACGTCCATCATCCCCTCGGTGAGTCGGCGGCGGAGCGTCTCATTGAAGCGCCCCCGCCACAATGGCCAGCAGCGCCGAACCGTAGAGCGCCGCCCACCGCGAGCCCCGCGTCTCCGAGACGGCGAACGACAGCACCGCGATGAGCAGACATCCTCCGGTCAATAACGGCACCGACAGCCCGCTGCGGTGCGCGAACACCACGCTCAAGTACGCCGCCAGCGCTCCCGCCGCCGCCGCCGCCACCGCCCGCAGCCGCTCGCCCCAGCGCGGGATGTTGAGCTGCCCGAGCTTCGCCACCAGCCCGTCGCCGTGCAGGTAGCCGAGGCGGAAGAAGCGCGCCCGCGCCGTGAGGTGCACCGCGTTGAAGAGAAAGAGGAACAGCACCGCGCACCACACGCCGAGCAGCGGGTACAGGGCCGCGCTGACGGCCCCGCACGCCGGCCGCAAGCTGAACCAGAAGAAGCCGTCGCCGAGCGCCGCGAGCGGCCCCATCAGCGAGGCCTTGAAGTGCTCGGCCGACGAGGCCGGCGCCTCGCTGCGCGCCATGCGCTCCTCGTGGTGGAGGATGCCGCCCACGATCGCCGCCGCCACGTACGGGTGCGTGTTGAACGTCGTCGACAGGTGCCGCTGCACCGCCGCCGCCTCGGCCTGCGGCTCGGGGTACAGCGCCTTCAGCGCCGGCAAGAGCGCGTACGTGAGCCCGAGCGACTGCTGGCCCCGCGGGTTGTAGCCCGCCTGAATGAAGAGGCTGCGCCAGAACACGCGCGCGCGCACCGTGCGAGTCAGCGTCTTCACCCGCGGAACCTCCCGGTGAGGCCGAGCGCGAAGAGCATGGCGAGGGCGGCGGCGCCGGCGAGCGCCGCGGCCTTCTTCGAGTGGCTGCCCCGCACCGCGAGGCCCGCCGCGACCGAGGCCATCACCGGGTAGGCCCAGCTCAGCCCGCGCAAGAGCGGTGAGGGCAGAGCGCGCTCGAGCGGCTCGGCCGCGAACCCGAGCGCGGCGGCCGCAGCCGAGAGCAGCCCGAACGCGACGAAGTGCGGCCACATGCCCCAGAGGTTCTGGCGCGCGACGCGGTGGAAGTCTTCGCCCGAGGCGCTCGTCATGGCCTCGCCGAGGTAGCGCACGGCGCGGGCGTCGAACGCGTTCTCGATGGCGCGGCCGGCGGGGCCGAGCGGCGCGAAGAGAATGATGCTGAGGCTCCAGATGGCGGTGGTGCCGGGCGAGTGGGCGGCGGCCGAGAGCGTCGAGGCGAAGGCGGCGGCGCAGACCGAGGGCAGGGTCTCGTGGTCCGAGTGCACTCCGCCGAGCGAGGCGGCGCCGAGCCAGTAGAGCTCGAACACGAGCCCGACGAAGAGGCCGGACTCGGCGTCTTCGAGCAACAGGCCCGTGCCGGTCGCGGCCACCAGCGGCCGGCTGAACATGGCCTGCAAGAACGCGCGCCGCTCGAGGGCCAGGAGGCCGCCCCAGAGGCCGGCCACGGTGAGGTGCAGCACCATCGACGGACCTCTTAACTGATGGGCCCCTCGATGTGACGATTACTCCTGCAGGCAGTAGTGCAGCGCCCCGGCGTCGCAGCTGCGGCCCGAGAAGCTCCACCAGGAGGGCGAGATCGAGCGCGGGTCGCCGACGCGCGCAGAGTTGGCGGGCGACGACCACGACGAGCACGTGTTCCCGAGGCCGCCCGTCCACACGGGCAGGCCGCTGTCGGGCACGTCCGAGAGGCTCGTCAGCCACGGCGCGGGCAGCACGGCGTTCGCCAGGTCGGCGAGGTCGCCGGGCGAGGTGAACGCCGGGTAGCCGTCGAGGCGGTACCAGTTGCCGCCGTCGAGCCGGAACCGCACGTAGGCGTCGAGACCGCCGTCGACGCTCACGAGCGCGCGAGCGTGAGACGCCGTCAGCCGTCCCAGCTCAGCGTGCGCACGGCAGCGTCGAGCTCGGCGTCGGCCTCGGCGGGCTCCTGCCACGGCGGCCGCGAGAGCGTGACGGCGAGAGCGGCCTCGCCGCGCCTCAGCCACCGCGCGTGCGACGACACCTGCATGCTGCCGGCCCGGCCGGTGAAGGCGACGGTGACGAGCTCTTCGGCGCCGCCGGCCCGCGGTGCGGGCGCGACCTCGAGCCGCTCGGTGGCGACGCCCTGCTTTTCCCACGAGGCGTAGAAGGCGCGCAGCTGCTGCTCGAGCGTGCCCTGCAGCGGCAGCGCGACGACCTCGAACAGCTGCGGGTCGGCGCGCAGCGAGTGGAACACGCGCGTGAACGTGTAGTGGCCCTTCGGCGAGGGCATCACGCCGTCGGGCACCCGGCCGAACCGCGGCGGCGCCGCGACCGTGACGCCGGCGAGCTCGAGGCGCTCTCTCGCGGGCGGCGGCGCGGCCGGTGCGACGACCTCGAGCCGGCCCGCGAGCGTGCGCAGCGTCTTTCGGGCGCGGCTCAGGCAGTGGGCGGGGAACTTCGCGTCGAGCGCTTCGTCGTCGACGCGCGCGAAGAAGTCGGGGCCGCGCTGCTTGCCCGCGCTCAGGTAGACGACCGACTCGCGGCCGCCGGTGGTGGTGTCGGTGGCCGAGACCGAGAGCTCGGCGCAGCCGCCGGCGAGCGGCACGAGCAGCCGCGCGACCACGAGCTCGCCCGACGGCCGGTAGTCGCGCCGGTAGACGAGCCGCACGCCTTCGCCGCCCTTCAGGGGCACGCGCTCGAACGCGGTGAGCGCGTTGAAGCCCGGCTGCTGGGTGGCGGCGGGCTCCTTCGGCGCGGGGAGGCTCGCCCAGAGCTGCTCGAGCTCCCAGCGGGTCGAGCGCTCGACGGCGGCGCGGTGAGCGGCGGCGGGCTCGAGCACGAGCCGCCACGGCAGGCGAATCACCTCGACGACGCACGAGGGGTCTTCTGCCTCGAGCACGAGCTGGCCGACGGTGTTCGAGCGCACGGGCCAGGAGTCGGGGAGCGAGAGCTTCAGCCCGGCGCTGCCGTCGCCGAGGTCGCTCTTGAGCGAACGCATGGCGCGCACGTTACTCGCACGCGCGACGTTGAGCGCGGCTCTCGCACGTGCCTGTCGCCGGGTGGGCTCGCGGGTCAGCGCGGCACGAGCGGCCGCGCGACGCCGTCGAGCTCGCACCGCACGAGCCGGCGGGCCTCGGGGCCGACCGCAATCGACACCTGCAGCTCGCAGGGGCTCTCGAGCCGGGTGACGATGCCGAGCGTGGCGCCCGAGCACGCGCCGGTCTGCTCCCACTGCAGCCGCGCCTCGAGGTCGGCTCCTGGCGCGAGCGCGGCGGTCGAAGCGCTGGCCGTGACGCCGACGGCGAGCTCGCGGCCCGGGTCATCGAGCGCGAGCAGGGTCGACGTGAAGCGGGTGGCCCGAACGACGGTCACCGTCACCGCTCGCGCCGAGTCGCCGCGGTTCGTCACGCGCACGGCGTCGGCGCTGCACGCGAGCTCGAGGGGGCGCCACTGGGTGTCCTCGGCCCGGCGCTCGTACGCGTGGAGCAGCGGGGCGGCTCCGGCGATGACGGCGGCCGTGAGCACCCAGGCGAGGCCCGCGGCGAGCTGCCGGGCGCCGCCGTGCAGCACGCCGCGGTTGTAGGCGCCGACGGCGCGCACGCCGCCCACGAGGTCGGCGACGATGAGCAGGACCCACAGCCCGTAGCCGAAGCTCGAGGTCGAGCTGCCTCCGGCGGCGGCGACGAGCGAGCAGAGCCAGGCGGCGAGCAGCACCGCGCCGGTCCACGGGCGGCGCGCGTAGAAGTGGCCGCCCGCGGGAATGAGAAACGGCAGGCCGGCCGCGAGGCGCCGGCGGAGCGTGCGCCGCGGCGGAGGCTCGGGCTCCTCGTGCGGCTCGGGTGCGTGCTTCAGCGCCTCGAGCACCTCGTTCGCGCGAGCGACGTCGGCGGTGGGCACCTGGAGCGCGAGGGGCAGAATCTCGGGCGAGACGCCGAGCAGGGCGGCGTCGGCGAAGCCCTCGATGCGGGCAGGGACGCCCTCACCCTCGAGCGCAGAGAGCCACAGCTCGGCCTCGACGCGGTCGGTGGTGTTGCGAATCGTCTCGAAGGCGCCCATCGGGCGGGATGACCCCGAAGGAAGAGGTCGAGGGCAGCAAACCCGAACGGCGCCGCGGGTGCGGCGAGGCGCCTGGCTCAGGGACCCGAGCGTGAGCCACCGAGATCCGGTGAGCGGTTGAAGCGCTCGTCGGTGATGAGCTGCCTCGCTTCGTCGATGGGGTACTCCTCTGCTTCGAGCACCAGGTCCCTGCGCTCGGACGCCACGACGATGCGGAAGGCGCGTGCCTCACCGGGCCTGAGCATCACGTCTTCTCGCGCTGGCTCGTGACCGCTCGCCGAGAAGCGCAAGAGATGGTCTCCAGGCGAGACCTCGACCTGGACAAAGTCGCCGATGGAGACCTCGAAGCGGTGCCCGTCGAGCTGCATCTCGTAGCTCTGCATGACCGGCGGCCCGCGCGTCACGCACACGACGGCCATGGTCGAGGTCGAAGGCCGGCACAGCTCGGCGCTTGGCTTCACTGCGCGTACGCACCCCGCCAGCAGCATCACCAACGCGATCGACCATCGCATGGGTCCAAGCTAGACCAGCAGCGAGTCGCCCCGCAGCCTCGACGCTTCAGCGCAGCGCTTGCGCGGGCTCGTTGGGCACGGCCTGAATGTTGACGGCGAGCCCGTCGCGGCTCAGGTCGAGCAGCTGGCGCTTCTCGTTCTCGGTGAGGAAGACGCTGCGGCTGACGGCGAGGCGCTCGGGGCCGGCGTGCACGTTGCCGAGGTTGAGGGGGCCGGTGAGGCCGAGCGCGTAGGCGCGAACGGCGGCCGGCACGTCGCGCAAGAGCACGAGGGTGCGGGGCGCGTCGTTGAGCAGCTTCTTGAACGGCACGTCGTCGACGCGGGCGACGAGCACGTCGACGTCAGGCGGCACGGCGAGGCTCATCGCGGCGCGGGCGAGCGGGTCGGCGACCGTGACGTCGTCGGCCACGACGATGCGCTGAATCTTCAGGTGAGGCAGCCAGGTCTCGATCACCTGCCCGTGAATGAGGCGGCTGTCGACGCGGATGAGCGAGATCACAGCGGAGGAAACACTCCTGTACGACGGTCCGGTTCCGGCTCTAGCGCCGTCGCTCGGGCATGTCGAGCGTGCGGGCGCTCAGTGCGCCGGAACCCGCAGCGCGTCGCGCAAGAGCTGCGACGCCAGCGTGATGTTCCGCTGCCCGTACTGCACGAGCGCGTGCGCCAGCGCGTTCACCGTGAGGCCCTCGTGGCGCATCGACGCCGCCTTGATCACCATCGGCAGGTTCACGCCGCAGACGACCTCGAGGTTCGCCTTCGCGCACAGCGCCATCGACTCGCGGCACGGCGACCCACCGAACAGGTCGGCCAGCACCAGCACGCCGTCGCCTTGATCGACGCGCTGCACGGCCTCTTGAATGCGCTCGCGCAGCTGCTCGGCCGACGACCCCGGCTCGACCGAGCACCACGTCACCTGCGCGAGCACACCGACGATCTGCTCGGCTGTCGAGAGCATCTCTTGCGCGAGCCTGCCGTGAGTGGCGACGACGAGACCGACCATCTCGAACCCAAGTATCGCTGAGGGCCCTCGCGTGCAACAGGTGCACCGCCGACCCCGGCGCGTTAAACACACATTCATGGCTCTGCTCCTGCGCGCCTGGGCCGACTACGTCTGACCCTGGTGCTACGTCGGCCAGGTCGTGGCCGAGCGATTCTCGAAGGACTACTCGTTCGACGGAAAGCCTGTGCCCGTCGACTGGCAGCCGTTCCTCTTGCGCCCCGACGCCCCCCTCGAGGGCTGGGCGCTGCCCGAGCGCATCAAGGCGATGAAGAACCGCCCCGACAACCCGCTGCACCTGCGGGCGAAGCAGCTCGGGCTGCCGCTCGTCGAGCGCGACTGGATTCCGAATTCGCGCCGCGCCCTCGCCGCCAACGAGTACGTGCGCGAGCTCGGCGGCCTCGAGAAGCTGCACGCGTACCACTCTGCCGTCAACGCGCGGTACTGGGGCCAGGGCGAAGACCTCTCGAAGCTCGACGTGCTCGAGGCCGCCGCCCGCGACGCCGGCATCGACCCGGCCGGCGTGCGCGAGGCCGTCGAGAGCGGCACGTACGACCAGCGCATCGACGACGGCATCGCGAAGGCGAACGCGATGGGCATTCACGCGGTGCCGACGTACGTCTTCTTCGACGGCGAGCGGCCGATCGGCGCGATTCAGGGCGCGCAGGAGTACGCCGTCTTCGAGCGCGCCGCCGCCCAGCTCGGGCTCACGCCTCAGCGGTAGGCGGCGAGCGCCGCGGTGAACGTCTTCTCCTGCTCGGCGGCGGGCAGCTTCTGAAACGCTTCGCTCTTGAGCTTGCCCATCAGGGCGACCATCGCGCTCGGCTCCGAGAGCTTCGGCAGCGCGCGCTCGAACGCGGCGCGGGCCGCTGCGGGCAGCTTCTTGTACAGCGGCGAGTGCATCAGCTTGCGACCCAGGTCCTGCGTGGTGAGTCGCTTCACCTGGCCTTCGTGCCCGGTCGGCTCGAAGCCGTCGGCGTAGTTCGCTTGTACGCGCCGCTGGAGCGGCGTCGCCCCCGGCCGCGCGGCGTCGCTGCGCGAGACCGAGACGTCGGAGCCCACCGGCCGAACGGACATGCGGCGGATCAGTGCAACGGCGGGACCAGCCGGCGGGCGCCTCCCCACGCGGGCTTACGCTGCGACGCGGGCGGTGCTCGCCCATGACAGGCTGTGCGCGCCTGCGCTCAAAACACTTCGGCCGCCGAACCCGAGAGGGCGCGGCGGCCGAACGTCCCCACTTTGATGTCGAGCGTTACTTCGACAGCTGGCTCGAGAGCAGCTCGACGCAGCCGGTGACCGCGCGCTGCGCGTTCGACTTCGACGCGTAGGTCTCGCTGCGGGCGATGATGGCGCCGTTCGCGGCCTTCAGGTGGAAGTAGTACTGGCCGTCGGCCGCCGCGAGCACCGTGTAGCGGGCCGCGATGGCGCCGTTCGTGTTCACCGAGATGGCGCCGTTCGTCGCCGACGTCTTCGACGCGTACGACTGCGACTGCAGCACGATCTCGCCGTTCAGCGCGCGCACGTGGAAGTAGTACTTCGAGTCGAGACCCTTGAAGACCTCGAACTTCGCGTCGCCCGTGATGGCCAGGCCCTGCGCCACCGTCTGCTTCACCACCGTCGCCACCGACGTCATCGCGCGCGTCGCGTTCGACTGGCTCACGTACATCTCGCTCGCCGCCAGAATGTCGCCGTTCGCCGCCGACGCGACCACGAAGTACCAGCTGCCGTCGCTCGCCTCGCGGAGCAGGTACTTGCTCGCATCCTGGCCGTTCGCCTTCAGCGACTCGATGCCCGACAGCGCGCTCGCCTGCGTCGCGTAGCCCTGCGACTGCAGCACCTTCTCGCCGTTGCCCGCGAGCAGGTGGAAGTACGTCTTCCCGTCCTTGCCCACGAACGTCTCGAACTTGCCCTTCGCGCTCAGCGCCTCGTCGTTCACCTGGTACTCGTCGGCAGGCGACCCGACCTCGGTCGTGTCTTCGGCCCCGACGCCGCAGGCAGTGAAGGAGAGCGCGAACAGCGAAACGAGGATTTTGAAGTTGGAGTTCATGCCGCGGCCTTACAGCAGCCCGCGTGCCACCTCTGCCCACACCCGTTTCCAGCCGGTTACGTCACGATGAGTTGCACGCGGCGCAACAACGAATGTAGAAGCTGCAACGAATGTCGAACACGCTTGAAGAGGAGCTCCACGCCGCGACCGGCATGGAGGGCGTCGCGCGCCGGCTGGTCGAGGTCGCTTGCGAGCGAACGGGGTCGCGGCACGGCGCGGTGTTTCTGTGGGACGCGAAGCTGAAGGCGCTGACGGTCGACTTCCACGTGGTCGAGGGCGTCATCGTGGCGCTGCCCGGGACGGGGGCGGTCTTGCGGCCGCGGCGCGACGGGCGGCCGAGCGGCATCGCGGTGAGCTGCTTCGAGAGCGGGCAGCCGTACGTCTGCAACGACACCGAGCGCGACCCGAACTACGCGCGCTACTTCCTCGAGGTGGGGTCGGTGCTGGCGGTGCCGATTCCGTACCAGGGCAAGCCGCTGGGCGTGCTGACGGTGAGCGCGTCGAAGAAGCACGCGTTCGACTCGACGCACGTGGCGGCGCTCGAAGAGGTCGCCGAGGCGAGCGCGAAGTTTCTGCGGCGCGCGGCGCTCGCGCGCACGGCGAGGGCCGACGGCCGGCCGTTCGTCATCAAGGGGCTGTCGCCGCAGTGGCTCGAGGTCGAGAAGCGGCTCGAGAAGGTGGCGTCGACCGACGCTCCGGTGCTGGTGACCGGCGAGAGCGGCACCGGCAAGGACCTCGTGTCGCGGGCGATTCACTTCAACAGCCGGCGCGCGGGCAAGCCGTTCGTGACGGTGAACTGCGCGGCCATCCCCGAGACGCTGCTCGAGAGCGTGCTGTTCGGGCACGTGAAGGGCGCGTTCACCGGCGCGACGTTCAACAAGGTGGGCGAGTTTCAGAAGGCCCACGAGGGCACGCTGTTCCTCGACGAGCTCGGCGAGCTGCCGCTGATGCTGCAGGCGAAGGTGCTGCGCGCGATCGAGCAGGGCGAGGTGACTCCGCTCGGGAGCAACGAGGCGCCCGAGCACGTCGACGTGCGGCTCATCTGCGCGACGAACCGCAACCTCGCGCAGATGGCGCACGAGGGGCGGTTTCGCGAAGACCTCTACTACCGGGTCGGCGTCGTGACCGTCGAGCTGCCGCCGCTGCGCAGCTACAAGGACAACCTCGAGATTCTCTCGCAGGTGTTCCTGCAGCAGGCGGCGCAGCGGCACGGGCGCAAGGTGTCGCGCATCGCGCGCGAGGCCGTCGACGCGCTGAACGCGTACGACTTTCCCGGGAACGTGCGCGAGCTGAAGAACGCGCTCGAGCACGCGGTCATCATGTCGGCCGGCGACGAGGTGCGCGCCGAAGACCTGCCTGCCGTGATGCGGGGCGGAGCCGCCGCCAAGGTCGCTGCGGCGCCGGCTCCCAAGCCGAGCGCTCCGCGGACGCTGGCGCAGCTGCGCGACGAGTGGCTGGCTCCGCACGAGAAGGCGTACGTGCAGCAGCTGCTCGAGGCGAGCGCCGGCAAGGTCGACGACGCCGCGAAGCGCGCGGGGGTGAACCGCGTGACCTTCTACCGGCTGATGACCAAGCACGGCATCAAGCTGCGCAAGACGGCGGCCTGACCTCGGCGGTCGGTTGCGGGCACCGTCCGGCGAATCAGCGCGTCACGTAGAAGTAGACGAGGCACATCTCGTCGCTCGTCTTCTCACCCCACGTCACGCGTCAGCGTCGCTCCGGCCATCGCGCCCGCGTTGCGCTGCGCCTGCTCGTAGGTGTCGAGCGCGAACGGAGCGATGCCGCCCTCCGTGTGGCAGCCCTGGCAGCTCCTCGCGACCAGCGGCTGCACGTCTTGCCGGTACGTCATGCCGGCGGCGGTCGGCGCTCCTTCGGTCGGAGCGTTCTCCGTCGGAAAACAGGCGGCGAAGACGAAGATGAGGTTGGCGTGTCGCATGCGGCGCCGTGGAGCAAGCGGTACGCCTCGCGGGGAGCGAAGCTGATCCGCGCGCTTGGCTCGGAGGTCGCTACGGCGGTAGCGCGACCGGGGTCGTTTGTCCCCCGAGTCTGGTTCGTGCATACGGTCCCGGCGCGTGCTCCGTCTCCTCGTCGTTGCTGCGCTGTTCTTCGCCGGGTGCCGGGCGAACCCGCTCGTCGAAGCGAAGACCGTGCTGTCGGTGAAGCCTTCGAGCCTCGCGTTCCCCGACACCGCCATGGGCACCAGCGCCGCCCTCGAGGTCGAGCTGACGAATACGGGCACCGTCGACCGCCAGGTGACCGCGACCGCGGGCGAGCCGTTCTCGGTGACCGCGTCGCTCATCGACCTGCCGGCGAGCTCCAGCGCTCCGCTGCTGATCCGCTTCAGCCCCGCCGCGGCCGGCCCCTTCGACGGAGCGCTGCGGCTCGAGAGCGAGGGCGAGGTGCTCGAGGTGCAGCTCACCGGGCTCGGCGTCGCGCCCCTCGTCTGCCCCGCGCCGAAGGCGCAGTGCCGCGTGAGCACCGTCGGCTCGTCGGGCTGCGCCGAGGTGAACGCCCCCGATGGCACCGCGTGCCAGAGTCGGTGCCTCGAGCAGGCGAGCTGCGTCTCGGGGGTCTGCGTCGGGGTCGCGCGCGGCTGCGACGACGGCGACCGCTGCACCGTCGACGCCTGCGACCCCGCGCTCGGCTGCACGCATACGGCGCTCAGCTGCGCCGACCCGGCCGACCCCTGTCACGTCGGTCAGTGCGACGCCGTGAGCGGCTGCGTCGCGAGCCCCGCGCCCGACGGCACGCCCTGCGGCCCGAACGACTGCACGTCGGCGAAGGTCTGCATCTCGGGAGCGTGCCTGGCGCGCCAGCCTCCCGAGGGCTCGCGCTGCGGAGAGCCCACGCCGTGCCAGCCGGCTCCCGTCTGCCAGGCGGGGCAGTGCGTCGCGGGGCCGGTGACGCCGCTGCAGCCGGCGTGGACGGTGAGCGTCGCGGGCACGTCGACGCTCATCTTCCCGGGCGTGTTCGACGCCTCGGGCAACGTGTACTGGGTCGAGCAGGGCGCAGCGACGACCGACCTCGTCAGCGTCGACCGCGGCGGCGCGCAGCGGTTTCGCGTGACGATGGCGGGGCAGCTGGCGCGCTTCTTCGGCTACCCCGTCGAAGACCCGTCGGTGCTGCTCGTGTCGGAAGACCGCATTCTCGTCGTGATGCAGGACTCGGCGAACGCGGCCGACACGCGGCGCGCCGAGGTGCGGTCGACGCTCGACGGCTCGCTGTCGTGGAGGGCAGGGCGCGCAGAGCTCGCTCCCGCGGTGGCGCTCGCGGCGGGCCTCCCGCTGTGGATCGTGTCGGTCGCGGCGGTGCCGTCCTCCGAGCGCGTCGTGCTGAACCTGCGCACGAACGCCGGCGGCTCGGCCTGGTCGTCGTGGATCGCCTCGCTCGACGGCGCGACCGGCGCGGTGCAGTGGACCTGGCGCAGCACGTACCTGAGCGCGACCCTCGTCGACGAGCAGGGCACGGTGTTCACCTACGAGGACCTCTTCGTGCACAGCCTCTCGGCGCTGTCGCCCACGGGCCTCGAGCGCTGGCGGGTCTCGCAGACGAACTGGTCGGCGATTCCCTCGGCGACGCACCAGGGCGACCTCTACACGGCGTACCCCTCGCGCGTGTTCTCTGCCGGCGACGGCGGGGTCTTGAGCGAGCCGACGTTCTACTGGGGCCGAGACCCGCTCGTGGGCTTCGGGCACCTCGTGTCCGACGACGGCAACAGCCTCTGCGCGCGCGCGATGTTCTCGGTGAGCCTCGGGAGCCCGGCGCAGATCGCCGGCACGTGGGTCGCATCGCCCGCAGCCTGCGTGCACGACCCGATGCTGACGTCGCGCGCGACCGTGGTGGTCTCGAGCACCGGCATGAACGGCACTCCGCCCGGCCGGCTGTACGAGCTCTCGCTCGACGGGGGCCAGCTCTTCTCGTGCCCGCTGCCCACGGCGCCCGGCGACCACGCCGCGCTCATCGACGACGGCTATGTGACGGGCAGCGGCACGAGCGTCTCGATGTACCCGCTGCCGGGCGCGAAGCTCGCACCGCACGGCTGGGTCGCTCAGAGCGGAGGCCGCGCGCGCTCGAGGTCGCCGCAGCCGTGAGCGCTCACTGCTGCGGGCAGTGGTTGGCGCAGTCGTAGTACGTCTGCATGCAGCGCGTGCTGCAGTCGGCGCAGGCGACGAAGCCGGCGTCGGGGCACAGGTCAGGGCAGCTGCGCCCGGCGCGGAAGCAGTCGTCGCACGCCTTGCCTCCGGTGCACTTGTCGTCGCACGTGGTGCGATCGGCGAAGCAACCCTGCTCGCAGCGCTTCTCGGGCACTCGCCTCGACATCCAGCACGTCTCGGCGACGGTAATGAAGGTCCGGTAGCCGCCGTCGGCGCACTGATCGGCCTTGTCGACCAGACACTGGGCGACGGGCCCCATTCCCTGGATGTTGCAAGCCTGCGCGCAGTACTCGAACAGCAGGTTGTGGTCGGGCAGCTTGTTCGTGGTGAGGCAGCGCGTCGAGTACGAGTCGAACTCGATGCGGCATTCGTCGATGAGCCGCTTGCAGTTCTCGACGCTGCACCGCGGGTCGTTGCCCGTGCACGAGCAGCCGGCCGCCCAGAGCAGTGGCACCGCAATCAACGCTGTTCGCATGCGCTCTCCAGAAGTCGCTTCAGGTCGCCGACCGGGGCCTTCTGAAGCTGTATGAGAATTGCCGGGTGGCCATCGACGTGCGGAGTCGTGAAGCAGTACTTCGGCTCCGTTCGCAGCAGCAGCTCCTCCGCCTCGACCGGCCCGCGCACGCCGAGCACCACGCCTTTCGGCGCCGAGTCCCTCGGTGCCTCGAAGCCCGACTTGACCAGCGGGCGCTCCCAGGCCGCGAGCTTCATCTCTACGCGCCCCTTGCGCCGACCCTTCTCGCGCTCGGCCTCGCGGATGCCGTTCATGATGGGCGTGAAGTGGGACCCGTTTGGCCACTTTTTCGAAGTCACTTCTTCTTCTTCTCGTCGAACGGCACCGTCGTGACCTGTGCCGAGCGGATCTCGATCGCGACGGTCTTCGCCTTGCCCTTCTTCGGCTCGAGCTTGAGCTGGTACTTGCCCGGCGCGAGCGGCATGTTGCGCAGCGGAGTGACGCCGAGCTCCTTGCCGTCTTTGCCGACGGTGCTCACCTTCGTGCCGGGGTCGGCGGTGATGTTGAGGAAGCCGGACTCGGGCGCCGGAGGCAGCTCTTTCAGCGTGACCTGCAGCGACTTCGCGTCGAGCAGCACGGTGACGACGCGGTCTTCCCAGCTGCACATCAGCGTGACGGTGAGCTTCACCTTCGACTTCGGAGTCGCCGGCCCGACGAGCGCGACGAGCTCGGCGCCGTCGGTCTTCACCTCTTCGGTGCCGCCCTCTTCGACCGAGCGCACCTTGCGGTACTCGATCTTCGGCCCGTTCGCCTTCGCGCCGAGCTTCAGCTCGATGCGCTGCTTCTTCTTGTCCTTCACCGCCCTCGCCTTGCCGGTGAGCACGGTCGAGACGTCGGCCGGGCACTTGGGCTTCTCGGGCTCGGGCGCGGGCGGCGCGGCGGCGGGCTCCGGTGCCGGTGCGGGTGCCGGCGCGGTCGGCGCGGCGTTCTTCGGCTTCGGAGGCCCCGGCGGCTCGGGCGGCCCGCCGGTGTAGCCCTCGGGCGGGCGAATCGGCTTGTCGGGCTGCGGCCCGACGGGATCGTCACACGACGCCAGCGCGAGCGCGGCTGCCGCGATGCCGAGAACCGAGAGGCGCCCCATCGGGCCGGAGCGTAGAGCGGTGCACCGTCACGCGCTACGTTTTGCAGGCGCCAGGGCGTCGGCCACGAACCGCTCGATGTGGCTCACGGCGCCGTCGGCCTCGAGGGTCGGGTCGTGCTCGACGAGCCACGCGACCGCCTCGTCGACCGAGCGGAAGGCCCGGTGCGGGCTCGACGGCATCATGAGGCTCAGCCCCGCGAAGAACGTGCGCGCCAGCATCGCCTTCACCCCCGACGTCGCGATGACGAGCGCCGTGCCGCGCACGTGCGCCTGAAAGCGCTTCATCGCCATGATCGAGGCCTGCCGCAGCTCTTCGCTCGGCACTCCCGTCGATTGGCCCGTGAGCACGCCGATGGCCGTGATGCGCCCGTGCTGCGCGATCACCTTCGCCTGCACTTCGTTCACGTGCTCGAGCAGCTGCGGCGTGATGGTGCCCCGCCACACGCTGATCAACACGTTGCCGTACCGCCCGACCTTGAGGCCAGGCCACTCTCCCAACACCTCGACCATCACGCCCTCCCGTCTTTCTTGGTCGGGCTGCGCTGCTCGTCAGGACCTCAGACGGTGCTGCTGTCCGAGGTCCACACTCGCGGTCGCGCATCCCTCCCGGCTTTCTTGGTCGGGCTGCGCTGCTCGTCAGGACCTCAGACGGTGCTGCTGTCCGAGGTCCACACTCGCGGTCGCGCATCCCTCCCGGTGACTGCGGCTACGCCGCCTGAATCAGCCGCAGCGGCCGGAACTTCGCGTGCCGCCGCTGGCGCACCACATCGATCAGCATCCTCCCTGCCCAGCGATACACGTTGAACTCCTTCACCTGCGAGCGCATCGCGCGCATGCGCGCCTTCTGCTCGCTCCGCTTCATCTCGATCGCCGTCCGCATCGCGTCGGCTGCCTCGTCGAGGTCGTACGGGTTCACCACCAGCGCCTCCGTCAGCTCGCGCGCCGCGCCCGTGAACGACGACAGCACCAGCACCCCCTGCTCGTCGTCACGCGCCGCGACGAACTCCTTCGCGACCAGGTTCATGCCGTCGTGCAGGCTCGACACGTAGCAGAGGTCTGCCGCCCGGTAGCACTTGAACACCGTCGGCGGCTCGTGGTGCGCGCGCAGCAGCTTCACCGGCGGCACCTTCGCTCCGGCGAAGCGCTCGTTCACGCGCGCCACCTGCGCCTCGACGCGGTCCTGCAGGTCTTTGTACTGGGGGATGACCGTTCGGCTCGGCGCCGCCAGCTGCACGAAGCAGAACTTGCCCACGAGGCTCGGCGTGCGTTCGAGCAGGCGCTCGACGGCGAGCACGCGCTCCTCGAAGCCCTTCGTGTAGTCGAGGCGATCGACGCCGACGCCCAGCAGCGTGTCTTCGGGCAGCCCGAGCTCGGCGCGCACCTGCTTGCGGCACACGTCGACCGGAGGCGACTGCTGCACCCACCGGTTCGGCCACTCGACGCTGATGGGGTAAGGCCGCACGAGCGTCTGCCGCCCGCGGCGCACCACCGCGTTGCTCTCGCGATCGAGCCGGGCCTCGAGGAAGCGGTCGCACGCCTCGAGGAAGTTGTTGCAGTGCTGCTGCGTGTGGAAGCCGACGATGCTCGCGCCGAGCGTGCCCTCGAGCAGCTCGTCGCGCCACGGGCAGATGCCGAAGCGCTCGGCCGACGGCCAGGGAATGTGCCAGAACGCCACCACCGTCGCGCCCGGCAGCCGGTCGGTGATCATCTTCGGCAGCAGCGCGAAGTGGTAGTCCTGCACCAGCACCACCGGGTCCTTCACCCGCACCTCTTCGAGCAGCGCGTCGGCGAACCGCTCGTTCACCTCGCGGTACTTCTGAAAGTCCTGCGCGCGGAAGTCGGGGCGCGTGTGCACGAGGTGGCACAGCGGCCAGAGGCCCTCATTCGAGAAGCCGTAGTAGTAGCCGGCCTCTTCTTCGGGAGTCAGCCACACGCGGCGCAAGAGATAGGCGTCTTCGCCCGGAGGCACGCGCAGACGGCCTCGCGCGTCTGCGGTCTCGCGGTCGGCCGAGCCCGACGCCTGCGCGATCCACGTGCCGCCGCACGCGCGCATCACCGGCTCGAGCGCCGTGACGACGCCGCTCGCCGGGTGCAGCACCTTGATCTCGCCGTTCTGGCTCGAGCGCGTGTGAATGTACGGCTCGCGGTTCGACACGACCGTCACGCTGCTGCCCTTGAGCTGCGCGCCGACGAGCTGCCGCAGGCGGCCCTCCGTCCACTGGCCGTCGAGGGCGAGCTCCTCGCGCTCGGCGCGCAGATCGTCGAGCAGCCTTCTCTCGGTGAGGCGCTCGATGACGAGCGTCGCGCCGGCGATCAAGAGCGCGCCCAGGCCGAACAGCACCCACAGCCAGCGGCCGACCGCGGCACGGCGGGCCTCGATGGCGCTCGTCTCGCGCACCAGCACCAGCGTGGCGTCAGAGACGTCGACGGTGACCGCCTCTTTCGGCAGCGCGTCGGTCGCGCAGTTGAACACCTCGGGCAGGTCGCCCGCGGCGGCGCGCAGCGTGCCGTCGTGCCCGCAGATGGCGGCCGCGAGGATGTTCTCTTTCCGCGCGAGCTCGGTGAGCGACTCCTGCAGCTCAGCGGTGCTGACGGCGTTCGCGATCGTCGGGGCGAACGCACGGCCGCGCGCCCGGAGGTCGTCTCCGTCCCACGCCCAGAGGCGCCCGGCGAGCACCTGGCTCGCGACGAACGTCAGCGCGAACGACACGAGAACGATGACGAGCGGAGCGGCCAGCGCACGTCTCAACGTGGGCGAGATCTGCACGGGCGATGCGATAACGACGTCACATTTTCGCGTGCAGCGGCGTTACCGGGCCGACACCCTTCCCGTGGTAGCCTGCGTGTCGCGTCGGGGCCGGTGAAGTGGAGCCAAGCGTGAGCTGGGTAGCCCTCGTCGGACCCGAGATCGAAGAGAACCTGTCGCTGCGCTACCTCGCGAGCGCGCTGAAGCGGGCGGGCTACGACTGCGAGCTCCTCGCGTACAACGGCGGCCCCGCGCTGCCGGGCATCGTGCAGCGCATCGTCTCGACCGACTCGCCGCCGCTGCTCGTCGGCATCTCGATGGCGTTTCAGTGGCGCGCCCCCGACATGCTCGCGCTCGCCGTCGCGCTCAAAGAGGCGGGCTACCGCGGCCACGTCACCGCGGGCGGCCACTTCGCGACGTTCGCCGCGAAGGACATGCTGAACGACTTCCCCGAGCTCGACTCCATCTGCCGGCAGGAGGCCGAAGAGACGCTCGTCGAGCTGTGCCGCACCATCGAGGCGGGCCGCGACTGGTCGGCGCTCGCCGGCCTCGCGGTGCACACGAGCGAGGGCCCGCGCATCAACGCGATGCGCTCGGCGCCCGAGCTGTCGGGGCTCGCGTGGCCCGACCGGCGCGGGGCTCCGGCCGAGTGCTTCGGGCACCGCATCGCTCCGTTGGTGTCGACGCGAGGCTGCTACGCGAACTGCAGCTTCTGCTGCATCGCCGCGTGGCACGAGATGGCGCTGCCCGGGAAGCGGTACCGCGAGCGGCCGCTCGAAGACGTCGCCGACGAGATGGCGGCCGAGCACTTCGGGCGCGGCATCGAGATCTTCGTCTTCCACGACGACAACTTCTTCCTGCCCTCGGGCGTGAAGAACGCCGAGCGGCTGAACCGGCTCGCCGACCTGCTCGAGGCGCGCGGCGTGAAGCGCTTCGCGACCGTCGTGAAGGCGAGGCCGACCGACGTGCAGCCGAAGGCCTTCGAGACGCTCGTGAAGCGGCTGCACTGCATTCGCTGCTACGTCGGCATCGAGACCGACGCCGACCAGGGGCTGCAGACGCTCAACCGCTGGGCCCGCTCGAAGCACAACTGGGAGGCCATGGAGCGCATCGACGCCCTCGACCTCTACACCTGCTTCAACATGCTGCTGTTCGACCCCGACACCACGCTCGAGAGCGTCGAAGACAACCTCGACTTCATGGAGGCGCACGCCCACTGCCCGTTCAACTTCGGGCGCACCGAGCTGTACGCGGGCACTCCGCTCTTGCACCGCATGCAGGCCGAGGGGCGCGCGCGCGGCGACTGGCTGCAGTGGGACTACAGCCTGAAGGACTCGGGCATCGAGCGCGTGTTCCAGATGGCCGCGAGCGCGTTCTACGAGCGCAACTTCGCCGTCGATGGCCTCGCGAACACGATGATGTCGACGCGCTTCGACATCGAGGTGGTGAAGCGCTTCCACGCCGAGCAGCTGCGGCCCGAGTGGCCGGCCGCCGCGAAGGAGCTGTCGAGGAAGCTCGGTCGTGACAGCGTCGCCGGCATGCGCCGGCTGCTCGCGCACGTGCGGGCTCGCGAAGACGGCGACGCCGAGCTCGCGCAGGAGCTCGCGCTCGGGCTGCGCGAGACCGAGCAGCGGCTGAAGGGTGAGGCCCGCGCGCTCGCGCGCGAGGTGGCCGGCGTGGTCGGAGGAGCTCCGCTCACGGACGTGGGCGACAAGGTGGCGACGCCGCTGCAGCGCGCGCGCTTCGAGGAGGCACGGTCATGAGCGACAAGAAGCTGATGAACGAGCAGCTGCCGGCGCCGCAGAAGAGCGAGCCCGCCGCGAGCGCGCGCGAGCGCGTGCTCTCGCACATGAAGAGCCTCGTGAAGGTCGGGGCGGCGTCGGTGGTGGTGAGCGCGTGCACTCCGTTCGCGGTGGTCGACCCCCTGCCGCCTCCGGCGCGGTGCAAGACGAACAACGACGTGCTGAGCGAGCTGAGCGCGGTCGCGACGCGCGCCGACGGCGGCGCGGTCATCACGCTCGCCATCAACGCGAAGATCGATGAAGAGAGCGGCGTCTTGTTGATCTCGGCACCGATCAACGACGGCGGCACGTCGATGGACGTCGTGGAGCTGAACGGCAAGCGGCTGGTCGCGAACATCACGTCGTCGGCGCCGACGGTGTTTCTCACCCTGCACCTGACCTGCGACGGCGCCAACCGCAACGTGAGCGTGCTCATCGACACCGCGACGCTGAACGTCACGCTCAGCAAGCCGTAGCAGGCGGCTCAGGCGCGCAGGTGGCGCGCGATGCCGAGCGTCGTCTCGAGATCGACGGGCTTCACGAGGTGATGCTGGAACCCCGCGGCGGCGGTGCGAGCCTTGTCCGACGCCTGGCCGTAGCCGGTGACGGCGACGAGCACCACGCGCTGGTCGAGCTCGCGCAGCCGCGCCGCGACCTCGTAGCCGTCCATCGCGGGCAGGCCGAGGTCGAGAAACGCGATCTCGGGCTTGAGCCCCTCGGCGAGGTCGATCGCGTGAGGCCCGTCGTTCGCGACCCTCACGTCGTGCCCATCGGCGCGCAGCCCCTCGGCGAGCAGCTCGGCGGCGTCGACGTTGTCGTCCACCACCAGCACGCGGCGCCGCTGATCATCGGTGCGCGGCGGCCTCGGCGCCGAAGGCCGCGGCTGCAGCTGCGCTCCGGTCGCGAGCGGCAGCTCGAGGGTGAACGTCGAGCCCTGCTTCAGCCCCGCGCTCTCGGCCTTCGCCGTGCCCTGGTGCATCTCGGCGAAGCGCTTCACCAGCGCGAGGCCGAGCCCGAGGCCGCCCGCGCTGCTGCGCTGCTCGGTGGGCGCCTGCGCGAACGCCTCGAACAGCCGCGGCAGCTGCTCGGGCGCGATGCCGTCGCCGTCGTCTTTCACCGTGAGCACCACGCGGCCGTCGTGCGCCGCCGCGCGGACCTCGACGTGCCCGCCGTCGTCGGTGTAGCGCGCCGCGTTCGTGAGCAGGTTCGACACGGCCTGCGTGAGCCGGTGCTCGTCGCCGAACAGCACGAGGCCGCGCTCGGGGACGTCGATGAGCAGCTGGTGCCGCTTCTGCTCGAACAGCGGCGACGCCATCTCGACGGCCTTCGTCACGATGCCGTGCAGCTCGACGCGTGTGCGGTTGAGCTCGATCTTCCCCCGCGCGATGCGCGACACGTCGAGCAGGTCGTCGACCATGCGCATCAGGTGCTTCACCTGGCGGTAGATGATCTTCCGCTCGCGCAGCAGCGCGGGCTCCTTCTTGCGGTCGAGCACCTCGAGCGCGATGACGATCGGCGCGAGCGGGTTGCGCAGCTCGTGCCCCAGCATCGCCAGGAACTCGTCTTTCGTCTGGTTCGCAGCCACCGCCGCCTCCTGCGCGGCCCGCAGCTCGGCCATGTTCGACTCGGCCGCCTCGCGCAGCTTCCGCTCGGAGTCGAGCAGCAGCGCCCGCTCGAGCGCCTGCGCGCAGTGCCACGCGAGCACCGAGAGCTGCTCGAGCTCCTGGCCCGAGAGGCGCCGCGGCTCGCTGAAGCTCACGCCCAGCACACCGAGCGGCCCGTCGCGCCCGAGCATCGGCAGCGCGGCGAGCGCCGAATGGCGAACGTGCTCGGGCGAGACCGTCGGGTACCTCTGAAACAGCTGCTCCCGCGACTCGAGCACCACCGGCTGGCGCGTACGCCAGGCGTCGGCGGCCGGCGTCGCCGCGTCGGAGCGCATGCGCTGATAGTGCGCCACCGTCGGAGCCGAGTGACCCATCGAGCCACGCACGTCGAGCGACGTGCCGTCGGGGCTCGGCAGGAAGACGTTCGCGGCCGACGCGCCGACCGCCTCGGCCCCCTCGTGCACCACCGCGCGCAGCACCTCGTCGACGCCGCTCGCCCGGGCCAGCGCCGCGTTCAGCCGTGCGACCGCCTCGAGGCGCTGCTCGCTCGCGCGCCGCATCGCGTCTGCGACCGACACCGAGCGCGCGAGCATCACGGCCATCGCCGCGCTCACCACCGTGAGGCAGACGACGAGCAGCGCAGTGCCCGTGGGCGTGTCGACGACTCCGAGCGACTGGAGGCCGAGGCGCAGGTACCCGACCGCGACGGGCAGGCCGAGCACCATCGGAATCGCGCGGCGCAGCATGTAGCCGCCCGCGTCGCGCCGCGTGAACGCCTGACCGAGGCCGAGCTCGGGGCGCTGGAAGAGGGCGGCGACTCCGATGGCCGTCGCGAGCATCGCCGTGAGCCCCGCCATGCGAATGTACGAGGTCGGCTGGTAGAGCAGGGTCGCGTCGTAGAGGTAGCCGACGATGGCGCTGAAGCCGGTCAAGAAGACGCCGATCGAGAAGGCCTGGCTGAGCAGCACGGCGGTGCGACCACGGCGCGAGGCGAAGATCGACAGGCCCGCCAAGGTCAGCGCGAGCGCGGTGTTCGGCGCCATGCGGTTCGGGTGCAGCACCGCCTCGGCGAGCGCGCTGTGCTCGCGCTGCACGAGCTCGTCGATGCCGAGGTCGACGGCCGTGGCGTACTCGAGCAGCGTGAGCGCTCCGATGCCCGCAGCCAGCGCGGCGAGCACGTCGGCGAGCCGCGGCACGCGACGGCCGAGCCGCAGCACGAGCGCCGCCCCGATGAGCGTGAACGCCAGCGCCGTGTTCGCCTTCATGCGGTCGGCGACCACCTCTGCTCCGGTGCCGCCCGAGAGCCAGCAGCTCAGCACGAAGGTCCCGATGACGGCGCAGAAGACACCGATGACGGCCGCTGCCGTGCGTATGCCTTCGTTCGACTCTTCCGGGGGAGACATCGTCGGGCTTCGTCCGTACGTAGGGACGCTTGGGCTCCGCACGCAACGGGGCGCGCGGGCGTTACCGGTTGGTAATGGAGGCACCCCGCGCAATGCTCGCGGCGGGAATGCGCCGGCTCGTGCTCTGCGTGCTGTGGGCGTGCGTCTCGACCGGGCCGCAGCAGGTGACGGTCGCGGCCGGGCCGTGGCGCGCCACGTACCGCGACTGGAGCGGCGTCGACGTGTGCGAGACCGAGCCCTCGTGGCTGCGCGAGGAGCTCGACGAGGCGAACGACGTGCTCGAGCGCTTCACGGCGCACGGCGGCGCGTGGCGCGACGACGAGCTGCCCGTGCTCGAAGAGGCTTCGCGCGCGCTGCCGCCGCTGGTCGAGGCGCACGCCAAGAACCTCGAGGCGCTGCAGCACTGCCCCGGCGAGCCGCACGCGACGGCGGTCGAGCGCGGGCTCAAGCTCGTGGCCGCGGCGCGCGACGGGCTCGACGGCGCGTCGAAGCTGCTCCGCTTCTCGAGCCACCGGCGGGGCATCGAGGCGTGGCGCAAGTCACTCGAGACCGAGAGAGACGAGGCGCGCGAGCGCTGCGCCGCCGACGCGGGCGCGCTGCCTGTCATCTACTTCGCGTTCGGCGACGAGCTCGCCGGCACGACGTGGCTGTTCTGCGATGGCGCCGTCGTGAACGCGCCGCTGACCGGCGGCCTGAGGCTCGAGGGCGGCGACGCCAGCGTGCAGGCGCGGTACTTCGAGCAGTCGCGCGTGCACCCGCCGGGCCTCGTGAAGCGCCCGCCCGTCAGGTGATGACGACCGAGAGGATGACGAGCGCGACCGCGAGAATCGCGAGGCCGAGCACGCCCAGGCGGCGCACGTCGATGGGCAGCCGGCGCACCGGCAGAAACGCCGGCCGCACGTCGACCTTCAGGCGGCCGGCGTGCAGCACGAGCGAGTCGCCGCTCTCGAGGAAGAGCTCGAGCCCGTCGGCGGTCTCTCTCGCGCGGCCGCGAGCGGTCAGCGCGTTGAGCGCCACCGCGTAGTCGCCCTTCAGCGAGGCGCGGCCCGTGAAGCCGCTCGACAGCGAGACCTCGAGGCCCAGCGGCGTCCACTTGAGCTTCGCGGTGGCGTCGATGCCGAGCTCGACGTCGGCGCCCTCGCCGCGGCCGAGCGTGAGCGACGTGCGCCCCTCGGCGTCGAGCGCCTCGGCGTGCAGGCGGCGGTCGCCCCAGCGGACCTGAACCATCCACGTGGTGACCGAGGGAGGAACCGCCGCCGCCATGGCGCCGCACCATACTCTGCCGCCCGGTCGGGCTGCACCGGCCGCAGACAGAGAGCCTGATGCGACGACCGCCGAGCTCGCGGCCCTGAGCGACCGCACGCGAGAGACGACCCGGCCTTCCGTCGCGGTCGCCGAGCTCGGGGCCGAGAGGGGTTGAGGGTATGTTTAACATTAGGTTGGCTTTGCTAAACATGGGCTCACGGGTCGCCCGGGCCGAGCTCAGGCGCCCGGCGGGGGGCGCTACCCAGGTCGCGCGCAAGCGACTCCGGCCGTGTGGCCGCCGCAGCCAACGCCGCGAGAGCACGAGCGCGCGCCGCGGCTCGGCTCTTGCGTTCGCGCCAGCCCATGCGCCTCCTTCTTCTGGCTGCTCTCACCACGCTCTGCGCGTGCGGCACCGTCTGCGACGCCGCGCGCGGGCTGCCAGCTGCAGCCAGCCGGCCGCATCTCGGCCAGCTGCGCGGCCGCCATCTTCTGACGGTCAACGCGCCGGCGCTGCGGCGAGGTGCGCGAAGTTCTCTCGCGCGTGCAGCCAGAACATCGCGACGGCGGCGGCCGACGTCACGTGCCAGAGCGCGTGACCCTGCCACGGCGACTCGGGCGCGCAGAGCGGCATGCCGTCGATGGCCGAGAAGTGCCACACGACGACCCCGAGCCCGAACACGAGCACTCCGCTGCGGAACCAGCGCTTCGGCAGACGCGGGTCGCGCCGGTGCAGCCAGACCTCGCTGCCCATCACCGAGACGACGACGACCATGACGAGGTTGCCGGTGAGCGTGGGCGCCACGAGGCCGAGCCCGGCGCCGCCCACCAGGAACGCGAGCCAGAGCGGCACGAGGCCGCGCTCGCCGAGCCGGCCCATGCGGAAGAGGTTCACCCCGGCGAGCATGCCGACGACCGCGAACATGCTCGTCGCGTCGACCGCGCCGGACCAGGCCGTGAGCGAGGCGTGGAAGAACATCGAGCCCAGGCCCTGGAACACGAGCGTCAGCGCGAAGACGAGCCCGAGCGCGCGCGGCAGCCGTGCCGCTGCGGGCCGCCCGGCGTCGCGCGCGACCGCGATCGCCGCCAGCAGCGGAGCCAGGTTCGACCACGTGTTCACCGGCTGCCGCCACAAGCCCTGCGCGGGGGCCTCGCAGTAACAGAGCACGCTGGTGCAGTCGATCGGCTCGCCCGGCCAGCCGAGCAGCGCGAAGCCCGCGAGCGTGCCAAGGCCGGCGGCGATGGCCGCGAGGGTCCACCCGAGGGTCGCACGGCCGCTCACGCAGGCCCGATGTAGCGCGGCTCGGTGAGCCGGTCAGCGCCCGGCGGTCTTCTTCACCAGCTCCCGCGGCGTCGGAGGCCTCGGGTCGGGCGCGTCGAACGGCTCCTCGCGGAGCTCGAAGCGGCCGTTGTCGAACGGCAGGCCCGGCGCGGCCTCGCGCAGCACGAGCCGCTCGCGCAGCCCGCGGGCCTTCAGCGCCCGGGCGCGGTGGTGGCAGTAGGGGTTGTTGCCCGGCCGCCCGAACATCGCGTGCGCGGTGAACGTGCAGCCGCCCATGCAGGTCTCTGCGTACGCGCACGTCCGGCAGTAGCCCCAGAGGTCTTCGACGGTGCGGCGCCGCGCGAACGCGAGCTCGGGCGCGTGCTCCCAGAGGTCTTTCAAGGGGCGCTCGCGCAGGTTGCCTCCGACGTACTCGGCGGTCTGCAGCGACGGGCAGCCCTTCACGGCGCCGTCGGACTCGATGCCCAGCACCTGTCTTCCCGCGCGGCAGCCGTGGAAGTGCTCGGTGAGGCCGGGAGGCGAGCGGAGCACGGCCTCCTCGGGGCCGAAGTAGCCCAGGTTGTTGCCGGGCACGATGAGCAGCCGCGCCTCGGCCCACGCGCGCTTCTTCAGCGCGGCGATGCGAGGCACGAGCTCGACGAGGTCCCACGGCTGCAGCAGCATCGCGGGGCGATCTGCCGCGCGCCCGAGCGGAGCCGTCAGCTGCACCTGCCACGCCGTGACGCCGAGCTCCTTCAGCACCTCGTAGAGCGGCTCGAGGTCGGCGTGGTTGAGGCGGTTCAGGTTGATGTTCGAGCCGGTCGCGATGCCGGCGGCCTTCGCGTGCCGCAGCGCCGCCGTCGCCGCGTCGAAGCCGCCGCGCGTCGCCCGCATCAGGTCGTGCGTGGCCTGCAGCCCGTCGATGCTGACCGACACGGTGTGCAGCCCGGCCTCGGCCATCGCCGCCGCGAGCTCGGGCGTGAGGCCGCGGCCGCCGGTCGTCATCGAGGGCCGAATGCCGTGGGCCTTCAGCGCGCGAATGACGTCGAGGAAGCCCGGGTGCAGGTAGGCCTCGCCGCCGATGAGCACCACCTCGAACGTGCCCATCGCCGCGAGCTGCTCGACGACGCCGAGCGCCTGCTCGGTCGAGAGCTCGACGTCGCGGGCCTCTTGCGCGCGCGAGCCGCAGTGCGTGCAGCGCTGATCACACGCGAGCGTGAGCTCCCAGACGACGTACAGCGGCGTCGGCGGCTCGCGCACGTCGAAGCGACGCAAGAGGTCGTCGCGGCTCGCCATCGTGGCTACTCGCCGCCGTCGGTCTTGCCGCCGTCGGTGGCGCCGGCCTTGCAGCCCACGGCGTACTCGGGGTCGTTCGCCTTGATGCCGCCGTCGGGCAGCACGTGGTTGCAGACGTCGGAGCTGCACTCGTCGATGCCGCCGTCGCCGAGCGCCGCGCTCGTGCAGGGCGCTCCGTAGATGGCGACGATGCACGCCTGAAACGCGCTCGCTCCGAGCAGCCCGAGCGGAGCGAGCCACCAGCCGCGCTTCGAGCTCGGCGACGGTGAGAACGCGCAGTTCGGGCAGCGGTGGTCGGGGTTGGGGACGAAGCTTCGGCACTCGGGGCAGCGCAGCATCAGTTTTTCCTCGGGGTGGCTCGGCCGGCCCGGGCTCTGTGCAAGGGCTGATCCGGCGCGGAACTCACGCGGAATCGCCGCGGTGCATGCATGCTCCACTGCCCCTGAGGGTGGAGCGCGACGCGCAAGTCGCCGTGAGCTCGCGGTCGGCCGCGCTCGAAGGCGCGCTGACACGTCAGGCAGGGGTCGAGCTTCGCGCTGTCGGCGCCGCTACTCGTGTGGGCGATCGAGCTGTCGCGCGCGCTCACGCAGCCGTCACATCACGGCACGACGGTCGTCGACTGAAGCTCGAGCTGCAGGCAGACGCTCACGGCGTCGCAGCCGAGGTCGCCGCCGCACGGCAGCGGCCGCCCGTCGACCATCGCGGTGTCAGCGCCGCCCATCAGGCCGACGACCGCGTCGAGCGCCTTCTCGGGCATGCCATCGGTCTCTCGCTCGATGATGCCGCAGATGTTCTTCGCCTTGCCCGCCGCGCACTGCGCGAGCACCTGCTCGACGAGCCCGCGCAGCTCGGCCTCGCTGTAGTAGCCGGTGAGCGTGAGCGGCACGCCGGTGATCGAGCCGTCGACCAGCCGGCCCTCGATGCGCGCCGCCTGCAGGCGGCTCTTCAGCATCAGCTCGTCGAGCACCGGCACCGGCAGCCGGAAGCCCGACGCCTCGGTCGAGAACCAGCCGTCGCGCTCGCCCGCGATGGCGCCGAACACGCCGTCGCCCTCGTCGTCGCCGGTCACGCGGAACTGCTCGGGGCTCGCCGCCTGCCGGCCGCTCTGAAAGTCGAGGCCCGCAAGCCCACCGCGCACGCGCGAGACCTCGGCCAAGAGCGCGATGCGCACGAAGCCCTCTTTCGGCTCGACGTACTGCTGGAGCCCGCCGGTGAAGAGCACGAGGTCCGACAGGCCGCCGCCCGCGTTGCGGCCCACCGTCGAGCAGCCGGCCTCGCGCGGGCTCGCCGGCACCGACAGCTTCGTGACGCGCAGCCACTCGGGCTCGGGCGCCGGCTGACCGCACGCCGCGGCCGCGAGCACGAGCAGCAGCGCCGCCCTCACGACCAGACTCCCGGCAGCACGCGCGTCGAGTCGCCGAACCGGTCGACCCCGGCGCCCATCGCCCCCATGAACGCGAGGTAGAGGTTCGCGAGCGGCTCGGCCTGCGCGAGCCGCACGTGCTGGCCTGCGACGCTGCCGCCGCGGCCGGCGACGAGCACCGGCAGGTTCGTGTGCGCGTGCGAGTTGCCGTCTTCGACGTCGCTCGAGAAGTACGCGACGGTGTGGTCGAGCAGCGTGCCGTTGCCCTCGGGCACGGCCTTCAGCGCCTCGAGGAGGTAGCCGAACTGGGCGACCTCCCACGTGGCGATGACGTCGAGCTTCTCGAGCTTCTCGGGGTCGTTCTGGTGGTGCGACAGCTCGTGGTGGGCGCCGCGAGCTCCGAGGAAGTCGTAGCTGCGGTTCGAGATGCCGTTCGCGAGCATGAAGCTCACCACGCGCGTGAGGTCGCAGCGCAGCGCCGTCACGATGAGGTCGATCATCTGCTTCGACTTCACGGGAATGTCGCCCTCGACTGGAGCCGTTGCGCTGCACGTGCCCGCCTCGACGCCGAGCCGCACCTCGAGCTCGCGCACGCCCGTCAGGTACTCGTCGAGCTTCGCGCGGTCTCTCGTCGACAGCCGCGACGACAGCGAGGTCGCCTCGCCGCGCACGTAGTCGAGCACGCTCGCGCGCGTGACGCGGCGGCGCTGCAGCTGCTGCTGGCTCGCCGACGCGTCTGCTCCGGCGAAGAGGCGCTCGAAGACGACGCGCGGCTCGACGAGCTTCGGCATCGGGCTCTTCGGGCCGGCCCACGAGATGTTCCGCGTGTACGCGCACGAGTAGCCGTTGTCGCAGCTGCCCTGCGACTCGCCGCCCTCGAGGCCGAGCTGCAGCGAGCGGAAGCGCGTCGCCGGGTTCAGCCGCTGCACCATCAGCTGATCCACCGAGGTGCCGTTGGTGATGTCGGCCGCCTCGGACTTCACGACCGCCTCGCACGTGAGAAACGAGCCCGTGCCGCGCGCGTGATCGCCCGGCAGCGGGGAAGCGGCCGGCGCGTTCGACAGGCCCGTGATGACCGTCACGTGCGGCTTCACCGGAGCGAGCGGCAGCAAGAGTCGCTTGGGCTGCCACTGAGGGCCCTCGGCGTCGGGCGTCCACCCGCTCATGTTGATGCCGTTCGGCGCGAAGACCGCGACGAAGCGCATCGGCGGCGCGGTCTGCGCCAGCGACTCGAACGCCGGCAGCGCGACGAGGGCGCCGGCGCCTCCGAGAAAGGCCCTGCGGCCGAGGCGAATCACGGGGCGGCTCCTCTCGCGCGGAAGACCGGCGCGTGCACGAGGGCGTCGACGAGGCCCGGCAGCGTGTGCGCTTCGGCGAGCGACTCGAGCACCGACTGCTCTTCGCCGCCCGGCGGCCGGCCCAGCGCGTAGGTGAAGAGGTGCTGCGCGATGCACAGCTCGAGGTTCGGGTCGCTCGCGACGAGCTGCGAGAGCTGCGCCGGCCCGTCGAACGAGCGCCCGTCGGGCAGCTTGCCGGTCGCGTCGATGGCGTAGCCGAGGTCGCGCTCGCGCGCCGCGCCGATGCCGTCGAAGCCCTCGAGCCCGAAGCCGATGGGGTCCATCTGCTTGTGGCACGACGCGCAGACCGGCTTGCTCACGTGCGCCTCGAGCCGCTGCCGCACGCTGCCCATCACCTGGGTCGCCGTCGGCAGCCCCTCGACGCCCGGAGGAGGAGGCGGCGGCGACTGACACAGCAGCTGGCTCAGCACCCACTTGCCGCGCTGCACCGGCGACGTGCGCGTCGGGTAGGAGGTGAACGTGAGGAAGGCGCCCTGCGTGAGCAGCCCGCGCCGCTGAGAGCCCTCGTCGAGCGTCACGCGCTGAAAGTCGTCGCCGGGCGCAGGCAGCCCGTAGTGCGCGGCGAGCGGAGCGTTCACGAACGTGAAGTCGGCGGTGAGCAGCTCGCGCGTGGGGCGCTCGCCCGCGACGAACGCGGCGAAGAAGCGCTGCGACTGCTCGCGCATCGCGTCGCGTAAGCCTGGGCTCCACGCGGGGAACGCGTCGGGGTCGGTCTCGTGGGCCGCGAGCGCGCGCGTCGCGAGCCACTGGCCGCCGAAGTCTTCGATGAACGCCTGCGCCTTCGGGCTCTCGAGCATGCGCTTGACCTCGGCCGACAGCACCGCGGCGTCGTGCAGCCGCCCCTCGTCGGCGCGAGCCCGCAGCGGCTCGTCGGGCATGCTCGACCACAAGAGATACGAGAGCCGCGTCGCGAGCTCGTGGTCGGTCAGCCAGCGCGGGCGGCCCTCGCCGTCGGCCTCGACGCGGAAGAGGAAGTGTGGAGAGACGAGCGCGGCCTCGAGCGCCACAGCGACCGCCGCGTCGAACGGAGCGCCCGCCTCGAGCTCGGGCTCGACGAGCGCCAGCAGCGCGTCGACCTCGGCGCGCGACACCGGGCGGCGAAACGCCCGCGCCGCGAAGCCCTCGACGATGTGCCGCGCGTCCGCCGAAGCGAAGACCTGTGCGTACGCCTCGGACGGCGCCTCGAGCGGGCCCTCGAGCCGCAGCCAGTCGACGCGCGCGGCCTTCAGCGGCCCGGCCATCGGCGCGCCCGTCAGCTCGAGCGTGAGCGCGGCGGCGCCTGCTTGCGGGGCGTCGACCTCGACCGAGTAGACCTTGGGGAAGGTGTCGGCGAGCTCGAGCGTCTCGGTCGCAGCGCCGAGCGAGAGGCGCGCGGGCAGCGGCCCGCTCTCGGCGGCGGCGCGCACCGAGAGCCGGTAGCGCCCGGCGGCGGGCAGGCTCAGCTCGGCGCGGAGCTGGCCGCTCCACAGGCGCCACCAGGTGTCGCGCCAGCGGTGGCCCTCTTGCGGCTGCAGGTCTTCGGCCTGGAAGACGGCGAAGGTGCGGCTGCCGACGAGCTCGTCGACGAGCGTCTCGGCGGCCTGCGCGTAGAGCTCGGCCTGCAGCGGCGAGAGGCTGAGCGCGTCGGGGTTGTTGTCGAAGCCGTACGCGTGGTCGTCGACGGGAAAGTCGCGTGACGGGTCGAGCGTGGTGCCGAGCAGGTCTTGCACGGTGCGGCGGTACTCGGTGCGATTGAGCCGGCGCAGCGTGATGAGGCCCGGGTCGTAGGGCACGGCCGGCTCGGCGCAGGCGCTGATCAACGCCACCACAGAAAGGGCTGACCAGGCCGCTCGCACGGCGCGAGCAGTACCACAGGGTGACGAGCACCGTTCGCGCCGGGTTGGCGTGAATTGTCTGCCGTCAGTCGCCGCCCGCAAAAAGAAAAACCCCGGGTGTGCCGCTCCAAAGGGGCGGCCCGGCCCGGGGGCGCTACTCACTGAAGAGGAGGCAAGGGTGGACGTTGCTGCCGACTGACGCGGCGTGCGGTGCGGGTCCGTTCAAACACCCGCGCTCCGGGGTCTCCCTTCCTTCTGCCTTCGCTCCAGCGAGGGCGAACAGGTGCAGCGCATGTGCCGCGGCGTAACCCAGCGAACCCCCGCGCTCGGCGCGGCGCGTGCGCGCAAGCGTTTCGTTTTCGGGGCGCTCGGGGCGCAACACTCACGCGCGCGGCGACAAGATGAAGCCGATGGCGCGCACGAGCTCGCGAAGGCGGCGGCGCTTCCACGCCTCGGTGGTGCTCTTGCCCGTCCAGCTGTGGGGGAGCAGCGCGAAGTTCGTGATGACGAGCATGCCGACCTGCAGCACGGCGACCTCGGGGTCGAGCTCGGGCCGCACGTCGCCCGCGCGCTGGGCGCTCTTCAAGGCGTCTTCGAGGAAGCCGAACCAGGGGCGCGCGCCGGTGCGAATGCGCTCGACGGCGGCGGGGTCGTCGTCGAGCAGGAAGCGCAGGAAGACGGCGGCGGCGTGAGGCTCGGCCTCGAGGAAGTCGTTGATGTGCGAGAGAATCGTGTCGAGGCGGTCACCGCTCGAGCGCGGCAGCTCGCCCAGCAGCGTCGAGAGGCTCTGGTTCGCGCGCTCGAGCAGGTGGTCGACGATGGCGAGCTTGAGCGCCTCTTTGCTCTCGAAGTGGTACAGCACCGACTGCTTCGCGACGCCGACCTCGGTCGCGACGTCTTGCAGCGAGATGCCGGCGAAGCCGCTCGCCGCCGTGAGCTCGGTGGCCTTCTCGAGCACCGCGGCTCGCACGTCTTGCTTCGGGCTCGTCTTCGGGCGCGTCTTCGAGGGGGCGGCGGTGCGGCGCGGCACCGGTCGACCCTACGCGAAGAACGCGCGTCTGCGGGCGACTTCCGGCAGCGACTCGAGCGTGAAGGTGCCGAAGGCGTCGAGGTCGGCGCGGCTCCAGCCGAGCGCCAGGAGCTCGCGCAGGTGGCCCGAGGTGGCGTGGGCGACCTCGGGCGCGAGCCTTCGGCCCACGGCCAGGCCGAGGGGGCCGACGGCGACGCGGTTGAACGCGACGTGACCGATCTCGTCGATGATGATCTCGATGAGCCGCGCCTCGAGGCCGTCGCGCAGCTCGGGCTGATCGGCGTAGACCTTCGCGACCCGCTCGAGCAGCCAGTTGAACGTGAACAGCCCGCCGACCTCGGCCGCCAGCAGCACCGGGTGAAAGAACGGCGACGGCGCGTGCACGAGCGCTCCGATGAGCAGCTTCACGCCGAGCGGCGGGCGGTACGCGGCCTTCGGCGGAGCGAGCCCGAACTGGTGCGCGGCGCCGAGCAGAATGCGCGTGTGGTACTCCTCTTCCTTGATGAGCAGGCGCTCGACGCGGTCGAGCGTGTCGCCCGTCTCGGGCCGCTGGTGTCTGGCGCGCCCCACCGCCTCGACGCCGTACGCCTCGCCGGCGTTGATCTTGACGAACGCCAGCAGCGCCCTCAGCTCGGGCGAGCTGACCTCGCTCGCGTCGAAGCGGCCGAAGCCCCGCTCGAACTGCCCCTGATCGACCGCGCCCGCGTAGCGCACCGGTGAGGCGTCTGCCGCGGCCAGCCACGCCTCGCGCGGAGGGAACGCGGCCTGCGGCGCCGTGACTCCGTCGCGGCGGGCGAGGAACTGCAGGTACTCGGCCATCGCGGCGTCGCGGGGCGGCACGGGACCAAAGAACGAGGTCTGACGGGTGGTGAGCATGTGTCTACCAAATGGTAAACACGTGACTGACGAACGTCAACGCGCGGTCGAGCTCGGCCGCCAGGCCTGCGACCAGCGGGCGAGGGGCTGCAGCGCCTCGAGCAGGCGCTCGCCCTGCCGGGTGAGCCGGTAGCCGGGCTCGTGGCGGCTCTCGGCGAGCCCGGCGATGTCGGCCTGGCGCAGCTCGCGCAGACGCGTGTTGAGCGAGCTCGGTGAGAGGTCGCCGCAGCGGGCGCCCAGCTCGCGGAAGGTGAGGGGGCCGTCGCGCAGCTCCCAGATGATGCGCAGGGCGTAGCGCCGGCCGAGCAGGTCGAGGGCGGCCATGATCGGCCGCCCGGTGCTCGAGCCTCGAACGCGCCGGCCCGGCAGCGGCGTGCGCGCGGCGCTCACGGGAACCTCGCGGCCCACGGCTCGAGCGGCAGCTGCGCCGCGTTCATCACGCCCGACAGCAGCCGGTAGAAGCCCGCGAGCGCGAGCAGCTCGAGCACCTGGGCCTCGGTGAAGCGCTCGCGCAGCGCGGCCCAGGTGGCGTCGCCGACCGAGCTCGTCGCGTGCAGCTCGTCGGCGAAGCGCAGCAGCAGGGCGTCGCCGGCGCCGGCCTCGGGGCGCTCGCGCGTCGTCTGCAGCACGGCCTGCGCGTCGAGCTCGGCCAGCGCGGCGAACGCGGTGACGTGCACGCCCCACTCGTACTCGGCGCCGCAGCGCCAGCACGTGCGCAAGATGACCAGCTCGCGCTCGCGCAGCGAGACCGACGGGCGGCCGAGGAAGAGGGCTCCGAGGCCGCGCAGCCGCTCGGCCAGCGCTTCATGCCGCTGCAGCGTTCGGAACAGCACGAGCGGCTCGACGGGCGAGCCCGGCGGCATCCACTTCTTCAGCGAGGCCTCGACGGCCTCGGAGTACGGCGGCGTCAGGGGTTCGATTCGGTTCATGCTACAGATGTCGTAGCGCGCTACGTTATTCGTAGCAAGTCTGACCGCTGCCTCAGGGCAGCCCGAGGCAGGCCCCTGGCTTGGCGAGGCTCGCGGCGTCGGGGTTGACGCTCGGCACGACGCACGCCTGCAGCAGGTGCGGGTCGGACGGTGCACGACGAGCGGCTCATCGATCGCTTCAGTTCGTGTCATGGGCAGAGGCGCCAACTCTCGAGCCCCGCTGCTACGGTTGCGTGCCGAGGGACCCATGCTCGTGCTCACTGCGCAGGTCGCCGTCATCGCAGCGTTTCTCGTGGCCACGGTCGCGCTCGGCGTCGCCATACGCAAGAACCCGACGAGCGAGGCCGCGTGCCGCCTGAGCCGCATCAGCCACGCCTTCTTCTGGCTGAGCCTCGTGCCGCTCTACGCGGGCGTGGTCTACCCGGGGCTCAACCACTTCGACGAGCTTTCGGGCGCGCCGCCGCTGCCCTGGCCCGTTGCGCGCTGGCTCGTCGGCGTGCCGATGATTCTCGCGGGCCTGTACTACTCGGTCACCTCGATGCGGGCGCTGAAGAACATCGGCTCGGGGGCGATGGCGTTCAAGCTGACGAAGTCGGTCGTCGCGACCGACGTCTACACGCGCGTGCGCAACCCGATGTCACTGGGCCTGTACCTGCAGTTCGTCGCCGTGCCACTGCTGGTCGGCTCGACCACGCTGCTGTTCGTGTGCGTGTTCCTCTACATTCCCGTGCACGCGTTCAACCTGTGGTTCTTCGAGGAGCGCGAGCTGAGCGCGCGCCTCGGCGCCGAGTACGACGCGTATCGCGCGCGGGTGCCGTTCGTGATTCCGCGCTTCGGTGCCCTCACGCCCCGATAGCTCGCAGACGTGCTTCATCGCGTGAGCTTCCCGGTGATGGTCCACGCCGGGGCGGTGGCGCTCGCCTCTTCGCGCAGCTCGACGGCGCCGCTCGCCGCGTCGAAGGTCAGCGCGGGGTCGGCGCACGCGACGCGGTCCTTCTGGGCGCACAGCGCGCTCAGCGTCGCGAGAGCGGCCTTGCGGTCGACCGGGCCGCCGACGCCGCGCAGCTGAAGCCGCGCGAAATGCTCACAGAGCACGTTGCGGTACTCGGTCTTCGGGTCGGCGCAGCTCGCCGCGAGCGACGCGCGCGCCTGCTGGGGAAAGACCGCCGTGCAGCCCGAGAAGGACCACGAGGTCTTCACGCAGCGGTCGATGGTGACCGAGCGGTCTTTCGTCTGAAACCCGGTCACCGCCGGCGAGGGCGCCTCGGCAAGCGCGACGGTGGCACTACAGAACAGCCAGCACACGAGCACGCGGATCATTCCCGCAAGACCCTCGGTGTCGGCGTCACGTGCAGGCATTCGCGCTCGCAGCACGAGGCGAGCTACGGCCCGCACCGAAAGCCGCCGTCGTCGGCGGGGCCGCAGCCGGCGTCGCAGCGGCTCGGGCATGCCACCGTGCAGCTCGACGAGGCGCCTCGTACGCGGCACGCGCTCGACGCCCTGCAGTCGACCGTCGTGTTCACGCAGTTCGGCGGGAGGAAGACGTCGCAGGTGCCGGCACTGCATACGATGGGTCGGCCTCCGCACGCGTTGACGCCGTTGCACGAGATGTTGCACGCGCCCGCGTCGCAGACGATCGGCGCCAGGGTGAACGTGCACGCGTTGGCGAGCGGGCCGCAGCTGAGGTCGCAGCGTGCTCCGCTGCAGCCGACCGGGCCGTTGCACCCGTCTTGGCTGCAGTGCAGGTCGCAGCTCGACGCTCTGCCGCAGTCGACGGTGGAGCAGCCGAAGGCACAGCCGAGGCGGCAGGCTCCGCGGCTGCACAAGACCGTGGAGCACGCGAAGGCTCCGTCGCAGAGAATCTCGCAGTCGGTCGCGGGCCCGCAGTCGACGTCGCGCCGCGAGCCACCGAAGACGAAGACGCTGCACGGCATGCCCGCGGCGCACGCGCAGCCTCCGTCCGCGCCGCACACCACCGAGCACGCGCCGCCGACGCAGCCGTTGTTGCACTCGGCTGGGCAGAAGCCCGCGTCGTAGCCGCCGTCGTAGTCGCTGCCGCCGTCGTGACCGCCGTCATCGCCGCCGTCGCGCCCCGCATCGGCGCCGGAGTCGGCGCCGCCGCCGACGCCTCCATCCGGCACCGGGCCTGGCGTACACGCCACCGACAGCAGCAGCGCGTAGAAGCCCCGCATCACTCGGCGATGAGGGCCTCGAGCGCCTTGCGGCTGGGGTCGACGAGCTCCTTCACGCGGTCTTTCGAGACCTCGGCGACGATGATCTCGCCGACCTCGTCGGTGACCGAGCTGAACAGACCGCGCTTCTGCATCTTCTCGGTCTGCCGGTGGTTGTCGTCGGTCGGCGTCAGGTAGTGCACCGAGTCGACCTTGTACCGGTGAATGAGGAACAGCTGCGCGAGCAGCATGAGGCGCTTCTTGCGCAGCTTCGTGTCGAACGTGTTCTGGTCGCGAACGCTCAAGATGCTGCGGCCCTGCCGGTCGTGAATCGGCTCGAACACGACGTTCGCCGTCTTCTGGCCCGCCGACATGAGGCTCAGCTCGAGCACGTGCGAGCCCGCGCTGTGCGGGCGCAGGCTGACGGTGAGCTCGGCCGCGACGTCGTGCCGCTTGCGCCACACGTCGAGCCAGTCTTTGAGCACCTTCGGCGGCAGCTCGGTCTGCAGGTGGTGCTGGAACTGCGTCGAGCCCTTGCCCATCGCCTTCGTGGTGGCGGTGCGGCCCGAGAGCGACATCAGCGCGGCGTCGGCGCGAGGCCCGCCGACCAGCGTCTGCGGCGTGCGGTACGGCGACTCGAGCAGGCGGAACTTTCGCTGCAGGCGCGCGAGCGCGAGCATGCCGTCTTGGCGGAGCGCGGTCGCGAACTCCTCGCCCGCGAGGCCGTCGATCTGGTGGCCGCCGTAGGTGATGAAGTTGAACACGAAGCCGAGCTTGCCGAGCTCTTCGGGGAAGCGGCGCATCTGGTCGTCGGTCATGCCCGTCGTGTCCCAGTTGAACGAGGGCGACAGGTTGTAGGCGAGCATGCGGTCGGGGAAGGCCGCGTGAATCGCGTCGGCGAACACCTTCGCGTCGTGCAGATCGGCGGTCTTCGTCTCCATCCACAGCACGTCGGCGTACGGCGCGACCGCGAGCGACTTCGCGATGGCGTAGTCCATGCCGCCGCGCACCTGGTAGTAGCCGTCGGGCGTCTTCGCGTGCTCGCAGTCCCACGTCACCGTGAGGCCGAGCGCCTTGCACTTCGCCGCGATCTGCACGAACGAGGCGGTCTTCGCGAACGCCGTCCACTCCGCCTCGGTCATCGCGAGCTTCTCGCCTTCGGCCAGCCGGAAGCGCAGCACCTCGGCCACGGCCTCACCGTAGGTCGTGACGTTCGCCTCGGCCTGCCAGACGTCGACGAACTTGTCGAAGACCTTGTCGAGCGCGGCGTCGGCGTTCGTGCGCCCGGACTTCTCGTACAGCGCCACCGCGGCGTCGTAGCCCGCAGCCAGGCCCGACTTCTGAAGCCACGCGTCGGCGGCGGCGAGCTCGGCGTCGCTGACGGCGTACAGCTGGTGCCCGGTGAGCTCGAGCAGGCCGCGGCCGTGCAGCGCGCGCAAGATGGCGAGGAACGCGACGCGGAAGGTCGGCACCTCGACGTTCGTCGCGCCGAGGATGAACGGCTGGTCGCGCTCGTCGCTGCGCCCGTCGAGCAGCGTCGCCGACTCGGCGTCGGTGCGCGCGACGATGATGCCCGGCACCTGCATGATGTCGAGCTGGAAGCGGGCCGCGCTGAGGCGACGAATCTGCTCGTCCTCGGCGACCAGCACCTTGCCGCCCTGGTGCCCGCACTTCTTCACGCCCGGCTTCTGATCTTCGATGTGGTACCCGGGCACGCCGGCCTCGACGAAGCGGCGAACCAGGTTGCGCACGTGGGCGTCGCCGCCGTGACCGGTGTCGGCGTCGGCGATGATGAACGGGCGGAAGTCGACCGCCGGGCTCGCCTGCCGCTGCTCCTCGGTCATGCGCGAGCGCGTGTGAAACTCGTTGCGGTCGGCGGCGAGCAGCGCGCGCACGATCGAGTGCGCCTCGTCGGGCACGCGGCTCAGCGGGTAGCTCGCGAGGTCCGGTCCTGGATCCTCATCGGCCGAGCCCTTCGCGCTCGTCGCCCAGCCGCCGACGTAGATGCCCTCGATGCCCATGCGCTTCATCGCGACGGCCTCGCCCGGCGAGTACGGGCCGAACGACGTCATGCACTTCTTCGTCAGGAACAGCTCGCGCAGCCGCGCGTGAAAGCCCACCGCCGCGTCACGCGCGACCGTGTGCTCGTGAGCGATGGTGCCGCGCTGCTCGACGACCTCACGCGGCGTGTAGAGCCGCCGTATTCCCTTGAAGCGCTCGGACTCGAACCACCGGCGCATCTGCGCGACCTGCTCTTCGAAGCTGGGCATGGCGGCGCATGGTAGCGAAAGCGCCCCCGTCGCGTTCGTCAGAATGCACGCGCAAAAATTTCAGCTCCGCGCGTTCTTCCGGCGCTGCCAGACCTTCCACCGCCAGGGCTCGGCGACGACGGCGAAGCCGATGAGCACCAGCACCAACGGCAGCAAGCCCTCGACGAAGACCTTCACGCTGAGCTGCGCGCCCGCGGCCCTCACCGCTTCGGTCAGCCACCCGTACTTGCCGTACTCAACGAACGCGACGCCGAGCCCGAGGCCGAAGCCGCCGATCAGCGCGGCGACCCAGCGCACCCACGACCGCTGAATGATGAGCAGGTACAACGTGAGCCAGGCCGCGGGCACGACCCAGAACGCGAGCGCCCAGCCCCACTTCACGGCCTCGCCCGGCGGCCAGATGAAGTCGCTCATCGGCACGCTCGCGACGAGAATCACCCCGCTCGCCAGCATCGCCGCGTTCATGACCGTTCTCGCCTTGCTCGTCGCCGCGAACGCGTAGACGAAGAACGTCGCCCAGCGCACCGCGGCGAAGACGGGCGACATCGCCTTCGCCATGCCCAGGGGCATCGCGCGGTCGGCCACCGGCGCCAGCACGTTCTGCATCACCAGCGCGGCGTGCGTCGCGAGCCGCAAGAGCACCACCGGAGGCACGTCTTTCGTGAGCGACTCCTCGCCGACCTTGTAGTCGGCGAAGCGAATCGGCACCGGCGTCAGCTGCGGCTGCTCGTCGCGCTCGAACGCGACGGCGAGCTGGCGAATCTGCGTCGCCGACCACGCGGCCACGTGCGCGTCGAGCCCGTCTTGCGCCGGAGGCACCGTGCCCCACTCGGCGCCCTGAACGACGGCGTCGTAGAGCACGTTGCGGAGCTCCTTCTCGATGATGTCGGCCTGCGCCAGCTTCGCGAGCGCCTCGTGCACCTTCGACTTCTTGTCGAGCAGCACCTCGCTCGCGGCCTTGCGGTCGGCGCCGAGCCGCTCGACCCACGCCTTCAGCGTCTGCACCTCGTCGGTCAGCGGGCTCTTGCCGTAGAGCTCGTCGACGAGCTTCAGCAGCTCGGTCTTGCTCGTGTGCGCGCGGCCGACGGCGTGGGCGCTCAGCAGCTCCTGAATGAGCAGCGTGGTCGAGTCGAGGCGGCCCCACATGATGTCGTTCGAGCGCCACGAGCGCTTCATGAACGCGCCGAAGTGGCCCAGCGCCTCGCCCGTCACCTTGTCGTAGGCGGCGCGCTTGCAGAAGCCGAGCTGCGCGTCCTGCGGGCTGATGCGCAGCGTGTCGATGGGGTCCTTCTGGTCGAGGCGGGCGAGCGTCTCGATGGGGTACGTCAGCTCGTCGAGCAGCTCGAACTGCTGGTAGCTCGGCTCGCCGCAGCTCACGTGCTGGTCGATCTGGTCGAGCAGCCCGGGCTTCCCCGCGGGCGGCGTCGAGCCTCTGTCGGCGTTCTGCTTCAACCGGCTCACGAGCAGCTTGTGGAGCTCGGAGGGACTGTCGAGCAGCTCCTTCGGGACCTCCGAGAAGAGAAACGAGAGCCGCTCGTAGTAGCGCTTCCACACGTCGGGGCCGTCGAGAAAGGCCTTGCCGAAGAGCTCGCGCCACTCGCTGTCCGTCCACCCGACGATCTTGAGCAGGTGGAGCTGCGCGTTCAGCTTCGGCAGCAGCGCACGAATCTGCGCCGCGCGCTCGGGGCTCGGCCGCGGCTCGCGCGTGTAGAGCTCGTCGTACAGCGCGTACACGGTGTGAAAGAGCCGCCGCTTCCGGAAGCCGACGTCGAAGTCGTGGAGGAACTGCTCGGTCACAGCAGTCTTCGTCGTATCGCGCACCTCCCTCGCGAGCGCCTCGAGCGTCGTGCGCTCGGCGTCGAGCGGCCTGCCGTCGGCGTCGCGGCGCGCGCGCGCGTAGCCCTGCCGCGCGCCGATGACCTCGGACAACAGCTCCTCCGAGTAGCCGATGGTGCGGGCGCGCAGGTAGAACTCGGTGCGGAACTTCGGCGACTGCTTCGGCAGGTCGAGCTTCGCGAGGTTGCGAACCAGCTCCTGGTAGCTCGCGACGCGGGCGTTGTGGTCGGCGAGGTTCTGCAGGTCGTCGGCGATGGTCTCGTAGCCGGGCAGCGTGCTCAGGGCGGCGACGACGACCTCTCCGAAGTCGGGCACCTTGTTCACCACGGGCTCGAAGTTCTCGGGGTCGGGCTCGCAGAAGACGAGCTTGCGGTCGACCTCGCGCTCGGTGGTGCGCGCGTAGATGGCGTTGAGCGTGTGCGTGAAGGGCTTGTTGTCGATGACGCCGCCGTCGACGAGCACGAAGTCGTGCGGGCTCTTCGAGGCCGACCAGTCGTGCAGGTAGTGGTGCCACGCCGTGCGCGTCGAGCTCGCCGCCCGCTCGTCGGCCGGCACCAGCACCGGCTCGAACGCGCCCGGGAACGTCGCCGTCGCGCGGCACACGGTCGCGAGCGCCTTGCGCCACTCGGGGTCGTCCGGCTTGCCCGCGGGCGGCCTGAGGTCGCTGATGTCGCGGCCGCTGCGGAACTTCAGCTGGAACACGCGGCGGTGGTCTTTCACCTCGATGACGTCGGCGAGGTCGTCGAGCACGAAGCCGAGCTGCCCGTGAAAGTCGGTCGCGGTCACGAACAGGTCGATGGCGTCGACGGGGTCGCCCTTCGACTCTCTGTTCGGCTTCTCGAGCATCGCCTTCAGCGCCTCCTCGAGCCGCTTCTGGAAGTAGCCCTCACCGTCGAGCAGCGACGGAGGCTTCGCCTCGCCGATGCTGCGCATCAGCTTCTCGAGGTCGCCCTGCTCGCGCCACAGCTGCGCGAGGCCGTCGAGCTCGAGGTTGTTCGCGAGCGCGAACGCGAGCAGCACGCCGTTGATGCCGCCCGCCGACGTGCCCGAGATGATGTCGACCTTCAGGTCCGACCCGATGAGCGCCCGCAGGAGCTTGTAGACCCCGCGGCCGTGCACCGCGTCGAACAGCTCGCGGACGACGCCTCCGATGTACACGGCGAGCGAGACTCCGCCGTAGAGAACGACGCCCAGACGGACTTCGCGATCGAACCCCGGCGTCTCGTTTTGAGTGGCCCCCATGAGCGCGAGCGTAGCCACGCACTCCGTGACAGTCGTGAGAAATGAGATTGTCGCGACTGCGGCGCCGCGGTGGCGCTTGTCGCCAGCCACGGTGACCGATTTCGTCAGCGGAACGAAATCTGCACACCGTGTACGCCGCGCGGGGTCAGGGGCGCATGCGCGCCCTCACGCTCGCGGCCCTCATTGCGGGCTGCACCGGTCCACGACCCGAACCGAAGTCCGCTCCCGCGACCCTCGACCCCGCAGCCGTGAGGCGGCAGGTGCAGCGTGCGTTTCGCTCCACGGCGTCGGGCGCCGAGCTCGTTCAGCCGTCGTTTCGCGTCGCGGTCGACGCCCGCACCGGAGCGAAGACGCTGAGCGCCCACGCCGGCGCCGAGACCGCGCGCTGGCGCTGGGGCGCGCCCGAGCT
>JBGALX010000051.1:0-69384 GCA_044223505.1 Myxococcaceae bacterium
CAGATGCTCGTGTTCGTGGCCGAGCCCGACGTGTACGCGGTGCCGTCGCCCGTGCGCACGGTGCGGTCGACGAAGCAGCCGGCGTCGACCATGCCGCCTGCCGTGCCGCCGCCTGCCGTGCCGCCGCCTGCGGTGCCGCCGCCTGCGGTGCTGCCGCCTGCCGTGCCGCCGCCTGCCGTGCTGCCGCCTGCCGTGCTGCCGCCTGCCGTGCTGCCGCCTGCGGTGCTGCCGCCTGCGGTGCTGCCACCTGCAGTGTTGCCACCTGCCGTGCCGCCGCCTGCGGTGCTGCCACCGCCTGCAGTGCTGCCGCCTGCCTTGCCGCCTCCTCCAGCGGTTGAACCGCCGTCGGCAGGCCCTCCGCCAGAGCACGCGACCACCACGAGGCAAAAGGAGCAGAGCAGAATGCGCATGGGGAGACGCAGACTCTAGTTGACGCGCGTCGAAAGCACCGCATGCTGGGCGCGTGCTGGAGGCGCTCATCGCCGTCGCTGTCGCTGTCGTTGCCTGGGTCCTATGGACCCGGCGGCGAGCGTCTGCCGAGGTGCCTCGCGCTGACGCGCAGACCCAACTGCCTCCGCAGGCTTCGGCTCAACAAGCGCCACCTCCGCAAGCGCCACCCCCACAAGCTCCGCCTCCGCAAGCCGCGCCTCCGCAAGCTCCGCCTCCGCAAGCTCCACCTCCGCAAGCTCCGCCTCCGCAAGCTCCACCTCCGCAAGCTCCACCTCCGCAAGCTCCGCCTCCACAGGCTCCGCCTCCGCAGGCGCCACCTCCACAGGCGCCGCCTCCACAGGCGCCACCTCCACTGGCTCCGCCTCCCGAGCCTCCACCACCGCCGCCCCCTCAAGAGCCCCCCGACGTCATCGTGCGCCGCATCCTCGACGCCTGGAATGACCCGGCCGCACTCCAGGCCATCGCCGCCGAGCTCACCGCTCGCGCCGACGCCCGCGGCGAGCTCCTCACGCTCACGCTCGCGCGCGCCATCGGAGCCCCGCCGTCTCCGCGCGAGCTCGAGCTCACCGCCGCTCATCACGCCCAGTGGGCGCCGCCCGGCACCAGGGCGCAGGCGTTCGAGCGCGGGCTCCCCTCCGTCGTCGAGTGGCAGGGCACGACCCGCCCCGACCACCCCGCGTGGCTCGCCGTCGAAGAGATCGTCTGCGCCGCCGACCCGACCACTCCGGGCTCTCCGCTCGACGGACAGGTGCCGAAGCTCAAGTCCCTGCAGCGCCTGCGCGGGTCCATCACCGACCCGCACTGGCGCAAGCTCTACAAGCGCATCGAGCGCCTGCACTTCGCCGACCTCGACGAGGCCCTGCTCAAGCGCCTCGCGAATACCCTCCCGCGGTTCGAGCGCCTCGAGGTGCTCGCCTTCACCGAGTGCCGCATCGCCGTGCAGGATCTCGCCGCCACGCTCGTTCGCGCCGCGCCCCCCAAACTCGCTCGCGTCGAGCTCCCCGCCTGGGGCTTCGGCCCTCGCGACATCGAGGCCGTCGTTCAGGCCCTCGGTGGGCGGCAGGTCCCCTGGACCATCACCCTGCACGTCGGCACCAGCGGAGTCGCCCTGCGCATCGGCCACGCGGGGGCTTCGCTCGTGGGCGAGGGCGGTGATCGCAACGACGTCGCTCGCGCTCGCGAGCTGCTCGGCGCCAGGTAGCGGCGCTCGACCGCCCCCTCACCCCGGCCCTCTCCCCTACGAGGGGAGAGGGAGGCTAGTTCTTGAGCGACTCTGCGGGTGCTGGGGCGCTGCTCGCTTCGTCCGGCGCGCTGACCGGCGACACCGGCTGCAGCATCGGCGCCGACGCCACCGACTCGGCCACCTTCACCGCCGCGTGCAGCTCGGCCTCTTGCGCCGACAGCTCGGCGCCCGTCGCCACCTCGTGCGCGAGCTTCGCCTCGTCGGCCTGCGCCGTCGCCAGCGCGTTGAACTTGCGCGACAGCGCCGACATCTCGGCCGCCTTGATCTGCGTGTGACCCGAGCGCATGCCGATGAGCGCGACCCGCGCCCGCTCGAGCAGCGCCACCTGGCTCTTCAGCTTCGCCAGGATCCGCTCCCGCTTGTTCTTCAGCTCGCCGAGCCGGTCCATCTCTTCCTTCAGCGACGCCGCCGCCATCTCGAGCTGCCGCTTCGCCACCGCGTCCTTCGACTGCGCGGCGCTCTTCTGCAGGTCCAGCACCTCGCGCTCGAGCTCCTTCACCGTCTCGTCTTCGAGCTGCGTCTCGACGCCCGCCCACTCGGCCGCGAGCTCGACCGCGTCTTTCGTCAGCCGCTGCAGCGTGCGCGCGAGCTCCTCGCGGGCCGGCTCACGCGGCAGCTTCGCCATCGAGTCGCCGCACTGCCGGTACAGGTTCAGCGCGCGCGTCGCCAGCGTCTGGAACTCGCCCTGCAGCTGCGGAATCAGCTCCTCGCAGCGCGCCTCGACCGGGTCGGACTTCAGCATCAGGTGCGCCGCGATGCCGCCGATGCCCGCGAACAGCGCGATGATGACGCCGCTGACCAGCGCCTGCAGCAGGCTCGGCGTCTGCCAGTCGGCCATGCGCAGCGCGAGCACCTTCGCGACCTCGAGGCCCGCGACCGAGAGCCCCGCGGTGCCGGCCGCCGCCGCGCCGTAGTGCATGAGGCCCGGCCGCACGGACGCGACGCTGCCCTCTTCGCCCTTCTCGACCTGGCGCGCCTTCACGACGAGCGCGCCGGCTGCCGCGCCGGCGAGCGCGACCGTCCACGACTGCGAGAAGCCGAACAGCCACGGAGCGGCCGGCAGCACGAGCGACAGCGCGCCGAGCATCAGCTTGTCCATCTTGTCGCCGCGCACCGCCGCCAGCGCGGTGCCGGCGATCGCGAGGAACGAGATGGGCACGCCGGGAACTCCGACGGCGGCGCCCATGCGGGCGGTCACGTAGGCGAGCACCCCGGCTCCGGCACCGGCCGCGAGGCCGCGGAGCACGTTTCGCTCGAAGTCTTCGCGCTGGTGGAGCTGCAGCACTGCGGAGGTCGGGTTGGAGGCCATGGTCGTGACGCCGCTTTCAGTACGTCGAGCCCTGGAGGCCGAAGTCCATGCGCGCCTTGCGCTTGGCACCCTTCGACGCCGCCTGAACCTCTTCGTCGGTGCGGGCGTTCTGGAGGTTGTCGTTCCACGTCTCCTGCTCGGCCTTGTCCTGCGCGACCGCGCCTTCGCCGGCGACCTTCGCGGCCTCCTCGAAGAAGAAGACGTTCTCCTTCATCAGCTTCTGCGCGCGCTCACGGTCGCCGCTCTTCAGCGCCTCGGCGGCGGCCTGGGTGTTGACGGCGCTCTGCGCGCGGGCGGCGTACACCGTCGCGTCCTTGTCGCGGTTCGCCCAGATGACGTCGGCCTTGTCGGTGGTCATCGCCGCGAGCTTCGCGTTCGAGCTGACCTGCGAGCCCTGCAGCAGGTCCATGTAGTCGAGCTTGAGCGCGGTGACGTCGAAGCCCTGGCCCGCGCCCGGCGCGTTGACGGTCACGCGAGCGACGACGCGCTCGAACATGCCGGCCGAGAAGTCAGGCAGCACGACGGTGATGCGGTTGCCGACGCGGGTGGTGGGGTGACCGAGCACCTCTTGCAGCTCCATGCCGTCGGGCAGGTCGAACGTCAGCGAGACCCCGTGGGCGATCTGCGTCGCGGCCTGGTTCAGGTCCTTCTGGAAGATGCCCGAGAGCTGTGCGGCGTCTTGCAGGAAGGCGTAGGCGCCGCCGCCGGTCTCGGCGATGCCCTGCATCAGGTCTTCGTTGAAGTCGGTGCCGACGCCGATCGAGGTGACCGAGATGCCGCTGCCCCGAATACCGCGGGTCAGCTCGAGCAGGCCGCTCGAGTCCTGAATGCCCTCGGTCGGCTGGCCATCGCTGATGAGCACGAGGCGGTTCACCTTGAACTCGCTCATCGAGGCGAGCAGCAGGTCGCGGCCCGTGGTGAGGCCCGCGCCGATGTTCGTGCCGCCCTCGTCCCAGATGTTGTCGATGTAGCGCAGCAGCTTCTCTTTGTTCGCCTCGGTGCAGAACACGCCGTCCATGCTCTTCACGTCGCCGCCGTAGTGCACGATCGCGAGGCGGTCGGTGGCCTTGAGCTGCGAGACGAGCTGGCGCGCCGCCATCTTCGCCTGCTGCAGCTTGAAGCCCGACATCGAGCCCGAGCGATCGATGACCAGCGCGAGGTTCACGGGGCTGCGGCTCGCCCCCGGCACGTCGACGCCGTTCAGATCGACGGTGACGAACAGGTCAGACCGGCCGGCCCCGACGTACGGGTGCGAGAGCCGCGCCGACATCTTGATCGAGCCGTCGGTCGCCGTCGCGGGGGCCGGTGACACATTGACGACGGGTGGTGGCGGCTGAACCACGTTTTGTCGCGGCTGAGGGAGCCCGACCACGAGCGCGATCAAGGCGAGCACAGCGGCGACGGCGAGGAAGATACCGGTTCGATTCATGTCACGGCTCCTGCTTCAGGAAAATTGGCCCAGCGGGTTCGACAGCGCCCCGCGTCTCCCCGTTCACGAACGAGAAGAATGAACGATCTACGTGCAAGGGTGGATCCGCAATCCGGCGGATGGTTAACGCCCTCGCGTAGGCAGATGTGGGCAGGAGCTGCGGCTAGCGGCCCGCGTCGGCGATGACCGCGCTACGTGCGCAGAAGAACGGCGAAGTCGTCATGCCGAAGATGCGCTGGTAGGCGGCCGGGTCCTTCGCCTTGATGGCGGCGAGGGTCGACTCGTCGAGAATCAGCGGCCGGCACGAGAGCGACGTCTTCGGGTCCTGGTCGAGGGCCGCGGTCGCGCTCTGGCAGCCGACCGAGCTGTTCGCGACGCAGGAGCGCGAGCAGTAGCCCTCGGCGAAGCCGCCGTCGTCGACCTCGACGTACGCCGAGTCGCGCACGCAGACCTTGTCTTCGCACTGCGTCGAGCCGAACGAGATGAAGTCTTTGTTCGCCGAGTTCTTGATGATCGGATCCGACTTGAGGAGCGGGATCGCGGGGCCACCGTTGGGGTTGGCCTTCACCAGCGTGCACGGCGTGTTGAGGTCGGTCTGCTCGCACGCGACGACGACGAAGCAGAGGATGGGAATGCAGCGTCTCAATGCAGCCTCCGAGTTGCGCCCTCGATGCGCGAGCGAGCTCGCACGGCTCAGCGACATACCGTGTTTCGCGGCAGGGCGCGACCTCAGTTTGCGTTGTTGATGGGCAAGTTGCGCGAGCGTATGGTGCGCCCGGTCTTGCCAGCGGGGCCTGCATTCAAAGGGTGCAGGTGGGATCGGTAAACGGCACGGAGCGAACTCTCTTGAGTAGACACCTGTTGCTTCTCGTGGTGCTGGCCGGCAGCGCCGCCTCGGCACAAGAGCTCGAAGGGCTCGACCTGACCGACACCCCGAAGAAGGAAGAGCCCAAGAAAGAGGAGCCGAAGAAGGAGTCAGCTCCTCCTTCGAGAACGACGGCCGACGCGCCGCCCGGCCCCGTGAAGAACACGGGCCCGGCTGTCGAGCGCGACATCACGCAAGACGACCGCGTGAAGAGCGTGCAGAAGAAGCTGTACCTCAAGCGCTTCCGCTTCGAGCTCGCTCCCTACTTCCTCATCACGATGAACGACCCCTACTACAACAAGTTCGGGGGAGCGCTGCGCGCCGCCTTTCACCTGTCGGACACGCTCGCGCTGGCCGTGCGCGGGTCGATCTTGCGCGTCATCTCGACCGAAGACGTCCGCGTGGCGAAGCGCGTCTTCAACTCGCAGGTGTACCGCTCCGTGCCGATCTGGTCCGTGATGGGCTCGTTCGAGTGGAGCCCGTTCTACGGGAAGGTCGCGTTCATGAACACGATCCTCCACCTCGACGGCTTCATCACCGCCGGCGCGGGCGTGATGGCCACCGAGACGGTGCCCTTGAGCGGCTACAAGCCGGCGTTCGACATCGGCGGCGGCTTGCGCTTCGTGGTGCGTGACTGGGTCGCCGCCAACGCGATGCTCGTCAACACGACGTACGTCGACACGCCGTCAGGCACGACCAAGGGCGGCACGAACAACCTGCTCGCCGTCTACGTCGGCCTGTCGCTCTTCATCCCGTTCCGCTCGACCTTCCGGGAGGCCGAATGATGCTCCGCGTCCTTCCGCTCGCCGTCTTGTTCGCGCTGCCCGCCTTCGCGCAGAAGAGCGAAGAAGAGGCCGGCGACGTCTCAGAGGTCGACAAAGACCGCAGCGGCCCGCTCCGCGATCGCGTCGCGCCGGTCTCAGGTCACCTGTTCCTGATGAAGGGGCGCTTCGAGATCTCGCCGGGCGCGGCGTTCTCGTTCCGCGACAGCTTCTACCAGAAGATCGCGCCGGGCCTCTTGCTCAGCTTCCACCTGACCGAGACGCTCGGCGTTCAGCTGCGCGCCGGTTACGCGATCTCGCTCGTCTCGACGGCCGCCCAGATCTGCACGAACGACCCGATGGGCATGCGATCGTGCCGCGCGCCGACGCTCGCCGAGCTCGACGCCGGCTCGACCGACGGCACCAACACGTTTCCCTACGGGCGCGGCGGCTTCATGGCCGACCTCGACCTCGAGTGGGCGCCGCTCTACGGCAAGCTCGGCACCCTGGCCGTGCTCCCGTTCGTCGACATGGTGAACTTCAACGTGTACGTCGCGCTCGGGCCGGCCTTCCTGCTGCTGGGCAAGGCGATCCCCGTGGGCGGCAACGTCAGCGTGGGCATTCGCTTCTTCATCAACCGGTTCGTGACCGTGCGAACCGAGCTCCGCGACGTCATCTATTACGAGCAGCTGAACACCGGGTCGGTGCGCAACCAGCTGTTCGGTGAGCTCGGCATCTCGTTCTTCCTTCCGACGGACTTCACGCGGGAGTAACGGTCATGAAGCGATCGCGTAGCGAGCATCGGGAGCGAAGCGACATTCGGGGCCTCGCGTCAGCGGGGTTCAAGACGATCATCGTGTTGTCGGCCTTGCTGATCGCCGCTCCTGCGTCGGCCCAGATGAACTTCGAGGGCCTCGACCTCGGCGGCAAGAAGGCCAAGAAGAAGAAGACGGACGACAAGAAGAAGGACCCGGACGAGAAGAAGGACAAAGACGGCAGCTCGTCCGAGGTGAAGATCCCCGAGGGCGGGGTCGACCTCACGAAGCAGCCCGAGAAGGACGACAAGAAGGGCGGCAGCTCGCCCACGATGTCGTTCGAGGGCGTCGACGTGTCGGGCAAGACGGCCGATCGGCAGAAGCTCGACGCGGCGCTCAAAGAGTTCAAGAACGAGAACTACGAGCAGGCGGCCATCGCGTCGTACGACCTGATGAACGACCCGAAGATGGCGGCGCTGGCGACCGAGGCCCAGTACCTGCTCGCGAAGTCGCTCTACCGCATGAACATGTTCCACAGCTCGCTGGGCGAGTTCTCGAAGATCCTCGCGCGCGGGCCCCAGACCAAGTTCTTCAAGAGCTCGCTCGAGTGGCTGTTCTTCATCTCGCGCAAGACCGTCAACGAGCAGGTGGTGCTCGACGAGATCGCGAAGTACGCGAACTTCGAGTTCCCCGAGCGGTTCCGCAGCGAGTTCCGCTACCTGCTCGCGCGCTACCACTTCGTGCGCGGCAAGGCCCTCGACGAGGTCGAGCAGAAGGGCGAGGCCGACAAGAGCTTCGAAGAGGTGAAGCGCCTCGTGCTCATGATCCCCAAGGGCGACGCGTTCTACCCGAAGGGCAAGTACCTCGAGGGCCTCGCCTACTTCCGCGACCAGAAGCCCGAGGCCGCGCTCGAGGCGATGAAAGAGGTCGTGCGCGTCACGAAGCAGCCCGAAGGCCCCATCACCGCCGAGGTGCGCGCGAACCTGCAGCTGCGCGAGCTCGCGTTCATGCAGCTCGCCCGCACCCACTACGGCGCGAAGCAGAACCGCTACGCCATCTACTATTACGGCAAGGTCGAGCGCGGGAACACGCAGTGGCTCGAGGCGCTGTTCGAGTCGAGCTGGGCCAGCTACCGCATCGGCAAGTACGAGCAGTCGCTCGGCAACCTGATCACGCTGGCCGCTCCGTTCTTCCGCGACGAGTACTTCCCCGAAGCGCTGATCTTGAAGGCCGTCATCTACTTCGAGAACTGCCGCTACCGCGAGGCGCTGTCGATCATCGAAGACTTCGAGCGCATCTACGGCCCCGTGCAGGAAGAGCTCGACGTGCTCGTGAAGAAGAACATGGAGGCCACCGAGTACTACACGGTGCTCGCCGAGGTTCAGAAGCGCAACGCCCAGGGCAAGCAGCTCTCGTCGACCGACCAGCTGCTCGAGCGCATCTTGAAGCTCGCGCTGACCGATCAGGACCTGAAGAAGACCTCCGACTCCATCGGCGAGCTCGAGACCGAGATCGACTCGTTCTCGAAGAAGGGCGACAACTTCAAGTTCAGCGCGCTGTCGAAGGCGCTCATCGAGGGGCTCAAGCAGCAGCGGCAGCTCCTGCTCGGCAAGGCCGGCACGATGTCGAAGGGCAAGCTCGAGTTCGAGCTCGACTCGCTCAAGACGCTGCGCGGCCAGGGCCTGCGCATTCGGTTCGAGACGACGACCAAAGAGAAGGAGTTCCTCGAGGAGTCGCTCAAGGCCGGCGGCTCGGTCGAGATCATCCGCAAGTACAAGTACTCGGCGGCGGTCAGCGACGATCACCTGTACTGGCCGTACGTCGGCGAGTACTGGCGCGACGAGCTCGGCACGTACAACTACACGCTCACCAAGGGCTGCATCGAAGAGGGCGGCAACAAGCCCGGCGCAGACACCGCGGGCCAGTAGCACTCGCAGTGTCCCGCGGCTCACTCGAGCTGAACGCAAGTGCGCCGCGCTTCGTGAGAGTCGAGCGATGAGTCGAGAGTCCTGGCGCGCGTCACACCGCGCTCATCTCAAGCGAGCGGCGAGGTAGATGCCCGCTTGCGGTCTCGACTTCGGCACCAGCAACAGCGCGGTCGCGCTCGCCTCGGGTGAGGTGCTGAGGCTCGAGCCGTCGAGCGAGGCTCCGCGGCTGTCACGCTCGGTGCTCTTCTTCCCCGAAGAGTCGACCGAGACGCTCGCGGGCGGCGCGGCGATCGAGCGCTACCTGCAGGACAACTCGGGCCGCTTCATTCAGTCGATGAAGACGTGGCTGCCCGCCACGAGCTTCGTGCGCACCCAGATCCGCGGGCGCACCCTCACGCTCGAGGAGCTGATCGCGCTCTTCCTCGCCCGCCTGCGCCACCAGGCCTCGGCCGCGTGCGGGCTCGAGCTCGACGACGTCGTGCTCGGCCGGCCCGCCCGGTTCTCGACCGACCCGAAGGTCGACGCCTTCGCCGAGCAGCGCCTGCGTCGCGCCGCAGAGCTCGCGGGGTTTCGGCAGGTGTCGTTCGTCATCGAGCCGATCGCCGCCGCCCTCGCGTACGAGGCGGGGCTCGACCGCGACGAGCAGGTGCTGGTGGTCGACTTCGGCGCCGGCACCACCGACCTCACCTTGATGCGGCTCGGCCCCTCGCACCAGGCTCACGCCGACCGCCGCGTCGACGTCGTCGCCTCGTCGGGCCTGTACGTCGGCGGCGATCGCTTCGACGCGGCCATCATGAAGCACAAGCTGCTCGGCTACTTCGGCGAGGGCACGAGCTACGCGGTCGGCTTCAAGCGCATGCCGATTCCCACGTACGTGATGAACCGCCTGCTCTCGTGGCACGAGATGTCGCTCATTCGCGAGAAGTCGACGCGCGAGCTCATCGAGCTGATGCTGAAGACGAGCGACGACGTCGCGGCGATCGAGGCGCTGCACGATCTCGTGATGTACAACCTCGGCTACCGGCTCTTCCGCGCCATCGAGCAGGCGAAGATCGAGCTGTCGTCTCAGCCGACCGCCGTGGTGCGCTTCGACGACGAGCGGGTGCACATCGAAGAGCGCGTCACCCGCGACGAGTTCGACCGGTTCTGCGCGCCCCTGCTCGAGCAGCTCGAGGAGTGCACCGATCAGCTGCTCGCGCCGCTGCCCAAGCCCGTGAAGATCGACTCGGTGTTCCTCACCGGCGGCTCGTCGCAGATTCCGGCGGTTCAGCGACTGTACGCGCAGAAGTTCGGAGCCGAGCGCATTCGCACCGCCGACGCCTTCACCAGCGTCGCCGAGGGGCTCGGCCGCGCCTCGGACCCGGCGTTCAACCTCTCGTCACCGTAGGGCGCTCGCGGGAGGCAGCACGCGAAGCGCTCAGGGCAGGCAGAGCAGAGACCGCGGGCCGTCGGCGCCGCGGCCTCGCTCCGAAGTGCTGCGGGTTCAGCTGATGATGAAGTCGTGCGCGCGAACCGTCTTGCGGCCGTTCGCCTTGGTGCGCTTGCCGGCCTGCTCGAGCAGCCAGTACACGTAAGCGTTCAGCCCGTCGAACGCGTCGCCCGCCACGTTGAGGTCGAGCTTCTTCAGCACGGCCTTCGCCTTGCTCGCGATGACCAGCGGTTCCTGCTTGCCCTTCGCCATGTGAAAACCCCTCCGATTCGTGAGCCGAGTCATTTCGGCCACGGCCCGTGGGTCTAGCACCAAAAGCGGTTTTTCGATGCGTATGATGCGTGCCCAAGCGATGGCACAGGCGGGGAAAGAGAAGCAGCCGAAGGACAAGAAGAAGGACGAAGAGCCTTCTGGCGTGCAGCAGCGCCCGGTCACGGTCGCCTTCGACGTCATGGGCAGCGACCACGGCCCCGAAGAGATCATTCGCGGAGCCGCCCAGCTCACGCTCGAGACCCCGCACATTCACGCGCTGCTCGTCGGCGACGCCGAGGTCATCGACGCCGCGCTCGCCACCATTCGCCACAACGCCGAGCGCGTCGCCGTGCACCACGCCGGCAGCTGGGTCTCGATGACCGAGAAGCCGGCCGCCGCGCTCGACGAGAAGAAAGACGCGTCGGTGCTGGTCGCCGCGAAGCTCGTCGCCGACGGCGAGGCCCAGGCCCTCGTCAGCGCCGGCAACACGGGCGCCGGCGTGCTCGCGTGCGCGCGCAGCTTCAAGCTCATCCCCAACGTGCGGCGCGCGGCGCTCGCGACCGTGTACCCGACGCAGTCGAACCACGGCACGAAGGAAGACCCGTTCTCGCTGATCCTCGACGTCGGCGCGACCGTCGACGCCAGCGCCGACGACCTCGTCGCGTTCGCCGTGATGGGCACGGCCTACGCGCGCATCATCTCGAAGAACCCGCAGCCCACCGTCGCGCTGCTCTCGAACGGCACCGAGGCGCAGAAGGGCCCGCCGCGCGTCGTCGAGGCCAACGCGAAGCTCTCGAAGATGGGCGCGCTCAAGTTCATCGGCAACGTCGAGGGCGTCGACATTCCCAAGGGCACCGCCGACGTCATCGTGTGCGACGGCTTCGTCGGCAACGTGTGCCTCAAGATGCTCGAGGGCGTCAGCGAGACCGTCGTCGAGCTCGCGAAGTACGCCTACAAAGAGAAGCTGCTCTGGCGCGCGGGCCTCGCGATGCTCTCGTCGGGCATCGAGCGCATCAAAGAGGTCACCGACTGGGAGCAGTACGGCGGAGCGCCCATTCTCGGGTTCGATCGCGTCTTCATCAAGGCGCACGGCCGCAGCAAGTCGAAGGCGATCTTCAACGCGGGCAAGGTGGCCGCGAAGGCCGCGAACAAGAATCTCGCCAAGGCAATTCAAGATGCGTTACCTCAGGCCTGACGCTGCACAGCCGAAAGCCTGATGCTCCCCGACCGCATCGACCCTCCACCGCCCAAGCGCATCTACCGGTGGGATCTCGACAAGACGTACCTGCGCACCGAGTTCGACACGCTCAGGCAGCTCGTGCGCACCGCGCTGCAGAAGGCGAGCGAGAAGAAGGCGGTGCCGGGCGCGGCGGCGCTGATTCGCGAGCTGAAAGGGCCCGAGTCGCGGCTGTGCATCGTGTCGGGCAGCCCCACGCAGATGCGCGCGGTGCTCGCCGAGAAGCTGAAGCTCGACGGCGTCGAGTTCGACGAGCTGGTGCTGAAAGACAACGTTCGCAACCTGCTGCGCGGCAAGTTCAAGGCCCTGCGCGGGCAGGTCGGCTACAAGCTGCCGGTGCTGCTCGAGAGCCGCGCGCGCGCGCCGGTCGACGCCGAAGAGGTGCTGTTCGGCGATGACGCCGAGGCCGACGCGTTCGTCTATTCGCTGTACGCCGACATGGTCGCGCGCCGGGTCGACGAGCCGGTCGTGCACCAGGTGCTGCAGGCCGCCGAGGTCTACGACGACGACGCCGAGCGCATCTTCCAGCGGTGGCGCGAGATACCGCAGGCAGACCCGGTGCGCCGCATCTTCATCAACCTCGACCGGCTGACCCCGCCGGCGTACTTCGCCCGCTATGGCCCGCGGGTCGTGCCCATCTTCAACTACTTTCAGGCGGCGCTCGTGCTGACCGCCGACGGCCACCTGACGGCGCCGCAGGCGCTCAAGGTCATGGTCGAGATGGTGCAGACCGCGGGCTACAACCTGCTGACGCTCTCGAACAGCTTCCAGGATCTGATTCGCCGCGGCTTCCCGCTCGGCGCGGTCGCGGCGGGCTTCGCCGAGGCGCTCCAGGGCCCGGCGCAGCTGTTCAACGCCGTGCGGCCGGTGCCCGACATCATCGCGGCCTTCACGAAGCGCCTCGCGGCGCTCGGCACGCAGCCGCCGCCTCCTCCGGCGCGGCCGGTCGACTACCTCTCACTGTTGGACGATGCCCGGCCCCGAACGCACAAGGCCCGCAAGCAGCGCGTTTGAAAGGCCGCCCCCTTTACCGCTATAGCCCCACGCGGCTGCATGCACGACCCCGTCATCCCTACTGAGCAACTCGACTCCGACGCGGTGCGCGTCGTCGAACGACTGAAGGCCCACGGCTTCGAGGCGTACCTGGTCGGCGGCTGCGTGCGCGACCTGCTCGTCGGCCGCAAACCGAAAGACTTCGACATCGCGACCAGCGCCCACCCGCACGAGGTGAAGGAGCTGTTCCGCAACAGCCGCCTCATCGGCCGGCGGTTCCGCCTCGCGCAGGTCTACTTCAAGGGCGGCAAGATCCTCGAGGTCTCGACCTTCCGAAAGAACCCCACCGAGCTCGAGGAGGCCGCCGCCGCTGCCGCTGCCGCCGCCGAGCCCGACACCTCGCTCGACAAGTCGACCGAGGTCGCCCTCGCCACCATCGAGGGTGAAGACGTCTCGGTGGCCCCGCTCGCCGTGACGGCTCCGAACGGCGAGCCCAACGGCGCCGCGCCGGCAGAGCCCCTCGCGACCCTCGAGACCGGCCCCGACCCGGTCGAGGCCGAAGAGGCCATCGGCGGTGGCTTGCCCGACGAAGACGACGTCTTCATCACGCAGGACAACGTGTTCGGCACCGCGCTCGAAGACGCTCGCCGCCGCGACTTCACCATCAACGGCCTGTTCTACGACGCCGCAGAAGGCCGGGTGATCGACTACGTCAACGGCCTGCGCGATCTCGCGCAGCGCGAGATCCGCACCATCGGCGACCCCGAGGTGCGCATGCGCGAAGACCCCGTTCGCCTGCTGCGCGCCGTGCGCTTCGCCTGCAAGCTCGAGTTCGACATCGAGTCGCGCACCTACGCCGCGATGGAGGGCGCCGTCGAAGATCTCGTGCGCTGTTCGCCGCCGCGCCTGCTCGAAGAGACGTTCCGCCTGATTCGCGGCGGCGGCTGCTCGCCAGCGCTCAAGCTGTTGCGCGCGCTCGACGCCCTGAAGGTGCTCTTGCCGCCGGTCGACGAGTACCTGCGCGCCGAGGGCCCCGAGGCCGAAGACGAGCTGTTCGACTTCGCCGCCGCGCTCGACGAGCGCGTGCAGGCCGGCGACACCTTCGACGACTCGATGCGGCTCGCGGCGCTGCTGTTGCCGCTGTCGCTCAACCTCTCGCAGCCCGCGGCCTCCGAGCAGGAGGCCACCGTCGTCGCGCGCCCCATCGAGACGCTCTTGCGCGAGCTCGTTCGCACGGCGCGCCTGCCGCGGCGCATCGCCGAGCGCACCCGAATGCTGCTGCTCGCCCAGCCGACGCTCGCAGGTGAGCGCCGCCGGCGCGGCGGGCTCGCGACCTTCCGCCGCCACCCGCTGTTCGCTGAAGGCCTCAAGGTGTTCGAGGTCTGGGTCGAGGCCACCGGCGAGAAGCGCGAGGCCCTCTCGGCCTGGCAGGCGGGCGGGGCGCCGACGCCTTCGGCCACGGCTCCGGGCCCGCGCAAGCGGCGCAGGCGGCGCGGCAAGAACCGCGGCGGGCCGGCAGCGGCCCCTTCAGAGACGGCTTGAGTAGCGAGCGTGTGAAGGTCGCGCTCGCCACGCGAGCCGACGTCGCGCGCATGCTCGAGCTGTCGAACGCGGCGGCGCGCGACGGCCACGCGAACTTCGCGACCGGCCCCGAGCCGCTCGAGGCCTGGCTCGCTGCGTACGATCGCGACCACGCGCAGTACCCGTGGCTCGTGACCGACGGCGGCTTCGCGAAGGCGTCGCCGCACAAGTCGCGCGGAGCCTACGCGTGGGCGGCCGACGTCTCGGTCTACGTCGCGCGCCCGAGGGCCGGCCTCGGGCGCGCGCTGTACGAGGCCCTGATCCCGCTCATGCGTGCCCAGGGCTTCGTCACGCTGATCGCCGGCATCGCGCTGCCGAACGCCGCCAGCGTCGGCCTGCACGAGGCGTTCGGCTTCCGCCACTGCGGCACGTTCAGCCGGGTCGGCTTCAAGCTCGGCGCGTGGCGCGACGTCGGCTACTGGGAGCTGCACCTGCGCGGCGAGGCGCCGCCAGCGCCGCTCGAGCCGGTCGCGCTGCACTGGCCGGCTCGAGCGAGCTGAGCGCGGGAGCTCGCGGGGCGTGCCGAGCAGCGGCCGGCCGTCGGGCAACGGGTGGCTGAGGCGGCTGACTCCGTGAGCGCGGCGGTCGCCTCGAACGGTGCATCCGCGCCTAAGATGTGCGCGTGCCCCGGTTCGGCAAGTACGAGCTGACGACCCGCATCGCGAAGGGCGGCATGGGCGAGACGTACCTCGCCGAGCTGAACGCGGTCGCCGGCGTCACCAAGCGGGTCGTGATCAAGAAGATGCTGCCGCAGCTCTCGGCCGACGAGCAGCTGGTCGAGGCGTTCATCAACGAGGCGCGCATCTCGGCGACCTTGAGCCACGGGAACATCGCGCAGGTCTTCGACTTCGGCTCGATCGAGGGCGAGTACTTCCTCGCGATGGAGTACGTGCACGGCCACTCGCTGCAGGGCGTGATGAAGCGGGCGCCCGCGGCCGGCTACCGCACGCTGCCGCACGCGGTGGCGGCGTACATCGGCATCGAGCTGCTCAAGGCGCTGCACTACGCGCACACGCGCACGGGCCCCAACGGCGTGCCGCTGAACCTCGTGCACCGCGACGTGACGCCCGACAACATCCTCGTGAGCTTCGAGGGCGAGGTGAAGCTGGTCGACTTCGGCGTCGCGAAGGCGCAGCTCAAGGGGCGCACCGAGACGGAGCCCGGCCTCGTGAAGGGCAAGTTCCGCTACCTGTCGCCCGAGCAGGCGCTCGCCGCCCCGATCGACGCGCGCAGCGACATCTTCGCGGTGGGCATCGTGCTGTACGAGCTGCTCTCGGGCGAGCCGCTGTTCACCGGTCAGATGCACCAGGTGATGAACGCGATCGTGCGGCAGCCGGTGCCGCCCCTGCTCGCGCGCGCGCCCGAGGTGCCCGAGCCGCTCGCCGAGGTGGTGCACACCGCGCTGTCGCGCGGGGCGGCCGACCGGTACCCGACGGCGCTCGCGATGCAGGAGGCCCTGTCGCGCTGGCTGTTCACCCGCACCCCCGACTTCACGGGCGACGTGCTGCGCGAGCTCATGGGTGAGCTGTTCGCTGCCGAGCTCGCGAAGGCGGGCACGCCGTTCGTCGCGAAGAAGAAGGCGACGGGCATGCTGCGGGCGCTGAAGGTCGAGACGGCGACTCCGCCGGCGGTCTCGGAAGTGCCGACGACGCCCGGCCGCCGCGCGGTGAACCCCGTCAGCACCACGCAGCCTTCGGCGCGGTTGCCGCGAGGCACCCTCTACGCCGGCGTCGCGCTGCTGGTCGTGCTCGGAGCGGCCGTGCTGGCGTCGGTGCTGCCGGGCAGCGCGGAGCCTGCCAGCGAAGAGGCGTGCCTCAAGGCCGCCGAGCAGGCGCTCGAGCTCGGAGCGCACGGCGAGGTGGCCCGCGCGATCGTGAACGGCTGCCTGGGCGATCGCGCGCCCGGCGGGCGTGCCCAGGCGCTGCTCTCGGTGATCGACGCGTGCAGCGAGCAGCTCGGCCGCGTGCTCGACGCGAACCGCGCGATGGATCGCGGCGACCTCGACGAGGCCGAGGAACACCTCGCGATCGGGCAGGGGCTCCCGTGCTCGGCCCGCCAGCGGCAGGCGGCGGGCCGCCGGCTCGCGACCTTGAGGCCGGCCGGCCTGCAGACCGAGGAGTCGTGCCTCGCCGACGGCCAGCGAGATCTCGAGGCCGGCAGCCCGGCCTCGGCCGTACGGGCGGCGGTGCTCACCTGCCTGGGCAACCGCACGCCGAGCCCCGTCGCGAGGGGCGAGCTCAGCCGGTACGCGCGGTGCGAGGCGGAGCTCGCGAGGCTCGCCGGGGTCGAGCGGGCCATCGCCGAGGGGCGGCTCGACGAGGCCTACGCCGAGCTGTCGCTGAACCCGATGAGCTGCGCGACGGCCCGGCACGCGGCGCTGACGGCCGCGCTCACCGAGGCGCGGGCGAAGCCGCGCGCCGTCGAGCCGACAGCGCGGAGCTCCGCCTCCGCCGATGCCCTGCTCGAAGAGGCGCGCGCCCACAACAAGAGCAAGGAATACGGGAAGGCGAGGGGGATGCTCGAGAAGTGCATCAAGCTCGAGCCGAAGAACGCCGAGTGCTGGAAGCTGCTGGGCGTCGTGTACACCGGCCTCGGCGACGGGGCTCAAGGCGCGAAGGCGTACGAGAAGTTCCTGCAGCTCGCGCCGGAGCACCCGCAGGCCGACAAGGTCCGCCACATTCTCGAGGCGTACCGCGGCAACGGCTCCTGGCGCTGACCGGTCGAGGCTGCGAGCGTTGTCGCGCCCCCCCTTAGTCAGCGCTGCCGGGGCGCTCCGAGCTGGCGGCGCACCTCTTCGTCTTCGTCGGTCTCGGGAGCCTCTGCCGCGAGGTCGGCGGTCACGATCGCCTTCGAGCCGAACTTCGACGCGATCGCGTCGATGGCCTTGTTGAGCTTGTCGGCGCGCGACGGGCCCCGCGCGGCCTCGAACAGGCCGAGCTGGCCTCCGCCGCCGGTGAGCTCCTGCGCCGAGACGCCGGTGAGGCGTATGGCGCGCCGCAGATCGACGCGGTCGAGCAGGGCGCACGCCTCGCGGTACAGCGTCTGGCCGTCGTCGGTCGGCGCTTCGAGCGTCTTGCGCCGCGTGATGAGCTTGAAGTCCCAGTACTTGATCGTGAGCTGCACGACCCGGCCCTTCACGCGGGCGCGGCGCATGCGGCGCGCGACGCGCAGCGCCTGCGAGTGCACCTGGTGCACGAGCGCGTCTTTGCCGAGCACGTCCTCCTCGAAGGTGTCCTGGGCGCCGATGCTCTTCGCCTCGCGATCGGGCACGACCACCCGGTCGTCGATGCCCTGCGAGAGCTCCCAGAGGTGGCGGCCTCCGTCGCCGAGCACGCGCTCGAGCTCGGCGAGCGGCCGGGCCGCGACGTCGCCGATCGTCTTCAGGCCCACGGCCTTGAGGTGCTCCTCGGTGCGCGGGCCGACCCCCCAGAGGCGAGAGACCGGCAGCGGCGCGAGGAACTCGCGGGCGGTGCCGGCCGGGACCTCGCGCTGGCCGTTCGGCTTCGCGAGGTCGCTCGCGATCTTCGCGACGAACTTCACCTCGGCGATGCCGGCGCTGGCCGGCAGCTCGAGCTCCTTCGCGATGCGCGCGCGAATCGCCGCGGCGATCTGCGGAGGCGAGCCGAACAGCGTCAGCGAGCCCGTGACGTCGAGGAAGGCCTCGTCGAGCGAGAGCGGCTCGATGAGCGGCGTGTACGACTCGAAGATGCCGAACACCTTGTCGCTGGCGTCGGCGTACGCGCTGAACCGCGGCGGCACCACGATCGCGTTCGGGGCCATTCGCACCGCGCGCGACATCGGCATCGCGCTGCGCACGCCGAACGGCCGCACCTCGTACGAGGCGGCGAGCACGACGCCGCGGGTGGGGTGGCCTCCGACGATGACCGGCTTGCCGCGGAGCTTCGGGTCGTCGCGCTGCTCGACCGACGCGTAGAACGCGTCCATGTCGACGTGGATGATCGCGCGGCCCGTCATGCGGCCGCGCAGACTACCGCGCGCCCCCGACACCCCGCGCTTGTGAACGCGGCGTTCACGGCAGTAGCCGGGGCCTTCACGCAAGTCGCGCGCAAGCCCGCGTTCTCACGGCGCGAACGGCTGGCCTCGCGCTCGCAATGCCGCGAGCCCATGGGAAACCCGACCTCGTCCATCTCTCGCAGCCCTGTTCCGCCCCCGGCGTCGCGCGTCGCCGAGCCGCCGCGCGCCCCGGCGCGGGCCACGCCGCCGCCTGCGCCCACGGGGCACACGGGCGCGTCGACGTTCGAGGCCGGGCCGGCCGCGCGCGTGACCGATCGAACGCGGCTCGAGGGCGTGCTCGACCGCGCGGGCACCGACGGGCGCGTGCGCGATCGCGTGCTCGACCGCATCGACGCGATGCCCGAGGCCGACCAGGCCCGCGAGCGCACGCTGCTCGAGCGGGTGGCCACGGGCCCGAACGGCGAACGCGCGGTGCGCGCGTATGACGAGGTGAGCGAGCTTGCGGGGTCGAGCCGCCGCGCCCGCGAGCGCCTGACGCCCGACGTGCGCGAGGCCCTCGTTCGCGGAGTCGCCGAGCCCCGCACGCCGGGCGACCCGAACGGTGAAGAGGGCGTGATGGGCGTGCACCAGGCGACGACCGCCGCGCGCGCGCTCGTCGACATGCCGGCAGATCGCTACGACGCCGTGACCGGCGCGCTCGGCCGGGCGGGCGGAGGCCACGCGGCGTCGCCGCAGGCCGACGCGCAGGCCGAGCGGGCGCTGATCCTCGAGGCGGTGGCGGCGCGTGCGCCGGCGCTGTCGCGGCGCGGCGCGGCGGGCGACGCGGCCCTCGGCGAGGTGACCTCGTTCGCGGGCGAGATTCGCGGCATGCAGCGCGACGAGCTCATGCGCACCACGTCGGTGATCGACACCGACTCGCTGCTCGGCACGTCGGCGCGCACCGACCGCACCGACGGCGACGGCCTCTTGCAGCGCTTCACCGACTCGTGCGCGCCGACCGGAGCGCAGATCGCCCGCGCCGAGCTCGACCCGATCTACGCGCGCGAGCTGCACCGCGAGGGCGTGGTCTCGCTCGCGGCCGACGGGGCAGTCGGCGCCGAGCAGGAGCGCACCCTCGAGCGCGGCGGCGGCGTCGCCGTCTCGCGCCGCGCCGCCCGCGCTCACGAGCGCTTCGACGACGCGATCTCGGGCGAGACGCCTGAGGTGCAGCGGCGCCTGCGCGACTACGCGTCGGGCCGGCTCGCGGCGCGCGGCGACGTCGAAGCGCTCATGGCGGTGCCCGGCGATCTCGAGCGCGTGCGCGCAGCGCACGAGGGCCACCCCTCGGTCGAGGAGCTCGGGCTCATGCGCGCCGAGCCGCGCCCCGACGGTGACGGCATGCCCGCCGAGCGCGCGCTCGACGCCATCGCGCGGCCGGCGGCGCACTCGCGCTACACGTACCGCGAGGTCGGCGCGCACGGCCTCACCGAGCGGCAGGCCGACGACATGGCGCGGCGCATCGAGGCGGGCGACGACGTCGGCATTCGCATCAGCGACCGTACCGGCGACGGCGGCCACTTCATGATGCTCACCGACGTGCGCGGCGAGGGCGCCGATCGCCGCTTCCTCGTGTCCGACCCGTGGTCGGGCCGCACCACGTGGGTGAGCGACGCCGACCTGCGCACGCCGGGCACGCACACGTTCGACCGCGAGTTCGGGGTCGGGTGGGATCGCGTGACGACGTACTACTACCCGCGCGACTGAAGCACGGCCTGAAGCTCGGGCGGCAGCGGCGAGCTCACCTTCACGGGCGTCGGGGTCTCGACCTCGAGCGACGCGGCGTGCAGGAAGAAGCGCGACAGCCCGGGCTCGGGCCGCCCGCCGTACAGCGCGTCGCCCACGATCGGGGCGCCGATGCCGGCGAGGTGCGCGCGCACCTGGTGCATGACCCCGGTGAGGATCTGCACCTCGACCAGCGAGTCCATGCCGCGGCGCTCGAGCACCTTGAAGCGCGAGAGGGCCGCGCGCGCGGCCGTGTCGCTCGACAGGGCGGGGCGCGCGTGGTCGCCGTGCTGCACGAGGGGCAGGTCGATCTCGCCCTCGTCGGCGAGCGGCCCCGACACCAGCGCGAGGTACAGCTTCTTCGCCGTGCTCTTGCCTCCGCTGAACTCGGCGCGCAGCTTCACCCACGCCTCGCGCGTCTTCGCGGCGAGCAAGACCCCCGACGTCTCGATGTCGAGGCGGTGCACGAGCCCCGCCTCGCGCGGGTCCTCCGAGGCGTCGACGAGGGCGGGCCACCGCGCGACGAGGCGGTTCGCGACGGTGCCCTGCTCGCCGGGCTCGAGCGGGTGCACGGGCACGCCGGCGGGCTTGTCGACGAAGACGCGGTGCTCGTCTTCGTGCAGCACCACGAGCGGCCCCTCTTCGGGCACCGGGGCGCGCGGGCCCTCGACGGGCACTTCGACGGTGACGCGCTGCCCCTCGGCGACGGTCAAGCCCTTCTTCACGCGCCGGCCGTCGACGCGCACGAGGCCGGCCTCGAACAGCTCCTTCAGCTTCGCGCGCGAGAGCGAGAGCTTCTTGCCGACGAAGAGATCGACGCGCTCGCCGGCGTCGGCGGCGCCGACCGTGATCGCCTCGGGGCGGCGGCCCTGAGCTCCGGCTTCGCCTTCGCGCAGCTCACTCAGAGAGCGCCTCGAACACCTCTTCGGCGGTCTGGTAGCGGTCTTCGGGCTCTTTGCGAATGAGCCGGTGCGCGATGCGCGACATGACGCCCTCGGTGCGGGGGTTGAAGACGTGCAGCGGCGCGGGCTCGGTCTCGAGCACCTTCTGCCAGAGCTCGTACGGGGTCTTCGCCTCGAACGGAGCGCGGCCGGTGAGCAGCTCGTAGAGGATGACGCCGAGCGAGTAGAGGTCGGCGCGGGCGTCGAGCTTCTCACCGAGGATCTGCTCGGGCGACATGTAGCGGAACGTGCCGACCAGGCGGCCGTCGGCGGTGACGGCGGCGTCGTCGGCGATGAACTTCGCGAGGCCGAAGTCCATCAGGCGCACGACGCGATCTTCGTCGACCATGATGTTCGACGGCTTGAGGTCGCGGTGAATGAGGCCGTGCCCGTGGATGTAGCCGAGCGCCTCGCAGATCTGCAGCATCACGTCTTTCAGGCGGCCGAGGCGCTCGGGGCGGTTGAGCAGCTCGAGGTCGGCCTCGCTGGGCTTGCCGGTCGGAGGCTCCTGCTCTTCGGGCACCGGCACGTCGTACGGCAGCGAGATCTCACCCGACAGCGGCAGATCGGTGTCGGGCTCGTCGGCGAGATCGGCGAGGCGCCGCACCGAGTCGGGCCCGGTCTGAAACGAGGGCTCGGACTCGTCGTCGTCGCTGATGTGGTGCTCTTCGCTGGGGTTCTCTTCGGCGAACGACGAGAGCGTGAACGGGTTCGGCGCGTAGTCGCTCGAGTCGTCGTCGTCGCCGTCTTCGGACAGCGAGTCGGAGCCCGGGTCTTCGTCGGCGCGGCCGACGTTGAGCTGGGCGCGCTGCTTCTTGATGGCGCGGGCGAGGCCCTGGTCGCTCGAGAGGTCGGCGGTGTCGAGGGCGAGGTAGTGGCGCAGGGTGAGCCCCTCGACGAGCTCCATGGCGAGGTAGGGGTAGCCCTGAAAGACGCCGGTGTCGTAGACCTTCACGACGTTGGGGTGCGAGAGGTCGGCGAGGGTCTCGAACTCGCGGGCGAGCCTTCGGGCGGCGCGCGGATCGAGGGCAGGCCCGGTCGAGAGCAGCTTCAGCGCGGCGGCTTCGCCGGTGCGGCGGTCGACGGCGCGGTAGACCGTGCCGACGCCGCCAGTGCCGAGCGTCTCGAGCACGCGGTAGGGACCAATGACCTTCGGGGGCATCTGCTGGGGCGCGGAGCGTACCAAATGCGCGGCAGATGCAAGGAACGGCGAAGAATGACCGTCTGGGGCGCGATTTCGACCGCCGAAACATCGGGGGCTCCATGTTCGCGTCTGGAGTCCGTTAATAGGGTGGGCTAAGGAGGCGCACCCGTCCATGGAGTCGGCATCACTCAAGTTCCGCGAGAGCACGGTCAAGGCGAAGTCGCTGCCGCGTCACATCGGGATCATCATGGACGGCAACGGCCGCTGGGCTGAAGCGCGGGGGCGGCCGCGGCTCGAAGGGCACCGTGAGGGCAGCGCGTCGGTGCGCGACGTGACGCGGTGCGCGCGGCGCACGGGCATCGAGGCGCTGACGCTGTACGCGTTCTCGTCGCAGAACTGGCGCCGGCCGTCGCTCGAGGTGACGGGCCTGATGGAGCTGCTGCGCGAGTACCTGATCAAAGAGCGCGCCGAGATCATGGAGAACGGCATTCGCCTGAACGCGATCGGCGCGCTCGAGAAGCTGCCGGGGTTCGTGCGCGAGCCGCTCGAGGCGCTGCGCGAAGACAGCGCGGGCAACAAGGGCATGGTGCTGACGCTGGCGCTCTCGTACGGCGGCCGCGAAGAGCTGGTGCGGGCGATGCAGAACGTCGCGGCGCGGGTCGAGCGGGGCGAGCTGGCGGCCGAGTCGATCACCGAGTCCGACGTCGAGCGCGAGCTGTGGACGTGCGACCTGCCGCCGGTCGACCTGATCATCCGCACGAGCGGCGAGAACCGCGTCAGCAACTTCCTGCTCTGGCAGGGCGCGTACGCCGAGTACGTGTTCACCGACACGCCGTGGCCCGACTTTCGTGCGCACGAGCTGCTCGACTGCATCGAGCAGTTCCAGAATCGCGAGCGCCGCTTCGGGCTGACCTCGGCCCAGCTCCGCGCGTTGCCTTGACCGACAAGAACAAGAACCTGCTGGTGCGGCTGGGCTCGGCGGTCGTGCTGCTGCCGCTGGTTCTGTTCCTGCTCTACAAGGGCGGCTGGTGGACGGCGGCGCTGCTCGCGTGGGGCGGGGCGTCGTGCGCGGGCGAGTACCTCAACATCACGCTCAAAGGCCTGCCGGGCATCGCGTGGCTCGCGATCGCCGGGGCGGGGCTCGCGCCGTTCTTCGTGGTCTGGGCGCCGAACGGCGCGCCGGCGCTCGTCTGCGCGGGCCTGTCGATTCTGATGCTGGCGTCGTGGTCGTGGCACCTGCTGAACGGGCCGCTCGAAGAGGCGCCGAACCGCAGCGCGCACATCATGATGGGGGCGATCTACGGCGGCGGCGGCATGGCGGCGCTGATGGCGGTGCGCGGTCAAGACGACGGCACGTGGTGGCTGGTCGCGGCGCTGATCATCACGTGGGCGAACGACACGGCCGCGTACTTCGCGGGCCGGCTGTTCGGGCGGCACAAGCTCTACCCCGAGGTGAGCCCCAACAAGACGTGGGAGGGCTTCGCGGGCGGCTTCGTGGGCGCCATCGGCGGGCTGTTCATCGAGCGCGCGTTCTTCTTCCCGAGCATGACGATCGCCGACTGCGTGATCATGGGCGTGCTCGGGTCGGTGCTCGGGCCGGCGGGCGATCTCTGCGAGTCGATGCTGAAGAGAGCGTACGGGGTGAAAGACTCGGGGAAGATGATTCCCGGGCACGGCGGCATGCTCGATCGCGTCGATGCGCTCTTGTTCAACGCGCCGATGGTGTTCGTCTACATCAAGTTCGCGCGCGGCTGAGCTTCGAGGGGGGCCGCGGGCTTGGCCCGTGGGCCCACACCGGCCGGTACCGGCACACAGCCCGGGCTGGGTAGCATTCACTCAGATTTGGCTCCTCGACGGTCGTCGCCGAAACCAGATTCCGTGCTGCTCGGGAAGATGCAGACCCGGCGGATGAGCCACGAAGAGCTGCGGGCCGTGAAGGCCGCCGACGCTGCGGCCGAAGCCGCGCCGTCGATGCCGAAGCCGAGCCAGCTGCCGGTCGCCGACCGCATGCTGCAGACCAAGCGGCTGAACCCCTCGCAGCACACCCAGGTGCGGCAGCTCGCGCAGCGGCGGGCGGTCTCGCAGGGCGAGGCGGTGGTGCTCCTGCGGTTCGGCAACGAGGACGACGTCATCGCGACCGAGGCCGAGCTCACCTCGACCCGGTGGATGAGCGCCGGCCAGGCCGACGCGACCCAGGTGCCCGACGACGCGGTCGCGCTCGTGCCGCTCGCGTCGTGCCTCGAGCTGCGCGTCTGCCCGCTGCTGCTCGAGCAGGGCCGCTTCTCGGTCGCCATGCGCGACCCGGGTGACGCGCACGCGCTCGCGCAGCTTCAGGCGGCGGCGAGCGGCGTGCGGGTCTCGGGCGTGCGGGTCGCCGACAAGCCCCTCGACGCATTGATCGACCGGCACTACCGGAAGATCGACGAAGATGACCCTTCGTCGTGGCTCGAACGCTGAATCGCCGCACCGTTCTGTTCGGTGGCTTCGCCGCCACTGCCTCGGGCTGCTTTCGCCTCGCCCGGCCCTCAGACCCCGAGCCCCTGTCGGATCACGCCCGGGCGCTGACGCTGCGCGCCTGGGCCGACGTCGACGCGCGCGAGCTCTTCGACACCCACGTTCACGTCGTCGGCCTCGGCAACGGCGGCACCGGCTGCTGGGTGAGCCCCGCGATGCGCGGCGGCCCGGGCCACCCCGTCGCCGCGCTGCGCTTCGACATCTACAAGCGCGCGGCCGGCATCGGTGACGAGGCGCACGGCGACGAAGAGTACGTGAACGTGCTGCTCTCGCGCGTTCGCCGGCAGCTGGTGCACGGGCGCGTGCTGATCCTCGCGTTCGACCAGACGTACTCGGAAGGGGGCGAGCCGCAGCCTGCGCTGACCGAGTTCTACACACCGAACGACTACGTGCTGAGGCTCGCGCGCGAGAACCCCGACGCGTTCGTGCCGTGCGCCTCGATTCACCCGTACCGCAAAGACGCCGTCGACGAGCTCGAGCGCTGCGCGGCGCTGGGCGCCGTCGCCGTGAAGTGGCTGCCGAACGCGATGATCATCGACCCGTCGTCGCCGCGCTGCGATGCGTTCTACGACGCGCTCGCGCGGCTCGACGTCACGCTGCTCACGCATGCGGGCGAAGAGAAGGCGGTCGAAGCCGAAGAGGCCCAGCGCTACGGCAACCCGCTGCACTTCCGCCGCGCGCTCGATCGGGGCGTGCGGGTCGTCATCGCGCACTGCGCGAGCCTGGGGTCGAACCCCGATCTCGACGCGCCGGGCGCTCCGTGGGTGAACAACTTCGATCTCTTCGCGCGCCTGATGGAGCGCCGCGACTACGTCGGCCGGCTCTGGGGCGAGGTCAGCGCGATGACGCAGGCGAACCGGGCGGGGCGGGCGCTCGAGACCGTGCTCGCGCGAGACGACTGGCACGAGCGGCTGCTCAACGGCAGCGACTACCCGCTGCCCGCCATCAACGTGCTGCTGCAGACGCGCGTGCTCAAAGACCGGGGCTTCATCACGAGCGACGAGCGCAGGGCGCTCAACGAGATCGACCGGCGCAACCCGCTGCAGTTCGACTTCGTGCTCAAGCGCACCCTGAGCTTCAAGGGTAGAAGGTTTCCCCCGGGAATCTTCACCGCCCGCAGTGCTTTCCCCCGGCTACGGCGTTAACGTTCGAGGACCTCCATGGGCGCGCTCCAGAACATCGTGGCCTTCGCCGTCTTTCTCGGTGTGTTGGTCACGGTGCACGAGCTGGGGCACTTCCTGGTCGCGAAGCTCTGCGGCGTGAAGGTGCTCAAGTTCTCGATCGGCTTCGGGCCGCGCATCTTCGGCTTCACGCGCGGCGAGACCGAGTACCGCGTCGCGTGGATACCGCTGGGCGGCTACGTGAAGATGGCGGGCGAGCAGCCGCACGACGAGGTCTCGCCGGAAGACGCGAAGCGCAGCTTCCTCGCGCAGCCGTGGTGGAAGCGGGCGGCGATCGTCATCGCGGGCCCCGTGTTCAACCTCGTCTTCCCGATCATCGCCTACTTCTTCGTGAGCTTGGGCTCGGTCGACGTGGTGTCGACGCGCATCGGCTACGTCGAGCCCGAGAAGCCGGCCGCGCTCGGAGGCATGAAGCCGGGCGATCGCGTGAAGAGCATCGACGGCGTCGAGGTGAAGAGCTTCGACGACCTGCGCGGCGCGTTCAACGGCGTGTTCGAGCGCCCGGTGCCCATCGTCGTCGACCGCGACGGCAAGCTGCTGACGCTGTCGGTCACGCCGCTCAAGCAGGTCGACAAAGACATCGTCGAGAAGACCGAGCGCGGCATCATCGGCATCTTGTCGGACCCGCGGGCCCCGGTCGTGGGCGTGCCCACCGGCTCGGCGGCCGACCAGGCGGGGCTGAAGACGTTCGATCGCATCGCGAAGATCGGCGATCACGTGGTGCGCGACGAGCTCGAGCTCAACGAGGTGGTGGCGGCGATACCCGTCGGCGCCGCGATGGACATCACGGTACTGCGCAGCGACCTCGCCGAGAGCGGCGGCATGAGGTTCGTGATCCCCAAGGTCGAGAAGGTGCAGCTGCAGCGCGCCGAGGGCGACGGCTTCGCCGCGCTGGGCGGCGCCGAGATCGGCGACCTCTACGCATGGACGGTGAAGCCCGAGACGCCCGCCGACAAGGCCGGCATCAAGCGCGGCGACCGCATCGTCAGCATCGACGGCAAAGACCTGCGCTCGTACCAGTTCATGGCCGTCGCGCTGTCGAACCTCGAGACGAAGCCCTTTGCGCTGAAGTGGCGCTCGGGCACCGAAGAGAAGACGGCCGAGGTCGCTCAGGCGCAGGTGACGGTCACCGACGAGATCGGCAACACGTCGACGATTCTCGACCTCGGGCTGCTCGCCCGCCCGGTGTTCACCGGCCGCAGCGACGTGCTCGCCGGCGGCGCACGCGTCGACAAGGTGACGCTCACCGTCGGCCCGGCCGACGCGTTCATCGCGGCCGTGAAGGTGGTGCCGGCCATCACGCGCAAGATCGCGATCGTGATCGGCAAGCTGTTCACGGGCGAGGTGCCGTTCAGCAGCATGGGCGGGCCCGCCACGATCTACCTGGTCGCTTCGAAGAGCGCCGAGGCCGGCCTCGACAGCTACATGCAGTCGATGGCGATTCTGTCGATCAACCTCGGGCTCATGAACCTCTTGCCGATTCCCGTGCTCGACGGCTTCGCGCTGCTCGCCGCCATCTGGGAGGGCATTCGCCGAAGGCCCATTCCGATGCGCGCGCGCGAGTACGCGAACATGGTCGGCCTCGCGATGCTGGCGCTGCTCATGGTCATGGTGCTGAAGAACGACATCATGCGGCTGATTCACATGAATCAGCAGTGAGGGCGTGGTAGCCCGCCCCTCGTGCTGGTCGCGGTCGACTCTTCCACGCTGACGCTCTCGCTCGCGCTCTTCGATTCGTCGCAGCCCGGGGCGGCGCTCGTGCGGCAGGTGGCGATCGGGCCGCCGCAGCGCATCTCGAAGGCGCTGCCGCAGGCGATCATCGACCTCGTCCCGCTCGAGCAGATCTCGGCGTTCGTCGTGGGCCTGGGCCCCGGGTCGTTCACCGGCCTGCGCATCTCGCTCGCCTGCGTGAAGGGCCTCGCGTACGCGCGCCGGGTGCCGGTCGCCGGCGTGTCGTCGCTCGCCGCCGTCGCCGCCGAGGGGCCGCACGGCAGCGAGCTCTTCGCCGCCGCCGTCGTGAAGAAGGGCGAGCTGTACCTGCGGCGCGGCGAAGAAGAGATCGTGGTCACCGTGCAGGGTTTCGCCGACGCCATGCGCGAGCGCCCGTTCGCCGTCGCGCTCGGGCCGGGCATCGTCGAGTACAAGGCGCAGCTCGTCGAGCTCGGCGTCGACCCGGCGCGGCTGCTCGAGACCGTGAAGTTCCCGTCGGCGGTGTGGCTCGGCAAGCTCGCGAAGGTGCCGGCGGCGTACGACGCGCAGGGCCTGTTCGCGCTCGAGCCGCACTACATCCGCTCGTCGGGGGCCGAAGACAACCCGAAGTTCCCACCGCTGGCGGGAGTTCCCGCCACTGCGAGGCTCAAATGATCGCCGTCGTCGGTGCCACCGGAGTGCTCGGCACGCAGCTCATCAGCGCGCTCGGGCGCGCCGACTACCCCATCGAAGAGCTCACGCTGTTCGCGTCAGAGAAGAGCGCGGGCACCGAGATCGAGGCGGGCTCCGAGACGCTCGAGATCGAGCCCATCGAGTTTCGGGGCGTCGACGTGGCGCTGATGGCGACCCCGCTCGCGGTGTCGCGAGCGCTCGCCGACGCCGCCGTGAAGGCGGGCACGCGCGTCATCGATTTTTCGGGCGCGTTTCGCGCCGACCGGGCCGTGCCCCATGTCGTGCCGGGGCTCTCGCCGGTGCCGGGCGATGCGCGCATCGTGGGCGTCGCCGGAGCCGCGGGCACTGCGCTCAGCCTCGTGCTCGAGCCGCTGCACCGCGCGACGAAGATCGCGTGGGCCGACGTCACGGCGCTGCACGGGGCCGCGCACCGGGGCCAGTCGGGCGTGCAGGCGCTCGAGAAGCAGACGGCGGGCCTGCTCTCGGGCCGGCACCCCGACAGCCCCGAGCCCTTCGCGCAGACGATCGCGTTCAACGCGGTGCCGCACGTCGGCGCCTTCGCGAAGGGTCACCCGCAGTCGTCGGAAGAGCTCGCCACGGCGCTCGACATCGCGCGGGCGTTCGAGGGGGCTCCTCCGGTGCGGGTGACGGCGCTGCACGTGCCGGTGTTCCACGGGCTCGTGCTCTCGGTGAGCCTGCAGCTCGAGGGGCCGCTCGAGGCCGAGGCGGTGCGCGCGGCGCTGAAGGCGTCGCCGCGGCTCAAGCTGCTCGATCAGCCCGACGAGGGCATCTACCCGACGGCGCTGCTGACGGCCGACGACGACGCGGTGCACGTGGGCCGCCTGCGCGTCGCCGGCAACCACGTCTGGCTGGTGGCGGCGGCTGACGCCGCTGCCCTCGTCGCCGCGGGCGGGGTCCAGCTGCTGACAAAATGGCAAGGCGAGTGAGCGCTACATCACGCCAAGGGCGCGGACAGACGCAGATTGCGCTGGCCGGAAGGTTGCTTTACGGAGCGGCTCCATGAGCCTGGCCTTGAGCTCCGTTGCCGTGCTGATTGCGGGGCAGATCAACCTGTCGATCGGCGACCAGACGACCTATTCGTTCAACGCGGACCAGTGCAACTCGAGCGTGACGGCGACCTTCACGACGACGCTCGGCGCGGTGAGCATCTGCGGGCCGCTCCAGCTGTTCGTGACGGACGCGGCGTCGTGCCCGAATGACCCCGTCAGCGGCGACTACGTGCTGAGTGAAGTCGCGCAGACGACGCTCCAGGTCAACAAGAACCAGAACGACTCACGCAGCATCTCGATCGCGAAGCTGCCCTACTTCGTGAAGAACCAGGCGGACGGCGGCTCGCAGTGCGGAGCGAAGGGCATCGACGTGACGCACTTGTTCTGCGCCAGCGTGGTTACGGCGTCCTCCTTCGACGTCGGCTGCGTCACCAAGTCCACCACCAAGGCGTCGACGGCGGTGACGATCCGCTATGACACGAAGGCTCCCGCAGCGCCGACCATCGAGAATGCCGAGGGCCTCGACAGCTCGGCGACCGTGACGGTGTCGGTCGACTCGGACACCTCGACCGTCGACCTGCAGTACCGGGCCGTGCCCGACGGCGAGTGGGCTTTCGGCGCCACGATCGCGAGCGACAAGGTCACCGCGATCATCAACGGCCTCGACAACGGAAGAGAATACGAGGTGCGTGCGATCGCGAAAGACGCCGCGGGCAACGAGAGCGAGCCGAGCACGCCGAAGACGGTGACGCCGATTCACTCTGCGGGCTTCTGGTCCGCGTGCGTCGACGCCGGCTGCCCGCCGCAGAGCTGCGCCGCCGCCACTTCCGCTGCGCCTTTGTTGCTCGGGGCGCTGGCGCTCGCCATGCTGCGCCGGAGGACCCGCCGATGACTCTGACTGCCCTGACCCTGGTCGCGCTCACGCAGACGACGTTCACCGATGCGACCGCGAGCAACGAATCGCCGCGCAACATGGTGATCGAGATCAAGCTGGGCAGCTACTACCCGTACGTCGACCGCCCGCTGTCGCAGATCGACGGGGGCTGCGACATCTCAAAGAACACGTGCCCGTACCAGCGCATCCTCGGTGCGGCGATGCTGCTGGCCGAGATCGAGGTCGAGCGGCAGCTCTTCCAGAAGTTCGGCTCTGCGGCGCTCGGCGCGTCGCTCGGCTACGCCGAGAAGTACGGCCGCGCGATCTCGGACACCGGCAGCGAGACGAGCGAGCCGACGGCGCTGCGGGTGCTGCCGATGCGGGCCCACGTCGCGTACCGGTTCGACTACGCGGCCATCAGGTGGGGCATTCCGCTGGTGCCGTACGTGAAGGGCGGCTTCCAGCTCGTGCACTGGTGGGCGACGAAGGGCGCGCAGACCGAGGTGGCGGCGAACCAGTCGACCGGTGCGGGCTGGTCGTACGGCCTCGTCGCGACCGGCGGCCTCGCGTTCATGCTCGACGTGCTCGACCGGCGGCTCGCCCGCGACTTCGACACGGGCATGGGCGTGAACCACACGTACCTGTTCGCAGAGTTCAACTACGCCGAGGTGAACAACTTCGGCCAGAAGACGCGCCTCGCCGACGGCACGCCGACGAACATCAACGCCGCGCTCGATCTGTCGGCGCGCTACTTCATGTTCGGGCTCGCGTTCGAGTACTGAGCCCAAGCGGGCGCTGGCGAGCGTGGTGGGCTCGTGCGTTGCTGGCGCCGAGAGCCCGGACGCGCACCGCCGCACTCGAGTCAGGTGCGCATCATGAAGGCGTAGCTCGAGCGGGCCGCGACGCGCTTCGAGCTGGCGAGCGTCTTGGGCCGGTGCGGTGCAGCTGAGGGCGGGCGTCGTGTGCTCTCACGTTGAGCGGTGCCGAAACGTGGACGCGCTCGCGCACGTGAACGTGGTCGTAGCCGTGATCGTGATCGTGATCGTGATCGTGATCGTGATCGTGATCGTGATCGTGATCGCGATCGGCCGAAGCCGAGGCCGAGGCCACGCGCCTCGAGACCGTCAGAACATCACGTCGAGCTTGTGCCCGGCCTTGTCGAACATCTCTTCCGAGACGCCATCGAACGCGTTGCCGTAGACGAGGTACGAGTCGCGGCCGTCGATGCGCACGTGGTGGACTTCGACGGACTGGTAGGTCTTGAAGCCGTCGCTGTCCTTCTTGGCCATCATGTTGTCGACGACCTTCTGAACGCCGGGGGGTATGTCCTTGCCCTTGATGATCGGCGTGTCGTGCGCCTGCACGGGGTAGCGCATCGCGTCTTTGAGATCCTTGAGCCAGGTCTCGCGCGAGACGGGCACCGCGGGCTCCTCCGAGTGCGGCAGCGGGAGCTTCTCGTGCGGCTGGTCGCCGATCTTCAGCGAGCGCCCGCTGGCGTCGCGCAGATCGGTCAGCTGCCCGCCGAGGTCGGTGTCGAACGCCTCGAACAGGTAGACCGAGCGCCCGTCGACCTTCGTCGTGAAGACGTCGGCGTCGCCGATGGTCTTGTCGAGCCGCTTGTAGATGGCCTTGAGCTTCTCGGGCAGCTTGTTGCCGTCGACCTTCTTCATGCCCTTCGTGCTCGGCGCCCAGACGCCGTCCGTCGTGTGAATTCGCTTCGCGACGTCGCGGCGGAACTGCGCGTCGCTGACCGGCTTGTGGGCTCTGACGGAAGAGGTGTTTGGCATGTGGGGAATATCGGCACACGCGCGGCACCGGTTGCGGAATCTCGGCCGATGAGAAAACGGCGTACTAGCGTCGTCGTGTGAGACGGCCGCTCGCCGCCATCCTGTTGATCGGCCTGAGCGGCTGCTTTCGGTCGCACGTCGAGCGGCGCGACGTGCCGGTCGACACCGGGGTGGTGCTCGAGCTCGGTGACCCGCAGGGCCCGCAGCTCACGTGGGACTTCGGCGACGGCAGCCCGAAGGTCGTCGCTCCGGCCGTGAAGAAGGCCTTCGCGCGCGCGGGCCACTACACCGTGCGCGGCACCGACGGCGACGCCGTGCGCTGGCAGATCGACCTCGACGCGGTGCCGCGCACGGTCACCCGCGCGCTGCCGCCCGACACCGAGTGGGCGCTCTATTCGCCGCGGCTCGAGGCCGACTTCATCGCGTCGCTCGACTTCTTCGAGCACGTGCTCGGCCCGTCGAACCTGCAGAGCCTCATCGACGGCTGGGTGCTGCCGGCGCTCGCCATCGACCCGTCGGTGCTCGGCAGGCTCGTCGACCCCCTCGAGGGAATCGGCGTCTTCACGCTGCCGGGCATCGACGCCACCGTGGTGCTGCTCGGCGTGACCGACGAGCAGGCCGCGCTCGACGAGCTGCTCGGCCGAACGCGCACGATCGATCTGGGCGACGGCGCCCGCGCGCTCGAGACCAAAGACGGAGCGCCCGCCATCGTCTTCGCCGATCGCGGCTACCTCTTCGCCGTATTGCCCCAGAGCCCCGAGGCCGGAGTTCAGGCCGTGCGCCGCGTGCGGGCCGCCGATGCCCGCGGAGTCGAGACCGGGCCGGCGTTTCACGCGCTCGGCGCCGCGGCGGGGCGCCTCGTGGTGCTCGGGGCTCCGAAGAACACCACCGAGCTGCCGATCGACGCCTTGTGGGCGGTGCTCACCCTCGACGGGCGCAAGGCGCAGCTCGACGGGCGGCTCGTGTCGAAGGACCCGCTGTGGCAGAGCCAGGGCCAGGGCCCGACGGCGGGGCTCTTCGCGCGCGCCTGGGAGGGCCCCATCGCGGCGATGTCGGTGAAGCTGCCGGTCGCGCTGGTGCGCCGCGTGCTGCTCGAGGGCTCACCGCAGCGCGAGGCGAGCCGCGTGCGCCTGCTCTCGCACGGCATCGACATCGAGCGCATGGCGAAGGCGCTGACCGGCGACGTCGGGGGCCTCTTGTGGTTCGACGCCGAGGCGTTCTTGCGGAACCTCATCGAGGGCACCGAGCGGCTCGAGCCGCGCGGCGCGGCGCTGGTCGAGATCGGCGTGAGCGACGGCGCCGCGTGGGAGAGCGCCGTCTCGCAGATCCTCGAGGCGTTCATGCCGATTCGCCCGCGCATGCAGCAGCAGAACGGCTCGACCGTGTGGAGCACCCGCATCGCCGGGCAGGACGCGCGCTTGAGCGTGGGCGGCAAGCTGATGCGCGCGGAGCTCGGGTCGGGCCTGGCGGGGCGAACGCTCGTCGATCTCTCGGGCCAGCTGTCGCAGCGGTTCGGCGGCGCCTTCGGCAAGGGGCACGCGTCGCTGTTGCTCGACGTCGGCAGGCTGAAGGCCGAGCTCGAGACGCCGCGCATGATCGAGGGGCTCGACGCGATGAAGGTGGTGACGGTGCAGGGGTTCGCGTCGGCGTTCCTCGACCGCATGTCGCCGATCGACTACGTGCTGCTCGATCTCGCGCCCTTGCCCGACGGCGCGCAGCTCAGTGGGCGCGTCGTGTTGCGAGAGAAAGAGCGATGAGCCTCGTCGTCCGCTACTTCGCCGCCGCGCGCGAGCGGGCGGGGTGCTCTCGAGAAGACGTCGAGCTGCCCACGCCGCCGACGGTGGCGGCGCTGCTCGAGGCGCTCGCGGCCCGGCACCCGCAGCTGTCGCCGCTGCTCAAGCACCTGCGCGTCGCGGTGAACCACGAGTTCATGGAGCTCGACGGGGCGGTGAAGGCGGGCGACGAGGTGGCGCTGATTCCCCCGGTGGCGGGCGGCGCGGGGCTGTTCGCGGTCGTCGATCGCCCGCTGTCGCTCGGCGAGGTCGTCGACGCGGTGAGCGGCCCAGGGCAAGGCGGGGTGGTGACGTTCAGCGGCGCGGTGAGGGACCACACGAAGGGCCGGCGCGTGCTGCGCCTCGAGTACGAGGCCTACGGTGAGATGGCGGTGAAGAAGCTCGAGGAGCTCGGCGCCCGGGCGGCCGAGCGCTGGCCGGGCACGCGGCTCTCGATCGTGCACCGCGTCGGCACGCTCGCGCCGGGCGAGCTCGCGGTGGTGATCGCAGCGTCCGCTCCGCACCGCGCAGAGGCGTTCGCGGGGTGCTCGTTCGCGATCGAGGAGCTCAAGCGCGACGTCCCCATCTGGAAGCGCGAGTTCTACGAAGACGGCGACGTGTGGGTGGGGCTCGGACCTTGAGCTCGCCGCACGAACGCGACTAGGAAGGCGAAGTCCGGGTAGGCCGCGGAGCCGGACTCCTGTATAGGGCGCCCTACCATGAGACATCTCTCCCTCGCGCTCGCAGCGTTCGCGTGCCTCACGGTTCAGGCTTGCTCGTGCAAGCCGGGCGGCAGCGACATGGACGCCGGCATGGACAGCGGCTACGTCGACGCCGGCCCTCCGACGTGCACGACGCAGGCAGACTGCGCGACGGCCGGCGTGCCCGACTGGGTGTGCGACCCGGCTGACTCGACCTGCCGGCCGAAGTGCACGGGCGAGCTCGACTGCAAGCACGTGGTCGACGGCGTGTGCGAGCCCATCGACGGCATCTGCCGGGCGCGCTGCACGACGCCCGAAAAGGACTACTGCGTCACGCTCGACGCGGGCATCGTCTGCAACGAAGAGAAGGGCACGTGCATCGCGAAGTGCGTGCAAGACGACGACTGCTCGGCGCTCGGCAAGCCGGGCCGCCGCTGTCTCGAGTCGACGGGCAAGTGCTCGACGTCGGGGGTGCACGGCTGCAACTTCGACTCCGACTGCAACAGCTGGACGGACTTCGACGACTACTGCTTCAACGGTGGCATTCAGTGCCGCTGCGTGGTCGAGTCGAACGACGCCGGCGCGACGGGCGTGTGCCACCGCCGCAATCGGCCGTGCACCGAGTGCACGAGCGCGGCCCAGTGCGGCAACGTGCCGCAGTTCGACCCGATGGGCGACTGCCGCGAGGTGCCGGGCGACATGAGCGGGAAGAAGTACTGCCTGTTCCGCCACAACGGCCCGTGCGCCTGCGGCTACTTCGACAACGGCAGTGGCTACTGTGCGCCCGCGCAGGGTCGCACCTGCGACAACCCGGGCTGCGCCGACGACAAAGACTGCCCGGGCGGCTCGGTGTGCAACAAGCAGCGCTGCGCGTGCGAGCCCCGCTGCAAGTGGGACTTCCAGAAGAAAGAGGTCGCAGCGCCCGGCTGCCCGCCCGGCCAGACGTGCTGGGTGGACAACGAGAACCTCGACCCCGACTCGATCTACTACGGCGCAGGTCGCTGCCGGCCGCCGTGCACGAACGACACCGACTGTGCGTTCGATCAGACGACGAACCCGCACGGCGGCATGAAGCTGAAGTGCGCGGGCGAGAAGCTCCAGGGCGGCGGTACGTCCGACAAGCGGTGCCGCGCGAACGGCGACTGCATGGACAACCTCGAGTGCCCCGAGCAGCCGAACGACCAGCCGTACCTCGGCTACTGCGACCGCGGCACCTTCCTCTGCCACGACATGGACTGCCGGCCCGGCAATGATCCCATCACGGGCAAGGCGTACGCCGACTGCCGCTCGCCGTACGGGTGCAAGACCGAGAACGGCATGAACAAGTGCGTCTTGAAGACCTGCCTCGAGCAGGGCGGCGCGTCTCGCGCGTGCTCGATCGGCGAGTACTGCTGCGGTGAAGACAAGAACTTCAACGACGCCGGCGACCCGTGCCCGCCGGTGAACGAGCGCAACGCGGTGGGCTGCTACCGGGCGCCGTCGCCTCCGTTCTGCAAGCCGTGCCGCATCTTCTGCGACATGATGGGCTGCGTCGTTCAGGAGCGCTGTGACACCGGCCTGCCGGGCTACCTGACCTCCGAGCCCGACCACTGCACGAACGGGAGCCAGTCGCCGAGCTGCGCGCAGCTGCCGAACGGAGTGCCGATTCCCAACCTCTGCAGCATCTACAAGGTCGACAACGTGCCGATGGTCAGCAACACACTCCACGGCTACTGCCAGGCGGCGACGCACAACGACACGCGCGTCGACATGACCGGCCTCTCTCGCGCGCAGGCGGCGTGCCCGGCGGTCTTCAACGCGCGGCCCGTGCCGTACTCGCCGCCGGTGGTTCCGACGATGCAGACCGATCTGCTGACGCCGTCGAACGAGTTCTGCGACTCGGACTCCGACTGCCAGATCGGCAACGACGCCGGCCGCTGCGTTCAGACGAACCTGGTGCCGGCGAAGCCGATGATGGGCGGCCCACGCAAGGCCTGTCTGTGCAACGTCGGCTCGACGAGGCCGCAGTGCCCGGTCGACCGCGACGCCGGCATCTTCTCGTTCTGCCCGGATGGGACGCCCGGCAGCGAGCAGGTCTGTGCCCAGTCGGTGACCTGCCAGGTCGGCAACCCCTACATCTTCGGGGCGCGCGACGCGGGGCCGCTGTTCGGGTGCGGAATCACGCCGCTTCCCTGAGCCGCTTTACGGCGCCCGAGGGTCTCGAATGAAATGGTGCCCGACCTCTACAGGTTGAGCACCAGCAGGAGCCTCGAGATCTTCATGCGCGCCGTTCCGTTCATTCGCTGTCTCGCCGTCAGCTGTCTCATCGCAACCTCAGCGTGGGCCGCAGACCGCGACCTCGCGATGCGCGAAGGCGAGCGGAGGACCTTCAAGCTGCCGGGCGTGGCCCAGGTGGCCATCGACGACGCCAGCGTGGTCGAGGGCACGGGCAAGGGCGAGCAGCTGACGATCGCGGCGAAGCGGGCGGGCAACGCGCGGGTGCTGGTGCTGCTGAAGACCGACCAGTGGGTGACGTTCAAGGTGAAGGTGCTGGGGGGCGACGTGGCCGAAGGGCCGCTGCCCGAGGCGCTGCCTAGCGAGGGTGAGCCGATTCGGCTGCGCCTGGGCGAGTCGCGCGTGTTCGACACGCCGGGCATCGCCAAGCTGCCGACGGGGGCGCAGCAGCTCGAGGCGAAGGTGACCGGCAAGGTGCTCGAGCTGAAGGGCGTGGCGCCGGGCCGTGTGGTGCTCGACCTGACGCTGCAGGGCGGCAAGCGGCTGCAGCTGCCGGTGGTGGTCGAGGGCGAGCGGCTCGTGCTGCAGAGCAAGCGCGCCGACCTGACGACGGCCGAGCGCTACGACGTGCCGGTGAGCGGTGAGCTGCTCATCAAGGCGCCCGATGTCGAGGCGGTGCAGGTCGACGATGACGAGGTCGCCGAGGTTCGTATCGTGGGCGAGGGGCGGGTGGTCGTGCGCGGGCTCCAAGAGGGCGAGACGCACGTGAATGTGCGGCGGGCGGGGAAGGTGTACTCGCACGCGGTGAATGTGACGGCGATTGCGGGGGCGGATTACTGACGCGCTCGGGACTCGGGCGTGGTCGGCTGTGTCAGCGCTCGAAGATGCCGATCACGATCACGATCACGGCTACGTCCACGTTCACGTGCGCGAGCGCGTCCACGGGGATCGCTCGTCAGTGAGCGGTTCGCTTCGACTCTGACCAGGCGGCGAGGGCGACTCCGGCGAGGACGATCGCGGCGCCGAAGATGCGCGGTGGGTCGGGGACCTCGTGCAGGATCGGGATCGCGAGCAGCGTCGAGAAGATCGGCTCGCCGAGAATCGCGATCGCGACGAGTGCGGCCGACACGTGTTCGAGCGCCCAGTTGAGCAGCGAGTGGCCGATGAGCTGCGGCACCGCGGCGAGCAGCACGAGGTACATCCACTGCTCGCCGCTCAGCTCGGTGAGCGGGCTCTGGGTCACGAGGGCCGCGGCCATGAGGCAGGCTCCTGCGACCGGGTAGACGACGCCGACGTACTGCGCGACGCCGAGCTTGGCGCGCACGCGCTTGCCGATGCTCAGGTACGTCGCCGCGCACCACGCCCCGGCCAGGGCGAGGGCGTCGCCGAACAGCGCCTGCGGGTCGACGGCGAAGTCGGTGCCCGCGATCACGACCGTGCCAGCCATCGCGATCACCATGCCGACCCACGTGCGCTTGGGAGGCCGCTCGACGAGTGACACCCAGATGGGCGTCGTCGTGACGATCGCGACGCTGCTCGCGACGCTCGTGTAGTCGAGCGAGCTCACCCACGTGCCGAAGTGCACGGCCAGGGCGACTCCGCTGAAGATCAGGGGCGCGATGCCGCGCGCCCCGAGGCTCACGACCTCGCGGCGGTGCTTCAAGAGCACCCACGCGGCGAGGGGGACTCCTGCCAGCGCGAGCCGCCACGCCGCCGTCGTGAGCGCCGGAGCCTTCGCGAGGCGAATGAAGATCGCGGCCCACGAGACCGCGAGCACTCCCACCAGAAGACCGGCGCCGACGCGCGGGCTCACGCCCGACGCCCCGCGGCCGGTCGCCGACTGCCGATCACCGGGCCCCGGCTCCGGTCGCGATCCCGGTCGCGATCCCGGTCGCGATCCCGCTCCCGAACCCGGCCCTGGTCCCGGTCCCGTTCCCGGCCCCGGCCCCGGCCGAGCACCTCACGCGCGAAACCGCCGGCTCCGCTCGACGGCAGCCCGATAAACCCCGAGCTCCTTCGCCTTCCTCGCGTCATCCCACCCAAGCCGGTTTCCCATGCGGGAGGCCACCGCCTCGGCGACGCCGAGCCCCTGATCCCGCCCGCGCAGAAGCAGCGGCACGCGGCGCGACAGCACGTCGTCGATCGTCACCGCGAGCTCGTGATCGACCGCCTCGTCGACCTGCGCCCACAGCAGCCCGAGCTCGGCGTCGAGCTTCTCGCCCGCACTCGGGTCGTGCGCGATGCGCTCGGTGACCGAGGCCGCCCGCGCGCCGTACATCGACACCAGCGTCTTCGCGACGTCCGTGCCGAAGCCCTCGAGCGCTGCGCGCCGGGCCTCGAGATCGCCCTCGGTCTTCAGCCCCTGCGCCCCCGGCAGCGGCCGCTTCGCCGTCGAGTGCGGCCGCATGCCGCCGAGCTGCTCCGTCAGCGCCTGATCGACCAGGTCCTCGGCCATGCGCCGGTACGTCGTCAGCTTCCCGCCGGCGATGCTCATGAAGCCCGGCCTCGACTCGACCACGTGCTCGCGCGACACCTTCGAGGCGCCCACGTCTTTGTCGGGCTTGATGAGCGGCCGCAGGCCCGACCACGTCGCCAGCACGTCGTCGAGCGTCAGCTTCGCGTCGGGGAAGTACTTGTTCGCCGTGTCGAGCAGGTACTGCACGTCGTCGCGGCTCGCGTGCACGTCGTCGAGCGAGCCGTCGTAGAACGTGTCGGTCGTGCCGATCACCGTGCGCCCCGGCCCCCAGGGAATGCCGAACACCACGCGCGCGTCTCTCGGCGCGAACATCATCAGCGCGTGCGTGACCGGCAACCGCTTCGAGTCGATCACGATGTGCGAGCCTCGCGCGGGCTTCAGCATTCCCGGCGAGCCCGCCAGCGCCCGCACCTCGTCGCTCCAGGGGCCGGTCGCGTTGACGACCAGCTTCGCGCGCACGTCGACCGAGCCGCCGCCGATGACGTCGTGCACCGTGACCCCGGTGACGCGGTCGCCCGACTTGAGGAGCGCTCCGGCGCGCGCGTGGTTCAGCACGACGGCGCCGTTCGCCTTCGCGTCGAGCACGTTCTCGAGCGTCAGCCGCGCGTCATCGGTCTGGGCGTCGAAGTACACGATGCACCCGCGCAGCCCGTCGCGCTTGAGCCCCGGCTCGAGCTCGGCCGCCCGCCGCGGGCCGTACGTGTCGTGCAGCTTCGCGCCCGGCATGCGGAACATGCAGAGGGCCTCGTAGATCCACACGCCGAGGTCGATGGTCATCAGCCAGCGGCGATCGCCCTTGTAGCTCGCCACCATGAAGGGCAGCGGCCGCACGAGGTGCCGCGCCCGCGTCATGAGAAAGTTGCGCTCGTTGACGCTCTCGAAGACGAGCCCCAGCTCGCCGTTCTCGAGGTAGCGCAGGCCGCCGTGCACCATCTTCGACGACTTCGACGAGGTGCCCGACGCGAAGTCGAGCTTCTCGAGCAGCGCGACCTTGAGGCCACGCAGCGCCGCGTCGCGGGCGATGCCGGCTCCGGTGATGCCGCCTCCGACGATCGCGAGATCGAACTCACGGTCCGAGAGCTGGCTCAGCGCTTCAGATCTTGCGGCGTTTCCCGGTGCGTTTGTAGGTGACGTAGTCACTCAAGATGGTCCCATGGTCGAAGCACAGCGGCGACGGCAGCGCGTCGAGGGAAAATGCGCGGGCCTCTTCCGCGTCGTCGGCGCCCTGGGGCTCGCCCTCGGCCCAGCCGATGTAGACGGTCGAGAGCGTGTGCTTGCGCGGGTCGCGCGCAGGGTCGGAGTACGTGAAGAACTGCTCCGAGAGATCGACCTCGAGGCCGGTCTCTTCCTTCACCTCGCGCACGCACGCAGAGTGCAGCGTCTCGCCCTCTTCGACGAAGCCGCCCGGCAACGCCCACCCCTGAGGCGGGTTCTTGCGGCGGATCAGCACGATGCGATCGCGGGGGAGCTCCACGATGCAGTCGACCGTCGGGATGGGGTTCTTGAAGGAGGACATCGGCTGTTCCTCTGGCTTCGTACCTCACCGCGTTTTCTGTTCCAATGGCCGCATGTCGTCTCGCGCGTGGGTGGGAGCGATCGTGGCGTGCCTGGCCCTCGTGGGGCTCACCGCGAGCTGGCTGCTCCGCGGCGACGAGACCGTCGCCGACCCGGGAGGCGGAGGCGCCCCGAGCCCGGCGCCGCCCTCTGAGCCGAGCGTCCGAACGGCCGAGCCTGCGCCCGCCGCCGCGGAGAAGCCCACGGAGACCGAGAAGCCGGGGTCGCTGTCGGGAGTGGTCGTCGACGAGTCGGGCGCCCCCGTGAAGGGAGCCACCGTCGTCGCCGTCGGCGGGCTCGACGCCGTGTTCCCCGGGCTCGAGTGCGCCTCGAAGTCGTTCATGAGCCCACTGCCGGGGGTCGACTTTCTGTCGTGCGGGTGCTCCACCAACGCCGAGGCGCTGGTGAAGCTGCTGCCGCCTCCCCTCGCGCCGGCGGTGCTGGGCACCGCCGAGACCGACGCCAACGGAGTGTGGCACCTCGAGGGGCTCCCGCGCTCGAAGGTCTGGACGATTCACGCGCGCAGCGGCGCGCGCGAGGGCAGCACCGCGGCGTACGAGGCGCGCCTCGTGGTCTCAGCGAAGAAGCTGCTCGAGGGCCGCGTCGTCGACGACGACGGTCGCCGCGTCGCGGGCGCTCGGGTCTGGATCATCGACGACACGGTCACCGAGCTCGTCACCGACGCGCACGGGCGCTTCAGCTCGAAAGAGACCGATGGCCCGAAGCGCGTCATCGCGTTCAAGGAGGGGCTTCTGCCCGACTTGAAGCTCGCGAGCATCCGCAGCGATTGGGTCTTGTCTCGGCAGGCGTTCTTCGGCGCGATGGGGGGCCCGATCGCCTCGGACGTCGCCGTCGAGCTGAGGCTCGCGGCTCCGATCGAGCTGAAGGGCCGCGTGCTGTACCAGGGTAGGGGGCTCGCAGGCGCCGAGGTCACTCAGTCGATGGCGCCCTGCGGGGCGAAGGCGGTGAGCGGCGCCGACGGCAGCTTCGTCATGCGCGGCATGCGCGAGCAGCGCTACCAGCTCGAGGCAAAGAACGGCTCGCTGTCGGCGAAGCTGAGCGCGAGCTCGTCGCGGCAGCCGCTGGTGCTCGAGCTGGAAGAGCTCGTGCTCGTCGAGGGCACCGTGACGCGCGACGACGGCGTGCCGGTGCGCGCGACCGTGCGGGCGAAACAGGTCGGCGCCAGCGACCCGCAGGCGACCGGGTCGACGAAAGACGACGGCACCTACTCGCTCGGTGCGCTGCCCGACGGCGAGTGGACGTTCACCGCCGAGAGCATGGAGGCGAAGGCGCAGGAGCAGAGGGTTCGGCTGCGGCGCCCCACCGCGCGGGTCGACTTCGTGCTCGAGCGCGGCGTCAGCGTGAAGGGCCGCGCCGTGGGCGCCCACGGTGCGCCGATCCCCGGCACGTGGGTGCGCGTCTACCCGGGCGTCGTGAGAGACACGATGTCGGCGCCGCTGACGTACCGGCCGGCCGTCACGCCCCAGCTCGACGGCAGCTTCGAGGTCGACGGGCTGGCCGAGGGCGACGTGACCGTGTGGGTCACGGCGCAGGGCTATGAGGATGCGCTCGTGCCCGTGACGGCACCGCGCGAAGGCGTCGAGGTCGTCTTGAAGCGCGGCTCACGCATCAGCGGCGCGGTGCGCACGCGGTCGGGAGCGCTCGAAGAGAAGGCGAGCGTCAGCGCGGTGGCGATCGACGAGACGGGCGCATCGACCAACCACACGTACGGCGCCCTGAACACCCGCGGGAGGTACGAGCTCACGCGACTGCCGCCAGGCCGGTACGAGCTCACCGCGCGAACGGCGTCGCGCACCGCCAAGGCGACCGTCGAGGTGAGGGCCGAGCGCGAGGTGAACGTCGATCTCGAGCTGGCCGACGGGGCGCGCGTCTCGGGCGTGGTGGTCGACGAGGCGGGCCGGCCGATCGCCGGGGCCGCCATGAGCACGTCACCGCAGCCGGCGAAGTACGCGCGGCAGGTGTCGGTCAGCCGCCGGTTTCCGGGCCTGCCGCCGCCCGTCACCTCGGGCGATGACGGTCGCTTCCTGCTCGATGATCTCTCGAGCGACGGCACGGTGACGGTGGTCGCCCAGCATGCGGGCTACGAGACCGGAGCGGTCGACGGTGTGCGCGCGGGCGACAGCGTGGTGCGCGTCGTCTTGAAGGAGACCGGCCTCGTGACGGGCCGCGTGGTCGGCGAGCACGGCGCCCTCAACCGCTTCACGGTGAGCGGCGAGCCGCAGGAGGACCCCGACGGTCGCTTTCGCGTCCACCGCGGCACCGGCAGCACCCTCGAGCTCAACCTCGCGGCCGAAGGGTATGCGGCCAGCCGCCGCACGGTCTCGCTGCCGCCGCAGGGGTCGGTCGACGTCGGCGACGTGCGGCTCTCGCGCGGCGCCAGCGTGAGCGGGCGGGTGCTCGACGCCGACCGAAAGCCGGTCGCGAACGTGTCGGTCACCGCCGAGCGCACCAAGGGCGAGCAGCTCGGGAGCGCCACCTCGGACTCGGGCGGGCGCTTCTTCCTCGAGGCGCTGCCTGACGAAGACGTCGTCGTGTCGGTGCGGTCTCACGGCTTTCTGCCCAAGAAGCAGCCCGTGCCGCGAGGCCAGCAGCAGGTCGAGCTGGTGCTCGACCGGGGCCTCAAGCTCTCGGGGCGGCTGGTCGATCAAGACGGCAAGCCGATCGCCAACGAGCAGCTCCTCCTCAGCGCGAAGGGGGGGCCCGGAGGCATGGTGACCTCCGACGCGCAGGGCCGCTTCGAGCTCGCAGGGCTGGCGCCAGGCGAGATCGAGCTGCGCCCATGGGAGCTGGGCTCGGCGGCCGTTCACGTCCCGAAGACGAAGGTCGTCATCGAGCGCGACGGTCAGACGATCGAGCTGCGCGGCCACGTGGGCGGAGCGACGCTGCGGGTGAAGTTCCGCGGGTACCCGAGGAGCTTGAAGCTCGAGGTGCAGGGCGAGAGCGCTGCGCGCGAGGGGCGCTTCGCCGGTGCGTTCATTTCGTTCACCGCGGTGCCGCCGGGCAGCCACCGGCTCCTTTACGAGGTCGGCCGGGCCGAGCCGGTGACGCGCGCCGTCGTGATGGGCCGAGACGATGTGACCGTGACGATCGACGAGCGCTGAGCCGTGTGTTCCGGGTAGAAGGCGCCATGCCCTTCGCTGGATTCTCTCGAGCGGGCGACGCGTTCTTCGCCCAGCTCGCCGCACGACAAGATCGAGACTGGTTCAAGGCCCACAAAGGCGAGTTCAAGGCCCTGTGGGAGGCGCCGATGAAGGCGCTGCTCGACGAGCTGAAGGCGCCGCTCGCGAAGCAGTACCGCGGCGTGAAGCTCGGCGAGCCGAAGCAGTTTCGCATCTATCGCGACGTCCGCTTCTCGAAAGACAAGAGCCCCTTCAAGACCAACGTCGCCGCGATGATCGGCTTCCCCGGCGGCGAAGAGCTCGCCGCGCCGGCGGCGATCTACGTGAGCTTCGGCAGCGAGAACCTGGCGGCCGCCGGCCATTGGATGCTGACGCCCGACAAGCTCAAGCGGTACCGCGCGCTCGTCGCCGACGCGAAGACGGGCCCCGAGCTGCAGCGCAAGGTCGACGCGCTCGTCGCGAAGGGCTTCACCGCCGAGGCGATGGAGGCGACGAAGCGCGTGCCCCCGGGCTTCGCGCCCGATCACGCGCGCGCCGCGCTGCTCAAGCAGAAGGGGCTCGGCTTCAGCTTCCCCGCGATCCCCAAGCCGATGCGGCACAGCCCGAAGCTCCCGAAGTGGATCATCGAGCAGTCGGCGCTCGTCGCGCCCGTCGTGCTCTGGCTCGAAGACAAGCTCTCGCGCTGAGCCGGCGAGCGCTCCGACCCCTCGAAGCGCAGGTCGGAGGGCACGCCTTGGCTGCTCAGAACATCGCGTCCGCTCCGCGCCCGGCCCTCTGCAGCGCGTGCTCCAGCGCGGCGAAGCTCTCGGGCTTTGGGCAGTAGCCGGTCGAGAGGTTCGTCGCCGACGCGATCGTGGCTCCGGGCCCGAACGTGAGCTCGCCGGCGGTCAGCACCGCGGCTCCGGCTGCGCAGGCGACGTGCTCCGACCGGCGGGGCGCGAGCCGCAGCGCGCCGACCGCATCGACCACGAACGTCGCCCCTTCCACCCGGGCGTCGGGGTTCGCCGCGAGCCACTGAGCGAGGTCGCGCGCGCCTGCGATGAGCGCGCCTCCCGACGAGCCCTGCGCTGCCGCTCGAATTCGAGCTGGGCCCACGTAGGGATAGGCGTAGAACGCAGTCACGTGAACCTCGAGGCGCCTCACGACGTCGCCTGCTGCCTGCCGCTGACGACGCCCGCGCTGATGCCCGCGCTCGCGCTCGACGACGCCGAGGGCCCGCGCCTGCCCGAGGCGCTGCCGGCGGTGGTCGACGCCCACGTGCACCTCTTCCCCGACAAGCTCTTCGCCGCCATCTGGCGCTGGTTCGATCGGTACGGCTGGCCCATTCGCTACAAGCTCACCGCCGAGCGCGTGATCCGCTTTCAGCTCGAGCGCGGCGTCACCCGCCTCGTCGCGCTGCTCTACGCGCACAAGCCCGGCATGGCCCGCGAGCTCAACCGCTTCATGGCCGAGCTCGCCGCCGCCGAGCCGCGCCTCATCGGCCTCGGCACCGTCTTCCCCGGCGAGAGCGGTGCCGGCGACATCGTGCGCGAGGCCTTCGCGCTGGGCCTCAAGGGCATCAAGCTGCACTGCCACGTGCAGGCCTTCGCGCCCGATGACCCCAAGCTCCACGAGGTCTACGCGGCGTGCGCCCAGGCCGGCCGGCCGCTCGTCATGCACGCCGGCCGCGAGCCGAAGAGCCCCGCATACCCCGTCGACGTGACCACGCTGTGCGCAGCCGAGCGCGTCGATCGCGTGCTGCGAGATCACCCGAAGCTCAAGCTCTGCGTGCCACACTTCGGCGGCGACGAGTTCGACGCGTACGCCGAGCTCCTCGAGCGGTACGACCACCTCTGGCTCGACACCACGATGATGGCGGCCGCGTTCTTCCCGCTGAAGGTGCCGCGCCGCATCTACGACGTGCGCCCCGATCGCGTTCTCTACGGCACCGACTTCCCGAACCTGCCCTACGCGTGGGATCGCGAGGTGAAGCAGCTCGTCGCCCTGAAGCTCCGCGAAGATCGCCTCGCCGCCCTGCTCGGGCAGAATGCGCTGACCCTCTATGACCCCACTGCTGATCGCGACGCTGCTCACCGCTGAAATTCACGCCGGGGGCGCCGCCGGCCTCGGCGTCGGAGTGCCCTTTCGCACCGCCAACACCGGCGCCGTCATCGCGCTGAAGGGCTTCGTCGACGTCGGCGGGCTCGCGAACAAGCTCACCGTCGGCGCCGTGCTGCCCGTCACCTTCGGCTTCTACAACCAGTCGATCGGCGGCTTCGGCTCGGCCAACTACTTCGTGTTCGACCTGCTGCCCGGCGTGCGTGCCACCTACGCCGTCGTCGACTGGGTCGTCGCCGCCCTCGAGCTCGGCGCCGGCCCCTCGATCTTCAACATCAACGCGAACGTGCTCGGCACGAATGCCAGCTCGACGCGCACGTTCTTCGCGATGCGCGCCGCGGTGCTCGGTGAGGTGCACCCGCCCTCGCTCAAAGGCCTGTTCTTCTGGGTCGAGCCGCTCGGCCTGTATGCGCGCCTCGACAACTCGTTCTCGGAGTACCGCTTCACCCTGGGCGCCGGCTACCGCCTGTAAGTTCTTGCCTGCGCAGGGCGAAAGCGGCACATACCGGGCCCATGCTCGACAAGCGCCCCAACTCGCTCATCACCTTTCTCCGCAGCGTGCCGGTGCTCGGTGGCCTCGAGGGGCACTCACTCGAGAACCTCATCGACCTGCTCGAAGAGCGCTCGTTCAAGCCCGGCGAGGCGATCTTCAACGAGGGCGAGCTCGGCCGCACCATGTACGTGCTCCGCGAGGGCGAGGTCGAGGTCTCGCGCAAGAGCCAGAACGGCAAGAAGACCGTCATCGTCGATCTCGGCCCGGGCGAGACGTTCGGCGAGATGACGCTCGTCGAGCTGCAGCCCCGCTCGGCCACCGTGGTCGCGAAGCGCAGGTGCATCACCTACTCGCTGACCAACATGGACCTGTACCACCTGTACCAGCAGGACAACTACGCGTACGTCATCATCCTGCAGAACATCTGCCGCATGCTGTCGCGAAGGCTCCGCAAGGCCGACGGCCGCATCGTCGAGTTCATCGCGAGCGGCGCCGTCGAAGGCGCCGGCGGCGGGAAGGCGAAGAAGGCCAAGAAGTAGATGTTCACGGGGCTCGTTCAGCAGGTCGGCACCGTCGAGCGCATCGCCCAGTCATCGATGACCGACGTCTGGGTGAAGAGCACGTTCGACGTGCTCCAGCTCGGCGAGTCGATCGCGTGCGACGGCTGCTGCCTCACCGTCGTCGAGGCGAGCGGCGGCACCTTCAAGGTGCAGGCGAGCCCCGAGACCCTTCGCCGCACCACGCTCGGCGGGTGGAAGCGCGGCACGCAGCTCAACCTCGAGCGCGCCCTGCGCGTCGGCGACCGCCTCGGGGGCCACTGGGTGCAGGGCCACGTCGACGCGGTGGCGCGCGTGCTCGCGGCCCGCGAAGAGGGCGGCTCTCGCGTGGTGACGCTCGAGCTGCCGGCTCCGCTCGCGCCGTTCTTCATCGAGAAGGGCAGCGTCACCGTCGACGGCGTCAGCCTCACCGTCAACGAGGTGCAGGCCGCCGCGTTCTCGGTCGCGCTGATCCCCGAGACGGTCTCGCGCACGACGCTGGGCAGCAAGGGCCCCGGCGCCCACGTGAACCTCGAAGCCGACCTCGTCGGCAAGTACGTCGCGCGGCAGCAGGGCCTGAGGGGCAGCTCGCTCACGGAGCAGCAGCTCCACGTCGCGGGCTGGTGAGGGTGTGCGCGCTGTGACAAGAGGGCGTCCCAAAATGGAGAAGCCTCGAGCCGACCGAGAAGCCATCGCCCGCGTGGCGCGCGCCCTGCGCGACATTCGCAAGGGGAAGATGGTCATTCTCACCGACGACGAAGATCGCGAGAACGAGGGCGACCTCGTCATGGCGGCCGAGAAGGTGACCCCGACCGCCATCAACTTCATGGCGAGCCACGGCCGCGGGCTCATCTGCCTCTCGCTCACCGAGGAGCGCCTCAAGCAGCTGCAGCTGCCGCTCATGGTGCAGGACAACTCGTCGTCGTTCGGCACCGCCTTCACCGTCAGCGTCGAGGCCGCCACGGGCGTCACGACCGGCATCTCGGCCGCCGACCGCGCCCACACGATCAAGGTCTGCGTCGCGCCTCACGCGAAGCCCGCCGATCTCGTGCGGCCCGGCCACATCTTCCCCCTGCGCGCCCGCGAGGGCGGCGTGCTCGTGCGCACCGGGCAGACCGAGGGCAGCGTCGACCTCGCCCGCATGGCCGGCCTGTTCCCCGCCGGCGTCATCTGCGAGGTCATGAACGACGACGGCACCATGGCCCGCCGCCCCGAGCTCGCGCGCTTTGCGAAGCGCCACAAGCTCGAGCTGCTCTCGGTCGCCGACATCATCACGTACCGCCTCGCCCACGAGCGGCTCGTGCGCCGCGTCGCGACCCAGCAGGTCTCGCAGGGCCCGTTCGGCGACTTCACCGCGCACGCGTACAAGAGCGACGTCGACCCCGAGGTTCACCTCGCGCTCGTGAAGGGCGACGTCTCGGCCGGCGGGCCCGTGCTCGTGCGCATGCACCGCGCGTCGGTGCTGGGCGATCTGCTCGACCCGGGCTCGACCAGCGGCGCGCTCGAGGCGATCTCGAAAGAGGGTCGAGGCGTGCTCGTGTACCTGCACAAGCACGCGACCGCCGCCGAGGCCCTGGCGCAACGGCCCGCTACAGGCACGTTGCGCGAGCTCGGCGTCGGAGCCCAGATCTTGAAAGACCTCGGGCTGTCGAGACTGCGGCTGATCACCTCGGCGCCGAAGCGCATCGTCGGCCTCGAGAGCTACGGGCTCACCGTCGTGGAACAGGTGAAGCCGAACAAAAGACGGTAAGGTTTAGAACCGCACGATGCCCCGCTACTTCGAAGGCAACCTCGTCAGCCCCACCGGCCGCTTCGCGATCTGCGTGAGCCGCTTCAACTCGTTCATCACCGACGCGCTGCTCGCCGGCGCCCTCGACGCGCTCAAGCGCCACGGCGTCGACGACGGTGACGTCGACGTCTTTCGCGTGCCGGGCACGTTCGAGCTGACGGGCCTCGTGCGCAAGGTCGTCGACGGCGGCGGCTACGCCGGGGTCGTGACGCTCGGCTGCGTGATCCGCGGTGGCACTCCGCACTTCGACTACGTCGCCGGCGAGGTCTCGAAGGGCATCGGCCAGATCGCGGCGACCGCCGCCTGCGCGGTGACGTTCGGCGTGCTGACCTGCGACACCGTCGAGCAGGCGATCGACCGCGCCGGCGTGAAGGCGGGCAACAAGGGCGCCGAGGCCGCGGCGGCGTGCATCGAGATGGTGAACCTGCACGCGCAGCTGTCCTCCCCGCCGAAGAACAAGAAGAAGGGCTGAGCGTGGGCGCCCGGCGGATCGCGCGCGAGCGTGCGCTGCAGGCGCTCTACCAGCTCGACGTTCAGGCCGAAGGGCCGAGCATCAAAGACGCGCTCGAGGCCGCGTGGGCGTCGGGCACCGACGGCGCAGAGGGCGCCACCGGCGCGGTCGCCCCAGAGATGAAGCAGTTCGCGCTCGAGCTCGTCGAGGGCGTGCGCGCGCGGCTCACCGAGCTCGACGCCGACATCGAGAAGCACTCGACGAACTGGCGCATCGACCGCATGTCGCGCATCGACCGCAACGTGCTGCGCCTGGGCGCCTTCGAGCTCGCGTTTCGCCCCGACGTGCCGAAGAAGGTCGCGCTGAACGAGGCCGTCGAGCTGGGCAAGAAGTTCGGCACCGAAGAGTCGTCGGCGTTCATCAACGGGCTGCTCGACAAGCTCGCACAGGGCATCGACAAGCCATGAACACGCTCGAGCCCTCTCTCGAGTCGATCGACTCGCTCAAAGACGTCGACGCGCTGTGCCTGTTCGTCACCGACGACGATCGCCCCCTCGAGGGCGCCGCCGGCTTCGTCGACTGGCGCATGTGCGGCTCGCTCTCACGCGTGCTCTTGCAGGGGTTCTTCAAGGGCGATCGCGGCGAGCAGCTGCTCATGCCGACGAGCGGCGGCGTGCCGGCCGTGAAGCTGTTCGCCGTCGGGGCCGGGTCGTCGAAGACGCTCGACGCCTCGACGCTCGGCCTGTTGCTCGAGAGCTCGGCGCTGATGCTGAAGCGCGCGGGCGTCACGTCGGTCGCGGTGTCGCTGCCGAAGTGCGCGCTCGACGACGCCGTGAAGGCCGACGCCGTGAAGAAGCGCTTCGCGCCGTCGTTCGCGCCGGGCACGACGGCGCTGTTCGCCGAGAAGGCGCTCCGCGCACTGCTGTAGAACCGAGGAATTCGGCCGTGTGGTACCGTCGGCGGCGGTGCCGGACGCCAACCTGAAAGTGCTGGTCGTCGAAGACTCGAAGGCGACGCGCGACGTGATCGCGTCGGCGCTGCAGGTACTGGTCGGCCTCGAGGTGGTGACGGTCGTGAGCGGGTTCGAGGCGCTCAAGGTGCTGCCACGCCACCGCTTCGCGCTGATCATCACCGACATCAACATGCCCGACATCAACGGGCTCGAATTGATCAACTTCGTGAAGAAGAACCCGCACTACAAAGAGACGCCGCTCTTCGTGGTGACCACCGAGGGGCGTGCGCAAGATCGCGAGCGCGGCCTGCAGCTCGGCGCGAGCGAGTACGTGATCAAGCCGTTCGAGCCTGCGGCGCTCGTCGAGCTCGTGAAGAAGTACCTGAAGCTCTAGAGATGACGACCGAGAAGCGGCCCGTCTCAGAGTTCGTCGCCGAGGCCACCGAGATCGTGGAGGGCCTCTCGCGCGAGCTGCTCGCCCTCGACCAGCACCGCGGCGAAGAGCCCGAGCCCGACCGGCTGAACGCCATCTTCCGCGCCGCCCACTCGCTCAAGGGCCTCGCCGCGCTCTTCGGGCAAGATCGCATCGCCCGCCTCGCGCACGTGCTCGAAGACGCGCTCGACGCCCTGAGGCTCGGCAAGGTGCCCGCCGATGACCCCCTCATCGACGCGTTCATCGACGGGGTCGACGTGCTGTCGGCCCTGCTCGGCATGGCCTCGCGCGGCGAGAGCGACGGGCCCGCCGCCGAGCGCGCGCTCGCGCTCGGTCAGCACCTCGAGGCGCTCGTCGCGCCCGAGCCCGCCCGCCCCGGCGACCCCCTGAGGGAGCTCGGCATCGCGCCCGACGTGCTGAACGTGCTCACCGAGTACGAGGAGCACCGGCTCCGCGAGAACGTGAAGAAGGGCGTCACGCTCTACAAGGTGCGCGCCGTCTTCAAGCTGGACGACTTCGATCAGCGGCTCGGCGCCCTGAACGCGAGCTTGAAGCCGCTCGCCGAGCTCGTGAGCACGCTGCCCTCGGCCCAGGCGTCTGACGAGAGCAGCATCGCGTTCGACTTGATCGTCGCCTGCAAGCGGCCCGCGGCCGAGCTCGAGGCGGCGATCGCTCCGCACGGGGCGAAGCAGGCGCTCTTGTCGGCGTCGGTCGCGCCGCGGCCGTCGGCGCCCCCGCCGCTCGCCCCCGCGGGCGAGGTCTCGCTGCGCTCGCTGTCGCAGACGGTGCGCGTCGACATCGCCCGCCTCGACAAGCTGATGGCCGCGGTCGGCGACCTGTTGCTCACGCGGTCGAACATCAAGCGCTTCGCCGAGGGCGCGCGCACGTCGGGCGCCGGCCTGCACCCCTTGTGGGCGCAGGAGCTCTCTCGCGAGGCCCGCGCGCTCGAGCGCAAGCTCGACGATCTGCAGAAGGGCATCCTCGAGGTGCGCATGGTGCCGCTCGGCCAGGTGTTCGATCGCCTGGCGCGCCTCGTGCGGCGGCTGTTGCGCGAGAGCGGCAAAGAGATCGACTTCGAGCTCTCGGGCGGCGACGTCGAGCTCGACAAGCTGATCGTCGAAGAGCTCTCGGACCCGCTGATGCACCTGTTGCGCAACGCGATCGACCACGGCATCGAGCAGGCCGACCGGCGCGCGGCTGCGGGCAAGCCGCGGCGCGGCCGCGTGCGCCTGCGCGCGGCGAGCCAGGGCAACCACGTCGTCATCGAGGTCGGCGACGACGGCGCGGGAATGGACGACGATCGCATTCGCGACGAGGCCGTCGCGCGCGGCCTCGTCACGGCGAAGAAGGCGAGCGACCTGCCACGGTCAGAGCTGCTCAACCTCGTCTTCCTGCCCGGGTTCTCGACGCGCCGGCAGGTCAGCGAGCTGTCGGGCCGCGGGGTCGGCCTCGACGTCGTGAAGACGAACCTCTCGCGGCTCTCGGGCCTCATCGACATCGTGAGCGAGCGGGGGCAGGGCACCACCTTCGTGCTGACGCTGCCGCTGACCCTGGCGATCATTCGCGCGCTCGTCGTGCAGGCCTCGGGGCGCACCTACGCAGTGCCGATGAGCTCGGTGCTCGAGATCGTCTCGGTCAGGCCGTCGGAGCTGCGCACCGTCGAGCACCGCCAGATGCTCAGCGTGCGCGGCCAGACGGTGCCGTTCGTGCGCCTCTCGCAGCTGTTCAAGCTGCCGCCCGCCGAGGTCGAGCTGCACTACGTGGTGCTGGTGGGGCTCGCGCAGCACCGCGTCGGGCTCGCCGTCGATCAGCTGCTCGGCCAGCAAGACGTGGTGACGAAGCCGCTCTCGGCCCGCCTCAGAGACGTGCCGGGCTTCGCGGGCGCCACCGATCTCGGCGACCGGCGCGCGGTGCTCGTGCTCGACGTGCCCGCGCTCGTGAGCGAGATGGTCCGCCCGCAGGCCGCGCCATGACCGTGTCGTTCGACGAGCTCATCGACCGGTTCCTCTACCGCCTCGACGAGCCGGGGCTGCCGAGCCTGCAGTGGCTGTCTGACGCGCCGCGCCCCGAGGTGGCCGGCGCCGAGGCCCCGCAAGAGTACCTCGCGTTCAGCCTGACCGACGAGACGTACGCCGTGCCGATCGGCACCGTGCGCGAGATCGTCAAGGTGCCCCCGCTCACCGAGGTGCCCCGCGCCCCGAGAGAGCTGCTCGGCGTCATGAACCTGCGCGGCGAGGTGCTGCCGGTCTACGACGTGCGGCCGCGGCTCTTGCTCGCGGGCGGCGTGCAGCCCATCACGGGCCCGGGCGACGTGCCGGCCCAGGCGCGCATCGTGCTCGTGAAGAGCGAGGCGGGCGATGCGGGGATTCTGGCCGACGGCGTCGAGGGCGTTGTGCGCCTCTTGCCGTCGCTGACCGAGCCGCCCCCGCCCGGCGGCACCGAGAAGCCGTTTCTCGTGGGCCTCTCGCGGCGCGGCGAGCGGCTCTACATTCTGCTCGACGTCGAGAAGGTGCTCGAGTGACCGGCCCCGAGACCGACGCGGGCGTCACCCCGATCGTCGGCGAGCGGCCGACCGTGCAGCTGTGCGCCTTTCGCGCGGGCGACGAAGAGCTCGCCGTCGACATCATGCGCGTGCAAGAGATCATCCACCCGCTGCCCGTGACGCGCGTGCCGAAGGCGCCGCCCGCGATCGAGGGGGTCGTGAACCTGCGCGGCGCCATCGTGCCGGTGGTCGACGTGCGGCGGCAGCTCGGGCTGCCCGAGCCCGTGCAGCCCCCGCGGCCGCGGCTCGTCGTCTGCCGCGTCGGGCCGCACCTGCTCGCGCTGAAGGTCGACGGGGTGACCACCGTGCTGCGCGTCGACCGCGACGCTCTCAAGCCGGCGCCGATGGGCTCGGGCACCTCGCCGCACGTCGTCGGCGTCTGCTCGGCCGGCGGCAAGCTGCGGCTGCTGCTCGATGTGAGGGCCCTGCTCTCGTGAACCTCGACGAGCTCTACGACGACCCCGGGGCCGAGACGCGCTACCAGGCGCTCGCCACCGCCGACGCCGACGGCTACGTCGCGGCGCTCTACGACGCGAGCTGGCGGGTGCGGCGCCACGCCGCCGAGCTCGTCGCGCGGGCCGCGACCGGCCCGGTGGCGAGGAAGCTGATCGCGGTGCTCGGCGAGCGCGATCATACCGGGGCGCGCAACGCCGCCGCGACGGCCCTCGCGCTCGCGGGCGGGGTCGTGCGCGGGCCGCTGATCGAGCTGCTCCATCACGCCGACCCCGATCAGCGGAAGCTCGCGGCCGACATTCTCGGCGAGCGGAAAGACGTCGAGGCCGTCGACGGGCTGGTGCGCGCGCTGGGCGACCCCGACGCGAACGTGCAGGGCGCCGCCGCCGAGGCCCTCGGCCGCATCGGAGGCCACCGCGCCGCGCGAGCGCTCAACGGCCTGCTCGACTCGCCGCACGCGCTCGTTCGGGCCTGCGCGCTCGACGCCCTGTTCGCGCTGAGGAAGCCGCCGCCGCTCGCCCGGCTCGTGCCGCTCTTGCCGGCGAAGCAGGCGTGGCGGCTGCTCGGGCTGCACACGCACCCGGCGGCGCTCGGGCTCATCGCGCGGGCGCTCGAGAGCCCCGACTCGCGCGAGCTCGCCCTCGGCGCGCTCGGCATCGAGGAGCGCACCTGGCCCAACGAGGCCGAGGGCGCGCTCAGGGCCTCGCTGTCGTGCACGCCCGACGGCGTCGAGTGGCTCGCGCGCATGCTGCGCCACGAAGATCGCGTGTTGCGGGTCGGGGCGATGCACGCGGCCGCGGCGCTCAAGGCCCACGCGCTGGCTCCGGCGGTGGCCGAGGCGGTCGGCGACGGCGAGGCGGCCGACGCGGCGGCGCGCGCGCTGACGCGGCTGGGCCTGTTCGGGGTGCTGGCGCTCATCGAGGGCGAGCTGCCGCCGATCATCTCGATGGGGCCCGAGGCGCGGGCCCTGGCGGCAGAGGCGATCACGCGCGTCGGCGAGCCCGCGCTCGTGCCGCACCTCGAGCGGCTGTTGGGGTGCGGTGACGCCGAGCTGTCGGAGGTCGCCGTGCGCGCGCTCGGGCGGTGCCGCACGCCGGCGGCGATCGCCCCGCTGCTCGTGGCGCTCGACGACGACGCGCTGGCGTCGGCGGCGGCGCGGGCGCTCGGGCGCATCGGCGCCTCGTTCAGGGCCGAGGTCATCTTCGCGCTGAGCGCGTTGCCGCTGCGGCCGCACGTGCTCAGGGCGTGGGTGCAGGTCGACCCGCAGGGCGCGCGCGACCCGCTGCGGCGCGCCGCGAACGACTCGGACGAGGCCGTGCGCGCGGCGGCGGCCGAGGGCGTGACGGCGCTGCCGCGCGACGAGGCGGCCGAGGCGCTCGGTCGCGCCCTGTCTGACGAGGCGGCCGTGGTGCGGCGGGCGGCGGCGCGCACGCTGGTTCGCATGGGCCCGAAGGTGGCGGCGCCGCTGCTCAGCCGCGCGCTCAAAGACCGCGAGTCGGCGGTGGTGGCGGCGGCCTGCGACGCGGCGGGCGAGCTGAAGACCCGCGCCGTGGCGCCCAGGCTCGAGGAGCTGCTCTGCGCCCCCGAGGGCTTCCTCGTGCTCGCGGCGCTGCAGGCGCTGGTCTCGATGGGAGCGCTCGACGACGCGAAGGCCGCGCTCGCGCTGCAGCACGCCGACCCCGAGGTGGTGAAGGCGGCGCTGACGGCGCTCGCCGACCGGCCGATGTGCGCGGCGCACGCGATGCGGCTGCTCTTGCACGGCCGGTGGGATGTGCGGGCCGCGGCCGCGCGGGCGCTCGAGGTGACCGGCTCGGCGGTCGCGCTGGCGGCGGTGCGCGAGGCGGTCGTGCGCGAGCCCGACGCGATGGCCCGCAGCATTCTCGAGGGCGTGGCCGCGCGCCTGGCCGAGCTGCAGGGGCACTGAGCCTTGGGGGGCTTCGACGATCTGCGGCTGGCGATGACGGACGAGCAGTTTCGTCTGCTGTCGGACCTCGTGCACGAGGCGTGCGGGCTCGCGATGCGCGACGATCTCAAGTTCGTCGCCGAGCGGAGGCTGTTGCCCCGCGTCGAAGCGCTGGGCCTCGCCGACTTCGGCGCGTACCAGCGCTACCTGCGCTTCGACGCGCGCGGCAAAGACGAGCTCGAGCTCGCGGTCGAGCTCTTGCTGCCGCACGAGACGTACTTCTTCCGCGACCCGTCTCAGCTCGACTGCTTCGTGAAAGAGCTCGTGCCGAAGCTGGTCGAGCAGCACGCCGCGAAGCAGCGGCTGCGCATCTGGTCGGCCGGGTGCAGCAGCGGCGAAGAGCCGTACACGCTCGCGATGCTGCTCGAAGAGACGGGGCGGTTCGCGGGCTGGGACGTGCAGGTCTACGGCACCGATCTCAGCCGGCGGGTGCTCGCGACCGCGCGCAAGGCCGAGTACGCGCAGAGCTCGCTGCGGTCGACGTCGTTCGAGCGCAAGCAGCGCCACTTCGACGCGCTGCCCGCAGGCAAGGTGCGCGTGAAGCAGGCGCTGCGCGACCGGGTCTCGTTCACGCACCTGAACCTCGTCACGCCCGACGCCGCCGACGTGCTGCCGTTCATGGACGTGGTCTTGTGCCGCAACGTGCTCATCTACTTCGACTCGGTCGCGCGCAGGCGCGTGCTGCAGTCGCTCTATCGGCGCATGCAGCCCGGGGCGTGGCTGTTGCTCGGGCACTCCGAGAGCCTGCTGACGGTGTCGACCGACTTCGAGATCGTGCAGCTGCAGGGCGATCTCGTCTACCGGGTGGGCACGCGATGACGGGCAAGCGCACGGCCCCGGTGCGGGTGCTCGTGATCGACGACTCGGCGTCGAACCGCCGGGCGATCACGCAGCTGCTCGAGTCGGCGCCGGGGGTCGAGGTCGTCGAGCGCGCGCAAGACGGCGCCGAGGGGCTCGAGAAGGCGCAGCGCCTCAAGCCCGATCTCATCACGCTCGACCTCGAGATGCCGAAGCTCGACGGCTTCGCGTTCTTGCGGCTGCTCGCGCAGGTCGCTCCGACGCCGGTGATCGTGATCTCGTCGTACGCGCACCGCAGCGACGTGTTCAAGGCGCTCGAGCTCGGCGCTTTCGACTTCGTCGCGAAGCCGTCGAAGGCCGCGACGCTCGACTCGGTGCGCGCCGACCTGCTCGCGAAGGTGCACGCGGTGAGGCAGGTGCGGCCCAAGGCGGTCGCCAGCGAGACCCCGAAGCTGGGCATCCCCACCGTGATCGCGGTCGGCGCGTCGACCGGGGGGCCGCAGGCGGTGCACGAGCTGCTCTCGGGGCTGAAGGGCACGAAGGCATGCGTGCTCGTCGCGCAGCACATGCCGCCGCTCTTCACGAAGGCGTTCGCCGAGCGGCTCGAGAGGGCGTGGGGCCAGCCGATGGCCGAGGCGCGGGGCGGCGAGCGGCTGCTGCCGGGCGGCGGCTACGTCGCGCCGGGCGGCAAGCACCTGGCGCTCGAGCGCACCGAGCGCGGGCTGCAGCTGCAGGTGCTCGAGGCGGCCGCGAGCGACAAGCACGCGCCGTCGATCGACCGGCTGTTCGAGAGCGTCGCGAAGGCCGTGGGCCCGGCGGCGCACGCGGTGGTGCTGACCGGCATGGGCAACGACGGCGCCGCAGGCGCGGCGGCGATCGCGAGAGAGGGCGGGGTGGTGTGGGCCGAGTCCGAGCAGACGGCCGTCATCGCCGGCATGCCGCAGGCGGCGATGAAGACGGGGCACGTCGCGTTCGTGCTGCCGCTGCAGGAGCTCGCGAGCGAGCTGTCGAAGAGCGTGAAGTAGGCCGCTCGCCAGCTCCTCACGAAGTGCTAGCTTGTCGCCCCCGATGAGCATTCGCGCGTTGGTCGTCGACGACTCGCTGCCGCTGCGACGCAGCGTCATGTACGCGCTGCAGCGCCTCGGCGACGTGGTGTGCATCGAGGCCGGCGACGGCGCCGAGGCGATCAAGAAGCTCGGCGCGGGCCCGTTCGACGTCGTGCTGACCGACATCAACATGCCGCTGCTCGACGGCCTCAAGCTCATCAGCCACATTCGCGGCGAGCCGAAGCTCGAGAAGCTGCCCATCGTCGTCATCACCACCGAGTCTGCCGAGGCCGACAAAGAGCGCGCGCTGAAGCTCGGCGCCGATGCGTACCTCGTGAAGCCGGTGAAGGCGCAGGAAGTGCTCGACGCCGTCACGAAGCTGCTCCACCGATGAGGGCGGGGTCGCTCGGCATTCTGCTGGCCGCCTCGAGCGCTGGCGCAGGCCCGCTCGCCGAGCTGTGGCCCTACGAGGCGAAGCGGCTCGACGCGACGACGCTCGAGTACCGGTATGATCTCACCGCGCTCAAGCAGGCCGGCGGCACGCCCGACGCGAAGGCTGAGAACGGCGACGAGGCGGTCGCCGCCTTCCTCAAAGGCCTTCCGAGGGAAGTGAAGCTCAAGGTGAAGCTGCAGGCGCCGCTCTACCTGTCGGCGGCGCGCGGCATCGAGCAGGCGGCGCTGTCGACGAGCTTCGCCTCGGTGCCCGACGGCCCGCTCGCCTCGGACGACCCGCTGCGGCGCAAGACGAAGAGCCGCGTGCGCGCCGCGCTCGACCCCGACGAGCCGAAGGTGCTGCCCGCCGCCGAGATGGTGCTCTGGCGCGCGCGCCGCATCGAAGACGGCGCCCTCGCCGCGGCCGCGCTCGACACCGACCGCCTGCTCAAGGGCTGGCTGCAGGCCTCGAGCGCTCAGGCGCTCGCGCGCGCGAAGAACGGCGACGGCGACACCCGCGACGGAGCGAACCTGCTCGCCGCCCGCTTCGCCGTCGCGCTCGCGTGCCTCGAGCCCGGCCGCCTGCAGGCCGCGGCCCCGATCGCCGCCGAGGCGAAGGCGCAGCTCGACGAGCTGAAGGGCTCCGAGGCGCTCGCGGCGCCCCGCGGCTTCTGGGAGTGGTCCGACGAGCTGCAGTGCGCGTGGCGGCGGTGGCAGGTGCTGGGCCAGGCCTTCCCGCCCTCGCGCGGGGGCTACGCCGCGGGCCTCGTGCTGCTGTCGCTCGTGAAGGACCCGAAGCTGAAGGGGCCGTGGCTCAAGCTGCGGGGCCGGCGCGACGCGCTGTTCGGCGGGCCGAAGGTCGAGCCGCTGCAGGAGTACCTCGACAAGGCGGGCGGCGACCCCGACGCCGCGCTCGACGACATGATGCCCATCATCGACCGGCAGGGCGGGGCTCCTCCGCCGCCGCTCGCGTCGCCTCGCTCGCCGTTCGCCGAGTTCCTCTCGGGGCTGAGCGGCGCCGAGCGCGCGCAGGCGTTCGACGAGCTGTCGGCCGCGGTCGCCGAGGGCCGGGTGCCGCTGCCGCGCGAGACGACGGCGCCGGTCGAGGCGCTGAGGCAGGCGGCGCTCGGCGCGTTCAGCCAGGCCGAGCAGCCGAAGGGGCTGCAGTTCGATGCGGCGTGGCGCGATCGGCTGCAGAGCGCGTTCTGCGCGCTGCAGGGCGCGCACCGCGACGCCCGCGACAGCAACATCGAGCCGACGGCGCGCGAGACGGTGCGCAGCGAGCTCAAGGTGGTGCTGCAGGCGCCGCCGTGGCTCGAGGTCGAGCCGCTGCCCGATGCTTTTCACCGCGCGTCCGACGCGTCGGCGCGGCTCGTGAACGCGCTGACGGCCGAGGGGCTGACGGGCGCGACGACGGTCGACCCCGAAGGGCAGGGCGGGTTCAACGCCGTGAGCGAGCTGAAGAAGTGGCAGTCGGTGCTCGCGGGGCTCGCGGTGATCTCGGCGCACGACGCCTTCGAGACGCCCGATGTCGCGGTCGCCCGCCGCTTCCTGGCGGGCTGGCGAACCGACCCGCTCCTGGTGCGCGACGTGCGCTTCGCCTCGGCGCAGCCGGTCGCGTTCGAGGGCGAGCGGCCGTTCGGGGTGATCGCCGGGGTCGCGCGGCGCGAGCTCGCGGTCTCGTTCGCTGAGGCTCCGGCCGCCGAGATCGTCGGCGGGGTGCCGGGCATCACCGTCGATCTTCGTGCCGAGCAGCGCTACCTCGTGCCCGTGCTGTACACCGTGGGCTACCGCGGCAAGGCGACGCAGGCGCCGCTGAAGCCGGCCGCGCTGCGCAAGGCGATCGACGAGGCGAAGCGAGACCCGCTGCAGGTGCCGGCGGTGCTGCCGCGCTGAAGGGTCAGCGGCAGTCGACCCGCCGCAGCTCGGCGGCGGTCTCGGTGCGGTAGAGGTAGAGGACTCCGCCGCCGGCCAGCGCGGCGAGCTCGCGGTAGGTGTCGTCGGCCGAGGTGTTCGCCGGCAGCTCGGTGCGCGACAGCGGCTTGCCGTCGACGGGGTCGAGGCAGAGCAGGTCGACGGTGGCGACGGGCTCGGCGAGGTAGCCCCCGCCCGGGACGCGCTCACCGAGGGCCGCGAGGTAGATGACTCCGGCCGAGTCGGTGTCGACGAGCAGCACGTTCATGACGGGCATGCCGAACGCGATCTCGCGAATGAACCGGCGCTCTTTCGTCGCGCGATCGAACCCCATCACCACCACGCGGCCGCGCGCGCCGTCGGCGAGGGTCGCGCTCACGTACGACTTGCCGTCGCGCGTCGGGCGGCCGGGCACCTCGGGCCGCTGGGCGTCGGCCGCCCCGCTCGCGTCGCCCAGCCGCATCGCCGCGCCGCCCTCGAGCCCGACGTACACGTCGTCGCCGTCGGTGAAGACCCCCTCTGGGGCCAGCGGCAGCTTCCACTCGGCCACCGCCTTGCCGTCGGCGCCCAGCACCACCGCGGCCGAGTCGTTGACCACCACCGCGTTGCCGTTCTTCGCGACCGCGAGGTCTTTCGCCTTCTTCACGCTGTACGGAATCGGCGCGTCGCCCCCCAGCCGCACGATGCGCCCGTTCACCTGATCGAGCACCCAGGCGTTGCCGTGCGCGTCGGCCGCCACGCTCATCGGCGCTTCGGGCTGCCCATCGCGCGGCCTCGACCGGCCCAGCTGCGCCTTGCTCGCGCCCCAGCCGAAGCTCACCAGCACCTTCGACTGCGGGTCGACCGTGCCGGGCCCGCCGTCGGGCAGGGCGTGCGCCCGCACCGACTTGAGCGACTCGCGCTTTGGCGCCGGCGGCGCGTCGATGGTCACCTCGGGCTCGTCTTCGGCGACCGGCTCCGCGTCGATGATCCGGCTCGAGGCCTTCGAAGGCAGCAGCATCACCGCCACGATCAGCCCGGCGCACATCGCCAGCCCCACTCCCAGCACTGCCTCGTCTCGCCCCATGGGGCGCATCGAATCACAACAGACTGTCCGAGAATTGGGCGTTCTCACCCTCTGAGCGGATGCAAAGTCGTTTTCCTTTCAGACGATTTCCCCCTCTAACCATTCGCGCTGGTACGGAATTCGCTGAACGCGCTGGCCATGCGCCTCTGGATCGCCCTCTCGCTGGCCCTCATCGCGTGCTCCCCGACGGTCGACGGTGACGTCGGAGACGACAGCCTGCTCATCGGCGAGAACGACGAGCTCGCTCAGACGTCGAGCGCCCTCACCGGCACCCTGACGGTGGGCGCGAGCCTGAAGACGACGGCGAACCTGAACCTGCGGTCGGGCCCGAGCACGTCGAACAGCGTGCGGCTGGTGATGCCGTCGGGCTCGTCGGTGACGGTGATGGCGGCAGCGCCGAGCGGCGGCTTCTACAGCGTGAAGTACAACGGCACGACCGGCTGGAGCTCGGGGCAGTACCTGAAGCTCGACACCGGCACGGGCGGCACCGGCGGCGGCGGCGGCACGACGACACCGCCTGCGGGCATCGAAGACAGCACGCGGGGTGGCGCGGTCGAGCGCGCGAAGTCGGCAGTGGGCGCGACCTACTGGTGGGGCCATGGCCGCTGGTTCCCGTACCAGCAGGGCGGCAGCAACGCGGGCAGCTGCTCGGGCTCGTGCCCCAACTGCTCGCACTCGGGCAGCACGGGCGCCGACTGCTCGGGCTACGTCGCGAAGCTCTGGCAGATTCCCTCGAGCAACGATCGGCTCACGGTCGACTCGCACCCGTACAGCACGGCGAGCTTCGTGAGCGACACGTCGGCGTGGCGCACGGTCTCGCGAGACAACGTCGCCCAGGCCGACGCGTTCGTGTACCGGTCGGGCAGCGCGGGGCACATCTTTCTCTACGACTCGGGCGACGCCTGGGGCTGGATGGTGGCGTACGAGGCGAAGGGCTGCTCGGCGGGCGTCGTGAAGAACTCGCGCACGGTGACGAGCGCGTACCACGCGATTCGCCACTACTGAGCCGGCGCGGTTAGCGCGTAGACTGCAGACCCTAGAGTGGCCGGCTCTGACGACGCGGACGAGATCATCCGTCTGAGGATGCACCTGGGTGAGTACGCGGGGCGCGAGCTGCCGCAGCTCGCCGTGAGGCCTCCGAACCGCATCACGCCCGGCGACCGCGAGGTGATCGGCCTGTTGCTGCAGGGCAAGACCGACGCCCAGATCTCTCGCGTGCGCGAGACGAGCGTCGTGAGCACGCGCAGCCGCATCACCGCCCTGTGCCGGAAGCTGAACGTGACCACGCGCGAAGAGCTGCTGCGGCTGCTCGGCGCCGCCGCGAAGTAGCCCCGAGAGGGCTCGCTCGGAGTCACCGGCTCCTCGACCGCGAACGCGCTCGGGGCCGACGTCGTGTTGTGCGTCGGCACGCGCCTGTCGGTTTCCGGCCCCGAGGCCTCGTCGCTTCGCCAGCCACTTTTTGCCTTTCCTTTCCCGACTGGCGGCGGGCGTCGTACAAGCGCGGGCCCATGCCGGTTCTCGCCGCCGCGCTGCTCCTGCTCGCCGCCCCCGAGCCGCTCCGTCTCACGGGGCCTGCGCTCGACGCGCCCGCGCTGCCCGAGGGCGACGCGCGCTACTGGCAGGCCTTCTTCGCGAACCAGCTGCGGCAGCAGGGCATCGCGGTCGGGCCCGCAGAGAGCCCCGACGGCGCCATCACGGGGCAGCTCGCGCGCCTCGGCAGCGAAGGGCTGCAGATCTCGATCGGCGTGCAGAGCCCGGCCGGTGAGACGCTCGCGGCCTTCACCGAGACGGCGCACACCGCAGACGAGATTCGCGGCCAGCTGCAGCGCGCCGCCCAGGAGCTCGCGGGCGAGCTGTTTCGCCGCCTGCAGCGCCGCCCCGTGCCGCAGAAGGCCGAGCCGCTGCCCGAGGCGCCGGCGCGCTCGGTGAGCTCGAGGCTGCAGCCCGGGGTGCTCGGCGGCGTCGGCGTCGCCGTGCTCGGAGCGGCCGCAGCGGGCGCCGGCCTCGGCCTCTACCTGATGGCGAAGGACAAGCTCTCGGCGGTCGCGCGAGGCGCGCCGGCGTCGTACTTCGCGGCCCAGCAGCAGGCGAACGACGCGCGCACGCTCTCGACGATCAGCGTCGCGGTGCTCGGCACCGGCGGCCTCGTCTTCGTCTGCGGCGTGCTGTACGCGCTGTACAGCGGGCGGGTGAACACGTTCATCGCGGTGAGCCCCTACGCGGTGCCCGGCGAGAGCGGCGTCGCGCTGACCGGAGCGCTCCCGTGGTGAAGCGGCTCGCGCTGCTGCTCGTGCTGGCGGGCTGCATCAACGACGGCGAGGTGGCGACGGCGCTCTCGCAGTACTGCGCGGTGAACGACGGCAAGCCGTGCGAGGCGACGTCGCAGTGCTGCGACGGGTTCGCGTGCGCCGCCGGCATCTGCCAGCGCGTCGCGGCGGGCACGTGCCTGTTCCCCCTCGACGCCGGCCGGCGCCAGGGGGCAGGCGAGGGCTGCGGCTGCACGAACGACTGCGCGTCGGGTGCGTGCACCGATTCCAGATGTCCCTGAACGTGGTATCCGGTGCGGCGTCATGGGCATCGTCTCGGTCAAGCAAGCGCTGAAGGGTGAGGTCGCGGTCGGCAGCGAGGTCACGGTGCGCGGGTGGATCCGCACGCGCCGCGACTCGAAGGCGGGGCTGTCGTTTCTCGCGGTGAACGACGGGTCGGCGTTCGACTCGCTGCAGGTGGTGGCGCCGTCGACGCTGCCGAACTACCAGGACGGCGTCTTGAAGCTGTCGACCGGGTGCTCGGTCATCTGCACGGGGCAGCTCGTGCAGTCGCAGGGCAAGGGCCAGACGGTCGAGGTGCAGGCGACGAAGGTCGAGGTGCTCGGCCTCGTCGACAACCCCGACACGTACCCGGTGCAGCCTAAAGCACACACGCTCGAGTTCTTGCGCGAGGTCGCCCACCTGCGCCCGCGCACCAACACGTTCGGCGCCATCTCGCGCACGCGCCACTGCATCGCGCAGGCGATTCACCGCTTCTTCCACGAGAACGGCTTCGTCTGGGTGAACACGCCCATCATCACGGCGAGCGACGCCGAGGGCGCGGGTCAGATGTTCCGCGTCTCGACGCTCGACCTGCAGAACCTGCCGCGCGACGACAAGGGCAAGCTCGACTTCCACAAGGACTTCTTCGGCAAAGAGACGTTTCTCACGGTGAGCGGGCAGCTGAACGTCGAGGCGTACTGCCTGGCGCTGTCGAAGGTGTACACGTTCGGCCCGACCTTCCGCGCCGAGAACTCGAACACGGCCCGGCACCTCGCCGAGTTCTGGATGATCGAGCCCGAGATCGCGTTCGCGGATCTGGCGGCCGACGCGCAGCTCGCCGAGGACTTCCTCAAGTACGTCTTCAAGGCGGTGCTGAACGAGCGGCAAGACGACCTCAAGTTCTTCGTCGAGCGCCACGACAAGTCGGTGGTGACGCGGCTCGAGCAGTTCGTCGGCTCGAGCTTCGAGCGCATCGACTACACGAAGGCGATCGAGATCCTCGAGAAGTCGGGTCAGAAGTTCGAGTACGCGCCGAAGTGGGGCGCCGACCTGCAGACCGAGCACGAGCGCTACCTCGTCGAGAAGCACGTCGGGCGGCCCGTGGTCGTCATGAACTACCCGGAAGCCATCAAGGCCTTCTACATGCGCATGAACGACGACGAGCGCACCGTCGCCGCGATGGACGTGCTCGCCCCCGGCATCGGCGAGATCATCGGCGGCAGCCAGCGCGAAGAGCGCCTCGACCTGCTCGACCGCCGCATGGAGAAGATGAAGCTGAACCCCGCCCACTACCAGTGGTACCGCGACCTGCGCCGCTACGGCACCGTGCCGCACGCCGGCTTCGGCCTCGGGTTCGAGCGCCTCGTCGTCTACGTGTGCGGCCTACAGAACATCCGCGACGCGATTCCCTACCCGCGCGCTCCGGGCCAAGCAGAGTTCTAACGAGGCTTCGCCTCTCCGCCTCGCCGCTTCATCGTGCAGGCGGGCGGTCTACCGCGGCCGTCCATCAACCACGGCACTCCGGCGCACTCCCAGCGCCAGACTGATGGTGCCGTGCGCGTCTGCTGTGCGCGGTGCTCAGCCGTTGACCGGAGCCAGAGAACCCGGAGCGACGACCGCCAAACTCGGTGCGCAGATCGACCCGCGCACGAGAAGACGGCGCTTCATCTCGCCCGCTGTTGGCCCGTTGGCACCGCGGAGCTCTTCGCGCCCCTCGCCTCCGACGCGCAGCTTGAGTCCGCTACGCCGAGTGCCTCACACGAGCCGGACGATCGGGTCAACCCGCCCTGGCGCCTCACACGTGCCCAGACCCTCTGCTCTGGACTCGTGTACAGCCTTCGATGGTCGACACTTCACTTCGCGGACGGCTGTCGTCCACGTTTTAGAGGGGGCTCGGTCGAAGCCTGTACAGCTGTCCGCCGGGCTCGTGGGTCACCGCGCTGCGACTCTCGACGCAAGCGCGTGCATCAGCATCATCTGCAGTTCGGCCGTCGACGACTCGCTGCCGCGCACGGCGCCCGCGCGTCGATGTACGGCCACTCGACCTCGACCGTCGCGATGCCCTCGGTGTTCCAGTGGATGCTGCGAATGTCGGGCCGCGTGGTCACGACGCCCTTCGCCCGGAACTGCTCGGGAGCGGCGCCGAAGAACAACTCGACCTTCGCGCGTCGCGATCGGGCGGCGTCTTGAGATGGCCTCGTGCAGCACGAATTCAAGAGACCACCTCTTCGGCGATCATGTGATCGCGGCCGCCTGCGCCTTGCCCTCTTCCCAGCCGATCTGCGTGGCGAGGCGTTTCGCCACATCGGCCGCCTGCTTCGCCACGGCGAGCGCCTCGAAGCGCTTCGCGATCTTCGCGAGGTTGATCATCTGCCGCGCCTGGAAGTGAAGGTCGCCCGAGCGCGCCGCCGCGGCGGCGGCCTCTTTGAAGCAGCGGGCGGCCTCTTCCGACTCTTTCGTCTGCACGTGCAGCGCGCCCAGGTTCGCGAGCACCCGGGCCTCGGCGTACGGGTAGGCCGTTCGCCGCCAGGCCGCCAGCGCGCTCGCGTACAGCTGCTTCGCCTGCGCGACGTCTTTCGTGGCGAGCAGCGCGCCCGCGAGCCGGGTCTCGACGCGCGCGCGGAAGTCGATCTCGCCGTGCCAGCGCGCGAGCTCCTGCGCGGCGTCGGCGTTCGTGAGCGCCAGCTGAAAGGCCTGTGCCGCGCCCTTCAGGTCGCCCTCGGCCTCGAGCGCCTCGCCGCGCTCGGCGTAGGCCAGCGGCACGAGCGGTGTGCCGTGCGCCCGCTTCAACGCGAGCTCGAGCGCCTCGGCCGCGCGCGCCCGCCGCGCCTCGCTGCGCAGCACCCTGGCGACCGACAGCGCGAGCTCGGCGCTCTCGACGCTCTTCGCCGCCGCGAGAGCCGAGGCCTCGTCGACGAGCTGGCGCGCGAGCAGCGGCTCACCGCACGCGATCGCGTTCGCGGCCGCGCGCGCGAGCGTCTCGACCTTCGCGCGCGCGACCTCGATCGGCGCCTGCGGGTTCTCGAGCAGCACGCCGAGCGCGTCGGACCAGCCCCTCAGCGCGCTCACCACCTCGCGCGGCGCCCGGCGCTTCAAGGCGGTCTCGACGACGCCCCGCCAAAGCTGCAGCGAGCGCGTGGCGTCTTTCGCGGCCGTGAGGTGCTCGGCGATCTTCGCGGCGTCGGGCTGCACGCCGGCGGCGCGGGCGGCCTCCATCAGCACGGCCGCCATCTTCGATTGAATCTCGGCGCGGCGCGACGACGGGCGCTGCAGGCCGGCGCGCAGGTAGCGGTCGCACGCGACCGCCCACCTGCGGCCGCCCAGCGCACGCACCAGCCGGCTGCCGACGAGGCGCTGGTACGCGCTCTGCGGCGTCTGAGGCAGCACGGCGTTCAGCACCGCTCCGTCGATCGAATCGCTGGCGAGGCACACCGCCTCGAAGAGCCGCGCCGCGTCGGGCCACAGCGCCCTCACGCGCTCTGCCGCCAGCTCGTTGTCGTCGTACGCCGGCGCGTCGGAGGCCAACACGTACGCGCCGCTGCGGAAGCGAATCTGCCCGCTGTCGGCGAGCAGGTGCAGCCAGTCGATCATCAGGCCCGGCAGCCCGCGGCCCTTGCGGTGCACGGCCTCGATGAGCTTCTCGCTCACGCGCGCTCCGCCGAGCCAGGCCGAGACCATGGCGGCGGCCTCGGGGCTCTGCAGCCCGGGGAGGTTGATCGCCGGCACCTGGGGGAACCGCTCGGCCGCGAACGCCGTGTCGCAGAGGCCGACGGCGAGCTCGCGCTGCACCGGCCGCGCGCACAGCTCGCGAAACGCGTCGATGGTGTACGGGTCGAACGCCTCGAGGCCGTCGAACACGAGCAGCACCTTGCGGCCCGCGGCGCCGATGTTCAGCACGGCGCGCAGCGCGTAGACGGCCTGACCTGGCGTGAACGGCTGCGGCACGTGGCGAATGCCGGCGATCACGAGCGCCGCCTCGAGCTCGGTCGGAGGCAGCTTCAGCGCCTCGAGCGCCTGCGGCAGCTTCGTGAGCCGCTGGTCTTTCTGTACGCCGCACACGTTGCAGAGCAGCTCGCCGAACCCCGAGTAAGGCTGCCCCTTGAGCGAGTGCAGGCCGCGGGCGATGCCGACGACCGCCTGCTGGTGGCGGCCGCGCACGTTGAGCTCCTGCGCGATGAGCGAGCGGCCCGAGCCGGCCTCGCCGGTGACGATGACCGGAGCGACGATGCCCTGGCTCAGCGCCGTGAGCCGCTTGTCGAGCGACGCGAAGACGGCGTCGCGGCCGTAGATCGTGGTGACGTTGTGCAGCACCGGGCGGCGCTCGCCGACGTCGACGACCTCGGGGCCGGCGTCGGCGACCGTGACGACGTCTTGAACGTCGATCGCCATCTGCCGGTCGGCCACGATCTTCCCCGCGCCGGCCTTCGCGGCGAACGTGCGCGACCGCATGGGCAGGTCGCCTTCGAGCGGCTCGTCTTTGTCGGTGATCGTGACCTTGCCGAAGACGGCGGCGGCGCGCAGCGTGGCGCCGGGCACCTGGTCGGCCACCGACTCCCGCATGCACAGCGCCGCGTAGAGCGCCCGCACGCCCGGCACCAGGGCGTCTTCGCCGTGAAAGAGGAACGTGATGCCGTCTTCGTCGAGCGCGTCGACGACGCCGTCGCCGTCGAGCCCGATGCCCAGCACGCGCGAGAGCGCGCTCGCCCGCGCGCCCGACTCGACCGGAGCGCGCAGCAGCTCGACGTGCAGCATCACCAGCTTGCGGGTGCCGGGCTCGAGCGAGCTGCGCTGCAGCACCATGCGCTGCTTCAGGTGGGTCGGCAGCGGCACCTTGAGCGCGGTGAGCGCGAGCTCGAGCCGATGGGGGGGAGCGGCTGCCTCGGGCTTCTTCGCGGCCTGGGGCTCGCGCGCCGCGGCCGGCATCTTCCCGGTGTCGAACGCGAAGAACGAGCTGACCTCGGGCTTCACGGGCGCCGGCACGCTCTGCGGCTCGGGAGGTGGCCAGGCGTCGGAGGCGGGGCGGGGCGCCGACGGCGGTGCCACGGGCGTGCCGGTGACGACGTCGGGTGGCGGCCACACGTCGCTCGGCGGCGGCGGCGCGGCGTCGGCGGGCGGCCAGTCGTCGAACGCACCGGGGATCGCGGCGCTCTTCTCGACGCTCTTGCGGAGCGCGACCGCGAGCTCCTTCACGTTCTGGTAGCGCTGCGCGCGGTCTTTCGAGAGCGCCTTGAGCACGGCCTCCGAGAGCGCGGGCGTGAGGTCTTTGCGGAGGCTGATGGGCGACGGGGGAGCGTCTTTCAGGTGCGCCGAGATGAGCTTCTGCAGGCTGTCTGAGACGAACGGTGGGCGCCCGGTGAGCAGCTCGAACAGCACGCAGCCGAGCGAGTAGATGTCGGTGCGCACGTCGAGCGAGTCGCCGAGCGCCTGCTCGGGTGCGAGGTACGCAGGCGTGCCCACGACCATGCCGAGCTGGGTGAGCATGCCGCCCGGCTGGTGGGTGTCGGCGATGCGGGCGATGCCGAAGTCGAGGATCTTGGCGATCTCGGTGCCGTCGCGCCGCTTCCCGAGGATGATGTTCGGCGGCTTGAGGTCGCGGTGGATGATGCCGACGCCGTGGGCCTCCGAGAGGCCTTCGCACACCTGGCAGACCAGCTCGACCGCGCGCTCGGGCGTGACGGGGCCCTCTTTCTGTACGAGCAGATCGAGCGTGATGCCCTGCACGAACTCCATCGCGAGAAACGGCATGCCCGTCGACGTCCGGCCGAAGTCGAACACCCGCACGATGTGCTGGCTCTCGAGCTGGCTGACGAGCTCGGCCTCGCGCTGAAACCGGGCCCACATCTCGGGGTCGGCCGCGAGCGTGCGCTTGAGGAGCTTCAGCGCGATGGGCCGCTTCAAGAAGACGTGCGCCGCCCGATAGACGTCGCCCATGCCGCCGGTCGCGATGTGCGCCTCGATCTGGAACCGGTTGTCGAGCAGCGTGCCCGGCTCGAGCCGCTCGTCGGCGTTCTTCGGGGCGGTCTCGGCCGGCATCACGGCGGTGCCGGTCGAGGGCTTGGGCTCGGGCTTCGGCTCGGGCCTCGGCTCGGCCGTCAGCGCGCTCGCCTTCACGAGGCGCGTGGTGGCGAAGATGTCCTGCTGGCCGATGGGCAGCGTCGGCTGCTCTGAAGGCGCCGGCGGTAGAGGCTGAGCCCCCTCTCCCCTCGTAGGGGAGAGGGACGGGGTGAGGGGAG
>JBGALX010000013.1:0-259000 GCA_044223505.1 Myxococcaceae bacterium
GTCGCCGTCGATGAACTCGAGGAGCACGCTCTCTTCGAGGCACGTGGCTTCCACGCCTGTACTGTGGCACGGACTGGCGGCTCGCGGGGGCCGCTGAATCGATCGCCGAAAGCCGCCCGCCGCGGTAGATGCAGCCCGTGCAGACGCTCGGGCCCACGGTCGAGGTCGCAGCGCCCGGGAGCGCATGAGCGCCGAGCAGCTGCTGCCGCTCTGGGTGCGTCTCGCGCCGTGGCTCGTCGGCCCCGCGTACGGGCTGCTCGCAGCGTGCTCGGTCGCCCTCGCGCTCAGGCTCATCGCGAAGCCGCCGGCCGAGCCGTGGACAGAGCGTGCCCGCGTCATCATGCCGGCGCGGCAGCTCGTGCTGATGGCGCGGCTCCTCTTCGCCATCTGCGCAGCGCTCTTCGTCATCTCCCTCCGCGCGCCCGGCGTCGGCCGCAGCGTGTGGACGGTCGCGTGCGCGTTCTTCGGCGCCGTGCTGCCCGCGCTGAGGTGGGAAGACCGGCTCGCGGGCCGCAGCTCGCCGGGGCCCGGCCTGCGCTCGTTCGCCGCGCGCGGCGTCAGCTTCATCGTGGTGCTGCCGGTGCTGGTGGCCCCGACGCTGCTCGTCGGGCGCGGCGCGGCGGTCGAGGTCGTCGGCGTGCTCGCGTCGTGCGCGCTGCTGTTCTGGGGGCTCTCGGGCGGCGGCTTCACGCTCGCGACGTGGCTCGGCCTCGCACGCCCGGCGCGCCCGAAGGTCCGCGCCGCCGTCGAGCGCGCCGCCGCTCGAATGAACGTTCGGGTCCGCCGCCTGCTCGAGCTCGACTGGCTGTTCGCGAACGCGTTCGCGCTGCCGCTCGCGAACGACGTCGCGTTCACGAAGCCCATGGAAGAGCTCCTGCCCGAAGACGAGCTCGAGGCCGTCGCCTCGCACGAGCTCGGCCACCTCAGCGAGCCGCTGCGCTTCAAGCTCGCTCGGCCAGGCGCGGTGCTCGTGCTCTTCGCCGCGCTCGTCGTCTTCTTCCGCGTCGGCTCGTACACGGTCGAGGCGGTGCTCGGCCTTCTCGGCCTGCTCTTCGTCGTCCTCGTCGTGCGCACGCGCGTCGGCCGCGCCGCCGAGCGTCACGCAGACGCCGCGGCGCTCGGCAGCGATGGCCCGGCCTTCGCCCGCGCCCTCGAGCGCATCTACGCGTTCAACCACATCCCCGCGGTGCTGCGCCGCGCCGGCGCCCACGGTCACCTCTACGACCGCATGGTCGCGGCCGGCGTCACGCCGTCGTGGCCGAAGCCGCCGCCGCCGCAGCGCGCGCCGTTCGGCGCGAGGCTCGTCGTCGTGGGCGTGGCCATGCTGCCGGTGGTCTGGCTCGTCGGCTTTCTGCCGAACCCGCGCACGGTCGACGAGGCCTACGTGAGGCTCGCCATCGGCCAGCGGTCGGTGTGGTCGTGGGAGCAGCTCGGCCGCGCAGCGCTGAACGGTGGCGACGTACCGCGCGGCGTCGCGTTCTACGAGGCGGCGGTCGAGGCCGACCCGACCGAGCCGTTCGTGCGGGGCGCGCTCGTGATGGCCTACGCGAGGGCAGGGCGCTGCGCCGAAGCGCGAGACGTGTACGCAGCGGCGACGGCGATGGCGCAAGAGACTCAGCGCCGAGACGTCGGCGAGGTCATCGCGGCCGCCGAAGCCGAGCTGAACCGCAGCTGCGCCGACACCCCATGAAGCACTACTCGTACCGAAGCTTCATCAGCGTGCGCGAGCCGCGCTGCGACTTCACCTGCAGGTGCTCGAAGATGCCGGCCTCGTCAGCAGCGAGAAGCGCGGCCGCGAGGTGCTCTACGCGCTCGAGGCCGAGCGCCTGCGTGACGCCCGCGCGTTTCTCGACGGCGTCTCGGCCGGGTGGGATCGCGCCATCGCGCGCCTGCGCAAGCTCGTCGAGGTCGGGCCGGGCCGCACCTCGTACGTACTAGATGTCTAGCTGCAGTCGGGGATCCGCCTGAAGTTGGCCTTGTCCAACGGGTTCTGACACGTGCCGTCGGCGGCCAGCACCGTGTCGCACTCGCAGCACATCGCGACCGCCTCGGCCGTCTTCAGCGGCGGCCGAGGCAACAGCAGCCCGCAGCGCTCGCAGCCGCAGTCCTTCGCGGCTTGGGACACGGGCCCAGGCACCTCACCGAACCACGCGCAGCGTGGGCTCTGGCACCTGCCCTCCGCCGACCGCCGCCCTCCGCACTGCCAGCAGTAGGCGCCGTCGGCAGCCGCCGCGGCGACCCTCTCAGAGAGCGCCTGACCGCACTTCGAACAGTTCGCGAGCCCCATTCTCAGTCTCCCGAAAAGATGAGCGTGTACGGCACGACGGCGGTGAGCCCGACTGCGAACCCGTAGGCGCGCGACTGCGTCAGCTCGTAGGGCATCGCTGCGGCGAGGTGCATCTCGATGCCCAGCTCGCGCTTGAACATTCGCGTGTAGCCGATCGCGACTCCCGCGAGCCAGCTGCGCTGCTGCTTACCCTCTTGCGCGATGGTTCGAATCAGCGCGTCGAGAAAGCCGCCGACGAAGGGCCCCAACTCGAAGCGGAACGAGTCGGTGTGCACCTTCACGAACGCGAGCCCGAACTTGTCGAGAATCGTGAAGGCCGCGTAGCCCTCTTTGCCGAACACGTCGGTGTTGCCGAAGATGTACGACGCCCCGAGCCCGAAGTTGAGAATGATCGGCGTCCGGTCGATGCCCGGCGCCGCGAGCATCGCGCGGTACGTGCTCGAGGCGAGCTTCGTCGTGTCGCCGTTCTCGAAGCCGCCCTGCCAGAAGAAGTCGACGATCGGCCTGTAGGCGCTCTTGATGAGCAGCTGCAGCGCGCACGCGGCGTCACCGTGTCTGAAGATCGAAACCGTGCGCGCCTCCTGCGTGCACACCTCTTCCGACGCGCCCCCGACGAGCGCCGCCACGCGCTCGTTGAGCTTCTGCGCGATGAAGTCGGCCCCCTTGCGCGCCATCGTGCGCACCGCGTCTTTCACTTCGCCGCGCGCGAGCGCCTTCGCCGAGCGCCTGACGGACTCGGTGTCGAGGGCCACGAGCGTGCGCTGGTCTTCGGGCGCCGCCCGCGCTGCCGCGAACAGCGCGTCGAACGCCGTGTCGAGCTCGCGCGCACCGGCAGCGAGCTCCCTGGCGTCTGGCAACAGCACCGGGGCCGCCGGAAAGGCGCCGCCGGCGCCCGTGACGAGCGACGCGCAGGTCGTCGCACGGTCGTCGGGCAGCATGACCACGCCGAGCTTCGCCGCAGCCTGCCGCGCCTCGCAGCTCTCGAGCACCTTCTTGACCGTCATCCGGTTCGCGGTCGTGACCTTGAGCGAGCTCGGCGTCTCGCCGCGCAGCTTGTCGAGCGTCAGCCCGACCGACGCCGCTTGCGCCGCGCCGAACACCACCGCCTTCCTCATGCCCCGGTCGAGCGCGGCCGCGTCACGCTCGCGCACGTAGTCGAGCAGCGTGCTCGCCAGCAGCGCCGGCACCGCCGCGCGCTGCACCGCGGCCTTTAGCACCAGCGGCGCTCGAAAGTAGCGAACGCCGCGCCGAAAGCTGGCGACGGCCGCTGCCGACCCTGCGTCGGCCGTCACGGCGCACTCGGTGGCGAGCATCGCGTCGAGCGGGCGCACGTCGGGCTGGGCGAGCTCCAGGTACGCGCGCCGGTAGCTCGAGATGAGCCGCCTCGACGGGTCATCGCGCGCCGCAGCGAACGCGAGGAAGGGGCCGGCGTCTATCTGGCAGTCGTTCAGCGCGGCCGCGATCGACCCGCCGTCGAACTGCACGGAGTACAGCTCTGCGTCGCGAGAGGTCGGCTGGTAGTCGACCAGCGTCGAGAGAACTCCACCGTCCGGCTGGATGAGCTCCTCCGGCGCCTCGGCGTTCACGAGGTACGCGAGCGTCGCGTCGGTGAGGCCGCCCTCGAGCCCATGCTTGAAGAGCACCGCGAGCTGGTCGAGCAGCAGCGAAGCCTCGATGGCGCGCACCTTCTTGCTCGCTGCGACCTCTGACGCGAGGCCCAGGGCCGCCGCGGGGTCGACCGTCTGGCCCGCTGAGAGCGCCGCCGTCGTGCGACACCACCCGCTGCCGGCGCTCAGCGGGTCCGTGCAGTCGCGGTTCCGCGCGGCGAGCAGCTGCCCGAGGGGCTCGAGCGCCGCCAGGTCGAGCCGGCACGACTGGTACGTGGGTTCGTTCGAGAGCCCCGCGAGCACGCACCGCACGATCGACGTCAACGCCGCCAGCTCTGCCGGGCTGCGCTCGCTCATGAGCCCGTCGAACGACACCTGCGCCAGCGCCGCTCCCGCGCTGTCGGTGAAGAGCTGCCTCAGCGCGCCGTTGAGCCCGGCGGCGTCATTGCGGAGCGCCGCGTCGAACGCCTCGGCGAGCCGCGTCGCCGCCGCCTCGCAGAAGGCTCTGCGGGAATCTTCGGGGCACGCGTTCTTGAGCTCGTCGACGAGGAGCTGGCGAAAGACGCGCTGCGCCACCTCCTTGAATTGGTCCGAGACGTACGTCGGCATCGCTTCCTGCGCGCTCGCGGGCCACGCCGCAACGCACGCAATCATCAGCCAGCGCCCCACGCGTTCCCCTCCCGGCAGAAGCTTCGATTTGATTGGAAACAACTCAAATCGAAAAAGCCAGACAAAACGCGCTCAGCCGTCTCGTGGCGCTCCGCGCACGTAGCCGAGCAGCTTCTTCGCCAGGCCCTGCGGGTTCGACAGCGCGACGAGGTGCCCGCCGCCCAGCACGTCGGCCTTCACGCCCAGCCGCTCGCGCGCGACGCGCCGCTGAAACGCGGCCGGGAACAGCCGGTCGTCGCGGCCCACCACCACGTGCGTGGGCACACGCGGCCAGCCCTCGAAGCGGCACACGTCGTCGAAGATGCGCCCGTCTTGCGCGCGGTCGTGCTGCTCGCCGGCCCTCACGACCGGCGCCGGCACGTCGTGGAAGAAGTACGTGTCTTCGTCGAACTCGGTGCTCCAGCCGCCGCGCCGCGCGGCCTCGAGGCGCGCCTTCGACGACCCGGTCTCGTCACCCCAGTCGCCGACGCACTCGCCCGGCAGCGGAATCATCGCGTTCACGAAGACGAGGCGCTTCACCTTCAGCCGCTCGCAGACGAGCGGAGCGGTGAAGCCCGCGAGCGACTGCGCGACCAGCACCACGTCGCGCCGCTTACCCACGGCCTTCACCACCTGCTTCGCGTAGCCCTCGAGCGTGTGTCCCCTCAGCGCGACGGCGACGGCGTGGTGCCCGGCCGCCTCGAGCAGCGGCGCGACGCGGTGCCAGTACCACGCCACGCCGCCGGCTCCCGGGACGAGCACGAACGTCACGTCACGCCTCGCGGTGCGCCTTCTCGAGCGCGGCGACGTCGAGCTTCTGCATCTTCAGCATCGCGTCGACGACGGCCTTCGCCTTCTTCGGGTTCTTGTCGCCCATGAGCTCCATGAAGCGCTTCGGCACGATCTGCCACGCGAGGCCGTACGGGTCGTTGATCCACCCGCACATCGTCGGCTTCGCGCCCGCCTTGAGCAGTGCGTCCCAGTACCGGTCGACCTCTTGCTGGTCTTCGCAGGTGATGAAGATGGAGAACGCGTCGGTGAACTTGAAGTGCGGCCCGCCGTTGAAGGCCATGAAGCGCTGACCGCCGACGATGAACTCGGCCGAGCCGCCGTTGTTCGACAGCACCTTCGAGTCCGGGAAGGTCTCGGTGTACAGCTTCAGCGCCGCGTCCATGTTGTTGTTGAACATCAGAAACGGCGTCGCCTTGTTCTTGCTCATGACCTGTCTCCCATACGACCACCGACGTACGTGCAAGGCAGCGCGGTGACCGCCACCGCGATGCCGTACCAATGCGGCCCTGCATCCCAGAACGCCACTGTTCCGACCAGCCCCAAAAGCGTCCCCAGCGCGCCGAGCGCCAACGCGTGCGCCAGCGGCCGGTCGGGCGCGAGCCGCGCCGCGAGGTACCCGCCGCCGATGTTGAAGACGACCCGGTACGCGAGCGCCACCGCGAACAGCCCGTCCGACATCGGCGGGGCGTCCATCGGCGGGAAGACGCCCGTCGCGTGCAGCACCGCGTCGGCCAGGGTCGTCACGATGAACGTCGCGACGAGCCCGGCGAAGACGGCGCCGACGCGCCGCAGGTTGGAAGTGGCTGGGAAGACTGCGACTGCACTGCTCATGTGAGGCTCCTTCGTTGGGGTTCACCCCGAGGTCGGAGCCACCTCGGGTTTCTCGACATGGTGTTTCAGCCCACCCGGTCGGTGTGTCCTTCCGGCATGGACCGAATGTCGAGCCTCGTCGCGGTGCTGGTTCTGACCCTCTGTGCGTGCAACGAAGAGCTGCACCAGAGCTCCGAGACGTTCATCACCGCCCTCGAGAAGAACGACTACGTGCTCGCGAAGCCTGCGCTGGGCCCCGAGGTGCTCACCGAGCTCGACGAGCCACGGTTCGCCCAGATGAGCGCGACGTTCAACGCCCTCGGAAAGCTGAAGGAGCGCACGCGCACCGGCGTGAGCTTTCGAAGCGGCACATCGACCCTCAGCTACGACCTGCGCTTCGAGAACGGGTCGCTCGAGCTCACGCTCACCTCACGCGCCAGGCGGGTCGACGGGTTCAGCTTCAGCGAAGGTGGCTGGGCGAGAGCACGCGACGCTTTGAAGGCGCAGCGAATGGCCGCCGTTCTCGACGCGCTCGAGAAGGGTGACGCCGCAGCCTTCGACGCGCTGCTCACTCGCGACGCCGCCGTCGATCGCCTCGACTTCGAGAAGCTCTCCTCCGCCGTGCGGTCCTACGGGCCGCGCGCGAGCATCGAGAGCACCGACAAAGACGAAGGGAAGTTCGCGGTGAAGTTCAAGGACGCCACCGTCGACGCCCAGCTCCAGCTCCACGCGGGCAAGGTCAGCGCCCTGAGGCTGAGGCCTCGCGAGGGCGGTGGCGGCGGGCGCTGACGTCACGCCCGGTCGAGGCGGGCGGCCCGCGCCGCGAGGTACCGCTGCTCGGGCGCGCTGTCGGTGCGCTCGGCCGCGAGGCGATACGCCGCCGCCGCCCCGCGCGCGTCTCCCGCCATGTCGAGCAGGTGCGCCCGCACCGCGTCGAGCCGGTGGTGCTCGGTGAGCAGCTTGTCCTTCGCGAGCTCCTCGAGGCGCTGCAGGCCGGCCGCCGGCCCGTGCACCATCGCGATCGCGACGGTCGCGCTCAGCGTCACCATCGGGTTCGGGGCCACGCGCTCGAGCACCCGGTACAGCGCCAGAATCTGAGGCCAGTCGGTGTCCTCGGCGCGCGGCGCCTCGTCGTGCACCGCCGCGATCGCCGCCTGCAGCTGGTACGGCCCCACCTGCCCGAGCGGCAGCGCCGCGCTGATCAGCGCCACACCCTCTGAGATCGCCGCCGCCTCCCACTTCGACCGGTCTTGCTCGTGCAGCGGCACCAGCTCGCCGCCCGCGTCGGTGCGCGCGGGCCGTCGCGCGTCGGTCAAGAGCATCAGCGCGAGCAGGCCCGTCACCTCGGGCTCCTCGGGCAGCACGCGGTGCACGCCGCGCGCGAGCCGCAGCGCCTCGCCCGTCAGCTCGGAGCGGTGCAGCGCCTCGCCCGAGCTGCTCGTGTAGCCCTCGTTGAACATCAGATACAGCACGTGCAGCACCTGCCCGAGCCGCGCCGGCCACTCCGAGGGGCCGGGCCGCTGAAACGGAACGCCCGACTCCTGCACGGTCTGCTTCGCGCGGCTGATGCGCTGGGCCATGGTCGCCTCGGGCACGAGGAACGCCTTGGCGATCTCGGCCGTCGTCAGCCCGCCGACCGCGCGCAGCGTCAGCGAGATGGCAGACGCCGGCGTCAGCGACGGGTGGCAGCACATGAACAGCAACAGCAGCGTGTCGTCGCCTTCGTCGGCCGCCGGCGCCTCGGCCTCGAGCTCGCGCTGCAGCTCCGCGCCGTGCTCGTCTTCGCGTCGCCTTCGCGCCTGGTCGGCGCGCGACTGGTCGGTGAGCCGGCGAAACGCGACCTGAATCAGCCACGCGCGCGGGTCATCGGGGCGCCCGCGCGGCCAGGCCTGGGCGGCGGCGAGCAGCGCCTCCTGCACGGCGTCTTCGGCCGCGTCGAAGTCGCGGTAGCGCCGGATCACGGCCGCCAGCACCTGCGGCGCGAGCTCTCTCAGCAGCCTCTCGTCCACGCCGCGGTCATATTCCGCCGCTCGGCCGAGCTGCACGCAATTGCGCCGACCGCTACGCGCGCCCAGTTCGTGCATTCGTCCCATCGTGCCCCTCACCTTCCCCTCACACGCGGCTGCGGTGCTGCCGTTCTGTGGCCGCCGAACCGCGTGGCTGCCTCCGAGCGCCCTCGTCGTGGGCAGCTGTGCGCCCGACTTCGCGTACCTGCTCGACACGAATCGCACCAACTTCCACGCGTGGCCGAACGTCCTCGTGCCGTGCGTGCCGTTCGCGTTCGCGGTGTGGCTGTGGGCCGAGCTGCTCGTGCTGCCCGCGCTGCGGCGCGCCGTGCCGCGGCTCGGCCCCGTGCTCGAGACGCGCGGCCTGCCGACGAGCACGCGCGGCTGGGTCGCGGTGCTCGCGGCGCTCGCCATCGGCATCGCGACGCACCTCGCGTGGGACGGCTTCACGCACGCGCACCGGTTCCCGGCGAGCGTTCTGTACCCCGACGTCGCGTTCCCGCTCGGGCCCTATCGCCTCTCGCTCGCGCGGCTGCTGCAGGCCGCCTGCTCGGTCGCGGGGCTCGCCCTCGTCGTGCGCCACGTGTGGAAGCGGCACGCTCCGTTGCCGCGCACCGAGCCCGCGCGCCTGGGCGGCTTCGCGGTCGCGATCGCCGTCGCGGTGGCGGCGTGCTGGTACGACCTCGCGACGAGCTGGAGCCCGGCGGTCTCGCGCTCCATCTACGGAGCTCCGTGGCTGCTGTTCTGGGCCGCCGCTCGCGGAGCGATGCTCGGCCTGACGCTCGCCAGCGTGCTCACGCTGAGGCGCCAGGCCGCGAGCCGATCGGCCTGAGCTCGAGCGTCAGTCCTCGTGCTTGCTGAGGGCCTGCTCGAGGGCGAACGCCGACACCGTCACCGCCACATGTGAGACGGCGTGCCCGACCTCGTGCGAGACGACCTTCTCCAGCAGGTGCGCGCCCTGGTTCGCGACGACGCCGCCGAGGGCCACCTCGGCCCCGGCCACGCCGGCGGCAACCCCGAAGTTCCACTTTGCGTCGCCGACCGCCCCGAGCTCCTTCGTGCCCGCCGTCTCACCCGCCTTCGCGGCGTCGATGGCCTTGTACTTCTCGTAGACGCTGCCTGCGTTCATCACGGCCGAGCCGCCTGCGGTGACGGCCGCGCCTGCGAGGCCGACCCCGAGGCCGCCCGTGGCGACGGCCGCTGCGATCGAGCACGCCAGCTTCATGTGCTCGATGCTCTCGGCGTCGGACTTGCCCTGCTCGCGGGCTGCGTCGACCTGTCGACCCGCCACGCTGCCGGGCTGAATGCCGGCGCGCTCCATGTACAGGTCGGCCACCTTGTGGTCGCCGCACACCATGAAGATGCGATTCGCGCCGGCGCGCTTCAGCTCGCCGGCCTCGTGCCGCACGAGCTCGGCGCGCGTCGCGATGCGCCGGCCCAGCTCCGAATCGTCGAGCCGGCTCAGCCGCGACGGGTCATCGATGCCGAGGCGGGCGCGCAGCTCCTCGGTCTGGTGGGTCGCCGGGCCGCTCAGCTGCTGCTTCAGCTGCGCGAGCTGCCGCGGGTCTTTCGAGAGCCCTTCGAGCTGATCTGCCGCAGAGCTCATCGCGTCGACGGCGGCGTCGCGCATCTTGAACGCTGCGTCGAACTTCGCGTGCTCGCGGACCTTCGACGCGAGCACCATGGCGAGCTCGTGCTTCTGCTGCTCGGGCAGCTCGGGCCAGGAGCGGTGCGCGAGGTCTTCCATCGTCGTCTCGAGCTCGGCCTCGCTCATTCTCCCCAGCAGCGCGTGGTTCGGCTCGGTCTGCAGCGCCGTGAGCAGGGGTCCCACCTGCGAGTCCTTCAGCGCGACGTCACCGAGCACGTTCGTCGGGTCGGGGTTCTGCTTCGCGATCTTGGCGATCGCCGGCTCGAGCCCCTTGCGCAGCTGCGGCCCTTCGCCGGCGCTGCGCGACGGCGCCTCAGCGAATGGCTCGACCGAGACGCCCGGCGTCGGCTCGGGCGCGTGGGCACCCGCCGCCCCCGCCTCGTGAGTCGAAGAAGAGTGAGAAACCGCACCAGCGCCCGCTGCTCCGAGTCCATCCATCTTCATGTGTGAGGCCTCCGGCCGGGCCCGTGGTGCAAGCGGGCGGCCGGGCAAAGTGGGCGAATGATCAGCGGTCGAGCGGGCTCAGAGCTCGGGCGCCTGGCCGACCGGCCTCACCTCGACGTCGAAGTTCATCGGCGCTCCGCCCTTGCCGGGAGCCGTCGAGATTCTCGCGGCGATCTCGACGACACGCTCGGGCGAGCAGTCGATGATCCAGAACCCGGCCAGGAACTCCTTCGTCTCGGGGAAGGGGCCGTCGGTGACGACCGGCGCTCCGCCGCCCGGCCTCGCGCGCACGAGCTTCGCCGCGTTGGGAGGCGTCAGCCCCTGCGCGTCGACGAGCTCCTTCTTCGCGCGCAGCTCGGCGTTGAGCTCGTTCATGAACCGGAAGTTCGCCATCATCTCTTCCCGGCTCAGCGTCCCGAACGACTCCCAGTTCTTCGCGGTCGTCCCCATCAGCAGCATGTATTTCATCGTCGGTTCTCCTCAGCGAGTGAACTTCCAACCGCGAGGTCGGAGCCGCCACCGTTTTCTCGACATTCTCTCAACCGCCGAGAAGAAGGCCTGCGCGTCGTGCGCAAAGTGATTCACGCGAAGCGCAAAGTGCACTCGAAACGGCAACGCTGACATCAGAATCAAGATGATGAGCGCATGGCCCTCGCCTCCGTGCTCCAGAAGCTCAGCATCGCCGTCAACCGCACCGCGTCGACCCTCGAGCGTCGGGTCGAGCCCCAGCGCCAGGCGCCGCGCTCCGATGGCTTCGACCTTCAGCGGCAGCGGCAGTCGGCGGCGAAGCTCGAGCGCGACCGCTCGTTCGTGACGGGGCTCTACCAGCAGCTGCTCGGCCGCGAGCCCGACGTCGAAGGCATGGCGTCGCACATGAACGGGCTCGCGAACGGCATGCGCCACGAGGACATCCTCCAGGTGTTCCTCACGAGCCCCGAGTACCGGGCGCGCCTCGCCGCACCGCAGCAGGTCACGCAGCCGACGCAGCCGCCGGCGCAGCCCGAGCGCCCGCTCGTGGGCCCGGTGCCGCTCGAGGGCTACGACGCGACCAAGCTCAACAACCCCGACCACCAGACGGTGAAGTACCTCTTCGGCCGCGTCGCCTCGCATCACGCGCTCGCGGGCGTGAAAGACAAGGCGTCGGCGCAGGCGCTGCTCGAGAGCATGGTGCCCGAGCTCGAGGCCGCGGGGCTCAAGGTGCACGAGGTGCAGGGCGACAAGATTCGCGTCGACACCGAGCTCGGCCAGGAGTGGGTCGACGTCGTGCGCGGCGCCGGCGGCGGGAACCCCGGCTGGTGGTGGGGCTCCGAGGGCAAGGCGATTCCCGGCACCCAGCCGGGCACGCCCACGGCCCCGACGACGCCCGGGACCCCAGGCACGACACCGCGCGAGCCCGGAGCTCCGCTGTCGACGGTGCCGCTCAAGCCCGAGTACGCGAACATCCCCCTCGACACGTCGAGCCCGTCGGCGGCGGCGAAGAGCGCGGCGCAGTGGGTGCGGCAGAATCACCCCGAGTTCTTCGACAAGGGTGACGACCGGCAGGTGGCGTTCGAGATGATGACGTGGGTCGTCGGAGCGCTGCGCGCCCACGGCTACGACGCCACGCGCGTGGTGAATCACCCCGACCGCCCGGTCGGCGACGGCCTGCGCTACGGCTCGGACGCGGTGGTGCTGAACGGCCGCATCTACGACGTGTACGTCGCGTGGGGCGACCCGGGCCGAGGCGACCCGGTGGCGAACGACGTGGGTCCGTACGCAGCGGGGCGCCTGCGCGAGTAGATGGCTGCGCAGCAGCGCGTCGGCGCGAACGAATATCGCCCGGTTCTGCGCTGGCCAGGCGGTTGCTGCAGAGCCGGGCATGAACCTGCTCGTGCTCGCATGTGGTGGTCCGGCGAACCTCAGCTCGAGCGGTGACGGAGGCATCGGCGGGCTCATCGTGGTGCTCGCGCTGTTGGTCGCGGCGGCCATGCCGGTGATGCTCGCCGTGGGCGTCATCGCGGCGGCCGTGACGGTCATCAACGCGCTCACCCGGAGCACGCCCGAAGAGCAGCCCGGCCCGAGCCCGAGCCCGAAGCCCGCGCCGGAGCCAGAGCTCCTGAGCCTCAGCGCCGAGCCGGAGCCGTCTCGTGGAGCAGGGCCGAGGGCGGCGCTGGTGCTGACGAGCGTCGCGGCGCTGGGGCTGGGGCTGTTCAGCATCACGGTGCCGGAGGCGCGGCCGGCGGCGTTGGCGCTGGCGACGTGCGCGGCGGCGTTCGTGGCGGTCGCGGCTGCGAAGGGGCACCTGCTCCGCGAGGTGGAGGAAGTCGACGAGCCCGAGCGCTGAGCTGGCCGTTACCTCGCCGCTCGCTCGAGATGAATGCGGCGTGGCGCGCGGCAGGCCTTTCGCCAGTGCGCGTGAGTCTCACGAAGCGCGCCGCGCTTGCGTGCGTTCATCTCAAGTGAGCCGCGGGTTATCGGTGCTGGCCCTGCAGCACCTTCGACAGCCGCTCCCGCTCGGCCTTCTCGTTCTCGAGCTGCCGCCGAGCCTCGTCGCGCTGCTCCAGCGTCAGCAGCATCTCGCGGTGCAGCGCCTCGTACTGCCGCTCGACCTCGCGCCACCGCTCGGTCACGCCGGCGAGCTCCTGCTGCGAGTACACGAAGTTCGCCTGCAGGTCGGCGGTCGCCTTCGTGTGTGCGTCCGAGACCTCGCGCAGCGTCTTCTCGTGGTGGTCGGCGAGCTGCTTCGCGGCGGCCTCGAGGCCCTTCACGCGCTCCTGCTCGGCGGCGACGGCGGCCTCGAGCTCGCGCACCTTGCCGCGCGTCTCGATGAGCTTCTGCGCCATCACCTGGTGCTTCTCTTTCTCGTGCGTGAGCTGCTGTTCGATCTGCACGATGTTGCCGGCGGCGTCGTCGAGCAGGCCCTTGTGGTGTGACTCGGCCTCCGCGACGGCCTTCTGCGCCTCGGCCTGCGCCTTCTCGTGCACTTCCTTCAGCGCGGCGATGGTCTTCTCGTGCTCCTCGGTGAGCTTCTGCAGCGCGGCCTCGTGCTCTTCGACGAGCTTCTGCAGCGCGGCCTCGTGCTCCTCGGTGCGCTTCTGCAGCTCGGCCTCGTGCGCCTCGACGAGCTTCTGGTGCTTCGCCTCGTCCTGCTGCGCGGCGACCGAGATGGCGGTCTCGGCCTCGGCGACCTTCGCCTTCATCGACTCGCGCTCGGCCATCGCGCCGTCGAGGCTCGCCTCGAGCTCCTTCACGCGGGTCGCGAGCGCCTTGCCGTTCTCGCGCTCGGCGTCGATCTGATCTTTGAGCAGCTGCTCGTCGGCGCTCTGCTGCCCCTTCGCGTTCTTCACCTGCTTCTGCGCCTGCTCGAGCTCGGCCTCGGTCTTCTGGTGCGCCGCCTGCTCTTTCTGCAGCGCCAGCACTGCCGTGCGCGCCTCTTCCTGCGCGTGCTTGAGCTCCTCAGCCGCGCGCTTCATCAGCTCGAGGAGCTGGTCTTGTGAAGGGGCGGCCCCCTTGGCCATGCTCAGGTGATTACTACGAGTCCGGCTCCCTGGCGCGTTCGCAGAAGGTTATGAAGTTCGCGTGAGACTCCTCTACGGCACCGCCTGGAAGGAAGACGACACCGCGCGCTGCGTGCGCGACGCGCTGACCGCCGGCTTCCGCGGCGTCGACACCGCGAACCAGCGCAAGCACTACCACGAGGCCGGCGTCGGCCTCGCGCTCCGCGGCTTCCCGCGGGAGCAGCTGTTCCTCCAGACGAAGTTCACCTTCATCGACGGGCAGGATCATCGCCTGCCGTACGACGCCGCCGCTCCGGTCGCGCGCCAGGTCGAGCAGTCGCTGCACAGCTCGCTCGAGCACCTCGGCACCACCCACCTCGACAGCTACGTGCTGCACGGCCCCTCGCGCCGCCACGGCTGGAACCCCGCCGACGAAGAAGCCTGGAGCGCGATGGAGTCTCTGCACGAGCGCGGCCTCGTGAAGGCGCTCGGCGTCAGCAACGTCTCGCTCGAGCAGCTCGAGGCGCTGTGCGCGCGCGCGAAGGTGCAGCCGAAGTACGTGCAGAACCGCTGCTACGCGCGCCTCGGGTGGGACCGCGCCGTTCGCGCCCTGTGCGCCGAGCGCGGCATCACGTACCAGGGCTTCTCGCTGCTCACCGCGAACCCCGAGGCGCTGCAGAAGGCGCGCCCCATCGCCGCGAAGCACGGGGTCACGCCGCCGCAGGTCGTCTTCGCGTTCGCGCTCGCGGTCGGCATGCTGCCGCTCACCGGCACCACCGACCCGCAGCACATGCGCGAAGATCTCGCCGCGACGTCGTTGCAGCTGACGCCCGACGAGGTGAAGCTGCTGTCGTGATCGCGCTGCTGCTCGCCGTCGTCCTCGACTGCAAGCCCGTCGAGCTCTCTGCCTTCACCGCCCGCGGCTTCACGAAGCGAAAGCTCTCGGTCGCCGTCACGAAGACCTCGGTCACGGTGCTCGAAGACACGAGGCCGCTGTTCACCGACCGAGAGCCGCCGTTCGCCGTCATGATCGCCGAAGACGACGGCTGGGTCGCGATGAAGGGCCCGTACCCCGTCGGCGTCGTTCGCATCGCCCCGACGGTCGCGGGCGCGAAGCTCGCCGTCGTCGACCCGCTCGAGCACTTGAGCCCCGAAGAGCGCAAGCGCGTGCCCGAGACCAGCTGCGGCACCTCGTGGTTCGCCGGGTGGAAGAACACCAGGGGCACGCTCGTGCTGCAGGTCTCGCAGGGCGATGCGCCTCAGCTCACGCTCCGCGTGAAGCCCGACGGCACCGTCTCGCGCTGACGCAGATGCTTCCGCAGGAAGCGAGCGGGATGGCGCGACGTCCTGGTAAGAGGGGCCCCGTGGAGCCGGGGATCTCCAACGCCATCGTCGCGCCGGTTCTGCGGGCCCTCGACGAGCTCGGCTTTCACGCTCCCGCACCGGCGGGCGACCTCGTCGACGGCAGCGCCGCCGACCGCCTGTTCGACGCCGCGGCCGCGACCCTGCGCAGCGAGACGGTCGGCCTGCAGGTCGCTCGCCGCGTGCCCATCGGCGCGCTCGGCATGCTCGACTACGCGCTGTGCACGAGCCCGACGCTGCGCGAGGGGCTCGCGCGCCTCACGCGCTTCTACGGCGTCGTCACGCAGCGCGTGAAGCTGAGCCTGCTCGAAGAGGGCGGCACCGCGACGCTGTGGTTCGAGCGCGCCGCGGGCGTGAAGCACAGCCGCCACTGGATCGAGTTCTCCTACGCGATGATCGCCGAGCGCATTCGCGGCACCCTCGGAGTGCCCGTGAAGTTCCGCGACGTCGCCTTCACGCACCCCGCACCCGCCTCGCAGCAGGCGCACGACGCCTTCTTCGGCGCCACCGTCGCCTTCGCCGCCGGCCGCGACGTGCTCTCGTTCGACGCGGCGCTGCTCGAGCTGCCGCTGCGCACCGCCTCGGCCGCCCTCGCCGAGGTGCTCGAGGCGCGCATGAAGGCCATGGAGCCGCAGCTCCAGGCCGACGACTTTCTTCATCGGGCGAAGGCCGCCGTGCAGGCGCTGCTCGAGAAGAACGACACGTCGCTCGACTCGGCCGTCGCGCGCCTCGAGGTCTCGAAGCGCACGCTGCAGCGCGAGCTCGGCAAGCGCGGCACGTCGCACCAGGCGCTCGTCGACGAGGTCCGCCGCGCGCGGGCCCAGGCGCTGCTCGAGACCGGGTTGACCGTCGCGCAGGTCTCCGAGCGCCTCGGCTTCTCAGAGCCGAGCGCGTTCTTCAGGGCCTTCCGACGGTGGACGGGCGAGACCCCGAAGCAGCGGCAGAAGCGCTGAGCGTGCGGGCCCCCAGCCCGGACGTGTGAGCGCCGGCCACGGGCAATGGGCCCAGCGGAGCTCGCGCGTCAGCGCTTCTTGCCCGGCTGCGTCTTCGTGTTCTTCGGCGGCGGCGGAGGCGGCGGCCGCGCCTGCGCCGGCGCCGGCTGCTTCTTCACCGTGTTCTGCGACACCTGCACGGGCTTCTTCCCGTCGTCCTCTTCCTTCTGCGCCATCGGAGGCGGCGGAGGCGGGGGCGCGACGGGGCCGCGCAGGCCCTTCAGCATCACCGAGTGAAACGCGCACGTGCCCTCGAGGCAGCCGAGCGCGGGGCGGGGCGACTCGCCGAACAGCTCCTTCCACTTCGGGCCGAGCGCGACCGTCGAGCCGAGCAGGCGCTGGTCGCGGTCTTTGCCGACGAACGCCGAGAGCGCGCCCGTCTGCGGGTCGATGCGCAGCTCGAGCTGCTGCGAGCCGGGCGGCAGGCTCATCGCGGTCGTCATCGCGCCGCGGTGGTCGGGCCCGAGCGCCCACTCGAGCCGCGGGTCATCGCCGGTGCCCGAGAGAATCAACGCCACGTACCGCCCGGTCTCGCCGACGAGCATCAGCGCGCTGCGAGCGTCGGGCCGCTGCCCGCGGAAGATCTCGTACAAGGGCTCGAGCTTCGAGCGCTTCGTCGCCTGCGTCTCGACCTTCGCCGAGAACGACAGGCCCTCGCCGCCGACCGTGACGTCGACCAGCGTGCGGCCCGTCGCCGATTCGTCGGGCGGCCCGTACACGATGTCGCCGCCCTTCGTCGCCGCCTTGCGGCCCATCGCGGTGACCGTGATCTGATCAGGCCCGTCACCGAGCGTCACCGTGTTGCTCTCTTTGTCGATGCGCCCCGCCTGCGGCACCGGGAACTTCGAGCCGAAGTCGGTCATCAGCTCGACGCCCGCCGGCATGCGCTTCTCTTTCGCGCCGCTGCGCATGTACGAGGCCGTGAGCACCGTCACGGCGCTCAGCACCAGCACCGCCGCCGCGACCCGCCCGATCGTGCGCGTGATCTCTCGCGCCTTGCGCATCGCGCGCCCGATGCCCGACAGCTGCGCCGTGCCCACCATCGACAGCGCCGGCACCAGCGGCTCGAGGTCGGCGATCAGCTCGGCGACCTTCTGGTAGCGCTCGGACGGCGACGTCTTCAGGCACCGCGCCACGATGCCGTCGAGCCGCTTGTCGAGCTGCGGCTTCTTCACCGACGGCGCGTCGAAGTTGCCCATCGGCACGTCGCCGCAGAGCAGCTCGTACAAGAGCACCCCGAGCGAGTACACGTCGGCGCGGTGGTCGGCCGTCTTCGCGTCGACCTGCTGCTCGGGCGCCATGTACGACGCCGTGCCCATCGCGACGTTCGTCTGCGTCAGGTTGTGCTTGAGGCCCGCCTTCTCGTCGAAGCCGGCGAGGCCGAAGTCGGTCACCTTCGCGATGCCGCCCGCCTGCTCGTCGAAGAGAATGTTCTCGGGCTTCAAGTCGCGGTGAATGACGCCGCGGCCGTGCGCGTACTCGATGGCCCGGCAGATCTGCATCATCATCCGCAGCGCCTGCCCGAAGTCGAGCAGCGGGCTGCGCATCACCTCGCGCATCGACGGCCCGTCGACGAACTCCATCACCAGGTAGTACGTCTCTTTCGACTTCCCCTTGTCGACGATGCTGACGATGTTCGGGTGCCGCAGCGCCGCGAGCGCCGCGCCCTCTTTCTCGAACCGCGCCACGAAGCTCTCGTCGGAGGCGAGCTCGGCCGCCAGGAGCTTCACCGCGACCGTGCGCCCCAGCGACAGCTGCACCGCCTGGTGCACTTCGCCCATGCCGCCCTTGCCGACCAGCTTCTCCAGCCTGTACCCGGGAATGAAGTCGGCAGGCTTCGGCCGGCTGATGGCGGTGGGGTCTGCGGCCATGGAGGAGAGCACCAAGAGTGGCTTTCCAACGCTGGTTTTTCAAGGCGCTAATGTGTGCCGCGGAAGAAGAAACACGTGACTCTCGAGAAGCTCCACGCAGAGCTCGAACGCTGCCGCCGCTGCCCCGGCATGCAGGGCCCGGCGATTCACGGCCCGCCGGTGAAGTCGAAGGTGATGCTCATCGGCCAGGCGCCCGGCCCGCACGAGCACAAGGTGATGAAGCCCTTCGGGTGGACGGCCGGCAAGACGCTCTTCCGCTGGTTCGAGCAGGCGCTCGGGTGGGACGAAGAGACGTGCCGCGCGCGCATCTACATCGCCGCCGTCGCCCGCTGCTTTCCCGGAAAAGCGATGACCGGGAGCGATGCGGCCACCGTCGTGGGACGCCCAGCGTCCCCCGAAGAGGCGACCGCCGGTGTCGCCGCAGCGCGACCGAAGACACGAGGAGACCGAAAGCCCGATCGCTCCGAGATGGAAAACTGCCGCCCCTGGCTCGAGCGCGAGGTGAAGATTCTCAAGCCCGAGCTCCTCATCCCCGTCGGCAGCCTCGCCATCGAGCAGGTGCTCGGAAAGAAGGGCCCCCTCGTCGAGTTCGTCGGCCGCGCGTTCGAGACGCGTTACCACGGCGTAACTGCTGAGGTGATCGCCCTACCGCACCCTTCGGGAGCATCGACCTGGCACCACACCGAGCCTGGGGCGACTCACCTCAAGGAGGCGATGAAGCTGCTCAAGTCGAAGCTCCCGTGTAGATTCCCGCCCTGAAAGTGGCCTTCCCCCCTCACGCCTTCGCCATCCACGACGGCCGCAACTACTCCGACTGGGAGCTGCACAAGCTCGCCGCTCACGGCCTCCGCCGCTACGCGCTCGTCTCGGGCCTGCTCTCGCTCTTCCTCGTCGGCCTCGATGTGCTGCTCTCTCGCGGCGCCGTCGAGCCCACGCTCCCCTCGTGGGTCAGCCGCGTCGCCCTCTTCATGGCCACCGGCGTCTCTGCCGCGTTCTACGCCCTCGCGCTCGCCCGCAAGGTCGAGGTGCAGCGGCCCATGGCCCTCGCCACGCTGCTCACGCTCGCCGTCGCCGGCGCCGGAGCCCTCTCGTCCGCCTCGGCCGGCGGCTTCAACGGCCCGCTCGCCTTCGGCCTCTTGCCCGTCGTCTTCGCCTGGCCGCTCGTCATGCCCGGCGGCGTGAAGAACGCGCTGCCCGCTGCGCTCGGCGCCCTCGCGCTCCACTTCGCCCTGAGCCTCGCCATCGCCGGCCGCCACTTGACGCCCGAGGGGCGCTCGGGCGCGGCGCTGCTCGCGTTCGCGATCGCGGCCTCGCTCGCCGGCGCTCACGTCGTCGAGCACTGGCGCGCCCGCGCCGCCGAGCTCTCGCAGCACGACTGGCTCACCAACGCGCTCTCGCGCCCCTTCCTCGAAGAGCGCCTCACTGCGCTCTGCGCCCAGCGGCAGCGCAGCCTCGCGCCCGTCGCGCTCGTGATGTTCGACATCGACCGCTTCAAGAACATCAACGACAGCTACGGGCGCCAGGCGGGCGACGAGGTGCTCGAGATGCTCGTGTCGGGCATCAAGGCCGAGATTCGCGCGAGCGACTTCATCGGGCGCTATGGCGGCGACGAGTTCCTGCTCGTGCTCGACGAGTGCGAGGGCCACAGCGCGCTCGCCCTGCTCGATCGCCTGCGCGCGCGCTTCTCGTCGAAGCCGATGAACGTCGGTGACAACCAGCTCAAGGTCTCGTTCGCCGCCGGCATCGTCAGCGTGAACCCCGGCGACCCGATGGTGATGAAAGACCTGCTGCGCAACGCCGAGCGCGCCCTCGAGAACTCGAAGGAGGCTGGCCGCAACCGCACCGCGATGGCGCCGCCGCCTCCCCCGAACGAGCCGCCGGTCGCGCCCGGCCCCATCAGCGGCACCGAGACTCAGATCGTCGGCTGATGCTCGACGTCACCGAGCTCGCCAGCGTGAAGGGGTGCCGCATCGGCACGCTCGGCGACCTCATCGTCACCGTGTTTCACGGCCTCGGCACGCTCGAGCAGCTCAAGCTCCTCGAGGAGCAGCAGGCGAAGTTCGTCGCCGCGAAGGGCAAGGTCATCAGCCTGACCGTCATCGCCTCCGAGCGCCTCGAGCCGCCGACGCCCGAGTTCCGCGACTACTCGACGAAGCTGCACCACCGCTTCGAGCCCCACCTGCACTGCTCTGCGGTCGTCATCACCACGAAGGGCTTCGCGGCGGTCATCGCGCGCAGCTTCCTCGCCGCCTACCAGCTCGTCGTGCGCTACCAGACGCCGCACCACACGTTCCGCGACATTTCCGCGGCCGTCGCGTGGGTTCAGAAGACCGCGCCGCACACGGTCGGCCTCGTCGGTGCGACCGAGGCGCTCGAGAAGTTCTGCGCTCCGGGCTGAAAGCCCGTCACTGCCGGCCCAGCGCCCGCTTCTCTTTGTCGATGGCGTCGCGCTCCTGCTCGCGCGCGATGGCCTGCCAGATGCCCACCCCCAGCGTGACGGTGCCGGCCGACACCTCGGCGATGCCGGCCGACATGAGCTGCTTCGGCGTGTTGACGAACGCGGCCGAGAGCACTCCGGCGACGATCGCGAGCACGCCGCCGACGATGAACGCGGTCGCGGGCCCGATCGTCGGCTTCGCGTCGTCGAGAATCTTCAGCTGCGCACGAAGCACCTCTTCGCGCTCGTAGGGCTCACGCCCCGTCAACGCGAGCCGCTCGCGCACCCGCTCGAGGCGCAGCGCTCCCTCGTCGCGCTCGGTGGCGCGAAACGGCGCGATGAGCATGCCGGTCACCATGATCGAGGAGCCGAGCACGCCCGTGATGCCGCCGAGCACTCCGATGAACTGGCTCAGGAAGCCGAGCGAGCCCATGCCCGTCGCGTCTCTCGTGTTCAGCGCGAGCACGGCGAAGCCCGCGGCGCCCACGGCGAGCCCGAGGCCGACCATGACCAGCGGCGTCGACATCGAAGGCGGGTGCATCAGCCGCGTCTCTTCGATGAGCAGCTCGTCGACCGAGAGCTGCTCGACCTCGGGTCGGTCGAGACCGACGTCTCCTGCTGCCAGCAGCACCAGCGCCGCGATCATGCTCTTTGCAAGCCCCTCCGGCCCGAACGCTACAGCGTCTTCAGGTACTCGAGCACCTGCCGCCGCTCGAGCGGGGTCAGCTTCGCTCCGTACGTGTGCCCGCCGTTGCCCTTGCCGAACATCGTCGTGTCGTAGATGCGGGCGCGCCGCACCGGGTCGGGCTCGGCGGCCTGCCCGTGGTCGAGCACCTCGTGCTCCCAGCCGACGCGGTCGAGGTCGTACGCCGTCGAGTCGCGCGAGCCGACGAAGTACTTCGGGCGCAGCGACGGGTCGAGCACCGCCTCGAGCGTCGGCACCGAGCCGTTGTGCAGGTACGGCGCGGTCGCCCAGACGCCGTCGAGCGGTGGAGCGAGGTAGCCGTCGGTCGCCTCGAGCTTCGACTTCTCGCCGTACCAGGTCTTCCCGTAGTGCTGCGCGAACTGCAGCTGGTACATGAAGTCGCTGCGCGCCGGGTCGGTGCCGATCTTCTTCAGGGGCACCACCTTGTTCGGGTACGTCGGCTGCTCGCCGTAGCGGCCGTGGCAGCCCTTGCACGCGTCTTCGAAGACGGCGCGCCCGGCCTCGGCGAGCGGCGCGCTCACCCTGCCCGGGAAGCGCGGCGCCTCGAGGGTGAGCAGGTAGGCGAGCACGTCGGCGAAGTCGGCCTCGGCCCCTCGAATGTCTTCGCCGGTGTTGCCCGGCACGGTCATGAACTGCATGAGCGAGCGCGTGAAGTCGCCGGTGAGCTCGCAGCCGTAATACAGACACTTCTTCTTCTTGAGCAGCCACCACGCCGGCACGTCGGTCTCGGGCGGCGGAGTCTCGAGCATCGGGTAGAGCGGCTCGTCGACCCACTCGAGGGTGTCGGGCTGCCGGTGCGAGAAGAAGTAGCCGGTGAAGTAGAGCGCCGCGAGGGTGCCCGGCGTCGTCGCGCGCGAGTAGGGCAGCACGCCGAGCTGGTAGCGGTGCCAGGTCTCGAGCACCTCGCGCTCGGCGGGCGTCGGCGCGAGGGCGTCGAGCCTCGCCGCGTCGATGAGCGGCACGTCGCGCGGGAGCTGGGCGTCGACCTGCGCGTTGCCGAGGCCGAGCACGACCTGGCCGCGCAGCGTGCCGGCGTGGCAGAGCAGGCAGTTCTCGGTGGCTGCGGGCACCTCGGCCCCGAGCATTCGGCCGGTGTAGCCGGTGGGGAAGAGGTCGTTGAACCCGTCGCGGCCGCCGAGCTTCACCGGGTCGTCCGACGCCGCGAGCTGCACCGGGTAGATCGCCGAGGTCAGCCGCACCGGCACGCCGACCTTGAGGAAGCTCTTGTTGAGCAGCAGGGCCCTGCCGCGCGCCGCCGACGCCTGGGCCTCGCGCTCGGGCACCCTGACCTCGACGGCCCACCGTGGGAAGCACGCCGCCGCGAGCAGAAGAAGGGACAGAAAATGGGGACAGGCTACTTTTCCGAGCCACCGCTGACGTGCCACGCGGCGATTGTGCCCTTCGAAAAAGTAGCCTGTCCCCCTTTTTTTCCGTCCGTTCTTCTCAGAGGCGCACCTCGACCGCGACCTTGCCGTCGAAGCTCGTGTCCTTGCCGGGCTGGGTGGCGGTGGCCGTCGCCGAGAGGGTCGCGCCGGCGTTGACGTACGGCAGCAGGTCGACGTTCGGCACGATCTCGAAGGAGAGGCTCTTCACGCCGCGCGGCACCGGCTGCAGCTTCGCGATCTCGACCCGCTCGAGCCCGGCGCCCTCGGTGAAGAGGTGCACCTCCTGCAGAAAGTCGAAGTTCGCCTCGGGCGTGCTCGGCGAGATGTTCAGCGTCAGCGACTTCAAGAACGCGCTGCGCGCCGGGCCCGTGCCGCGCTTCGCGACCTCGGCCTTGAGGTCGATGGTGAACTTCGCCGGGTTCGGCAAGAAGCTCGGCAGCACGCCGCCGAGCAGGCTGCCCTGAATGTCCTGACGGCCGAGGTCCTGCTCGACCCCGAACGAGACCGCGCCACACGACGTGAGGCCGAAGAGGAAGAGCGCACGCCACATGCGCCGAACTCTACCGGCAGACTCCCGCTCCGCGATGTCACCGGACGGTGACGTCGAGCCTCACTGGCATACGCCGTTCACGCGCCGCAGGAACACCCAGTCGACGTTCACGCCGCCCGTGTCGAGCGCGAGCTTCACGTCGTAGCGCCCCTGCGGCAGCTTCACCTCGCCCAGGTGCGTGAGCCCGTACGCGTCCCACCCGCCCGTCTTCGTCACCTGCGCCTGCGGCAGCACGCGCGCTCCCGCCTCGAGGTGCACCGACTGACCCTCGACCGGCGACGCGACGCGGGCGGTGAAGCGATACGTGCCGCAAGGCAGCGCGAGGTCGCGGAACGTCAGCGACTCGCCGCCCTCCGTCCACCCGACGAACCAGCCCTGCGGCTCTCGGAGCCTGCCGACGTCGAGCGCCCCGTCGCGGTACGTGCCGCCGAGGTTCTCGCCCGAGAAGTCGACGAACGCGTCGGCGGCCTCGGCCTCGAGCTTCAGCGTCGTCACGTTCGGGTCGGCGTACTCGCGCACGATGTTGATGTACTGGTTCGGGTACGCCCACGCGTTGCTGCGGTAGAAGCCCGCCGTCTCGACGACGTTCGTCCACCCTTCGAGCAGCGTGAAGCGCGAGTCGAGGCCGGCGTTGAACGCGTTGCGCAGCGTCTGGCCGTTCTGGCGGGTCTGCTCGCGGCACGAGGCGCCGCAGCCGGCCACCGTGTCGGGGTTGCGGTACGACGGCACGAGCGCGCCCCAGCGCTTCCCGCCCCACGAGCGGTACGTGTAGACGCTGACGTTCGGGTCGAACCAGTCGTTCGCGCCCTGCGCGTCGGTCGCGGTGATGCTCGGGTCCTCAGAGAGCCACGAGCCGTCGACGATGAACACCGGGTCCTCGCCGTAGCGCGCGATGAACTTCGCGCGCAGGTCACGCAAGAGCGCGCTCGCGTTGTTGCGCTGGTTCGAGAAGAAGTACGACGACAGGGTCCAGAACGCGACGACGGGGCGGCCGTCGAGGCGGTACCAGAGCTCCTTCGGCACGGTGTCGAACCACTGGCGCATGTTGTGGTCCCAGAAGAAGCGCCACGCGGTGCGGTCGCCGACGTCGAAGCGCTCGGAGTCGGGCCGGCCCTCGACGACGTTGCGCGCGCCCGGGTACGCGCCGGTGTCGTCGAACATGCCGAGGCGCATGACGCCACGCGCGCCGGCGCGGTCGATGGCGGCGACGAGGTGCCGCAAGAGGCGCGGGCACATGTTGCCGTTGCCGCTGTCGCCGCTGGTCGGGTCGAGGCAGCCGCGGCCGTGCGCCATGACGACGTTGACGCGCGAGTGGAGCAGCTCCTGCACCTGCACGTCCCACCACTCGGGGTCGTCGCGGTCGTAGCGCTTGTAGAGCGGCAGCTCGCACCGCGACGCGTCGGCGAACGGGCAGTGGCTGTTCATCTCGTAGCCGAAGACGGTGCCGAGCACCGTGCCGCGTGGCACCGGAGCCACCAGCGTCACGTCGGCCGGAAGCACGCCGCCGCCGCCGCCCGGCGCCGCCGGCCCGAGCTCGAGCGTGAAGGTCTCCCACGCGCCGCGGGCGGTGCGGTCGGCGCGCACGGCCTCGCCGCCGCCCAGCTCGGCGACGACCCAGTGGCCGTCGTCGGTGCGCAGGCCGACGCGGTCGCCGCTCTGCACGTCGCCGGGGCCGGCCTCGCGCTCGAGGCGGAAGGTCTCCCACGCGCCGCCCGCGGTGCGGTTCGCGACGAGCTCGCGGCCGCCGCCGCCCTCGGCGCACAGAAAGTGCGCGCCGTCGTCGGTGACGAGCTGCACGAGGTCGCCGTGCGCGAGCGCTCCGCCGTTCAGGTCGCGCAGCGTGAAGCTCTCCCACGGGCCGCGGCCGGGCCGGTTCGCGTTCACCGCTCCGCCGCCTCCGCCCTCGGCGACCACGTAGTGCCCGCTGGCGGCGCGAAGTGCGGCCGACCGCTCCGACGTGACGCGCGCCCCCTGCTCGAACAGCTCGTCGCCGCCTGGAGACGACGAGGCCGTCGAGTCTACGCACGCCACACTGAAACAGAGAACGAGAGGGCTGAACCGCACGACGCACCGCCTGCTCCCCTTTGGGCAGGCGGACATTGACTACAGAATCAACAGAAACGCAACCCCCGCGCTACTCGAGCACGCAGCCGCGCTTGTCATCGAGCCAGTAGGCGCGGGCGGCCCAGGTGATGAACGCGCTCGACTCGACGACCTTGTTCGCGCGGTCGATGCCGACGCGGGCGACGGCGGGCGACGCTTTGACCCAGGCGCTGCAGAAGTCTTCGGGCATCTCCATCGTGAAGATGCAGGTGCAGGTCATGAACGCCGCGTTGCCGACGGCGAGCTCGGGGTCGCTGTTGTCGTAGTAGCGGGCGCCGTCTTTCTCACCGGCGCAGGCGGCCGCGACGAGCAGCAGGCTGAAGAGCGCGAGCCGTTTCATTTCGCCACCTCGATGGAGAGGGGGATGAGCTTGTTCAGCTCCATACCTTCGTCGCGGTCGTCGCCGAGGCGCACGACGACGAGGTCTTCGCTCGGCACGACGGCGACGTACTGACCCCAGTGCCCGATGGCCGAGTACGCGTCGGCCGGTGCGTCTTTCCACGGGCGCTCGCCTTTCTTCGGCGCGACCTCGTTGAGCCACCACATCCACCCGTTCGGAGTGTCTTCGCTGTCGGGCGCGCCGACCTTGAAGGTGTTGCTCATCGTCGTCGACGACTTCACCCAGCCCTCGGGGAGCACGCGCTTGCCCTCCCAGCAGCCGTCGTTCAGGTAGAGGTAACCGAAGCGGGCGTAGTCGCGCGCGGTGGCGAAGATGTAGCTGCCTCCGCCGGGCGCGCCCTTCACGTCGCCCGACAAGATGGTGCTCGACATGCCGAGGCGGTCGAAGAAGTCGGACCAGAACCAGTTCTTGTCGAAGCCCTGCTGAAGGCCGGCCTGGCGCACCACCTCGGAGACGAGCATCGCCTCGCCGGTCGAGTAGTTGAACGTGGTGCCGGGCTCGTGGTCCTTCTTGTGGTCGAGGAAGAACTTCACGGTGTCCTGGTGGCCCTCGCCGAGCAGCATCGCGATGACCGAGCTGTACTGGTACGACTCCTTCTCGTAGGCCTCCTGCCAGTGCAGGCCGCTGCCGAACTCCATGATGTTCTGCACGGTGATGGGGCACAGCTCGTCGCGGGCCGCCACGTAGCTGCAGATGGAGTCCGACACGTTCAGCGCGCCCTTCTGCACGGCGACGCCGGCGAGCGCGGTGCTGAAGCTCTTCGCGACGCTCCAGCTGATGTGGCGCTTGTTGGCCGACCAGCCGCGCGCGTACGCCTCGTAGATGACGGTGCCGCTCTTCACGATGATGAGCGCGTCGGTGCGCAGGCCCTTTCGCTCGGAGTCGGCCCCGGTGAGCGTGAAGAGATAGTCCTCGAGCGCCTTCACCTCGGCGGCGCGGCGGGTGCGAACCCCTTGCAGGTCGCCGACGGGCCAGTCGGCCGTGGGCCACGAGGCGCGGGTGGGGCAGGGGGCCGAGAGCAGCGTGAGCACGAGCAGAGAGGTCATGATCAGAAGCTCCAGGCGCCGGTGGGCACCATGAACGTGCGCGACGAGACCGGGTCGCTCGGCGTGGTGATGACGGTGGGCTCGGACTTCGGGAAGGCGCGCTCGAGCAGCACGGCCGCGCCCGGCTGCAGCACCGCCTGCGCGAGCGTGTAGAGGATGACGCGGCCGACGATGAGCTCCGAGAGGCCGAGCGACGCGGCGATGGCGAGCGAGGCGCCGTTGATGACCATCGTCGCGAGGAAGGCGGGCCAGGCGCGGTAGCGACCGTTCGTGCGCCAGTTGCCCACGAGCACCGTGACGGCGGTGACGGCCAGCGGAGGGATGAGGCCGATGCAGAGCAGCACGGGGACGGCGGCGGCGTACAGGTTGTTCGACAGCGAGCCGAGCCAGGTGGCGAGGTAGATGCTCGTCGGCACCGCGATGACGGTGACCGCGGCGCCGGCGGCGTACTGGTAGCCCCAGCCGACGGGCTCCTTCAGCTGCTCGGGCGTGATCGTCTTCGCGACCGGAGCGTCGGCGTCGGCCTGGCTGAGCAGCAGCGAAGTAAGCAGTGCAAGCTGAAGCATGCGCCGCTCTTACCAGCTCAGGGGCACGCAGGCACGGTGAGGCGCTCGGCGACGCCGTGCTCGCGGAAGAGGGCGAGCCCCGTGCCGTCGGAGTAGAGCTTGCCCGTCGCCCACGAGACGCCGGCGTCGTCGGTCTTGAGGGCCACGCGCTGCCACGCCGCGAGCGGGGCGCCGGCGTCGGCCTGGAGCGCGTAGAGGCCCGAGGTCGTGAGCGCGAAGGTCTGGCAGCCGACGCCCGCGAAGTCGACGACGGTCGAGGCGCCTGCGGCGATGGCCGGCGCGAGCGGCACGCGCGCCGGCAGCGAGAACACCTGCCCGTCGCGGAACCCGGCGCGCGCGCGGGTGCCGTCGGCCCAGACGGCGACGGCCTCGGTCGGCGCCACCACGAGCTCATCGGTGCGCCACACGACCGGGTTGTCGGCGCGGAACCTGAAGATGCGGCCCGTCGCGACGACGTAGCCGTATGCGTAGCGTGCCTGCGAGTCGGCGGCAGCCAGCGGCGGCAGCGCGACGAGCGACACGATGTTCCCGCGCGGCAGCGGCGTCGCGACGAACGCGGGGTGCGGGTAGTCGTCGTAGGTCGCCATGAGGTCGAGCTTCGCGATCGCGGCCGAGGCGGTGACGTCGACCGCGCTGAGGAAGTCCGTCGACGTGACGATGAGAAGTTGACCACCGTCGGGCAGCGGCGACAGCGCGGCACGAACGGGCCTCGTGAGGCTCGGCGAGGTCGCCATAGTGCCGAGCGATGCGGCGTCGAACACCGAGGTGGTGCCAGTACCGAAGTTGGCGACGCGCCACTCCGGCCGATTCGTGACGTTGGACAGGATCTCGGGAAGCGAGAACGTCCGGTAGAAGCCCGACGGGTCGCCCGAGTGGCTCCCCGGCTGCACGATGAGGGTGCGGTAGAAACTCCCGGTCGGGACCGCGTCGGTACCCGCCGTCATCGCGCTCAGACGCCCAGCGACACCGTTCGGTACCGCGTTCAAGGTGACGTCGGACCAGGGCCCGAAGCTCGAGCGCCAGATGCTGCCGCGAGCGTCGACGGCGACGCCGTCGTGGGAGCGCGCGCGCGTGAGCGTCGTGCTCGGCCCGAGAACAGCGGGCTCGGCGGCCGAGAAGTTGTCACCGTACGGCACGCAGGAGGCGGACTGCGTCACCGCGCAAAAGGGGCAGACGGCGAGTGAGGGCCGGCCCCCGTCAGCTTCTCGACAGCGGAGTTGGGCCATCTCGCCTGCGTCAGGCGACCAGGTCGACCAGCTGTCGACGATGCGGGGGCACAGGCCCTCGCACGCGGGGCGGGTGAACATCGTGAGCACGTTGGGGTAGGGCGCCATGCCAGTCGGCAGGGGGCAGCCGTTGTAGATGATGAACCCGGCGTCGAGCGCGACCTCGAGCATCATGAGCCGGTCCTGCTCGTCAGGCGTCGCGTGGACCTCGACGGTGAGCAGCGGGCGAGGCTGCAAGGGGTTTCGCACCGCCTGCAGGTGGCGGAAGTCGAGCCGGTTCTCGTTGCAGACGCCCGACTGCGTCTCGGCCCACTGCCGCCTCGCGAGGGGTTCGTCGTTGAGCAGGCCCGAGAGGCTCCACAGGCCCTCGCTCGTCGCGACGATGATGAACGGTGTGTAGTCGGCGAGCCCGTCGAGGTCGGAGGCGATGCGGGTCGAGCGCCCGAGCGGCACGGCCTTCTGGGTGTCGACGGTCTGCAGCGTGAGTTGGTAGGCGTTGCCGAGTCGGGCGACGCCGCCGCTCATCACGAAGCGGGCGCCGAGCGCGCCGGCGAGCTCGGCCATGCACGCGTTCTCGGTGTCGGAGCAGCCGAGCAGCTGCTTCTGGCGCTACATGCCGAGCAGCGTCTGCATGTCTTTCTGGGAGGTGACCTTGAACCAGCCCGCTTGCGAGGCGGCAGACGTCACGGCGTCGCCGAGCGACTCGACGAGGGCTGCGTCGACGCCGGCGGACGTGAGCCCGAGAATCGCGAGCCGGGGCTTCTCTGGAGCGGCCTCGGGTGCTGCCAGCACGACTGTCGAGAGCAGCGCGAGCTGAAGCATGACGGCGGCTCTTACCGGAATGGAGGTGCACCGGTAAGAGCCGCCGGGCTTGCGTACGTGGGCTACGGGCAGTTGTAAGAGTTCTGCCTCAATCCACCTGTTGCAATGGCGCCGAGTTGGAAGGTCAGTTGGGAGCCACCGACCGACGGTGACGCGGGCAGCCCCTCACACCAGATCGCGACCGTGTGCCCAGAGGCGCCCTTGCCACCGTTGCCGCCGTTGCCGCCAGCGCCGCCGTTGTTTCCCACCATGCCCCAGCCGGAGTTGGAGTTTCCATACACGACACCGCTTCCTCCGACACCGCCGAGACCGCCGGGGCCACCCAGCCCGCCGTTTCCTCCGACACCGCCAGCACCCGCGTTACCGGTCTTGAACGTGACGAAGCGCATCGTCGGGTTGGAGCGCACCAGAATGAGCGCGATCGACGAGCCGCCGGGACCGCCGCCTACGCCGCCGCTGCCGCCGAACCCACCGCCACCACCACCGCCTCCCGAACCTCCGGCCTGGTACCAGTTGTTCGGCCAGCCGCAGTGCAGCTTGCCGCCGCCGCCGCCGCCGCCGCCACCATAGCCGGCGTGTCCCGTGGCTCCGTTGGCCGCCCAAGCTGACGAGGGAGCGGCCCACAGCCCCGAGCTCGCCGTGCCGACTCCCCAACCATCGCTGCCGTTGCTCCCGGCAGGGCCCGGCGGACCCTCGGAACCAACCCGCCCGTTTCCGGTGCTGCACCCATAGCTGAGTCCGCCGGCTCCGCCCGCGGTTGAGCCGACAGCCTGGCCGCTCTCGCCGTCGACGATGCTGCCGTAGCCGCCTCGCCCGCCGTCGCCGCCCCGCTGAAGACCCACGCCGGAACCGCCAATGCCGCGTGCACCGGCTCGGTCGGGAAGGCCGAGATACCCCTGTTCCCCATCAGTTCCGTTGGCTCCGATACCTCCGTTGGCACCTGGCGTGCCGGGTCGACCGGAGAAGGCAGCGGTCGCGACCAGCTCGACGTTGGCAAGCGTGAAGTTGGTGCCACAGTCGCTCAGCCGCAGCGCATGCGACGACTCTCCGAAGTTGGAGGTCGTTGCCGATTGGATGACCACACGCTCGATGTGGCCACTGGTGTTGGCGAGCGCCCAACCGTTCGTGGTCGTGACGATGACCGCGCGGTTGACAGGAGCATCGCTGCGACTCCAGTTCACGTCATATCCGCCAATGAGCTTCAGACCGGCAACCCAGCTGTTGATCGGGGCTGCGTACCCCCCTGCGGCGATGTAAATCGATCTGCGGCCAGATCCCGTCGAAACCGTGAGCGCCCGGCCCAATGACTGCACAGCTGAGGTCCTGCTCAGACCATCGTTCGTGTCACTGCCGTTCGGAGAAACAAAGACGGCCTGGCTGGCATCACCATCGATGCCGTCGCAGTTCCGGTCTTCGAAGGCGTCGTCCGGATCATCGGTGGTGTAGCGGCAGCTGCACACGTTCGACGCGCAGTCCTGAAACGGGTGGCCGCACGTCCCGGTGCCGAAGGTGACGTTGCCGCCGCAGCCGTCGGGCTGGGTGCCGCACGCGAAGCTGGACGGGAAGTTGGCCGCCGTCTTGGGAACACAGACGCAGCGGTTGCTCTGACAGACCTCCTGAGCGCCGGTGCACGTGCCGAGGTTCACCGTGCCATTGCAGCCGTCGGGCTGGGTGCCGCAGTTCAGCGTGGGGAAGCTCGCAGGCGTCTTGGGCTGGCAGACGCACTGGTTCGAGATGCACGAGTCCTGCGGGCCCGAGCAGGTGCCGAGCTGCACCTGACCGCCGCAGCCGTCGGCGACCGTCGCGCACTGCAGGTTCGGGAAGTCGGCGCGCGTCTTCGGCACGCAGACGCAGGCGTTCGCCGGGCTGCACACGTGCTGGGGCGCGGTGCACGTGCCGAGCGGCACGAGGCCGCCGCAGCCGTCGCTGGTCACGCCGCACTGCAGGTTCGGAAAGTCGGCCGCAGTCTTCCGCACGCAGACGCAGGTGTTCGTGGCGCTGCAGACGTGCTGGGGCAGCGTGCACGAGCCGCAGCTCAGCATCGCGCCGCAGAGGTCAGGGAGCTGGCCGCAGGTCGCGCCGGCGCTGGCGCACGTGCGTGGCACGCACGTCATGCCGCCATCGGGCATCATCATCATTCCCGCGTCGGGCATCATCGGGTCGACGCCAGCGTCGGGCTGCATGCCTGCGTCGACGGGAGCACCGGCGTCGGGCACCGGCTGTTCGCCGGCATCGGGCTCAGGCTCGGCGCCCGCATCTTTCTTCGGGTCGGGCTTCGGCTTCGGCTCCTCTTTGTCGACGCACATGCCTTGCTTGCACTGGGCGACGCCGGGACAGTCGCGGTCGAAGTTGCACGTCGCGAGTTGAGGTCCGCAACCAGCGAGCAGACCCAGGGACACTGCGAGCACTACTTTTGGGTTTGTCATGATCCAGCGCAGACGCAGCGCGAGGACCAGCCCAAGCGCGCGAGATCAGGCGCGGCGCGCTCATCGACCGTCCCGCCGTGAGACCTTTCGAGGCCCTGGCGCGGCAAGGCCATTGCTCCACTGCGGCGCTCTCGAAAGGAGCAGCACATGGGAGATCGCAGCATTCAGAGCCGCGCAGGCGAAGGCTTCGGCGGCCTGCACGTCGAGACGGTCGACGCCAACAGCACGCAGACCGAGGCCTTCACCGAAGAGCGCACCGTGGCCAGGCAGACCGTGTTCGTCTCGCCCGAGGCCGCGCAGGCGCTCGACGCCGCGAGCGACCGCAGCTGGAGCGTGCACGTGAACGGCACGACGTGGCAACGGCTCAAGGCGATGTTCGACGAGTGGAGGGCCGGGAAGTGATCACGCGCACCTTCGACCGGCGCTCGAAGCAGCTCGACGCCCAGCTCGCCGCGTTCGAGAGCGAGGTTCAGGCGCTCGAGCGGCGCGTCGCGCCCGCGGTGCTGATCACGCGCTCGCGCCGCGACGGCCACTTCTTGCACGTCACGGTGCTCGCGGCGGTGAAGGCGTCGTCGGCGCGAGTGACCGGCAACTCGGTCGAGGCCTGGTCCGCGTTCTAGCGGCGCTTGCCCTTCGGCTGAAGCCACGGCGGCAGCGGCGCGTCGTTCTTCTTCCGGCCCCCGGCCTTCAGCTTGGGCCGCTCGGCGTAGAGCGTGCGTGCGACGTCGAGCGTGCGCTCGGCGATCTCTTCCGACTGCTCGCCGGGCGCCGCCGCCGCTGCGGGCACCTGCAGCGGCGACGCGCTCAGCGCAGCGCCCGCGCGCGTCGCCAGCACGATCGGCTCGGGCGGGTTCAGCCACTGCTCGGCCAGGTTCTGCTGCCACACGAACGCGAGGCCGCACGCGACCAACGTCAGCGCCACCGCGCGCACGCTCGACGGCTGCGCCGACTTCTGCTGCTTCGCCTTCTTCGCGACCGCGGGCGCGGCCGAGGGCTTCGGCACCGGCAACACCGGAGCCCGCATCGACGTCGTCTGCCGCGCCTTCGGCGCCTCGGCGACCGCGGGCAGCTTCGGCGCGGTCGGAACGCGCGTCGGCTTCCACGCGAGCTCTTCGCAGCCGGCCGCGAGCACCTCTTCGCGGCGCTTGCGCGTCTGGAAGAGCTGCGACACGAACTCAGACCGCTGCGCCGGCTTCCACATGAACGCCGACGCGGCGGCCTTCAGCGCCTTCGCGAAGTCGGCGGCGCTCGCGTAGCGCTTCGAGCGATCGACCTCGAGCGCCTTGAGCACCACGTTGTCGAGCTCGCCGCGCAGCGACACGTTGAAGCTCGAGGGCGGCACGAAGTGCGGCTGCCGCTCGAACCCGTTCGGCAACTTCTGGCCCGAGAGGCACTCGTGCAGCACGGCGGCGAGCGCGTAGACGTCGGTCTTCGGGTCGGGCATGCGCCCGTGGTTCACCTGCTCGGGCGAGAGGTACGGCGCCATCGCGCTCAGGCCCTCGGGGCGCAGAATCTTGCCCGAGATGCAGCGCATGAGGCCGAGGTCGAGCAGCTTCGGCAGGCCCTCGAAGTTCACGAAGACGGTCGCGTCGCTCACCATGCCGTGGGCGTGGGCGCCCGGCACGTGCAGCTCCGAGAGGGCGAGCGCGGTCTCGTACGCGATCGAGAGCGCGAAGCCCATCGGCACGCCCTTGCCGATCTTGCGGCACTGGGCGCTGATCTCGTTCAGCGACGCGCCGCTGCAGAACTCGGTCACCCAGAAGATGCCCTCGTCGCTGGCCTCGCAGCCGTAGACGCGCGCGAGGCTCGGGTGGCGGAAGTGGCTCGCCCAGTGCGCGTGCTCGAGCAGGTCCTGCATGCCTTCGTCGGGCAGCTCGATCTTTCGCAGCGCGACGAGCGCGGTGCCCTCGCGCGGGTCGGCGCGCATCGCGAGCAGCGAGTCGGCCGAGTTCGACGAGAGCCGGCGAATCACCTGGCAGGCGCCGATCTCGAGGCCCGCGACCGGGTCGGGCTGCAGCTCGGCCTTGTCGAACGGGTTCACCGACGGCGCAGGCGCCGGCGGCGCCGGAGGCAGGCCGTGCTTGGGGAGGTCGGCGCGCTCCCACGGCAGGCCGACGCAGAACTCCTGCCCCGGGAGGAGGAACTGCTGCGTGGGGATCTTCTGCTCTGAAGACGAGCTCATCCGTGGCGTTGCCGAACAGCAACATCGGTGCCGCAGTGCGTGCCCTCGGAACGTGTAAAAGGGGAAACGCTTTGGAGTGTCTGAAGTTGGAGCACTGACGCTCCGAAGTGGAGACTGAAGTGGCGGCCTGGCGTAAACGCGTGTGGCGTCACGCACGGGCGCCACACGGGTCGAGCTGCATCCGCGCGGAAGCGCTGGCGGATCACCCGGTACGCCGATTGCCCAATGGCGGAGTCATGGGCAAGCAACAGCAAGACGAAATCGAAGTGGTGGTCGACCTCGAGGACATGATCGTCTGGGAGGAAGAGCTGAAGACGGAGCCGAACAACGAGCTGCCGCCTCCGCCTCCCGAGGCTGCGACGCGCGGCGAGTTCGAGGGCTTCGACTTCGGTGAAGACGACCTGACTTGAAGAAAAAGGGGACAGGCTACTTTATTGCGCAGCTGCCACCCTCCGCTCGGACTGCTTCGAAAAAGTAGCCTGTCCCCTTTTTCAGGTCGCCTTCTCGACGCGCCCGTCGGCGTGCCGCGCGAAGCGGCCCTCGCGCTGGTGCACGGGCTCGTGGCTCGACCACGGCCAGCCGCCGAACTCGGTGCGCCGGTAGTCGACGAACGCCTGCTGAATCTGCTCGGGCGTGTTCATCACGAACGGGCCGTACTTCGCGACGGGCTCGCCGATGGGCCGACCCTGCAGCACGAGCACCTCGCTCTCGGCGTCGCCGTTCTCGAGCTGGAGCTCGGCGTCGCTGCGCACGCGAATGGCGGTGCCAGCGACGAACTGCGTGCTGTCGACCGCGAGCTGCCTGCCCTTGAAGTAATAGAGCGTGCGGTTCACGCCGGCTGCGGCGGCCGGCATCGTCCACCGCGCGTTCGGCACGAGGCGCACGGCCCAGATGGCGACGTGCGCTTCGGCGCGGCTCGCCCACGAGTTCGGCGGCGGCTTCGGAGGCTTCGCGTCACCCAGCGCGCCCGCCATCACCGTCACCTCGACGGCGCGGCCCTGCTTGTCGTGGTGGAGGACCTTGGGGACCTGGCCGCTCCACAGCATGGAGAAGTAGGGCTTCACCATCTTGTCGGCCGCGGGGAGGTTGAGCCAGATCTGAAACAGCTCGACGGGGTTCGGCTTGTCCTTCTCGAGCAGCGGGAACATCTCGGAGTGCAGGATGCCCGCACCCGCCGTGAGCCACTGCACGTCGCCATGCCCGAAGCGGGCGGCCGCGCCGAGCGAGTCGGAGTGGTCGATGTAGCCCTGCCGCGCGAGCGTGACCGTCTCGAAGCCACGGTGCGGGTGCTGCGGAAAGCCCGGCACCTTGTCGCCGTGGTACATGCGCCAGCCGTCTTTGCCCTCGAAGTCCATGCCCATGTTGCGGCCGGTCAGCGAGGCGCGCGCGGGCCCGAAGCCCTCGGCCGCCGCGGGGTAGTCGTCGCGGTGGTGCACGCAGAAGAGGAACGGGTCGTCGGTCTCCCACGGAGAAGGAGAGGGACCCAGGGGCCGGCTGCCGAGAATGACGGGCTTCATGGCTTCTAGCGTTAACCCTTCGGGCAGGGGTGCTCAAGCAACGGTGTGTTGCTGCGGGTGACGCAAGCGCCTGCGGGTCACAGCTTCCAGTGCGTCGGGTGGACCCTGGCGGCCGACTTCTGCTCTTTCTTCACCTCGAGCATCTTCTCGGTGATGTTCACCATGCGCTCGGTGAGCTGGTAGGCGAGGTTGACGGTGATTTTCATCGCCGCAACGTTCCACTCCTCGAGGAGCTTGCGGAAGTCGCGCGTGCCGATGCGCATGACGAGCGTCTCGCTCAGCGCCTTCGCCGAAGCGCTGCGCTTGTGGGTGCCGCCCAGCACCGAGAGCTCACCGAGCACCTCGCCGATGCCGAGCTCGGTGAGGCGCTGCCCGTCTTTCGTCACCTCGACGCGCCCGCGGGCGATGAAGAACAGGCCGTCTGCGACGTCGCCCTGCTTGAAGACGTGGTCGCCCGACTTGACCGTGCGCTCTTCGGTGACGTGCAGCACCTGGTCGAGCTCCGAGTCGCTCAGGCCGCGGCACAGCGGCGAGGAGCCGAGGCGCTTGCGACGGTCGTGCAGGGGCTCCACGCGGGGCCACGCTACCAGCCCGATTTCCCTTTCGCTCGTGAGGTATGGCAGAAGCCGCCTTCCGTAGCGCCCCCGTTCGACAGCAAGCCGGAGCTCCCTCATGAAGCGTTCGTCCGCCCAGTGGCTCGTCTGGAGCCTCGTGCTCGTCATCGTCGGCGGCTGCAACTGCCGGAAGCAGACTCCCAAGCCGACGCTCTTCAAAGAGGGCGAGGCGTGCATGAGCAACGAGCAGTGCGAGACGGGCCTGTGCGACGGGCCTCCGGTCGTCGGGCCGGTGGTGTGCCTGCGCAAGTGCTCGACGGTGTGCCTCGCGGGTGAGGTCTGCGTGCAGTTCTCGCCGAACAACTTCGCGTGTCAGCCCGACAAGCGGAAGCTCTGCCAGCCGTGCATGGCCGACACCGAGTGCGCGTACCCGTCGGACTCGTGCCTCGCGGTGAACGGCGAGCACGTGTGCGGCCGCGACTGCGCGTTCGACCAGAGCTGCCCCGAAGGCTACCGGTGCGTGAACGGCCTCGGCGTCGACGGGCAGCCGAAGGTGCAGCAGTGCGTGCCGATGAACGCGTCGTGCGCGTGCCTCGCGCGCGGCGACTTCTTGCAGCCGTGCGAGGTGACGAACCCGTACGGCACGTGTGGCGGCATCAAGCAGTGCGACGTGGTCGCGAACGCGGTCGTGTGCGACGCGAAGGCCCCCCAGGCCGACGTGTGCAACGGCATGGACGACAACTGCGACGGGCGCATCGACGAAGACGGCGGCACGGTGACGTGCGGCGTCGGCGCGTGCCGGCGCACGGTGCCGGGCTGCGCGGGCGGCTCGGTGGCGACGTGCACTCCGGGCGACGCAGGCCCCGAGCTGTGCGACGCCATCGACAACGACTGCGACGGCATGACCGACGAAGACTTCCCGGTTCAGGCCGACCCGCTCAACTGCGGAGCCTGCGGGCGCGTGTGCATGCTGCCGCACGCGACTCCGAAGTGCGAGATGGGCACGTGCAAGGTCGACACGTGCGACATGGGCTGGAACAACTGCAACATGATGGACCCCGACGGGTGCGAGTCGAACCCGCTGACGGACGTGAACAACTGCAACGGCTGCGGCAACGTGTGCTCGTCGCAGAACGCGACGCCGTCGTGCGTGGGCGGCGCGTGCCGCTTCATGTGCAACGCCGGGTGGGTCGACCTCGACATGAACCCGTCGAACGGCTGCGAGTACCAGTGCACGTTCATGTCGGCGACCGACGTGCCCGACGCTCCGAACTTCGCCGACGCGAACTGCGACGGCATCGACGGCGAGCTGAACAACGGCGTGTTCGTGTCGCCGAGCGGGTTGGACTCGAACGCCGGCACGCGGGCGGCTCCGAAGCGCACGCTGTCGGCGGGCGTCGGCGCGCTGGCGACGCTCGGCAAGCGCGACCTGTACGTGGCTGCGGGGACGTACGACGAGCCGCTCGAGCTGCTCGGGCTCTCGGGCGTGAACGTGGCCGGCCTCTATGACCCCTCGACGTGGCGGCGCTTGTCGACGAACACGACGACCGTGCGCACCGGCAACCCCGCGCTCAAGGTCGACGCCGCGAACAACGTGCTGGTGCAGGGCTTCCGCTTCGAGGCGGGCGACGGCGCCGGCGCGTCGGCGACGTCGTACGGCGGCTGGGTCACCGAGTCACAGGGCGTGAAGCTCGAGTCGCTCGCGCTGGTCGCCGGGCGCGGTGCTGATGGCGCGCCGGGCAGCGACGGCATGGTGGGCACTCCGGGTTCGCCCGGCGGCAACGGCCGCGAGGGCTGCGTCTACGAGACGCGCGGCGGCTTCGGCAGCAACGAGCAGACGGCGTGCGTCGCGTTCTTCGCGCTGATTCAAGACACGTACTGCCCGAGCAACCCGGTGCCGCCGGGCGGCGGCGGCGGAGCGAGCGCGTGCGGCTTCCCGGGCGGCGCGGGCGGGACGCCGTCGCACTTCGACTTCGACATCATGCCGGTGCCGAGCGGCGGAGCGGGCAGCCCCGCGCCGAACGGCACCGGGAGCGGCGGGTCGGGCGTGCCGCCGGGAGTGACTCCGGGGATGGGCTCTTCGTACTACGGCGTCGATGGGCAGATGGGGGCGGCGGGCACGAACGGCGCGGCGGCGTCGGCGGGCATGTTCGGCTCGGGCGGCTACACGCCCGGCAACGGTGGAAACGGAACGGCAGGCTCGGCAGGCCGCGGCGGCGGCGGCGGCGGCGGTGGCGCGGGCGGCCGCAGCGTCATCTTCGCGAGCCCCATCGCGAACTGCGAGGCGTACGGCTCGGGCGGCGGCGGCGGCGGCGGCGGCGGCTGCGGCGGCACGCTCGGTCAGGGTGGGCGCGGCGCGGGCGCCTCCATCGGCCTGTTCCTCTTCAACGCGACCGTGACGGCGACGGGGCTCAACGTGCGCAGCGGCAACGGTGGCAATGGAGGCCGCGGCGGCACGGGCGGCACGGGCGGCAACGGCGGCGCCGGCGGCACGTCGCTGCGCGAGGGCGACCAGGGAGAGGCGACCATCGGCGGCGGAGGCGGTCGCGGCGGCAACGGCGGCCAGGGCGGCCACGGCGGCGGCGGCGCGGGCGGCAGCGTGTACGGCCTCGTGAAGAACTCGGGCTCCACGTGGACTCCGGTGAGCGGCGTGTCGTTCATGCTGGGGACTCCGGGCTCGGCCGGGCCGTCGTCGGGCAACGCGGGGCCGGCGGGGGCGTCGCAGCTGCAGCTCACGTTCTGATGGCAGACGTCGCGGCGCTGGCGCGAGCCTGTGCGGACGCGCCGGACGACGACGCGCCGCGGCTGGCGCTCGAGATGCTCAACGTGAACGAGAATCAGCTCACTCCGACGGGCATCCAGGCGCTGCCTCAGGCTGCGATTTACGACGCGAGGCAACGCAGGCTCTCCAACCGCGCCCGCCGGGGTCACCGCGCGGGGCGGTGAAAATCGATGCAAGCGTGAGTCACGGCTCACTTTTTCGACCTCGCGATTTCAGCCCGTTGGTGAGGCCAGAACCGGTGAACGGTGAGTCACGCGTGCATCAATTTTCACCCGCCTCCCGAGTGAGCCCCGAGGTCCTTCGGTGGAGGCCTCGAAGCCGCATTCCTCGGCGTGGAGAGCCCGACGCGCTACCCTGCGGGCTCCGATGGATGCGGGCCCACCGAGACCGAGGCGCATCTGGCTGTGGCTGCTCGTGCTGCTCGGCGGGCCGCTCGCGTGCTGTCTGGGCCTGATGGGGTTCGGCTTCTTCGCCGCCAAACCACCCGCCGAGGTCGTGAAGGGCGGCGTCGAGCCCGAAGGCACCTGCGCGTTCGAGGGCGAGCTGCGCGGCATGCCGTCGGGCGCGAAGGAGCCGTACGCGCTCACGGTGAGCATCGCGTCTTCGAAGCGCGCGGCGGCCTACCCGGCCGAGGCGACCGACGGCCACTTCCGCGTCGCGGGCGTGCCGTGCGACGACGAAGACCACGCGTTCTCCATCGCGGTCACCACGGCCGACGGGCTCGGCGGCAACCTGCACAGCAGCCTCGGCGGCAACTCGCCGGCGCTGTATGCGAAGTCTCGAGCCCGCTTCGAGCACGTGCCCATCGACCTCGACCGGGGTCTTCAGTTTCGCGGCCGCGTCGTCGACGCCGCAGGTGCGCCCCTCGGCGGCGTGAGAGTCTCGCCCGTCTACCAGACGTACGGCCGCGACGGCTGGGCGCCTCCGGGGGTGTTCACCGTCACCGGCAAAGACGGCCGCTTCGCGCTCGCAGGGGTCGTGCGCACGAAGCTCATCGACGGCGCTCCGAAGGTGGGGCTCTACGTCGAGGGCTTCCCGTGGAAAGAGGTCGACGTGAAGCTGCCGGCGAACGACGACGTCGTCGTCGAGCTCGCCGACCTGGTGCTCGACAAGTAGCTGCTCGCGCGGTGCGCTTGGCCGTGATCCACAGACGTTGAACGCTGCGCGGCCGACGCCCGCGCTCAACCGCTCGAACCCACGCGACGCCCGCACGGCCAGATGACGAACCCGTCGATGTGGCCGACCTCTCGCTCGACCGGTAGCTTCGCGTGAATGTCGCGCCTCGCTCCGTCGCTGCTCGCGCTGTGCTCGTGTGCCGCTCACCTGCAGTGGCCGGTGCCCGACGGTTGGTCGCAGTCGGGCACCACGCTCACCGCGCCCGAGGGCGACGTGCGCGTTCACCGCTTCGAGACGAAGGAGCCCGACGCCGAGCGGGCCGCGCGCGCTGCGTGGGCGAGCGTGCACGGCGGCGAGGCGCCGCTCGCGCTCGAGTCGGGCCCCGTGCGCTGGCCGCCGTCGCGCGGCTGGGAGCTCGAGACGAGCTTCACGTTCTCGTCGGGCACCACACGCGTCCGCGCCGAGGTGCGGGCGCTCGAGGGCACCACGTACGTGCTGCTCGCCGAGGGTGAAGAGGCAGCCCTCGCGCGCCGCGACGCGCAGGTCGACGCCGTGGTGCAGGGGCTCACACCGAGGGGCATGCGCGACGAGTCGTTCGCCGGCCGCACGCCTCGACCGCTCGACGCTGCGGCGCTCGATGCGTTTCTGAGGGGCGCGCTCGAACAGCTCGAGGTGCCGGGCGCGGCCGTCGCGGTCGTGCAGGGCGGGAAGACGGTCTACGAGAAGGTGCTCGGCGTGCGCACGCTGGGCTCGAGCGAGCCGGTGACGCCCGACACGCTCTTCATGATGGGCTCCATCACGAAGCCGATGACGACGATGATGCAGGCGTCGCTCGTCGAGGCGCACGTGCTCGCGTGGGAGACGCCGGTGACGAAGGTGCTGCCGTCGTTTCGCGTGGGCGACGACTCGCTCACGCGAGCCTTGCAGCTGTGGCACATGTCGTGCGCGTGCACCGGCATGCCGCGGCGCGACCTCGAGTACCTGTTCGAGTACGCGAGCGTGACCGCCGAGGCGCGCGTGGCGTCGCTCGCCGAGATGAAGCCGACGACGAAGCTCGGCGAGACGTTTCAGTACTCGAACCTGCTGATGGCGGCAGGCGGCTTCGTCGCGGCGCACGCGTACGCTCCGGAGCTGCCGCTCGGCGAGGCGTACTCGCGCGCGATGGCCGAGCGCGTGTTCGGCCCGCTGGGCATGAGCCGCTCGACCGTCGACTTCGCGGTGGGCTCGCGCGGAGAGCGGGCCTCTCCGCACGCGCTGGACCTCGACGGCCGACCGCAGGTGCTGCCCATCGAGCTCGAGGCGAACGTGGTGCCGATCGCTCCGGCCGGGGCGGCCTGGTCGACGCTGCGCGACATGGAGCGCTACGCGGCGGCCGAGCTCGCCCGCCACGACGCCGAGCGCTGGCGGCGCCGCGTCGGCACGCAAGAGTCGGGGTACGGCCTCGGCATCGACCTCGAGCGGCGCTCGGGCCTCGAGAGCGTCGGCCACGACGGCGGCTCGATGGGCTTCGGCACGACGCTGCTGCTGTTCCCCGAGCTCGACCTCGGGCTCATCGTGCTGACGAACGTGCGCAACGGCACGGGCTACGTGCAGCTGCCGTTCAACGCGGCGGTGAAGCAGAAGCTGCTCGAGCTGTTGTTCGAGGGCGCGCGGCCGAAGGCGCAGCTGATCGTCGACGCGGCGCTGAGGTTTCGTGGCGAGGCGGTGAAGCGCGCCGCGGCCGTCGAGCGGGCTCCGGACCCACAGTGGCTCGCGGGGCTCGACGGCACCTACCGGCACCCGACGCTCGGCACCGTGACGGTGAAGAGCGGCGTGTTCGATGCGGGCGAGTGGCGCGTGCGCTTCGGTCGCGCGGGCGCGGCCATCGTCGTGCTCGACCCGCCGTTCGCGGGCTCGGCGATGCAGGTGGGTGAAAGAACCATCACACTCCCCGACCCTCAGGTGTCCTACGTGCTGAAGCGCGACTGATGGTCTTCACCTGCCCCCGCTGCGGAACCTCGCGACCGACGTCGGAGTCGCCGTGCCCCGGCGCCGGCTGTGGGTGGCAGCCGCGCATCGGGCCTCCCGCGCCGCCACCCCGGCGCGAGCCGAGCGCGCACGAGCTCCGCCAGTACGCGCGCGTGGTCGTCATCATCGTCTGCGGAGTGCTGCTCAGTGCCGAGCGGCTGGTGACCTGGCTCAACAAGGGCGACTTCGGCGAGTCGTGCGAGGGCAACTCGAAGTGCCACAGCGACCTCTGCGTGCCGAGCGCGGACCCCGAAGAGGTGGCGCGGCTGCGCAAGCAGTACCGCGAGGCCCTCGACGTCTGGGAAGAGCGCATGGCGGAGGCGAAGACGGAAGAGGTGCGCGCCGCCATCGAAGAAGACGACAAGCCGAAGCCGCCCTGGGTGAGCCCGGTGTACCCGGGCACGTGCAGCGTCTCGTGCGAAGAAGAGGAGTGCCCGCCCGGGTGGTCGTGCGGCACCGTGCGCGAGACGCACGGGCGGTACGGCTGGGACGACGACGTGAAGAAGGTGTGCTTCGCGCCCGACGACCCGATGCTGTCAGGCACGGGCGAGTGAGCGTCAGGCTCGGGCGAGCACGAGCGCTCGGGCGTCGGCGTTCAGCACCTGGCCGCGCGCGTGGGTGAACAGCGGCCGCGGCCAGTGGCTGTGGCCGCAGACGATGAGCGGCACGTCGAGGGGGATGCGCGGGTGCCCGGGCTGGTCCGCCTCGCCGGCCGGCCCCTCGTGCAGCACGAGCACGTCGGGCTTCTCGCTGGCGACGAGCTCGATGGAGGCGAGCTGGTCTTCCTCGGCGCGGCGGCCGGGCTTCTGCGGGTTGCCGCAGACGAGCCCGACGCCGCCGATGCGCAGGCCGTCGAGCTCGACCACGCCGCCGTCGAGCAGGTGAATGTTAGCGCCGCTCACATTGCTGATGTCGTCGTGGTTGCCGGCGACTCCGGCGACCCAGTGGAAGCGTGAAGCGAACGCGCGCCAGACGCCGCTGACGTCGCCGTGGCCGCCGCGCTTGTTCGCGCCGGGCACGCTGTACATGTCGCCGGCGATGAGAACGCCGGTGCGCGCGGTGGTGAGCGGCTCGAGGGCGGCGGCGACGGCGACTCCGAGCAGGTCGCCGTTCGAGATGCCCTGCAGGTCGCTGACGACGGCGAGGGCGTCGAGGCCCTCGGGCAGCCCGGTGACCGTCGCGCGCTCGATGGCGAGCAGGCGCGCCTCGGTGCCGCCGCCGGGGCGGGCGTTGAGGTAGCGGAGTCGGTCGAGCGGCTCCGCCGCGATGTCGACGATGCGAAGCATGCTGGCCGCACGCCTTGGTGGCTGCTACCTGACGTCATGCCATGAGCGAGCCGATCAAGCCCACGGGTCCCGAGCTTTCCAACGGAGTGGCGTTCAGCGACGTGCCCGACGGAGGCGTGCTCGTCGGCCAGGTGAAGGGCGAGCCGGTGCTGCTCGTGCGCAGCGGGGACGACGTGTTCGCCGTCGCCGCGGCCTGCTCGCACTACGGAGCCCCGCTCGCCGAGGGCATCGTGGTGGGCGACACCTTGCGCTGCCCGTGGCACCACGCGCGCTTCGACGTGCGCAGCGGCGAGGCCGTGGGGCCGCCGGCGCTGAGACCGATCGACTGCTGGGACGTCGTGCGCGAAGGCGACCGCGTGAAGGTGAGCTCGAAGCGGCCGGCGTTGGTGCCGCCCGAGTCGGTCGTCATCGTCGGTGGCGGCGCCGCCGCCGATGCGTGCGCCGACATGCTGCGCCGCCGCGGCTACGGCGGGCCCGTCACCATGATCGCGCGAGACGACGAGCCCGAGACCGTCGACCGCCCGAACCTGTCGAAAGACTTTCTCGACGGCTCGGCTCCTCCCGAGTGGGTGCCGATTCGCTCGGCCGACTGGTACGCGCAGCACCGCATCGTCATGCTCGCGAGGCACGAGGTCGTGAAGCTCGCGCCGGCCGAGCGCGCGGTGGTGCTGAAGGACGGGCGCTCGCTGACGTACGGCGCGCTGCTGCTCGCGACGGGGGCGACGCCGGTGCGGCTCGACCTGCCGGGCGCGACGCTGCCGCACGTGCTGACGCTGCGGTCGCTCGCCGACGCGAAGGCCATCATCGCCCGCGCGAAGGGCCGGGTCGCCGTCATCGGCTCGAGCTTCATCGGGCTCGAGGTCGCGGCCTCGCTGCGCAAGCGCGGGCTCGAGGTGCACGTCATCGGGCCCGACGCCGTGCCGCTGCAGCGGGTGCTCGGGCCCGAGCTCGGCGCGTTCGTGAAGGCGCTGCACGAAGAGAAGGGCGTGCGCTTTCACCTCGGGCGCAAGCCGGCCGCGATCTCGGCCGACGCCGTCACGCTCGACGACGGCTCGACGGTGCCGGCAGAGCTCGTGGTGCTCGGCGTCGGCGTGCGGCCGAACGTCGCGCTCGCCGAGGCCGCGGGGCTGAAGGTCGATCGCGGCGTCGTGGTCGATGCGCTCTTGCGCACGAGCGCGCCGGGCGTGTTCGCGGCCGGCGACATCGCGCGGTTTCCGCACGGCGAGGGCTCGGCGCGCATCGAGCACTGGGCGGTCGCGCAGCGGCAGGGGCAGGTCGTCGCGCGCAACATGCTCGGCGCCGGCGAGCCGTTTCGCGCCGTGCCGTTCTTCTGGAGCCAGCACTACGACGTGCCGATCAACTACTGCGGCGTCGGCGAAGGGTGGGACTCGGTGCAGGTGACCGGCAGCCTCGAGAAGCGCGACTGCCTGGTGGCGTACCGCAAGGCGGGGCGCGTGGTCGCGGTCGCGAGCATCTACCGCGACAGGGACTCGCTGCTCGCGGAGGACGCGCTCAGCCGAGGGGATCAGCCCGCGCTCGAGAAGCTGCTGCGGGGGTGAGGCGTCGGCTGGGTTCGCTCGTCGCGCTCTGATCGCGGCGGGCCTGCCCCTCGGTCTCGCACTGGCTACGCCGAAGCGTCGACTTCTCTGCTGCGCGCCCCTCACCCCAGCCCTCTCCCCTACGAGGGGTGAGGGGGCTACTTCGCTGCCTTGTTGCAGGTGCCGGTGCCCGTGCAGTTGACGGTGCAGTCGGTCTTCTTGCCGCAGTCGAGCGCGCACGTGCCGGAGCCCGAGCAGTTCATCGTGCAGCTGCCACCCGCGCAGCTGAACTTCACCGCGCTCGAGTCGCTCTGGTTCACGGTGCAGCTGCCGCCCGGGCACGTCGCCGTCAGCGCTCCGCTGCCGGGCGCTTCGAACGTGCACTTCCCCTTCGCGCACGAGAAGTCGCACGCGCCCGAGCCCTTGCACTCCATCTCGCAGCTGCCGCCGGGGCAGGTGCGCTTGCAGGCGTCGGCGCCGGTGCACGCGCAGGGCTGGCCGGCGACGCACTCTTTGGGGTCCTTCGCCAGCGCAGTGTTACCAAACAGAAACACGGCGAGCAGGAGCACGGATGGGCGCATGCTCGCAGTCTAGACGTATAGTCCGCGCTCGGTGAGCGCTCCGCCGGTCGAGCTTCAGGGCGGGTACCGGGCGTTGCGGGCCATCGCTCACACGCGCCTGTTCAACGTGCTGCTCGTCGAGTCGATCGAGCGCGGCCACAAGCTGGTGTGGAAGGTGCTTCGCCCCGAGGCCGCCACCGACCCCGAGGCGCTCGGGCGCTTCATCGACGAGGCGGGGCTGATCCAGAGCCTCATGCACCCGCACATCGTTCGCTCGCTCGGAGCCGGTCGAATGCCCGACGGCGCGTACTACCTCGCGACCGAGTACCTCGAGGGCGAGACGCTGAAGGAGCGCATCAAGCGCGCCGGCGTGCTCACCGCCGACGAGCTCGTGCGGCTCATGCGCCCCGTGTGCGACGCCCTGCAGTACATGCACCAGCGCAACGTCGTTCACCGCGATCTGCGGCCCGAGAAGATTTTTCTCGCGACCGACGGCGCCCCGCGCGTGCTCGACTTCGGCCTCGCTCACTTCGGAGGCACGCGCTCGGTCAGCACCGCTCCGGGCGTCTTGCTCACGCGGCCGCAGTACACGCCGCCCGAGTGCATCATGGGGCACCGCTGCGACGCGCGCGGCGACGTCTACTCGCTCGGCATCACGATGTACGAGGCGCTCACCGGCAAGCCTCCGTTCGACGGCGCCGACGGCGAGGTCTTGAGCGCACAGCTGACGGGCACGGTGCCTCCGCTGCCGCCGACCGCGGCGCACCTGCAGCCCATCGTCGACCGCTGCCTCGCGAAGGAGCCCTCGCGGCGCTTCGACGCGAAGGACCTCGCGCTCGCGCTCGAGCAGTTCGGCGTGCTGCCGGCGAGCAAGGTCGACCCCGAGCAGGTCATTCGCCTCACCGCGATGCTCCACGGCGTCTCGCAGGGCGACACGCTCGGCAACTACCGCATCGAGCGGATGCTGGGCGACGGCGGCATGGGGCAGGTCTACAAGGCCCGCCACATCAAGCTCGACCGAGAGGTCGCCATCAAGCTGCTGAAGCCGCAGCAGGCGCAGAGCGACGCGCTGGTCGAGCGGTTCTTCCGCGAAGCGCGCGCGGTGAACCGCATCAAGCACGAGCACATCATCGAGATTCACGACTTCGTCGACGAGAAGAACGAGCACGGCATCCGCCGCAGCTACTGCGTGATGGAGCTGCTCAACGGCCACTCGCTGCTCGGGGTGATGGCGAAGGGGCCGCTCAGCATCGGGCGCGCCGTGCGCCTCGTTCGTCAGGCGGCGAGCGCGCTGCAGGCGGCGCACGAGGTCGGCATCACGCACCGCGACGTGAAGCCCGACAACATCTTCGTCACCACGCGCAGCGGCGCCGAGTTCGTGAAGGTGCTCGACTTCGGCGTCGCGAAGCTCGCCGGCCCCGACGACAAGGAGCTCGTCTCGAAGACGCTCGCCGGCCTCGTGGTCGGCACGCCCGCGTACATGTCGCCCGAGCAGGTGCAGGGCTTCGAGGTCGGGCCTCCGTGCGACATCTACGCGCTCGGCACCGTGCTGTACGAGATTCTCGCCGAGCGCAGGCCGTTCGTGGCGCCCGGCTACCTGCAGCTCGCGATGCAGATTACGACCGAGCTGCCCTCGGCGCTGCCGGCCCACACGAGCGCCGGCGAGCCGGTGCCTCCGCAGCTGCAGGCGATCGTGATGCGCTGCCTCTCGAAGGCGCCGAACCTGCGCTTCGCGTCGATGGCCGAGCTGTCGGAGGCGCTCGCTCCGTTCGAGGCGCACGACTCGGGGCAGGCGCCGCTGCCGCCCAAGCGCGTCTCGCAGGAGCTCGTGCTCGACGTGAACGCCGCGATGGGCGGCGCCGCTCAGCCGGGCCGGTCGCGCGCGCCGCTCTTCATCTCGATGGCGTCGCTCGCGGTGCTGGTGGGCCTCGGCGTCACGGCCCTCACGCAGCGCACGTCGACTCCGGCTCCGCAGCCGGCTCCGCCACCTGTCGCACAGCCTGCGCCCCAGCCAGAACCCGAGGTTGCAGCAGCGGTGCCCGATGCCGGGGCCGCCGTGGTGCAAGCGGCGCCGATGAACGCGCCCGACGATCCACCGCCGCTGCCTGCTGTGTCTCCTCCCGTTCAGAAGCGCCCGACCCAGAAGGCACCGCTCCGGAAGACCAGCACCATCGACCCCTATGCGAATTGAGCTCCCCCTTCTGTGCTGGCTGCTCGTCTCGAGCGCCGCCACCGCAGAAGGAACCGCAGCCGACAAGGCCAAGGCGAAGGCCGAGTACCAGCGCGCCCAGAAGAGCTACGACCTGGGCAACTTCAAGGAGGCGCTCACGGGCTACTCCGAGGCCTACCGGCTCGATGCGCGGCCCGCGTTCCTCTTCAACATCGGCCAGTGCCACCGCATGCTCGGCGAGCACGAGCGCGCGGTGTTCTTCTTCGATCGCTTCCTCTCGTTCTACCCGCCCGGCAAGGCTCCGCAGGACAAGCTCGCGCACGAGCTGCTCGCCGAAGAAGAGGCGAAGCTGAAGGTCGAGCGCGCCACGAAGGAAGAGGTGCCGCCCCCCGCGGCGCCGACGCAGCCCGTAGCGGCTCCACCCCCGGCGCTCGAGCCGGCTCCGTTTCCAGTCGCGGCGCCGCCGCCGGCGCCTCCGCTCATCGCTCCCGAGCCGGCCGCCGGAGTCGAGCATCACGAGGGCAGCGGCATCACTTCGAAGTGGTGGTTCTGGGCGGCGGTCGGAGTCGTCGCGGCGGGCGCCATCACGACGGGCGCCGTGCTGGTCGCGAAGCCGCACCCGCGTGACACGACCTTGCCCGCAGGAGACTTTCGTTGAGGCGCGTCGCCGCGGTCGCGCTGCTGCTCGGCGTCGCGTCATGCCAGTGCTGGAACCCGAACGCGCAGTTCGGCACCGCGCTGTTCCTCGTCGTGCACCTGAACGCCGTGCCGGCCGAGCAGCTCGAGGTCTCGGTGTCGAGCTCCGAGCTGAAGGTGCGGCAGCCCGAGACGGCGGCCGGCGCGCTGACCGACCCGCAGACGATGCGCGTGCTCTTGCCGTCGGAGCTCGCGGGGCAGAGCGTGACCGTCACCGTCGAGGGCCTCGTGGGCGGCGCGGTGAAGGGCCGCGGCCGCGCGAGCGCGACGGTCGTGCGCGACCTCGAGGTCGACGTCGAGGTGACGCTCGAGGCCGTGCTGCCGAGCGATGGCGGCGTCGACGCGGGCTTCGATGGCGGGCTCGATGCGGGGTTCGACGCGGGCCGCGACGCCGGCTCCGATGCGGGCGTCGACGCCGGGCCGCTGTGCGGGCCGGGCAACTGCAGCGGGTGCTGTCAGCGCGACGTCTGCATGGATGGCACCGACGCGGGCACCTGCGGCGGCGGAGGCCGGGCGTGCCAGGCGTGCGCGGCGGGCGACGTCTGCCAGAACGGTCAGTGCGCGGGCTGCGACTCGACGAAGTGCCCGACGGGCTGCTGCGAGGGCTCGACCTGCGTGTCGCCCACGACGGCCGCGCGCTGCGGCGTGCTCGGCCAGGCGTGCTTCGCGTGCGACGGCGCGCTCGCGAACTTCTGCAGCAACGGCCAGTGCAAGTGTGGCCTCAACGACGCGTGCGACGTCGGGCAGCGCTGCCTCAACAACGGCTGCGTGTGCGACGCGACGAGCTGCCCGAACGGCTGCTGCGAGGGCGGGCAGTGCCGCACGCCGACCGCGGGCCGCTGCGGCGTTGGCGGCCGCGCGTGCGTGCCGTGCGACTCGAACGTCGCCGACAAGTGCTCGCCGACGGGCGACTGCGCGTGTGGAGACAACGCTCCGTGCGCGCAGGGGCAGCGGTGCATGAACGGCCAGTGCGTGTGCGTGAGCGGAGCGTGCGGCGGCTGCTGCCAGGGCACGCAGTGCAACCCGGGCAACGACCCGTTCACGTGCGGCTCGGGCGGCACGAGCTGCTTCGCGTGCGACCCGGTGCGCGCGAACGCGTGCGGCCCCGGCGGCTGCGGCTGCGGCGGCGGCTCGACGTGCGCGGTGGGCCAGCGCTGCGCGGGCTCGAGCTGCGTCTGCGACTCCGAGTCGTGCCCGAACGGCTGCTGCACGGCCGGTGGCCAGTGCGTCGCCGGCACCGCGACCGGCCAGTGCGGCACGGGCGGCGCGGCGTGCGCCGACTGTGGCGCGGACACCTGCATCGAAGGGCGCTGCAGCAGCTGCAACGGCATGAACTGCCCGACGGGCTGCTGCACGGGCGCGACGTGCAGCTCGGCGCCGTCGTTCGTCGCGTGCGGCACGGCCGGAGCCGCGTGCAAGGGCTGCGACTCGCGGGTCGCGAACAACTGCACCGGAGGCGCGTGTCGCTGCGGCACGAACGCGCAGTGCGCGGCAGGCCAGCTCTGCTCCGACGCCGGCACCTGCCTGTGCAACAGCACGTCGTGCAACGGCTGCTGCCAGGGCAACACGTGCATGCCGGGCACCGACGCCGGCGCGGCGTGCGGCACGGGCGGCGGCGCGTGCCAGGCGTGCGCGGCACCGCGCGCGAACCTCTGCGGGCTCGGCAGCTGCCGGTGCGGCAACAACCCGGCATGCGGGCCAGGCCAGCGGTGCAACGCCGACGCGGGCGTCTGTGTGTGCGACTCGACGACGGGCTGCAGCGGCTGCTGCGCGGGCAACACGTGCGTCGACGCGGGCAGCACGACGGTCAGCGCCTGCGGCCAGTCGAGCCTCGCGTGCGCGCCGTGCGACACGCGCTTCGCCGACAACTGCGCGGGCGGTGACTGCAAGTGCGGCAGCGGGCCCAGGTGCGGCGCGGGCCTCTTGTGCGTCGGCGGCCAGTGCGTGTGCAACACGCAGTCGGGCTGCAGCGGGTGCTGCGCGGCGAACGGCACGGCGTGCGTGCCGGTCGCGTCGACGACGAACGGGCAGTGCGGCAGCGGCGGCGTCGCGTGCGCGGCGTGCACGAACGGGAACCAGTGCAACGCGTCGGGCGCGTGCCGCTGTGGAGGCAACGTGTGCACGGGCAACACGGGCTGCGTGCTGAACCTCGGCCTGTGCCTGTGATGCAGGCTGGAACCGCAGAGCGCCGGGCGTAGTCTCACGGCGTGCTCCTCATTCTGAGCGTCGCGCTGGCCGCAGGTCCCGACGTGAACCTCATCGCGCTCGAGAGCGGCGCGGCGCCTGTCGAGACGCCGCCGACGTACGGCTCGGCGTGGGCGCTGCCGGCGATGACCGACGGAGCTCCGGGCACGGGCTGGTGCAGCGCCGACGGAGCGCGCGGGCCGTTTCAGATGACGTTCGAGCTCGAGCAGCGCAGCGCGCTGACGCGGCTCGAGGTCGACAACAGCGGCGCCGAGGAGGACTCGAACCCGGGCATCGCGGCGAAGGCGCTCGAGGTGTGGGTCTCGTCGTCGGGCGCGGCGGAGTCGTTCACGCTCGCGGCGAAGCTGACGGTGCCGAAGAACGGCGCGTCGAGCGTCGCGTTTCCGAAGGACACGCTCGCCCGCTGGGTGCGGGTCATCGTGCGGAGCAACTGGGGGCACCCGCGCTACACCGAGGTGATGGAGCTCGCGGTGCTCGGCCACGCGCTCGAGCCCGCGGCGCCGCGGCCGGCGGTCGGGAGCTGGAGCCTCGAGCACGGGACGACGCTGCACCTCGCCGAGGCGGGCAGCTGCGAGCTGCAGGCGACTCCGCCCGACGCGTGGTCGGTGAAGCACGTCGCGACCCGAGGCCGGGTGACCGAGCTGACGTGGTCGCAGCTCGTGACGGCAGAGGCCGGCACGGCGACGGTGGTGGTGGCCGACGACGGCGCGCTGCACGGCGTGTGGCGCAACGCGGGAGGCCGCATCGGCGGCGCGTGGCTCGGGCGGCCCAACAAGAGCGGCGGCGTCGACTGCCGGGCGGCGCTCGACGATGCGCGCTTTCGCGGGCGGCTGCAGGCCGAGCGACATGCGCTGGTGCTCAAGGGCGTCGGGTTCAACGGCGACGAGCTCAAGCTCGACGACGACAACGAGCTGACGGCGCTGCGGCGGCTGCTCGCCACGGGGGCTCGCGTGCGGGTGATGGTGCTGGGCAAGGCGTCGGACCCGGCGGCCGACGAGCTGAAGCGGGCCGAGCGGCGGGCGCAGCGGGTGCTGCAGTACCTGCTCGGCGGGGGCGCAGCAGCGTCGCAGCTCGAGCTGGGCTTCGGGCTCGTGCGAATCGGTTCGGTGGTTCAGTTGGAGCCCCGTGTCGAGGTAGAGCTGCTGCGCTGACATGAGACTTCACGTCCTGACGCTGCTCGTCGCCTCGACCGCGTTCGCGAACGCGCTCGACCACCTGAGGACGCAGGACGACATCGGCCTCAACAAGGTGCCGCACCTGGGGCAGTCGCGCATTCTCGTCATCGCCTCGCGCGTCGGGCGAGACCTGACCCCGGCCGAGTGGAACCGCCTGCAGGCGTCGTTCGACCCGACCGGGCCCGAGGGCTCGTTTCGCGCGTACTGGCGGGCGAACTCGGTCGGCCGCTACGACCCGGTGCCGACGCTGGTGCAGCCCGTCATCTACCGCGACCGGTGCCCGCTGCCCGGCAAGACGCTCGCCGACTGCCGCTTCACCATCAACGACATCAACCTCATCGGGCAGCGCGGGCTGAAGGTGGTGTTCGAAGACCTTCTCTCGCGCGTGCGCGACGAGCAGGGCATCGACCTGACCGCGTTCGACGTGAACGGCGCCGACGCCGGCGTCGCCGACGGCTACTTCGACGGCGTCATCGTCGACACCGACATGTACAGCGGAGTCTCGCTGCCCCTCGCCGCGCTGCTCGCGAACACGGCGGTGGTGACCGCGTGGCCCCGGTCGCCCGACGCGGGGCTCGAAGATGCGGGCACCTTCGACGGAGGCCCCACGCTGCGCGCGGGCAACGTCGCGCTGGTGCCGCCCGACTTTCACGAGTTCGGTCACTCGCTCGGCTTCATCGACCTCTACAACGGGCCGACGGTGAACGACCTGATGGCCGACACCACGTCGACGCTCGGCGCGTTCAGCCGCCAGCAGATCGGCTGGGGCGAGGTGGTGCCGGTGACGGCCGACGTCGAGCTCGACCTGGCGCCGACGCTCGAGGGCGGGAAGATTCTGCGCATCGGCGCGCCGCCGAAGTACCTGCTCATCGAGAACCGCGGAGGGCCGAAGCACCCGCGGTACGACGTCTCGCACGCGGGCATCTACGTGTACAGCGTCGACGAGTCGAAGCTGCCGACCGACCCGACCGGCTTCCTCGATCTGACAAATCAGACATTGTATTACCCGAACAAGACGGCGCCGTATCTGTATGTGAATGTTCCGCTGCGCTGCGACGTGGGGAACGCGAGCTCGCGCGGCAGCTGCGCGCTGGCGCTGTACGACGAGGCGCGCGTGCTGAGCGACTCGGCGGGCGCGGCGGTCGGGTGGACGATTCGGCGCTCGTCGACGCAAGACGGAGGCACGGTGCGGGTGGCGCTGAGGCAGGGCACCGAGCTGCCGCCGTCGTTCGAGCCTCCGCCGCCTCCTCCGCCGGCCATCAAGGTGCCAGCGGTGCCGATGCCGTGGGATGCGGTGGCTCCGGGCTGCGGGTGCAACGCTTCGGGGTCAGTGGTGGGGCTGGCCGTGGTGGCGCTGCTGTGGCGACGGCGACGCTCCTCCTGAGCGGCGACATCGCGTCCCCTCTCCCCTCGTAGGGGAGAGGGACAGGGTGAGGGGCGCACGAGTCTTCTACCCGACCGTTGTTGGGCTGTAGTGTCCGTCGCGTGGCGCGCCTGCTCGTCCCCCTGCCGGACACCGACTTCGACACCACTGAGGTCGCGGTGCCGTGGAAAATCTTCGCGCGCGCCGGCCACGAGGTCGTCTTCGCCACCGAGCGTGGCGGCGCCCGCCCCTCGTGCGACCCGCTGCTGCTCAGCGGCGTGCTCTTCGGGCAGCTCGGCGCCGAGCCCGAGCCGATCGCGTTCTATCGCGAGCTCGAGCAGTCGCCCGCGTTCGCCGCGCCCGTCGCGTGGAGCACGCTCGACGCGTCACGCTTCGACGCGCTCTTGCTGCCCGGGGGCCACGCGCCCGGCATGCGGCAGTACCTCGGGCACGACGGCCTGCACCGCTTCATTCACGACTTCTTCGCGACGGGGAAGCCGGTCGGGGCCATCTGCCACGGCGTGCTCGCTGCCGCGCGGGCGCGGGCGCTCTTCGGCCGCCGCACCACCTGCCTGCCGCGCTACATGGAGCGAACCGCCTACTTCCTCACCGCGTGGAAGCTCGGGCGCTACTACCGCACGTACGACGCCTACGTCGAAGACGAGGTGCGCGGCGCCCTCGAGAAGCCCGAGCACTTCGTGCGCGGCCCGACGCACCTGATGAAGCGCGGCACCGACACCGACGACTCGCCGGCCTTCGTGGTCGAAGACGGCGCGTACATCTCGGCCCGGTGGCCGGGCGACGCCTACCGGTTCGGCAAGGCGCTGCTGGCCCGCGTCTCGAAGGAGACCTCACCATGAGCGACTTCACCCACCGCGAGCTGCCGGCCGTGAAGAAATCTGCGTTTCGCGTCGGGCTTGCGTGCAACTTCGGCATCGACGAGGGCGCCGCTGACGCCGCGTTCGAGCGCGGCGTGAACCTCGTGTACTGGACCTCGGCTCGCACCGGAAAGGTCCGCCCGGCCGTGCAGCGCGCGCTGAAGCGCGACCGGGAGAAGATGATCCTCGTCGGCTGCACCGGCATGGGTTGGTTCGGCTTCAACGTTCGCAACCGCGCTGAGGCGGTGCTGCGCGAGCTCGAGACCGACTACCTCGACGTCTTCCTCATCAGCTGGGTCGGCGTGACGGGCGCGCTGACGGGCGGCACGCTCGAGCGGCTCGTCGAGCTGAAGGCGAGCGGCAAGGTGCGCGCGATCGGCATCTCGATTCACGACCGCGAGCGCGCGGGCCGGCTCGCGCTCGACTCGCCGCTCGACACGTTCATGCTCCGCTACAACGCGGCGCACCCGGGCGCCGAGCGCGACGTGTTCCCCCACCTCGCCAAGCGCCGGCCGTCGGTGCTCGCGTACACCGCGACGTCGTGGCGGCGGCTGCTCTCGAAGCCCCGCGGGTGGGACGGCCCCGTGATGACCGCGCCCGACTGCTACCGCTTCTGCCTCTCGAGCCCTCACGTCGACGTCGTGCTGAGTGGCCCGAAGAGCGCGGGCGAGCTGCAGCAGAACCTCGATGCGCTCGAGCGCGGGCCGCTGAGCACAGAAGAAGACGGGTGGATGCGCCGCTTCGGCGCGGCCGTGCACGGCTGAGCCGTCACGCGTCGACGCGCTCGACGCCCGGCGGCAGCTGGAGGTCGAGGCCGGCCGCGTCTAGCACCGTCTGGCACGGCGGCTCACGGGTTCAGCGTCGGCACGCGCGTCGCGACGTCGGCCACCACCATCACGATCATGAGCGTCAGCAGCACGACGGCCGCGAGCACGTAAGCCCGACCCGTCGGTGCGTGGCGCCCCAGGTGCATGAAGAACCAGAGGACGAGGCCGGCCTTGATGCACGCGATGCCGAGCGCGAGCGGCACGCGCAGCGCGCCGGGCAGGTACACGTCGAGCTGCCGCGCCGAGAGGAAGGTGATGAGCGTCAGCAGCAGCAGCGCGCCGAGCACGAGTGCGTAGCGTTTCATCAGAGCAGGTAGAGCACCGGGTAGACGAAGATCCAGATGAGGTCGACGAGGTGCCAGTACATGCCGGTCAGCTCGACGGGCGTGTCGTTGCGCCGCGCGAACTCGCCGCGGAAGGCGCGCGCCGCGATCCACCCGAGCAGGCCCATGCCGATGACCACGTGCAGCCCATGCAGCCCCGTGATGAAGAAATACAACACGAAGAACATCGGGGCTCCCGGGTGCTCGAGCCCGACCGGATGTGTGAAATAGCGGCCCGGCAAGAGCCCCTCGTCGAACTTGTGCCGGTACTCGAAGTACTTGATGACGAGGAACACGCCGCCCAGCGCGATGGAGGCGACGAACGCCCAGCCCGTCAGCGCGCTCTTGCGCTCGTGCGCGAAGTGCACTCCCGCGGCGACGGTGAAGCTCGAGACGAGCAGCACCGCGGTGTTCAGCGTGCCGAGCTTCCAGTCGAGGTGGTTCGCGGCGAGCAGGCGAAACGTGTCGACGTACTGGTAGCGGTACATCGCGAACGCGCAGAACAGGCCGCCGAACAGCAAGAGCTCCTGCGCGAGGAAGAGCCACATGCCGAGCTGTGCCGCGCGGCGCTCTGCCGGAGCGTCGGCGAAGTGCTCGGCGTGCGCGGTGAACGGGCCGTCAGACATGGGTGGGCTCGGCCTCTTCCGGCGGCTCTTCCTGGTGGTAGTCGTGCGGCTCGTGCAGGCGCACGACCGGGCCTTCGAAGTTGTGCTTCGGCGGCGGCGACGGCGTCTGCCACTCGTAGCCGCGGCTGTGCCACGGGCTGTGGCCCGCGCGCGCCCCGGCGAAGAGCGCGATGGCGAGGTACAGCGCGACGATGCCGAAGCCGACGCCGAGCAGCGCCGCGCCCGCGCTCGAGAAGACGTTCAGGTTGCGGAACACCTCTTCGTACTGGAAGTACCGGCGCGGCATGCCCATGTTGCCGAGCATGAACTGCGGCATGAACGTGCCATTGAAGCCGATGAAGAGGAACACCAGCGCCATGTACGCGGCGCTCTCGTTGTACCTGCGCCCGAACATCTTCGGGAACCAGTAGTGCAGCGCGGCCATGAAGGCCATCAGCACCGTGCCCACCATCACGAAGTGGAAGTGCGCGACGACGTAGTACGTGTCGTGCCAGTGCACGTCGAGTGACACGACCGCGAGCGAGATGCCGGTCATGCCGCCGAAGATGAGGAAGTACAGAAAGGCGCACGCGTACGCGAACGGCACCGTCATGTGCACCGCGCCCTTGTAGAGCGTCATCACCCAGTTGAAGACCTTGATGGCGGTGAAGACGCCGACGAGCATCGAGAGCGCGCCGAAGATGCCGGCGTCGAACGTCGACTGGCCCGACACGAACATGTGGTGACCCCAGACGAAGAAGCCGACCGCCGCGATGCCGACCGTCGAGCCCGCGACGAGCTTGTAGCCGAACACCTGGCGGCGGCAGAACGTCGCGATCACCTCTGAGATGATGCCGAACGCCGGCAGCACCATCAGGTAGACGACCGGGTGCGAGTAGAACCAGAACAGGTGCTGGAACAGAATCGGGTCGCCGCCGCGCGCCGGGTCGAACAGGCCAAAGCCAAACATCACCTCGGCGAAGACGGCGAGCACGAGGATGCCGATGACCGGCGTCGCGAGCACCTGAATGACGCTGGTGGCGTAGAGCGCCCAGACGAACAGGGGCAGCTTGCCCCACGAGAGGCCCGGCGCGCGCAGCGCGTGCACCGTGACGATGAAGTTGAGGCCGGTCAGCACCGACGTCATGCCGACGATGAAGATGCCGAGCATCACCGGAGCGAGCGCCGTGACCGTGGTCGTCGAGTAGGGCGCGTAGAACGTCCACCCGGTGTCGGCGCCGCCGTGAATCATGCCCCACAGCGTGACCGTGATGCCGAGCACGAACAGCCAGTACGTGGCGAGGTTGAGGCGGGGGAAGGCGACGTCGCGCGCGCCCACCATGATGGGCAGGAAGAAGTTGCCGAACACCGACGGAATCGCCGGCACCATGAACAGGAACACCATCACGATGCCGTGCAGCGTGAAGAGCCGGTTGTAGGTCTGCGCCTCGACGAGGCCGGGGCCGGGCGTGAGCAGCTCGATGCGCAGCGCCATCGCGAAGAGGCCGCCGGCGAGAAACGTGAGCAGCGTGGTGGCGAGGTACATCACGCCGATGCGCTTGTGGTCGACGGTGGTGAGCCACGAGCGCAGCGTCGTGCCTTCGGTGAGGTAGCTCACAGCGTCGGCGCTCCGGCGAGAGACTTGATGTACTCGAGCAGCGCCGCGACCTCGGCGGCCGTGAGCTGCCCCTGGAAGCTCGGCATCGTGGGCGCGTAGCCGGCGACGACGTCGGCCATCGGGTCCATCATCGAGCGCGTGAGGTACGCCTCGTCGGCGATGATTGTCTTTCCATTCACGAGCTTCACCTCACCGCGGTACATGCCGCGCCACGTCGGGCCGAGGTGGTTCGTGCCGTCGACGGTGTGGCACCGGCCGCAGCCCTTCTCGAGCGCGAGCCGCTCGCCCTGCTTCGCGAGCGTCGGCTCGACCGGCGGCGAGTCGGCGCGCGCGGGGTACGTCGTGGCGCGCGTCTTCGTCACCCAGTCTTCGTAGTCGGCGGGCTGCATGACGATGATGCGGCCGATCATCGCGCTGTGGTTGAGCCCGCAGTACTCGGCGCAGTTGACCGGGTACTCACCCGCCTTCGTGGCCTGGAACCAGGTCTCGGTGTAGCGCCCGGGAATCGCGTCTTGCTTCACGCGCATCGCGGGCAGGTAGAAGCTGTGAATGACGTCGCGGCTCGTGATGAGCAGCCGCACCGGCCGGCCGAGCGGCACCCGCAGCGTGTCGATGGCGTTGGGCCCCTCGGGGTAGCTGTACTTCCACATCCACTTCTTGCCGGTGACGTAGATGTCGAGCGTGTTCGCCGGCGGGTCGTGCAGCCACACGAAGTCGCGATAGCCGATGAAGAACCACGCCATGAACAGCACCAGCGGAGCGCCGATGAACGCGAGCTCGAGCTGCATCGGCGGGCTCCAGCGCTCGGTCACCTGCCGCTCGGTGCGGCGGCGGTAGCGCAGGTAGAAGACGAGCATCGTGACGCTGACGGCCGCGAACGTCAGCACCGTCACCGAGAAGATGGCGTAGTTGAGCGTGTCGATGCGCTCGGCGTAGGTCGACGCCTGCTCGGGCAGCCCCAGCAGCTCGCGGAAGAGCTCGTTCATGGGTCGCGCTTCGCCTCGAGGCCCTCTGGGTCGGCTCCGCTGCTCGTCAGGGCGTGGCGCGAGCGCTTCGCCTCGCGGTTCTCTGGGTCGGCTCCGCTGCTCGTCAGGGCGTGGCGCGAGCGCTTCGCCTCGCGGCGCCACAGAACAGCCATGAGCCCCGCCAGCGCCGCGAACGTGACGAAGCCGGTGACCCGCACCGCGCCCTTCAGCCAGAACTGATAGCCGCGCTTCTCGGGGTCCCACCGGAAGCAGGTGAGCAGCACGCGGTCGAACGCCGTGCCCGCTCGGCCCTGCGAGGCCTCGACCAGCGCGAGCCGCACGTCGCGCGGCGGGTACTGCACTCCGTAGAGGTAGCGCGAGATGCGGCCCTGCGGCGTGAGCACCATGAACGTCGCCTGGTGCGCCCACTGCTTCGCCGCCTCGACCCAGCGGTACTCGAAGCCGAGCGCCTTCGAGAGCGCCGTCGAGTCGCCGGTGAGGAAGTCCCACCCCGCGCGGCCCGAGGGGAAGCCGAGCGCGTGCATCAGCTCGACGCGGCGCTCGGCCGCTGCCTCCGGCGTGTCGGCCGGGTCGATGCTGTACGTGATGATGCGGTAGTCCTCGTCGAGGCGCAGGCCCGTCGCCTTCAGCGCGCCCGCGACGCCGTTGAGGGTGAGCGGGCACAGCGTCGGGCAGCCGTAATAGACCGGTGTGATGACGACGGGCAGATCGCCTTTGATCAGCTCTCTGAGCGCGACTCTGCGGCCCTCGTGATTCGTGAGGGTGAGCTCGAGCGGGATTTCTTCGTTCAGGTTCTCGATGACTTGGGCTCCGTCGAGCCCCTCTGGCTTCGGCCAGTCGACCTGCGCTGAGAGCGGGTTCGCGGTGAGCACCAGCGCCAGGAGCACCTTCATCGCTCGACCCCCTCACCCCGTCCCTCTCCCCTACGAGGGGAGAGGGGGCGCGCGCTCGAGCCCTCTGCCAGCTGCTGCATCGCGAGGTCGATTGGCATGCGCACCAGGTTCTTCTCGCGATCGACCCAGCTCCACTCGCCGAGCTGCCGCCGGCGCACCGCGGCGAGCTCGGCGGCCCGCGCCTCGCGCTCGATGAGCCGCGGCTCGACCATGCCGAGCTGCTCGGCGTGCACCTGCTTCGACGCGATGTTCCGGTCGTCGCTGAGCGAGCCCAGCTCGCCGTACTGAACGCCCACGGCCGCCGCGGCCGCCAGCGCGAACGCTGCGAGCGCCGCGGCCACGTACCTCGCGAGCCGGCCCCACGGCAGCCGCTCGTCGCGCTGATCTTCGGCGCTCCCCGTGATGGGCACCTTGGGCTCGGTGACGGCCGTGTCGCTGACCTCGTGGCTCATGGGGCGGGGTTCTCGTACTGAACGCTCGCGTCGAGCGTCGGGTCGTTGAGAGGAATGGCGTGGCGCCCGCGCATGCGGAAGAGCACGAAGGCGCAGCACAGCCCCCCGAGCCCGGCGAAGGCGGTCATGTCCGTCCACCCGAACGTGGCCTCGGGCAGCGCCAGCGCCGGCGAGCGGAGCCGCAGCGCCGGCTTCACCACCCAGAACAGGTCGACGTACTGCATGGTGAGCACCCAGACCGCGAGCGCCGTGAGCAGCTTGCGGTTGCGCTTCACCGACCACGACATCAGCGCGAGGAAGGGCAGCGCGAAGCGCCCGACGATGAGCAGCAGCGTCACCGGGAACCACGCCGCTCCCGCCGGCGCCCACTCGGCCGCGCTCAGCGGCGGAGCGACGCCGCGGTGGAAGCGCGCCAGGCTGAACAGGCCTCGCGCGTGCAGCCACGAGACCTCTTCGGGCAGGTTCGCGTGCCACATGATCATGTACTGCGAGTAGGCGATGTACGCCCAGAAGCAGGTGAAGGCGAAGATCAGCGCCGCCAGGTTCACGACGTGCTGGTTCGAGACCTTCGCGGCCGGCAGGTTCGGGTCGGTCGGCACGATGGCCGCGAGCAGCAGCAGCGCAAAGGCAGACACGAACGAGCCGGCAAACCAATACACGCCGAAGGTCGCCGAGAACCACTCGGGCTCGAGCGACATGAGCCAGTCGACGGCGCCCGCGCTCATCGCGAGCGCGAGAAAGAAGAGCGCGCCGGCCGAGATGCCGCGCGCCTGGCTGCGCAGCGCGGTGTCGGTGGCCGGCTTCGCCTCCTGCAGGCGAGAGGTGCGGTCGAGCAGGAACCAGACGCCGAGAAAGACGACGAGCACGATGGCTCCGCGGGCGATGAACCCCGGAGCGTTGAGCCAGATGCGCTTGTGCTCGAGCAGGTGCCGCGCGTGCTCGGGCAGCGCCGACACCACGGTGTCGTCGGCCCAGACGTAGAGGTGCTTGAGGGTCGACGCCACGACGATGAACGCCGCGGCGCACACCGCCAGCGCCGACGCGTGGTGCTCGAGCTGCCGGCGCAAGAGCGTGATCCACTTCGCCGCCGCCGTGTTGAAGATGGCGACGATGAGCAGCGACGCCATCGCCAGCCCCGTCCAGTACGTGAACGCGACCAGCCACGCGCTCGCCGCCAGCACCGGGTCGAAGGCGAAGCCCACCGCGGTCAGGCCCGTGCCGATGACGCCGATCGCCGCGCTCGCGAGCATGAGGCCTCGGCCGCCGGTGAACGGGCTCACGGCTCGGTCCCCTTCGCCTTCAGCTTCTTCTGCACGTCTTCGGGCGCCTGCTCGAGCGGCACCCGCTGCGAGAGCTGCAGCGCTCGCACGTAGCCCACGATGCCCCAGCGCTCTTCGATGGGGATGTCTTGGAATGACGGCATCACCCCGTAGCCCTGCGTGATGGCCGCGAAGAGGTACTCGTCGGTCTTCTCGCGCAGCCGCGGCTCGTGAAACGACGGCGGGTGCCGCAGCGCGAAGTTGCTCGCCACCACCGTGTCGGCCTCGCCCGTCAGCCCGTGACAGGTCGCGCAGATGATCTCGTAGCGGTGCCGGCCCTTCTCGAGCAGCGCTCGCGTATACGGCGGAGCCCTCTGCTCGAGCTCGAGGTTTCGCTCGCGCGGCACCGCTCCCGCCGGCGGGTTGCGATTCACCCGCCCGTCGGGGAACAGCGTCAGCTCGTGCTGCGCTCGCGCCTTCGGCTGGTCGATCATCCGGTTGAACGGGTCTTCGCCACAGGCGACGAGGAGGCAGGCGAGAGCCAGCGCGCCCCTCACCCTGGCCCTCTCCCCTACGAGGGGAGAGGGGACTCGCCTTCGGACGTTCATCGCGGCTCCTCGGGCTCGAGAATGACCGCGACGTTCTTCGCCCCCAGCGCCTCGAGCCGGCCCTTCGCGCGCTCGGCGTCCTCCGCGATGCGCGTGCTCACCGACACCCAGAACCCCGACGCCGACGCCGTCTGCACGAACGGCTCGTGCTCGAACACCGGGTGGTGCGGCCGCGGGAAGCCCCAGAACCGCACCACGAGCGCGCCCACGATGGTCAGCGCCGAGAACAACACCATGAGCTCGAACGTCACCGGCACGTAGACCGGCGGCGAGTGCGGAGGCTTGTTCGCGATGTTGAGCGGGTACTCCCACCAGTTGAAGTACAGCTGCACCGCGTACGCCGTCACTGCTCCGACGACGCCGCCGGCGAACGCCCACCACGAGATGGTGCTGCGCGGCAGGCCGAGCGCCTCTTCGAGGCCGTGCACGGGGTAGGGCGTGTGCGTGTCGAGCTCGCGCACGTGCTCGCCCCGCAGCGCCTTCACCGCGTCGAGCAGCTCGCGCGGGCCGGCCAGCTCTCCGAGCACGACGTGGGTCGTCATGCCTGCTGCTCCTTCACCTCGGAGGCCGCGACCGCCGGCAGGAACTTGAAGAACAGCAGCATGTTCATGAAGAAGAAGAGCAGCGAGCCGCCGAACACCGACAGGTCGACCCACGTCGGCACGTAGAGCGCCCAGCTCGACGTCAGGAAGTCGCGGTGCAGCGAGAGCACGATGATGACGAAGCGCTCGAGCCACATGCCCACGAGCACCAGCACCGCGACCGTGAACATCACCACCGGGCTGTTGCGCGCGCGCGCAGACCAGAACACCTGCGGCGCGATGCAATTACAGAACAACATCGCCCAGTAGGCCGCCGCGTAGGGGCCGAAGGCGCGGGTGCGGAAGTACAGCGTCGCCTCGGCCTCGCTGCCCGAGTACCACGCCATGAAGTGCTCCATCGCGTAGCCGTACGTGACCATCAGGCCCGTCGCGAGGATGATCTTGTTCATCGCGTCGAAGTGCTTCGGCGTGATGACGTGCGTGAGCCCCATGATGCGCGAGGCCGGTAGCAGCAGCACCACCACCATCGCGAAGCCGCTGAACACCGCGCCCGCTACGAAGTAGGGCGGGAAGATGGTGGTGTGCCAGCCGGGCAGGTTCGAGACCGCGAAGTCGAACGAGACCACCGAGTGCACGCTCAGCACGAGCGGCGTCGAGAGCGCCGCGAGCAGCCAGTAGCCGAGCTTCCAGTGCGACCAGTGCCGGCCGCTGCCTCGCCAGCCGAGCGCGAAGACGCCGTAGACGATGCGGGCCGTGCGGCTCGGCGAGCGGTCGCGCAGCGCGGCGAGGTCGGGGATGAGCCCGACGTACCAGAACAGCAGCGACACCGTGCCGTACGTCGACACCGCCACGACGTCCCACAACAGCGGGCTCTTGAACTGCGGCCCGATGCCGAGCGTCGATGGGTACGGCAGCATCCACCAGTCGAACCACGGCCGCCCCGTGTGCACCGTCGGGTACATCAGCGCGCACGCGACCGCGAAGAGCGTCATCGCCTCGGCCGCCCGGTTGATGCTCGTGCGCCACTGCTGCTGGAACATGAGCAGGATGGCCGAGATCAACGTGCCCGCGTGGCCGATGCCGATCCACCAGACGAAGTTGATGATGTCGAAGCCCCAGCCGACCGTGTTGTTGTTGCCCCAGACCCCGATGCCCGTGCTGATGAGCAGCGTCAGGCTGAGCAGCAGCGCGAGCGTGCCCGCCGCGCCCAGCGCCAGCAGCCGCTTGTAGCCGCGCGTCGCAGGCCGCCAGACGTAGCCGAAGAGCGACGATGTGAGCGATTCGTCCGTTGCGCTCATCTCGACTGCCCCTCACCCTGTCCCTCTCCCCTACGAGGGGAGAGGGGACTCGGATTCGTCATGCGAGCTCCGGGTTGGGGTTTCTGACGCGCACGAGGTACGCGTTGCGCGGCCGCGTGCCGAGCTCGTGCAAGAGGTCGTAGCGCCGCGGGTCCGCGTGCCGCTTCGACACCTCGGAGGCCGGGTCGTGCAGCGAGCCGAACGTGATGGCCTGCGTCGGGCACGCCTGCTGGCAGGCCGTCACCACGCCGCCGTCGGGAATCTCGCGCCCCTCGCGCCGCGCCTCGATGCGCGCCCGCTCGATGCGCTGCACGCAGAACGTGCACTTCTCCATCACGCCGCGCGCGCGCACCGTGACGTCGGGGTTGAACGAGAGGCGCTCCACCGGCTGCAGGTCGCGGTGGTAGTTGAAGTAGTTGAAGCGCCGCACCTTGTACGGGCAGTTGTTGCTGCAGTACCGGGTGCCGATGCACCGGTTGTAGACCATGTCGTTCAGGCCCTCGTCGCTGTGCGACGTCGCCGCGACCGGGCACACCGTCTCGCACGGCGCCGCCTCGCAGTGCTGGCACGTCACCGGCTGCGACAGAACAGACACCGGCTCGTCGAGCGGCCCGGCGAAATAGCGGTCGACGCGAATCCAGAACATCTCGCGGTTCTTGTGCACGCCCTGCTTGCCGACCACGGGGATGTTGTTCTCGGCCTGGCACGCCGTGACGCACGCGCTGCAGCCCGTGCAGCGGTTGAGGTCGACCGCCATGCCCCAGCGGTACTCGGCGCCCGGCTCGTCGGCGGGCTGCTGCAGCGTCGGCACCGGGCCGTTCAGATGAGACAGTCGCGCCGGCGCCGCGGCCAGCTCGGCGAGCGGCAGCTCGAGCGCGAGCTCTCGGCCCTCCATCTTCCAGTGCTGCTGCGTCGTCACCAGCAGGTGGCGGCCCTCGGCGGGCGCCGCCTCGACGGCGCAGAAGTACGGCGTGTCCGAGTGCCGCAGCTTGTACGCCGACACCCCGATGCCCTGCGCCACCTGCTCGCCGGTGCCCTCGCGGCCGTAGCCGAGCGCCAGCGTGACGCAATCGTCGGCGTGACCCGGCACCACGAGCGCGGGCACGAGCAGGGCCGCGTTCAGCGCGCGGGCCGTGACGGCGAGCCGAACGCGCGGCGCTTCGGGAGCCCACGTCGCCTCGCCCACCGCTCCCGTCTCGAGGCCGAGCTTCTTCGCCGTCGCCGGCGACATCAGCGCCGCGTTGTCCCAGACGAGCTTCGTGATGGGGTCGGGCAGCTCCTGAAGCCAGGTGCAGTTCGCGAAGCGGCCGTCGTGCACCTTCGAGTCGCGCACGAGGGCCAGCTCGAGCCCGGCGATCGCCTTGCCCGCGGGCGCCGTCGCGATGGCGTTCAAGTCGATGGGCGCCGTCTCGAACGGGAAGGCGCTGTTCGGCACCACGCCCGCCTGCACCCACCGGTCGAACGTCAGCGCGAACGCGGCGGCCTGCGCGGGGTCGTCGGCCTGCACGCCCTGCCGCTTGCGCCAGCTGTCTTTGAGCAGCTCGAGCGGCCTCTTGTCGCCCTCGCCGACGAACGCCGCGAACAGCTGCGCCTCGCTCAGGCCCTCGGCGTAGAGCGGCTCGACGAGCGGCTGCTGCAGGAGCACGCTGCCGTCGAGCGCGCGCGCGTCGCCCCACGTCTCGAGCGCGTGCAGCTGCGGCACGAACCACTGGCTCACCGCCGCGGTCTCGTCTTCGTACGCGCCGAGGTACACGACCTTCGAGCGCTTCATCAGCCCGGCGAGGTCGATGTTCGCGTACGCCGAGTAGGCGGGGTTCGGCGACGTGACGACGAGCAGGTCGACCTGGCCCTGGGCGAGCTCGTCGGCGAGGCCCTTGAGCGGCCCGGGCCCGGTGCTCGGCTCGGCGATGGCCGGCGTGACGAGGTGCACGCAGTGGCCGAGGGCTCCGAGCTCTGAAGAGAGGGCGTGCGCGAGCGCGTGCACTACCGGAGGCTGCCGGTCGCCGACGGTCACGAGCGCCTCTTTGCCCGCGGCGACGAGGTCGCGGGCGAGCGCGGTGACCCACTTCTCTTTGGCGGCGTCGAGCTTCGGCGCTCCCGCGGCGAGCGGCTGCAGCGTGGGGCGCATGCCGGCGACGGCCGCGACGAGCGCGCGCAGCACGCCCTCGACCTCGCTGCCCTTCACGCGCAGCCGATGGTCGGCCGAGGTGCCGGTGACGGTCGGCGACGGCTCGACGGCGTAGAGCCGGCTCATGCCCGGCCCCGGAGCGCGGCGGCCGGCCCACGCGCGAGCGGCTCCGAGGTTCGCGCCGAGCGGCGCCAGAAAATCGGAGTCGAACGCCGCGACCACGCGCGCCTTCTCGAAGTCGTAGAGCGGCTCGAACGGGCGGCCGAAGGCGAGCTTCGCGCCGTCGTAGCGGGCCTGGGGCGCGAGCGGCGACCACGCGACGAAGCGCGCGTTCGGCAGCTGCTCGAGGATGCGCGCCTTCAGCGTGACGATGAGCGGCGAGCCCGACGGCTCCGAGAGAAAGCGCACGGCGCGCCCGCCGTCTTTCTTCGACAGCTTCTTCACGGTCGCGGCGAGCTCGTCGAAGAAGGCGCGCTTCGACGCGGGCTGGCCGTTGCGCTTGAGCAGCTGCGCGCGCTGCGGGTCGTAGAGGCGCAAGAGCTCGGCCTGCTCGAGGGGGCCCGAGGCGCCGCGCACGAGCGGGTGGTCGGGGTTGCCCTCGATCTTCACCGGCCGGCCCTCGCGCGCGGTGACGAGCAGCGGCGTGCCGAGACCGCTCAGCGGAATCGACGTCGCGTAGTGCAGCGCGTTGCCCATGACGAGCGTCTCGGGCGTGCGGTGGTACGGCAAGAGGTGCTCGCCCCCGCGCGACTCGCAGCCGGCGAGCGCCGCGGTGGCGCCGAGCAGCTTCAAGAAGTCGCGGCGGCCGGGCTCGTCGAGCTGATCGGCTCCGGGCGGGAACTCTTCTCGCAGGACGGGCAGCTTCATCGGTGGCACGTGTCACACGCGGTGCGCGCGTGGCTCTCGCGGTGGCAGTCGAGGCACCACGACATCGTGAGCGGCGAGGCCTGGTAGACGGCGGCCATCGTCTCGACCTTGCCGTGGCACGTCGAGCAGACGACGCCCTTCGCGACGTGAATCGAGTGGTCGAAGTAGACGAAGTCGGGCAGGTCGTGAACCTTCACCCAGCGAATCGGCAGCTCGGCGAAGAACGCGGCGCGCACGGGCTCGAGGCGCGGCGACTGGTTCCACACCTGCCCGTGGCAGCCCATGCACACGCTCGCGGTGGGGATGCCGGCGACCGGCCCGCGGTCGGCGCCGCGGTGGCAGAACAGGCAGTCGATGCCCTGCTCCCACGAGTGGTGGCGGTGGTCGAACTGCACCGGCTGCGCGACCTCGACGTTCTGGTTCGTCACCAGCGGCGTGCGCACGACGAGCATGAGAAAGCCGATCGCGGCGAGCGGAGTACCCAGCGCGACGGCTCCCGTGAGCCTCGCGACGGTATTGGTCCAGCGAGGGAACAACGCCATGGGACGCCGCGGTTGTTTCGCCCCCCTCACGGCGCGCCGCAACTGAAATTGCGCTCGGCGCGCTCGCTCGCGCGCCAGCAGACGAGACGTTCACCTGCCGCCGCGCCCCGAGATCCTGACGCGGTAACGCCGCGTTCGAGTGCCTGCGCTCGTCGTCGCGATGATGGCTCTGGTCGAAGCGCGCAAGGTCGAGCTCGACGGGTACGTCTCGGTCAACGCCGGCTTCGCAGCCGAGCTCGACTGAACCTCGCGCTCGCGCGTCACCCGAGGTGACTGATGCCGGGGGGCACCGTGGTCGCCGTGGCCCGCGGCTGGGTGAGCCCACCGCCCTCGATGGCCGAGTAGACGTCGTCGGGAGCGAGGCCGAGCCACGGGTCGTCCGGCGGCATGAGGAAGACGTCGCGGTAGAGCCAGTCGCTGAGCGCGAGCGGGTCGGTCTCGGCCTCGCCGCGCGCGAACCGCTCGTGCACGCGGCCGTGCAGCACCCGCTCGCTGCGCGCCGAGTCGGCCGCGATCGACCGCTCGAGGGGCCCGAGCGCGCGCAAGATCGGCATCTCGACGTGCGCCTTCGTCAATGGCGATGCGGCCTGCCTCGAATGCGGTGGGGTGCTTCGACGCGAGCAGCGGCGCCTCATCGAGCACGAGCAGGTCGACGCGCTCGCGCGCCCAGCAGGCGACGGTGTCGGCGCCGCCCTTCCCGAGCGCGACCGAGTGCCCGGCGGCTGCGAACAGCGCCGCGATGCGCTGCGCCTGCGTGGAGTCGGTCACCGAGAGCAGGACCTTCACGGGCGACAGTGTATGGTGCCTCGCCATGAAGACGCTCCGCCCCGACGTGACGTCCGGTTCCGCTGCCGTGGTCTCGAAGCCCGCGCCTGCGCCCACGGCCGCCCCGTCGAAGGTCGAGCCGGCCAAGACCGAGCCGGCGTCGAAGTTCCAAGAGCCCGCCGACAAGCGCGGCGCCGACCTCGACGGCGTGAGCCGGGGCTACACGGCGCCGACGCAGGTCGACAGCCCGTTCACGCCGGAAGAGAAGGCGCAGCTGTCGAAGAAGATTCCCTGCCCGGCGCTGGCCGGCATGTTCAACGCGGGGCTGCTCAAGGTCGAGAAGGACGGGACGGTCAAGATCCCCGACCTCGAGCGCGCGCTCAGCCAGATCGGCCCCAGCGAGACCGTGCGCAAGGTGCTCACGAACGGCGCCGACAAGACCGACTCGATTCCCGGCTCGTTCAACCTGTTCAAGCTGAACGGCTCGAACCTCGACCACACCGGCAGCACGGGCATTCGCCAGAACGGCGTGCACCCCGAGCGGTTCGACCTGCTGTGCTCGTTCAGCAAAGACGGCAAGACGCTCACCGCGAAAGACCTCGCCGACGCCGCCGAGCACTTCGCGCGCGAAGACCCGGGCCTGCGCGGCCGCGTCACGCAGCTCGCCGAGATGAGCATCGTGATGAAGGTGTTCGGCCAGCGCGGCGCCGACGGGAAGCAGTTCTTCACCTTCCAGGACGCGAAGCAGCTGTTCGTCGACGGGCAGATTCCGTCGAGCTGGCAGCCTCCGGCGGTGCCGGGCAAGGTGGGGCTCGGCGACGTGCTGGGCTCGACCGCGCTCGGCCTGTTCAGGCAGCTCGTGAACGGGAAGTAGCCTGCAGGCGTCGCGCGACACCCGACGCCGGCGCTCCGTCACACCACGAGTCGGGACGCGGACCTGCGCGTCTCCGAGGAGGGGATCGGCGCTTGCAACCTGGCCCGGTCATGTCGCCTCCGCCCATCAACAACCGCAGCGCCGCCCAGCTCGCCACCGGCAAGCCGCCCCTCACCCTGCCGGGAGACGCGCTCACGAAGGAGCAGCGGCAGTCGATCATCGACTCGTTCAAGTCGATTCCGCTCAAAGACCTGTCGCCCGACGCGCTCGCGTTCGTGAAGGCCGAGGTGAAGAAGCTCGAGGCGAAGCTCGGCAAGAAGCTGAACATCGACTTCGAGAAGATGACGCTCAACGACATTCCCGGGGCAGGGGGGAAGATCGCCGAGGCGTTGATGATGCACGTGAAGAAGACGAACCCCGTCGCGTTCGCCGGGCTCGTCGCGGCCGCCGCCGGTGGCGCCGGAGCCGTCGCGTACACGCAGGGCTCGAAGGGCCTCGACGACCTCGGCGTGCCGACGAGCGTCGACGGCAACGTGAAGGGCTTCGACCTGAAGCTCGGCACCACGTTCGAGTCGGGCTTCGAGAACCTGAAGGTGACGGGAGGCGCGGGCCGGCGGTTCGGCGACTACGGCAGGGTCAGCGTGCAGGCGACCGGCAGCGCCGACGGCTTCGAGAAGGGCTCGGCGAGCTACAAGGTCGGCAAAGACAACTCGGCCTCCGTCGGCGTCAGCACGGGTGACAAGGGCACGACCGTCTCGGGCGGAGTGACCGTGAAGGGCGGCCCGGTGCGCGCCGGCGCGAACGGCAGCCGCAACGTCACGACCGGTGACGAGGCGGGCTCGGTGAGCGTCGACGTCGCGGTGACCGACCGGGTGAAGGTCGGCGCGAAGGCGAGCGGCTCGGTGAAAGACGGCAAGAGCCAGGGCACCGTGACGGGCTCGGTCTCGTACACGGGCAAGAACGTCGACGTGGTCGTGTCGGGCAAGGCGGGGCCCGGCGAGAAGATGATCGGCGTGGGCGTGAAGGTCGACCTCGACCGCGGCGCGCCCGCGAAGAAGAAGACGACGAAGGCCGATGCTCGGCCGGGGCCCGAGGCGGGCGCCGTCGAGAAGGGCGCGGCGCAGACGACGGCGGCGAAGCTCTTGCCGAAGGGCGTCGACCCGAGCAACGGCATCGACCCCGAGGTGCTCGCTGGCGACCTCGCGATGAAGGTCGCGCAGGCCGTGAAGGACGGCAAGGGCAGCATCGAGCTGCAGCTGCCGAAGGAGTACCAGAAGCTCGACGCAGATCAGCGCAAGGCGATCGCAGCCGAGATCGCGAAGGTCGCGAAGGCGGTCGCCGCCGAGGTGCCGGGCGCGTCGGACGTGCGCAGCATCAAGATGAGCTTCGGTGCGAAGCAGAACGAGTACGCGGCGCTGCGCGACTGAGCGGGTGCGCCGCGACCCGCGTGGTTCTCGACGACCCACACGAGATCTCGTGGCCCCGCACCCTTGAGGGCGGGGCCAAGTTTGCTACCGCTTGCGTCGGGGTGACGTAGGCATGGTTCGCACCATTCTGATCTCCGATGACGACCGGGCGCTCACGAGGGCGCTCGCGCGCCTGGTGAAGACGGGCGGGTTCAAGGCCATCACCGACAACGACTCGCAGGTGGTCGGCCTCGCCGAAGAGCACCAGCCGTCGCTCATCGTCCTCGACGTCGGCCAGCGCGTCGACGGGCGCACGCTGCTCGGCGCGCTCAAGACGAACCTGCGCACCGCCGACATTCCCGTCGTGGTGCTCACGGGCAACGCGCACCCGACGCTGCAGGGCTTCTGCCGGGCGCTCGGGGCGAGCGACGTGATCCAGAAGCCGGTGAGCGCGGAGCTCGTGCGGCGCATCGGCGAGCTTGCGGGCGTCCCGGGCCAGAGCGAGCTCGAGCAGCTGACGAGCTCGATCGGCAAGCACAGCGGGCCGCGGGTCGACGCAGACGACGACGACGAGGCCCCGTGACGGTGCGCGGCTACATGATGTCGTTTCTCGCGCGGCAGCACCTCGTGCTGGGCAAGCGGTTCACGCAGCGCTACCCGCACGCCTGGCTCGTCTGGGAGCCCGGCGCGTGGAAGGCGCCCCCCCTCGACGTCGCGACGGCCACGACGCAGCTCCCGACGCGCGGCGGCCGACCCTCGAAGCCGGAAGAGGGCGACGCGCTGTGCTTCGAGCTCGACCCCACGAAGGCCGCTCAGCTGAAGATCGGCCGCGCCGGGTCGAACGACGTCGTGCTCAACGACGTCACGGTCTCGCGAGAGCACTGCGTGCTGAAGTTCGACGGCCGGCGCTGGGGGGTGACGGCTGCTCCCGCGGCGAGCACGCTCGTCGTCGCCAGCGTGCCGCTCGTGACCGGCAGTCAGGCGGCGCTGCTGTCGGGCGATTGCCTGAAGCTCGGCGACGTGAGGCTCACGTTCCTTTCGGCGCACGCGTTCGGCCTGCGCGTGGCGGCCGGGGCCGCGGCGCTGGGCTCGCCCGCCGCGCTCAGCGCCTGAGCGCCGGCGACTTCACTGCACCGGTCGAATCCACGGGCAGCTCGTGTCTTCCATGCACTTGTCGAGCGGCACGTCGCCGTTGGCGAGGTAGTTGCCGAAGATGTTGATCAGCAGCATGCCGAGGTCGAACGGCTTGTCGGGGTCCGGCACGGGGAAGCTGTGGGCGCCCTCGGGGTCCATCATCGGGAAGATGGCGCCGATCTGCTTGCCGCCCTCGACGGTCTTGAGCAGCCGCATCGGCGGGTTCAGCCGCGGCGTGCCGAAGCCGTCGTCGGCGTTCGCCACCTGCTCGAGCACGTCGACGTCGTACAGCACGTTTCGGCCGCTCGCGTCTTTCCACCGGCCGGTGCGCTCGACGCCCTCGACGAAGCCGACGTCGATGAGCTTCTTCATCGCGGTCATGCCGTAGCGCGGGTCGGGGTTCTTGAAGTCGATGAGCCCGCCCGCGCGCATGAGCGCGAGCGCCGTCGCGATCGAGACGCCCGAGTCGCCGGTCATCGGCACCATCAGCGCCCGCGTCGCGACCGCGTTGCCCGCCCCGTCCATCAGCGTGCGCGCGCCCGAGTAGTGCGGAGCCGCGTTCGCCGGGTCGGCCGCCTCGAGGCCGATCTGCGCGAGCGACAAGAGCCGCCGCAGGTCCGGCGACGCCCGGCGCATGCCGAACCCGTCGCCCACAGCCACCAGCGTCGACCCCGCGGCGTACGTCTTGCCCTCGTACTTCGCCTCGACCTCGAACGTCGACACCACCTTCCACGGCGTGTAGCTGTCGGTCTCGCAGCCCTCGAGCGGGCGCGTGGGGAGCTCTTCTTTGTACAGCTCGAGCTGCAGTCGGTCGTTCTCGTCGCTCGGCACCGCGATGCGCAGGTGACCGTTCTTCTGCACGCGGCCGCAGCGCCACTCGCCGGTGCGCAGGTTGCGCGCGACCGCGATGCTGCCGGGCTGCAGGGCCGGCATGTTCGCGACCTTGAACTCGACCGACTCGTTGTGGCGCTTCGGCATCAGCATCGTGAGCGCGCCGTCGCGCACGAACATCAGCGGGCCCATCATGCGCAAGATGAGCGCGTTGCGAATCTGGCCCAGCGACGAGCGCACGCCGACCTCCGACAGGTAGCCACCGGGCAGAATCGGCACCATCGCCTCGACCTCGGGCTCGAGGCCACCGACGAGCGAGCTCAAGATGCCGCCGAGCGACGCGCCCGCGAGGTAGATGGGCACGTTCGGGCCGCCGAGGTCGACCTTGCCGTCGCCGTTGAAGTCGCCGGCGATGTCGGGCTCGCCGTCTTTGTTCACGTCGTGCTCCCACCGGCGCACGCCGTCGAACGAGCGCAGCAGGCGCACGAGCTGCATCGTGTCGATGGCCGTCTGCCGAACCATGTCGCGCGAGTGCATGACGTAGCCCGTGTAGAAGTCGGCGCCCGAGTCGACGACGCCGTCACCGTCCCAGTCGAGGGCGCGGCCCTTCATGATCGCCTTCGCCATCGGCTCGAGGCCGTACGGCTTCACGAGCTCGTTCACGATCTCTTGCGTGGTCGCGTCGAGGCCGATGCCGTGGCTGACGGCGTCGATGCCGATGGTCGCGATGCCGAAGCGCGCCATGGGCCCCATCATGATGAGCGAGTCGAGCTTCGAGCTCGTGTGGCCGTGCACGAAAATGACGACCGGAGCCGGCTTGTCGCCGCGCCCCGTCGGCGTCGCCGCGAAGAACGTGACCTCTTCGGGGCGCGTGAACGCCTGGCCGAGCGCGGGCGTCACGTCCCAGGTCTGCTTGTAGAGCGGCAGCCGCTTGCCCTGCTCGTTGTCACGCGGGAACAGCTGGGGCGAGGTGAACGTGCCGGCGGTGTAGAAGTCGACGAACGAGAGCGCGTCTTTGAGCACCTGCTGGGTGCCTGAGCCCGCGCCGACGCCTCCGCCGTAGGTCTCGAACAGCCGCTGGCCGAACGCGCGGAAGTCGGCGCCGGGCACGATGTTGACGTTGGTGGTTCGGCTGGTCGCGTTGCGAATCTTCTCGAGGGCGATCGAGGTGGGGAACTTCTCTGAGAGCCAGCCGAGGCTGCCGCGGCCGTAGAGGCCGTCGCGCACCGCCATGATGTCGGCGTGCACCGCCTGGGTCGTGAAGGTCCACGTGAAGGCGACGTCGTCGAGCGAGAGGCCGAGCTTCTCGAGGCAGCCGGGCAGCGGCTTCAAGAACGGCGTCTGCATCGCGTGGTTGATGGCGGGGAAGGGCGAGCGAATGCGGTTGCCGTCGGCGCCGCGCAGGCGCGTGGTGAGCACGACCGCGTACGTGGTCGCGGGGCGCAGCGGGTAGAGCGGCTTCGCGATGAGCGTGTTGGTCTCGCGCTCGTAGAACGTCATGACGTCGAACGGGCCGGCCTGGCCGGGCACGAGCACGTTCGGGTGGTCGAGCACGCCGTCCATGTCGGTGTCTTCGCCGGGGTCGAGCTCGCCGTCGCCGTCGAGGTCTTCTTCCTCCTGCTCGAAGACGAGGCTCTCGTTCGCCTGGTGCGGCTCGTCGGGGTAGTAGTCCTTCCGGTCGAGGATGACGGGGAAGTGGCCCTGGCCGAGGTCGAGGAGCGCGGGCTCGCACTTCTCGGGCGACTTCTCGTCGACGTCGATGATGTACATGACGTCGTCTTGCAGGTCGGTGGGCGCCTGGTGGCGCTTCGCGATGTCGACGACGTCGAGCGTCTCGCTGAACGAGACCGAGATGGGCGCGAGGGTGCCCCAGCCGCTGATCTTGTCGAGCTCGGCGCGCGTCGCCTTTTCCCACTGCGTGTGGGCGGCCTGAATCGAGGCGTTGATCACGCGCCGGGTCGGCGACCGGTCGTCGATGTCGGTCGCGTAGTCGTTCGGCAGCGGAATCTCGGGCAGCGGCTTGTGGAAGATGTCGAACTTCACCGTCGGGCCCGGGCCAGCCTCGGCGGCCTTCAGGCCCTCGGGCGCGGCGGCCTGGCAGGAGCAGAGGAGCGCGAGAATGAGGGCGAGGGCGAAGCGCATGACGCCTCTCTACCGCACCTTCGCTCAGGGAATGTAGCCGGTGGCCACTTTCAGCTCGTCGACGAAGTAGCTCTGCGCGACCGGGCTGCCGACGCCGATGTAGGGCAGCATGAGGAACTGGTTGAACACCATGTCGGCGTTCTGGTTCGTGCGGAACAAGACGTGGTCGTGGCTGATCACCTTCTGGCCGTCGAGCCACATGCGGAGCTTGCCGTCGACCTGGCCGACTCCGCCCTGAATCGTGTTCATCTGGTAGTACGCCTCGAGGCGGTGCCAGTCGCCCTTGTAGTTGGGCCCGGCGGCGTTCGTGAACCAGTCGGCCTGCGTGCGCCAGCTGCGCGCGCTGTACCAGGTGCCTCCGCCGTTATCGAAGCAGTCGCGGCCGTCGAGGTCGCCGCGCAGGCCGTTGCACGACGCCACGCTGCGGTTCTCGGTGAACGGATACGTGCTGAAGTTGCCGTTGCAGCCGATGAACGTGTCGTCGTTGCGCAAGATGCACGCGGTGTTCACGTTGAGCAGGTCTTGCAGCGCGAGCATGGGCCGCAGCCCGACGACCTCGAGGTACGTCGTCAGGTGCGAGCCCGCCGGCCCGATGTACATGCCGTCTTTGTTCGTCGTCAGGTGGAACATGTGCGGGTGGTACGGCACGCCCGAGCCCACCCAGTTCGCGCTGAACTTGAGGTTCATGCGAATGAAGACGCTCGTGCTGCCCGCGAACTGGCGCCGCGCCGGGCTCGCCGCCGTCGTCGCGCCCATCGCGAAGCGGGCCTCGTACGAGCGCGTGCCTCCGCCCGGCGGCACGTCGGTGCTCAGCGTCGGAGCCGCCGCGCCGTCGTACCAGCCGCGCGCGCCGAAGCTCGTGTCCTCGAACGACTCGGAGAAGATGAGCGCGCCGTTGGGGATGTCGTAGACGCTCGCGCTGCCGCCGGCCGTGGCGCTGCCGCCCGCGGTCGCGCCGGTGCCGCCCGCCGTCGAGCCGGTGCCGCCCGCCGTCGAGCCGGTGCCGCCCGCCGTCGAGCCGGAGCCGCCCGCCGTCGAGCCGGAGCCACCCGCGGTCGAGCCGGAGCCGCCCGCGGTCGAGCCGGAGCCACCCGCGGTCGAGCCGGAGCCGCCCGCAGTCGAGCCGGAGCCACCCGCGGTCGAGCCGGAGCCGCCGCCGGTGCCCGAGGGCTCCGGGGCAGCGCTGCACGCGCAGAGGAGGAAGAGGGCGAAGGTGCGCATGAAGAGGGGATTCACCGGGGCGCCGAATGTCGCGGCCTGCGGAGCATGCCGTGCAGCAGCAGGTGGACCCGCTGCTCGGCGGCGCGGCGAGCGTCGACTCGCATGGTGGGCCCGAGCGCGCCGTCGGTGTGCAGCGAGGCGAGCCCGTGGCACAGGGCCCACCCGCCCAGGGCGAGCTCCTTCACGTCGGGGCCCTTCACGAAGAGGCCCTGCTCGTGGCACTTCGTCACGGCTGCGAGGAGCTCTCCGAGCGCCTTCATGCCGGCCTCGAGCAGCTCGGGGTGTTTCTCTTTGTCGAGGGTCGGGCCGAACATGAGGCGGAAGATGCTGGGGTTGGCCTCGGCGAACGCGACGTACGAGGTTGCCGACCGCGATGCGCTCGGCCTGGGGGCCTCAGCGCTTCGCGGCGGTCGCGGCGGTGGCCGACGTCTGCTGCTGCGCGACCTTCGCCTTCAGCGTCTTGAGCAGGCCGTCGTAGCCGCCCTTCGCGAGCTGCTTCTTGAACTCGGCGCGATACAGGTCGATGAGCGAGGCGCCGTCGGTGACGATGTCGTAGATCTTCCACCCGCTGCCGCTGCGACGCAGATGGTAGACGACCGGCAGCGTGTCGTCGCCGAGGTCGACCGTCGTCTCGACCGTCGCCTCGTCGCCGTTCACGGCCTCGGCGCCGAACTTCGTGCCGGCGGCGCGATCGGCGCTGAGCAGCTTCTGCAGCCAGCTCGCCTTGAGGAGCGCGCGCATCGTCGAGACGAACTCCTGCTGCTTCGCCTTGTCGAGCTTCGCCCACTCGTCGCCGAGGGCGCGCTTCGACAGCTCGGCGAAGTCGACGTGCGCCTCGAGGGCGTCGACGAGCTTGTCGCCCGAGACGGCAGAGCTGCGCTCGAGAGAGACGGTCTTCACCACCTCGGCAGGGGCGGCAGCAAGGGACAGCGCGGTCAGAAGTGTCAACATCATGGGGAAGGCGGGGAGTACCACGACCCTCCCGTGGTAGTTCAAGCCCCCGACCATGAAGCTGGAACACGGAGCGCTCGCCATCGTCCTCCTCTTCGGAGCGACCGTCGTCGGCATGGGCTACATGGTCACCCGCACCCACGAGCGGCAGCTGCAGGCCGATCAGCTCGCACACCAGGCAGGCCAGCGAAAGCTCGAGCCGCTCTGGAGCGCCCCCGACTTCGACCTGCCCGATCAGCGCGGCGGCCGCGTCACCAAGGCCTCGCTCGCCGGGCGCCCCTGGGTCGTGAACTTCATCTTCACCACCTGCAAGAGCGTCTGCCCGCTGCTCACCGCGAAGATGGTGCAGCTCCAGCGGCGGCTGCCCGAGGCGAACGTGCAGTTCGTCTCCATCTCGGTCGACCCCGAGCACGACGACCCGATGACGCTCGGCGCCTACGCGCAGAAGTGGGCGCCCGACGAGAAGCGCTGGTCGCTGCTCGCCACGAGGCCCGACTCGCTCGAGCGCGTGCTCGACGGGTTCAAGGTGAGCGCCGAGGCCTCCGACGCAGGGCCCGACCCCATCGTGCACAGCAGCATCTTCGTGCTCGTCGACGGTCGCGGCGACGTGCGCGGCGTCTACGACTCGGAGCACCGCGAAGAGTTCCTCGGGCTCGCCCGGGACGCGGCGACGCTCGCGAGGGCCGCGCCCGCGCAGGCGCCCGCGAAGCCCCGCACCGGTGAAGAGCTCTATACGCAGCTGTCGTGCGCGCCGTGCCACGACAGCCCGTCGCTCGCGCCGCCGCTCGGAGGCCTCTTCGGCAAGAAGGTCGAGCTCGACAACGGGCTGCTCGTCGACGCCGACGAGGGGTACCTGCTCGAGTCGATTCTGATTCCCGACGCGAAGCGCGCGCGCGGCTACCCGCTGCGCATGCCGACCTACGACGGCGTCATCGAGTCGGCCGACCTGCTCACGCTGCTCGCGTACGTGAAGGGCCTGAAAGAGGCGGGCCCGCGCGTGACGCCGCAGACCGCGGTCGACCCGGTGTGCGGCATGGAGGTGATGGTGACCGCCGACGCGCTGCACGCCGACGCCGACGGAGGGCGCGTGTACTTCTGCTCGCAGACGTGCAGATCGACGTTCGAAAGGCGCTGACGGGCGCCATCAGTTTTGCTCCGACCGAGGTCGTCAAAACCCTTGGCACGCAAAGCCCCCTGTGCAAAACCGCCCGCCGAAATGAGAATCGCACTCCCTCTGCTCGCGCTCGCAGCGGCGACCGCCTGTCACCGGCCCGACGGGGCGACTCCGGTCATCTCGGGCAAAGAGATGTTCCGAGCCTGCACGGCCTGCCACGGCGACCACGGCCAGGGCAACCCGACCATTCAGGCTCCGGCGATCGCGGGTCTGCCCGACTGGTACGTCGAGTCGCAGATCACGAAGTTCCGCACCGGCATTCGCGGCGCGCACCCCGACGACTACGAGGGCCTGCGCATGCGCCCGATGTCGCGGCAGATGATGAACCCCGAAGAGATCAAGTCGGTGGTGCACTACGTCTCGTCGCTGCCGCCGGTGAAGGGCGAGAAGCTGCTCAAAGACGGCAACGCCAGCGCGGGCGCGGCGAGCTACGCCACCTGCATCGCGTGCCACGGCGTGAAAGGCGAGGGCAACGCGGCGACGAAGGGGCCGCCGCTCGCGCAGATGAACGACTGGTACATGCTGGCGCAGCTGAAGAAGTTCAAGGCCGGTATCCGCGGCGCGAACCCGAACGACGTCAACGGCAACACGATGCGCGCGATGAGCGCGGTGATGCTCGATGAGCAGATGATGAAGAACGTCATCGCGCACATCGGCACGCTGAACCCCTGAGCGGAACCTCAAAAGCCATGGCCGACTCCACTCCGAAGACTGGCGACGCGAGCGAGAAGTTCTCGTGGAAGCTGTTTGCACTCCTCATTGCAGGCGCTGCCGCATTCGTGGGCGCCGCGATCATCCTCGCTCCGTGAGGTTCTGACCGAATGATCTCCAACTACCTCGAATCCGGGTCGACGTACTCGGGCGACATCGACCAGCTGATCTTCTGGATCACGATCATCGTCGGCTTCTGGTTTCTGCTCGCGCAGGGCGTGTTCATCGGCCTCATCGTGAAGTACCTGGCGAAGCCCGGCGTGAAGGCGAAGTACGTCACCGGCGAAGACCCGAAAGAGAAGCGGTGGGTCGCGTGGCCGCACTACGCGACGCTCGTGTTCGACGTCATCATTCTCGCGGCCGCCATTCGCGTGTGGACGAACGTCAAGATCGAGCAGCCGCCGATCGACGAGACCGTGCGCATCGTCGCCCAGCAGTGGGCGTGGACGTTCGTTCACGCGGGCCCCGACGGCAAGCTCGACACGGCCGACGACATTCGCACGGTCGACGAGCTGCACGTCGAGATGGGCAAGACCTACGGCTTCGAGCTCACGTCGCGCGACGTGCTCCACAGCTTCTCGGTGCCGGTCTTTCGCCTGAAGCAAGACGTGATTCCCGGCCGCGTCATCAAGGGCTGGTTCAAGCCGACGCTCGTCGGCCAGTTCGACATTCAGTGCACCGAGATCTGCGGCATCGGCCACGCGCTGATGCCCGGCCGCATCTACGTCGAAGACCACGACACCCACGACACGTGGCTCAAGACCACGTCGCCCGTCGCCGCCGCTCCCGCAGCGCCTGCGCCGGCCACCGGAGGTACGAAATGAGCAGCACCGCTGAAGCGCACGGCCACGGCTCGGGCGACGGACACGGCCATGCGCACGGTCACGCGCACGACGACCATGGTCACCACGACCAGGGCTGGTTCCTGAAGTACTTCTGGTCGACCGACCACAAGATCATCTGCATGCAGTACCTCTTCACCGGCATGTTCATGGCGGTGATCGGCGGCTTCGCCGTCTACGTCTTCCGCATGCAGCTCGCCTTCCCGGGCATGCCGGTGCCGGGCTGGGGCCGCGTCACGGCGAGCGACTACAACTCGCTCATCACGACGCACGGCAGCGTCATGATCTTCTGGGTCGCGATGCCGGTGCTGATCGCCGCGCTGGGGAACTACCTCATCCCGCTGATGATCGGCTGCGACGACATGGTGTTCCCGCGCATCAACCGCCTCAGCTACCAGATCTTCCTCATCTCGGTCGTGGTGCTGATCGTGTCGTTTCTGGTGCAGGGCGGCGCGTTCGGCGGCGCGTGGACGGCGTACCCCCCCCTCTCGGCGAAGAGCATCTACAACCTCACTCCGCTCGGCTCGACGCTGTGGCTCGTGGCCGTCGCCCTCGAGTTCGTCGCGTTCCTCCTCGGCGGCATCAACTTCGTCACCACGCTGATGAACTCGCGCGCCCCCGGCATGAAGATGTTCGACGTGCCGATGGTGGTGTGGATGATCATCATCGCCTCGATTCTCTTCATGGCCTCGGTCGGCCCGCTCGTCGCCGGCGCCGTGATGCTCATCTTCGACCAGCAGCTCGGCACCGCCTTCTTCGACCCCGCGAAGGGCGGCGACCCCGTGCTCTGGCAGCACCTGTTCTGGTTCTTCGGTCACCCCGAGGTGTACGTCGTGCTGCTGCCCGCGATGGGCATCTGCGCCGAGGTCATCACGGTGCACGGCCGCAAGAAGCTCTTCGCGTACAAGACGGTGCTCTACACCGCCATCGCGACCGGCATCATCAGCTTCTTCGTGTGGGCCCACCACCAGTTCATCGCCGGCATCGACCCGCGCATGGCGAACATCTTCACGGTGACGACGCTGATCATCTCGATTCCCGTCGCCGAGATGGTGTTCGTGTACATCGCCACGCTCTATGGCGCGTCGATTCGGCTGACGACTCCGATGCTGTGGGCGCTCGGGTTCATCGGCGAGTTCCTGATGGGCGGCGTGACGGGCATCTTCCTCGGCGCGTCGGGCTCGGACATCTACTTCCACGACACGTACTTCGTGCTCGCGCACTTCCACTACACGTTCTTCCCCATCGCGTTCATCGCGACGTTCGCCGCGATCACGCACTGGTTCCCGAAGATGTTCGGGCGAATGATGAACGAGGCGTGGGGCAAGGTGCACTTCTGGGTGACCACCATCTCGTTCAACTTCATCTTCATTCCGCTCTTCCTGCTCGGAGCGCGCGGCGACCACCGCCGCATCTACGACCCGACGCACTTCCCCGAGCTCATGCGCGCCGGCATGCAGGACATGCGCATCATGGCGACGGTGGCGCTGCTGGTGCTCATCGCGGTGCAGTTCGTCTTCGTCGCGAACTTCGTCTACTCCATCTTCTGGGGCCCGAAGGCCGACCGGAACCCGTGGCGCGCGAACACGCTCGAGTGGGTGGCGCCGTCGCCGCCGCCGCACGGCAACTTCCCCGAGGGGCTGCCGAACGTGTACCGCGGCCCGTACGAGTACGCGCACCCCGACCGCGGCGAAGACGACTCGTGGCCGCAGAACGTGCCGCCTCCTGAAGGAGCCCAGGCGTGATTCCCGATTCCGCTTCGCCACTCGTCAGGGCGCCGCGCCACCCGCCACGCGCCACCCACACTCGTAGAGGCTACGCGTCATGAGCTTCCCGAAACCCGTAGCGACGCTGCGCGAAGCGACCGGCATGCCCACCGGCCGCCTGGCCGTGTGGTGGGTCATCGCCTCCGAAATCGTCATCTTCGGCGGCATTCTGGGCTCGTACATCATGCACCGGCTCGGTCACCCCGAGTGGGCGCACCAGTCGATTCACACCAACACGTGGATCGGCGCGTTCAACACGTTCGTGCTGCTGACCTCTTCGCTCTGCGCAGTGCTCGCGCACGCCGAGGCCGAGAAGAAGAACGGCCCGGGCGCGGCGCGGTACCTGATGTTCACGACGCTCGGCGGCCTCACGTTTCTCATCGTGAAGTCGATCGAGTGGACGAACGAGATTCGCCACGGCTACACCATCACGTCGAACACGTTCTGGTCGTTCTATTACACGGCGGCGGGGCTGCACGGCCTGCACGTGCTCGCGGGCATGATCATCATGCTCATCGTCGCGGCCGACGCGCGGAAGAACCAGGAGCTGCAGCGTGTCGAGAACATCGGCATCTACTGGCACTTCGTCGACGTCGTGTGGATCTTCCTCTTCCCTCTTCTCTACATCGCCAAGTGAACAGCTTCTCAAGGTGAGGCCAAGAACCCATGTCCGCTGACGCACACGCGCATCCGTCGTACGTGAAGATCTGGGGCATCTTGATGGGTCTGCTCGTCGTGAGCGTCATCGGCCCGATGATCGGCATCCGCGTGGTGACGCTCATCACCGCGTTCGGCATCGCCATCGTGAAGGCCTACATCGTGGCCCGCTACTTCATGCACATCAACATCGAGAAGAAGTACGTCGCCTACCTGGTCGGCTCGATGGTGGTGCTCATGCTCCTGATGGTCGGCGCCGTCTCGCCCGACGTCATGCACCACGACGGCGCCAACTGGCACAACGAGGCCGCCGCCGAAGCCGTGAAGAAGGGCATGGCCGAGGGCGAAAAAGAGCCCGAGCACCACTGATTCACCCAATACCGCGTCATGGAAGCAGTCTTGCCTCAGCCCCCCGTCTCCAGCGGCCAGCGCCGCCCCGCAGTGCCCAGCGCCGTGCCCCGCGCCGTGCCCAGCGCCATGCTGGGCATGCTCATCTTCGTCGTCACCGAGGTGATGCTGTTCGCCGGGTTCATCTCGGCGTTCACCATCTCGAAGGCGAACGCCGCGATGGGCGCGTGGCCTCCGCCGGGTCAGCCCCGGCTGCCCGCCGAGGCGACGCTGCTCAACACCGCCGTGCTCCTCGTGAGCGGCGTGCTCCTGTTCGTCGCCTACCGCCGCTTCCGCGTGCAGGCCGCCGCGAAGGGCCTCTACCTCGCCGCGTTCGTGCTCGGCGCCGCGTTCGTCGTGCTGCAGGGCCGCGAGTGGGTCGCGCTGCTCGGCGCCGGCATGACGATGACGTCGAGCAACCTGGGCTCGTTCTTCTACCTCATCGTCGGAGCCCACGCGCTCCACGTCTCGGCCTGCATCGTCGCCATGGCGTTCGGCTTCGTGCAGCTGCAGCGGGGCACCCTGTCGCGCGAGTTCTTCCTCGCGACGCTCACGTTCTGGACCTTCGTGGTCGGCGCCTGGCCCGTCATCTACCTTCGGGTCTACTTCTGATGCTGCTGACGCTCGCCAGCGTGCTGCCCGTGCTCCTCGCGTGCCCCGCGTGCGGCCGCGCGAGTGAGCAGACCCAGGGCGCGTACGTGCTGATGACGGTCGTGATGTCGCTGCTCCCCCTGAGCGCCATCGGCGGCGTCGTGTGGTGGGTCGCTCGCGGCATGCGCGAGTGAAGCTCAAGCCGAACGTCTTCGTGCTCGCCTTCCTGGTCGGCGCCGTCGTGCTGACCTTGCTGCCGTTTCTGCAGAAGCGCCTCTTGAGGGCCCCGGCCCCGATTCGCAGCATCGCCGGCTGGCAGACCGGCGGCCGCGTCGCGCTGGTGTCGTTCGCGTCGTCGCCCTGCGAGGCCGGGTGCGCCGACCGGCAGGCCGCCTTCGAGCGCTCGCGGCCGCACCTCGACGACACCGACGGCGGCGTGGTGCTCGTCACGCTCTCGACCGCCGACGCCGGCGAGCTCATCGAGCAGTTCCGCCTCGGCTGGTGGGAGTGGGCGCAGACCGACGCCGGCACCACCGTCGACGAGTTCGCGCAGCTGCCCGGCCAGGCCGTCGTCGACCAGACCGGCGCCCTGCGCGGCTTCTGGAAGGACGACCCCGAGGGCCGCGGCAACGCCATCAACGCCGCGCGCCTGTTGTGGAAGCACGGCGTGCAGCCGTGAGCACCTTCGTCGAGCGCGCGCCCACCGGCCGCGCCACGTGCCGCGTGTGCGACCAGAAGATTGCGCGCGGCGCCCCACGCGTCGCAGAGACCGAAGAGAGCCGCTTCAACGAAGAGCGCTACATGCACTTCAGCTGCGTGGTCGGCCACGACTTCGACACCGCCCACGCCGCGCTCGTGTCGTCGCAGACGTCGCGCGAGCTCCGCGACGAGCTGCTCGCCACGCTCGATGCCTCAGAGCCGCGCCTCGCCCGGTCGGTGCGCGCGATGTTCGCAAGCCGATCGCCGGCCGCCGCCGCCAGCGCGCCGCCGGTCGAATCGCTGAGCTCGGGCCAGCTCGACGAAGCGGCCCAGCGGCTGCTCGCGCAGCTCGTCGCGTCGCCGGCCGACCGCTCGGTGCTGCAGGTGCTCGCCGACCACCTTCAGCAGCGGGGCGACGCGCGCGGCGAGCTCATCGCCCTCGACCTCGCCGCGGGCAGCGACCCGGCGCAGGCGGCGCGGCAGCTCGAGCTGCGCGCGAGGCTGCTGCCGCGCCTCGGCCCGCGCCGCAACGTGGGCATGGGCGACGGCTTCGGGTGGGGCATCGGGTTCTTGAAGCTCCTGCGCCTCGACGTCGCGACCGACCGCCGCGCCGCGCTAGAGCACCCGAGCGCCGCCCTGCTGCACGAGCTCGATCTGGGCCGCACCGGCTGGTCTCCGTTCGAGCTCCCGCTCGAGCAGCTCCCGAGAGCGCTGCGCCGCCTGACGCTGCGCGCCCAGCCGAAAGACGGGGCCGTGCTCGAGCTCGGCGCCTTGCCGCACCTCGAGGAGCTGCGCTTCGAGTATCTCGCGCCCCTTCGGGTGCTGCACCCGTCGCTGCGCAAGCTCACGCTCACGCGCATGCGACACCCGGTCGAGCCGTTCTTCGCCCCGGGGCTGACGAGCGACCTGCCGCGCTTGAGCCACCTCGTCGTCGATGACTGTCACGGCTGGAGCCGCCCGGTGGCAGACGCGCTCGCCGCCAGCGGCTGCCTGGCCACCGTCGAGCGGCTCGGGCTCACGAAGCTGCGGCTGACCGAGGCCGACGTCGCGCAGCTCGAGGTGCGGCTCGAGGGCCGGCGGCTGCAGTCGCTCGACGTGTCGGGCAACGCGCTCCCGCCGCGCTGCGAGGGGCGCTTGCGGCCGCTGTGCGAGGAACTCACGTTCGCGACGGCGCCGCGCATCGGGTAAATCGTTTGAGGTCAAACGATTGCCTCGCTAAGAGAGAGCCGTGTCCGACCAGAGCATGACGCTGCAGTTGAGCTTCCCCGGCGAGCCGCCCACCGTCGCCAGCGCCGTCGTCTACGAGTGGTCGATGTTCGAGCGCGTGAAGCGGGCCGTCATCGGCCTCGCGCTCGGGTGGCTGGCGGCCGGCCTCGCCGTCTTCTTCCCCGTTGTGCACTGGGTGCTCGTGCCGAGCCTGCTGCTCGGCGCGCCGGTCTTCGCCCTCTTGCGCTTCACCGAGGCGCGCCGGCTGAAGTCGATGACCGGCAGCTGCCCCCGCTGCAAGCGGCAGCGGACCTTCGAGAAGCTCGAGCTGCGCTTCAACGGCAAGCGCAGCTTCACGTGCGACGAGTGCGGCAACCTGGTCGAGCTCGAGCCGGTCGAGCCGGCTCAGGCCGTCAGTACACCCACGGCCGGGCCTGCTTGATCAGCAGCTTGCCGTCTTTCTCGATCTTGAACTCGCACTCGATGCTGAAGGTCGGGTCGTTCTCTTTGCCGTACAGCTTCTTGAAGTGCTCCTGCACCACCTTCATCGCCTTGAAGAGCGTCTTCAGCTCGGCGTCGGTGAGCACGTGCTTGCGGCCGGCGGCGAGCTTCTGGTTCGTCGTCTGCTCGTACTGAATCTCGGTCTCGCCGTTGAAGCCGTAGTTGCCCATCACGATGGAGTCGGGCACGGCGCCGCCCTCGGGGTTCGTGACGAGGCTCTCGCCGACCTGCGCGTTGACGGTGATGGTGTCCCACCCGGGAATCGCGCCGCCCCAGCGCACGACGCCGTTCGCGATCTCGTCGTCGCTGTTCGGCATCACGAGCTCGGCCATGTCGACCGAGTGCGGGTCGACCCGGTAGTAGTCGAACTCGGCGTACGCGCGGTCGTTGAACACGCTCGCGAACACCTTCTGGTAGCGGTCGCCCAGGCTGCGGTTGGGCTCGTTCTGGTCCGCGAAGCGGAAGGTGTACGAGTCGAACAGGCCCGCTCCGCTGAAGCCCTGCAGGTCTTCGCTGTTGCTCGACGAGCGAATGCGCATGTTGGCGTCGGGGAACTTCGCCTTGAACTGCTTCTGCAGGGTGTCCATCTTCTTCTGCAGCTCGGGCGGCATCGCGGCGTCTTCGATGTGCTCGCGCAGGTCGTCGAGCAGCGCGGCGCGCTTCTTCGGGTCGTTCTTGAAGTCGGGCATCGTGCGCAGCTTCGCGAGCCGCTGCTCGAGCGTCGTGGTCGCGTCGTACTTCGCCGTCTTCATGTACGAGTCGTACCAGGAGGCCGGCGAGCCCCAGCCGTCGGGCGTCGTCACCTTCGGCTCGCCCGGGCCCGACACGTTGAGCGCGCCGCTCTTTCGCAGCTTGAGCAGCTCGGCGACGTTGACGGTCTTGCTGCCGTACGCCTTCGCGTCTTTGAAGCCGAGCTCGCTGAGCGGCTTCGCGTCTTTCGCCGACAGGTCCGAGTGCAGCTTCTGGTCCTTCTTCGGCCGCATCTTCTCGAAGTACGCGTCGGCCTCGGCGCGGCTCGCCTCGCGCAGCTCGTAGCCCTTCGCCGTCACCTCGAACTTCACCAGCTTGCCCTCGAGCTGCTTCACCTTCGGGTCCTTCAAGATGTCGCGCGCGTACGCGTACGGCGTGTCGTCTTGCCGCGCCTTCAGCGCGCCGTGCGAGAGGTACGTCTGCGGCTTCGGCGTCGCCATGCCCGCGAGCGGCAGCACGTCGGCCGGAATCTCGTCGGCGTAGATGACGACGTCGCGGCGCGTCGGCGGCGGGTCGCCCGGGCCCTTGCCCTTGATGATGCGCAGCGTGCCGAAGCCCTCGCCCGGGTTCAGCGCGGTGAAGTCGAAGCCCTTCGACAGCTCGGTGTTCGTGAGCACGGGGATGCCCGCGGCCTGCAGGGCCTTCTTGTCCTTGCCGGCATCCTTCTCGAGCAGCGACTCCTGCGTCTGGCCGCCGGGCCGGTACGCGACCGGCTTGTCTTTGAAGAAGGCGAGGCCCTTGGTGAGCGCCTTGTGCGTCTCGGCGATGAGCGGGCCGCGCACGATGTCGGTCGACCAGAACGAGAGGCCGAGCGCGCCCTTCTTGCCGTCCTTGCCGACGAAGTTGTCGTAGGCGGTGACGGTGCCGGCGACGTAGCGGCGGTCGGGGTCGAGGTACGCGGTGCGGTTGAACTCTTCGAGCGACAGGGTCACGCCGAGCACGTCGCGCGCGAAGTAGTAGTGGTACGGAATGTCCTTCGGCAGGAAGTAGAGCTGCCCGGTCTGCCGGTCGAGGAGGAACTTCACCTCGGGCATGCCGGCCGCGCCCGCGCCGGTGCCGGCGGCGGCGAGCTTGTCGAAGTCGGCGCGCTTCACGAGCGTGTGCGTGATGCGCGGGTCGGTGCGGGTGTCACCGAGCGTCACGGTGCCGCGGACGTGGTCCGTTCTGGGGGCTCCGGTCAGCGCGTTCATCGTGCGCGGCTGCCCGATGAGGCCGTCGCGTGGGGCCGCGGGCTGCTTCGGCTTGACCGCCACGTGCCTCGCGCGCGGAGCGCTCGGCTTCAGCTTCGGCTGCGTGACGGAGGCTTTTCGGCGCGCATCAGTCGTGGGAACCAGAGGCATGGCCGGCTCGATATCACGACCCCGGCGCGTTGACCGAGCCGCGGGCTCAGCGACCGTCACCTGCGATCTTCTGGGGCCACAGGGCCGCGCGCCCGAACACCGCCGTCGCGGTCGCCCGCATGACCTCGCGGTCGCCCAGCAGGTTCCACTGCGCGGTGTCGCGGCACGCCTTCCACGCCGCGCGGGCCTCGGCCGGGCTCACGTCGGCGATCGCCTCGTGCGCCGCCTTCAGCTGCTCCGGCGGCGTGCCGAGCGCGAGCTCTTCTGCCGTGGTTCCCGCGATGTCGGTCGCGCTCTGACGGTAGTGCCTGCGCAGCGCGCTCGCGGCGCCGCCCTTCGCGCGCGCGATGTCGTCGTCGGTCGGCTCGCCGCGGAGCTTCGCGTCGAGCTCCCGAACGTACTGTGGGACTCCGTCGGGCAGCACCTCGGCCCGGTAGCCGACCCAGTCGCCGGCCGGTGAGCTCTCGTCTTCGACCGTCGCGTCGTACGACTGCCCGTAACGCGTTCGCATCGCCTCGCCGTACAACCCGAAGAGCCGCCGCACGACGTCGGTCGTCCTTTGGGCTCCTGGCGCCTGCCGGCATCTCACGACCACACTCGGCAGCGTGCGCTCGAGCTCCGAGAGCACGACCTTCTTTCCGTGCGAGCTCGGAGCCAGCGTGACCGGCGGCAGCCCGGTCACGGCATTCGCGCCGGTGCTCCGCCAGTCGGCGAGCTCGGCCTCGGCGAGCGCGAGCACGCGCTCGGGGTCGAGCTGGCCCGCGACGACGAGCACCGAGCGGGAAGGCTCGAGCGCCGCGCGGTGGAAGGCGGCGACGACCTCGGGTCGCAGCTGCTCGAAGTCGACCGTTCGAGCTCCCAACGGCCGGCGATAGAGCAGGTCGCTGTACAGCGCGTCGGAGCGCTCGTGGAACTTCGCGGTCGCCATCTCGGCGCGCGAGTACGGCGGCGTCTGCCTCGCGACGTCAGAGAGCGCCTCGAGCATGCAGCGGAGCTGATCCGGCTGGCCCTCCTGCAGCACGTCCGCCACGTCGCGCGCCAGCCAGACGAAGAGCCTCGGGGCGCATCTCGCGCTCGGAGCGGTCTCCGCCGACGACTCGAGCCCCGCCGCGAGCGCCTCGGCGAGGCCCGGCGCGCCGATGTCGTAGCCGGCGTGCACGACGAGCGCAGTGGCGACCCGGCCGGCCCACGGCAGCGGCAGCGCGAGCACGAGCAGGCCGTTCGGCAGCGTTCGCCAGCGGGCGTTCGCGAGGTCGGGCACCGCGGCGAGCGCGGCGATCTCCTCGCGCGTCGGCGGCGGAGCGGGGCGGTCGACCGTCTCGGCCGGAGGCCGTCGCGCTTCGGGCACTTCCTGTGGGCCGGGCACGATGACGAGGCCGCGCGCCCGGCGCGCGCTCAGCCACTCGTGGCTGCGCAGGAAGAGCTGCGCCGATGACTCTGCAGTGGGCTCGAGCCGCCCGGCGTGTGCCTGCAGTGCGCGCGCGACGGCGCTCTGCGTCCACCGGACGGGGCGCGACTCTCGTGGCACCCACCAGCGCACCTCCTCCTCGGGCTCGGCGGTGAGCGCGTCTTCCACCTTGCGGGCGACGGCGCTCAGCTGCTCCGCCACGGGCGACGCGTCGCGCGGCACGCGCACCATCGCGAACGTCAGGTCACCGGTAGTGATGAAGCTCGCACGGCCCGCCGGCCTCAGGTGCGCCGTGAGCGCCTTCTGCAGCCACTCCTCGCCGTAGGTGTCGGGCATCGTCCACGCGACGGCGAGCTCGGGCTCCTCGACGGCGAGCGCGACCTGAGGCACCACCGCTTGCGGCGGTGGCTCGGGCGGCAGGGCGTGCCGGGTCGGCTGAACGCGCTGGCCGGTCGCGCGCGTCACGCCGTCGGGCAGCGCCGCGAGCACCTCGCTGCGAACGTCTTCGGCGTCGAAGTCACCCGTCACGAGCAGGGTCGCGCGCTCGGGCCGGTAGTGCTCGGCCGCGAAGCGCTGCACGTCGGCGAGCGTGATGCCGTCGAGGGTCTCGGGCCAGTGCGCGTCGCGCGCGTCGCCGGCGGGCAGCAGCAGCGGCACCGTCTCGACCAGAGGCCGGCCGCTGTAGCGCTCCGCGAGCAGCACGGTCTTCTCGACCTCGAGGGTGACGGCGTCGACGCCGGCGAGCGTGCTCACGAGGCGCTTGCCGTGGCGAGCGACCAGCGCCCGAAGCGCCGAGCGCGGCCCGACGGCGTGCAGCTCGACTGCGCCGAGCTCGGTGTGCGCGCGCTCGTCTTCGACCCCGAGCGCTTGAGCCGCTCGACGTCGAAGGCTCCATCGGTGAAGTCGCGCCCGGCGGTGAGGTGCTCGACGAGATGAGCGAGGCCCCACTTCCCGGCAGGGTCGAGGTCCATGCCGGCCGAGATGACGGTGACGACCATCGCCGAGTCGGTGCCGCGGGCCTCTTCGATGATGAGGCGCAGGCCGCTCGGCAGCACCTCGTCGATGCGGTGCCGCTTGGGCGCCGGGCTCTCGAGGCCCTTCGCCGTGGTGCACGTCGAGAGCGCGGCGAGCGCCGCGACGAGCAGCCGCATCTACCGCGCCACCGGCTCTAGGCACGTCGCCTCGATGCCGGGAAACCCGAGCAGCCCCTCGTTCACGCGGCGAACCGCCATGCGCACGAGAGTGCCGAGCTCGGGCACCTCGAGGAACCCGTGCAGGTAGATGGTGTGCCCGCTGCCCAGCACCACCTTCGCGGTGCAGGGCTCGCACTTGCCGGCTCCAGGCAGCGGCGGAGGGCAGCGCGGGCACACCACCTTGCTGCGCAAGAGGCCCTCGATGACCCCGGTCTCTTTGAGCTCGCTGATGGGCGTGGCCGCCGCGCCTTCGCCGCACTGGTACGGCTTGGGCTCGATGCACGTGACGACGCGCTGGTCGCCCTTCTTCGTGAGCGTGGCGCGGTAGCGCTCGCCCGCCTTGAGGGGCGGCCGCCGGGTGCCGACGGGCAGCTCGGCCTCGAGCGCCTCGCCGAGCACGACCTTCCCGCCGTTCACCGATTTCAGCTCGGCTTCGATCACGAACGCTCCCGTCTTTGCCGGCGCGACGTCGAGCGCGACCAGCGGACCAGGACACACCGCGAGAATGATCTGTAGCATCACGACCCGTCTACTCCGGTCGGGGCCCGGCGGCATGTCATGCGACGCCGCCCGCAGCTCATGGCAAGTGGCGGAATGCCGGTCGAAGGCGAACCGGTGCCGGCCTTGCAGCGCTCGAGGGCGTGTTCTTCACCTGGAGCCCCGCGGAGGTGGCCGAGCAGCTCGAGCGGCGCGGCTTCGTGCTCACGGAGCTCACCCCGCTCCCGCGGGCCACGCTCGCGGAGCAGGGCGGCGAGGGTCACGAGGTGTTGCTCTCGGCGCGCAAGCAGATCGGAGAGCGCACGGTCGAGGTGCAGCTGGGGCGCAAGGGCAAGGCCCGGGTTCTTCTCGCGCGCGTGAGCGGGCCGGGCTTCCAGGGCGAAGGCCTCTTCGAAGCCCCGCTCGGTCTGCTGGCGATCGCGCTGTTGACGGTGCTCACGTTCGGAGCGTTCCTCCTCATTCTCGGCTTCGAGGTGCTGACGCGCCGCCACGTCGAGCGGATTCTGACGTTCCCTCTCCTGCGGGCACCCGGGGCGGAGCAGTTCCAGCTCCGCGGCAGAGACCCTGACGCGGCCGCCGCGGCCTTCCCGTTCGAGCGGCAGCAGGCGTTCGTGCGCGCCGAGTTCGAGGGCACCGCGGTCGTTCGTGACGGGGCGCTGCTCTTCGAGTGCGTGCTGGGCGGCACCTATGACGCTCCCCGCCTGCTGCTCGACACCCTCGACGCGCTGTTCCCCGAGGGCTCGCACGCCGAGCCGTGATGCGCGGGGCGCCGAGTCGCCCCTTCTGAAGACCAGAAGCTGGGCTGGAACGGGCATGTGAATAACCCTTGGCGCAAGGCCCAAGATTGACTACGCGCACGCCCGGACTTCCCCAAAAACATGGCTCAGATTTTCCCGAAGTGGACGAACGAAACCCCCGGGCTCATCACCTTCGGTTCTCTGGTGGGCCTGGGAGCCACGATCTTCGCGGTCTACTGGTGGGCTTCGCCGTGGAACACCGACGTCGGCTATGCGCCGAAGCAGCCGGTGCCCTACAGCCACAAGCTCCACGCCGGCGACCTGAAGATGGACTGCCGGTACTGCCACGCCTACGCCGAGCGCGGGCAGCACGCCGGCGTGCCGCCGACGCAGGTCTGCATGAACTGCCACGCCCAGGTGAAGAAGGAGTCACCGAAGCTCGACCTCGTCCGCAAGTCATGGGCCGACGGCAAGGGCGACACGTCGATTCCGTGGGTGCGCATTCACAAGCTGCCCGACTTCGCCTTCTTCGACCACTCGGCCCACCTCGGCGTCGGCTTCGGCGAGAACCGCGCCGCGATCGGCTGCGAGACCTGCCACGGCCGCATCGACACCATGGAGGTCGTCGCCCAGAACCAGCCGCTCTCGATGGCCTGGTGCATCGACTGCCACAACGACCCGGCTCCGAACCTGCGCCCTGTCGCCAACATCACCCAGATGGGCTTCCGCCAGGACCCGATGTGGCACGACAAGGCTCAAGCCATCGCCGCCACGCTGAACCCGCCCGGTGCCCTTGCTCAGGCGATGCGCACGACCCCCGACGGCAAGACCCAAACCTTCGCGACGGCCGGCTGCAGCGGCTGCCACCGGTAGAGGAACACGACGATGAAGAAAGACCCGTACGCTCCTCTGCGCGAGCAGCTCGACAAGAACGAGCCGCCCACGCACTGGCGCTCCATCGAGCAGGCCGAAGGCAACGCCGAGCTGAAGGCAGATCAAGACGCCGAGTTCCCCCGCGGCGTCACGGGCTCGACCGAGTGGAACCGTCGCGACGCGCTGAAGCTCGGCGCCGCGGCGCTCGCGCTCGGCGGCATGGCCTGCGACGAGCTGAAGAACGTCAACCTGCCGCTGCGCCGGCCGGTCGACGAGATTCTCCCGTACGTGCGCATGCCCGAGAACCTCATCCCGGGCGCGCGCCTCTGGTACGCGACGGCGATGCAGCGCAGCGAGGGCGCCCTCGGGCTCCTCGTCGAGTCGCACGAAGGCCGGCCCACCAAGATCGAAGGCAACCCCAGCCACCCCGCGTCGCTCGGCGCGACCGACATCTGGGCGCAGGCCGAAGTGCTGCGCCTCTACGACCCCGAGCGCGCGCGCTCGCCGCTGGAGAAGGGCGCCAAGTCCACCTGGGAGAAGTGGGACGCGCTCGCCAAAGAGAGCTTCGGCCGCTTCGCCGAGAGCCAGGGCAAGGGCCTCGCGCTGATCATCGGCGAAGACATGGGCCCGACCTTCGAGCGCGTGCTCCAGGTCGCGCTGACCAAGTTCCCGCAGGCGAAGGTCGTGCGGTGGGACCCGCTGACCCCCGACGCGGCGCTGCAGGGCGCCGAGCTCGCGTTCGGCCCCGGCTCGCGCGTGCACTTCAGCCTCACGAAGGCGCGCGTCGTCTACTCGCTCGACTCCGACTTCATGACCCGCGGCCCCGAGGCGCTGCGCCTCGCGCGCGAGTGGGCGAAGAGCCGCTCGCCGCTCACCGAGGGTGAGGCCGAGCGCATGATCCGCCTGTACGCGAGCGAGGGCGTCTACTCGACGACCGGCTCGAACGCAGATCACCGCCTGCGCCTGTCGAGCGCGCAGCAGGTCGACCTCTTGAAGGCGCTCGCGCGCGAGCTGCACGGCAAGCACGGCATCGACCTCGGCGAGCTCGGCTCGCTCGCGGGCCCGCCCGAACAGGCCGCCCAGCCGGTCGGCGGCGTGCTGCCGGCCGATGCCCAGAAGTTCGTCGCCGCGCTCGCGAGAGACCTCGCGGGCAACAAGGGCGCCTCGGTCATCATCACCGGCGAGCGTCAGCCTGCGGCAGTGCACGCCCTCGCGCACGCCATCAACGCGGCGCTCGGCGGCCTGAACTCGACGTTCACGGTGAGCCAGCCCGAGGGCGCCGCCACCGCGCGCGTCTCGATGCACGAGCAGCTCAGCGGCCTGGTCGGCGCGCTCAACGCCGGTGAGATCGACACGCTCGTCGTGTTCGACCAGAACCCGGTCTACGCGGCCGCGGGCGGCACGAAGCTCGCCGACGCGTTCGGCAAGGCGAAGACGTCGGTGCACATCGGCGTGCTGCCCGAAGAGACGGGCCTCAAGGCGACGTGGCACCTGCCGCAGAACCACTTCCTCGAGTCGTGGGGCGACGCTCGCGCGTTCGACGGCACCGCGAGCATCGTGCAGCCGCTCGTGATGCCGCTGTTCGGCGGCAAGAGCGCGACGAGCCTGCTCGCGCAGCTCGCGGGCGAGGTCGAGACGAACGACAAGGCGCTGGTCGAGCTGACCTGGCGCGGCGCGGTGACGGCGGCTCCGGCCGTGGCGCCCGCGGCGGTGGGCGGCGACGGCGGCACTGCAGGCGCGGCTCCGGTCGTGCCGGCGCAGCCGGTGGCGGCCAAGCCCGACCCGAAGTTCCCGCTCGCCGACCTGAAGGCCTGGCGTCACGCGGTTCACGACGGCGTCGTCCCGGGCAACACGCGGGTCGCCGGCAAGGGCGAGGCGAACCGCTCGGCGATCGCGCAGGCGGTGCAGGCGGTGAAGGTGCAGGCGCCGAGCAAAGACGCGCTCGAGGTGGTGGCGATGACCGGCCACGTGCTCGACGGCCGCCTGACGAACGTCTCGTGGATCATGGAGCTCCCCGACTCGATGTCGAAGCTCTGCTGGGACAACGCGGTCATCGTCTCGCCGACGCTCGCGAAAGAGCTCGGCATCACGAGCGGCCAGAAGAAGAACCGCTACGTCGCCGACATCGTCGACTTCACCGCGGCCGAGGGCCGGAAGATCTCGGCGCCCGCGTTCGTGCTGCCGGGCGTCGCGCCGTACACGGTGATGATCAACAAGGGCTACGGGCGCACCGTCGGCGACATCGCGAAGGGCGTCGGCGTCGACGTGAACCCGCTGCTCGCCGCCGGCCCCGTGCTCGCGGGCGTGAAGGCGAACCGCACCACGAGCGACGTCGAGCTCGCTTCGACGCAAGACCACTTCTCGATGCCGGGCAACCCGTTTCACGAGGTGACCTTCGCCGAGATGACGACGATGGCGGCGGGCGCGAAGGAGCGCCAGCTCGGCCTCGGGCCCCGCCCGCTGTACCGGTCGGCGACGAAGGGCGCGTGGGAGAAAGACGGCGAGAAGCCGTTCCACGAGGGCAAGGACGCTCCCGAAGAGCTCGTGCAGCTCAAGACGCCGCACAACCGGCCGCAGAAGCTGCTGCAGCCGCACGACGAGGTCGTCTACGAGGGCCAGCAGTGGGGCATGGTCATCGACCTCGGCTCGTGCATCGGCTGCAACGTGTGCACGGTCGCGTGCATCGCCGAGAACAACATCCCCGTGGTCGGGCGCGAGCAGGTGATGCTCGGCCGCGAGATGCACTGGATCCGCATCGACCGCTACTTCACGGGCGACATCGATCAGCCCGCGGCGGTGCACCAGCCGGTCACGTGCATGCACTGCGAGAACGCTCCGTGCGAGCCGGTGTGCCCGGTGTCGGCCACCGTGCACGACGAAGAGGGCATCAACTCGATGGCCTACAACCGCTGCATCGGCACGCGGTACTGCAACAACAACTGCCCCTTCAAGGTGCGCCGCTTCAACTACCTCGACTTCACCAACACGGGAAACGTCTGGAAGAACCAGGAGCAGGCCGCTCGCTGGCAGACGCTCAAGCTGCAGCGCAACCCTGACGTCACCGTTCGCTACCGCGGCGTGATGGAGAAGTGCACCTACTGCACGCAGCGCGTCGAAGAGGCGAAGAAGGTGCAGAAGCGCGCCGGCCTCGACCGCAAGGCGATTCCCGACGGGGCCATCACTCCGGCGTGCGCGCAGGCGTGCCCGACCGGCGCCATCACGTTCGGCAACATCAACGACGAGAAGTCGCGCGTGCACCAGCTGAAGCTGAGCGATCGCAACTACGAGATGCTGCAAGAGCTCAACGTCCGCCCGCGCACGACCTACCTCGCACGCGTCACGAATCCGAACGAGGAGCTGAGCTCATGAGCTCTCCAGCAGAAGCAGCACTGCCCAACGACCCCAACGTGCGCGGCGACGTCGCGCTCGAAGACCCGGTGCAGGGCCGCGAGGCGCTCGTGCGCGGCAACCTCACGTTCCACGAGATCACCGAGAAGGTGGTCGCGGTGAACGAGAAGCCGGTCGTGCAGACGCCCGCGCCGTTCAAGTTCGGCATCGCGCTCGCCGGCGCCGGCTTCGCGATGTTCGGCGGCTACGTCGGCTACCTGTTCTGGATTGGCCCCGGCATCTGGGGCAACAACAACCCGGTCGGCTGGGCGTGGGACATCGTCAACTTCGTCTTCTGGGTCGGCATCGGCCACGCCGGCACGCTGATCAGCGCGATTCTGTACCTGTTCCGCCAGAAGTGGCGCACCTCGATCAACCGGTACGCCGAGGCGATGACCATCTTCGCGGTGCTCGCAGCCTCGAGCTGCGTGGCGCTGCACACCGGCCGCATCTGGATGGACTTCTACCTCTTCCCCCTGCCAAACCAGATGGGGCTGTGGCCGAACTTCCGCTCGCCGCTCGAGTGGGACGTGTTCGCCGTCAACACGTACCTCTTCGTCAGCTTGCTGTTCTGGTTCACGGGCCTCGTGCCCGACTTCGCGACGCTGCGTGACCGCGCGAAGGTGCGCTGGCGCCAGCTGTTCTACGGCGCGCTCGCGATGGGCTGGCGCGGCAGCACGCGCCACTGGGTGCACTACGAGAAGGCGTACCAGATTCTCGCCGCGTTCTCGGCGCCGCTCGTGCTCAGCGTGCACACCATCGTCTCGTTCGACTTCGCCGTGTCGCAGCTGCCCGGCTGGCACACCACCATCTTCCCGCCGTACTTCGTCGCCGGCGCCATCTTCTCGGGCTTCGCGATGGTTCAGACGCTGATGCTGCCGGCCCGCGCGTGGCTGGGGCTCAAAGACATCGTCACCGTCAAGCACATCGAGAACATGAACAAGATCATCCTCGTGACGGGCACCCTCGTCGGGTACGCGTACGCGATGGAGTACTTCGTCGCCTTCTACTCGGGCAACGAGTACGAGGGCTTCACGTTCATCAACCGCTCGTTCGGCCCCTACTCGTGGGCGTACTGGACGATGGTGAGCTGCAACGTCATCACGCCGCAGCTGTTCTGGTTCAAGCGCATTCGCACCAGCGTCGCGTGGAGCTTCGTGCTCGCGTTCTTCGTGAACATCGGCATGTGGTTCGAGCGGTTCGTCATCACGGTGACCTCGCTGCACCGCGACGCGCTCATCTCGAGCTGGGACTACTTCGTGCCGGTCACCGAGCCGCTCTTCCTGCTCGGCACGTTCGGCCTCTTCTTCTTCCTCTTCCTGCTCTTCGTCCGCTTCTTCCCCGTCATCGCGATGGCCGAGGTGAAGTCGGTGCTGCCGCAGGCGAACCCGCACTGGGAGGGCTACGAGCACGGCCACTCGCACGCGGCTCCGGCGGCGGCCGCAGCGTCCGCGGGAGGGGGGCACTGACATGACCGCACTGGAAAAGACCCCGCGCATCTGGGGCCTGCTCGCCCAGTACGAAGACCCGCACGCCATCTACAAGGCGTGCGAGAAGGTCCGCGACGAGGGCTACGAGAACTGGGACTCGTGCACGCCGTTTCCGGTGCACGGCCTCGACAAGGCGATGGGCCTCAAGCCCTCGCGCCTGCCGTGGATCGTGCTGGCCGTCGGCCTGACCGGCTCGACGTTCATGCTGTGGTTCGAGTCGTTCGCGATGGGCAACCTGTACCCGATGATCGTCGGCGGCAAGCCGCTGTGGTCGCTGCCCGCGTTCGTGCCCGTCTGGTACGAGATTACGGTGCTCTCGAGCTGCGTCACCGCGTTCTTGTCGAACTGGGTGCTCTCGGGGCTGCCTGAGCCGCACCACCCTGCGTTCAACTCGAAGGCGTTCGAGCGCGTCACCGACGACAAGTTCTTCATCATGATCGAATCGGCCGACCCGAAGTTCGACCTCGAGAAGACGCGGTCGCTGCTGCAGTCGACCGGCGCGACCACCATCGAGGAGCTCGCATCATGAAGCGCGTTCTGCTTCTCGCGTTGTTGGTTGCAGCGTGCCGCGGCGGCGAGTCGGAAGACCCGCCGGTGCACCTCATCCACAACATGGACACGCAGGAGAAGGGCAAGGCCTACCGCAAGGACAACTCGGGCCTGTTCCCCAACGGGCGCTACATGCAGATGCCCATCGAGGGCACGGTCGCGCGCGGCCAGCTGAACGACGACCCGCTCTACGACGACGGCATGGACCCCGACCCGTTGACCGCCGACGGCGGCCACCTCGGTCACCCCGACCCGACGTTCAAGTTCCCGCCGCAGGTGCAGCAGCCCGACGGCGGCATCGACGAGGCGCTCGTGACGCGAGGGCAGCTCCGGTACAACATCTACTGCACGCCGTGCCACGGCGCGACGGGGCAGGGCAACGGCCCGCTGGCGCAGAAGGCGTTCGACGGCACGCAGCGCCTCACGGTGCCCCCGCGCGACCTCACCTCGCAGGCGGCGAAAGACCTGCCGGTCGGCAAGATTTACCAGGCGATGAAGCTCGGCGTGAACAACGGCAACATGGCGAGCTACGCCACGCAGGTGCCGGTGCACGACCGCTGGGCCATCACCGCGTACATTCGCCGCATGCAGGGCCTCGGCTTCGACGGCAAGCCACCCGAGCCGCCTCCTGACGAGAAGGTCGTGTCGGTCGCGCTCGGCCGCTTCTATTACAAGGCCCGCGGCTGCAACGCCTGCCACTCGCTCGACGGCACGAAGGTGGTCGGCCCGTCGTGGAAGGGCATCTACGGCAAGACCGAGAAGACGTCGGCCGGTGAAGTCGTCATCGACGACGCGTACATCAGAGAGTCGATTCTCGACCCGAAGGCCAAGGTGGTCGACGGCTTCCAGCCGGTCATGCCCGTGCCCTCACCGGCGCTCGACGACGTCGGCATTCAGAGCATCACGCTGTTCATCAAGGAGCAGAAAGAATGAGCGCGCACGCTCCTTCGAAGCCGACGGACATCACGATTCCGCAGGACTCGCTGTGGGCGAAGATGCCCGCGATCGGCGCGGTGCTCGCGGTGCTGGGCCTCGCTCCGGTGCTGGGCATGGCGGGCGGCGAGAACAAGGCGCGCGCGATGTTCAGCTACCTGTTCGCGTTCGAGATCTTCCTCGGGCTCGCGCTCGCGGCGCTGGGCTACCTGCTCATCGACACGGTCGCGCGCGCGGCCTGGTCGGTGGTGCTGCGCCGCATCTCAGAGACGATGGCGGCGACGCTGCCGCTGTTCGCGGTGCTCTTCATTCCCATCATCGCGGTCGGCTACCACGAGCTCTACCCGTGGACTCACGAGGCCGACGCGGTGCTCGAGCGCAAGCGCTGGTTCCTGTCGGACGGCTTCTTCATGGGCCGCGCGGTCGCCTACTTCGTGGTGTGGTCGCTGCTCTCGCTCGTCTTCTACCGGAGCTCGATCGCACAAGACTCGACCGAGTCGGCGACCGAGCGCGAGCGCCGCGTGCGAAGGCTCTGGGCGCTGGCGGCCCCCGGCATCATTCTCTACGCGCTGACGCAGAGCTTCGCGGCCATCGACTGGATGATGTCGCTGATGCCGCACTGGTACTCGACCATCTTCGGCGTCTACTTCTTCGCGGCGTCGGTGCAGGCGTACTTCGCGCTGATGGCGCTCGTCGCGATGGGCCTGCAGCGCGCGGGCGTGCTCAAAGAGGCCATCACGACCGAGCACTTTCACGACCTCGGCAAGTACACGTTCGGCTACACCGTCTTCTGGGCGTACATCGCGTTCAGCCAGTTCATTCTCATCTGGTACGCGAACATCCCCGAAGAGACCGAGTTCTACATCATGCGCATTCACGGGGGCTGGGCGTTCATCTCGTACGCGCTCCCGGTGGCTCACTTCTTCGTGCCGTTCTTCTTCCTGCTCTCGCGGCAGGTGAAGCGGAAGCGCATCGGCCTCGGCCTCGGCGCCACCTACATCTTGTTCATGTACCTGGTCGACTTCTACTGGCTGATTCTCCCGAACTTCAAAGTCGAGGGGGCCCACGAGTCGCACTTCCACATCGTGTGGACGGACATCGCGGCCCTCGTCGGCATGGGCGGCGCGTTCTTCGCGGCGTTCACGTTCTTGCTCAAGCGCAACAAGGTCATCGCCATCAACGACCCGCGCCTGAACGAGTCGCTCGCGCACGAGAACTACTGATCGACGCGCAGCAGCGTGCAGCTCCCGCTGCTCGCGTGGGTGTGTTTCGTTCTGCTGCCCCGCGGCGTTCACGCGGGGTAGAGTGCCCGCTCCACGGTTTGAGGCGGCCCGGCGCTTCGACTAGACACCGGTTCGACCCAACACCGGTTCGACCCAACACCGCTTCGACCAAACACCGCTTCGACCAAACACCGCTTCGACCAAACACCGGTTCGACCAAACACCGGTTCGACCAAACACCGGTTCGACCAAACACCGGTTCGTTCAAACCTCGATTCGACCCAACCTCTGCCGACGATGTTCCGCTCTCTCGTTCTCACCGCCCTCATCGCGAGCGCCTGCCAGCAGCCCCGGCCGGCAGACCCGCTGCCCGAGCTCCCGAAGCCCGAGTTCGTGACGGCGACGCTCGCCGGCCGCGTGCTCGACGGCAGCAACCTGCCGGTCGCCGGCGTCGAGGTCACGGTCGCCGAGACCGACGAGAAGTACCTCACCGCTGCCGACGGCCAGTACGTGCTGCGCGTGCCCGCGAGCACGACGTTCACCGTGCGCACGTACAAGGCGCTCTACGCGGGCACCACGCTCTCGCCGCTGTGGGTCGAGCCCGATCGCACCGTCACCGGGCTCGACATTCTCGTCGTACCGTCGTCGTCCGTCGGCGCCTACAACGCGAACGCCGGCTTCGACGAAGACCGCGGCATCATCGCCGTGCAGGTCGTCTCGCTGTCCGGCCGCTGCGACGCCTCGACCGGCACGGTCTCGATTCTCAACCCCGAGACGAAAGCGCCCATGCCCGGCGCGCTGTCGCTCTACGTGAAGACCGGCACCAGCCAGCCCGACCGCAACATCACCGCGATGCAGAACGGCGCGCGCCCGAACGCCTGGCTCGTCGGAGTGCCCGAGGGCCAGAACTACCCCGTGCGCTTCGAGAAGGCCGGCTGCGCGGCGCTCCAGTTCCCGGTCGTGCATCAGAACCTCACCTTCCAGCCGGGGCTGCGCGTCGCGCTGCGCGGCGTCGCCCAGGTCCCGGTGTTCGTCGAATGAGCCGCGCGACCCTCGTCAGCCTCTTCGTGCTCGCCGCCTGCCAGAGCGGCGGCTTCAAGGGCACCGACCGGCAGCTCGCCGACAAGCTCGGCGCCGAGCTCTCGACCGCCTGCCCCCTCTCCGACCCGGGCGACGAGCGCGCCCGCAGCGACTGCGCCCAGAAGCTCACCGAGCTGGGCCTCTTGCGCGACCAGATGAGCGACCCCTTCCTCTGGGGCCAGCAGGAAGACGGAGGCACTCCGCAGCTCGGCGACTCGGTCACGCGCTTCGCGCCGCTCGTCTACCGGCGGCTCTACCTGTCGACGTACATGTTCCCGAAGGAGTTCACCGTCGACGAGGCCGGCGGCCGCACGTTCCTCCACGTGGCCGCGAAGTTCCGCAGCAAGCTCGACATGGGCAGCTACCCCTACCCGTTCTGGCACCGCGCGGGGAAGTGGCTCGCCTACCAGAAGGCCCGCGAGCTCATCTTCGTCATCGAGAAGGGCCGCGTGCTCGGCGCCGTGCGCAGCTTCGCGGGCACCGAGGGGCGCTTCACGACTCCGGCCGAGCTGCCCGACGTGGTGCACGAGTGGGGCGGCCAGTGGCAGTGGACGCTCGGCGGCGAGGAGTACCCGAAGGCGGTGCTGTATTCGTGGCTGCTCTCGAAAGACAACCCGCACCGCGAGGGGCTCGAAGAGGCGTTCCGCGACCTCGAGTTCGAGATGCGGCAGACGAGCTGCTTCATGTGCCACAGCCCCGACAACGCTTCGCTGATGAAGCAGCTCGAGCTGTTCAGCTACCCGAACCAGGCGCTCACCGGTCGTCACCGCATCGTGAGCTCGCTCGAGAACAACACGATGCCGTTCGCCGACAGCATTCGCGGCATCGCTGCCGGGTACCACGGCGACGACGAGCCCAAGCGTCAGAAGCTGCTCGACCTCGCGAAGAAGTTCGCGGCGCTCGGCGACGACGCCATGCGCTTCGAGGGCGAGCAGGTCCCGTGAGGGCGCAGCGCCCGCGAGTGTGGCCGTCGAACAGCAGCACCGTTCGGCGGCCTGACGAGCAGCGCAGCCCGAGTTGGAAGCACGTGAGGTTCGCGCTGCTCGTGGCGCTGGCGCTGGGCTGCAGCTCGCGCCCTTCGAGCGAGCCTGACGCCTCGGTGGTGCTGCGCTACCCGACCGTGCCGACCGGCGGCGGCGCCGTGCTCGCCGACACCGCGCTCGTGAGCGTCACCTTCGGGCCCGACACCGCGAACCACGCGGCGTACGTGAAGTGGCTCGCCGAGAGCGGCTGGCTCACCGAGCGCGCGGGAGAATACGGAGTGCAGCGCGTCACCTGGGGCGGCGCGGTCGAGCTCTCGGCGGTGCTGCCGGCGACCGCCGGCGACGAGGCGGTGCGCAACGCGCTCGAGATGACCGCGGTCTCGAAGGGCAAGCTCTACGTGGTGTGGCTGCCCGAGGGCATCACGCTCATCGACCACTACGGCCACCGCACGTGCTTCTCGAACCCGGGCACCGGCTACCACGAGTGGCTCGACGCGAGAGAGGTGCCGTACGTCGCCGTGCCCGCCTGCCCGCCGCGCTTCGGAGCGACGCTCGACCTCGCGGGCTCGATGCACTTCGACGCGAGCCGCCTGGTCGTCGACGCGCTCACGAACCCGTCGCCGCGCAACGCGCCCGCGTTCGCCGTCGACGACGCGTCGAGCGTGTGGGCGGCGCTGGGCAACGAGGTCGGCGACTTCTGCTGGGGCCGCACCGTCACGCGCGAGAGCGCGCTCTTGCAGCGCGTGTGGTCGAACGCCGCGGTGCTGCGCGGCGACGAGCCGTGTCAGCCGACTCCGCCCGGTGCGGGCCCGGCGTTCGGGCTCATCGTCGAGCCGGCCGGGCGGCGCACGATGGACATCGGCGTCGTGCAGGAGCTCACGATTCGCGGCTGGTCGAGCGGCCCGCGCGACGACTGGGCCATCGACGTGACGCCGTGGACGGGCGACTTCACCATGAACGCGATGCTCGACAAGGCGACGCTGAACGACGGCCAGACCGCGACGCTGAGCTTGAGCGTGCCGTTCTTGGTGCCGAAGGGCACGGCCGGCTCGGTGCTGCTGCGCTCGCGCGGTGGAGACGACTCGCCGCTGTGGCCGGTGTCGCTCGTGACGCGCTGACTCAGCCGGAGTGCGCCGCGGCGTCGGTCGAGCGGGTCGCCGGGCGGGGCGTGACTTGGGCGCGCTCGAGCTCGGCGCCCAGGCGGCCCGTCAGGGTGAAGAACCACATCTTCCAGTCGCCGGCGAAGCTCCAGAGCGGGTACGTGAAGGTGGCCGGCCGGTTCTTCTCGATGAAGAAGTGCGAGACCCAGGCGAACGCGTAGCCGCTCAGGAAGCCCGCCAGCACGTACCAGCCGCTGCGCAGCACGACGGCGAGCACGAGGTTGACGAGGCCCACCCAGCTGCCGATGAAGTGCCACAGGCGCGTGGCCGGCAGCGAGTGCTCGCTCAGGTAGTACGGCCAGAACTCGGAGAAGGTCGTGTAGCGGCGCGTCGTCATGGGGCTCGAAGTGCCATCAAGCCGCGCGCAGAGAAAGGACCCACGACGCCAGCGCAGTGACCGTGCGCGCCGCAGCGACCGGCCGTCGCGAGCTCGAGGCGCGCGCGAAAAAGTTGCGCCGTCGCGAGGGTGCAGCCGAGGGCGTAGTCGCTTGACGTCCCGCTGGGATTCGGGCGAGACGTAGGACTCCCAGATGCGCCGCGCCCTGTTGGCCTTGTTCCTGACCTCGCTCGCCTGTTCGGGGCCCTCGCAGATGGACGGTGGTACGGCCGGCGGTGGTCGGTCGGGTGGCTCCGGAGGCTCGGGCGGCACCGGGGGGACGGGCGGCAGCGGCGGCTCTGGCGGCAGCGGCGGAAGCGGCGGCGGTCGCGCCGGCGGCATGGGCGCCGCGGGCGGCTCGGTGCTGCCCTCGCCCGACGGCGGCTGGTGCGGGCTGCCCGGCTCGTGGGTGCGCAACCTCGACGGCGGGTATCACGAGGTCGGCCTGCCCGACGGCGGCCCCTTCCGCATCGCGGACGGCGGGCTCGCCTCGCTGCGCTGGGTGCAGATGCCGCCCGGCTTCTGCGTGCACACGTTCGCCATCGTCGGCAACGCGCGCCAGATTCGCTTCGCTCCGGGCGGCGAGCTCTTCGCGGCCTCGCCGACGGCGGGCACGACGAGCAACGGGCCCGGCGGGCGCCAGGCCATCGTCGTGATGCCCGACGACGACGACGACGGCCTCGCCGACGACGTCATCACCTACCGCAGCGGGCTGCCGAGCACGCAGGGCATCATGTTCCACGACGGAGGCTTCTGGTTTCAGAACCTCACCCGCATCTTCCGCGAGCCGTACACGCCGGGTCAGCGGGCTCCGGCAGGAGCGCCGGTCGAGATGTTGAACGTCGTCATCTGGCAAGACCAGGGGCACTGGCCGAAGACGCTCGACGCCGACGACACCGGGCGCATCTTCGTCACGAACGGCAGCTACCAGGGCGAGGCGTGCGTCGCTCCGCGGCCGTTCACCGGCGGCATCGTCGAGCTCGACGGCACCGACGGCGGGCGCCAGGTCAGCAAGGGCCTGCGCAACCCCATCTACCTGCGCTGCCACCACGACGGGAACAACCACTGCTTCGCGAACGAGCTCGCGAAGGACTACAGCGCCGCCGAGGGCGGGCGCGAGAAGCTGATTCCGATTCGGTACGGCGACGACTGGGGCTACCCGTGCTGCGCGGCGCAGAACCGGCCGTACGACGACGGCTCGCCGGGCGGCGCCGTGTGCCTGACGTGCTCGGCGCTGACCGAGACGAGCATGGCCTCGACGATGACGTGCAAGAACCTGAGCCGGTGCTCGCCGAAGTGCGACACCACGCAGCCCGAGACCGCGTCGTTCATCATCGGCGACACGCCGTTCGGGCTCGACTTCGTCGACGACCAGTTCCCCGCGCCGTGGGACCACCGCGTCATCGTCGCGGTGCACGGCGCGTTCGGCTCGTGGGCCGGCGCGCGCGTCGTCGGCATCAAGTTCGACCCGGCGACGGGCATTCCCTACCCCGGCGGCAACCTGTCGCTGCTGCCCGACGGCGGCGGTGACGGGGGGGCGATGGCTGATTTCCTCGAGGGCTGGGATGATGCGCTCAACCCTCGCCAGCACGGCCGGCCGGCGGACGTGACGGTGTCTTCCGATGGGCGGCTGTTCGTTGCGAACGATACGACCGGTGAGATCTTCTGGGTCGCGCCCGTCGGGCGCTGAGCTCGTCGCGCTGCTGGCGCTGGTGCTGGCGGCCTGCCCCACCCCGACCCCGGGCACGGGGCTGCCGTGCGACGTCGCCGACGTGGTCGGCAAGAAGTGCTCGAGCTGCCACGGGCCGAAGCTGATGCTGGGGGCTCCGCAGCGGCTCGTGACGCTCGCCGACTTCACGACGCTGTCGCCGCTCGGCGAGAGCCAGACCTACGCGCAGCGCTCGCTCACGCGCATGAAAGACACGTCGGCGCCGATGCCGCCGAGCTACGCGCCGCAGCTCACGGCCGCCGAGCTCGCGGCGTTCGAGGGCTGGGTGAACGCGCGCACGCCGTCGGGTGACTGCCCGGTCGACCCCGACGCCGGCATCGGCTTCGACGCCGGCGGCCCGCAGATTACGTGCACGACCGGCGTGCGCATGCCGCGGCCGACGACGACGGCCCCGCGCGGCGGTGAAGAGATGGCGCCCGGCTTCGCGTGCAGCGCCTGCCACCGCGGGCAGGACTTTCAGGGCCAGAACCCGGGCGGCCTGCTCGGCATGACGCCGCCGTTCGACGTCGGCGGCACCGTCTACGCGACGCTCAACGAAGAGGACCTGTGCGTCTCGAGCGTCGGCGACGCCGGCATCGTGGTCGAGATTCTCGACGACGCGGGCGTGACGCGGCTCACGGCTCCGGTGAACCTCGTCGGCAACTTCTACATCCCCCTCGATGCCGGCATGCCCCGGCCGTACACCGCGCGCGTGCGCCGCGGCAGCGCGACGCGGCTCATGACGACCCCGCAGACCGACGGCGACTGCAACATCTGCCACACCGAGCTCGGGCGCGAGCAGGCGCCCGGCCGCATCATCGCGCCGTAGAGACTCTCCGAGCTCCGAGCCCCGGCCCCCGCGGCCGTGCGCCCAGCCCATGCCTCGGCCTCTGCCCGCGTCGGGCGCTCTCGCGCCACGGCAGGGGCAGCGGCACGGACTCGGCCTGGGAAAATCGGGGCGGGGTCTGGCGCAGCGGACTTCGCTACGTGAGGTTCGGCAACAGCCCGCTCGAGAAGCTCGGCGCGCCGAACGTGTCGCCGGCTCCGCCGTACGCGCGGTAGAGCGAGAGGAGCAGGTCGTTCCACGAGGCGCTCGAGTAGCTCAGGTAGCGGCCCATGCGGAACCCGGCGCCGCCGCCCGCGAGCACCAGCGGCACGTTCGAGTGCGAGTGCGTGTTGCCGAGCCCCAGCTCGCTGCCCAGCATCACGACCGTGCTGTCGAGCAGCGTGCCGTTGCCGTCGGGCGTCTCTTTCAGCTTCTTCACGAGGTACGCGAGCTGCTCGACGACCCACTTGTCGCGCTTCGCGAGGTCGGCCCGCTCGGGAGAGGTGTCCGGGTAGTGCGAGATGTTGTGCACGCCGCCCGAGATGCCGATGAACGGCATGCCGATGTGGTTCTTCGCGTCGCTGAACGCCACCGTCGCCACCCGCGTGAGGTCGCACTCGAGCGCCTTCACGAGCAGGTCGAGCTGCAGCTTCGAGACCTGGCCCATCGCGGCCTCCGACGCGAACGCGACGTCGCCCGGAGCCTGCGGCGGCGGGCACGTCGGGCTGCTGGGCACGACCGCGACCCGCGACTCGAGCTCGCGCACCTGGTCGAGGTGGGCGTCGAGGCGCGCGGCGTCGGCCTTCGACAGGTCTCGCTTCGCGATCGGGAACTGCTTCTTCACCGCGTCGAGAATCGACGCGCGGCGGCGGCGCAGCCGCTCTTTGTCGTCGGGCGGCCCCGGCAGCGCTCCGAACAGCGTCTTGAACGTCTGCTTCGGGTCGTTCTGCGCGAGCAGCGGCTGCGCGGCGCCCGCATAAGAGATGACGCCCGAGACGTCGCGCTCGGCGCAGTGCACTCCGAGCTGAAGGCTGCCCGCCACCGAGCCGCTGCCCACGAGCGGCACCAGCAGCTGATCGAGCGACGGCCCGTTCGCCCAGCCCGCCGTCGTGCCGTCGTTGCCGACGAAGTTCCCGCTCTGCAGCGTCTGCCCCGTGAGGAACGCGCCGATGCCGCGCTGGTGCTGCTCGCCCTGGCCGCTCACCGCGACCTTCAGGTCGACCCCGTTGAAGAACAGGCAGTGCTGCCGGTACTGCTCGAGCGCCGCCATGCTCGAGCCGAGCGTGAACGACGTCTCGCCGCCGCTCGGGAACCACAGCGACGGGAAGCAGCCGTTCGGCATGTACATCGCGACGAAGCGCTTGGGGCGCGCCGCCTGGCCGAACGCGCGCGACGAGGCGAGCAGCGCGGCGGCTCCGAGCAGCACGTCTCTGCGGGTCGCGCGCATCACTCGGCCTCCTTCACGTGCGTGCGAAACGCAGGCGACAGCACGATCGCCGTGCGCAGCGCGGCGAAGTCGCCGCCGCCCTCGAAGAACGCGTCTTGCGCGCGCGTCACGCTGCACTGGTCGCCGCCCGTCTCGACTCGCCCGAGCGCGAGCCGGTACCACTGGCTCGCCATGCAGTCGGTCACCTGCCGCGACGACGAGAGCCGGCCGAGCAGCTCGCGCGCGCCGTCGTACGGGCCGTCGAGCGCCGCACCGTTCGACTCGGTGACCTCGCCCGTCGCGTCGACCGGCTTGCCGTTGTCGGTGTCGCGCCACGCGCCGATGCCGTCGTAGTGCTCGAACCCGAAGCCGATGCCGTCGATGAGCGTGTGGCAGCCCGAGCAGCCCCGCGTCTCGCCGTGCACCGCGTAGCGCTCGCGCGTCGTCAGCGACGGGTCGAGCTTCGGAGGCACCGCGTTCACCGACGGCGGAGGCGGCGGCACGCTCAGGCACATCACCTTCTCGAGCACGAACACGCCGCGCCGCACCGGCGACGACTGGTTCGGCCCCGACAGCTGCGCGAGGAAGCCGGGCTGCGTGATGAGCCCCGTGCGCTGCGCCGCCGGCATCTCGACGCGCATGAAGCCCGCGCCGGGCGCCACCGGCCCGTTGCCGTACATGCCGCCCATCGCGTCGTCGACGTACAGCACGCTCGACGTGAGCACGTCACCCAGCGTCGGCGTGCGCGAGAACGTGTCGCCGACGAACAGCTCGATCGACCGCTGCCACGAGGCGCGCAGCCCCGGCGTGAACGCGGGGTAGACGGTCGTGTCTTTCTCGAGCCCCGCGAGGGCGTCGGTGTGCAGCCACAGCGCGAAGAAGTGGGCCGCCGGGTCGGCCGCGCGCGGGTCGGCGAGCATGCGCCGCGTCTGGGTCTCGAGCCCGCCCGGCCCGACGAGCTCGCCCGTCGACGCCGCCGCGAGCAGCTCGCCGTCGGGCATCGTGCCCCAGAGGAAGTACGAGAGCCGCGAGGCGAGCGCGTGGGCGTCGACGCCCTGCGCTGTGTCGCCCGCGCCGAAGCGCTCGAGGCGGTAGAGAAACTGCGGCGACATCAAGACCGCCGTCACCGTGCTCTCGACCGCGGCGTCGAAGCCCTCGCTCGTGAGCGTCGCGTCGAACAGCTGCACGAAGGTCTCCTGCTCGTCGGGCGACAGCGGCCGGCGAAACGCGCGGCGCCCGAAGCCCTCGATGAACTGGGCTCCGCACGACAGGTCGCGGCCGGCGCAGGGCACGAGCTCGTTGAAGTGGCCCGCGACGGCGCGCGCCGCCGCCTGCTCGGCGACGTCGAGCAGCTGCGACTGAAACGGCTGCGTCACCGTATAGACGTCGGTGTTGTTGTCGAGCCCGAGCGCGAGCGGCTCGGCCGGCAGCCCCGCGCGCGCCGGCCGGGTGCCGTCGGCCAGCAGATCGCGCAGCGTGTTGTCGAGCTCGAAGCGCGTCAGCAGGCGCGCCGGAGTGGCCCGCAGGTCTTTCGTGCACGGGTCCGGTTCGGGTTTCTGGGTGCAGGCCGCGAGCGCGACCACGACGAGGAGACGGCGCACGTTACGTTCCGTTAGCTCAGCCCGCGGCGGCCGCGCCTTTCGCCGGGCAATCTGGCAGGCGCCCAGGCGGGCCGCAAGTCGAACCACCCCCGTGCGACGTTACCCGGTGGTACCGAAGTTGATTTCGCGTCAACACCTCACCGCGTCGTGCGCGCCCACGGCGGCACGCTCGAGGTGACGAGCGCACCCGACCAGGGCTCCACGTTCACGGTGACTCTGGCCAAGGCTGCTGCATGATGGGGGGTAATGACCGAGGTCGAGCTCCACCGGGCTCTTTCATGGTTCGTCATCGCGACCGGCGCCGTCGTCTTCGTCTCGCTGTTCTTCATCGTCGCGCCGTACGGGCGCCACTCGCGGCCGGGCTGGGGCCTGATGGTCTCGAACCGCGTCGGGTGGATGGTGATGGAGAGCCCCTCGGCGCTCGGGTTCGCGGCGGTCTTCTTCAGCGGCGCGCACGCGCTCGAGCCCGCGCCGCTCGCGCTCGCCGCACTGTGGCTCGGTCACTACGTTCACCGCACGTTCATCTGGCCGATGCGCATGACGAAGCGCGTGAAGCACATGCCGGCGGCGGTCTCGGCCATGGCCGTCGTCTTCAACGTCATCAACGCGTACATCAACGCGCGCTGGCTCTCGGAGCTCGGCAGCTACCCGACGTCGTGGCTCGCAGACCCGCGCTTCCTCGCCGGCGCCGCGCTGTTCGTCTTCGGCATGGCGCTCAACATCAGCGCCGACAACGTGCTCTTCAAGCTGCGCAAGCCCGGCGACGAGGGCTACCGCATTCCCCACGGCGGGCTGTACCGCTTCATCTCGGCGCCGAACTACTTCGGCGAGCTGGTCGAGTGGGCCGGCTTCGCGCTCGCGGCGTGGTCGCTGCCGGCGCTCGCGTTCCTTCTCTTCACCGCGGCGAACCTCGTGCCGCGTGCCCTCTCGCACCACAAGTGGTACCGCGCCCAGTTCCCCGACTACCCGCCCGAGCGCAAGGCGGTCATCCCCTTCCTCGTATGAACGTCGTCACCGGAGCGACCGGCCACCTCGGCAACGTCCTCGTCCGCCTCCTGCTCGAGCGCGGCGAGCCGGTGCGCGCGCTGGTGCGGCCGTCGAGCGACACGACGGCGCTCGAGGGGCTCGCGTGCGAGGTGGTGCAGGGCGACGTGCGCGAGCCCGAGTCGCTCGAGCACGCGTTCGAGGGCGCGACGCGCGTCTACCACTGCGCCGGGCTCGTCAGCATCACGGCGGGCAAAGAGGCGCTGCTCACCGCCACGAACGTCGAGGGCACGCGCAACGTCGTCGAGGCCTGCGTCGCGAAGCGGGTGAAGCGCCTCGTCTATACGAGCTCGGTGCACGCGCTCACCGAGCCGAAGCCCGGCGGTGTGCTCGACGAGGCGGGCGGCTTCGACCCGGCGACGGCTCACGGCGCGTACGGCAAGTCGAAGGCGGCGGCGTCGAAGCTCGTTCAAGACGCGGCGCGCGCCGGGCGGCTCGACGCCGTGCTGGTGCTGCCGACCGGCGTGCTCGGGCCACACGACTTTCTCTGCTCCGAGGCGGGGCAGCTCGTCGGGCTCACCGGCACGCGGCGGGTGCCCATCATCGTGGCGGGCGGCTACGACTGGGTCGACGTGCGCGACGTCGCGCTCGGCACCGTGGCCGCCGCCGAGCGCGGGCGCTCTGGCGAGGCGTACCTCTTGAACCAGCACTACCTCACGAACGTCGAGCTGTGCCGCATCGTCGCGGCCGCGGCGGGCGTGAGGGCTCCGCTGTTCGCGCTGCCGCTGTGGGTCGCGCGCGTCTTCGCGTACGGCGGGCTCGCGTGGGAGCTCGTCACGGGCAAGCGCGCGCTGCTCACGCCGTACTCGGTGCACACCATCTCGAAGGCGTTCGACATCTCGTCGGCGAAGGCTCGCGCCGAGCTCGGCTTCTCGCCGCGGCCGCTCGAGCAGACGCTCGCCGACGCGTGGCGCTGGCAGGCGAGCCACCCGCACAGCCCGCTGCTCAAGAAGGTGAGCGTCGCGCCGGCGCGGCGGGCGATGCTGAAGGGCTGAGCGCGCGGTCTCGCTGTCGGCTACCGCCTGCAGGGGCTCGCCGACAGGTCAGCTGTCGCGTGACGCCGGCCCCGTAGAGGACGTCGTTCAGCACACCTGGCGGTTGGAGCACCTCTTGCTGAACGTCGCCTCATGGCTCCCAAGATTCAGCCGAAGCCGGCCGACCTCCCGAAGGCCTCGCCGCGTCCGCCGCCTGCGCCCAAGCCCGTGGCGCCTCCGCCTGCGCCGAAGAACGAGCCGCTTCACGCGAAAGACAACTTCGACGTCTCGACGCAGAGCCAGTTCGAGATTTCGAGCACGCACTCTTTCAGCGCGGCCGAGCTCGCTCAGCTCACCCGGAAGGACAAGGCGCTCGGCGAAGCCGTCGCGAACGCTCAGACCGCGTTCAAAGACCTCGTCGCCCAGGGCGCCAGAATCTCGGTCACCACCAGCAAGGGCAACGGCGGCAAGCCCGTCGTCACCATCATCCCGCCCGCGCTCGCTGGCTCGACCGACGCGACGAAGCCGTATGACGTTCAGATTCACTACCACGGCACTCCGGGCAGCGCCTCGAGCCCGGTGAACGACAGCCCCGTGAAGAAGCGCATCGCAGACACCTTCAAGCAGAGCCCGCCGACGGTGTTCGTGCTCCCCGAGTGGAAGGGCAACGAGAACTGGGCGAACGTCTCGAGCACGGGCGCGACCGCGGACGACGCGCTCAAGGGTGTCGTCGGCAAGCGCGGCCAGCTCACGGTCTCGGCGCATTCGCTCGGGCGCATGGCGGTCTTCAACGCCATTCGTGCCGGCGGCTTGAAGGCCGACCGCCTCGACATGCAAGACGCCTTCTACCCGCGGCAGCCGGGAGGGCCCGGTGAGCGGGTCGGGGGCCCGTACGAGGTGGCGCAGTGGCTCAAGCAGCACGCGAACGACAAGCCGCCCCCGCAGGTGAGAATCCTCACGACGCGCGGCGGCGTCACGACGCGCGAGTCGGTTCAGAAGATGCTGCCGAAGGGGCTCGACCTGCCCGACCGCCTCTTCGTCGACATCCACAAGGGGCTCAAGGTGCTGCCCAAGGAGCCGCACTGGGACGCCGAGCTCAAGCCCTGGTAGGGCGCGCTAGAAGAGGCGGCTGATGCCGCTCAGCCGCGCCATGGCGACGAAGTCCATGAAGCGGAGCCGAGAGCCCCAGAAGACGCGCGGCTCCCAGGTGGGCTCGAACTTGTTCTTGAACCGGTGCAGGCCCGCGACGTCGTAGGTGCGCCTCACGAGGCGAATGAAGAGCGGCGTGAGCCGCACGATCAGCCGGTTGAACCACGACATCGGCGCCAGCGGCGCAGCGAAGTCGAGGCCCACCTCACCCAGGTTGAGCGCCGAGGCGCGCTCGGCCGAGAGCGTCTCGATCAGCTGCACGAGCAGGTGCTCCATCGTGCCCTGCGGCGCCTCGGGGTCGCGGCACATGAGCTCGATGTGCCACGCGCCGCGGCCGTAGCGCGTCAGCGTCACCAGGCCCGACGGCTCGGCGGCGCCCGGCGCGAACGCCGCGAACGCCCGCTGCGCCTGCGTGAGCTGGGTGCGAAAGAGGTACTGCAGCGACGGGCCCGAGCGCTCCCGCAGCCGCGTGAGCCAGGGCTCGACGACCGCCGCGGCGCTGGCGTCGACCTTCAGCTCGCGCACCTCGACGGCCTTCGCGCCCCGCCTGGCGAGGTTCCTCACCTTGTGCGGCGGCCGGTAGCCCTCGAGGACGAGGTTCGCCGACGACGTCAGCTGAACCACGCTGCCCCGGCCGAGGCTCGCGGCGAGCGCGGGCGAGCAGCTGCGAATGATGACCTCACCGCCCAGCGCCAGCAGCTTGCCCGCGAGCTCCGCCGGCGTCGTCACAGGCGACAGCCGCGCCGTGTAGACGAACTTCGCGCCGCTCGGCAGCGCGACGAGGTCGAAGTGCTCCGCGTCGTCCGCCGAGCCGTTCCAGCTCCAGCCCAGCGGCAGCTCGAACTGCGGCTCGGCCAGCGCGGGCGAGTCGGCGACCGGGGCGGCTGGCGAGTCGGGGCGCACGACACCTTCCATTCTGCACGCCTCATACCCCGGCGGGCACGCTCGACACGCCTGAGGCGCCGCGCGCGGCTGAGCACCGGGCTGCGCAGCTGCGCAGGAGCCCAGGAGATTGCCGACGTGCGGGCCGCCGGCGCGGGCCGCAGCTGGCGTAAATTGTCGGCCCGATGAAGCGGGTCGTCGCGCTGGTGGTCTGTGCCCTCGTGCTCTGCGTGCTCGGGCTCGGCGCCGTCGCGACCACGCGCGTCAACGTCGTCTGGTTTCGCCACCGGCCGTGGGTGCTGAAGTTCGGGCCCGCCGTGTCGCACGGCCGCTGCCTCGTGAGCGAGACCGCCGACCCGAGCTCCGACGTGCTGTCGAACCTCATCGACGTCGACGCCGACGGCGCGCCCGAGTTCCGCTCTGCCGGCTTCATCGACGGCTCGCCCGCGCAGTGCGAGCGCCGCGCCTTCCTCGGCGTCTGGCGCTCCGAGCCCGTCGCGGCGTGTTTTGCCGCCGCCGAGTCGTGCACGCGCCGCGAGTAGGTGTGTGTGTGTGGCGCGCGCGTCGGTGCACGCTCTCTCGAAAAGGTGTACTTCTCTCGTCCCGAAGCCCCGCCCCGTTTCGAGGTCCATTCACATGCGCGTTCGTCTCCTGCTGATTCTCTCGGCAGCTGTGTACCTCTCGTGCGGTACGAAGCCGGCCCAGGTAACCCTCAAGGCTGACGGCGAGCCGTGCTCGAAAGACGACGAGTGCGCGAGCAGCCTGTGCTTCGCGCTGCGCGGCGAGGGCCAGAAGTGCGGAGTGAAGTGCTCCTCCGGCTGCCCGAGCGGCACGCGCTGCACGCAGCTCGGCTTCGAGCGGTACGGCTGCGTGCCCGACGTCGCGACGCTGTGCAAGCCGTGCGCGACGCAGAGCGACTGCCCGTACGCCGCCGACGCGTGCCTCGAGCTGCAGGGCGTGAAGGTCTGCGGGCAAGACTGCAGCAACGACTCCGCGTGCCCCGAGTCGTACCACTGCGTCATCACGACCGACATCAGCGGAGCGCAGAGCCCGCAGTGCGTGCCGACGAGCGGCACCTGCGCGTGCACGCAGGCCACCATCGGCCAGCACATCAGCTGCAGCAAGTCGAGCGACGCCGGCACGTGCCTCGGCACGCAGACGTGCGAGGCCGCCGGCTACACCGCGTGCACCGCGACGACGCCGGCGCCCGAGACGTGCAACGGCACCGACGACGACTGCGACGGTCTCGTCGACGACGGCCTCGGCCAGACCGAGTGCGGCTCGGGCGAGTGCAAGCGCACGGTGGCGAACTGCGTCTCGGGCCAGCCGCAGACCTGCACGCCGGGCGCGCCGGTCGCCGAGACCTGCAACGGGAAAGACGACGACTGCGACGGCACCGTCGACAACGGCTTCGCGAGCCTCACCTGCGGCGTCGGCGAGTGCTCGCGCACGGTGCCCGCGTGCCTCAACGGCATGACGCAGACGTGCTCGCCCGGCTTCCCCGTCTCCGAGCTCTGCAACAACAAGGACGACGACTGCGACGGCCAGGTCGACCAGGCGCTCGGCCAGACGAGCTGCGGCGTCGGCGGCTGCCGCCGCACCGTGCAGAACTGCCTCGCCGGCCAGGCGCAGACGTGCACGCCGGGCAGCCCCGTCACCGAGGTCTGCAACAACATCGACGACGACTGCGACGGCACCATCGACGAAGACTTCGGCGCGGTGACGTGCGGTCAGGGCGTCTGCCAGCGCACGGTGTCGAGCTGCAACGGCGGCATGGGCATGATGTGCACGCCCGGCAACCCGGGAATGGAGAGCTGCAACGGCCTCGACGACGACTGCGACGGGCAGATCGACGAGCAGCTCGGCTCGACCACGTGCGGCGTCGGCGAGTGCGTGCGCACGACCGCGAACTGCATCAACGCGGCGTCGCAGACCTGCATCCCCGGCGTGCCCGGCGGCGAGCTGTGCAACGGCCGCGACGACGACTGCGACGGCACGAGCGACGACGGCCTCGGCTCGACCACCTGCGGCGTCGGCGAGTGCGCGCGCACCGTTCAGAACTGCGTCAACGGCACGGTGCAGACGTGCCAGCCGGGCATGGCCGTGGGCGAGGTCTGCAACGGCCTCGACGACGACTGTGACGGCACGCCCGACGACGGCCTGGGCTCTTCGACCTGCGGCGCCGGCGCCTGTACGCGCACGGTGCAGAACTGCGTGAACGGCATGTCGGTGGCGTGCGTGCCCGGCGCTCCCTCGATGGAGACGTGCAACGGCATCGACGACGACTGCGACGGCACGAACGACGACGGGCTGGGCTCGACGAGCTGCGGCGTCGGCGCGTGCGCGCGCACGGTGCAGAACTGCGTGAACGGCATGACCCAGACGTGCACCGCGGGCATGGCCGGCACCGAGGTGTGCAACGGCATCGACGACGACTGCGACGGCACGCCCGACGACGGCCTCGGCTCTCTGAGCTGCGGCGTCGGCTTCTGCGCCCGCACCGTCGCCGCCTGCGTCAACGGAGTGCCCCAGAGCTGCGCGCCCGGCGCTCCGGCGAACGAGGTGTGCAACGGCGTCGACGACGACTGCGACGGCGCGACTGACGAGAGCCTCGGCTCGACGAGCTGCGGCGTCGGCGAGTGCGCGCGCACGGTGCAGAACTGCAGCAACGGCATGAACCAGACCTGCCAGCCCGGCACGCCCGGCACCGAGGTCTGCAACAACCTCGACGACGACTGCGACGGCGCCACCGACGAGAGCCTCGGCGCCTCGACGTGCGGCCTCGGCATCTGCGCGCGCATGGTGCAGAACTGCGTCGGCGGCGTGCCCCAGATGTGCGTGCCGGGCGCGCCGATGCTCGAGACCTGCAACGGCATCGACGACGACTGCGACGGCACCGCCGACGACGGCTTCAGCCTGGCCACCGACCCGCTCAACTGCGGCGGCTGCGGCAACGTCTGCACCGCCCCCAGCGTCGCGACGTACACCTGCAGCACGGGCATGTGCGGCGTCGGCACGTGCGTCGCCGGCCACGGCGACTGCAGCGGCGGCTTCGCCGACGGCTGCGAGACCGACACGAACACGACGCTCGCTCACTGCGGCGCGTGCAACGCGAACTGCACGACGCCGAACGCGACGCCCCAGTGCTCGAGCGGCCAGTGCCGCGTGCAGTCGTGCAACTCGGGCTTCCGCGACTGCGACGGCCTCGTGCCGAACGGCTGCGAGCGCAACATCAACACCGACACGCAGCACTGCGGCGCGTGCAACTCGCCCTGCAGCTTCCCGAACGCGACGCCCGCGTGCAGCGGCGGCACCTGCCAGCTCGCAGCGTGCCTGCCCGGCTTCTGGAACCTCGACGGCAACGCCGCGAACGGCTGCGAGTACGCGTGCACCTTCATCTCGTCGACCGACCTGCCCGACCTCGGCTTCGTCGACGCGAACTGCGACGGCATCGACGGCGAGGTCGGCAACGGCATCTTCGTCGGCCCGGGCGGCAGCGACGCGAGCCCCGGCACGCGCGCGCAGCCGAAGCTCACCATCGGCGGCGGCCTCAACGGCGCGGTGAGCCAGAACAAGCGCGACGTCTACGTCGCGGGCGGCGCGTACTTCGAGACCGTCTCGCTCGTCGCGAACAAGGGCGTGTACGGCGGCTACGTGCCGGCGGCGATGTGGGGCCGCTCGATGTCGGCGACCACGTCGGTGACCGGCGGCAACCCGGCGCTCATCGTCAGCAGCGCGAGCAACAGCACCGCCCAGCTCATGACCTTCGTCGGAGCGAACGCCGTCGGCACCAGCGCGTCGGCCTACGGCGCGCTGATGGTGAATTCGACGAACGTCGTCTTCACGGCCGTCGTCATTCGCGCAGGCAACGCGACCGGCGGCTCGTCGGGCGGCAACGGCTCGAATGGAGCCGGCGCGAACGGCGGCGCCCAAGGTCAGCCGGGGTGTGAAGACTCGAGCTTCCTGTGTGAGAGCTGCAGCCAGCCTCAGGGCGGCGCCGGCGGCACGAGCGCGTGCGGGCGCACCGGTGGCCGGGGCGGCAACGCGGGCAGCGGCGGCGGCACAGGCGGCGCGGGCTCACCCGGTGCGGGCGGTACGCCGGGCGGCCCGGGAACTCCCGCGGGGCAGGGCACGTGGGGCTGGAACGGCAACGTCACTCCGACGGGCTATTGGGGCGTCGACGGCGCGTACGGCTCTCCGGGTGCGAACGGCACGACAGGCAGCGCGTTCGGCAGCCTCGGCTCGGGCGGCTACGTCATCGCGTTCACGAGCAACGGCGGCGACGGCACCGACGGCAACGGCGGTGGCGGTGGCGGCGGCGGCGGCGGCGGCACCACCGACTGCGACAGCTACGGCGGCGGCGGCGGCGGCGGCGGCGGCGGCGGCTGTCGCGGCACGGGCGCGTTCGCGGGCACGTCGGGCGGCGCCTCCATCGCGGTGATGATGTGGAACTCGTCGGCGACGGCGTCGAGCACGACGCTGCAGACGGGCAACGGCGGCGCGGGCGGCAACGGCGGCACCGGTGGCAGCGGCGGGGCCGGCGGCACGCCCGGGCCCATCAACGCCTACGGCGGCGGCGGCGAGCAGGACGACGGCAGCAACGGCGGCCGCGGCGGCTGGGGTGGCAACGGCGGCAACGGCGGCCACGGCGGCGCCGGCGGCGGCGGCCCGAGCGTCGGCGTCGCGCGCGGCGGCAGCTCGTCGTGGAGCGCTCCGAGCGTCACGTACATTCTCGGCAGCGCCGGCGGCGGCGGCTTCTCGCCGGGCGGCAGCGGCGCGGCCGGAGCTCGCCAGAACGTCTGGTAACCGCTCACGCCGTGCCGCTCCCCAGGCGGCTCGCGAGCCAGGCGACCGCGGCCTCTTCGCCGTCGAAGGTGGCGACCTGCAGCTTCACGCCGCGGACGACGTTCGCGAGGCGGAAGCCCGAGGCGGCGACGCGCACGCCGGCCGAGGCGGTGACGATCGCCATGCCCGCGAGCCTCACGCGGCCCGTGACCTCGAGCCAGAACTTCGGCACCGACGGGTCGACCCAGGTGATGCCGTCGGCCAGCACGAACGCCACGCCCGTCGGCCGCGCCGCGCTGCTGGCGACGAGCTCGTCGACCAGCGCGGTCTGATGTTCGGGCAGGAGCTCCGACACGTCGCCATAGCGCATGACGAAGAGCCCGACGGCACGCTCGTCGAACGACGCGCTCATGGCTTCGAACCAAGCAACTCTCGCGCCGGAGCTCGGCAGGCGCACGCGTCAGGCTTTTGACGCCCCCTCAGCGGCCTGCGAGGTCGACGATTCATCGCCCGGCTCAGCCGCGCTCGAGCAGCGGTGACGATGCTCCCTGTCGCGCTGTTCGTGACGGCGACGAATACGTCATGGGGTGAGGCTCCACAGGTCGGAGCGACGGTCGGCGAGCAGTACACGTCGCTCGTGGCGATGACGAGAACCTGTCCCGCGACCGGCACGGTGACCGAGGCCTGCTGAATCGTCGCAGTCGCCCCGGCGGGGACGTTCACCTCGCCTTGAGCGCCACCCCGGTGCTGCTGCCGCGCGAACAGGCCGCGATGACGAGCGCGACGCTGACGATTGCGATGATCCGAACGTAGCCCATGTTTTCCAGACTCCTTGCCAGGGGGCGAGCACGCATAGCCGATTGGCCCGGCGTCAGTTGCGCGAAGCGCTGAGCACGGCTTAAGCCGGGTGGCCAGGTGTCCCAGGGGTTCATTCGGGCTACACCTGAACGACCATGACGCGCCGCCTCCTGCTCCTGCTGCTCCCGCTGGCCCTGGGTCGCTGCGACTGTCTGCTGCTCCCCGAGCCCGGCCCGCACGGCTCGGGAGGAGGCGGCGGCAGCAAGCCCGGCGACGTGATGGTGCACGAAGACTGCGCCGGCCTGAACGAGGAGCTCGACCTCGATGCAGCGACCGCGGTGCTTGCCCAGCCGACGGTCGCCGACGGAGTGCAAGAGCTGAAGGTCTCTGCCAGCGGGTGCATCGTGGTGCGCCGCGGCTTCGTCGCGGGCAGGCTGACCACGCTCTCGCTTCGCAAGTACTGGGGCTTCGCGACGCTGCTGGACGGCGGCATCACCAACCCCGTGCTGGGCGAGATGGAGACGGTCTGGGTCGACGCCACCTTCGGCAACGACGGCCACAACTCGTTCACGATGGACTCCGACGGCGACCGCCACGTCGACTACGTCTTCGACGAGAGCTTTCAGCAGGGCCTGCTGGTCAGCCGCGTCGCCACCTGGCTCGACACGTCGGGCGCCATCACGCGCCGCACCACGGTGACTCCGGCCACGGCGAACGAGGTCACCTGGAAGATCGAGGTGGCGACGACCTCTGGGCTGGCCGTCAACTACGAGACCCAGGTCAGCGCCGCGCAGCTCGACGTCGAGGCCAACCCCGCCTGTTACACGATGACCACGACCAACGACGAGACCGTACCGTGCCCGATCGACGACGCCGCGATACGCAAGCGGCTCCACGATGCGCTGTCGTCGTTCTCGAAGTGCCTCAAGGACCTCGGCGCAGGCACGTTCAGCCTGCAGCAGCTCGAGGTCTGGCTGCTCGACGCCAACTTCGCGAACACGGTCGACTACCGCTGCTTCAAGGGCAACGCACACGTGGGGCGCATGCACCTCGACACGAACGTGCTCGACCTCAACGAGGGGCTGTTCACCAACAACTGCGAGAAGCCGGCCATCGTCGACTCGTCCATCGTTCACGAGCTGCTGCATCGCACCCGCGGCCCGCACGACTTCAGCAACCCGATGGGGCCCTACGGGCCGCGCGCGCGCGCCGGCTCCGACTCGCGGTACGCCTGCGAGGAGCTGTGCTTCGGGGGCATTCGCACCAAGTGCACCTGCGCCCGCTGCCTGGGCGTCAAGGCGTGCGACTCGCGCTGCGACTCGCTGCCCTCGTGCCGCGTCGACAACCCCGACGGCGGCCCCGCCCTCGCGTCCGAGGCGGTCGGCACCTACTGCCGCACCAACAACACCTGGTTCCAGACCAAGGCGGCGTGCCAGGCGACCGGCGCCTGCCCGAACGACTCCAGCGGCAAGTCGGGCTGCCGCAGCTACAGCGTGTCCTGCGACCCGAACTGCAATTGAAGCGGCGCGTGGTGGCGGCGAGCGCGGCGCTCCTGGCGCTGTCGGTGGCGGCCGCCGCCGCGATGGCCCAGAGGCTCGTCGAGCTCGACCCCAGGCCCTCGGGCTGCCGGGCCGGGCCTCACCCCGCGAAGGCGGACCTCGTGCTGCGCGGCGCGCTCGGCCACTACGACGGCGCGTACAGCGAAGACGGCTGCGTGCGGGTTCGCACCGTGCGGCGCTTCGGTCACACGCGCGAGTTTCTCATCTACGAGCTCGGGCCCGACGGCGGCGAGCGGCCGCGCATCGGCGGCTCCGTGGCAGACGACGATGGCTGGCTGCTGCCCGCGCCGCCGTTCGAGCTGCCGCCGCTGCCGGCGATGGCGGTGCCCACCTTCGTGACGTCGCTCACCTGGTATGGGTACTCCGATGCCGGCGAGCCGGTCGAGCGCGTGGAGCGCTCCATCGAGAACCGGGGAGCGGCGTTCGTCGAACGCCGCTTCTTTCGCGAGGGCGGCGCCTGGCACGCCGACGCGCCGAAGCGCTACGTGCCGCCCGCGTGCGTCGTGCCGGTGAAGCCCTTCGCGAAAGACAACCCGTACTAGCCTGTGCGCCATGGCGTGGCTGCTCGCGGTGGTTGCCGCAGGAGCTTCCTTCTTGCTCCTCCCAGGCGAAGACGTGGGCTTCGACCGCTACCATCTTCCCAAGGAGTGCTGGGCCGCGGGCGGCGCCGCGCTGGCGCTGGGGGTCGCGGCCCGCCGCCGGCTCGCGCTCGACGGGCTCAACGCAGCCGCCGCCGCGCTGGCGCTGCTCTGCGTGGCCGCGACCGCCGCCGCCCTCTCGGTTCCGCTGGCCGCGCGCGCCGCCTCGCTGACGCTCTCGGCGCTCGTGCTCTTCGTGGTGGCGCGGCAAGCCGATGCGCGCGAGCGGCAGCTCGTGGCGACGGCGCTGGTCGCCATCGCGTGCGCGGTGGCGGCGCTGGCGCTGCTCGAGACCTTCGGCCGGCTCGAGCTCTCGCAGCTCGGCCGGGCCCCGGGCGCCACGGTGGGCCAGCGCAACGCCGTCGCGCACCTGCTCTTGTTGGCGGCCCCCGCGGCGCTGACGCTCTCGTTGGCGGCGACGTCGCGCTGGGCGCGCGCGGCCCTGGTCCTCGCGGCGGCGCTGATCGCCGCAGGCATCGTGGTGACGCGCTGCCGCTCGGCGTGGCTGGCGGGGCCGGTGGTCGCGCTCACCTGGCTGGCCGTCACTCGCGAGCGAACCGCGGTGCACCGGGTGCTGCCGCTGGTCGCGGTCGCGATGGCGGTGGCGGTCGTGGGGCTCGCGCACCCGCGGCTGCACTGGGTGGCGGCCCACCCGTACCTCGACACGCTCGAGCGGCTCACCGACTCCTCGACCGGCAGCGGCCGCGGCCGGCTCACGCAGTACCGCGCGTCGCTCGAGCTCGTCGCGCGGCACCCGCTGCTCGGAGTCGGGCCGGCCAACTGGGCGGTGGGGTACCCGACCGTGAGCCCGCCCGGCGACCCGACGTTTCGGGCCGACGCCTGGCTGCCCACCAACCGGCTGCTCGTGTCGGATGCGCTCGCGCTGCTGGTCGAGTGCGGGCCTCTGGCCTGGGCGGCGGCGCTGGCGTTCGGCGCTCTGCTCGCCCGCCGCCGCGCGAGCGCCCCCACGCTCGCGGCGCTGGCCGTGGTGGGCAGCCTCGATGCCGTGCTGCAGACTCCGGCGAGCGCGGTCTGCGCGGCGCTGCTGCTGGGCGTCGCGGCTCCGGCCTCCGAAGACGCGCGAGGGGCGCCGCCGTGGCTCAACGCGGCGGTGGCGGGCGTGCTCGCGGCGGCGGCGCTGGCGGCGGGCGCGCGCGTCATCGGCACGAGCTACCGGCTCGGGGGCGGCTTCGAGAACCTCGAGCGGGCGGTCGAGTGGTACCCGAGTGACCTCAACACGCGCACCGAGCTCGCCGAGGCGTGGCTCCTCGAGAGCGGCTGCGACCGTGCCCGGCCGCACCTGGCGGTGCTGGTGCAGCTGTTGCCCTACCACCCGGTGGTGCTCGCGCAGGCCCGCGCCTGCGGCGTGGTGCGCTGAAGAACGCGGTGAGGGGGCGCTGCGGTCGGCGCGCATCATCGGCACCCCCTTGTGCAGCGGCCCGTGCGCGCTTGGCCTCGCGAGGCTCACGGTCTGCCCGCCCGGCTCAGCCGCGCTCGAGCACCGCGAGGGCCCAGGCGGCGACCATCGTCGCGTGGAACTGCTCGTACGGCCGCTCGCCCGGCGCGCCCCAGCTGCCGTCGGTGTTCTGGCGGGCGGTGAGCTTCTGAGCCCAGCCCTTCAGCGCGGCGTCGCGCTCGCCGGCGAGCAGCAGGAACAGCAGACGCTCGGCATAGAGATCGACGTCGAGCGTGGCCGGGCCGATGGCCTCGGGCTGGGCGGCGCGAAGCTCGGCGCGCACCGCGGCGCTCGCCTTCTCGAACCCCTTGCCGTCGAGACACTTCTTGTCGCGGGCGATGACGAGGCCCCACAGCGCGTGCGTCGAGCGGTAGCCGCCGCCGTCGCGCATCGCGCCGCCGGCGTACGTGACGGACTGCGGCCGCAGGCCGTGCACGTCGCACCACAGCGCCTCGTCGATGACGCGGTTGATGTTCACCTTCGCGTCGCTCGCCGACCACGACGTGACCGAGCTCTTCGTCACCGTGTGGCTCGGCAGCCAGAAGCGGCGCTGCGGGTGGTCGTCATCGCGGTCGGCGACGGCACGCGCCCGGTCGAACGCGCGCTGCGTGGCGGGCCCGGGGCGCAGGCGCGCGAGCTCGCCGGTGCCGATGGCGGCGTCGAAGCGGAGCTGCTCGGTGGGGAACTGCGCGAGCCACTCGGCGGCCCGGTCGACGGGAGCAGCGGCCAGCAGCAGCGCGAGCTCGAGCACGCCGCGAGCGTACCCGGCTCGAGGCCGTGCTGCTGAGGCGTCGTCCGCGCATCGAGGGCCACGAGCGTGCGGGTCACCCGTCGCGACCGACCGCGCGACGCGGGCGTCACAGCCGCTCGAACGCCGCTGCGGCCTTCGAGCGAGTCTCGGTCGACGCCGCGGTCGGCGGGTCTGGCTCGCGAATCGTCAGCACGGACTCGCCGTTCACGATCAGCACGCGATGCGGAATCGACGAGAGCGCCGCCTGGGCTTCGAGCATCCCCGCGTGGGCTGCGGCCCCGCTCTCGAACTCGCAGAGGCTGAAGGCGACGCCGCCGGGGCCGAGCGCTCCGGCGCAGTACCGGGCGAGAAACGGTGAAGCGACGTGCTGCCGCTTCTCGGTGAGCGGCAGCTGCATCGCCTCGAGGGCCTCGAAGGCGCGCTCGACGGTCACCCGCACCGGCAGTCGGTGCTTCGCTTCGTAGTCGAGCTTCTCGCCGAGCGGCAGCGCGGGCGACGTCTTCACCGCGGGCGGTGGCGCCGGCGCTCGCGGCTCGGCCTTGCACGCGCCGAGGGCCACCATCGCCGCTGCGAGAGCAGGCTTCGTGAATCCAAGCGGGCGGGAGGATCGAACGTTTCCATTCATCGGCCACAACTAACGACTGGAGCAAAAACAATGCATGGAAAAGTCTGGAGCCTCACGCTGGCTCTGACGCTGGCAGCCTCGTCAGCTCTCGCCTCGAGCCACAGAGAGGCGCCGTTCGTCACGCGCATGCCGAAGGTCGACGCGACAGACTTCTACATGTTCCGCAGCTATCAAACGGGTCGCGCGGGCTACGTCACCGTCATCGCCGACTATCTTCCGCTGCAAGACGCGTACGGCGGGCCGAACTACTTCACGCTCGACTCCGACGCGCTGTACGAGATTCACATCGACAACTCGGGCGACTCTCAGGAGGACCTCACCTTTCAGTTCCGGTTTCTGAACCCGCTCGCGAACAACGGCGCCGGCGTGCAGCTCACCATCGCTGCCCCCGACGGCGGCGCGTCTGCGAGCGTGGGCATTCCGCTGCGCATCGGCGGCCAGGTGACCCTCGCCGACGGCGGGCAGCAGCTCGCCAACATCAACTCGCCAGAGACGTACACGGTCACCCTCGTGCGCGGAAACCGGCGCACCGGCGCCGCGACCCCCGTGACCAACGTCAACGGCGGCGGGTCCACGTTCACCAAGCCCCTCGACAACATCGGCACGAAGACCTTCGCCGGCGGCTACGCGAGCTACGCCAGCCAGTACGTCTATGACATCAACGTGCCGGGCTGCACCGGCACGCCGAGCACGGGCCGGCTGTTCGTCGGGCAGCGCGCAGAGCCGTTCGCCGTCAACCTCGGAGCGATCTTCGATCTGATCAACGCTCCGCTGGCGGTCATCGCGAACCCCGCCAACCGAAACGCCGGGGCCAACGACCTCGCCAACAAGAACATCACCAGCCTCACGCTCGAGCTGCCGACGAACTGTCTGCGCGGAGCCGGAGCCAACGCCGACATCATCGGCGGGTGGACGACGGCGTCGGTGCGGCAGGCGAGGGTCATCAACCCCGACGCGAGGTACGACCAGCCTTCGCGCGAAGGTGGAGCGTGGGCCCAGGTCTCGCGCCTGTCGAACCCGCTCGTGAACGAGGTCGTGATCGGCCTGGCCGACAAAGACCGCTTCAACTCGAGCGAGCCGAAGAACGACGGCACCAACTTCGCGACCTACGTCACGAACCCGACGCTGCCCAAGCTGATCGAGATCATCTTCGGAGCGGCGAACGCCCCCGCGCCGACCGCGATTCCGCGCACCGATCTCGTCGCCGCGTTTCTCACGGGCCTCACGTCGATTCAGGGCAACGTCAACGCCAACGGAGCGACCTCCGAGATGATTCGCCTCAACATGGGCGTGATGCCGACCGCGCGCGGCGCTCAGAGCGACTTCGGCGCCGCCTCGTGCCTCACCGCGCCCACGATGACCGCCGCCGCCCAGATCGACCTGACCCTCGCGGGCTGCGACGCCGCCGGGTTCCCGAACGGGCGCCGGCCGGGCGACGACGTCGTCGACATCGCGCTCCGCGTGATGATGGGCCGGCTGCTGAACACCTCGGTGGCGCCGGCGGCCGCCGTGCCTCTGCACGACGCCGTGCTTCAGACGGCGACGCAGTTCGACGACGTGTTCCCGTACCTTCGTACGCCTCACGGCGGCACTTGAAAGGAGACACCATGAGTCTCTTTCACAAGGTGCTCGGCGTGGCCTGCGTGTGCCTCGCCGCGGCGGCGTGCGACCACGGAAGCGGAGGCGGCACCGGCGGCGGGCAGACCGGAGCCGGAGGTGGAACGTCAGGAGGTGGACCCGGCGGCGCAGGCGGCTCGAGCGGAGGCGCGGCGGGAGGCGCCGCCGGCGGGCTCACCGGCAGCGCAGGCGGAGCTGCTGGCGGAGCTGCTGGCGGAGCTGCTGGCGGAGCGGCTGGCGGAGCGGCTGGCGGAGCGACGCGTCAGTTCACGCAGTACGTGCGCGAGCTGATCGGCTCGGACACGACGGCCACCGCTGCTCCGCGCGTGGCGGCCGAGTGGGCCGCGCTTCCCGACGACATGCCCATCGTGTTCCCCGCAAGCTTCTTCGACGGCGGCACCTGACGGCAGTGGGGTCGTGGCGGCCGAACCGGCCGTCACGATCTCGCCACCTCGCACGCGACGAGTCGATTGGGTGGCGGCGCTTCGGCGGCGGCGTGAAGAGAGCCCCCTTCGAGTGAGCGCGCGCCCTGCTGCGCTCGGGGGTGACGCGTGCAGACCGTACCGAGAGTCGGTTCGAAGCGAAGTGTGCGTTGGGTGAACGTCGGCCACGGTGGCCTCTCGCTCGCAGAGTGCTCGCAACGGCTCGCTACGGGCGACGCGACCGCGCTCACCGAGCTCTACCGGCGCTACTCGGCGCTCGTTCACCACGCTGTCTTTCGAATCGTGCGCTGCTCGGAGCTGGCCGAGGAGGTCGTTCAGCAGACCTTTCTCGAGCTGTGGGAGTGCACCACGCCCTATGACCCCGAGCGGAGCAGCCCCGGCACCTGGATCATGCGGGTCGCGCGAGCTCGCGCCATCGACGCGCTCCGTGCGTCGCGCGCACGGCTGAGCAACCTCGACCGCCTGGCGCTCGAGTCGCAGGCGACCGTCGCGGCAGAGCACCTGATGGACGTGGGGCTGCTGAGGCGGTGCCTCCAGCGCCTGCCGGCCGAGCAGGCGCGCGCGCTCGAGCTGTCGTTCTTCCGCGGCCTCTCGCACAGCGAGATTGCCCTGGCCACCGGGAAGCCGTTGGGCACGACCAAGACGCTCGTGCGCAGGGGGCTGTTTGCGCTCCGAGCGGCGCTGACCGTTGCCGCCCCACGCGACAGGCCCACGCTGCTCAGCTCGCGCGGCAGTCCGAGAGCGCTGCACGCAGCGTCGAGCAGCTGCGGTGCGAGCGCAGACGCGCCGCGGCCTCCGAGATGCCGGCCGCTCGGGCAATCTCACCGAACGACCAGCCCTCGACCTTGTGCAGCAGCACCAGGTCGCGCTGCGACGGCGTGAGCGCGCTCAGGGCGACGACCAGTCGCCGGCGAAGCGCCGGGTCGGCCGAGGAGGGGGCCGTCACGCGCGGCGACGCGTGCCGCTGGCAAGCGAGGTAGTCGGTGAGCCGCGCCTGCCGACGCCGAGCGTCCCGGGCGGCGTTCGCCGCGATGGTGAGCAGCCAGGGCATGACCTCCATTCCGCGGCGGTAACGCTGCCGGGCTCGAAAGAGGGAACAGAAGGTGACCTGCAGCAGGTCTCGCCGCAGCTCGGTGTCGCGCACGACTCCGCTCAAGAACCGCCGCACCGTCGGCGCGTGCCGGTTGAAGAGCTGCTCGAACGCCGGGGCGTCGCCGTCGTCGTAGACGCGGCTCATCAGCTCTTCGTCGGCCAGCAGGGCCGCTCCAGCCGGTCGTGCGCTCGTCATCTGGAACCCCCAGGCGTCGTGAGCGCAGTCGATAACCGGCGCGAGCGGGGCGCGCCGCCAATCAACACTGCTACCGCCGTGACACGGGGTCGCTCGGCGCTGCGGCGCGCCCACGTCGACAGCCGCGCTCCGAACGGCTATCTCGCGCTGGGGAGGGCGCGTGAGAAAGCTCAACGGTCTGCTGCTCGCGCTCACCTTGGGGGCGTGCACGCGTGACCTGTCGTTGCCCATGGCTGACGCCGTTGGCTCGGTATCGGGCCGGGCGGTCTACGCGGTGCCGGGCCGGGCTGATCTGCGGCCCGCCGTCGGAGCGCTGGTGTCGCTCAAGGCCAGCGGTCTGAGCACGGCCACCACCCCTTCGGGCACGTTTCACCTCGAAGGCGTCGAAGACCCCAAGCGGGAGCTGCTCTTCCAGCTCGATTCGGACCAGGACGGTGCGTTCGACCGGCAGCGCACCTTCTCGCTCGAGGGCTTCGGGGTCGGCCCCCACCGCGCCGTCGACCTCGGCGACGTCATGCTCGGAGAGAACGCGGCGGTGCACGGACGCGTCCTCCGGTCGGATTTCGCTTCGACCCCCTCGGGTCACGGCGGCACCGCCGTCTTCGTCCCCCAGGGGCCGTACTCGACCCTCTCTTCGGACAATGGCTCCTTTGCGATCCGCGATCTGCCCTCGGGGCCGCTGCAGCTCTTCGCCTTCCGCACCGGCTACGCGCCGCTCTCGCTCGGCACCGTCGACCTGCGCCCCGGCGAAGACTTCGGCTTTCGCGATGCGACGCTCGAGCTCTCGGGCGACCCGCCGGTTCCGGGCGCGCTCCTCGGCAACCTCGTCTTCGTGCCGCGGGCCGACGGAGCCGCCGACAGCCACGTCGAGGTCGCGCCCACCAGCGGCCTCGGGGTGAGCGGCACGGTCTCGGCCGACCTCGGCTTCTCGTTCCCAGCGCTCGAGCCCGGCCTCTACCGGCTCACCGCGACGCGCAGCGGCTACTACCCGGCGGTGGTGCCGAACGTGCTGGTGGTACCGGGAACCGAGAGCTCGATCGGCGCGGTGGTGCTCACCGACCAGCCGCCGCCAGACGCCGGGCAGCCCGCGCCTCCCGATGCTGGAGCGCGCGACGCCGGCGCCCCCGACGCCGGCCCGCCCGACGGGGGCCTGGGCCCGCAGTGCGTCAGCCACGCCCAGTGCTCCTCTGCAGAGTGGTGCGACCAGGGCGCCTGCCAGCCGCAGTGCTCCACCTCGGCCCAGTGCTCGCTCGGGCGCAGCTGCGACCTGGCCACCGGCACCTGCGCGCGGCCCTGCAGCGCGGGGTGCGCCGTCAACCAGGGTTGCGTCATGGGCTTCTGCCGCTCGTACTGCGACCTGAGCTTCCCCTGTGCACCGGGCTTCAGCTGCAGCGGGGCCGGGAGGTGCGTGCCCGAGTGCGGCACCAACGGGCCGGCGTGCGGCGCCCACCAGCGGTGCCACGCGGGCCAATGCGAGAACGACCTGACCTGCACGGACGACACCGACTGCCCGACCGACACCCTGTGCACCCAGGGCACCTGCGGCGGCCGGCCGTCGAGCCGCACCGACGCCGGCACCTTCGCCTGCACGAACGCATGCCAGTGCCGCCTCGGCGAGTGGTGCAGCGCCGGGCAGTGCCTGCCCGACCCGGTGCCGACGAAGCGGCTCACGGCCGACGGGGGCGTCGACCTCGAGAGCGTCATCTCGAGCCTCGGCATGAACGAGGTGGTCGCGCTGCGCAGCACAGACCGCTTCTACGTGAAGGGCCCGCTGCAGGTGACGCCCGCCGCGAACCGCAGCGCGCTGGCGGGCGGCTACGTCGAGTGCGCGCCCAACCGCTGGGTGCGTTCAGACACGGGCCGCACCACGCTCGCGGTCGACGCAGGCACCGCGGTGACGATGCAGGGCAACGCGTCGGTGCCGGTGACCGACTTCACGTTGCAGAACCTCGTGCTCGAGGTGAACGGGTGCGGCGCGCAGGTCAGCGTCGACCAGGCGCTGCGGCCCGCGGTGCGCTTCATCGATGGCAGGTTCCTCGCGCCCCTCTGCGTCACGAGCGCGCAGCAGCTGGTCTCGGTGGCGCGGGCGACCGACCTCGACCTGTTCGCGGTGACGGTCGGGCAGAGCGTGTTCTCGGCCACTGCGGTGACCGGCGTGTCCCTCTCGGACTCGAGCGGCAACGTCAGAGGGGTGACCTGGGCGGCCCAGACGAACGACCAGAACTCCCTCACCGTCGTCTCGGTGTCTGCGCTGGCGGGCCCGCTGACGATCTCGGGCGTGCGCCTGGGAGACGTGCGCGCGGCGGGCAAGGTCACCGGGATTCACGTCGACGGCAACGAGGTCTACCCGTTGGTCATCGAGCGCAGCGTGCTGCGCTGGCCGCTGAACCCCCTGCTCGCGGGCGACCCGTTCAATGGCATCGACCTGCAGGCACCCCGGCAGGTCACGGTGCGGGACAACCTCATCGACGGCGAGGGCGTGGTGGGCCCGGTGCACCTCGACGGGTGGGGGCTCCACGCTGCCGCCGTCAGCGGCAGCATCGAGCGAAACGTGGTGGCATTGCCGCGTTCGACGACGTCGGGCGCGACCCGGCTCACCGGAATCTCCGTCGACGCTCCGAGTGGCGGGCTGTCGATCACCGACAACGCCATCGCCGGGGGTGACGCACCCACCTCCCTCGCCGGCATCAAACTCGAGAACCTCAGCGGTGGGCCGTTCGTCGTCGCCCGCAACGGGGTCTGGGGCGGCAGCGCCGACTCGGTGCTCGGCCTGTCGGTCGACCTCGGTGGCGCGTCGTCGCCCCTCGTGCGCATCTTCGACAACGAGGTCAGCGTCAATGGCCACGGAGGCTGCGGCGGCACGGCGGTGGGCGCGCAGCTGCGCGGTTCACCGTACCTCGTCGAGCGGAATCGCTTCTTCGCCGACTTCGGCGGGCGACCCGTGGCGCTGCAGGCCTCCAGCGGCGCCGAGGTCGAGCTGTACGCGAACCAGCTGTGGTCGGGTCGGGCGACCTGCCTGGGCAGCTTCGGCTCGGGCCTCGCCCTGAACCAGGCGGTGGTCTTCGCGTCGGGCAACACGGTCGAAGCGCAGAGCGACGCGCTGCTGCCCGGGAGCACCTGGGCCATCGAGGTGCAGGGGCCGGGCAGCCAGCTGTTTGCGCAGGGCAACATCTTCGGCGGGGGCAGCGCGACCGAGCACTTCCTCATCAACCTCTGGAACGGGGCGACCGTCTCGGCGCTCGACCCGACGAACTTCCGCAACAACCTCTTCTGGTACCGGCGCACCCAGAGCGGCCTCGTGATGGGAGATCAGGTGGGCGCGGTGGTGCTGGCGCCCGAGGGCAGCTTCGACGCCCAGGGCAACCTGCTCGCCGGCATCGTGAACCCCTTCGACCCGGTGCAGCCCAAGCGCCCCGACGGAGGCACGCTGCCCGACTTTCGCTTGAGCGCCACCTCCCAGGCCCTCGACAAGGGAGTGGTGCCGCGCAAGCGCGACGGGCTGCCCTCGCCGCTCGACCTCGAGGGCCAGCCGCGCGACGCGGGCCTCGGGCCCGACATCGGCTGCTGCGAGCGAAGGTGAGGGTGAGCGCGCGGGGCTGACCCGCGGCGCGACTTGCGGGAGGTCCGTTGCGTCTGTTGCTGAGGACAGCAGCACCCGGTGGAGCTGCGACGGCGTGAGAGGCGCTCAGCGCGACGACCCGCCGCCGGCGAAGGGCCGGGTCCGCCGTCGGAGTGGGAGCGGACCTGAGCGTTCGGCCGACGCGACTGCGCGGCGGGCCCGGCTCACGGCACCGGCCTGAAGCGACTGGAGTGCCGACGCACCCGCTTCAAGCCCTCGAACCAGAGCACGCAGACCGCGCCGGCGCCGAGGCTGAGCAGCAGGTCATTCAGGTGAAGGGGCGCAAAGTGAAACAGGCGCCGCACGAAGGGCACGAACACCGCCGCGGCCAGAAGGCTGGTGGTGCCGAGCAGCACCCAGCGCACTGCCGGGTTGCGCACACGGAGCATGGCCACCGCCGAGCGCACCCAGGAGCGGTTCACCAGGATGACGGCGACGAAGGCGACCACCAACGTCACGAACATGAGGGCGCGCGCCGCGTCATTCGAGTGGTCGAGGCGGGCCAACAGAAAGACGCCGACGCACACTGCGAGAATGCTGGTGCCCTGGAGCAGCGCGATGCCCAGCGTCTCCTTCGAGAACAGCCCGACGTCGCGCCGCCGCGGCGGCCTGCGCATCACGTCGAGCTCGGGTCGTTCGGCCTCGAAGATCAGCGTGCACGACGGGTCGATGATCAGCTGAAGAAACGCGATGTGCACCGGGAGAATGAGCAGCGGCCAGCCCGAGAAGAACACCGGGAGCATCGACAGCCCCGCGATCGGCACGTGCACCGCGACGATGAAGACGATTGCCCGCTTGATGTTGTCGTAGATGCCCCGGCCGAGCCGCACCGCCTCGACGATCGACGAGAAGTCGTCATCGAGGAGCACGAGCGACGCCGCCTCGCGCGCCACGTCGGTGCCGCGCCCGCCCATCGCGATGCCGATGTGCGCCGCCTTCAACGCCGGAGCGTCGTTCACGCCGTCGCCCGTCATCGCGACCACATCGCCGTTCGCCTTGAGCGCATTGACGATGCGCAGCTTCTGCTGCGGCACCACCCGGGCGAAGATCTGCACGTCGGTGAGCCGTCGTGAGAGCTCGGCCTCGGTCATCGAGTCGAGGTCGGCTCCCGTAAGCACCGTCTCGCAGCGCTCGAGGCCCGCCGAGCGGGCGATGGCCTGGGCCGTCGCGGGGTAGTCGCCCGTGATCATCACCACTCGCACCCCCGCGCTCCGACACTCGGCCACCGCGGCCGGCACCGTCGGCCGCAGCGGGTCTTCGAAGCCGAGGAGGCCGACGAGCTCGAGCGTGAGGCGGTCGTGGGCCACAGGGAGCAGCGGCTCGCGCGTCGACCCGCGCGCCACCGCGAGCACGCGCAGGCCCTGCGCTGCGAGGGTCTTGACCTCGCCTGCCAGCGCCACGCGCCGCGCGGCGTCGAGGTGGCAGAGCCCGGCGATCGCCTCGGGCGCACCCTTGGTCGAGATGACGACCTCGTCGCCCGCGCCGGTACGCCAGGCCTGACTCATCGCCAGCAGGCCGGGCGTCAGCGGGTACTCGCGCACCAGCGCCCAGTCGGGGTGCAGGTGCTCGGTGTCCTTGATCAGGCGATCGCCCGCCTCGTGGAGCGCGCGCTCCATCGGGTCGAACGGGTCGCGCTTGCTCGCGAGAATCGCGTGCTCGAGCAGGCCATGCAGCGCCTCGGGCAGCGCGCCCGCGAGGCCGCCGACCTCGGTGACGGTCTCGCCGAGGCCGAGCTTGCGCAGGGTCATCTGGTTCTGGGTGAGCGTGCCCGTCTTGTCGACGCACAGCACCGTGGCCGCCCCCAGCATCTCGACGGCAGGCATGCGCCGCGTCAGCATGCGGCTGCGCGAGAGCCTCCACGCGCCGAGCGCGAGGAAGATGGTGAGCACCACCGGAAACTCCTCGGGCAGAATCGCCATCGCCATCGCGATGCCGGCGAGGAAGCCCTGCTTCCACGCAGCGGCGTCGCCACCGCGGGTGAGGGCGAACGCGACCACGACCACGACGCAGGCGAGCAGCCCGGTGATGGCGAGTGTTCGCACGATGCGCCGGGTCTCGACCTGCAGGAGGGTCGGCTCTTCGCTCGTGTGCGCGAGCGCCTTGCCTATCTTCCCGAGCTCGGTACGCGCCCCGGTCGAGACGATCTCGGCGATGCCCTGCCCCGACGTGACCAGGGTTCCCGAGAAGACAGAGGGCAGGTCGTCGCCCCCGGGCAGGTCGAGTGAGCGGGCTTGGGTGACCGGCAGCTTGCGCACCGGCACCGCTTCGCCCGTGAGCAGCGACTCGTCGGCGGCGAGGTGCAGCCCCTGGCGGAGCAGGCCGTCGGCGGGCACGCGGTCGCCCTCTGAGAGCACGACGAGGTCGCCGGCCACCACGTCTCGACCTGCGATGCGCTTCCGCTCGCCGTCGCGAATGACGAGCGCCCGCGGGCTCGAGAGATCGCGCAGCGCCTCGAGCGCGTGCTCGGTGCGCCGCGCCTGCACGATGGTGATGGTCATCACCACGAACACGAAGCCGAGCAGCATCGCTGCGTCGACCGGCTCCCCGAGCAGCAGGTACACGCCCCCCGCAGCGACGAGCATGAGGAACATCGGCTCGCGCAACACCTCGAGCACGATGCGGAGCAGGTTGCGGCTCTGCTGCGCCTGAAGCTCGTTGGGCCCCTGCTCGTCGAGACGGCGCCGCGCCTCGTCAGCTCGAAGCCCCATGAGCCCGTCGAGCTTTAGCGCCGTGGCGGTGGCCGGCGCACGCGCAGCGAGCTGAGGTCGGGTTTCCGCCGCGGCGGGTGGCGCGAGCCCTGTCGAAGCTCCACTGCGGTCTGCACTGGCCTTCATGACGCCGCTCGAAGCATGAAGCGAGCCCTACCGTGCGAGCGGCCCTGGAAGGCGCGCATACTTTGCGTCTGTCTCCGCCGGTCGGTGCTCGCACGTGCCTTGCTGGGCACTGCGCATGAGCATGTGCCCCGAGCGAGACGCGTGACCGCCCCGTTTCGACCGCCAAGGGCGCGTGGCAGGGGTGGCGAAAGTTTCGCGTCGTGCAGCGCCACTACGAAGACGCTGCGCGGACGCAGTGCTCGTTTCAGCTGGAGCCCGTCGACGGCCTCGCCCTGCCGACGTTCGTGCCGGGCCAGTTCCTCACCTTGGCCCTGACGGTCGCAGACACGAAGAGCGGGCCTCGCGCCGTGACCCGCTGCTACTCGCTCTCGAGCGGGCCCTCACCCGCGCACTACCGCATCACGGTGAAGCGCGTGCTGGCGCCGGCCGGGCGGCCGGAGCTGGCCCCCGGCGCCTGCTCCACCCCACGACCGGGTGCAGCTCGGCGACATCGTCGAGGTGAGGGCGCCGGCGGGGCGCTTCGTCGCCGACCCCGACCCGAGCATACCGGCCGTGCTCATCGCCGGCGGCATCGGCGTCACGCCCTTCATCAGCATGCTGCGCGGAGGGCTGGCCGCGACGCCGAACCGCACCGTCTACCTCTTCTACGGCGTTCGGCAGGGCCGCGAGCACGCGTTCAAGGCCGAGCTGGAGCAGCTCGCGCGAGAGCAGCCGGCGTTTCACCTCGTCGTCGTGTACAGCCAGCCAGGCCCTGGCGACGTGCAGGGGCGCGACTACCAGCACGCAGGCCACGTGAGCATCGAGCTCTTGCGCAGCGCCCTGCCGACCGGGCGCCACCGCTTCTATGTGTGCGGCCCGCCCTCGATGATGGCGAGCCTCGTCCCCGCGCTGCTCCAGTGGGGAGTTGCGCCCGGCGACCTCGCGTACGAGGCCTTCGGGCCCGCGTCGGTTCGCTCGGCGCAAGGGCAGGCCGCAGACAAGCGCGCGCCCGGGGTGCCCTCGTTCGCGATCGCGTTTCGACGCAGCGGCCGTACGCTCGCCTGGGACGGGAGCGACGAGAGCCTGCTCGACTTCGCCGACCGCCACGACGTGCCGGTCGCGTCGGGCTGCCGCTCGGGCGGGTGTGGCAGCTGCGAGGTCGGGCTGCTCGCGGGGTCCGTGCGCTACGCGAAGACGCCGGATCACGACCTCGCCCCCGGACGCTGCCTGTTGTGCGTGGGGCTGCCGGACGGCGCGCTGGAGCTCGACGCGTGACGACTCCAAGGGCCAACCTCCTCGGTCGCGAGGTGCTGCCTCACCTCATGGCCTTCATGGGGCTCGTCGCCGCGGCGCTGGTGATCGACCTCGTGCTGCACCTGCTGGGCGCCGCATGGGTGGGCCGGTACCTCGGCATCGCCGGGGCGGTGCTCATCTGCGGCTCGTTCGGGTACTCGCTGCGCAAGCGCAAGCTGATCGCGTCAGGCAAGCCCGTGACGCTGCTTCGCCTGCACGAGCGCATGGCGTGGGCGGGCTCGCTCCTGGTGCTGGTGCACGCCGGCATCCACTTCAACGCCATCGTCGGCTGGCTCGCGGTCGCGGCGATGCTGATCAACGTGGGCAGCGGCCTCACCGGCAAGTTTCTGCTCGAGCGCTCGCGCCGCCGCCTCGCTGACACGCAGCAGCGGCTCCGCGCAGAGGGTATGTCCGACCAGGCCGTCGACGAGCGCCTCTACTGGGACAGCCTGACCTTCGACGCCGTCAAGCAGTGGCGGGTCGCGCACTTCCCCATCACGCTCGCTTTCGGCGTGCTGGCGGTCGTGCACATCGTCGCGGTGCTGCTGTTCTGGAGCTGGCGATGAAGCACCCACTCCTCTGGCTGGTCATCGCGGTCGATCTCGTTGCGCTGGTGGTGCTCGCCTTCGTCTACCCCGCCGCGATGGTGAGCCCGGGCGCGCTGCAGCCGGCCCACGAGGCGCTCGCCAACCGGTGCTTCGCCTGCCACGCGCCGCTGCGCGGAGCGCTGGTCGAGCGGTGCGTCGGGTGCCACCGGGTGGCCGACATCGGCGTGCGCCTGACGAGCGGCGCGCCTGCTGCCGTGCGCAGCGAGGGGGCCATCAGCACCTCGTTTCACGAGCAGCTGTTGGAGCAGCGCTGCGTCACCTGCCACGGCGAGCACGCGCGCCAGGCTCGCCGGCCGTTCAGCCACGCGCTGCTCCGCGAAGAGCTGCGCGAGCGCTGCGCGGGGTGCCACACGGCCCCGTCCGATGCGCTCCACCGACAGCTCACCGGAGGTTGCGCGCAGTGCCACCGCCCCTCGGGCTGGCGGCCGTCGACGTTCGACCACGCCCCGCTGTTCGCGCTCGACGGCGACCACGACACCGCCTGCGCGACCTGCCACCCCGGCAACGACTTCAAGCGGTACACCTGCTTCGGCTGTCATGAGCACACGCCGGCGAACATTCGCGAGGAGCACGAGGAAGAGGGAGTGCGCGACTTCGACGACTGCGTGGCATGCCACCGGCGCGGGGAAGGTGAAGGCGAAGGCCGGCGCGGCGAAGACTGACGGCAGCGTCACCACGCCGGCACGACGGCGCCTTTGAACGCAACAGCTCTCGCGTGGGGCTGAAGCGAAGCCCGATGTGCTCTCGCCGTCGCCCATCACCGCGCACGTGCGCGAGACACCCGCAGACACCTGCGCCACGCCCTCGGCCAGCAGGGGCAGCGGCGCGGACTCGGCGGCCGCAGCTGGTGGCAGGCGGGCTGCAAGAATGCGTGCGCGTCGGGGGCGGCCGACGATCGTCGGGCCCTCCCCACCCGGCGCGGCCTCGAAGGGCTCGGAGTGTACGAGCGACGCGGCGTGGCACACCGGCTGCTCTGAACGGCGGCCATGTTCACGCGTGCGAAGAGTCGTGAGGTCGGCGCCGCCGCGGTGCTGCTGCTCGTCGGAGGCGCCGCGCGCGCCGATTCGGTGGTCGTTCGCAATGTGACGTTGTCGGCCGCCGAAGTGCGCGCCCTGCAATTGGGGCAGATGCTCGACCCGGCACTGCTCGCGACGGGCGCCATCAAGGTGAAGGTCTGCGAAGAGCACCTGCCCGCCGGCTCGCAGATACGGGCGAACCTCGACGCGGCCCTCGCGGCGTTCAGCTCCATCCCGGGCGTCGCCATCACGCTGAAGCCCTCGACGAACATGGCGGGCACCCATCACCATGACGACGCGGTGGTCCCGGGCGCGAACCAGATCTTCGTCGACTACGTGCCGGGCGGGGGCTCGCTGACGCCGCCGACCGCCGGCGTCTGCCCCGAGGGCGAGCAGATCAGCTGCATGGGCCTGTGTGACACGCCGCCCGACTTCGCGGCCGCCTTCGCCAGCGACGGCTGCACGACAGGCGACCCGAAGAAGTGCGACCGCGCGAAGCTGCACCTGAGCTCCTTCGTCTACGACGTGGCATGCCTCGACCCTGCGGGCGAGATCAACCGCGCTCCCTCGGTGGGCGTGTTCATGCACGAGCTGTCGCACGGCCTGGGCCTCACCCACCTCGTCAAACCCTCCGACGACGGGGGCAGCGGGGAGCTCGGCGTGCAGACGACGAGCGGCCAGATTCTCACGTACGCGACGAGCATCGTTCACGGGCACAAGTTCCAAGAAGACGACCTGCGCGGCACGACCATCACTGCGGGCACGCTGGTGTACCTGATGGCGGCGTACCCCTCGACGAACCTGGCCGGCCTCCGCACTCCCGAGCTCGTCGCGCACCCCACGATGGCGTTCGCGTCGTGGTCGGGCCCCACGAACCAGGCCGCCGAGATGAGCGTCGACCACTCGGTGCTGCTCGAGACGACCCCGGGCCTCGTCGACCCCGACCGGAACCCGCTGACGCTGCGCTGGAGCACCACCGAGGGCCGCTACGAGCCGTGCACCAAGCCCGGCGTCAACCCGACGTGGACGGCGCACGTCTCCGAGACGTCGACCAGCTCCTCGCCGACTCTCTTCGACCTGGTGTTCGAGACCCAGGCGCGGGGTGAGTGGAAGCAGGTGGCGAAGCTGCCCGGTGGCATCGCGAACGACGCGTTCGGCACGACGTATCGCCAGATTGAGTGGACGGCCACGTTCCGCATCGACGCGACCGATGTCGGCGTGGCCGTGCCGAACGTGCGCTCGTCGAGTCGGCTGCGCTTCCGCGTCGACCCGAGCAACACCGTCTCGGGCGAGCGCGACGAGAACAACAACAGCTGGGAGGTTCCGCTGTGTCTCCTCCCCGCGGGCGAGAGCTGCTCGTCGGGGTGCCCGTAGCCGCCGGCGGCTCGGCCGGGGCATCTACGGCAACATCAAGCGGGCAATCGTCTTCATCGTCGCGGTGCGCGTGCCGATCGCCCGCTGCTCAGCCCCGGTCGAAATCCTGAAACACATTCGGCCCGTCTCCGTATGCCCGCCGGTACGAAGGTCACTCACACTGGAGAGCACATGAAACGGTTGGCACTGGCATTGGTCGTCGTGGGCTCGGTCTCGGCGTTTGCCGCAGACGAGAAGAAGGACATCGTCGATACGGCGGTGGGAGCAGGCTCGTTCAAGACGCTGGCAGCCGCCCTCAAGGAGGCCGGGCTCATCGAGACCCTGAAGGGCAAGGGGCCGTTCACCGTCTTTGCGCCGACGGATGATGCGTTCGCGAAGATTCCGAAGAAGGACCTCGACGCGCTCCTGAAGGACAAGAAGAAGCTGACCGCGGTGCTCACGTACCACGTGCTGCCCGGGCGGGTGGCGGCGGCCGACGTCGTCAAGCTGAAGGACGGCACGAAGGTGAAGACGGTCGAGGGGCGCGAGCTCACCGTCGGCAACAAAGATGGCAAGGTCTCAGTCGACGGCGCCGCCGTCACCAAGACCGACATCGAGGCGTCGAACGGCATCATTCACGTCATCGACACGGTGATCATCCCGAAGTGACGCGAAGGCGCTGAGCCGCCCAACGCACGCGCTCGAGGGTCGCCTCGTTGCGAAACAGCTCTTCCGCAACGAGGCGATGCGTCACCCGAACTTTCTGGCCAGGCACCACTCGAAGCGCACGCGGCGGCCCCAAGCGCAGAGCCCGTGCCCCGCGAGCAGAGACCCCGGCGTGCTAGCAGGGGCGCAACACCTTGCGAGCCTGCACGCATTTCGTAGACCCGTCGCGCCATCGTCGAGACTCCGCGTGCCGCTGCCGAGCCGACGCGAGCACGAACGGGTGCTTGCTGCGTCGTCCGTGCGGGGAACGGCGCTTGCTGACTGGCGCGGCATGTTCCTCGACTGCACACGACTTCGCTTTCTGGCGCGGCTGACCGGCGTTCTGCTCGCTGCAAGCGGCTGCGACCCTGGCACCGGGGACGACGCCAATGGAGGCGGCTCCGCGGCGGGCGGCGGCTCCGCGAACGGTGGGGGCCTTGCGACCGCAGGAGGCAATGCGACCGCCGGAGGCAATGCGACCGCCGGAGGTACTGCGACCGCCGGAGGTACTCCGACCGCCGGAGGGAATGCGACCGCCGGAGGCAATGCGACCGCCGGAGGCAATGCGACCGCCGGAGGCAACGCGACCGCTGGAGGTACTGCGACCGCTGGAGGTACTGCGACCGCCGGAGGGAATGCGACCGCCGGAGGGAATGCGACCGCCGGAGGGAATGCGACCGCCGGAGGTAATGCGACCGCCGGAGGCAACGCGACCGCTGGAGGTACTGCGACCGCTGGAGGTACTGCGACCGCCGGAGGGAATGCGACCGCGGGAGGCGCTGCGACCGCGGGAGGCGCTGCGACCGCGGGAGGCGCTGCGACCGCGGGAGGCGCTGCGACCGCCGGAGGGAATGCGACCGCTGGGGGTTCGGGCGGGTCCGTCTGCGAGGCGACGCTCGGAGGGCGGTGCTTCTACATCGACCCGGTGAATGGCTCGGACGCCAACTCGGGCAGTCTCTCCGCGCCGTGGGCGACGTTCACCAACATCTCGAGCTACTACGTGAGCGCGCGCCCGCCGGGCTACGTCGCGCTGCGCGGTGGCGACTACGTCTACCTGCGCAGCGGAGAGCACAAGTCGCTGGTGCCGCCTGAATCCGGCACGGGGGCCCGCAGCGATGTGGCGTACTTCCGCAACGTGAGCGGCACGTCGGACACCGACCGAATTCACCTCAAGGCGTTTCCAGGGGAGCACCCGACCATCGGCCAGGCCTCGGGGGCGACTCCGGGCGTCGGCATTCACCTCGAAGCCTCGTCGTGGTGGGAGATCACCGGCCTCGAGGTCGTCAACCTCGCTGCTGGAGGCCTGCTGATCGCAGGCGGCACCGGCCATCTCCTCTCGCATCTGAACGTGCACCACAACGCCCACAGCTTCAGCGGCGGCAACCCGGCGGGCCTCAAAATCCAGACGGCGGGCACGGCCGACATCGGCTTCTGCACGTTCTCCGAGAACGTCGAAGACATGCCCTTCTTCTTCGTGCGCGGCAATGGCGTACAGCTGTTCAACAACAGCGACACCATCGTCGTGCACGACAGCGTGTTCACCCAGACGACGAGCCACGAGGTCTACACGTGCCCCGCCGGCTCGGGGGTCAGCTGCGCTCCCGGCGTCGCCACCCCGACCGGCACGTTCCAGCGCGGCAATTGTCTGATGTACAAGCACGCGGCCTCGAAGCTCAACGCCGCCTTCGAGGTCCGCAACAACGTCTTCGACGGCTGCAACGTCATCGGCTCAGGCAGCCAGAACACGCACTTTCATCACAACGTGGTGATCAACGCAGTGAATGGGTTTCTCAGCAAAGACTTCGGCGGAACCACTCACCAGTTCAACCAGGTCATCGAATACAACACGTTCTACGGCTCCGGCGCGCTGCGCATCGAGCCGACCATTCAGCCCGACTATTGGTACCCGCTCGCGACCAACCCCGCCCAGGACCCCAACATGCCCTTCAGCTTGAACCTCACCGGCAACCGGGTGCGGCACAACATCTTCGTCGGCGGCAACCGTGTGCTCAACGCTGGCCAGTACATGAGTGACCCCGAGTACACGGCCTTCGTGGCGGGCTTCGGCTCCGACGACAACTGCTTCTACGGCACGGCCGGCCCCAGCGCGCCCACCTTTGCGGTCGGCGAAGCGAACGGTGGCGCCTACGGCATGCTGGGCGCGGTCTACGCGCTCGCCGCGTGGCAATCCCAGTTCGCCTGGGACACGCGCTCGGTGGTCGCCAACCCGCTGTTCGTCGACGTCGCCAACAAGAACTTCCACCTGAGCGCCACGAGCCCCTGCGCAGGAATGGGAGCATTCTGATCAAGAGCTCGAGCCCGGTGCGGTGCTCCTCACCGTACGGGTTCAGTCGAGGAGCACGTTGACGTCGAACTCGCTGCCGGTGTCGGCCGGGTCGGCGCCCGAGATCCACACCCAGACGGTGCCCGCGGGGACCTGCTGGATCAGCGTCTCGGCCGCGTCGACCGCGCCGGTGTCGCCGCACGCAGCCGAGGCGGCCGCCGCGCAGCTCGCGCCGGTGAACACCGAGATGACGGGGTCGAAGTGCACGCTGCCTCCCGTGCCGTGCGGAGTCACCGTCACGTGCAGCGATCCCGCGACCGGCGCCACCACCTTGAACACCACGTCCTTCGTCTTCGGGCCGCACGTCGGCGTCACGTCGGCCGTCGCGAGCGAGGTGTCCGAGATCGCCGTGCCCACGTAGTCCGTGCCCATCTGCGTCAGCGCGAGCGTGCGCTGGTTCCCGCACGCGTCGCCGGCGAAGCCTGAGGAGCCGCCTCCGCCGCCCGCGCCTCCTGCCGCGCTCCCGCCGGCGCTGCCGCCCGCGGCCCCCGAGCCTCCACCGCCTGCCGCTCCGCCTGCGCTGCCGCCGTCGATTGATCCGCTGCCGCCGCTGCACGCGACGAATGTGAGCGAGAGAAACATCGCCAGGTTCTTCATGTGACCCCTCCCAGACTGCTGACCGGCCCGCGGCGCGACTGGCAAGCCGCGTGCCCGGGCGAGCGCGGCTGAGGCCGCTCCGGCCAGCGAAGGAAGAGAGAACGGAGTTGTCGGCTCGACGCTGCGACTGCAGGCCAGCGCCTGCAGGGAACAGCCGACCACGTCCGGTACGGCTCTCCGAGGCGCAGGTCAGTGCTTCGCGCCTGCGTACTTCTCACCTGCCTCGATCGCCACGGCGAGGTGATTCTCTTTCGGCGGCAGCGGGCACGTGGCGAACGAGGTGAACGCGCACGGAGGGCTGTACGCACGGTTGAAGTCGAGCTCGACGTAGCCTTCCGCATCGACCGCCGGAGTGTTGATGAAGCGCCCGCTCGGGTACGTCGACTTGCCCGCCGTCTCGTCTTTGAAGATGACGAACAGACCGGGCTCGTCCTCCTTCAGCGCGGCGAGCCGGTACTCGATGCCGCCGAGGGTGAACACGAGGTGCCCGGGCGACGCCTGGTCCTCGGTCTGGTTCAGCACGTTCACGATCGGCAGCGTCGCGCCGGGAGCAGAGGGCTCGAGCTTCGCGCGCACCCGCCACGCGACATCGGGGCCGAACCAGTCGAGCCCCTTGAACGCCGCCCGCGCCGGGTGCTCGCGGTCTTTCACGCGCAGCAGGAAGGAGTCTCCGCGGCGGATGACGTGCAGCCGCAGCGAGCCGGCCTCGAGCACCGTCGGCTTGCCCTTCGAGTCGTCGGCGAGCTCCATCGTGGTCACGGGCTCGCCCGCGACCCTCACGTCCGCGCCCGGCGCGGCAGTGAAATACAGAGTCCGCTCCTCGACGCTGATCGTCCCCAGCAGCGGCGGAGCGCGATCGGCCGGGAGCACGGCCACGGACTTCGGGTCGGACCCGACGGTGTTCGCCCCGCTCTTCAGCCGGAACCGGCCGACGAGCGTGACCCACCCGTCGGGGCCTCCGATCGCCTTCGCGCGGCTGGAGCGGAACGTCTCCAGACCTTCGGCCCACTTCGGGTCCACCGGAGCCGCAGGCTTCGAGCAGGCGGCCAGCAGCACCAGCATCAGCACTCTCGTCACGCGCACCGAGCCCTCGCTCTTGTTCGCAGCCGGTACGCCAGCCTCACTGCTGCAGGCAGTAGAGCCGATGCGGGTTCGCGCACGCGTCGGAGTTGCCGCCGAACGCGTTGGCGAGCTGGCTGTCGTTCGCCGCGCCGGTGCCGCCGAAGTCCTGCACCGAGCTCGCCGTCCACCCCTGGCACGTGTTCGCGGGCGCGCCCTGAATCGTCGGGGCCGGAGCGCCCGTCCACACCACGTCGCTGACGTACGCGCCCGACGCCGTGACGTTGAGCGGCGCCGACGAGAACGCATCGGTGAAGAAGCCCGCCGGGGTCGCGTTCAGCTGCACGCCGTCGACGCGGAACCACGGCGCGCCCATCGTCGAGAAGCGCGAGGCCGCGGTGGTGTTGACCGGCGTGAGCAGCGCCCGGAACGTGCCGGTCAGCCCCGCCGCCTGGGCCTCGGAGCCGCAGACCGAGTCGGCCGCCTGCAGCCCGCCGCCCGGAGCCCACGTGCCCGAGGTGACGAAGGCGAGGCGCGCCGCGGGCGGAGGCGGAGTGATGATGGAGGCGCCGATCTCGGTGACGCCGAAGCAGTAGACGTGCCGGCTGCTGCCGCAGCTCCCGAAGGCGCCGGTCGTCCAGCTCGTCGTGGCGGTGCCAGTGGTGCCGAGCCCGGCCGGCGTCTGCCCGGCCGCGACCGTCCACTCGCCGCAGGTGTCGGCGCCCGCCTGGAGGGTACCGAGCGTCGTGGTGCTCGTGAAAGCGGTGACCGAGAAGAGGTCGTTGCCGAGCTCGTCGAGCCGCAGCGGGTAGTAGATGATTCCCGCCGTCAGCTCGGCGACCGAGTTCGTGAACGGGAGCCCGTCGGTGCGCTTCCACCCACCGGCGCCGAGGCGCGTGGCCGCGTCGACCGTCGACGTCGAGAGCCACGCCCGGTACGTGCCCGGCAAGCCCCCGCTGGCCGCGGCGCCCTGACAGAGGGCGTCGGCGCCCGCGAGCCCGCCCATCGCGCCGGTGGTGGTGGCCGAGGTGACGAAGGCGATGTTCGGTCGAGCGAAGGTGGCGGTGACGCTCTTCGCGGCCGTCACGAAGAGGATGCAGGAGCCGGTGCCGGTGCAGTCACCCGACCAGCCCACGAAGTCGAAGCCTGCGCTCGGCGTGGCCGTGAGCACGACGCTGCCCACGGGCGGGAACGAGAACGTGCAGGTGGGCCCGCAGTTGATGCCCCCCGGCGCCGACGTCACCGTGCCGAACCCGACCTTGGTGACGGCCAGCGGGTAGGTGATGGGGTTGAACGTGGCGCTGACCAGCTTCGAGGTGTCCAGCGTCACCGTGCAGGGGCCCAGGCCCGAGCACGCGCCGCCCGACCAGCCCGCGAACGTGTTGAAGCCGACCGGGGTCGCGGTGAGCGTCACGACGGTGCCGGTCACGTAGCGGGCCGCGCACGTCGAGCCGCAGTTGATGCCGGCCGGTGACGAGGTGACGGTGCCGGTCGAGGCGCCCGTCGTCGACACGGTGAGGGTCGACGCCGGCAAGAAGCTCGCGGTGACGGTGGTGGCCGCGCCGAGCGTCACGACGCAGGCGCCGGTGCCGCTGCAGCCGCCGCCGCTCCAGCCGCCGAAGAGCGACGCGCCGTCGGCGGCCGCGGTGAGGGTGACCGTCGTGCCCGCGTCGAAGGCGATCGCGCACGCCGCCCCGCACGAGACGCCGGCCGGCGACGAGGTGACGGTGCCGCCGCCCGCGCCGCTCTTCGCGACCGTGAGCGTGTACTGGCGCCGGGTGAAGGTCGCGGTCACGCTCGCGGCTGCGGTCACCGTGACGGTGCAGGTGCCGGTGCCGACGCAGGCGCCGCTCCAGCCGCTGAAGTCCGACGTGGCGTCGCCGGCCGCGGTCAGCACCACCGTGGTTCCGTGCGAGAAGCTGGCCGTGCAGGTGCCCCCGCACGTGATGCCCGCGGGCGACGACGTGACGGTGCCGCCGCCGGTGCCCAGCTTCGACACCGACACGGGGTACGTGTTGCGCGCGAACGTCGCGGTGACGGTGGTGGCCGCCGACAGGGTCACCGTGCAGGCGCCCGTGCCGGTGCAGCCGCCGCCGCTCCACCCGCTGAACGTCGAGCCCGAGGCCTCGGCCGCCGTGAGCGTCACGACCGAGCCGGTGTCGAAGCTCGCGCTGCACGTCGTGCCGCAGCTGATGCCCGCGGGGCTCGAGGTGACCGTGCCGGTGCCCGTGCCTGCCAGCGAGACGGTGAGGGCGTGCTGGTTTCGAGCGAACGACGCGGTGACGCTGACGGCGGCGGTGATGGTGACGGTGCAGGTGCCGGTGCCCGAGCAGCCGCCGCCGCTCCAGCCCGAGAACGTCGACGTCGGGTCGGCGGCCGCGGTGAGCGTCACCACCGTCGACGCGGGGAAGGTGCTCGAGCACGTCGCGCCGCAGCTGATGCCCGCGGGCGACGACGTGACGTTGCCGCCGCCGGTGCCCGCGCGAATGACGGTGAGCGCGAAGGGCGTCGCGTTGAACGTCGCGGTGACGGTCGCCGCCGCGGCGAGGGTCACGACGCAGGGGCCCGTGCCGGTGCAGGCTCCCGACCAACCCCCGAAGCTCGAGGCGCCGTCGGGCGCCGCGGTGAGGGTGACCACCGTGGTCGCGTCGAAGCTGGCGCTGCAGGTCGCGCCGCAGCTGATGCCCGCGGGCGACGAGGTCACCGTGCCGTTGCCGGTGCCGGCCTTGGTGACCGAGAGCGCGTAGCGGTTTCGGGTGAAGGTCGCGCTGACGCTCGTGGCCGCGCCGACGGTGAGGGTGCAGGGGCCGGTGCCGGTGCAGCCTCCGCCGCTCCAGCCGCCGAAGGTCGACGTCGCGTCGGCGGCGGCGGTCAACGTCACGAGCGTGCCCGAGTCGAACGAGGCGGCGCAGGTCGCTCCGCAGTTGATGCCTGCAGGCGACGACGTGACGGTGCCGCCGCCGGTGCCGAGCTTCGACACCGTGAGCGCGAACACGTCGCGGGTGAACGTCGCGCTGACCGAGGTGATCGCGCTGACGGTGACGGTGCACGGCCCGGTGCCCGTGCAGGCGCCGCTCCAGCCCATGAAGGTCGACATGGCGCCGGCCGCGGCCGTGAGCGTCACCGGGGTGCCCGAGTCGAAGCTCGCCGAGCACGTGGCGCCGCAGTCGATGGCGGCAGGCGACGACGTGACGCGGCCCGCGCCCGTGCCGGCGAGCGTGACGGTGAGCGCGTACTGCTTGCGCGTGAAGTTGGCCGTGACGGTGGTCGAGGGCCCCAACGTGACGACGCAGGTGCCGGTGCCTGAGCAGCCGCCGCCGCTCCAGCCGGTGAAGGTCGAGGTCGAGTCGGCGCTCGCGGTGAGGGCGATGGCGCTGGGCACCTCGAAGTCGGCCGAGCAGGTCGTGCCGCACGACAGGCCGGCCGGGAGCGAGGTCACCTCGCCGCCGCCGCTGCCGGCCTTCACGACGGTCAGGGTGCGCCGCTGGCGGGCGAAGTTGGCCTCGACGGTGGTGGCCGAGGCGAGCGTCACCGTGCAGGCGCCGGTGCCGGTGCAGGCGCCGCCCCAGCCGGTGAAGGTCGAGTCGGCGTCGGCGACGGCGGTGAGCGTGACGGTCGTGCCGGTGGCGAAGGTGGCGGCGCAGGTGCTGCCGCACGAGATGCCCGAGGGCGACGAGGTGATGGTGCCGCGGCCGAGGCCCACGCTGCCGACCGTGAGCACGACGCCGGCGCTGACGGGCGAGAAGCTCGCGCTCACCGACTTCGCGGCGTCGAGGGTGACGACGCAGGTCGCGCCCGTGCCGGTGCAGGCGCCCGACCAGCCGTCGAACTTCGAGCCGGCCGAGGCCGAGGCCTCGAGCGTGACCGAGGCGCCGAGCGTGAAGGTGGCGGTGCACGTGGTGCCGCAGTCGATCGCCGTCGAGTCGGTCGAGCGAACGCGGCCCTCGCCGGTGCCGGTGCGCGAGACGGTGAGCTCGGGGGTGTCTTTGATGAGCTCGAACGTGGCGGTGATCGAGACCTTGGCTTTGTGGTCGGTGTAGATCTCGCACGGGCCGAGCAGCCGGCAGTCGCCGTCGCCGTTGTCGTCCCACGAGGCGAGCCGCGACCCCGCCGCGGGAATCGCCATCAGCTTGTACTTCGAGTTGAAGTGCGTGGGCTCGACGCAGTCGCCCGGGCAGTCGATGGCGACCTTGTCCCAGTCGGGGCCGACGATGGTCTCGGAGGTGACACGGCCCATGCCGTCGCCCGCGAGGGTCACTTCAATCAGCGTGTCGCCGTCGCACGACGACCCCGCCAGCCAGACCAGCGCCACCACCACCCCGAGCCGCAATCCGTTCACTCGTGAAACCTCCGCCGCCCCCTCTACCTCACCGCTTCGCCGAGCGCGGCTGGGGCCGGAGCACCCACCCCGCGGTCGCCGGCCCGCTGGCACACGCAGATTTCGAGAACTGGACTTGTGCGATCGGCCGCCTGCGCGGCAACTTCGCGCGCCATGCCCCTCTCGATTCGACCCACGCACGCCCCCGCCGTCGCCGCCCGCCCCCACCCGACGCGCACGCTCGCCGAAGACGTCTTCGCCCAGGCGAAGAAGCTCGCGGGCGACCTCTCGCTCGGCTTCCTCGGCGAAGACAGCGGCGGCATGGTCTCGGTCTCGTTTCGCAAGGGGCCCGTGAAGACGTTCAACGAGAGCTCGGTGCTCAAGGCGATGGGCTTCAAATACCCCGCGAAGGTGAAGGCCTACGACTCGTACGCGTTCGACGCCCGCGCTCCGAAAGACGCCGACCTCTGGCAGAGCATCTCGGATGCCGCGCTCGAGCCGAAGGCCGCCGCCGGCCTGAAGAAGCTGCTCACCCGGCCCGACGTGAAGCAGGTCGCGCTCATCGTCACCGACGACTCGCGCAAGACGAACTTCGGCGCGAACGGCTACCTCGTCGCGCAGATGAAAGACGGCAGCCTGCTGGTGCTGCGCGACAGCATCGGCGGCATGACGCTCTGAGCGCTCAGACCACGAGCGTGCTGTCGCCCAGCTCGTGCACGAGGTAGCCCGCGCCCTCGGCGTGCGCTGCGGCGCGCTCGAGCAGCGGCGCGGGTGCGAACGCCGTCAGCAGGCAGAAGTGGCTCGTGCCGGGCTCGTGCATGCCGCTCAAGATTCCGTCGACGACGCTCAGCGACGTCGAGGGCCCGATGAGGAGGTCGGTCTCGCCGCGGCCCGCGACGAGCCGCCCGCCGTTCGCGCGCGCGTTGCCCTCGAGCGCCCGCACCACCGTCGTGCCCACGGCGATGACGCGCTTCGCGCCCTCGACCGCTCGCACCGTCTCTTCCGGCAGCTCGTACCGCTCGGGCAGCGGCAGCGCCGCGTCGAGCGCCTTGTCTCCCGTCGCAGACAGCCCCGCCGCGTGCGTGAGCGTCGCGACCTGCACGCCGCGCTCGAGCAGCTGCGAGAGCACCGGCCAGCGCAGCGGGCGCCCGGCCGACGGCATCTCGGACGCCCACGGCCTCGCCGCGTAGCCGGTCTGCACGGCCTCGAGCGGCAGCGGCGCCTTCAGGTACGAGTACTGCACCGGGCGGCCGTGGCGGTAGAGCGCGGGCCACAGCGCGTCGGCGTCGCGGTCGAAGCGCAGCGACACCAGGCGCGGCGAGACGGTCGAAACGCTCTCGACCACCGCGGACAGGTCGTCGCCGAAGCGCAGCACCGTGCCGGCCTGCACGCGCGGCGGAGCCGGGCGCACGTCGGTGTCGGTTCTCCAGTCGCCGGCGCCGAAGAGCACCGCGCGAAACGCGCCGCCCTCGAGCTCGCCGGCGAGGCGCACCTCGAGGTCTCCGGCGGTGAGCGAGGCGGGCAGGGTGGCGGCGTCGTTCAGCACGAGCACGTCGCCCCGGCCGAGCAGCCGCGGCAGCTCGGTGAAGCGCTGGTCGCGGTAGGCGCCCGCGCGCGAGTCGACGTAGAGCAGCTTCACGTCGCTGGGCGGCCTCGACGGGTCGGTGCCGGCCTTCACGACGCGGCCTCCAGCTTCGCGATGAGCTGCTCGGCGACGGCCTCGGGCCTCGCGAGCGTCGCGCGGTCGGCGTCGGGCATCGCGTCGGCGTGCATCTTCGTGTCCATCTCGCCGGGGTCGAAGGTGAGGAACTTCACGCCGCGGCCCTCGAGCTCGGCGGCCCAGATGCGGCCGAGGTGCTCGAGGCCGGCCTTCGAGACGCCGTACGCGCCCCACGTGGGGTACGCGCTCGTCGCGGCGTCGCTCGTGACGTGCACCACGAGGCCGCGCCCTTTGAGCGCCATCGGCCCCGCGAGCGCGCGCGTCAGCCTGAACGGCCCGAGCAGGTTCACCTCGAGCGCCTGGCCGAGCTCGTCGTCGGTCGTGTCGAGCAGGGCCTTGAGCGGCACCGGCCCGAGCACGCTCGCGTTGTGGACCAAGGCGTCGACGCCGCCGAGGAGCTGCTGGGCGGCGCCGGCGATCGCGAGGGCTCCGCCCGGAGCGCCGACGTCGACCGCGAGCGCGTGCGCTCCCGTCGCCTTCGCGACGTCGCTCAGGGCCTCGGCGCCCCGGGCGACGAGCAGCAGGTGGGCGCCCTTGGCCGCGAGGCCCCGAGCGAGAGCAGCGCCGAGCCCGCGGCTGGCGCCCGTGATGACGATTCGTGCGTTCTGGAGTTCCATGCCTCCATGATGCGCGCTCGGACAATTCGGTGGCCGAATTGTCAATAGATTGGAGGATGGTCAATATCAGAGCGCCGCGGCCATGCGCCGCACGGCTTCGTCGAGCTCGCGCTCGTCGAGGTGCCCGAAGCGGCGGAGGCCGCGCGGTCGAATCGGCGTGTCGCGATCTCCCGGCCTCACGGCGCCGAGGCGCCGTCGAGCGCGCGCAGCCGCTCGCGCACGAGGTCGGCCGTTCGGCCGGCCGGCCACTCTTCGAGCAGCGCCTCGTAGCGCTTCCGGGCGGCCGTGACGTTGCCGTCGGCCTCTTCGAGCTGCCCGAGGTGCCGCAGCGCGAAGTGGCGCGCGTACGGATTCTCGAGGCCGAGGCACGACCGCGCCGCGCTCTCGAGGTAGGGTCTCGCGCGCGCCCGTTCTCCGGCGAGCGAGAACAACGCGCCGATGACGATGTCGGTGTCGCCGCCGGTGCCGGTGAGGCCGGGCGGAGGCAGCGGCTCGTACTGCGGCAGCACCCGCATCGCCTCGCGCGCGTCTTCGGCCTCGCTGAGGCTCGTCGCGTAGCCGAGCACCCAGATCAGGCTCCTGGAGTACGGGTCGGTGCGCCGGCTCTTCGCGCGCGCCACCTCGATGCGCTCGAGCAGCCGCGCCCGCTCGGTGTCGCCGTCGGCCCTCGACGGAGCGCCGGCGTTCTTGACGCGCGTGAACAGCAGCGTCAGCTGCAGCTCCTTGAGGTCGTCGACCACCCACCCGCGCGCACGCGAGAGGAACGTCTCGGCGACCTCTCGCGCGGCGTCGCGATCGCCGCGCTCATTGAGCGCGAGCACGAGCTGGAACTCGGGGCCGAAGTGCGCGAGGAGCGGCGCGCTGTTCGGCACCCTCCTGGCCTCGGCGCGCGCGAGCTCGGCCGCCTTCTCGAAGTCGCCCTTCGCGGCTGCGACGCGCAGCTCGTCGCCCCAGCGGCCGGCGCCGTCCTTTTCCCACGCCGCGGCGAGCGCGGTCTCGACCCCGCTCCAACCGGCTCCGTTCGCGTAGAGCGCCATGGCGAGCGAGCGCCACGCTTCGGCGTCATCGGGGTCGGCGGCCACCCACGCGCGTGCGTCGGCCTCCATGGCCGCGCAGTCGCCCTTCGCGCCGTCGTGCCGCCACCGGCTGGCGAGGCAGTCGGTCGCCCGCGGAGAAGCCTGCAGGCACGAGCTCCAGGCCGCGAAGGCGTCGTCGGCGCGGTAGCGCTCGCGCTCGATGCGGCCGCGCGTCGAGCGCGCGATCGCGGCGACGGCGGGGTCGACCCGCTCGGCCACGGTGAGATCGGCGACCGCCGCGTCGGCATCGCCGAGGAGCGAGTCGACCCGCGCCCGCACCACGTGCAGCACGGCGACGCGAGGCTGCTCGACGAGCTGCGCGTCGAGCGCCCTCCTCCACGCCGCGAGATCGGCGACGGGGTCGAGGCCCGGCTCGAGCGCGTCGAGCAGCGCGGCGTCGGCGCTGCTCAGCCGGCCGCGCGAGAGCCCGGCCTTGCGGGCGCTCTCCCGGGCGACGGCGGCGTCGTCGGCCAGCATCGCGCGCCAGACCAGCGCGGGCGAAAGCTCGGGGTCCAGCGCGAGAGCGCGTTCGAGGGCGCGCTGGGCGGGCCGCGTCGACCCGGAGCGCCACAGCGCGAGCGCCTCGCGGAGCGCGGGCTCGCCCGCGGAGCGCTCCTGGAGGCGGCTCGCGCCGACCCACACGAGCGCGAGCACCGGCACGAGCGCCGCCGCCACGACCCACCCGGCGGCCCGCCAGCCTCCGCGGCCGCCGCGGCCCTGGAGCGCGGCGACCAGCTCGTCGGCCGAGGCGAAGCGCTGCTCCGGAGCGCGCGCGAGGCACCGCTCGACCACCGCCGCCAGCGACGGCGGGGTCGCGGGAGCCCGCTGCCGAATCGGCGCAGGCGGCGAGCCGCACACCTGGTCGCGCAGCTCCCGGGTCGTGGTGGCGGCGAAGGGCGGCGCACCGCACAGCAGCTCGTACAGCATCGTGCCGAACGCCCAGACGTCGGTCTGAGGCGTGGCGGCGCCGCCCTGCCAGAGCTCCGGAGCAAGGTAGCGCGGGGTTCCGACGACGGCCCCGGTCTGGGTGAGGCGCAGGTCGCCGGCTTTCGAGTCGAGGGCGCCGGCGGCGGCCGCCGTCTCTTTGGCGAGCCCGAAGTCGACGAGCTTGGCGACGCCCGCGTTCGACAGCATCACGTTGTGCAGCTTGAGATCGCGGTGCAGCACCTGCTGCCGGTGTGCCGCGGCGAGGCCGCTCGCGATCTGGAGCCCGAGCTCTCTCACGCGCTCGGCGGGCAGCGGCAGCGCGAGCTCGGCGAGCGAGGTGCCATCGACGAGCTCGGTCACCATGTAGGGCCGGCCGTCGACCTCTCCGACGCGGTAGACGGCCACGACGTGCGGGTGGTGCACGCGCGCGACGGCGCGCGCCTCGCGGAGCATGCGCTCGGTGCCGAGATCGGACGGGGCGAGCATGAACTTGATGGCCACGTCGCGATCGAGCCGCGTGTCGCGCGCGAGGTGCACCTCGCCCATCGAGCCGCGCCCGAGCCGGCGCACGAGCTGGTACTCGTCGACGTGCGCCGGGGGCCAGGGCTTGCCGTCACTCGCGGCCGCGCCCGGCCCGAGGGCGACGAGGAGGTCGAGGCAGCGCGGGCACCCTTGAATGTGCGCCGTCAGCTCCGAGCGCTCGGCGCTGTCGAGGCTCGCCTTGACGTAGAGGTGGAGCGTGTAGTCGCCGGGGCAACCGGGCACCCGGCGCATGGTAGCTGCAAACACCCGCCGCGCGGCGACCGTGTGCGGCTTCCGCCGGCGACCAGCGAGCTCCGGGCGCCTCTCTCCGCGAGAGGCCCCTGCAGGGCGTCGCGGTGCTGGCGTCGGTCGGAGCGGTGCCACAGAGCCGGGCCGACCAGCTCGCGCCTCGCAGCCAGCGGCTGGGCTACCGGTTCTTCCCCGAGCTCGGCGTCGAGTGCGGACTATCAGGTGTGCGTCGAGCACCAGCGCCTGAGCCGCTTTCTTCCCAACGGGGTCGACCTCTCGCCCGAAGCGGTGGGGCACTGGGGAGTCGACGCGGTCTTCGGCGCCGAGTTCTTCGGCGCGGTGCTACCCAGCGGCGAGGCTGTCAAAATCGTCCAGTGCGCGCCCGGCAGCTTCGATCGCAACGGGCTCTACCCCGACGGGTGCGAGAGCGGCATCCCCTGAGGAGCCGACTCTGCCGCAGGGTAGGCGTGCTGACCGTGACGCAGTTGGTTGATGCCCGCTTGATTGGAAGGTGGTCGATGTCAGAGCGCCGCGGCCATGCGCCGCACGGCTTCGTCGAGCTCGCGCTCGTCGAGGTGCCCGAAGCCGAGCCGCAAGAACGGCAGCGCCTCGCCGGTCGGTGAGTAGGGCCGGCCGGTGAAGAAGCGCACGCCGCGCTCGAGGCCGCGCCGGGCCCAGCGCTCGACGTCGATGCCCTTCGCGGCGCGCGCCCAGAGGGCGAGCCCTCCGCGCGGGAGCTCGAACGTGAGCGCGCCGCCGAGCCGCTTCTCGAGCAGCGCTGCGAGCAGGTCGCGGCGGGCGTGGAACACGCGGCGCGCCTTGAGCGAGTGCCGCAGCACCTCGCCGTCCTCGAGCAGCTCGGCGACCGCGCGCTCGAGCACGAGGTCACCCTGGCGGTCGACCTGCCCGCGCACCGCGAGCACGGCCTGCAAGAGCGGCTGCGGAGCCACCACGAAGCCCACGCGCAGCCCCGGCGCGAGCGCCTTGCTGAGCGTGCCCACGTAGACGACGACGCCGTGCGCGTCGGTGCTGGCCATCGGCAGCGCGGGCGCGGCGTCGAACTGGAACTCGTAGTCGTAGTCGGCCTCGATGACGGCGAAGCGGTGCACGCGCGCGAGCTCGAGCAGCCTGAGCCGCCGCCGCGCCGACAGCGTCACGGTCGTCGGGTCTTGATGGTGCGGCGTCACGTACAGCGCGCGCAGCCGCGTCGAGCGCAGCCGCCGCGCGAGGACGTCGACGTCGAGCCCCTCGCCGTCGACGGGTATGGGCAGCAGCCGCGCGCCGGGCAGGCTGAACGCCTCGCGCGCCGACGGGTAGCCGGGCGACTCGACCGCGACGACGTCGCCGCGCCGCACCATCGCGAGCGCGAGCAGGTGCAGGGCGAGCTGGCTGCCGCGGGTGACGAGCAGGTCGTCGGCGCCGACCGAGAGGCCGCGGCGCTCGGTGAGCATCGCGGCGAGGCGCTCTCGCAAGACGGGGTCTCCGGCCGGGCTGCCGAAGTCGAGCAGGGCGCCGGACGAGCGCTTCAAGGCGCGGCGGTACGCGCGCGCGAGCAGCCGGGCGTCGAACAGGCGCGGGTCGGGCAGGCCGCCGGTGAGGTCGAGCACCTTCTTCGGCACGGCCTCGAACGTCGCGGCCGAGCTCTTCCACGGGGCGAGGTCGAACCCGATGCCGCGGCCGCGCCCGCCCGAGGCGGCCGGCTTCTCGGGCAGCGTGCCGGTGACGCGCGTGTGCGAGGCGCGCGTGGTCTCGAGCCAGCCCTGGGCGCGCAGGTCGTCGAAGGCGGCGACGACGGTGTTGCGGTGCACGCCGAGCTCGCCGGCGAGCTGGCGCGTGCTGGGCACGGCCGCCCCGGGGACGAGCCGGCCGCGTCGAATCGCCTCGACCACGCCGTTCACGAGCTGCTGCGGCAGCGGCAGGTGCGAGCGGCGGTCGAGCGAGAGGCCGAGGTTCCAGGCGGTCTTCAAACTGGCACACGAGAAATCACAGAACTGGCCCTGTTTGGAAGTGCCAGCTGCGAGGCAGGTTCGCGGCCCATGAGAACGCTCTGCTGTGTGACGCTGCTGTGGGTCGGTTGTGGTTCCACGGAGGTCGCCGAAGACGAGCTCGCGAGCGAGCAGCAGGGGCTGAGCGTGCCGAGCGAAGACCGGCCCGACACGGTCGACGTCGGCTCGTGGAACGTCGAGTGGTACGGCGACCCGCTGAACGGGCCGCCGAACGAGGCGAAGCAGCAGCTGAACGTCGAGCGCGTGGTGCGCGAGCTGAACCTCGACCTGCTGGGCCTGGTCGAGGTGGTGTCGCCCGAGGCGTTCGGCCACCTGCTCGAGCAGCTGCCCGACCACGCCGGCCTGCTCGCCGACGACCCGGCCTGGTACGGAGCGGGCGAGCAGAAGGTCGCGCTCGTCTACCGGCGGCGCTTCACGGTCGAGTCGTCGAAGCTCGTGCTCAACGAGCAGTCGTATGCGTTCGCGGGCCGCCCGCCGCTCGAGGTGAAGCTGACCTTCCGGGAGAACGGGCGCCCGCGCTCGCTCATCGTCATCGTGACGCACTTCAAGGCGATGGCCGACTACGACGGCTGGAGCCGCCGCCGCACCGCGGCCCGCGCGCTGAAGACGTACCTCGACGCGACCTACCCGACGCGCTGGGTGCTCGTGGTCGGCGACCTGAACGACGACCTCGACGCCTCGACGTACCGCGGGTCGACGAGCCCGTTCGCCGAGCTGGTGCAGAGCCCCGACTACCGCTTCACGACCGACGCGCTGACGGCGGCGGGCACGCCGACGACGGTCGCGTTTCCGAACACCATCGACCATCACCTCGCCACGAACGAGCTCGCCGCCCGCTTCGTCGAGGGCTCGGCCCACGCGGTGGGGCTCGGGCGCTACGTGCGGCAGTACGGCACGACGACGAGCGACCACTACCCGGTCGTCACCCGCTACGACCTCCGCTAGCCCCGCTGTCAAAGACGCTGACGAAACCGCAGGCCTACACTTTCCGACACTCACTCACAGAACCTATCCAGAGAGGCAACCATGGGAATCACGGTCACGAAGAGCATCGCGGCGTTCCAGAAGGCGTGGTCGGCGGCGCGTGAAGACGGCACGGCTCCGAAGGCGAACGGCGAGGGGTACAAGGTCTCGTTGGCGGAGCACAACGCGGCGAAGGCCGAGCTGTTCTCGGACGGCAAGCTCACGCGCAACGAGGCGTTGGCGTACGCGACGCAGCTCGCGAGCGACATGGTGATGACGACTCCGGCGCGGCGTGATGCGCACGCGTTCTTGCAGACCATCGGTGCGGGCCAGAAGCTCGACGCGGCGACGGTGGCGGCGATGCAGGCCGACTTCTCGGTGCGCGCCGATCGCGGCGGCTTCAGCTGGCTCGACGACGTGGGCCGCCTGGTGAAGAACAGCGCCGACCTGCCGGACTCGGTGCAGGCCGCGGTGAAGGCCGCGCAAGACGAGCTCGCTCAGAGCAGCGAGGCGACGGTCGAGGTTCGCAAGGCGACGCTCGCGGGGCAGCCGGCGCTCATCGTGCACTCGAAGGACCTCGAGTCGGAGTCCGAGAAGGTTCAGCTGTTCACGCCCGCCGGCAAGCCGCTCGCCGTCGGCGAGCGGTGGGACGCGATGTCAGGCTTCAGCTGGTAGCGCGCGTACGACGTGGGCTAGCACGCGCAGCCCATGGACATCGCGTCGCGGCTGGGTCGCAACCTGCAGGACCTCCGCCGCGGGCGGAACATGAGCCAGCAGCAGATGGCGAAGCTCGCCGGCATGCCGCGCGCGACCTGGGCGAACCTCGAGTCGGGCGCGGCGAACCCGACGCTGCAGGTCATCGCGAAGGTGGCGGCCGCGCTGCAGGTCTCGTTCGAGGAGCTCGTCTCGGCGCCGAAGGCGACCGGGCGCCGCTACGCGAAGGACGAGCTGAAGACGCGCATGCGCGGCCCGGTCGCGATGCGGTCGCTCTTGCCCGACCCGCTGCCGGGGCTGACGCTCGAGCGGCTCGAGCTGCCTCCGCGCTCGGGCATGATTGGAGTGCCCCACACGCCCGGCACGCGCGAGTACCTGACGTGCGAGAGCGGGAAGCTCACGCTGACCGCCAGCGGAGAGAAGTTCGAGCTGCAGGCGGGTGATGTGGTGGTGTTCAGGGGAGACCAGCGGCACGCGTACGCGAACCCGGGGACGAGCGTGGCCGTGGGGTACAGCGTGGTGGTGCTCGCGCCGGCGCCGTGAGCGTTGGCGTTGGGGTGGGCGTTGGCGTCGGCGTGAGCGTGAGCGACCACGATCACGATCACGATCACGATCACGACCACGGCTACGTCCACGTTCACGAGCGCGAGCGCGAGCGCGTGCGCGTGCGTGTGCGCGTGCGCGTGCGTGTGCGCGTGCGCTTCGTGGCTTAGATGCACACCCCGTACGTGCGGCCCGTCAGCGGGTTGCAGCTGGCCCCTCCCGGACATGCCGGCGCGTTGCGATCGCACATCGTGCGGCAGTACCCGTTGCCGCTCGAGGGGTCGGTGATGCACGCGGCTCCCGGCACGCAGTCGTTCGCGTAGGTGCACACCTGGCCCACCGCTTTTCCCGCTGCGTACGAGCAGACGTCGCCCATCGACGTCGGCACGCACGCGTCCGAGCCCGCACAGTTCTGGCGCAGCGCATCACAGGGCTGCCCATCGCGAACGAGGCACACGTACGCGCTGTCGTGCGACGCGCACTGCTCGGTCGACGAGCACAGGGTGCTGCTGCCGCTCGCGCACAGCGTCGCGCAGAAGCCGCCCACGGCTCCGGTCATGCGCTCACAGCGCGTGCCCGACACGCAGTCGGTGTTCGCGGTGCACGGCGCGCCCGGCCCTCCGGTGCCCGGCCGCTCGCAGCGGCCCGAGTACTGCGAGACCGGGTAGCACGCGAGCGTCGTGTCGGCGCACGCGCCTCCGGGGTAGCAGACCGGCGAGCACGTCATGCCGTCGCCCTCGTAGCCCGGCTTGCACTGGCAGTAGACCTGCGAGCTGTACTGCTGGCACGTCGCGTTCGGCGAGCAGCCCCCGTTGCTCGAGGCGCACCGATCGACGATGCAGACGCCGTTCTCCATCAGGTAGCCCGCGTTGCACGTGCACGTGAAGCGCCCCGGCGTGTTGTGGCACGTGGCGTTCGCCCCGCACGTCGAGAGCCCGCGCGTGCACTCGTCGACGTCGACGCACTCGCCGCGCCCCTCGTAGCCCGAGTCGCAGCGGCACGAGCCGTCGGTCGTCCCGCTCGAGACGCACAGCTCGCCGCACTGCACCTGATAGAAGCCGTCGCACTGGCAGCGGCCCGCCGTGCACTTGCCTCCGCCGCGGCAGTCGGCGTCCGAGAAGCACTGGAGCTGGCACGTGCGCGTCTGCGGGTTGCACCCGAAGTCGCCGGGGCAGGGCTTCACCACGCAGTCGGCCGGCAGCGTCTCGCACGTGCCGCGGTTGCACACGAGACCGGCGGCGCACTTCACGCCGCACGCGCCGCAGTTGCTCTCGTCGGTGCTCGGGTCGATGCAGTCGTAGCCGCAGGGAAACGTCGTGCCGGCGCACACCGACGTGATGGGCACGATGCCTCCACCGCCGGTGCCGATGCCGGTGCCGCCGCCCGAGCCGCCCGAGCGCCCGCCATTTCCGCCGCCGCTGCCGCCGCTGCCGCCTCCCCCGCCGCCGCTGCCGCCGTCGGGGTTGAAGCGCGAGGTGCAGACGCCGGCGGTGCAGACGTGAATGGGGTCGCACGTGCCGCACGCGGCTCCCCCGAGGCCGCAGACGGCGTCGGTCTGGCCGGTCTGGCAGATGCCGGTGGAGTCACAGCAGCCGGCGCAGGTCGACGGCGAGCAGGGGGCAGCGCCAGAGCCGGCACAGCCCGCGAGGAAGACGATGAGGGTGAGCGTGAGCCGCATGCCGCCCTGTGTGGGAGCAGGGGCGGGTTCTTTTGAGAGGATCAGCCGAAGACGTGAGGGCACCGACGCGGCATGGGGGCTCCCGTCGAATCCCTCCGGCGAATCATCCGAGGTCGAGACCGAAGGAATGCGAGGCCGCAGCGAGCACGGAGCGGAGCGTACGCTGTAGGTACGCGAGCACCGCGCGGAGCGAGAACGAAGCAGCCCGCCGGGGTTCGACCTCGGACTACCCGGTGGTCCAGCCGAGGGTGTCGTCTCGGGCCTGAATGCGGGCTTCGGTGGTCTCGACGAACTTGAACAGGCTGACGCTCTTCGAGGCGCCGAGCGTGCTCAGCTTCTGCTTGCGCACCTCGAGGGGCACGTTGGGCTCGTCGAGCATCTTCTCCATCTCTTCGAGGCCTTCGAACCGCTGCTGGGTCGCCTTGGCCAGGCCGGTCGCATACTGCGCGGCGCCGATGGGGTCCTTCTTGAAGAACTCCTCGAAGTCGGCCTTGGTGCCGTCGGACATCAGGAAAACCTGTGACGGAGGTTTGTTGGCGTCGTCCATCGACAACCAGTCTACTAGGGTTTGAGGGGCCCCGTGTCCGAGACCTACGGCAACTACGAGCTGCTGGAGCGCATCGCCACGGGTGGCATGGCCGAGATCTTCCGCGCGAAGCAGCTCGGCCTCGAGGGCTTCGAGAAGGAGCTGTGCATCAAGCGCATCCTCCCGCACCTCGCGCGCGAGCCGCAGTTCATCAAGATGTTCCTCGACGAGGCGCGCATCGCGGCGCGGCTCAATCACCCGAACATCACCCAGATCTACAACCTCGGCGCGCAGGGCGGCACCTACTTCATCGCGATGGAGTACGTCGACGGCCAGGACCTGCGCGAGATCTGGCGCATGTGCGAAGCCCGCGGTCAGCCCATGCCGCCGCAGTACGCGTGCCGCATCGTCGCCGAGGCCGCCGCCGCCCTGCACCACGCGCACAAGAAGACGAACAAGCAGGGCAAGCCGCTCGGCATCGTTCACCGCGACGTCTCGCCGCAGAACATTCTCGTCACCCGCACCGGCGACGTGAAGGTCGTCGACTTCGGCATCGCGAAGGCCGCCGACTCGTCGACGCACACACGCGCCGGCGTGCTCAAGGGCAAGTTCGCGTATATGTCGCCCGAGCAGGCCGCCGGCGGCCGCATCGACCGGCGCACCGACATCTTCGCGCTCGGCGTCATTCTTCACGAGCTGCTCACCGGCGTGCGCCTGTTCAAGCGCGACACCGACGTCTCGACGCTCACCGCCGTCGGCAACTGCCACGTCGACCCACCCGGCGACAGCGCCGAAGGCGTCGACGACGCCCTCGACGACCTCGTCCTCAAGGCGCTCGCGAAGAACCCGAAGGAGCGCTTTCAGGACGCCGAGGAGCTGCAGCTCGCGCTCGAGCACTGGCTCGTCGAGAAGAGCCTGCCGTCGAGCTCGGCCGCCCTCGCCCAGTTCCTCGCCGGTCTGTCGAAGGACATCGAGAAGGCCCTCGAGCGCAAGCGCAAGAGCACGAGCAGCAAGGCCGAGAAGAAGAAGAGCGAGCCCGCGTCGACCAAGCTCATCCGCAGCCAGGAGGCCCCAGAGCCCGCAGACGACGAGGTGCTCGAAGAAGAGCCCCTGCCCGCGCCGGCGCCCCCGAAGCGCCGCACGGCGACGATGGCCGCGCCGCCTCCGAGCACCGAGAAGCAGAAGCTGCAGACGTCGGTCTTCGCGTTCCTGTTCGGCGTCACGCTCGTCGCCCTGCTCGCCGTGCTCGGCGTGCAGCTCCTGCGGCCCTCGGCCGCCGCCGTCGTGAAGGTCTCGAGCCAGCCGACCGGAGCCAACGTCTACTGGAACGGCGAGCCCCTCAAAGAGAAGACGCCGTGCACGCTGCCGCCCGCCGGCGCCGGCGCCTACTGGCTCGAGGTCAGCCTCGAGGGCTACGAGGCGTATCGCGCCAAGGTCGAGGTGCCCGCGACCGGCGAGCGAGAGATCGCCGTCGTGCTCAAGGCGCTGAAGTAGCGAGCGTCGTGTCTCGCGCCTGCTCGGGCGCAGCCAGAGACTCCGCGCGACGACCGCTCGCCCCGGCCCTGATCGACGGCCAGCGGAAGATGCGGCGCGCCTGCCCAGCGCGTCAGCCGAGCTCGGGCGGAGGACCCGGGAGGGTATGTTTAGCAATAGGTTTGCTTTGTTTAACATACCCTGGCGGGTTCCCCGGACCCCGCATAGCAGGCGGCGTGCCAGCACGTGCGGCGACGAGGGCTGGGCGAACGAGATGAACCGCCGTCTCTCTGTCTGCCGGCGCGCCAGCGTCGGAGTGTGCGGTCACCAAAGCATGTTCTCTGGCTGCGTCGCGAGCCGGGCAAGTCGATGCTCGGACTTGCATTTAAATGAACGATCGTTCTATTAATGACCCAGATGGGCCGCCCGAAGAAGAGCGAGGAGCGCGACACCCGCCAGGACATTCTGGACGCCGCCCTCGATCTCTTCGCCGAGAACGGCTTCTTCGGCACCTCGATGCGCGAGATCGCGCGCAAGGTTGGCGTGCGCGAGAGCGCGCTGTATCACCACTTCCCTTCGAAAGACGCGATTCTCGCGACGCTCGCGCAGACGCTGGGCCCCGGGCAGGCGCGCCACCTCGAGCACCTCGACGTCGGCGCGATGCTCGACGCCGTCGGGCCGCGCCAGCTCCTCGAGCAGCTCATTCAGTACATGGTCACCGCCTGGTCCGCCCCGCAGGAGCAGAAGATGATGCGGCTCATCCTCAGCGAGGGCTTCCGCTACCAGCAGAACGACGTGCTCAACCTGCACTCGTTCATTCTCAAGGCCCGCCGCAACATGTCGCGCGTCTTCGAAGAGATGATGCGCCGCAAGCTCATCAAGAAGGCCGACCCCATCGGCCTCACCGTCGCCTTCATGGCCCCGATGATGATGATGCGCATGCTCTACCTCGTCGTCCCGAAGGGCCCTCCCGACATCAAGGGCCTCAAAGCCGAGCTCGATCGCCACCTCGACTTCTTCTGGTCTGCCATTACTTAACGAACGTTCACTCAGGTCAAGCGCCATGGCCCTCCTCAAGCTCGCCGTTCGCAACCTCCGCCGCAACCGCCGCCGCACCGCCATCACGCTCGTCGCGATGATCGTCGGCATCACCGGCATGACCGCGCTGCGCGGCTTCATCAACGGCCAGCGCGAGGTGATGGTCGAGAACATCGTGAAGGGCCGGCTCGGCGCCCTGCAGGTGCACAGGAAGGGCTACGTGCAGAACGTGCTCACGTCGCCGCTGCAGCTCGACATGGCCGACAGCCCCGAGCTGCGAAAGAAGATCCTCGAGACGCCGCACGTCACCGCCGTCGCGCCGCGCATCGACTTCGGCGCGATGGTCTCGACCCCCGACAAGCGGCCGCCCCCCGAAGACGGCTCGATGCTGCCCGAGGCCGACCAGGGCAAGACGTCGTTCTTCATCGCGACCGCCGTCGAGCCCGAGAGCGAAGGCAAGGTCACTCCGCGCCGCACCAGCCTCGTGAAGGTCGGCCACATGCCGGCCTCGCCCGACGCGCCCGAGCTCGTGCTCAACGCCGACTTCGCGCTCGGCCTCGACGCGAAGCTCCACGAGCCCGGCGCGCCGATGCCCGACCTCTCGCAGCAGCTCGCGCTCCTCGCGGGCGACAAAGACGGCGCCCTCAACGGCGAGAACGTCGTGCTGGGCGGCACCTTCCCCAGCTTCAGCCCGGGCGACAAGCGCGTCGGCCTCGTGCCGCTCGTCATCGCTCAGCGCGTGCTCCGCATGGAGGGCCGCGTCACCGAGTACGGCGTCGCCATCGACTCCATCACCGAGGTCGACGCGGTGCGCGACGCGCTGCAGGCGAAACTCGGCGCCGACTACGAGGTGCACACCTGGTCCGAGCTCTTCCCCTTCGTGAAGAGCCTCAACGGCACGCAGGACTTCATCTTCTCCATCATCAGCGCCGTGTTCCTCGCGGTCGTGCTGCTCGGCATCTTGAACGCGATGCTGATGACCGTGCTCGAGCGCACGCGCGAGATCGGCACGATGCTCGCGGTCGGCATGCGGCGGCAGAAGATCATCGAGCTGTTCATGCTCGAGGGCGCCGTCATCGGCACCGTCGGCGTCATGCTCGGCCTCGCGGTCGGCGTCGCCCTCGTCACCTTCTTCAACCACAAGGGCATCCCCCTGCCGGCGCCGGGCGCGACCGTCGACTCGATCGTGCGGCCGTACGTCACCTCGCGGTTCGTCCTCTCCGCCCTCACCGGCACTCCCATCGGCGCGGCGCTCGCGACGCTCTGGCCCGCCTGGCGCGCCTCACGGCTGCGCCCCGTCGAAGCGCTCGCCACCGCTTGAGAGGAGACCGACCATGAGCCGACTCCCCGCACTCGCAGCACGCAACGTGGGCCGCAACCGCCGCCGCAGCGTCATCACCGGCGCCGCCATCACCATCGCCGTCATCATGGTGATGCTGCTCAAGGGCTTTGTCGCCGGCGCCGCGAACCTGATGGTCGCCGACGTCGTCGAGGGCCGCGCCGGCGCGCTGCAGGTTCACAAGAAGGGCTACGTCGACAGCATCGAGTCGGTGCCGACGCGCCTCAACATCCCCTACACGCCCGAGCTCATCGCGCGCATCGAGAAGGTGCCCAACGTGAAGGGAGTCACCGGCCGCATCGTCTTCAACGGCCTCGTGGGCAACGGCACCACCCAGACCATGTTCGTCGGCCGCGGCATCGACCTCGAGCGCGAGCAGCAGGCGTGCCCGCGCGCGAAGTCGACCGTGCGCGCGGGCGGCAAGCCGCTCGAGCCCGGCGACAGCGCCCACGTGCTCATCGGCTACGAGCTCGCCGAGAGCTTCGGCTGGGCGGTGCCTCCGCCGCTGCCGCCGCTCGACGCGCTGCTCGGCGGCGCCACGCCCGCGCTGCGCCAGCAGCTCGTCGCGGCCAGCGTGACCGACTGGTGGGCGAAGGCGAGCGCCGCGCGCCACACCGTCAGCGTTCAGTCGAGCAGCCCCGCCGGCCGCAGCAACGCCATCGACCTCGGCGTGAAGGGCTACTCGGTCTCGAGCTTCCCCTTCGAGAACAAGCGCGTGCTGACCGTGCCGCTCGCGACCGCACAGGCGCTCATCGACCTCGACGGCAAGGTGACCGAGTACGCGGTCGGCGTCGAAGACCTCGCCAAGCTCGAAGAGACGAAGGCCGCGCTGCAGGCCGCGCTCGGCCCCGAGTTCGAGGTGCACGCGTGGCACGAGCTGAACACGTTCGTGCGCGACGTCATCAACCGCCAGAACATCGTGTTCAGCGCCATCAGCCTGGTGCTGTTCATCATCGCGCTCACCGTCATCGCGAACACGATGCTCATGAGCGTGTTCGAGCGCGTGCGAGAGATCGGCACGCTGCTCGCCGTCGGCGTGCGCCGCCGCCAGGTGCTGCAGCTGTTCATCATCGAGGCCGCCGTCATCGGTGCGATCGGCGGCGTCATCGGCGCCGTCGTCGGCCGCACGGTGCTCTACGTCATCGCCTCCATCGGCATTCCCATCGAGATGCCGGGCACGTCGGGGCACGCGCTCTTGCAGCCCGCCGTGACCCTGCCGTTCGTGGTGGGCGCCGTCATCGCCGCGATGCTCGGAGCCCTCGCCGCCTCGGCCCTGCCTGCCCGCCGGGCCTCGCGCCTCAACCCCGTCGACGCTCTTCGCAACGCCTGACCCGAAAGGAAAGAACATGACCGCACTCGTGCTCACCCTGCTCGCCGCCGACCCCGACGTGGGCGAGCTCTTGAAGAAGTACGACGAGATCATGGGCCCGCAGGCCTTCGAGGCCGAGGCCGCCATGACCGCGACGCGCGAAGACGGCACCTCGCGCACCTACGTCATGAAGTTCATGAAGAAGGACCAGGACAAGTTCCGCGTCTGGTTCAGCGAGCCGTCGGCCGTGAAGGGGCAAGAGATGCTCCGCAACGGCGACAACCTCTGGGTCTACATCCCCAACCTCAAGCGCGCGACGCGCATCGCGAACCGCGACAACTTCCAGGGCGGCGACTTCAACAACGCCGACGTGCTGCGCGTGAACTACTCGGCCGACTACGACGGCAAGCTCGTCGACTCGGGCGACCCCGAGGCGTGGTGCGTCGAGCTCAAGGCGAAGAACAAAGAGACCTCGTACGACTCCATCAAGCTGTGGATGCGCAAGAGCGACTACCAGCCGCTCAAGGGCCAGTACTTCGGCACGAGCGGCCAGATGATCCGCTCGGCGACCTTCTCGGAGCACAAGGAGTTCGAGAAGGGCTTCACGCGCCCCGGCCGCATCGTGATGCAGAACGAGCTCGTGAAGACGCGCAAGAGCGAGATGAAGACCTCGCGCATGACGCTCAAGGTCGACCCCCCGGCGCAGCGCTTCACGCAGGCGGACCTCGGCAAGTGACACGAAGGGCAACAGCGCGCCCCCTCTTCCCCGTAGGGAAGAGGGCGGGGGTGAGGGCCATTGCGGTGAGCCTCGTGCTCGCTGCGGCCGTCGCGCGAGCGCAAGAGCCGGCCAAAGAGGACCCGGCCCCCGTCGAAGAGGTCCCCGAAGCCCCCACCTTCACGAAGAAGGTCGAGATCAACGGCTACGTCTCGAACCGCCTCGGCTACGGCCGCTCGCGCTGGAGCGGCCTCATCTCGACCGCCGACACCCCGCAGTGGCTGAACATGACCGAGCTGAACGGGCAGCTGAAGGTCACGTACCTCGAGCACGGCTTCGCGTACGTCGACCTCAGCGCCATCGCGCTCATCGGCCTCGACTACCGGCTGATGAACGCCGAGGGCACCGAGGAGTACCAGCTGACGCGCGACTCGCCGGCCGCCCGCCCGCTGATCAGCATCAACGAGGCCTACGTGCTGCAAGAGGCGGCGCCGTGGCTCAACTTCATGCTCGGCAAGAAGCGCCTCGTCTGGGGCCCGGGCCTCGCGTTCAACCCGACCGACCTGCTCAACGTGCGCAAAGACCCGACCGACCCGACCTTCCAGCGTGCGGGCGCGTGGCTCGCGCGCATCGAGGTGCCGCTCGAGACGTCGGCGTTCACGCTGCTGTTCGCGCCGCAGGTGACGCAGAGCGCCTTCGGCATCCCCTACGGGTTCGTCACCTACCCGTCGTGGAACAAGGTGGACGACCAGCCGCACTACCTCGTCGGAGCGCGCGCCTACTTCCTCGTCGCGGACACCGACATCAACGTGCTCGCGTACTTCTCGAACAAGTACTTCGACGACTTCGAGAACAAGGTGCGCGCCGGCGCGAGCCTGAGCCGCATCTTCTTCGACACCTGGGAGGTGCACGCGGAAGCCCTCTTGCAGCAGGGCAGCTCGCGAACGTACGTCGAGCACGACTGCGTCGTCGACGTGATGGCGGCCTTCGCGTGCAACGCGCAGATGCGGGCGTTCGCGTCGCGCTCGCGGCTGAACGACCCGACGTGGCTGCCCGTGATTCTCGGCGGCGTGCGCAAGACGTTCGACGACGACTCGTTCGTCTCGGTCGAGTACCTCTTCCAGTCCGACGGCTATCGGCCCGACCAGTACCAGGACCTCATCAGCGCGTTCGACGGCATCAACCAGGCGCGCGCGTTCGGGCTCGCGCTGCCGGCCGGCGCCTCGCTGCTCATCCCGAACAGCGGCGGCGGGTCAGACCAGTCGACGCCGTCTCGCTTCAGCTTCGCGCCGACCGGCAAGCACTACGCGTTCATCACCATCAACAAGCCCCGCATCAAAGACGACTTCACCGCGCAGGTGGTGCTGCTCGCGAACCTGCAAGACCTCTCGACGCTGTGGACGCCGAGCATCGTCTGGAGCACCACCGAGTGGCTGCAGCTGAGCCTCATCGGCTTCATCCCCGTCCCGGGGCTCAACTCGCTCGCGGCGAAGGTGCCGTCGACCGGTCAGTACGTCACCGAGTACGGGTCGTTTCCGCAGCTGTTCCGCGTGTTCTTCGAAGTGCGCATCTTCTACTGAAGGGAAGAGACGGTCATGAACCACCTGCTGGACCTCAAGGGCATCGAGAAGCACTACGAGCTGGGCAAGACGACGGTGACCGCGCTGCGCGGCGTCGACCTGCAGGTCGAGCGCGGCGAGTTCACGGTGGTGACCGGGCCGTCGGGCTCGGGCAAGACGACGCTGCTCAACATCATCGGCTGCCTCGACCGCGCGTCGAAGGGCACCTACGTGCTCGACGGCGTCGACGTGTCGGCGCGCGACTTCGACGACCTCGCCGAGGTGCGCAACCAGAAGATCGGGTTCATCTTCCAGAGCTTCAACCTCATCCCCGTGCTCGACGTCGCCGAGAACATCGAGTTCCCCTGCGCCGTGCGGAAGAACGCCGAGGACCCGAAGAAGCTGCGCGCGCGGGTGAACGCCCTCGCGAAGCGCGTCGGCCTCGAGCCGTACCTGCACCACAAGCCCGACGAGCTCTCGGGCGGGCAGCGGCAGCGCGTCGCGATCGCGCGCGCCCTCATCACCGAGCCGCGCCTCGTGCTCGCCGACGAGCCGACCGCGAACCTCGACTCGGCCACCAGCGAGCAGATCATCGACCTCATGCTCGAGCTCAACAAGGAGCAAGGCGTCACGTTCTTGTTCTCGACCCACGACCCGCGCGTCGTGAAGCACGCGAAGCGCGCGCTCCAGATTCACGACGGCCGCATCGAGATCGGCGTCGGGAACTGAAGGCCCGTCGCCGGTGGCGCGTGCTCAGTCGCATTGGGCCCCGCGAAGCGGTTGAAGACGAAGGGGTTGCGAGGCTGACCCACAGCTCGGCCCCACGACGTGCACCAGCCGGCGCCGTCACGCGACAGTGCACCGCGCCGGGCTGCAAGCGCTCGACTGCAGGTCGTCGGCAGCCGGTCTCGGCATTGCACCTCCGCCTGAACATGCCCGGCCCCATCCGCCGCACTGCTGCTCCCATCGTCACGCCGCCGAAGCCCGAGCGCGCGCCGTCGTCGACGGTGACCGAGCAACGCGCCGCAGACCGACCGGTCGACTCTTTCGAGAAGCCCCTCGCTGCGGCTCTGAAGAAGACCCGGGGTGAGCCCGGCGCGCTCATTCTCAGGTGGCCGCGGGCCCAGATCGCGCCAAAGGGCATCGACGACGAAAAGGTGAGGTGAGCCGGGCCGTCGGGGGGCAATGGCTTCCACCCGTAGGACGCCGGCTGGCTCAAAAGCACCTCGGTAGGGCGATTCTGACCCAGGGCGGCCCCGATGGAGATCGCGCGGGTGGGCGGCGGCACGGCGCCTGAAGGTCTGCGTGACAGAGTGACGGACCGCCGACTTCAGCAGCTCCGCGAGTGGGTTGGCTCAGACCCCCGCGGGAGCCCGCCCGAGGTGTCTGCGAGCCTCGAGTCGGTCGCGGAAGAGCTCGAGCGAGGCCGGCGCACCGACCTCCGCCTGCAGCAGTTCGCCGAGTCGCTGATGACGCTCGCCTCGCTCGACTTCGCGAAGACCACCCCCGTCATCCCCGCGGGCACCGGCGCGCTCGACGCGGCCGCGGGGTGCCTTCAGGTGCTCTCGATCGAGCTGGCCGCCTACATCGCCGAGCGGCAGCGCGTGGAGCAGGAGCTCGAAGAGCGCGTGCAGCAGCGAACGCGGCAGCTGCTCCAGGCGAGCAAGATGGCGGCGATCGGCCGCCTCGCGGCAGGCGTCGCCCACGAGATCAACAACCCCCTCGCCGTGATCCTCGCCTTCGCCCAGGGCCTCGCCCGCCGCGTCGAGCGCACCCACCCCGAGCTCTCGATGCCGATCGCCTCGATCTTGCGCGAGTCCACCCGCTGCAAGGACCTCGTCGCCCAGCTCTTGACGTTCTCGCGCGTCTCGCAGCGGCGCAGCGACGCGGTCGACGTGCCCGCGCTGCTCGAGAACGTAGCGCCGCTGCTCGCGACCCGCGCGCGCACGCAGGGCACGTCGCTCGCCGTCGAGGTGGTGGCTCCAGTGCCCGAGGTCACGGGCGATCGCGCGCAGCTCGAGCAGGTGCTCATCAACCTCGGCGTCAACGCGTTCGATGCGCTCGGCCAGGGCGGCAGCGTGCGGCTTCGCGCGGCGCTCAGCGGCGCGGTCGTCGCGATCGACGTGACCGACGACGGGCCCGGCATGCCCGACGACGTGAAGAGCCGCATCTTCGAGCCGTTCTTCACCACGAAGGCCGTCGGCAAGGGCACCGGGCTCGGCCTGAGCCTGAGCTACGAGGTCGTTCAGCAGCACGGAGGCGACCTGCTCGTCGACAGCGCCCCGGGAAAGGGCACCACGATGTCCGTTCGGCTGCCGGTGCGCCCATGCTGACCGCGGGCGCCGTCGAGGAGCTGCTCGCGCTGCCCGAGGTTCGGGTCGGCTGGCTCGACGGTGTCATGATCATCGTCTGGCGCGGCCGCATCACCGTCGAGCTGCTCGAGCGCGTGAACACCGTCGAGGCACTCCTGCTCGAGCGCTGCGACGCGCTCTGCGTGATGGGCGTCATCACCGAGCTCAGTCACGCCATGCCCGAAGTCGATCTGCGCGCCGCAGCCGTCGCCGCGATGGAGCGCTTTCAAGATCGCGTGCGCGGCACCGCGCTCGTCGTCTCGGCCCTCGGCGTCAAGGCCGTGCTCGCCCGCACCTTCCTCGCGGGGCTGAGCCTCGTCATGACCTTTCGCAGCCCGTTGAAGGCGTTTCGAACCACGGGCGAGGCGATCGAGTGGTTTCGCGTGCTGCCCGGCTTCTCGAGCCCCGCAGAGCTGAGGGAGCCCGTCGACGCCTTCATCGCGGGCGCGCTGCGCAGCGGGTAGGCTGCCGCGGCAGATGTCGAGACCACGACGCCGTCTCACGCGCAGGCAAGCGCTGCTGGGCCTGGGGGCTGGCCTCGCCGCGACACGCTGCACGACCACGCCCGCCGGGCCCGGTGCCGATGCCGGCTCGAGCGCCGACGCAGGCTTCGACGCCGGCGCCGCGGACGCGGGCTTCGACGCCGGCGCGCGCGACGCGGGGGTCGATGCCGGCACCGACGCCGGTACGGACGGCGGCGCTGACGCCGGCACCCCGGTCGCGCTCTGGCCGACGCAGGCGGCGGGCTACGTGAGCGCGATTCCCGGGCTCACCGGCTTCGGGATGGACTCGTTCGGCGGCTCGGGCCGCGACGGAGCTCCGGGTCGGGTGACCGTCTTCTTCCTGAACGACCTGTCGACGGCCACCGTCAACGACGCGGTGCCCGGCTACACGCGAATTCGCCAGGGCACCGTGAAGGGCTTCGCCGCCGTGCCGTCGCCGAAGGTCCTCATCCCCACGGTGTCGGGGTACGTGAACGAGCGCGCCGACTGGCGGCCCGGCTCGTACTGCGACGTCTACGGCCAGTTCGCGCCAGGCGATGGGCTCGTCTTTCGCCAGACCATCGGCTCGGCGCCCATCAGCTACGGAGCGACTCCGCAGACCGCGACGCACCAGCGCTGGTGGCACCTCGACTTCCGCGTCGGTGACGACGCTGCGGGCATCGCGCCCGCGCTGCGCGACGGAGCGTACGCCGGCTCGGCGGCGACCGACGGCTCGGGCGGCAGCGGGCAGAACGTGTACTTGAACTGCGCGTTTCTGTGGTCGCTCGACGAGCTCGTCGACGCGTACTACGGGCTCGACCTCACCACCTTCGCGTACTGCGTCTTCGCAGAGCCGCTGCACAAGTCGATACACGACGACGGCGGCATCGACTCGCACGGCTACGGGCCGATTCTGGGCCCCGGCTACCGGTGGGACCGCCTCTGCTTCCAGCGCAACCTCTTCGCGCACGCGGCGGCGCGGCAGCCGTACGTCGCGGCCCTGCGCCTCGCGATCGCCAACAACCTCGTCTACAACCCCGCCGACACCAGCGGAAACGAAGCGAGCGTGCTGCAGCTGGTGGTCGACTACGACGCGCCCGCTCCGACCACGACGGCGATGCTGACGAACTGGGTCGCGAACCTCGTCGTCCGCGGGCCCGACGGCAACCCCAACGGCATTCGCGTCGTCGCGATGGATGCCGCCAACCCCCACCCCGCAGGCTCGATGGGGCACCTGTTCGGCAACGCCGTCGACGGCTGGAGCTTCTCGACGCAAGACGCGCTGCGCACCGGCGGCTTCCCGGCGGGCTGGAGCCAGCCGTCGCTCTTGCAGGCGGCCTGGCCCGCAGGCTGGGGCGCGAGTCGAGAGGGCGTCGCGGCGCTCGGGGCCTCCAACGCGCCCGACGGGCTGACGGCGACCGAGAAGCGCGCCTTCGCGCAGCGCATTCACCAGAGCGTCGGGCCGCGCCCCGGTCGCGCCCACCCCGCCAACCGCGCGACCGCCATCGCGGCGCACGCGCTCGCGAGGCTGAGCGGCTCGGGTGACCCCGGCCAGACGGTGAACTCGGTCGACGGCGCCGCGGACCCGAGCGGCTGGCCCGACACCTCGCGCCGCTTCGCTCCGAATGCGGGCGGCTGGCCTGCGATCGCCACCGTCACCGAGAACCCCTTCAACCCGTCGAGCTGGCACGCGCCGCTGCCGCTGAACGGCAACGCTCCCGACGACCGCGTGCTCACCTCGGGCACCTTCGCCAACGGCCTCAGCAAGGCCGGGCTCACCGCCATCGAGGCCTGGGCCCTCACCGAGCGCTACCGCATCGGCGGCCAGTAGCCCCTCGGGCGGCGGTCACATTCAGCTCGCGCGCCTCTTTCTTCGCTCGAAGACGCGGGGCACCACGAACATCGCGACGTGGCACGACATCACGACCCAGCCGGCCGAGGTCTTCATCGTCGTCGACGCGCGCTCGGCGACACGCGCGACGCCTCGAACCCCATCACGACGAGCCGACCGCGAACCTCGACTCGGCCACCAGCGAGCAGATCATCGACCTCATGCTCGAGCTCAACAAGGAGCAAGGCGTCACGTTCTTGTTCTCGACCCACGACCCTCGCGTCGTGAAGCACGCGAAGCGCGCGCTCCAGATTCACGACGGCCGCATCGAGACCGGCGTCGGGAACTGAAGCGCCCGGTTCGTTCAGCTGCGCGCGGCCGGGCCACACAGCGTGCGACCGCTCACGGCGTGTAGCGCATGCAGCCGCGCAGCACGTTGCTGGGCTGGTTCTCGCAGAACTGCTCGAAGGTCATGACGAGCTCCGAGAGGCCACCGTCGGGCAGACCGTGGGTGATGGTCTGAATCTCGAACGCGCCGGTGCTCTGGTTGCACCCGCGCCCGCTGCCGCTCACGCTCAGCCCGGGCGCGGTCGGGGGCTGAAACGGCCACCGGGTCGCGCCGTGGTAGGGCTGCGCTACGAGCGTCGAGCCCTGCGGCGCGGCGAGCTCGATGCTCCAGTAGCCCATCGTCGCGTTGCTCGCCGTGACGCGGAAGCCCGCCTCGTTCGGCCGGCCGTACGCGCCGGTCGAGGTGAACGTGCCGGCCGTGATGAGCTGCGTGCCCGTGAAGATGTAGCCCGAGCCGCTGAAGTAGAGCGCCTGCGGGTAGGCGAGGCAGTTCGCGGGCGTGCCGACTCCTGGCGGCGCGACGAGCATGAACTCCTCGCTCGTGGCGACCGGCACGTTCGGGCTGCTCGCGAGCGCCATCACCACGCGCGCGGGCCCGAGGCAACCGGTCGTCGCCGTCGAGCACGGCTGCAGGTGCGTGAACGCGCCGATGCCGGTGAGCGTCACCTGCGAAGGCGTCAGCGTGCCGGCGCTCGAGCGCGTGAGGGTGAGCACCACCGGGTCGAGCGCGGGTTGCCCGTTCGCCTGGCGGCCGATCGCGAGCACGGGGACGTGCGAGTAGCCGTCGGCCGGCACGCTGAGCGTCGCGACGCGCACGTCGTACCAGGCTCCGGTCGACGCCACGCACTGGCCGCTCATCAGCACCGTGCCCGAGCCGCACGACAGCGTCGACACGCAGCTGCCCGACACCTCGCTCGTGCCGATGCCGCACGTGAGGCCCGTGGTCGGTACGCACTGGCCGTTCATCGCTTGAGTGCCCGGGCCGCACCGCACGTCGGGCACGCAGCTGCCCATCGCCTCATGCGTGCCCGCGCCGCACGGAGACGTCACCAGATCGCGCACGCACAGCGCGCCTTCGGCGTGAGTGCCGGTGCCGCACTCTTTGCCCGTCGAGACGCAGGCGCCGTTCAGCTCGGTCGTGCCGGTGCCGCAGGTCAGCCCGCCGGCCACGCCGCCACCGGCGCCGCCGCTCGCCTCGCAGCGCCCGTTGCGCTCGACGGTTCCCGGGCCGCACGTGAGGCTCGAGATGCACCGGCCGTCGACCTCGACGGTACCCGTGCCGCACTCGATGACGAGGCGGTCGTTGACCGGCGCGAGGCAGCCTGCAGTGAACGTCAGCCACACCCGACAGAAGCACTTCCCCCAGGTCGTCATACGTGTCCGTAAACCACGAAACGCGGGGCCGGCTCCACCCGTCGCTGCGCCGAGCCCGCTGAGGCGCCAGCGCAGTCTCCTTCCAATGCGTTCTTTGGGCCTCGCGTTGACAGACCGCCCCGGTATTCGACGTGCCGCTGCGTGTCTCCTGGGCATGAGGCCCATGACGACCCACCGAACGTTCACGCTCCTGCTCTGCGCCGCCTGCTCCGGCGCGCCGCTCCCCGATGCCGGCTTCGTCACCGCCGGCGGCACCCCAGCCGCCTCCGCGGGTGGCCAGGCAGGTGGCGCCACCGGCACCGCAGGCGGCGACATGGGCGCGGCGGGCGCGACCTCGGGCGGGTCTGCGGGAGGCGCGCCGGCAGGCGGTGCGTCGGCCGGCGGGGCGCCCGCAGGAGGCGCGGCCGCCGGAGGCTCGGCCGGTGGCAGCTCGGCAGGCGGCTCGGGGCTGCTGGGCGACGACTGCTCCACAGCCGAGCCCGTCTCTTCCGGGGCCACGGTGATGGCGTCGACCGTCGGCTACCGCAACGACTTCACGCCGACGCACTACGCGTGCGGTGTGCAGAGCGCCATCGGAGCCGACCGCGTCTATCGCGTCTCGGTGCCGGCGGGCCTGTGGCTGTGGGCGGCGGTGACGCCGCTCGACCCGACCTTCGACCCTGCGGTGTACCTGGTGAGAGGGCCGGCGGCGTCGTGCAACGCGGCTCCGAGCTGCCTCGACGGAGACGACGCCGGCCCGCAGGGCACCACGAACATCGCGACGTGGCACAACACCACGACCCAGCCAGCCGAGCTCTTCATCGTCGTCGACGCGCGCTCGGCGCTTCAGGGCCCCTTTCAGCTGCAGGTGAGCGTGGCGGCGACGCTGCCGGGCGACACGTGCGACGCCTCGAACCCCATCACGACGAGCCGCGCGCTCATCGGTGAGCGCCTCGACGGCTACGCCGGCAACTACACCTGGGGCGGAGCGCCGCGCTGCGCCACCTCCGGCTACGCGGGCGCCGATCGCGCCTACGCCCTCATCGTGCCGGCGAGCACCGCGGTGCTGATCGAGATCGAGGTCACGAGCGGCGCGTGGACACCGAGCCTGCAGCTCGTCAGCTCGTGCAACGCGAACCCGCAGGCGTGCCGCGCTTCGTCGAACGCCGCCGGGAGGTCGAACGCCTTGCTCTACCGCAACACATCGGCGACACCCGAACCGCTGTTCTTGATCGTCGACAACGCGTCGTCGCAGCCCTTGCTCAGCGCGTACGACCTCACCGTCACGTTCGGTCCCATCGCTGTGCCGGGCGACACCTGCGCGTCGGCCCTCGAGCTCGACGCCGGCACGCTCACCGGCGAGACCCTCGACCTCTTCGCGAACGACTACGGCGCCGAGGGCTCGACGGCGTGCGCGGCGCTCCCCGGCGCCGACCGCGTGTACGCGACGCTCGTTCCTCCCGGCCGCCGCGCGCGCTTCACCGCGGTCTCGACGGTCGGACAGGACGTCGCGCTCTCGGTCGTCGAGGCCCCCGCATCTCGCTGCGGCGACTACCCGCGCGTCTGCGATGCGCGCGTCGACTCGACCGGCCCCATGGTCACGCGCGCGAACACCGAGCTCGTCACGTACTTCAACCCAAGCGCTTCGCCGCAGCGCGTGCAGCTCATCGTCGACTCGGCGGCGGCTGCCGGCTCGTTCGACCTCTCGCTCGCGTTCGACACGCCGCCCGCGGCCGACCGGTGCGAGACCGCCGTCACGCTCACCTCGGGCCAGCCGGTGAGCGGCGACTTCACGGCTCTCATCGACGACTACTCCGGTCGCGGCGCCGGCTGTCACGAGGACTCGGAGCTCGCCGACGCCGTCTACGCCATCACCGTCGACGCGGCGCAGACGCTCGACGTGGTCGTGTCGCCGGCGGCCGGTCTCGACACGAGCATCTCGTTCGCACTCGACGTCGCCGGCTGCAACGCGCGGCGCTGCGTGGCCGGGTGGAACGGCGCCGCCAGCGGTCTGCCCGACACACTCAGCTACACGAACCGCACTCCGACCCCGCAGACGCTGTTCATCATCGTCGACCACGGCTTCACGCTCGGCGCCTCGACCTTCACCATCGTCGCCACGCTCACGACGCCGCCCCCGGGAGAGATGTGTGTCGACGCGACGGCGCCGGCGTGGACTCCGGCCGTGGGCGGCGGCGCGGTGGTGCAGGGTGAGACGCTCGCCGGCTTTCACGACGACTTCAACGCGGGCGGCAACTGCGCTCCCCACGCTGCGCCCGGCCCAGACCGCGTGTATCGGGTCACGGTGCCTCCGGGCCGAACGCACGTCACGGTCTCGCCAGCCGCGAGCTGGGACGCGCTGGTCTCGGTCATGGCGGCTCCGGCAGCGACGTGCAGCGCGCCCGAGCGCACGTGCATCACCGGCTCCGACGTCTCGTCCGCAGGCGGCGCTCCCGAGACGGTCGCCATCTCGAACACCGGCGCGTCGCCGCGCGACTACTTCGTGGTCGTCGACACGCCGGCGGCGATGCCCACGACGTTCGAGCTCTCGCGCGTCGACGGCCCGCTCGTCGCTGGCGAAGACTGCGCGACGGCCGAGCCGCTGGCCGTGGGCGCGGCGCCCGCCGGCCTGACCACCGCCGGCTTCGAAGACGACGTCCACGGCAGCACCGCCGGGGCCTGCCTGGGCCAGCAGGGTCGCGACCGCGTCTTCAAGGTCAGCGTACCGGCCGGGCAGCGGCTCGACGTCGCGGTGACGCCCGATGCGGGCTTCGTGGCTGCGCTCGACCTGATGCTCGGCGAAGAGGCCTGCTACGCGCGCAGGTGCGTGGCGGCGGCGCTGCCGTCGGGCTCGTCAGGGCCCGTGGCGCGGTGGACGAACGCGGGCCCCGGCGCGGTCGACGTGCTGGTGAGCATCGACAGCGAGACGGCGAGCGCCGGCGCCTTCGGCATCACCGCCACGCTCGCGACCCCGGCCGCGGGCGAGACCTGCGCGAACGCGATCCCCGTCACGAACGGTGCGATGGTGAGCGGCACCTCAGCCGGCTTCAGCCGGGAGACCGCGGTGACCGGCAACGCCAACGGCTGTTGGGCGGCGCTCGGCAGCGACGTCGTCTACTCGGCCACGGTCGCGGCGGGCCAGACGTTCAAGGGCCAGCTCACGAGCCTCACCGGTTCGGCCATCATGAACCTGATTGCGGGGCCGGCGTCGGGCTGCGTCTTCCGCCCCAGCTGCCTCGCCAACAGCGGAGGCAGCTCGGTCGTCGAGTGGCGCAACACCGGCTCCGCTCCGATGCAGGTGTTCCTCGTCGTCGCGAACGCGCAGCCCGTCGGCCCCAGCGCAACGTGGACCTTGAAGACCTTCAGCTTCTGAAGCGCCGCGCGCAGCACGTCGCAGGCTCAGAAGAGCCAGGGCGAGCGCACCCGCGCCTTAGGTGAAGCCGCTGCTGGGGCCCCCGTAGGAGCGAAAGCCGATGATGAACCAGCGCCCGAGCAGCAGTTCGAGCGAGAGCGCGTCCTCGAAGGCGACGACCCGCCCCGTCGCCGTGTAGCGCGTCGGCCTCTTGTAGATGGAGCGCGAGAACTCGCCCTCTCCGTTGACCGTCGTGTGCAGCCGCGCTCGACCTCGGCCGTCGAGTTGTCCATCACCGCGTCGCGCTGCCGCTCGCAGGTCTGATCGCACTCCTCGGGCCCGCTCGGCCCCGGCACCCGCGCTCTTGCCGCAGCCCGTGAGCTCCGCCACGCCCGCGAGTGACGACGCCCTCCGAGTCCTCCGGTTGGCCCCTCTCGCGAGGACTCCGCGCAAGGGCCGTGCCGAGCGTCCTGCGGCGCAGGCTCGTGCGGGGCCGTCGTCTCGCGGGGCGAGCGCCGTGCGACGTTTCTTCCCGGAGTCCGTCGTTCGCGCATGAACAAGAACTTCCTTTCGTGGTTGTGCGCTGCCGCGCTCGCCGTCTCTGCCGCCGCATGGGCGCGCTCGGCGATCACCTCTCCCGCCGGCTGCAACTCGGAGTTCGGCCACAACACCTCGATGGCGAAGACGTGCACCGTGTGCGTGAGAGAGGGGAGGACTTTTCGGCAGCACGCCGCGAAGAAGGGCGTCTGGGCCTGCGAATAGCCTCAGCGCGCAGAGGGTGCCCACCCCGCGAATCGCGCGACGGCCATCGCGGCGCACGCGCTCGCGAGGCTGAGCGGCTCGGGCGACCCCGGCCAGACGGTGAACTCGGTCGACGGCGCCGCGGACCCGGGCGGCTGGCCCGACACCTCGCGCCGCTTCGCTCCGAACGCGGGCGGCTCGCCGGCCATCACCACCGTCACCGAGAACCCGGTCACCCGTCGAGCTGGCACGCGCCGCTGCCGCTCAACGGCAACGCTCCCGACGACCGCGTGCTCACCTCGGGCACCTTCGCGAACGGCCTCAGCAAGGCCGGGCTCACCGCCATCGAGGCCTGGGCCCTCACCGAGCGCTGCATCGGCGGCCCGTAGCCGCGCCGTCAGCCGAGGCCCATTTCGCCCAGACACAGCGAGCTGAATTCCTGAAACATCGACGCGAAATTCCGACTTCGGGGTGTCTGACGTTGTCTCGTGACTCGGGCGCCGCGCGATCGTCCTTCGGAGCGTTTGTGGGTTGGTGACGCCCTTGCTTGGGGCCGCGCATGCGAACTCACCTCGCCGCCATTCTCTGCTTCGCCGCATGCTCCGCACCCGATGCTCCGACTCCGGTCGGCTCGCTCGAGCCACGGCTCGCCGTCGAGCTCGGCGCTCGCGGGTTCGAGCTCGACGCCGTCACGGTGACCGAGCCTCCTGCCGGCAAGTCCGGCCGCATCGAGGTGCGCTGGGGCGGGGTGCCGCTGTTGCAGTTCGCGGGCAAGCGCACGCGCGACGGCGAGACCATCTTTCCGATGCTGCGCTGGGCCGCCGAGGTCCCCGAGCTCGCTCCGCGCATCGACGCCGCGTCGGCCGAGCGCACCGCGGCCGCGGGGCTCGACCGCGGAGCCGAGGTGAAGCGGTGCGAGCTCGTGCTCGACACCACCGACGCGTACGTGCTGCGCCCGGGCCACGAGGGAGGCACGAACTCCGACGACTACGAGCGCGTCATCACGCGCGCGCGGCTCGTCTGGCGCGTCGAGCTGGAGCACGCGGGGCTGCCGTACGTCGCGCTCGTCGACGCCGCGAGCGGCGAGCAGCTGTCGCGCGAGGCGCAGGTGCTCGAGGTCGTCGAGTACCGCAGCGCGACGGGCCGGGGCTGGTTCAACGGGGGCACGAGCTCGTTTCCGGTCGTGTTCGAGGCCGACAACGCGCAGCCCTATCGGCTGATCGACCAGCACGGCAACCGTTACTACGCGAGCACCACCCCCGGCACCACGGTGCCGTACCGCAGCGCAGACCATCGGTTCGGCGACGGCCAGCTGTACAGCCAGGCGAATGGAGAGCTCAGCGCCAACGGCGAGACGGCCGCGGTCGACACGCTCGTGAACATCGACCGCACCTGGTCGATGCTGGCCGACGTGCTCGACCGCAACGGGCCGAGCGGCGACGCCACCCCGATGGACGTCGTCGTTCACACCGGGTTCACCACCACCGGCTATCTCCCGGGCATCCGGACACTGCAGATCGGCTGGGCGAATGGGCAGACGCCGAACAGCGTGATGGCGATGGGCTCGCTCGACGTGGTCGCTCACGAGCTCGGCCACGACGTCTACCACTCGCTCGTCTATTCAGATGACCCCGGCATCGTCGACGTCGACTTCAGCGACGCGCAGGGCCTCGACGAAGGCACGGGAGACATCTTCGGCTTCCTCGCCGAGGTGCACCGCGACTCCGGAGGCCAGGTCGACACGTGGGTGCCCAGGTCCAACAACCTCCTCATCGGCGATGAGGTCCAACCCGACGGCATTCGAAGCATGCTCACCCCCGACCAACGCTTCTGGCGCCCCGGCGCGTGGCCGACCCGGCACGCCGGCGCGGGCCCGATCGATCGCTGGTTCATGCTCCTCGTCTACGGGTCGGCGTTCATCAAGACCACGGCCCCCACGAGCCCGTTCTTGCCTCCGCCTCCTCCTCCGCCGCAGCCGCTCAGCAAGTACTTGCCGCCGCCCAACACCCGCGGCGTCGTGCGCGGCGCCGATTGGCAGTGCCCGCTCTACCCCCAAGGCTTCGCCGGCCTCGGCGTGACGCGCGCGGCGCGCCTCTGGGAGTGCACGCTCGATCGCTTGCCGCCCGCGGCCTCGTACGCCGACGCCCGCGCGGCCGCCCTCGGCTGCGCCCGGCGGCAGGCCCTCGAGTCGGTGACCCAGCTCCCGCTGCCGACCGACATCAGCCCGACCGAGCTCATCACCGCCGCAGCGTTCTCGTGCATCGCGGTCGGCATGCTGCCCGATCGAGATGCCCCCGACGTCTCGCTGAGCTGCGCGCAGGGCTCTGGCTACGTCGACTGCGTCGGTCGCGTCACCGACGACGAGCCGTGGAGCCCGGCGCTGACCCAGCCGAAGCTCCAGCTCGACTCTCAGCCCCACGTGAGCGTCAACGGCTGGCAGTTCAGCCAGCGCTTCTCGACGATCGGGCTCAGCGAAGGCTCGCACACGGTGACCGCCCGCGCGTGGGACGCGTGGAACCGCGAGGGCTCGGCGATCGCCACCTTCCTCATCGACACCACGCCGCCAACCGCGAGCGTCACCATCACCGGCCCGCAGAAGCAGCCCGTCATTCAGGTGACGGCGAGCGACCCCTCGGGCGTCGCTCAGGTCGAGTTCACGGACCCGCCGCTGTTCGTGTCGGACCCCGTCGCTCCGTACACGTACCTCGCCGACACGTCGGCGCGCGCAGACGGGGTGTACGCGGTGGCGATTCGCGTGACGGATCGCCTGGGCAACGCGACGACGTTGCTCGCCGACCTGCGGGCCGACAACACGGCGCCGGCCGTCAGCGTTCAGGTCTCGGGCTCGGGGCCTTCGTACACGGTGACCGGCACCGCGACCGACGCCTCGCCGATCGCGAAGGCCGAGCTGCTGCTCGACGGCGCCGTCATCGCGACGAAGGCGTCGGCGCCATACACGTTCAGCTACACGCCCTCGACCGGCGGAGCCCACACGCTCGCCGTGCGCGCGACCGACTCGTACGGCAACGAAGGGCAGGCGAGCACGGCGGCTCCGCGCGACACCACGCCGCCGACCGCCACGTTCACGCCGTTTCAGTCGGGCTCGACGATGCGCATCGACGTCACGGTAGACGACCCGTGCGGCATCACGATGCCGTACGGCTTCTACCTCGACGGGGCGCTCTTCATCTCGCTGAGCACCACGCCGGCCTCGGTCTTCCTGGCCTCTGGCCTCTCGCCGGGCCCGCACACGGCGTCGGTGGTCGTGACGGATCGCTGCGGCAACACCGCGACGCTCTCTGCGCCGTTCGTGAAAGAGAACGCCTCACCTCCGGTCATCACGGGCATCACGCGCAACGACGCGGACAAGAAGAAGCCCGTCTTCACCGTCGACTGCTTCTCTCAGTCGGGCGTGCACCACGTCGAGGTGCGTAGGAACGGCAGCATCATCGGCACCGACAGCGCCGCGCCCTACCAGTTCACCATCGACACCTCGGTCGCCGCGAGCTGGCCCGACGGCACCCACTCGCTCGTGTTCCAGTGCTCGGGCAACGACGGGCTCGCGAGTCAGCCCGAGACGCGCACCGTCGAGGCCGACAACACCGGGCCGTCGTTCGTGTTCAGCGTCTGGGCCTCGGGCCGGCAGCACGTGCTGACGCCGGGCAGCATCGGTGACGCTCACGGCGTGGCTTCGGTCTCGTACTCGAGCTTCGCGTTCTCGGCGGCGACCTTCACGGCCTCGCCGTATGCGTACTCGCTCTTGCTGCCCGCGAGCTTCAGCGGCTCGACGCTCGTCACCGTCACCGCGAAGGACACGTGGAACAACTCGACCACCGAGAGCTGGGTCTGCGACTTCAACACGAACGTCATGACAGCCCGCTACCTCACCTGCACGAAGCTGTGACTCGCTCAGCTGCTGCAGCCGCACTCCTCGATCGCGAGGGCGCAGCTTTTGCGCGCCGCCGCTGCCGCCTCAAGGCGTGGGCGCTGGCACACACCGTGAAGAACGCAGGCTCTGCCTTGCCTCCACTCGAAGTCCCCTCGCTGATTGCGCGCCACCGGCGCGACCCCACGCGCCTCTTGCAGATGCTCCGCGAGGTGCAGGCGACCGCCGGGTGGATCTCGCCCGAGGTCGTCACCGAGCTCGCCCGCGGCCTCGCGATTCCCCGCGCGCGCGTCGAGGGCGTCGCCACCTTCTACGCGCACCTCGCCACGCGGCCGCGCGGCGAGTACCAGGTGCTGTTCGCCGACAACGTCATCGAGCGCTTCCACGGCAGCGTGACCCTGCGCGAGCGGCTGTGCGCCGCGCTGCACGTCGAGCCCGGCGCGCTGCGTGGCGACGGCCGCGTCAGCGTCGGCACCACCTCGTGCATCGGGCTGAGCGACCAGGCGCCCTCGCTCTTGATCAACGGCCTCGCGATTCCCCGCCTGACCGCCGAGCGCATCGACGCCGTCGCCGCCCTCATCGAGCGCCGCGCGCCGCTGGCCGAGTGGCCGGCCGAGCTGTTTCACGTCGACGAGCCGATTCAGCGCGCCGGCCTGTTGCTCGGCGCCCACCTCGAGCCCGGCGCCGCCCTGCGCGCAGCGCTCGCGCGCTCGAGCGAAGCGCTGCTCGACGAGGTCAAGCTCTCGAAGCTCCGCGGCCGCGGCGGCGCCGGCTTCTCGACCCACGACAAGTGGCGGGCGGCGCGCAGCGCGCCCGGGCCGACCCGCTTCATCGTGTGCAACGCCGACGAGGGCGAGCCCGGCACCTTCAAAGACCGCACGCTGCTGCGCCGCCAGCTCGACGCCGTGCTCGACGGCATGACCATCGCTGCGCACGCCATCGGCGCCCAGCGCGGCTTCATCTACCTGCGCGGCGAGTACCTGCTGTTCGCCGACGGAATCGAGCGCGCGCTCGCGGCGAGAAGGGCCTCGCGCCTGCTCGGCCGCGACGTGCTCGGCCACACCGGCTTCGACTTCGACGTCGAGGTGCACCTGGGCGCCGGCGCCTACGTCTGCGGCGAAGAGTCGGCGCTGCTCGAGTCGCTCGAGGGCCGCCGCGGCATCCCACGCAATCGGCCGCCGTACCCCGTCACGCACGGCTACCTGCAGCGGCCGACGGTGGTGAACAACGTCGAGACGTTCGCCTCGGTCGCGCACGTCGCGCTGCTCGGCGGCGCTCGCTTCGCGCAAGTTGGCACCGAGCGCTCGACCGGCACGCGCGTTCACTCGGTCTCGGGCGACTGCGCGCGGCCCGGCCTCTACGAGCTGCCGATGGGCGCGACCGTGCGCGAGCTGCTCGCGCTGTGCGGGGCGGTCGAGCCCGTTCAGGCCGTGCAGGTCGGCGGCCCGTCGGGCACGCTGCTCGCGCCGCGCGAGCTCGATCGACGCCTGTGCTTCGAGGACCTGCCGACCGCCGGAGCGTTCATGATCTTCGGCCCGCAGCGCGACCTGCTCGAGGTCGTCGCCAACTTCACGCGCTTCTTCGCGCACGAGAGCTGCGGCTTCTGCACGCCGTGCCGCGTCGGCACCACCCAGCTCATGCGCGCCGTCGACGCCCTCGCCTCGGGCAAGGGCACCCGCCGCGACGTGCGCCACGCCCTGCGCCTGTGCGCGCTGATGCGCGACGCGAGCCACTGCGGCCTCGGCACGACGGCCGGCCGCCCGTTCGCGCAGCTGCACGAGAAGTTCAAGCCGACCCTCGAGCGCAGCCTCTCGTCGCTCGACTTCCGCCCGACGTTCGACGTCGACGAGGCGCTGAGCCCTGCGCGCGAGCTCACCGGCCGCGACGACGCGCACGCCCACCTGGAGGAGTCGTGAGCCGCACCTTCCTGCTCGACGGCGTCGAGGTGCCCTTCCACGACGGGCAGATGGTGCTCGACGCCGCCCGCGAGGCCGGCCGCTACATTCCCCACCTCTGCGCGCACCCCGAGTTCAAGCCGCACGGCAGCTGCCGCGTCTGCACCGTGAAGGCCGACGGTCGCATGGCGGCCTCGTGCACGCTGCCCGCGCGCGAAGGCCTCGTCGTCGAGAGCGAGACCGACGAGGTGCGCGACCTGCGCAAGGGCCTCGTGCAGCTCTTGTTCGTCGAGGGCAACCACTTCTGCCCGTCGTGCGAGAAGAGCGGCGACTGCAAGCTGCAGGCGGTCGGCTACGCGCTCGAGGTGCGGTCGCTGCACTTCCCGCAGCTGTTCCCCGACCGGCCGATCGACGCCTCGCACCCCGACGTGCTGCTCGACTTCAACCGCTGCATCCTCTGCGAGCTGTGCGTGCGCGCGTCGGCCGAGGTCGACCGCAAGAACGTCTTCGCGCTCGGCGGCCGCGGCATCGAGAAGCACCTCGTGGTGAGCTCCGAGTCGGGCCGCCTCGCCGACACCTCGCTCGCCGCGACCGACACCGCCGTCGGCGTCTGCCCCGTCGGAGTCATCTTGAAGAAGGGCAGGGGCTTCGTGGTGCCGATCGGCCAGCGCACCTACGACAAGGCCCCCATCGACGCGCCTCCCCCGAAGAAGGCAGGTGAGCCGTGACGAAGAAGCTCAAGGTCGCCACCGCGTCGCTCGCCGGCTGCTTCGGCTGCCACATGTCGCTGCTCGATATCGACGAGCGCCTCTTCCAGCTGCTCGAGCGCATCGACTTCGACCGCTCGCCCCTCACCGACCTGAAGCACTTCGGCCCGTGTGACTTGGGCCTCGTCGAGGGCGGGCTGTGCAACGCCGAGAACGTCGAGGTGCTGCGCGCGATGCGCAAGAGCTGCAAGGTGCTCGTCGCCGTCGGAGCCTGCGCCATCAACGGCGGGCTGCCGGCCCAGCGCAATCACCTCGACGTGCGCGAGTGCTTGACCTCGGTCTACGGCGCCAAGGTGCCGAACGACCCCGAGCTGCCGCTGCCGCTCGACCAGGTGCACGCCATCAACGACGTCGTGAAGGTCGACTACTTCCTGCCCGGCTGCCCGCCGAGCGCCGACACGCTGTGGCACTTCCTCGACGACCTGCTGCACGGCCGCACGCCCCACCTCGGCCACGGAGCGATTCACTATGACTGAGGCGAGCCCCGGCACGCGCCGCGTCGCCATCGACCCGCTCACGCGCGTCGAAGGTCACGGCAAAATCACCCTGCGCCTCGGCGACGGCGGCAAGGTCGTGCAGGCGCGGCTCCACATCGTCGAGTTCCGCGGCTTCGAGCGCTTCATTCAGGGCCGGCCCTACTGGGAGGTGCCCGTCACCGTGCAGCGCCTCTGCGGCATCTGCCCCGTCAGCCACCACCTCGCCGCGTCGAAGGCGCTCGACGTCGTCGTCGGCGCGACGCCCACGCCCACCGCGAACGCCGTGCGGCGCTTGATGCACTACGGCCAGATTCTGCAGTCGCACGCGCTGCACTTCTTTCACCTCGCCTCGCCCGACCTGCTGTTCGGCTTCGACAGCGACGCCAGCCGCCGCAACCTCGTCGCGGTCGCCGCCGAGCACCCTGAGCTCGCGCGAAAGGGCGTGCTCTCGCGCCGCTTCGGCCAGGAGGTGATTCGCATCACCGCCGGCAAGCGCGTGCACGGCACCGGCTCGGTGCCCGGCGGCGTGAACAAGGCCGTCACCCCGGCCGAGCGCGAGGAGCTGAAGGCCCAGCTCCCCGAGGTGCTCGCCTGGGCGCGCGAGGGCGTCGAGCTCGTGAAGCGGCTGCACCGCGAGCACTGGGCGATGTACGAAGCGTTCGGCGTCGCGAAGAGCGGGCTGCTCTCGCTCGTCGGCCGCGACGGCCGGCTCGAGCTCTACGACGGCGTGCTGCGCGCGCGCGCAGCCGATGGCGCGCTGCTGCTCGACGGCGTCGACCCGGCCCGGTACCGCTCGTACATCGCCGAAGAGGTGAAGCCGTGGTCGTACATGAAGTTCCCGTACCTCACGTCGCTCGGCCCCGAGCTCGGCACGTACAAGGTCGGCCCGCTCGCGCGCCTGCAGAACTGCGACTTCATCCACACGCCGCTCGCCGAGGCCGAGCGACGCGACTTCCGCGACGCGCACCACGGCAAGCTCACGCACGCGCCGCTCGCGTACCACTGGGCGCGCCTCATCGAGCTCTTGCACGCCGCCGAGGTCATCGCCGAGCTGCTCGACTCCCCTGCGCTGCTCGGCACCGAGCTGCTCACCCACGGCCAGCGCACCGGCGAGGGGGTCGGCGTCATCGAGGCGCCGCGCGGCACGCTGATTCACCACTACCGCGTGGGCGCAGACGACCTCGTGACCGCGTGCAACCTCATCGTCAGCACGACGCACAACAACCAGGCGATGAACGACGCCGTGGCCGAGGTCGCGCGCCAGTACCTCGACGGCGTCGAGCCCACCGAGCCGCTGCTCAACCACCTCGAGGTCGCCATTCGCGCGTTCGACCCGTGCCTGTCGTGCGCCACGCACGCGCTGGGCAAGATGCCGCTCGAGGTCGTCGTCGAAGACGCCGCCGGCCACGAGCTCGGCCGCGCGCGGAAGCGGGGAGGGTGACGTGACCGCGCCCGTGCTCGTGCTCGCGTGCGGGAACCCGTCTCGCGGCGACGACGCCGTCGGGCCCGAGCTCGCGCAGGCCCTCGAGCGCTCGTGCGAAGCGGCCATCGCGCGCGGCGAGCTCGAGGTGCTCACCGACTTTCAGCTGAGCGTCGAGCACGCGCTCGACCTTCGCGGCCGACAGCGCGTCTACGTCGTCGACGCGGCGGCGAGCGGCCCCGAGGTCTCGCTCGAGCCGCTCACCGCTCGCCGCGACGACAGCTTCACCACGCACCGCCTCTCGCCGTGGGCGCTGCTGCAGGTGTACCGCGACGTCGAGCACGCGCCGCCCCCCGCCTGCTCGCTGTTGGCCGTGCGCGGCGAGCGCTTCGAGCTGGGCGAGCCGCTGTCGCAGCGCGCGCAGGCGAACGTCGCGCGCGCCCTCGAGCTGCTGCGGGCCGAGCTTTGGGCCGCCCGTCGCGACGGGTGGTGCTCATCGGCGCCGTGAGCTCGGACGAAGACGACCGGGGGAGGCTTCGAGCAGACGTTCATGACAGCGGCGCGCTACGGTCGTGCCGCCGGCGCCCGCTGCGCCGCTGCATGAGGCCCAGCAGCAGTGCGCACCCGGTCCAGCCCGGCGCCGCTCCGCAGCCGCACGCGACGGCGTATTGCCGAGGGTCCCGCGGCACGGGCCCCGGGCACGAGGCGTCGCCGCCGTCGGGTTGTGGCGCCGGGCCGTACCACTCGGCGCTCGTCAGGCAGGCGATGCTCTGGTCTTGCCCGCCGACGAAGAGGGGCCCGAGCCCCGGCACGGCGACGGCCTGCGCGAAGAAGCGCGCGACGTTCATGTTTCCCGTCGCCGACCACACGTTGGTGGCGGGGTCGTAGAGCTCGCTCGCGCCCGACACACCGCCGTTGACGAAGCCGCCGGCGAGCACGACCTTGCCGTTCTCGAGCTTGCCCATGCTGGGGCCGAAGTGATCGTAGAGGTTCGTGCCGGCGCTCGCCCAGCTTTGGGTCGCGACGCGGAACACCATCGACTCGGTGAGCGAGACGGTGTTCTGGTCGGCGCCCCCCGCGATGAGCACGTCGCCGCTGTCGAGCAGCACGGCGTCGAACGACTTGCGGGGCGCGGTGAGGGCCGGGGCGGCGCTCCACCGGCCGGTCGCTGGGTCGAAGAGCGAGACGGCAGAGACCGCTCGATCGGCCGCGTCCTCTCCACCGACGGCGAGCACGCGGCCGTCACGCAGCCGCAGTGCGTGGGCGTTGGTGACGGCGGCGGGCAGTGCGCCGGTCGGGCTCCAGCGGTCGGCGACGGGGTCGTAGCGCTCGGAGCTCGCGGTGACGACCGTCTGCGCCGTGTTGCCGCCGGCGGCGAGCACGGTGCCGTCGGCGAGCGCGACGAACACGAGGCGGTACCGCGCCTGCGCCATGGGAGCGGCACTCTGCCACTGGCCGGTGCACGGGTCGTAGAGCTCGCAGGCGGCGGTGGCCTGGTCGAACTCCTGGCCGCCGCAGGCGAGCACGCGCCCGGACTCGAGCCGCACCATGCCGAGGTAGAAGCGCGGGTGCGCGAGCGCGCCCGTGCCGCTCCAGGTGGCGCGCTGCGGGTGGTAGACCTCGCAGCTGCCGACGGTGCCTTCAGGGTCGTTGTAGCCGCCGCACGCGAGCACGCTCTGGCGGTCGAGCACGACGAGCGCGTGGCCGGCGCGCTGTGTCGCCATCGACGGAGCGGCGCTCCACGGCACCTCGTGCAGCGCGAGCGCTGTGAGCAGGAAGAGCAAGACCGGGCCGCGCGCGCGCAGCTTGGATGAAACCCGGCGCGTCTGCGAGGGGATTTGTCCACGCGCTCATCTCTGTTGGCCGCGCTGCCGTGCTGAGCGTCGAGCTGGGTCAGATCTCTTCGACGATGCCGAGCTCCTTGAGCTTGAGGTGAGCCGCGAAGAGCCGCTGCTGAGGGTTGAGCCCCTTCAGCCGGGTCGTGCCGCGCCGCCTCAGCGCGACGAGCCGCGACAGCAGCATCGAGAAGACGAACGCGTGACACACCTGGACGGCACCGAAGTCGAGGATCACCGGGTCCTGAGCGGGGAGCGCCGAGATGGCGTGGACGAGCGGGTCCACCGCGGTCACCTCGAAGGCTTCGGGAACCGTCAGGACGACGGGCTGACTGCGATGGGCTCTCGCCGACATGGCTCTCGGCGAGAGAGCCGTCGGCGCGAAAAAGGGTTCGACCGAACCTTCCTGCCGCCGGGTCGCTCTTACGTTCGACTGCGCCCGCGCGCGTCAGCGCGAACACCAGGAGACCCCATGAACGACCCGAAACACCACCGCCACCTCGTCGCGCAGGGAGCGCTGCTCCTCGACGTTCGCACGCCCGAAGAGTTCCACTCGGGGCACGTGCCTCAAGCGGTCAACATCCCCGTTCAGGAGCTGGCGTATCGCCTCCGCGAGTGCGGGCCGACACGACAGCCCATCGTCGTGTATTGCCGCAGCGGCGGCCGCAGCGCCTCGGCGAGCCAGATTCTCAAACAAGCGGGCTACGAGGTCCGCGACATCGGCCCCATGACGGCCTGGTGAGGAACACGAACATGGTCATCGAACCTTTTTTCGACGAACGCACCTCCACGCTCACGTACGTCGTCTATGACGAAGCGACGAAGAAGGCCGCCGTGATCGACCCCGTGCTCGACTACGAGCCCGCCGGCGGCAAGGTGTGGACCGAGTCGGTCGAGCGCGTCGCCCGCTTCATCGACGAGCACGGCCTCGACCTCGTGTGGTTGCTCGACACGCACGCGCACGCCGACCACCTCACCGGCAGCCAGTGGCTCAAGAGCCGCTACGGCGCGAAGGTCGCCGTCGGCCGCCGCATCATCGAGGTGCAGCAGACATTCAAAGACGTCTTCAACCTGAAGGACCTCGTGCCCGACGGCCGCGCGTTCGACGTGCTGCTCGACGACGGTCAGGTGCTGAACGTCGGTGGGCTCGAGCTCACGGCGCTGTCGACGCCGGGCCACACCCCGGCCTGCATGAGCTTCGTCGTCGGCGACGCGGTGTTCACCGGCGATGCCCTGTTCCTCGACGACGTCGGCGTCGGGCGCTGCGACTTCCCGCGGGGGTCGGCCGAGGCGCTCTACGAGTCCGTCACGCGCAAGCTCTTCACGCTCCCCGACGCGACGCGCGTGTTCACCGGTCACGACTACCCTCCTGCCGGCCGCACCTGGAGGGCGTCGACGACCATCGGTCGCGCGAAGGAGACGAACGTGCAGCTCAAGGCCTCGAGCTCGAAGCAGGACTTCGTCGCTCGGAGGACGGCGAGAGACAAGACGCTCACGCCGCCGCGCCTGTTGATGCCGAGCCTGCAGGTGAACGTCGTCGCCGGCCGGCTCCCCGAGCCCGAATCGAACGGCAAGCGCTACCTCCGCACTCCGCTCGCCGGGCCGTGAACCTCGCGGCGCTCCCGCGGGCTCCAACCGGGCATGACCCCGCTGGTGCTGTTCTCGTCGGCCCTCATCGGCGTCGTACTCGGCGGCCTCGGCGGCGGTGGCGCGGTGCTGGCGCTGCCGATTCTGCTCTACCTGGCGCGCGAGCCCCCACGCGAGGCCATCGCGACCTCGCTGCTCGTGGTCGGCGCGACGAGCGCGGTCGGCGCGCTGCGGAAGTGGCGCCTCGGCGAGGTCCGGCTGAAGCAGGGCCTCACGTTCGCGGCCGGCGGCATGCTCGGAGCGCTCGCCGGCGCCCGCATCGCGGCTCACGTCGAGCCCCGCGCGCTGCTCGTCGCCTTCGCCGCCCTGATGCTCGTCTCGGCCGGGCTGATGCTGCGGCCCGCACGGCCGCAGACCTCGAGGGTGAGGCCTTGGCTCGTCGTGCCCGTCGGCCTCGCCTCGGGCTTGATCACCGGCGCGGTCGGCGCGGGCGGCGGCTTCATCGTCATCCCCGCGCTGGTGCTGGTGCTCGGCGTGCCGATGCGCGAGGCCGCGGGCACGTCGCTGCTCGTCATTGCGCTGCAGTCGCTCGCCGGCGCCGCCGGCCAGCTCGGTCACGTGCACGTCGACCCGCTGCTCTCGGCAGGCATGGCGGCGTCGGCGAGCGCCGGCGTGCTGCTCGGCACGGCCGTCGCGACGCGGCTTCCGGTCGTGGCCCTGCGGCGCGCTCTCGCAGGGCTCATGGCCGTGGCCGCGGCGTACCTGCTCGCGAGCCCACCGCGCGCCGAGCCGCCGAAGCCCACCGGGTGCGCTCAGCCGGGCCCGGTCAAGAAAGGCGCCGCCTGCGCCCCTTTGCACCACGGCTGAATCGCAGCTCGGCGAAGGCTTGCCTCACCGACCGAACCAGCCGTGCATCATTCTCAGCCCGACGCCGCCCGTGAACGCGCCGATCGCGAACCAGACCACCAGCACCACCGCCGGCAGCGCGACGAGGCTGAACGCGGCGAGCTCGTCGGCTTCGCGGCTCTGGCGGTTCAGTGACAGCACCGACGCGTGCGCGTGCTGCGCGTTCGCGGCCACCCGCGAGATGACCTCGGGGCTCGCGAGGTTGTCGGCCTCGCAGTACTCGCAGCGCAGCACGGGGGCCGCTCGCTCGGGCAGCGGCGCTCCACACACCCGGCACGTGAGGCCCTTCACGCCGGGCAGCACGTGGGCGCTCCAGCGGCCGACGATGCCGAGCACCACGCGCGGCAGCTCTCGCGCGGCGCGCCGGCCGACCTGCCACGAGACCGGCCCCGCCAGCAGCGCGAACGCCACGAAGCCCTGCCAGGCGCTGTTCGAGCGCATGACCGCGAGCCCGTAGAGGCCGGCGAGCGCCGCGCCCGCCACCAGCGCGCGCGTCAGCTTCGAGAGCCGCGAGGTCAGCTCGCGCTCGCGCTCTGGCAGCGTCGTGATGACCGCCGCGATCTGCCGGTCGGCTCGAGCCTGCGCGCGCACGGCGGCTGCGCCCGCCTCGAGGCGCCCGGCGAGCTCTCGGGGCAGCGGCGTGCGGTGGTGGCAGTGGGCGCACTCGGCGTGCGTGCCGAGGTCGAGCCTCAGCGGCGCGGCGCTGCCGCAGTTCTCGCACTTCACGCTCGAGGGCGGAGCGTCGAGCGCGGGCGCTCCGGCCGGCGGTCGCCACGCGCCTTCGGGCTGCGACGCCGCGCGCAGCGCCTTCCAGCTCGGCTGCGCGATGACCGCGCCGGCGATGAGGCCCGCGACGCCGAACGGCAGCGCCTCGGTCGTGTGGCCGTCGAAGCCGAGCAGAAAGAGGACGAGGCCGACGCCTCCGACCACGACGGCTGTGAGCAACCCCCAGCGGCCTCGCACGCTGCGAGGAATAGCACGTGGGGTCAGGCCGCGCGCTCACGCCCGCGCCGGCTGCCGGCGTACGCGCCGTCCAGAGCCTCGACCGACACCGTCATCGTGCCGACGTCGGCGCCCCGCTTCGACGCTCAGGGCGAGCGGCGTCACGACGGTCTCCGAGTGCGGTGACGGCCGCATTCACGACGTCGTCTCCCACCGTATGTCGTAGGTGCAGCCGCTGCCGTCGCTGCGGACGATCTCGACCCTCACGTTCTTACCGCCGGCGATGCCGAGGCCGGTCTCGATGATGCCTGCCATGTTGTGCTGCGTGAGCGAGAGCTCGTTCATCCACAGCTCGTAGTGCCGCTCGCCGAGCTCCTTCATCTCTGTCTCGGTGTAGTTGTTCGTCGCCGAGAAGTTGAGCGACATGCGGGCGAGCGTGCGCTTCACGCCGATCGCGCGGAGCACCTGCTTCAGCGCGCGGCCGATGAACGTGTCGAAGTAGCCGACGACGGCACGCCCGCCGAGCGCGTGCAGGGCTTCGGGCAGGGGCTTGCCCGGCATGAGCTCCTCGGCCGCAGCGATCAACGCGGCCTCCCAGACGGCATGCGGGTACATCGGCTTCAACCCGACCTGGAAGTCGACCCCCAGCTCTGCGAGGCGCCGGCGCAGCGCCGGCGTGACCTCGAGGCCCAGCGCCTTCACGAAGAGCCCCTCGAAAACCGTGTCGACGACCTTGCGGTCTGCATGGGGAACGCGGCTCACCGCTCCAGCTTTCACCACACCTCCACCTCTGGCGGAACATCGAGTCTCGCCCGTTCAGCGCTGCCGCTGAGCCGGCAGCGAGAACGCGAGCGCCGTCGCGAGGCTGAGCGGCAGCACCATCGCGATGACGGGCCCGTTCTGCTGCTCGAAGCCGGGCAGCAGCTTCACCGCGAGGCCGGCGACCGCCACCGTCGCGAGCGACACCGTGAGCCACTTCAGCGCCGGGGCAGCCCGCGGGCTGTCGCGCATCAGCATCACGCCGAGCGGCAGCAGCGCGAGGGTCGCGGGGTTGATCAGGAACAGGTTCTCGTTGTGGTGAAAGACCAGGTTGTTCGTGAACGTTCCGAGCACGAAAGCGAGCACGCCGCACACGCCCCAGACCAGGCCCTCGAGCGCGAGCAGCGCGCCGAGCGCGATGCGTGCAGCTCGACCGCGCGTGCGGCGGAGCCCCAGCACCGCGCCGCCGGCGAGCGACGAGCAGAGCGCGAGCCACCCGGCCCACCGGGGCGGCTCGCCCGGCGTGACCGGCATCGTCTTCGAGACGTAGAGCTTCGTGGTCTGCTTCACGGCCGGCCGGCCATCGAGGACGAGCTGGTCGAGCGCTCGCGCGAGCTCGTCGGGTAGAAACGCCTCGTCGCGCACCGTGATGGGTCGGTCGAGCTGGTCGTTCTGCATGAAGTCGAGCCACAGCGCGACCGGTGGGTACTCCTGCGCGTACCGGAGCATGTGCTGGCGCAGCGTCGTGCGTGCGGGCCCCGAAGTCGCCCGCGACAGCGCGCCCTCGAGCGCCCGGTCGAGGAGGTCGCGCGCACGCGTCGAGCAGTTGTCGTCGAAGTGGTGGTACAGGTAGCCGCTGTTGTCGGGCAGCACGTTGACGGCGAGCGCGTTGGCAGCGCGCAAGGCCTGCTCCGGAGTGAGGCTCAGCTCCTGAACGGTGATGCTGCGATCCTGCTCGCGGGCCTCGGCGTAGATGCCCATGATGCCGGCCTCCTCGATGTGGAACTCGAGGCGGCCCGCGAGGAACCTCGTCACGAACCCCGGTGAGAAATCGAAGGCGCCGTAGTTGTAGAGGCGGCCGAGCTCGAGCCTCTTGTCGACGACGACCAGGGCCGTGTGGCCCCACAGCGAAGGCAGGTCGTCGGCCGGCCCGAACGTCACCACCGAGATGACGAGATCTTCCGGCTGCGACCTGCCCCCGGGTGCCCACGCCGCCTCGGGAGGCAGCGCGAGCAGCGTCATCGCGGCGGTGAAGAGCACGCGCCCTTCTCGCAGATCTCCCGCTGCGCCGCCGGCATCATCGCGTCACCCGTCGATGACGAACGTATAGGTGTACGTAATCGACGTCGCCACGGCGGTGCCCCCGCGAGTCGCCGGCACGAAGTGGCAGCCGCGGAGCGCGGCGACCGCGGCCTCTTCCAGCCCATGCCCCGGCCCGTCGAGCACCTCGACGCCTTCGACGTGCCCGAGCGCGTCGATCTCGAGCTGCAGCCGCACCTTGCCGGCGACGCCCAGCGCCCGCGCGGCCTCGGGGTACGCCGCCTCGCACGGGCCCTGCCGCTTCGGCAGCGACGCGAGCTCGTGGCTCGGCACCCGGGCCTTCGCCGGCTCGGCCTCGGCCCCCTTCGGCACGGGCGGCCGGGTCACCGTGTCGCCCACCGGTACCGCGACGGTTCCCCCCACGGCGCTCAGCGTCAGCCCGAAGACCGGGCGCGGCGCAGGCCCAGCTTCGGGCGGCCGAGCCGGCGTGCTCTTCATCGCGGGGCTTCGAGGCAACCTCCGCGCCGGCGGCGCCGGCGGCCGGACCTCGGGCAGCACCGTTGGCTTCGCCGGCTTCACCGGCTTCACGAGCGCCACCTCGAGCGCTCGCGAGCGCCGCGGAGGGGCGCGTTGCTCTCGCGCGAGCACGCCCAGCGTCGCCGCGTGCACGAGCAACGAGCCCACCGTCATTCCGCAGAAGACGGCGAGGTCGCGCATCACGGCCGCGCCTCATCGGCCGGGTCGACGTTCAGCGCGAACTTGTACACGCCGTGCGCGCGGATGAAGTCGATGAGCTGCACGACCTCGCCGTGCGAGCGGCGCGCATCGGCGGCGATCACCGCCTGCGAGGCGGGGTTCTTCTGCACCGCCGCGTCGAGCGCGGGGCCCAGCGCCTCTTTCGCGATGCGCGCGCCGTCGAGGTACAGCGCGCCGTCACCGTCGAGCGTGAGCACCAGCGTCGAGCTCTCGGCCGGTTCGCCCGTCGCGGCCTTCGGCAGCTCGACGCCGATCGCCCGCCGCGAGAGCGCGCTCGCCGTGATCATGAAGATGATGAGCACCACCAGGATGATGTCGACCAGCGGCACCACGTTGATGTCGGTGATGAGCTCGTCCGAGCTCGTGTGGCTCGAGCCGGCCATGGTCACTCCTTCTGCGCTTTCGCGTGCGCGAGCAGCACGTGCGACAGCGCGCTCGAGCCGCCCAGGCGGTTCTTGATGGTGCGCTGAAAGAGGTTGAAGACGGCCACCGCCGGCAGCGCCACGAGCAGCCCCACCGCGGTCGCGATGAGCGCCTCGGCGATGCCCGACATCACCGCCGTCGAGCCCTCGCTCGTGTTCGCGCTCAGGTCGCGAAACGCGCGGATGATGCCGAGCACCGTGCCGAACAGGCCGACGAAGGGCGCGTTGCTGCCCAGCGTGCCGAGAAAGGCGAGGCCTCGCTCCATGCGCATGCGCTCGACGGCAGCCGCAGCGTTCATCTCTTCTTCGACGCTGGCCGAGCCTTGGTCGAGCGCGTCGAGCCCGCTCAAGGCGATGCGCGCGGCGTGCGACCGGCTCTTCTTCAAGAGGTCGCGCGCGCTCGCGACGTCGGCGCTGCGCAGGCACTGTCGCAAGCGCTGCTGCAGCCGCGCGAGGTCGTCGCCCGAGAGCGCGAAGTGCAGGCCACGCTCACCCGAGAGCGCGAGCGACAGCACGCTGAGCGCGGCGAGCAGGTACAGCACCCACGCCGAGCCGAGGGTCAAGAAGAGGTCGAGCAGCAGCGGCTCGAGGCCGCCGTGCGCTGCCGGCTGCGCCGTGCCGCCGACGAGCGGAAACAGGTCATTCATGGGTCGAAGCTCCGTGGGTTGGGGTGAGCTCACGGTGAACACCGCGGCCCTTGCGAGCTGCTACCGGGCGGCCGAGGTGACTGCTTTTCGTGCGTGCGGTGTTGCACCGCCGCCCCATGCCGACACCTCATCGCCTTGCGCAGGCGCTGCTCGCGCTGCTCATCGTTCATGCCGGCTCGGCGCGCGCCGCAGACGCCGGCCCCGGCGTCCTCACCCGGGCGCCGGCCATCGAGACCTTCGTCGACGCTCCGTACCCTCCCGGGCTCGACGAGGGCGGCGAGGTGCTCCTCATGCTCGACCTCGACGCCGCGGGCCGCGTCGAAGCCGCCGAGGTGACGCAGAGCACGCACCCCGAGCTCTCCGAGCCCGCCCGCACCGCCGCGCTCGCCATGCGCTTCTCACCCGCCGAGCTCGACGGCGTGCCCACCGCCATTCGCCTCGAGTTCCGCTACGTCTTCGCCCCTCGGCCCCGGCCCGAGTCCGCCGCCGACGCGGGCGTCGCCGCTCCACCACCGCCCGTGAACCTGGCGGGCGTGGTGCGCGAGGCGGGCCTGCGCAGGCCCATCGCCGGCGCCGCGGTGCTCATCGACGGCGAGCCGGTGGCGGTCACCGGCGAAGACGGCCGCTTCGAGGTGCGCGGCGCCCGCACCGGCGCGGCGCTGAAGGTCGAGCTGCGCGCGCCCGCCTTCGAGGCGTACACGGCCCAGGAGCTGCTGGCCGAGGGCGAGCGCCTCGAGGTCCGCTATTACCTGCAGCGCATCAGCGCCGACCCGTTCGAGACGGTGGTGCGCACCACGGCCCCGCAGCGCGAGGCCGCGAAGGTGCAGCTCACCCGCGAAGACCTGTCGAAGGTGCCCGGCACCTCGGGCGACCCGATTCGCGTGCTGCAGAACCTGCCGGGCATGGCGCGCGTGCCCATCGGCGGCGAGCTGCTCGTGCGCGGCGGCAACCCCTCCGACTCGCGCGTGTTCATCGACGGCATCCCCGTGCCGACGCTGTTTCACCTCGGAGGGCTGACCTCGGTGGTCAACCGCAACTTCGTCGACGCCATCGACTTCTACCCGGGCGGCTTCGGCGCGCGGTACGGCTCGGCCATCTCGGGCGTCGCCGAGGTGAAGAGCCGCGAGCTCGACTGCGACGGCGTGCACGGCGAGGCCGACCTCAACACCTTCGACGCGTCGGCGTACGCCTGCGTCGCGCTGCCGGGGAAGGTGCGCGTCGCCGCCGCGGCCCGGCGCTCGTACGCCGATGTCTTCCTCGGTGAGGTGTTCAAGGCCATGGCCAACGACACCACCGGCATGTTCGCCCTCGTCCCGGCGTACTTCGACTACCAGCTGAAGGTCGACGCCGCTCTCGGCGCCCACCGCTTGAGCCTGTTCGCGTTCGGAGCCGACGACACGCTCGCGGTGACGCGGTCGGGCTCGACCGAGGGCATCAACAGCGGCACCCGCGTGCACACCGGCAGCCACCAGCTCTTGCTCCGCCACGACTGGCGCATCGCGCCCAGCCTGTCGCTCACCACGCGCGTGGCGCCCGGCGTGTGGGTCGTCGACGTCGGCACCACCACCGACGCCGGCGGTGGCGCCGCGAGCAAGCTGGGGCTCGACATCTGGGCCGTCTTTCTGGCCACCGAGCTCGTGTTCAGCCCGCGCGAGTCGTTCACGCTCCGCGCCGGAGTGCAGGCACAGCCTGGCACGGCGCACCTCGGCCTTCGCCGCCCGCTGCCGAACGTGGTCGGCAGCTTCCCCTCGCCGGTGAGCGACCCGACGCGCATCGCCGAGTACGAAGACGACCTGCCGTCGCGCAGCTACTCCTTCTGGGCCGAGGCCGACTGGCGGCCCGGCTTCGGCCTCAGCGTGACGCCGGGGCTGCGCATCGACCGGTGGGACTTCAACGAGACGCGCGACGTCTCGGTGCAGCCCCGCCTCAACACGCGCTGGGAGCTCCTGCCCGGTCGCACGGTCAAGGCCGCGTACGGCTGGTACGAGAAGCTGGCTCCCGAGCAGTCGCTCTTGAGCCGCCCGCTCGGCGAGCCCGAGCTCCGCCCGCTGCAGGCACACCACTTCATCCTCGGCTACGAGCACCAGGTCACCGAGCTCGTCTCGGCCGAGGTGCAGGGCTACGTGAACCTGCGCCGCCGCCTGCCGGCGTCGTCGCGCGACTCGTGGGTCGAGGGTGGCCAGGCGTTTCTGCGCACCGAAGGGAGCACCGGCGGCAGCGAGACGTACGGCGCCGAGCTGTTGCTGCGCCACCGCAGCACGCCGGTGAAGGGCGAGCCCCGCTCGCTGCGCGGCCTCTTGCAGGGCCGCTTTCACGGCTGGCTCGCGTACACGTTCTCGCAGACCACGCAGTGGGACCACGCGCCCGGCGACGTCTTCACCGTGCGCGCCGGCGACGGCGCCACCGCGCTCGTGCCCTATTCCGCCGAAGAGACGCAGCGCTACCGCGCGCCGTTCGACCAGACCCACAGCCTGACGCTGGTCGCCCAGGTGGTGCTGCCGTGGGGCCTCGAGGTCGGAGCGCGCTACCGCGTCGTCTCGGGCAACCCCTTCACCGCGCCCGTCGAGAAGAACGGCTTCGTCGACGTCGACGCCAACGCCTACCGCTTCGACCAGAGCGGGGTGCAGCGCAACGGCGAGCGGCTCCCCACGTTTCACCAGCTCGACCTGCGCGTCGAGAAGGCGTGGACCTACGACCTGTGGAAGCTGACCGCCTACCTCGAGGTCATCAACGTCTACAACCAGCAGAACGTCGAGCAGTGGGCCTACGACTATCGCGCCCGCACCCGCGCTCCGGTCTCGCTGCTCCCCATCTACCCGGTGCTCGGCGTCAAAGGAGCGTTCTGATGCGCGCGTTGCTCTGTCTGTCGTTGCTCGCGGCCTGTGTCGATCTGCCGAAGTACTCCGAGGTCACCGACCTGCGCGTGCTGGCCGTGCGCTCGACTCCGCCCGAGCTGCTCGACGGCGCCTCGCCGGCCGAGCTCCGCTTCGAGGCGCTGGTCGTCGACCCGTCGCAGGGCGAAGCGCCCGTGCACCTGCAGTGGCAGCTGTGCCCGCCGCAGCAGCAGCAGGCGGTCTGCGCCGGCTTCGACGAGGAGCTGAACGCCGAGCCTCGCGGCCTCGAGCTGCTCGACGGGCTCACCCGAGCCGTGAGCGCAGCGAGCGCCTGCTCCCTCAGCGACCGGACGCGCGCCGGCCTGAGCGAGCTTCAGACGCTGCTCGGCGAGCTGCGCGACCCGCGGTACCTCGAGCGTTACCGCGCGGTCGGTGAAGGCGACGGCTTCGGGGTCGACCTCTCTGGCGGCGCCCCCAATCGGCCGCTGCGCTCGTACGACACGCGCTACCTGCGCGAGCTCGCCCGCGAGCTCGAGGCCTGCGGTTGGCCGGCCCTCGAGGGAGCGGCCGCGCTGCCGGACCAGCTCACCGACCTGCACCTCGTGTACCTGCTGCGCAGCCCGCTCGACAGCGCCCTCGGCGTGTTGCCCTCGGTGGTGCTGACCGCCGAGCACGGCGGGCAGCAGGTGCGGGCTCAGAAGTACGTGCCGCTCGGGTGGCGCGACCTGCGCACGCCGTTGAAGCTCATCGAGCTGTTCACGCCGGGCGTCGACTTCGGCGTCGAGCTGTGTGGCGACGTGGCGGCGCCGGGCTGCCTGCACCTGGCCCCGCGCGCGCCGAACCAGAACCCCACCTTCGCCGAGGTGCGCTGGGCGCCCGGTGAGACGCCGCGCGCGGGCGACGACGAAGCGTGGGCTGCGCTGTGTGAAGGCTGCGAGCTCGAGCTGCAGCGGGGCGAAGCGGTGCGGCTGCTGCCGGTCTTCACGCCTGCGTCGTTCGAGCCGTACCAGGGCATCGTGCTCGACCCGAAGACGTCGCGGGTGTCGAGCTTCGACCAGGTCGAGGACGTCTCGGTCGCGTGGTTCGTCACGGCCGGTGCGGTCGGTGACGAGCTCACCTGGCCCAAGACGACTCGCAGCCTCGACACCTGGTACCGCGCCCCGAAGGACAGCGCGGTCGACCGCGTCACCCTGTGGCTCGTGGCGCGAGACCACCGCGGCGGCATCACCTGGCGGGAGGTCGACGTGCGGCTGCGGTGACCGAGCTCACGCCGCGCGCTCGCGCCCGCGCCGGCTGCCGGCGTACGCGCCGCGCCGCAGCGCGTGAACGAAGCCCTGGGGCACGAGGCCGCGCCCGTCGAGAAACGGGTCGAGCTCGAGGCCCGGCGGGTCATCGCTCGCGAGCGCGAACGGCTCGAGGGTCACCACCGGCTGCCACGGGCCCCACGGGCCGCTCGCCGCCTCGAGCACCAGGCTCGCCACGCGCGCGTCGACGGCGTGTGCGAGCCGCTGCCGGCGCGTCGCGTCGGGCTCGGGCGCGCGCCGCCCCCGCCAGAGCGGCACGAGCCGCACGTAGACGTGGTCACGCCCCTCGACCGCGAAGGGCGAGACGGCAAAGTACACGTTCGAGAGGTAGTCGTTCACGTGCGTCGTGAACGGAGCGAACGGCATCGTCCACGGCCGGCGGATGGTCGCGAAGAGCAGGTGCTGATCGGCCTCGAGCGAGCCGGTCGCGTGTGTGAAGCCCAGGCCGCAGCCCAGCACGTCGGGCCAGCGCGGCTGCCGTGACAGGGCGCTCGAGAAGCGGGCGAACGCCGGGCCCTCCAGGGCTCGGGCGAGCTCTGGCAGCGCGCCGTCGAGCGCGGGCTCGACGTGTGCGAACACCAGATCGCCCCGCGGGTGAAACGTGCGCGCCCGCCGCGCCTCACTGACCGCCTCGAACACCGGCGCAACCGCCCGTCCCAGTGCCTGCCCGATGCGCTCGCTCGACCTCATGCCACGACCCGACGCACCAACCGTGCCGCAGCGGCAACGTCACTGCGGCGTGACGCACGGCTGCTCGTGTAGCGTGCGCGCCAGTGAGACCGGCCTTCGCCCTGTTGCTCGTCGCCTGCGCGACCACCGCGCCTTCGCCCGCGCCGCCGGTCTTCGAGCCCGCACCTGCCGCGCCGCCGCGCGAGGCGCTCTGCCCCGCCGAGGCGCCGCCGCCCGACGAGACCGAGGGTGCCGTGCCTTTCGGCGTGGCGCGCGTCGTGAAGGTCTGCGTCTTCGCCGACAACGAGCGCACCGCTCGCGACGTCGAGGGGCGCGTGCTCAAGCGCGAGGGGGCCGTGCTGCAGCTCGAGGTCGTTCGCGACGACCTGCGCGCCCTGTTCGCCCTCGGCACGCTGCGCGACGTTCACGTGAGCGCCGACGTGCTCGACCCGCAGCGCGTGGTGCTGAGCTACGTCGTGCGCGACTACCCGCTCATTCGCTCGGTGAAGTTCGAGGGGGCGGCCGCCTTTCCCCGCGGCGAGCTGCTCGCGCGCGCGCCGCCCGGTGAGCGCGCCAGCCCGCACGCGCTCGAGCGGCTGAAGCGCGCGCTGCTCGAGCACTATCGGGCGAACGGCTACGCCGACGTCCACATCGAGACGTCGGGGCTCGAAGAGGCGACGTTCTCCATCACCGAGGGTCAGCGCTTCACCGTGAAGGCGGTGCGGTTCGAGGGCGTCAAGCGCGGCCGCGCGGCCGAGCTCGTGAAGGGGGTCGAGGTGCAGCCCGGCGACCCGTTTCGCCGCGACCAGGTCGAGGAAGCGCAGCTCGCGATCGAGCACTGGTACTACGACAACGGCATGATCAACGCGGGCGTGCGCTTCGAGCCGCGGCCCGTGAAGGGCTCCGACGGAGCGCTCGAGGTGGTGTTCGCGATCGAAGAGGGTGACGTCTTCCGAATCGCCAAGGTCGAAGTGTCGGGTGGGCCCCCGGGGCTGCCCGAGAAGCTGCGCGCGGTCATCGAGGTGAAGCCTGGTGACGTGTTCTCTCGCGCGAAGACCTCGAAGAGCATTCTGCGCTTGTACGGCCGCGCGAGAGAGCTCGGCTTCCTCGTCGACTTCACGCCGCAGACCAGCGTCGACGCCGCACGAAAGACCGTCGAGCTGACGTTCGTCGTCGAGAAGCAGGCGGGCTACCTGCCGTTCTGAGCCGCGCAGTGTTTGCGGCGGCCGGCGCCTCGAGGTCCCTCAATCGGTGGGAATCTGGTCGGGGCACGCGCGCTGCACACCCTCGCGACATGAGTGTGTCTGCAGGCCAGTGGTTCGAGGTCGTCTTCGACGTCTCGTACCTCGTCGTCATCTACGCCCTGGTGGTGTCGATGAGCCTGCGACTCGCTCACGCGGCCGACCCCCAGTACGTGCTGCGGCGCTTCCGCGACGGCTTCCTGCTGCTCGCCCTGGGCGACACGGGGCACGTCGGGCTCCGTGCGTACGCGCTGCTCACCGGAGGTCTCGACGCGCGCGTGACCGTGCTGGGCGCATCGGTGCACCTCGTGGGCCTCGGCGCCCTCGCCACCGCCATCACCGTCACGCTGCTGTACCTCGCGCTGCTCGACGCGTGGCGCGTGTGGTTCGACGCGAAGCGCAGCGCAGCCTTCTTCACGCTGGTCGCGGTCGGCCTCTTGCGGCTGGCCCTGCTCGTGCCCGCCGCCAACCGCTGGGGCGACGCCATGCCCCCGTGGGGTTGGTCGGTGCTCCGCAACGCGCCGCTGCTGGTGCTCGGCATCGGCGTCGCTGTTCTGTTCATTCGCGACGGCCGCCGCACGCACGACGCCACCTTTCAACAGCTCGGGTGGCTCATCGTCGGCTCCTACGCGCTCTACCTGCCGGTCATTCTCTTCGTGCAGGCCGTGCCGGCGCTCGGCTTGCTCATGGTGCCGAAGACCGTCGTCTACCTCGCGATGGCCGCTCTCGCGTACGTGCGGCTGTTCAAGCCGCACGACGCCGACCACAGCCCGACGCTGCGCCTCAACCCGGGACACTGAAGGCGCGGGCACGAGCCGCTGCAGCCGACCGCAGACTCCCTGCGCTGTGAAGATGCGAATCGCCAGAGCCGCCGTGCCCGTCGCGGTGCTGTGCGGCGCGGCGCACCGGTGGCTCACGCGCGTCGAGGGCGCGCTGCCGCCGTCGCGCCCGGCGACTCGGCAGTGAGCCGCGAGCCGACGCGTGTCTCGTTCGCGCTCTCGCCGGCGACGCGATGAAGCAGCTCGGCCGAAGCGTGGCTACGGGGCGCCGCGGCCGGCCTTGATCTCTCTCAGCGCGTCGTTCAGGTACGTCGAGTAGTCGGTGCGGGCGCGCACGTTGCCGTCCTTGTCCTTCCGCTCGTAGATGAACTGGTGCTTCGGGTCGTCGATCGCGCCGGCGGCGACGGCCTGCTCGATGAACTCGGCCTGCTGCTCGGGGTTGAGCTCGGCCCACGCCTTGCCCTGGTCGATGCCCTTCTCGAAGTCGTAGCCGTCGCCGACCTGCTGCGCCCAGAGGGCCTTCGGCATGTAGTCGCTGCCGCCGTTCTGGTACTGCCAGACGTGCAGCATCTCGTGGGTGAGCAGGTCCTGGTCGAGCTTGCGGTCCTTCGGCACGTAGATGGTGTTGCGGCCGGTGAACGGGCGGCCGTCGGAGATCTTGGTCAGCGTGTCCTCGCCCTCGACGATGCGCACCTTCGTGTAGTCGATGCTGCTGCCGTAGACCTTCTTCAGTTCGGTGACCTCGTCGGGCTTCAGCGTGCGGCCGTCGGGGTGCTCGTCCTTCGTCGCGTCGTAGATCTTCTCGGCGTACTTCTTCCCCGTCTCGAACTTGTCCTTCGCGCCGTCGACGAAGTCCGACACGCCCCGCTCTGCCTTGCGGTACGCGCTCTGGCCTTCCTTCTTCACGTCGTCGACGAACTCCGACGCCCCCTGCTCGGCCCGGTTGTAGACGCGCTGCCCTTCGCTCTTCACGTCGTCGACGAACTCCGACACCCCCCGCTCGGCGTCGTTGTAGACGCGCTTCGTCTCGGACTTCACGCTGTCGACTGCGTCCGACGCCCCCTGCTCGGCCTTGCGGTAGAGGTTGCGTGCGGAGTCGGCTGCGCCATTGATTTTGTCGAGGAGTCCCATGCCCGATTTCTCGCGGCACGAGAGGGCTGGGTCGCGGGCGCCGGCCGATCAGCTCGGCCGCACCGCCGCGACGCGGGGTTCGAAGGGGCCGTGTGACCGGCCCGTCGACAGCCCGGCGCACGAGCGAGACCGGCTCGGCCACATTTGTGGCCCGCTTTTTCCGCCCCTCAGCGCGAGACGCGGTCGACCGCGACGTTGATCAGCCCGTCTTCGCTCCAGCTCGCGAGGCGGCGGAAGCCGTTCTTCAGCAGCACCTGGCTCGCGCGCGAGAGCCACCCATCGAAGTCGGCGTCGGGCCGAAAGCGCCCCACCAGCCTCGCGCCCGCGCACAGCACGCGCGCCACCTCCCGCACGGCCTGTGCGTTCTGCCCCCATTCGCGCATCGACTCGAACGAGACCGCCGAAGTGAACGTGCCGTCCGGCCATGGCAGGCGCGACACCCGCTCCGTTCGCCAGACCTTCAGCGCGGTGCCGCTCTCGATGGCCAAGACCAGACTCACGACGCCTGCTCCTCTCTGCGACGTCCGGCACGGCGCGATGGGCACCCGAAGGTGAGTGTCGGCGCGAGGCCGATTGCTTCAAAGCACCTGGATGCCGAGCGCGAGCCCCGGCACCAGCCGCACGCGCGGGTCCACGTCGAAGCCCCACGGCGACAGCGACTTCACGTCGCGCGTCGAGCTCAGCGCCACGTGGGTGTGAAGCTGCGCGCCCGCGAACACCGCGAAGTGCTCCCACAGCTGCCAGCCGACGTTCAGCCGCAGCCCCGTGCTCAGCGCCGGAGTCGCCCAGAACTGCGTGCCCGGCGCCGTCGAGTGCAGCCCCTCGCACGAGCCCTCGAGCTCGCCGTACAGCCGGTCAGACCGCAGCCGCACGCCGAGGCCCGCGCCGAAGCCGTACAGCGCCCGCCCTCCGGCGTCGCGCGGGTTCACGCCCGCCATCACGAAGCTGTACACGGTGTCGGTGCCCATCTTGAGCGACAGGTTCGCCACCGACGTCTCGTTCGCCCACGCGGCGACGCCGTAGCGCCCCTTCGTCAGCACGTTCACCAGCCCAATCGGCACGCTCGACTCGCCGACGTTCACCACGCCGAGCTGCAGCCCGCGCACCCGCCGCGCGATGTTGATGACGCCGATCTGCGAGCCGTCGACGTCGCCGCCGATGTTCAGCACGCCGAGCTGCGCGCCCACCACGTTGCCCGCCGCCACGTTCACGCTCGACAGCTGCCCGCCGATGAGGTCGCGCGACACGTTCACCGACCCCGCCTGAATGCCGAGGAAGTTGCCCGCCCAGTTCACCGCGCCGACCTGCCCGCCCAGCGTGTCGCCCGCCTTGTTCACCGCGCCCGCCTGCAGCCCGAGCATGTCGCCCGCCCAGTTCACCGAGCCGAGCTGCGCGCCCAGCACCGGGCCTGCCGCCACGTTCACCGACCCCAGCTGCACGCCCGAGAGGCCGCCGCTCGCGATCGACACCGCCGCCGCGTGCACCCCGATGAGCTTGCCCGCCGTCACGCCGACCGTCGTCGCCGTGAAGCCCATCGCGTCGCCGTTCGTCACGAGGCCCACGCCGCCGATGCCGACGCCGCGCAGCGTGCCCGTCTTCAGGAACACGCCGCCGATCGCCGCGCCGTCGACGTCGCCCGCCCAGCCCCAGATGCTGCCGAGCAGCGCGCCCGTCACCCGCCCCGTGTTGACGCCCAGAATTCCGAAGCCGATGTTCACGTGCGGCGGCGGGCCCCAGCCTCCGATGCTCAGCGGAGGCACGAACGCCACCTCGACCGGCAGGTACCGCTCGGTCACCTTCTCGTCGCCGCGCCGCACCGTCGCCTCGAGCGACGTCGGGGTCAGCGCGCTCTTGCCCACCCGCTCCGAGGCGTGCGGCTTCAAGAACAGCTTCGTCTCACCGACGTTGCCCGCGCCGTCGTCGATGACGACGCGGTACTCGCCCACCTCGAGGCCCAGCTCGACCGGCTTGCCCGTCGGCTTCGCGACCTCGACCACGAGCCCGCCCGTCGCGCTCAGCACGTGCACGCGCCCGCCCAGCTCGCCGTCGATGACCAGCGAGGCGTCGGCTGCCCGCAGGTCAGTGAGCACGAGGTCGCCTGTGCCGACGAGCTGAATGTCGTAGCCCGGCCGCTGCGGCCCCGCGCGCGTCGATGTCGTGCGCGTCAGCGTCTCGCCGAACGCGTACTGGTACGCCTCGGCCAGCGTCACCCGCCCGTCGCGGCTCGCGTCGGCGGCGCCGCGCAGGCCCGACAGAAAGTAGTGCGTGAAGATGCTCGCCTTGAGCCGCTCGGACTCTTGCGCCGCCTCGTCGGCCGAGGCCGAGGTGAGAAACGCGTGGCCGCTCAGCGACGACGACGCGTCGACGAGAAACGACGGCCGCGGCGCGCCGCCCTTCAAGAGGTTCATCGCGCCCGACGCGCACGAGTCGAGCACCGCCACCCGCACGTCGACCGGCAGCGCGTCGAGCTTCGCGCGCAAGACCGCGTACGTGACGCGCTCGCCGCGCAAGAGCAGCCCCTCTTCGTCGCTGTGCCCCGAGTAGTAGAAGAACACCTCGATGCGCGCCTTGCCCTGCTTCGCCTCGCGCACGCGGGCGTCGAGCACGTCGAGCGCCGAGCCGAGCTGCTGCGGCGTCGGGTCTTCGAGCAGCGTCACGTCGCGAGAGTCGACGCCGCCGAGCTGCGTGAGCACCTTCGCCATCGAGCGGGCATCGGTGTTCGCGTAGCGCAGCGTCACGCGGCTGCCGCCGCCGTCGTTGGCGCCGGCGACCAGCGCGAACCGCTTCAGCGTGACCTCGGGCGACTGGGTGAGCAGCAGCGAGACGGCGAGTGCGGCGAAAGTCATGGCGACTCCTTCTGGAGCAGCAGCGAACGAACCGTCACTGAGTTGCCGAGCGCGGGCGAACCGATGCGTCCCGCCGCGCGCACGGCGTCGAGCACTTCTCGCGTCGAGAGCGGCTCAGCCGATACGACCAGGAAGAACCGCTCGAACCCCGGAGCCTCGTCGAGCTCGAAGCTCGACGGCAGCGCCTTGAAGCCCGGCGGCGCCGACGTCTGCCCGTCGGCCGGCCAGTGCAGCGTCGTCTGGCCCGCACCGTCGACGCTCGCGACCACCACGTGCTTCGCGCCGCCGAGCTCGAACGCCACCTGCACGACGTCGTGCGGCTTCACGCGGGCCCCGTCGGCGAGCCGCTCGGGCTCGGCCGCCGCCTGCTTGAACAGCCGCAGCTGCACGTCGCCCTTGATGCGAATCGTGTCATCGTCGCCGCCCCCGCGGGGAATGAACACCACCGCCAGCACCGCCGCCGCCACCGCCACGAACACCGGCACGAGCCACGCCCGCGAGACCGGAGCCTCGGGCGCCCTCACCGGCCGGCTGCGCGAAGGCAGCGTCGGGTACTGCGCGCGAATCTCGGCGTCGCTCGCCTCGAGGTTCGCGACGCGCCCGCGCAGCCCCGCATCGGTCTCGAGCGCCTTCTCGATCTGCGCCTTCTCGGCCGCGTCGAGCTCGCCCAGCCGGTACCTCTCGAGCTTCCAATCGGGAATCACGGTACCTCCTCGAGCTGCTTCACGCGCTCCGTGATGCCGCGGGCGCGCTTGCGCACGCCGGACACCGACATCTTCATCTCTCTCGCGACCTCTTCCCACGTCATGCCGTCGACCCAGTGCAGCACCGCGATGGTCGCGGTCGTCTCGGGCTCGCCCGCGAACAGCCGCCCGAGGAAGCTCTTCGCCGCCGCGCGCCCTTCGAGGTCGAGGTCCTGCGCGATCTGCAGCACGCGCTCGTCGCTCTCGTCCTCCGCCTTTCGCCGGCTGCCGCGCAGCTGGTTCAAGCACACGTTCGTCGCCACCGTGAAGAGCAGCGAGCTGCCCGTCTCGGCGCTCAGCTCGTTCTGCCGCCTGAGCACCTGCACGAACGTGTCGTGCATCGCGTCGACCGCCTTCGCCTCGTCTCTCAGCAACGTCCGGCAGCGCCTGAGCACCATGGGTCCGTACCTCGCGTACAGCGCTTCGACGGTGACGCTCACGCGTCAGCGCTCGCCCACCGACACGTTCGATGCGCCCGAGGTCGACACCTGGTTCGACGGGGTCCCCATGATCGCCACCGTGCTCCCACCTGACGCGCTGCCCGTCAACTTCGTCGCGACGCGCGCCGAGACGCTGCTGCCGCCCGACACGTCGACGTCGAGCGCGTCGAGGCACACGCCGCGCAGGTGCAGCTCGCTGCCGCCGCTCGCCGCCGCCTTGCCGTCGAAGCCCACGCCCGTCAGCTCGACCACGCTGCCGCCCGACGCGTCGACGTCGAGGTGCTGCGACGACACGTCCGTCACGTGCACCTCGCTCCCGCCCGAGACCCCGACCTTGAGCGTGTCGATCGGAGTCGCCGCGAGCCGCACCTCCGACCCGCCCGACGCGTCGATCGCCTCCCACACGTCGTTGCTCGCGAACGCCTTGATCCGCGCCGGCCCCTGCAGCCACACGCCCGGCCTCAGCCGCAGCTTCAGCGTGTCTTGGTCGACGACCGTCTCGAGCACCTCGAACAGGTTCTCGTCGGTCGTGACCGTCAGCGCCCGCGCTCCCGTGGCGCCCTGCAGCTCGATGCCCGACGCCACCGACACCCGGCGAAAGGCCTGCACGTCCCGCGTGCGCGTGACCTCGTGGCCGTTGCCCGACACCCCGCCGCAAGCGGCGAGAAACACGACGAAGAGAGCGGAAATGGTTCGCATATGCCGGTGGAACACCGGCCCGCGAAGAAGCTGTCACCGCGATTTTGGTGCACACCCCCGCCGACCTGCGGGGTCTTGGCCGCATGGCCCACTCCACCCTCACGTACAACTCCCATGGGTCCCGCGTCGCGAAGGCGATCGGCGGGGCGCTCGTCGGCGTCGTCCTCTTCTTCGTCTCGTTCATCGTCCTGTTCTGGAACGAAGGCCGCGCGGTGCAGACCGAGAAGAGCCTGGCCGAGGGCTCCAAGGCCGTCGTCTCGGTCAAGGCCGACAAGGTCGAGTCGGGCAACGAGGGCAAGCTCGTTCACCTGAACGGCCTCGCCACCACCGAAGAGACGCTCACCGACGCCGACTTCAAGGTCTCGGCGCCGAACGCCATCAAGCTCTTGCGCACCGTCGAGATGTACCAGTGGGAGGAGCACAAGAAAGAGGAGGAGCACAAGAACTCCAACGGCTCGAGCTACACGGTGACGACGTACACGTACGAGAAGACGTGGGCGTCGCGGCACATCGACAGCGAGTCCTTCAGCGAGGACTGGCACGAGAACCCGAAGGCCATGAAGTACGAGTCGAAGACGCTCACCGCCGGCAAGGTCACGCTCGGCGCCTTCACGCTGAACCCCGAGCAGGTCGAGAAGCTCGGCACGTCGTCGGCGCTCGCCGTCGAGAAGAAGCCCGTCGAGCTCAAGGCGCTGAAGGCGGTCTCGAACGAGGGCGGCCTCTACCTCGGCAAGAGCCCCGGCTCGCCCGAGATCGGCGACATGCGCGTCAGCTTCAAGGTCGTCTCGCCGATGCAGGCGAGCGTCGTCGCTCAGCAGAAGGGCAGCTCGTTCGTGGCGTACCAGACCAGCGCCGGCGACGCCCTGCTGCTCGTGCGCGAAGGCACGATGGACGCCGCGCAGATGTTCGACGCCGCCCAGGCCGACAACGTGGTGATGACGTGGGTGCTGCGCTTCGTCGGCTGGCTCATGATGCTGATCGGCCTCGGCCTCGTGTTCCGCCCGGTCGCGGTCATCGGCGACCGCCTCGCGTTCCTCGGCACCCTCGCCGGCGCCGGCCTCGCGGTCTCGGCCTTCCTCATCGCGAGCACGCTGTCGCTCTTCACCATCGCCATCTCGTGGCTGTTCTTCCGCCCGGTGATGGGCATCTTGCTGCTCGCCCTCGCCGGCGGCATCGGCTTCCTCTACGTGAAGCGCGTGAAGAAGAAGAAGGCCGAGAAGGCCGGCCTGGGCGCGGCTGAAGCCGTCCCTGCCTGACGAGAACCTCTCCCAAGCACGGCGGGTGGCGCCGAACCGGCATGTGTCCCAGATGCGGCGATGTTCGTCGTTTTCTACGAACATCGCGTGCTCTCGGACGCACCCTGAAACGGGAGCTCACCCCCTGCGCGGGTGCATCGACGGCCGGTTCCGTCGGCCGTCGATCCGCAGGCCGCGAGACCTCGGCGAGTCACACGCCTTGAATTTCCGGTGGTCGTACTACGCTGCCCGCCGTGGAGCAGGCGCTCGCGCTCGTCGGTCCGTCGATCACCGTCGCGCTGGTGCTGGCCCGGCCGCGCGTCGGCCCGAAGTTCCGCGTGACCCCCGCGATGGCGGGCGCCGCCGGCGTCGCGGTGATGCTGCTCATGGGCCGCGTGCAGGCCATCGAGATTCTGCACGCGGCGACCGAGCTCTGGCGCCCCTTCGTCGGCGTCGCCTCGATCATGATCACCGCCGCCGTCGCCGAGCGCGTCGGCCTGCTCGAGCGGGCCGCCGGCTTCGCCGAGCGCGCCACGAAAGGCCCCGTCTGGCTCGCCTTCGGAGTCGTCTTCGCCATCTCCGCCGTCGTCGCCTCGACCTTCAACAACGACGCCGCCATTCTCGTGCTCACGCCCATCATCGTGAGGCTCATTCGCCGCCGCTACCCCCAGCGGCCGCACCTCACGATGCCGTTCGCGTTCGCCGTCTTCGCCGCCGCGGGCGTCGCCCCCCTCGTCATCTCGAACCCCATCAACCTCGTCGTCTCGTCGCACGCCGGCATCGGCTTCAACGAGTACGCGAAGGTCATGATCCCGGTCGCCGGCGCCAGCCTCGTCGCCGCGTTCGTCGCCCTCTGTCTCTACTTCCGCAGAGAGATCGCCGACAACACGCCCGCCGAAGGGCCGGCCAGCGAGCCCCGCGGCCCGATGAAGCGCCCCGAGCGGCTCGCGCTCCTCGTCCTGTTCGTCGGCCTCGGCATGTACCCGCTCGTCTCGTTCTTCGACGGGCCCGTCTGGGCCGTCGCGTTCGGCGGCGCCGTCGTGGGCATCTGGGTCTGCCGCCGCTATCAGGGCGACCACGTCGTCTCGTTCACGCAAGAGGTCGCGTGGGACGTGCTCGTCTTCCTGCTCGGCGTCTTCGTCATGGCCCAGGGCCTGCGCGCCACCGGCGCCGTCGGCCTGCTCACCTCGCTCTACGGCACCGCCTCGTCGACCGTCGCGCAGGTCTCGGTCATCGGCGTCGTCTCGGCGCTCGGCTCCGCCGTGCTCAACAACCACCCCATGGCCATCATGAACGCCGTCGCCATCGACGACCTCATCGGCAAGAGCCACCCCCACGTGCTCGCCGCCCTCATCGGCGGCGACCTCGGCCCTCGCCTGCTCCCCATCGGCTCCCTCGCCGGCCTCTTGTGGATCCGCGTCCTCTTCCGCGACGGCATCGAGGTCAGCCTCCGCCAGTTCATCCGCGTCGGCGCCGTCCTCACCGTCCCCGCCCTCGCCGTCTCCCTCACCCTCCTCCTCTGGTTGACGTAGGGCGCTTGACTACAATGTAGGCAACATGGGAAGGGCCCTGCCCATGTTCAAGAATCTGCTGACGGTGGTGGGGCTGATGGTGCTGGCGGCGTGCGGCGTGGACTCGAGCGCGAAGGTCGGCAACGACCAGTTCGCTCCGGAGCTCGAGGTCGCCGAGGGCGAGCTGAGCTCGAGCAAGGTGAGCGCCTGGTTCCCGATGGGCGAGGGCAACGAGTGGGTGCTGCAGACGGCCTCGGGCCAGACGCGCACCGTGACGTTCAGCGACCTCGCAGACTCGGTCGCCTGGCTCGACGGCATGGTCCCGAACGGCCGGTGGGCGGGCGTCGCCTCGAGCGCGCCGAACACGCTCTACACCTGGGACGAGAGCGGCAACCGGTGGGACGCGTTCTTGCGCTTCGGCTACGCGGTGTCGTCGTGGCAGTGGGGCTCGGGCGCGTGCGGCACGTTCACCGCGAAGCGCTCGGCGACGGGCCGCAAGGTCGAGACCGCGGCCGGCACCTTCACCGACACGCGCAGCATCGAGTTCGTGCTGAAGCCCTCGCCCACCGCGCGCTGCGTGGCGCCGTCGTTCAGCGAGTTCACGTTCGCGGCGAACGTGGGCCTCGTGCAGATCAAGACGCCCGCGGGCGAGCAGTTCGACCTCGTCTCGGCGAAGGTCGGCACCAAGCGCTGGCCGCTGCCGAGCGCCGGCCCGGTCTCGAAGCTGAGCACCGACAAGGCCGTCTACACGTCGAAGGGCAACACCATCGTCTGCATCACCACGCCGTGCCCCAGCAACGAGGAGCCCGCCGTCGCGAAGCTCACGTACACCCTCACGAACACCACCTCGACGACGCGCACCTGGCAGTTCTCGAGCAGCTGCCAGACGAACACGCTGGTGTACGACTCGAAGGGCGACGTCGTGAAGAACTTCGAGATCGCGCGCCTCTGCCTCGCCTCGCTCACCCACGTCACGCTCGCCCCCGGCCAGTCGAAGACGTACACCGAGGAGCTCACGCTCACCGGTGACAGCGGCCAGCTGCTGCAGGGCGACTACACGGCGAAGATGGTCCTCACGCCCCGCGACAACAGCCCCGCGCTGCCCGCGACGGCGAAGTTCCACGTCGACGTCCTCTGAGATTCACAGCTGTGCAGCGCCTTGCACGGTGGGGGTGCGTAAGCCCCTCACCGCACGGCGCGTGAGCTGGAACGTGGCCTGCTCTCTCACGCGGGCATGAACCTCACGAAGAGCGCCCTCGCCGTCGTCTTCCTCGTCGCGTCCGCCTGCGGTGGTGTCGGCGGCGTCGTCCGCAACATGAACCAGAACAACGGGCAGCAGGGGAACCTGCTGTTCGCAACGCTCGAGGGCCTTCGGCCTGCGACCGGCTCGACGGTCGTCGTCGAGGTCGGGCGCGCGCCGTCGGGCGACTTCCGCTGCACCGAGCGGCTGGTCTGTTACAGCGGCTCGTGTCCCGAGGAGTGCACCTTCCTCGGCAAGATGACCTCGGTCACCAGCCTCGTCAGCGCCTCGTGCAGCGCGAACGGCTGCACCGCCACGACCGACGGCAAGCGCGTGCGGCTGACGACCGCCCAGCCTGGGCGCGTGACGTACACGGTCACCGCGAAGCTCGATGACGGCACCGAAGTCACCGACTCGCAGGAGGCCGAGTTCTTCCGGCCCGACCGCATCAGCATCGCGTGTGGCTCGAGGACCCTGTGTCCCGGTCCGAACGCGGTGTTCGTGGGCGCGAGCTTCCCGCTGGTCGTGCAGCCGGCGGCCGGCGCGGACTTCCTCGACGGCGAGGCGGCCCGCAGCGTCGAGCCGGCGAACGTGGTCGAGCTGGCGGCCGACGGCGTGCTCCGTGCGCTCGCGCCCGGGACGGCGACCGTCACGTACCGCTTCGGCAGCCTGAGCGCCGTGGCCGCGGTGCGCGTCGTGGCGGTCGCCGATGCCGTCTCGGGTGAGCTGCGGCGCTTGAAGCCGCCGCACACCCACGTGCCTCCGCTCTCGCCGGTCGCCGCCGCGAGCGACCCGCTGGGAGACCCCACGAGCAGCGAGTACAACTTCGCGCCCCTCATCGTGGCGTGGAAGCTGACCGACGGCACCTACGCGGTGGCGAGCTCGAACGGCGTCGCGACCGACACGGCAGACATGGCGGTCATCCGCGAGGTCGCGACCGGGCAGGTCCTCACCCCGATGGCGTTCCTCGTCGGCAGCAGCCCGTGCGTCGCGAAGCCGGCTCACGTCACCGACACCCAGGGCACGGCGAAGCTCGACGTGATGCTCCAGCAGCTGTGCCCTTGAGGCGAGGGCCGCGCTACTCGGACTCGTAGGTCTCGAACGGGTCGGCCGCCGAGTCGTCACGCCACAGCACGGGCGCGCCGAACGCCTTGTGCCGGGCGCCGAAGATGCGGTCATTGATGCGCAAGAACGTGGCCGCATCGAGCCCCGAGGCCGCGAACGCGCGGTCGAACGCGTCGCTGTTCTTCGGCACGAGGCCGCCCTCGTAGACGTGGCAGGTGGCGAACACGAGCTCGAGCGCGGTCTCGATGTCGTCGTAGCGAACGCCGAGCTCCTGCTCGGCGGTGCGGCCGCTCAAGCCCGCGTCGGCCGGCTTTCGCGACAGGCGCGCCGCGAGCTTCGCGTCGACGCTCGAGAGCGCGAGCTCGAGCAGCGCCCGCACCTCGCGCTTGTGCAGCGACCCGATGGGAGCGAGGTCGCTCGACGAGCCCTTCGTGTAGTAGCCGACCCAGCCCTCGTCGAGGTCGCCGGTGCCGACGTGCAGCGCCTGGCGCCGCTGGGCCTCGTGAAACAGCGTCAGCGTGCGCAGCCGCGTCTTCAGGTTGCCGTCGGCGGTCGGGTTCGACGCGCCGAACGTGTTGCGCACCGCCTCGAACGCCGGCTGCAGGTCGATGCGCTCGACGGGGATCTTCAGCGCCGCGCACAGCGCGCGGGCGTCGCGCTCGTCTTCGGGCTTCGAGCCGCACGGCAGCACGAACGCCGTGACGCGACCCTTCGCGGCGCGCGCGAGCACGCAGGCGACGAGCGAGCTGTCGACGCCGCCGCTCGCTCCGAAGACGGCGCCGCGGGCGCCCGAGTAGGCGAGGCGAGCCTTCGTCCACCTCACGATGAGGTCGAGGGCCTCGGGGCCGTCGTAGCGGCCCAGCGCGCGGAACTCGCGGGCCGCGTCACGCACGGCCTCGAGGCCGCGCGACCGCTTCGCCGCGAGGGCGGCGAGCTGCTGCGAGAGCTTCAGCTACTTCCCGCCGCCGACGAACGTGCTCTTGCCGCCGCCGCTGCGCACGACGGGCCGGGTGGGCCGGCTCACGCCGCCGCTCTTGCCGCCGCCGGTGCGAACCGGAGTGCTGCCGCCGCTCTTGCCGCCGCCCGTCCGCGTGGGTCGCGTGGGTCGCGTGGGTCGCGCGCTGCCGCCGCTCTTCCCGCCGCCGGTGCGAACGGGGCGTGTCGGGCGGGTGGGGCGAGACGTGCCGCCGCTCTTGCCTCCGCCGGTGCGAACGATGGTGCTGCCGCCCTTGCCGCCGCCGGCGCGAACGGTGCTCGGCTTCTTCTTGGCGACCTTGCGCTTGGCCTTGGGAATGCGAACGGTGCTGCGGCTTCCGACTCGAATGGGGGGCATGGCGGCGCACCCTAAATCAGATCATCAGGGCATGAAAACCCGCTTGGCCCGGCACAGGGTCAGCACCTCGACGCGCTTCACGCCGGCCCCGTGAAGCGCGCGAGCGGCCTCGGAGGCGGTGGCGCCGGTCGTCATGACGTCGTCGACGAGCAGCACCGAGCCGACGCCGCCGCGGGCCTCGAAGGCGCCGCGGAGGTTCGCGATGCGGGCCTCGTCCGAGAGCCCGACCTGCCGCAGGGTCGCGCGCTCGCGGGTGAGGAGGTCGTCGGCGAGCACGAAGCGGCCGTCGCGCAGGCACAGCTCGTTGGCGAGCAACGTGGCCTGGTCGTAGCGGCGCTCGCGATAGCGGCGCGTGTGGAGCGGAATCGGGCACACGTGGCGCGGCGCGTTCTCGAGGAAGGCAGGCGACTGCAGATGAAGCAGCTCGCCGAGAGGGCCGGCGAGCTCGGGGCGGTCTTCGTACTTGAAGCGGTGAATCGCGCGGGCGATGGCGCCGTCGTGCTCGTAGGGAGCGAAGGCGCGGTCGAAGGCGGGCAGCTTCTTCGCGCAGCGTGGGCACAACCCTCGCGGAGGAAAATGACCGGGCTCGGCGCAGCGGGCGCAGTGAATCGGCCCGACGGTGAGCAGCAGCGGAGCGCAGGCCTCGCAGAAGAACCTCCCTCCGACGAGCACGGCGTCGCACGCGACGCACGCGTGCGGGAACATCACCTCGAGGAGTCCGAGCAGTCGGGTCATGATGGAGCGCCGAGCGAGCAAGCGAGCGACCACGGCAAGCCCAGGCGCCGAGCGCGAAGCAACGAGCGCACCGTCCACGCTGCCGGACGGATCAGAGATCGAGAAAAAGAGAAGGCCCAGACCGCGCCCCCTCTCCCCTCGTAGGGGAGGGGGACGGGGTGAGGGGCCGTCGAGCGTCCCGTCTCTAAGGAACGTCTTCGAGCGAGAACACCTCGACGTCGACGCCGGGCGAGAAGAAGTCGGGAGTGCGCGGACCGGCGGTGAGCGAGAGCGGAGCGAGAAACGCGGGGGTCACGTCGCACCGAGTCACGGCGTGAAGCGGGTAGGGCGGGTGATAGACGCGAGCGCGCCGCAGGCCGCCGCTGCGAGTGCGTGCATAGAACTGGTAGCGCTCGGCGAGGAAGAACTCGAGCGACCCGTCGCGAGACTTAGGCAGTGACTCGCCCACCTCGAACGAAGCCGAGAAGCCGCGCATGGGAGCGCCGCGAGGCCAGCGGCGGTCGGCGCGCCAGCCGTTCGAGAATGCGATGTCGGAGCGGTAGTAGGGCAGGCCCCAGAACAATCGGGCGCCGAGGACGGCGAGGGCGCTGGAGGCGTCGAGGCTGAAGAAGACGATGCCAGGCTCATGGCCGTCGAGGTGAACGTAGGTGCGAACGTTGATCTCGAAGAACTCGGTGGCGGTGGGGAGGCTGGGCAGCCAGGACCAGGGCCTGACGTTCTGCATGGTGAAGGCGACGACGCCGACGAAGGCCTTGCCGTCGAAGGTGTCGATGGTGAGGCGCTCGTGAACGAGGGGCTTGAGCAGGGTGGGGTCGACTTCCCAGTGAGAGAAGAGGAGCTGGTGCCAGCGCTGGGTGCCCTGGGCGGGGCGGTGGGGTCTTCGGGTGGGGGAGAGGCGATCCACGTCGGACGTTCTACAACCACGAGGGGATTGGTAGATGAGGGGTATGCACAAGCTCGTACTGCTGCGGCACGGCGAATCGACGTGGAACAAAGAGAACCGCTTCACGGGGTGGACGGACGTCGACCTCTCGGAGACGGGGGTGGCGGAGGCGAAGGCGGCGGGGCAGCTGCTGAAGCGTGAGGGGTGGGACTTCGACGCCTGCTACACGAGCGTGCTGAAGCGGGCGAACCGGACGTTGAACATCGTGCTCGAGGAGCTCGATCGGCTCTGGCTGCCGGTGACGAAAGACTGGCACCTGAACGAGCGGCACTACGGAGCGCTGCAGGGGCTGAACAAGGCCGAGATGGCGCAGAAGTACGGCGAGGCGCAGGTGCACACGTGGCGGCGGAGCTACTCGGTGCGCCCGCCGCCGCTGGAGAAGAGCGACGAGCGGTGGCCGGGGCACGACCGTCGCTACGCGAAGCTGAAGCCCGAGGAGGTGCCGCTGACAGAGTGCCTGGCGGACACGGTGGCGCGGGTGGTGCCGTACTGGGAGCAGGTGTTGGCGCCGGCGGTGAAGTCGGGTCAGCGGCTGCTGCTCGCGGCGCACGGCAACTCGATTCGGGCGTTCATCAAGTACGTCGACAAGGTGGGCGACGATGAAATCGTGGGGCTGAACATCCCGACGGGGCGGCCGCTCGTGTACGAGCTGGACGCGAATCTGAAGCCCATCAAGAACTACTACCTGGGGAGCGCGGAAGAGATCGCGAAGGCGCAGGCGGCGGTAGCGGCGCAAGGGAAGGCGAAGTAACCGGGCCGCAGAGTGGTACCCCGGCGCGGGCCGGTACACGAACCCGGTCGCGTGCCGGAACCCGGAACCCGGAACCCGGAACCCGAGCCCGAAAATCGACCCCGAACCCGACCCCGAATTCGACCCCGAACCTACTCGTCCCTCTCGCCCTCTCCGAGCACCTCGACCTTGTCGACGAGCTCATGCCTCCGGGCAATGGCAGAAATCTTCTCTTTCTCCGCGGCGCTCTGAGCCCACCCGAGCAGGTGCACCTCGCTACCCTGCACGCACGCGGTGACGGCCTTGTACTTCTTCAAATCGGCCTGAACCTTCTGCCGCTTCTTCACGGCGGCGGCGGGCCTGCCCTCGTCCTCGGCGCAGACGAGCACGTGAATGCGCTTGCCGTTCTCGAGCCAGGCAATCGACGTCCGCACGCTGGCGCACGTCGCCTTCACGAACATGGTGTGCACGCTGTCGAGCGCCATGCCCTCTTCGAGGCACGCGCCCGAGCTCGCGGTGACGCGCTCGAGCCCGACGGCCTTCAGCTCTCTCGTCTCGTTCGGGTTCAACGTCAGCGCGCGGAACCGGCCCGTCAAGAGCTCGGGCTCACCGGCGAGCGCGCTCAACGGCAACAGCGCCAGCACCACCGCGCGCCTCACGGAGCGGAGCACACGCCCATGTTGCAGAGCTGGTTCGACGCGCAGACGTTGCCGCACATGCCGCAGTTGTTCCGGTCGAACTGGGTGTTGAGGCACTGGCCGCTGCAGAGCGTGAGCCCCGTCGCGCAGGCGCACACGCCGTTCACGCAGCCCGAGGTGAACGGGTTGCCCGGGCAGACGTTGTTGCACATGCCGCAGTTGTTCCGGTCGTTCTGCAGGTCGCGGCAGAAGTTGCCGCACTGGGTGAGGCCGACCTGGCACTGGCAGTTGCCCGCGACGCACAGCTGGTTGAGGCTGCAGACGCGGCCGCACATGCCGCAGTTCTGCCGGTCGCTCTGCAGGTCGCGGCACTGGCCGTTGCAGAACGCGCTGCCGCCGCTGCAGAAGCAGATGCCGCCGACGCACTGCTCGAAGCCGCTGCACACGTGGCCGCACGTGCCGCAGTTGTTGAAGTCGTTCTGCAGGTTGCGGCACGTGCCGCTGCACGACGACTGACCCGTCGGGCACATCGTCTGGCACATGCCCGCGATGCACACCTGGCCCGCGCCGCACGTGGTGCCGCAGCCGCCGCAGTTCTGCGCGTCGGTGCGCACGTTCACGCAGCGGTTGCCACAGCGCGTGAAGCCCTGCGCCGCGCTGCACTGGCACTGGCCGTTGAAGCAGTTCGAGCCCGTGCCGCCGCAGGCGTTGCCGCACGCTCCGCAGTTGTTCACGTCGAACTGCGTGAACACGCACGAGCCGCTGCAGCTCACCGAGCCGAACTGGCACATCGGCTGGCACATGCCGAACTGACAGCTCTGCCCCGCCGCGCAGACCGTCGTGCAGTTCCCGCAGTGCTGCGGGTTCGTCTGCGTCGACACGCACTGGTTTCCGCACCGCGTCGTGCCGCCCGTGCAGTTGCACGTGCCGTTCACGCACTGGCCTCCCGTGCCGCACGCGTTGCCGCACGTGCCGCAGTGCGCGTTGTCGCTGTTGATGTTCACGCACTGGCCGTTGCACAGCGTGAAGCCGGTCGGGCACGTCGACGCGCACGTGCCGTTGTTGCACGTCTGGTTCGCCGCGCAGGCGTTGCCGCACATGCCGCAGTTCTGCGGGTCCGCCAGCGTGTTCTTGCACACGCCGCTGCACAGCTGCTGGTTGCCCGGGCACCGGCACATGCCGCCCTGACAGCTCGTGCCGCCGCCGCACGTGATGCCGCAGCCGCCGCAGTTCGCCCCGTCGCTCGTCGTGTTCACGCACGCGTTGCCGCACCGCGTGAGCCCGGGGTTGCACGTGCACGAGCCCATCACGCATGCCGAGTCGGCCGGGCAGACATTGCCGCACGTGCCGCAGTTCGCCGGGTCCGACTGCAGGCTGCGGCACGCGCCGCCGCACAGGCTCGTACCGGGCGGGCAGCCGCAGACGCCGTTCGTACAGCTGGTGCCCGCGCCACACGCGTTGCCGCACATGCCGCAGTTGAGCGGGTCGCTCCGCGTGTCGACGCAGCGCCCGCCGCAGACCTGCGAGCCCGTCGGGCAGACGCACGTCTTGTTCGAGCACACCTGGCCGATGGCGCACTGCACTCCACAGCCGCCGCAGTTCTGCGGGTCCGACGCGACGTCGGTGCACACGCCGTTGCACGCCAGCTGGTTCGGGTTCAGGCACTCGCACTTCGCCGCGTTGCACACCTGCCCGACCGCGCAGACGGTGGGGCACGTGCCGCAGTGCAGCGGGTCGCTCAAGAGGTTCACGCACGCGCCGCTGCAGTTCGCGAGCCCCGGCGGGCACACCGTCGTGCAGCTGCTCGCGCTGCAGACCTGCATCGCCCCGCACGCGTTGCCGCACGCGCCGCAGTTCGTCGGGTCGCTGCGCGTGTCGACGCACCGGGTGCCGCACACCGTCAGCGGAGCGCCGCAGAAGCACGTGCCACCCACGCACGAGATGCCCGGGCTGCACGCGATGTTGCAGCCCCCGCAGTTGCGCGGGTCGGTCTGCGGGTTGATGCACGTGCCGTTGCAGAACAGCTGGCCCGAGCCGCAGACGGGCACGCACGAGCCGCCGATGCAGCTCGAGGTCGGGCCGCACTGCACGTTGCAGCCGCCGCAGTTGCGCGCGTCGGTCTGCGGGTCGATGCACGTGCCGTTGCACAAGAGCCGGTTGGCCGGGCAGACGTTCGCGCACATGCCGTTCGTGCAGACCTGGTCGGTCGCGCACGAGAGACCGCAGCCGCCGCAGTTGTTGCGGTCGTTGCGCGTGTCGACGCACGACGCGCCGCACGCCGTGAGGCCTCCGCTGCACATGCTCACGCAGCGGCTGAGCTGGCAGAACTGGCCCGCGCCGCACGCGATGTTGCAGCCGCCGCAGTTCAGCGGGTCCGACGTCGTGTCGCGGCAGGTGCCGTTGCAGAGCGTGCCCGCACCCGGGCACCGGCACGTCGCGTTGTTGCACTCGAGCCCCGCCGCACACGTCGTCGTGCAGTTGCCGCAGTGCTGCTCGTCGACGCGCACGTCGACGCACGAGCCGCTGCAGTTCACGAACGGCGGCGTGCACTGGTTCAGGCAGCTGCCCGACTGGCAGACCTGGTTCGCGGCGCACGCGCGGCCGCACATGCCGCAGTTCTTCGGGTCTGTGCTCGTCTCGACGCACGCGCCGTTGCACAGCGTGCCCTTGTCGCAGGTGCAGACCGCGTTGGTGCACGTCTGGCCCGACGCGCACACGTTCGTGCAGTTGCCGCAGTGGGCCTCGTCGACGCGCAGGTCGACGCACGAGCCCATGCAGTTCGTGAGGCCGGTCATGCAGCTCGACACGCAGCTGCCCGCCTGGCACGCCTGGTTCGCCGGGCACGCGCGGTTGCAGGCGCCGCAGTTCTGCGGGCTGCTCGTGAGGTCGACGCAGGTGTCGCCGCAGCGCACCTGGCTCGCGTTCGGGCACTCGGTGCCGCCCTCTCCCGGGACGCAGCGCTGGGCGACGCAGACGAAGTTCTTGGGGCAGGGCGTCGTGCCGTTGCCGCAGAAGAGCAGCTCGGTGCGCGAGCACCCGGCGAACGCCAGCAGCGCGAAGAAGACGGACAGTTTTGGGAGTCGAGTCATGCGAACGGTACTGCCGTCGGCCAGTTCGCGCGCACTCTACGGGGATCTCGCCCCCGATGCGATTCTCGTCGGCGAGTTTGCGAACCGACCCGTCAGCGACCGCCCGGAGGCGGAGGCGGCAGCGCACGGCGCCCCGGCTGCCCCGTCGGCGCCGGCCCACCGCCCGCCGGAGGCGGAGGCGGCGGCTTCGGCGGCAGCTCGACCTTCTCGCGAAACGGCGGCGGCGGTCGCGCGACGCCCTCGACTCCCCGACCGCTGTTGGTGTTGTTGTTCTGCGGGGGAAACGTGCGCACCTCCGACCCACCCGGCGACGGCGAGCCGAAGCCGCGGTTCCCCGGGTCCACATCGTTGCGCACGTGCCCGCTCGGAGGCGGCGGCTGGTACGTCGGCTGCGGCGGAGGCGTGCGCTCGTTGCTCCCGCCCGACGGAGGAGGAGGCGGCGGCGGCGAGCCGCCCACCGCGGTGCCGGTGCCGGCGCCACCGGGCGGTGGCAGGGCCCGGTTCGCTCCGCCCTGGTTCGCCCAGGCGGGGTTCTGCGCCTCGCGCCCGTCGCCCATCTTGCCCCCGCCCGAAGGAGGAGGCGGAGGCGGCGGCTGCGAGTTGCCCACCGTGCCTCCGCCCGGCGGCGGCGGCGGGGCCGAGCCGGTCGAGCCACCCGGCGGAGGGACCGGCCGGCCCTGGTTTGCCCACGCCGGGTCCTGCGCGCTGCGCCCGTCGTTGCCCTTCCCTGCCGGAGGAGGCGGCGGCGGTGCCCCGCCCGTCGACCCGCCGGGGGGCGGAACCTGCCGGCCCTGGTTCGCCCACGCCGGGTCCTGCCCGTCGCGCCAGTCGGTGCTCTTGCCCGGCGGAGGAGGCGGCGGCGGTGCTGCGCCCCCGACCACCCCGCCGCCCGGAGGAGGAGGAGGAGAAGTCTGGAACCCGCCGCCCGGAGGAGGAGGTGGCGGCGGCGAGTTGCCGACCACCGTGCCGCCGGGCGGAGGAAGAGGACGCCCGTAGCCCGGGTTGCCGCCGGGGCTCGTGCCGCCCGGAGGAGGCGGTGGCCCACCGCCGTAGACCGGGTTGCCCGGGCTCGTGCCGCCGGGAGGAGGCGGAGGGCGGTTTCCGTAGCCCGGGTTTCCGTAGCCCGGCACCGGCTGCGCGTCGTGCACCCAGGGCGCCGGTCGGTTGTGGCGAACGTAGCCGACGGGCGGGCGGTACGTGCCGCGCGGAGGAACCCACGACGACGGAGGCACGTAGCCGGCGGGCGGCGCGTAGTAGGTGACGCCTGCCGGCGGCAGCGGCCACTCACCCGGGCGGCCAGTGCAGTCGATGTAGCGGTAGCCGTCGTAGTAGACGTACACCTCGCGCCACTCGTCCCAGTAGTAGTAGCCGGCGCACGGGTAGCCGGGGTCGCACGCGACGGCGACCGGCGTGCGGTACGTCGCCGTGGTGTGCACGGTGCAGCCTGAGACCCCGAGGGCCGCCGCGAACGCCGCGAACGGGAGGAGGATGCGTTTCATGATCGGCTCCTTGCGAGGGGTCATCTGAGGGGGATCAGACGGTTCCGTAAGGCAAAGATTCATTGCCCGCCAGAACTCTATACGCTCTCGTGCGGCCTCCGCCCCGACACGTGGAGCGCGTGCTGAACGATGGCGCCCGCGATGTCCTGCCCCGTCGCCTGCTCCAGGCCCTCGAACCCGGGGCTCGAGTTGAGCTCCATGACCTTCGGGCCGCTCTTGCCCTCGAGCATGTCGACGCCCGCGACCTCGAGGCCGATGATCTGCGCCGCCTTCACCGCCGCCCGCGCGAAGTCTTTCGGCAGCGGCAGCGGCTTGCCGTGCCCGCCGAGGTGAATGTTCGAGCGGAACTCGCCCTTCTTCGCGCTGCGCCGCATCGCCCCCACGACCTCGTCGCCGACCACCAGCGCGCGCACGTCGCGCCCCTTCGACTCGCGAATGAACTCCTGAACCAGAATCTCCTGACCGAGCTCCCAGAACGTCGACAAGATGCCCTGCACTTCGGTCATCGACGTCGCGATCATCACGCCCACGCCCTGCGTGCCGCGCAGGAGCTTCACGATCGCCGGCAGCCCTCCGACCTCGTCGACGAGCCGGCGAATGTTCGTGCCCTGGTACGCCATCACCGTGCGCGGAATGTCGATGCCCGCCCCCGACAACAGCTGCAGGCAGCGCAGCTTGTCGCGGCTGCGCGCGATCGCCGGCGCGTCGTTGAGCAGCGGCACCCCCATCGCCTCGAGGTGGCTCACGACCTTCAGCCCGTAGCCCGTGATCGAAGCGCCGATGCGCGGCACGCCGACCGTCAGCCCCTTCACCTCGGCGCCGCGGTACAGCATGCGCGGCCGCGGCGTGAGAATGAGCTCGCAGCGCAGCGTGTCCATCACGATGCTGCGCACTCCGGCCTTGTGCGCGGCCTCGACCAGCCGCGAAGTCGAGTACAGCGCACGCTTGCGCGACAGAATGCCGATGCGGCCCGCGGTGCGTCGCGCCATTGACTGCTCGATTCAACAGAGGCGTTTGATAAGGTCCAGCACCTTCACGCGATGTCCACCACCCCGCCCAAGGAAGCTCTGCCCCGAGAAGCTCAGCCCCGAGAAGCTCAGGCCAAAGAGAGCGTCCAAGACGAGATCCTCACCAGCCCCGGTGAGGCGACCTATCTCGACCCCTTCGAAGAAGCGAACATCACCGCGACGCACACGCTCGTCGTCGAGAACCGCACCACCCTCAAGGTCCGCAAGTGCCGGCTCACCGTCACCGCCGGGCCTGATCAGGGCAAAGAGGTGGTCAGCGACAAAGAGCGCATGCGCTGCGGCGCGCACTCGACCAACGACCTCGTGCTCGCCGAAGACCGCACCGCGAGCCGCCACCACTTCGAGGTGCAGTACACCGAGCGCGGCTACCTGCTCATCGATCTCAACTCGACGAACGGCACCTTCCTCGACAACCGCCGCATCGAGCGCGCGTACCTCTCGCCCGGCTCCCAGATTCGCGCCGGCAGCTCGACGCTCGAGTTCAAGCCCATCGACGAAGAGGTGACGGTCGAGCCCGATCGCGACGGCCTGCTCGGCGGCATGGTCGGGCAGTCGGTGAAGATGAGGCAGATCTTCGGCCTCATCAAGAAGATCGCCCCGATGGACGTCTCGGTCGTCATTCAGGGCGAGACCGGCACCGGCAAAGAGCTCGTCGCCCGCGCCATTCACGAGGGCTCGGGCCGCAAGAAGGGCCCGATGGTGGTGCTCGACTGCGGCGCCATTCCTCCGAACCTCATCGAGAGCGAGCTGTTCGGCCACGAGAAGGGCGCCTTCACCGGCGCCGTCGCCTCGCGGCCCGGCGCGTTCGAGCGCGCCAACGGCGGCACCATCTTCCTCGACGAGCTCGGCGAGCTCCGAATGGACCTGCAGCCCAAGCTCCTGCGCGTGCTCGAGAACCGCGAGGTGCGGCGTGTCGGCGGCAACGACGTCATCGAGGTCGACGTGCGCGTCATCGCGGCGACCAACCGCGACCTCGTCAAAGAGATTCAGGCGGGCAACTTCCGCGAAGACCTCTACTTCCGCCTGAGCGTCATCAACATTCAGCTGCCTCCGCTGCGCCAGCGGCGCGACGACATTCCCCACATTCTCCGCAAGGCGCTGTCGGACCCCGAGACGGTCTCGAAGCACGGCCGCAAGCGCTTCAGCCAGGCGGCGCTCTCGATGCTGATGGCCTACCCGTGGCCCGGCAACGTGCGCGAGCTCATGAACGTGATGTCGCACGTGCTCACGTTCAGCGACGGCGAAGAGATCGACGTCGTGCACCTGCCCGCCCGCGTGCAGGGGCAGCAGAAAGAGCAGCCGCTCCCGTTCAACGAGCACCTCTCGTTCAAGGACGCCAAGGAGCAGCTGCTCGAGAGCTTCGAGCGCGAGTACATCTCGCAGGTGCTCAAGCGGTGCGACGGCAACATCTCGCGCGCCGCCCGCGAGAGCGGCCTCCACCGCAAGTCGATCGAGCGCCTCGTGAAGAAGTACTCGCTCGATACCCGGGCGATGAAGGTGAAGTAGCGCGGCGAGGAGCGCTATGCTCCCGCCCCGCATGGTCCGCGCCCTCACGACCGTCGTGTCCGCAGTGGTGTTGGTGTCTTGCAACTGCGACAAAGATCCGAACGCGCCGGTTCCATGCATGTTCGATCAAGACTGCCCGAACACCGCCGACATGAAGTGCGACCCGACCATGAAGGTCTGCGTCCTGAAGAACCCGATGTGCCCGGCGACGCCCTGCGCCACCGACGAGCAGTGCGTCGGCACCCGCTGCTACAAGAACGACTGCTCGAGCAAGATGTGCGGCGATGATCAGGTCTGCTCCGGCGGCGCCTGCGTCGACGTCTCGTGCATCGGCAAGAGCTGCCCCGGCGGCACCTGCGTGCAGGGCGCCTGCTACCCGACCTCGTGCGGCCTCGAGGCGTGCGGCGCCGGGCAGATCTGCCAGAACGGCGCGTGCGTCAGCAGCTCGTGCGCCACCGTGACGTGCCCCGGCGGTCAGCGCTGCGTGAACGGCTCCTGCACGCCGCAGAACTGCACCACCATGCAGTGCGGCGCCACCCAGGTCTGCTTCGACGGCGGCTGCATCGAAGACCGCTGCGTCGGAGTCACCTGCCCGTCGGATCAGCGCTGCGCCCAGGGCCAGTGCCTGCCCGTCGACTGCAACGGCGTCACCTGCCCGCAGGGCCAGGTCTGCGAGGGCCTGCGCTGCATCGACGTGCTCTGCGCCACCGTCAGCTGCCCGAGCAGCTACCGCTGCGAGCGCGGCCTGTGCACGCCGTCGCTCTCAGACGGCGGCACCGTGCGCCTCGTCGACGGCGGCAACCCCGTCATCCGGCTCCCCGACGGCGGCGTCATCACCGGCGGCTGCCGCCCGTCGCTGTGCCCCGAGCTCGCGTGCGGCGACGGCACCGACAACGACATGAACGGGCTCACCGACTGCGAAGACACCGGGTGCACCGGCTTCTCGTGCACCGACAGCGACCCCTGCACGTTCGGCGAAGCGTGCGGCGCGGGCGCCTGCACCCCCTCGCGCACGCTCACGTGCAACGCGGCTCCGCCGAGCGGGTGCTTCGGCCCGCAGGCGTGTCGGCCCGACGCGACGTGCGGCTTCCCCGTGCTCGTCGGGCAGACCTGTGGCAACGGCAACGTCTGTTTCCCCGACGGCGGCTGCCAGATGTCGGGCGGCGGTCTGCTGTTCCCCTATACGCCCGTGAACTTCGACCCCGGGATGGCGCCGACTCCACCGATCGGCGCGACCGCGGTGCCGCCCGGGTCGACCGCGCACATCGACACGAACCCGGGTGGCGGCGTCACCGGGTTTGGCCCCAACGCTCCCGGCGTCGGTACCGTCAACCTGCCCGGCGGCGGCACCGCCGTCATCGTGACGATGCGCGACTTCGAGCTGCTCGACGCCGGCCTCATCGTGACTGGCTCGCGCCCGCTCATCATCGCGGTGCAGAACGACACCCGCATCAACGGCTACATCTCGGCCCAGGCCGACTTTCAAGACGCAGGGCCCGGCGGCAACCCGCCTTCGTGCGCCACCGTGGGGGCCGGCGGCAACGGCACCGGCCTGAGCGGCGGCGGCGGAGCGGGCGCCTCGACTCCCGGCGCCGTCGGCGGTGGCGACAGCGCGAGCGGCAACGGCGGCTCGGCGGGCGCCCAGCGCGGCGCCCCCACCCAGCTCGTCGGCGGCTGCCCCGGCGGGCGCGGCGGCACGATGGCCGGCCTGGGCGGCGGCGGCGGCGGCGCGATTCAAATCTCCACGGGTAACTACATGCTGCTGACCAACGCGTTCATCAACGTCGGCGGCGGCGGCGGCCGCGGCGGTATCAACGGCGGCGGCGGCGGCGGCGGCAGCGGCGGCATCATCATTCTCGAAGCGACCAACCTGGTCAGCGCCGGCGGCGCCCTCACCGCGGGCGGCGGCGGCGGCGGAGAAGGCTCGGGCACCGACGGCCGCGGAAATGACGGCTTCAACGCCGTGCTGACCGCCGACGGCGGTGCGCCGGGTGGTGACGGGGGCTCGCAGTGGGGCGGCAACGGCGGCTACGCCGGTGGTCGGTTATTCTTGCCGCGGCCGGGCCAGCGGGGCACTACAGATGGCATGACGTCGGCAACTGGAAATGGAGGCGGCGGCGGCGGCGCCGCCGGGTACGTACGAATCAACGTGCCCACCTCGCAGTCGTGCATCGTCGCCGCGACGACCCAGGTGAGCCCCAGCCTCATCTGCAACCAGGGTGGAGATTGTTCCAATGGCCCGTGAGCGAAGCTTCAAACCGTGGCTCTTCGTGGTCGCCGTCGCCTGCGCGTGCGGGCCGGCCACCAACACCAACCCCCAAAAACCCTCCGAGCCCCAGAAGGCCGAGAAGGGGGCTCCGACGGGCGCCTCGGTCTCGGCGCTGATCGGCTCGGCCGGCGGCAGCTTGAAGTCGGCCGACGGTCGCTTCGAGCTCGTCGTGCCGCCGGGAGCGCTCGCGGCCGACACGATGCTCCGCATGACGCCCATCACGAACACCGCGCCGCTCGGGGTCGGCGGCGCGCTGCGGCTCGAGCCCGACGGCACGCAGTTCGCGAAGCCCGCCAAGCTCGTGTTCGCGCACCGCGGCTCGCTCGACGGCACCTCGGCCGACCAGCTGTTCGCGGCGACGCACGGCGCCGATGGCTTCTGGCAGCGCTCGGGCACGCTGACGCACGACAGCGCGGCGAAGACGGCGACGGCCGAGCTCGCCCACTTCTCTGACTGGACCTTCGCGGCGTGCGCGATGCTGAGCATCGACAACTTCGTGCTCTCGCCGGGCGTCGAGGCGACCGCCTCGCTCGTCGAGCAGTGCGACGAGCCGGCCACGCAGACCGGCCCGCTGGGCGCGATGCGCGCGATGCCGTCGCCGGTCGAGTGGGCGCTCGAAGACGGCATGGGCAAGCCTGGCCCGGGCACGCTGACTCCGCAGGGCACGACCGCGGTGATCGCCCCCTCCGGCTCGGTCGCCGACCCGCGCACCTGGGTCACGGCGAGGGTGACCCGAGACGGGCGCACGCAGGTCTACCGCGACCTCATCGCGCTCTCTTCGATGGTCTCGTTCGTCGTCGATGGTCGCGACGTCATCGTCTCCGACACGCCGGTGGTGTACACGATGGCAGGCAAGACGTCGGTGTCGGCCGCGTCGGCGGCCGGCTCGGTCTCGGTCGGCTTCGGCGGCGGCGGCGTCGGCGGCTTCGCTTCGGACCCCAAGGGCGGCGTCTCGGTGCAGGCCACCGCCGGCGACGTGAACTACCTCGACTCCTACAACGCTCCGTGCACCGGCGAGCCGCAGTGGCTCACCACCACGGTCTCGGTGAGCCACGCGAACAAGGAGCGCCAGTTCATCGTCGGCTCGTTCACCGGCACGCTGTCGACCCGGCGGGGCACGACGACGTGCAGCAGCTCTCAGGTCGACGCCTTCGAGAGGGTTTCGCTCACGGGAGGGTTCGTGGCCCGGTGGGCGTCAGACTGAAACGGGTCGGCTGGGCTAGAGTCCACGGCTGACCGCATGTGGGCTCCCGGCAGCAAGATCGGCAGGTACCAGCTCGTCGACAAGATCGGCAAGGGCGGCATGGCCGAGACCTGGCTCGGCGAGCTCATGGGCGCCGAAGGCATGCGCAAGCCGGTCGTGCTGAAGCGCGTGCTGCCGGGCCTGTCTGACAACCAGGAGTTCATCGAAGCGTTCGTGCGCGAGGCGAAGATTACGGCGAGCCTCAGCCACGGAAACGTCGCGCAGGTGTTCGACTTCGGCCAGCTCGCCGGCTCGCACTTCATGGCCATCGAGTTCGTCGATGGCTACTCGCTCGACCGCGTGCTCAAGCGCGGCATCAAGCAGGGCTACTGGCACATGCCGTACCCCGTCGTGGTGCTCATCGCGCTCGAGGTCGCGAAGGGCCTCGAGCACGTGCACACGCGGCGCGGGCCCGGCGGGCCGCTCAACATCGTTCACCGCGACATCTCGCCCGACAACATCATCGTGGGGCTCGACGGCACCGCGAAGCTGGTCGACTTCGGCATCGCGAAGTCGTTCACCGCCGGCGGCAACCAGACCGAGGCGGGGGTGGTGAAGGGCAAGTACATCTACTTCTCGCCCGAGCAGGCGCGCGCCGAGAAGGTCGACTTTCGTACCGACATCTACGCGCTCGGCGTCGTGCTCTACCGGCTCGTCACCGGGAAGAAGGCCTTCGACGGCCAGAACTTCAAGGTGCTCAAGCAGATCGAAAACGGCGAGTACGTGCACATCGAGGTCGCGAACCCCGACGTGCCCGACTCGCTGCGTGCCGTCATCACGAAGATGATGGCGACCGCGAAAGAAGACCGGTACGCGAGCACGCTCGATCTCATCGAGGCGCTCCAGGCGTGCAGGGCCGCCATTGCGCCTCGCGCAGGCACCCACTGGGTGCGCGACTGGATGCGATGGCTCTACCAGGACGAGCTGCAGAAGCGCGGCGAGGCGCTGGATCTGCGCAGCGGCTCGGACGAGCTCATCTCGAGCTGGCGGCCGCAAGCGAAGGCCATCGCGCACACCGGCGAGATCCCCGCCTCATCGGCGGGGGCCAACACGGCCCACTCGCGCTCGCGGCCCCGCACGGTCGACCCGCCGACGGCCGAACCGTCGAAGCCACCCCGCCTCATCGGACTCGTCGTCGGCGCGGCGTTGCTCGGCCTGCTCGCCGTGGTCGCGGTGTTCGCGCTCCAGCAAGACGAGCCCGTCGCGGGGGCGCGCGGGGTGATGCAGCCCCCGGCACGGCCCGCGGGCCCGCCGGTCGTGCTGCGCCCTGCGCCGGGCGAAGAGATCGCGCAAGACGGTGAGGGCGTCGAGCCGCCGCCGAACAACCCGCCACCGGACGAGGGCGCGCAGCCGCCGAAAACCGACCCACCCAAGACCGAGCCCCCCAAGACCGAGCCCCCCAAGACCGAGCCTGTCGCTCAGGCGGTCGAGAAGAGCGTCTCGTACGACGCCGAGGCGGGGCCGGTGAGCATCGTGCTCACCGAGTCGCACGCGGTGTCGCTCGACGGAGTCCCGCCGATGCCGGCCGCGAGCGGGGCCATCACGCACGCCGAGCCGCTGCCGTCGGGCCTCAACTCGAGCGGGCGCGTCATCTGGAACATGGGCGAGCTGCCGCGCACGGTCGGCGCGACCGAGCACGCGGTGCCGGCGGCGCTGTTCACGCCCGGTTCTTCACCCTCGCTCGAGATTCTGACCAGCGCGGGCCGCTGGTCGCACCGCGACGCCCGCCTCGCGATGTTCGTGAGCACGGCGGGCGAGGCCCCGGAGCAGCTGATACCCGCGCTCGCGAACGACACGCCCGTGCTGGGCCGGGGCTCGCTCATCATCGTCGACGCCACCGACCGCTTCAGCATTCGCGACCTGTCGGCCGGCAACTGGAAGGTGACGGTCAAGCCCCAACCGCGGCCCGGTCACGTCGTGCCGCCGGTGCTCCTGTTCGCGCGCGGCGACAAGGTGCAGGTCGACGGTCGGGTCGCGCTCGGAGGCTACGCGGTGCTGAGCCCCGGCGCGCACCGGCTCACCGGCGCGAAGTCTGCGTGGTTGACGCTGCCAACCCTGAAGGGGCTCAAGCTCGCGAACGTCGAAGTGAGCTTCACGCGCTGAAGCGATCGCAGCGGTACACATCGGCCCACATTTCGGAGACGGTCCGAAGATCCGATGCCGAATAGGGTGGATAGCGTTGGATAGTGTGCCTCGTGCCCTTGCCCTCGCGCGAGTCAGGTCAAGCAGCGGTCGAGACCGCGATCTCGATTCCCCTCGTGCTGTTCTGCGTGCTCGGCAGCCTCCAGCTGTTCATGATGTTGAACGCGCGCATCTTGACGCAGCTCGCGGCGTACCGCGCGGCGCGCGCCGGCAGCGTGAACCACGGCAACTGCCAGCGCATGGTCGACGCGGCGCTGCTGCAGGTCATGCCCGCCATCGAGAGCTTCATCCGACCGGGGGCGGGCACGCCGGGCATGAAGCTGGCGGCGGCCTACGCGCGGCGCCGCCTCAACCGCTACAACGATCAGATCTCCGACGGCGGCAAGGCGCTCGTCGTCAACGGCACCGTCGTGTGGGTCATTCGTGACGTCGGCCCCCGGCCCCCGCCCATCGGCGGTGGCGCGATGGATGACGACTACGACATGGGCCAGGCCCCCATGCGCATGGAGGCCACCGTCATCTTCTGGTTCCCCATGCGCATCCCCTTCGCGAACTGGGTGATGTCGAAGATGATTCTCGCGCACTACAACGTGCAGACGTACACCGCGGTCAACCCGCTGCTCACGACGCAGACCGCGAACTGGAGCGCGACCGCGGCTCAGACGCTGAACTCGGCCATCGTGAACGAGATGAGTCTGCGCATGAGCCGCGGCGAGCTCGTCTTCCCCATCATCGCCAACTACACGATGCGAATGATGACCCCTGCGAAGGGTGTCAACTTCACCACGAAGAACTGCGCCCCCACCCCTCCCTCTCTGTGAGCCAGAGCATGCGAACCCTCCAAAAAGGCCAGACGCTCGTGATGTTCGCCCTCACGCTCATGCTGCTGACGCTCATGGTGACGATGACGCTGTCGTTCGGCACCAAGGCGAAAGAGAAGATGGAGCTCCAGCAGATCGCCGACCAGTCGGCCTACTCGACGGCCGTCGCCGTCGCGCGCGGCATGAACGTGCTGGCGCTGACGAACCGCGTGGCGATCGCGCACTACGTCGCCATGCTCGGGCTGCATTCGACCTCGAGCTTCGCGACGCTCGCGCTCCCGGTCATCTGGGGGCAGCTCGGCTACTGGACCATCGACCTCATCAAGCAGCTCGGCGACTGCGCCTCGTTCTGGCGGTCGTGGTGCGGGTGCCCCGGCGCCGCGAGCCTCGCCGTACGCCTCATCGTCGGCATCGGCGAGCTGGGCCGCGTCAACGGGGTCATCTCGGCGTTCGACCCGCGGGTGGCGCAATCGGCGCGAGGCGCCGGCTTTGCGGCCATGTACCTCTACGTCGGCCAGCTCGAGACGATGTACCTCCAGATGTTCAACAACGCGGTGTCGGGCCAGGCGATGACCCGCCGGGTGATGAGGGGCTCGGGCGGCACCTCGCCCGAGTGGCAGAACAACGGGGGGGCCTCCGATGTCGCAGAGCGCGAGCTGGGCAAGGTGCCGTTCGTCGACGGCGCGCTCAACTCGACGAACGCCATCTTCTCTGACCGTCACGCGGTGATGGCCGCCATGGCGTCTCGCGGCAGCCCGTGGACGGCCGGCCGACTGAACCCGCTTTCCCAGGGTCCGCAGCTGCTGCGCAACTACTTCCGCACGCGCCTGTTCAACGACCCGCAGCTCATCGTGAACGACGGCAGCGGGTACTTCGGCGCGTACTTCCACACGAACGTCTTGTGGAGCACGAGCAGCACGGCGGCCGTCGCCGACGACCACCTCATCTGGCTGGCGCGCCACACCGGGTTCGAGTGCAACTTCGCCCGCATTCCGTTGATCGGGGTCTCGTACGCGTACTCCCAGATCGGCTACTCCGAGCACCGCGCCGGCATCGGCATCTTCATTCCCGCGCCGGCGCCGCCCTCGGGCGGCCCGTTCGTAGTCGTCGTCATCCCCGTCTACAACGAGGCGCCGACCCACAGCCAACCGGGCGCGTGCCTGTTGAACTGCCCCAGCTCGTGGACCAACTTCGTCGACTACAACCTCTACAAAGTCGCTTTCAAAGACGACAACTTCGCCCAGCCGAAGGTGCCCGTGACGGTGACTCGTGACGTGCGTAACCGCAGGGGCCTGCCCGACCCCTGGAACCTGTTCTTCAACTTCCGGTTCAGCTCCGGAGCCCAGTTCGACACGCGCGACCACGACCCGTTGGGCGGCCCCGGCAATGGCATCGTGCTGCACGATGGCTCGGGCACCAACATCTCGAGGCAGACCGCGCTGTCGACCGGCGTCGCGTACTACCACCGCCAGGGCCACTGGAGAGAACCGCCCAACCTCCTGAGCCCGTTCTGGCGCGCGGGGCTCACGCGGGCCGACGTCGACGATCAGGCGCGCGGCCCGGGCGGTGACATTCCCCAGGTGCTGCGCGACAGCAACGTGCCCTGGGCCGCGGACGCCTACCAGCAGCTCTACAACCAGGGCTTCCGAGGTATCCAATGAGACGCACCCCGCGCGGCCAGGCCACGACCGAGATGGCCCTGGGGATGATGGTCTTCGTCACGGTGCTGATGTTCGGCATCCACTTCAGCGAAGTGATGATGGCGCAGCTGAAGGTGACCGAGGCGAACTCCTCGACGATGTGGGACATCACGGCCGGGAAGATGCACCAGTGGGGTCTCGTCCCGAACATCTCGGACACGACGACCAGCATGAACCAGGCGACTGCGATGGGCAACGCGCGCTACGCGAACTTCGATGGTCGCGTCATGTCGTCGCTGCGCCGCACGGCACCCGCGCTCACGCAGGTGCTGACGTCGGGGCGCAACATGTCGGTGCGGTGCGGCACGAACGCAGGCCTGAGCTATTTCCCGAGCCTCGCGATCCCGTTCTTGCGCATCAGCTACCTCGACAACGGAGGCGTAGAGTGCCGGGCCGAGGCCGAGGTCTTCCACGGCGGCGCCGCGGGAGTCATCGGCGGTCTGGCCAACGATGCTTCGGGCTTCTTCAAGGCGAAGAACTACGACGCTCAGGGAGCTGCCGCGACGGGCAGGTACATGAGCTGTTCGATGGGCCGCGCGAACGGCGGGAGCTGCACGCAGGACAACCGAATGCTCGTCGACGACTGGGGCATGTCGAACGGCAACTCCGACGAAGCCGACATCTGCCCCGTCGTCATCTTCGGTATTCCGTGTGCGGGCTTCAATCTCCCGTACTGGTGGTCGGTGAACAAGGTCTACACGCCGATCTCGCTGCTGTTCGGTGTTCAGAGCAACAACGACCGGACGCTGCTTCGGCAGGTCTACGGCCAGGCCCCCGCGTGGATTCCCATCTTGTCGAGCCCTACGAGCTTCTACCTGAGCTTCACGGGTGAGCCGACGTTCATGACGCTGATCTTCTGGGGCACGGACAACGGCTGGTTCAGCTGGTTCTGGCAGACCTCGCCCTTCTTGATGTGGCCGACGTACGGAGCTTCGTACGCGCTGAGCGACGGCCACTATCTGGGTCACGACACCAGCTCGAGCGCCAACAGGCCATGACCCTCGGCGGTCTGGTGACGTTGACCGCAGCGCTGATGGCGCAGGCGGGGTCGGCCAGCAGGCCGGCCGCTCCCCCGTCGAGCAGCGCGAGCGCTCAAGAGGCGACGGGCCGAAAGCCGGCGCCGCGCCCGGCCCCCGCGCCGAAGTCGGCCGACGAGGTGCTCGAAAAGGCGCTCGCCGACGTCCCTCCGGTCGAGACGCCGCCGCCGCCGCCGCCGTTTCGCTGGCAGCTCAAGAACGTCATCGACGAGATCGAAATGCCCGGGCTGCAGGAGTCGAACGGAATCCCCGTGAAGATGCACCAGGTGCGCATCAAGGGGAACCTGCGCGACGTGGTCGAAGACGCGGTCGATCAGTTCGAGAAGCAGGGGCTGTACATGGAGCCCGTGACGAAGCAGCCGCAGCTGACCGCCGAGACGCAGGTGACCGCGCTCGACCCCTACCGCTTCATCTCGTACACGGTGCTGATCAAGCCCCACAAGCCGAGCGGCACGTGCGAGGTCATTCTGGCCGAGGCCAACATCGCTCTGGGGGCCGAGCAGCAGGCGCGCCTGAAGGCCTCAGGCGACTTCGCGCCGCTGCACCCGTCTGCGCGAAACGTGTTGCGGGGCTCTGCCGCCGAGCTGCGCACGCTGAGCTACGCCACCCTCGTGAGCGAGGCCGACGTCAGGAAGTGGTACGGCGACGAGATGAAGAAGCGGGGCTACGAGGTCGGGGAGTCGACCTTCACGCGCGGAAACGAGAAGATCCGCATGACGCTCCGCAAGAAAGACGGCGAGCTCACCGTGCTGTTGATGCAGCACAACGCGGTGGAGTGACCTACTGCTTCGCAGGGGGCTGCTTTTGCTCCGGCGGGTTCAGCTCTTCTTTCGGGACCCTCAAGTTCGGCGGCGGCGCCTGCAGGCTCGAGCACGGCACCGACCTGCCACGCGGCCCGATGCACTTCGCCGGGAGCCGGTCGACCTGCACCTTCTCTTTGTTGCACCGCTGAATGCAGCCCTCGAACTGGTCGCCGCACCGCTTCTGACACTTCTGATCTGCCGAGCACGAACCTCCGCACCTACCCAAGCTCTGCGCGCACCGCTCCTGGCAGACCGGGTTCGCCGAAGCCCAGAACGGCACGAGACCGACGACCAGCGCGAGCGCAGACCCCTTCATCGTCACTCCTTCTTCTTCTTGTCCTTCTTCTCGCAGGCATCGAGGCACGGCTTGTTCTTGGCGGCACACACCTTGGTGCACTCCATGAACTGCTTGCGCGCCTTCGGGTCGTTCTGCTGGTTGGGCGGAGGCGCGCACGGCATCTGGCACTCGAGAATCTTCTGAGCGCAGGCCATCTGGCACTTCTGCTCATCGGTGGCGGTGGGCAGCTGGTTCGGGTCGGAGGGAACCGGCGCCTGGGACAGCGAGATGGCAGCGACGAGTGCGAGCATCATGAGGTCATCTTCCCCTATATCGGAACTGGTTGCTCATCGAACCCTCGTGCTCGGTGCGCCGCTCGTGCTTGGGGCCGACCACCGCGCTGATCACCAGCTTCTCGTCGAGGCGGGCGGGCAGCGGCGCGGCGAGGTCGACGACGAGCTCGCCGTCACCCGCGACGTGGAGCGTCAGCTCGCCGGGGCGCACCGGGCTGGCCGGGTCTTCTTTGCCCGAGAGGGCGACGCCGAGCGTCACCTGCTCGGCCGTGCGCGCCTTCAGCGTGTACGTGGCGACCTCGAGGTACGAGATCATGCCTCGCGTCTGCGGCCGCTCGACCTTCCACACGGCGCCGAGCCCTACCGGCTCCCCGGGAAACGGGACTACGTGGTGCATGAACGCGGTGCGTGCCATCTGCATCGCGTAGTACGAAGCCATCTCGATCTTGTTCACGTCATCGCGGTGCTGAGAGTCGCTCGACGACGGAAAGATGGCGAGCTTCGAGGCGAGGCCCCTGTCGTCGACCGTCACCTGGCCGTGCACCCCTTCGATCGCCTTCATGATGAGGGGGGTGACGGGGTCTTGGGTGAGACCTTCGCCCGTCGCGCTCGCCGCCTGGAAGCTGAACGACCAGAGCGTCGGTGACTCGACCGTGACCTCGAAGGGCGTCGAGATGCTCGGCAGGGGGCCGCCCGAGCGGCCCGCGGCCACCGTGATGTACCAGCTGCCGGCGCCAGTGAGCTCAGCCGCGCCCGCCCCTCGCTTGAGTCGGTAACGCAAGGGCTGTCGCTCCTTCGCTCCGGCGTCGACCAGCGTCACGAGCGGCGCGGCCCAGGGCCGAGGAGGAAGGGTCTTCAGCGCTCCGTCCGCGAGCAGGGCCGTCAGGATGAACGCGCTCAAGTGCACAGTGCTGGAGACTCTACCGTGTGGTACGGACGATACGAAATGAGCGCGGAGCCCGGGAGAGATTACAAGGCGACGTTGAACCTGCCCCAGACCGAGTTCCCGATGAAGGGGAACCTCAGCCAGCTCGAGCCCAAGCTCCTCGAGAAGTGGAACGGCGAGAAGCTGTTCGAGCAGCAGCTGAAGAGGAACGAAGGCCGCCCGAAGTACACGCTGCACGACGGCCCGCCGTACGCGAACGGCAACCTGCACGCCGGCCACGCGCTCAACAAGGTGCTGAAGGACCTCGTGGTGAAGTACCGGAACCTCGCCGGCTACCAGGCCGACTTCGTTCCCGGGTGGGACTGTCACGGCCTGCCCATCGAGCAGGCGGTCGAGAAGCGGCTGCGCGAGCAGAAGATCGACAAGCGCACGCTCTCGCGCGACGAGTTCCTCGCCAAGTGCCGCGACTACGCGCTCGAGTTCATCGATGTGCAGCGCGCCCAGTTCAAGCGCATGGGCGTGCTCGGCAAGTGGGAGTCGCCCTACCGCACGCTCTCGTTCGACTACGAGGCGCAAGAGATTCGCGAGCTCGCCCGCATCGCCGCGACCGGCGTGCTGTACCGCAAGAAGCGCCCCGTCTACTGGTGCATCAACGACACCACCGCGCTCGCCGAGGCCGAGGTCGAGTACGAGAACCACACCTCGCCCTCCATCTACGTCGCGTTCGACGTCGTGGGTGAGAAAGACCTCGCGCTCGTCATCTGGACGACGACTCCGTGGACGCTGCCGGCCAACCTCGCGGTCTCGGCCCACCCGAAGTTCGAGTACGTGAAGTACAAGCTCGGCGCGCGCACCGTCGTCGTCGCGAAGGGCCTGCTCCTCAAGTTCCTCTCCGAGGTGGCGCCCGACGAGCTCAAGGTGAAGACGGTCGCCGTCGGCGACGCTTCGTTCGACGCCGCCGCGCTCGTCGACGCCACCCGCATCGCGGGCTACGCGTCTGCCGACGACCTCGCGAAGCTCAAGTACAAGCAGCCGCTCACCGGCAAAGAGTGCCCGGTGCTGCTCGGCGAGCACGTGACGCTCGACGCCGGCACCGGCCTCGTGCACACCGCGCCCGGCCACGGCCAGGAGGACTACGCGATCGGCATCGCGAACGGCCTCGACGTCTACAACCCGGTGAAGAACGACGGCACGTTCGACGACACGGTGCCCGAGAAGCTGCGCGGCCTGAAGGTGTGGGACGCGAACCCGGTCGTGATGTCGATGCTGGGCTCGGCGCTGTTGCAGTCGTCGACGCTGACGCACAGCTACCCGCACTGCTGGCGCTGCCACAAGCCGGTCATCTTCCGCGCCACGCACCAGTGGTTCATCTCGCTCGATCAGAAGGGCCTGCGCGCGCAGGCGCTGAGACAGGTCGACGAGGTCGTGAAGTGGGTGCCGCAGTGGGGCCACTCGCGCATCCGCGGCATGCTCGAGGCGCGACCCGACTGGTGCATCTCGCGCCAGCGCACCTGGGGCGTCCCGATTCCCATCGTGCGGTGCGAGAAGTGCGACGAGCCGTTCATCGACGAGAAGTTCATGAACCGCGTCGCCGACGCCGTCGAGAAGAGCGGCGCCGGCATCTGGTACAGCACGCCGGTCGGCGAGTTCCTGCCTGCGGGCCACACGTGCGGCAAGTGCGGCCACGGCGCGTTCGTGAAAGAGACCGACATTCTCGACGTGTGGTTCGACTCGGCGTGCAGCTTCGCGGCCGTGAAGCCTGCGCTGCCGGTGCCGGTCGACCTCTACCTCGAGGGCACCGACCAGCACCGCGGCTGGTTCCACAGCTCGCTGCTCGTGGGCGTGGGCACGCGCGGCATCGCGCCGTACAAGACGTGCCTCACGCACGGCTTTCTCATCGACGGCAAGGGCGAGCCGATGTCGAAGAGCAAGGGCAACGTGGTGCCCAGCGACGACATCATCAAGGAGTTCGGCGCCGACGTGATGCGCCTGTGGGTCGCGTCGAGCGACTACCGCGGCGACGTCACCGTCTCGAAAGACATCTTCAAGGCGCGCGTCGAGGCGTACCGCAAGATCCGCAACACCCTGCGCTACGCGCTCTCGAACCTGTACGACTTCGACCCCGCGAGAGACGCGGTCGCGAAGCTCGAGCCGCTCGACGCGTGGGCGGTGGCGAAGCTCGACGGGCTCGTCGCGAAGGTGAAGAAGGCGTACGACGAGTTCGAGTTCCACACCGTGTATCACTCGCTCGTCGACTTCTGCGCCTCCGAGCTGTCAGCGGTGTACTTCGACATCTCGAAAGACGCGCTCTACACGTCGAAGAAGACCGGCGCGAAGCGGCGCAGCGCCCAGACGGCGATGTACGAGATCGCGCAGAAGCTGTGCGTGATGCTCGCGCCGGTGACGAGCTTCACCGCCGAAGAGGCCTGGTCGTATCTGCCCGGCCAGAAGGCGGCGTCGGTGTTCCTCGCCGAGTTCCCATCGGCGAAGGGGCTGAGCGTGCCCGAGGACGTCGAGCGGCTGCTTCAGGTGCGCGAGAGTGTGCTGCCTGCGCTCGAGGTCGCGCGGCGCGACAAGCTCATCGGCAAGTCGGAGGAGGCGAAGCTCGTGGTGGCCGCGAAGGACCAGCGCGCCTTCCTCGAGAAGCACCTCGCGCTGCTGCCCGAGCTCTTCAAGGTGTCGCAGGTCGAGCTCGCCGACGGCACCGAGCATCAGGTGAAGAAGGCCGACGGAAACAAGTGCCCCCGGTGCTGGACGTTCAAGCCCGAGGTCGGGGCCCAGGAGCTGTGCAACCGCTGCGTGGAGGCAACGTCATGATCGATCATTTCACCGTCACCGTTTCAGACATGCCCGCGAGCCGCGCCTTCTACGAGAAGGTGCTCGGCCCCCTCGGGTACTCGGTTCGCATGGAGTACATGGAGTTCCTCGGCCTCGGCGACGACCGGAAGCCGTACTGGTGGCTGAAGACCGGAACCCCTGCGACGACGCCGCAGCACATCGCGTTTCGGGCTCCGAGCCGCGAGGCCGTCGACGCGTTTCACCGCGCCGCGCTCGAGGCCGGAGCGAAGGACGACGGGGCTCCCGGCGTTCGCGAGCACTACCACCCGACCTACTACGCCGCGTTCATCGTCGACCCCGTGAACGGGCACCACATCGAGGCCGTGACGCACGCTCCGCCCGGCGGCGAGAAGAAGGCCGCAGCCGCTCGGAAGCCGGCGGCGAAGAAGAAGGCCGCTCCCGCGAAGAAGAAGGCGGGCAAGAAGGCGAAGAAGCGCTGAGCCGCGCGTTCGCTGGCTCACGCCGCGGGCACAGCTCTCGGTACGCCCGCTGCGCCTGCTGGCGCTCGCTGCTCCGCGCGTCGTCGCCGTAGCGACGCCCCCGGGTCGCGTCGCGTCACGGACGACCGTCAGCTCGTCGGCTCGGCTCTGCGGCGCAGTCGGAGACCCTCGGCGACGGACGCACGCTCCGCCGCTGCACGACGGCCGACGGAGATGCGGCAGTCTCCTGCGCGCCACTCCGCCGAGCCTGCCCCCGGAGCAGCGCTGCCGCTCGCGAGTACGCAAGGGAAGAACTGGCGCGCGGCTTCGTCGTCGATCTCGAGCTGCTTCCAATACGCGGCGTCGCGCCGCGCCGCCGCTGCGCCCCCCGTGGGGCCCCGTCCCCTCGACTTCGGACCGTTGTACAGCGCTCGATGGGCCGACCTTCGTTTCGTGGACGACTGTCGTTCAGGTTCGCGAAGGGTCTCCATCGAGGGGTGTACAACCGTCCACGCGTCGAGCCCGGCGCCGCGCTCGCCACCCGCTGCTGCGCTGGTGCCGCTACTCCTTCTCGTTCGGCTTCACCCTCACGAGCCCTGCCGGAGCCACGAGCAGCGCCTCGAGCACCTCGGCGGGGTCGATGTGCTGTGCGCCCGCGAACGTCTCGAGCTGGTCACGCGCGACCGCGCTCAGCTCGACGAACGCGGCCTCGCGCTGGCTCGACGCGATGGTGATGGTCGTCTCGGGCAGGCCATCGGCCCCGAACGTGTTCACCAGTGCGCTGCTGCGCACCGCCGCGTAGATTCCGGCCGCGTGGAGAATCGACGCGAGGCGCTGAGCGGCGGCGAAGTCGGGCGTGCGAGCGAGCAGCTCGGTGCGCTCGCCCGGCGCGAGCACGGGCACCTCGACGGCGGCCTCGCCGGGGCTCTCGTCGCCCTCTTCCGCGAACGGGTCGGCGAAGAGCGCGCGAGCGGCGTCGGCGTGCTCTGCGTCGACGAGCACGTCGGTGCCCGGCTCGAGCGTGGCGGCGATTCCGTTCTCTTCGAGGACGTCGCGCCAGTGGGCCGCTTCGTCTGCTTCGAGTCCCTTCGCGACGGTGGTGAGGCCCATGCGCTGGCGGCTTAGCATGCTGGCGGTCGCGCTCTCGGCCTGCGCGACCGTACAAACGAAACCGATGACCGACATCACACAGACGGGCGCAGCGGTGCTGCGGGCGCGGGCGCCCGAGGTCGACGCCGCCGAGATTCAGACCCCCGAGTTCCAGGCGCTCGTCGCGCGCATGGTCGACGCGATGCGGAAGGCGCCGGGCGTCGGGCTCGCCGCGCCCCAGCTCGGCGTCTCGAAGCGCGTCTTCGTCGTCGAAGACAGAGAAGAGCTCATGGCGTCACTCACGCCGCTCGAGCGCGAGGAGCGCGAGCGCGTGCCGGTGCCGGTGCGCGTGTTCGTGAACCCCGAGGTGACTCCGGTGGGCGAAGAGAAGGTCATGTTCTTCGAGGGCTGCCTGTCGGTGGCCGGGTTCGCGGGCATGGTGGCCAGGTACCGCGAGGTCGAGGTGAAGGCGCTCGACGAGAAGGGGCAGCCGGTCTCGTGGCGGGTGCGCGGCTGGCCGGCCCGAATTCTTCAGCACGAGATGGATCACCTGAACGGCACGCTCTACGTCGACCGCATGGTGACGCGCACCTTCGGCACGCTGCCGCAGGTGAAGGCGCTCTACAGCGGCAAGTCGATCACCGACGTGAAGCGGCTGCTCGGCGTCGAGGAGCCGTAGCGTGTATTTGTACGGTTGAATAAAATTGTCGAGCCGGGGTAGACGGGCGCCATGAGGCGTTCGTCGCTGTGGCTCTTCGCAGTCGTCTCGGCGTGCGGAGCGCCGCCCGCGCCCGAGGCGCCTTCGCTCGACGACCCGCCCGAGGTGCCGGCGCCGCTGCCCGAGGCGAGGCCGCCCGCGCCGCCCGAGCGAATGGCCGGGCCCGAAGCGGCTCCGTCGGGCCGGGTGCAGTACACGAGCGAGCGGGTGCTGTCGGTCTTCACGCGCGAGCTGGTCGACCGCTGGCGCCGGCTCGCGGCAGCCCACCCCGAGCAGCGGGACGACGTGTTCTCGAAGATCGGAGCCTCGTCGACGGCGAGCACGAGCTTCATGACCTGCTTCGCCGGCTCCGGGGTCGTCTGGGCCGAGCACGCCGCGCTCGCGAGCACGCGCGACCGCTTCCTCGGGGGCGACGCCGGCGGTGAGGACCCCTTCAGCCGCAAGTCGCTCTGCGCGACGAGCGGCTGGTCTGCCTTTCACGCGCTGGCGGGTGACCCGTCGCCGCTCCAGCAGGAGCTCTCGGCGGCGCGGCCGCGCTTCGCGCACGTGGCGTACGGCACCAACGACATCGGCTTCGACGACCTCGACGGCTTCACCGAGGACATGCTGCAGCTCGTCGACACGCTGCTGACCCAGGGCACCATCCCGTGGCTCAGCACGATTCTGCCGCGGCGCGACTCGGCGAGCGCCGACGCCTGGGTCCCGCGCTACAACGCCGTCATCCGCGCCGTCGCGCAGGGCCGCGGAGTGCCCCTGCTCGACTTCTGGCTCGCCTCCTCGGCGCTGCCCGGCTGGGGCATGGCCTCTGACGGAGTCCACCCGAAGGCCTACGTCGAGGGCGGCGTCGTGCGCCCCTGCGTGCTGACGCCCGCTGCGCTGGCGTTCGGCTACAACACGAGGAACCTGCTGTCGCTGCAGCTGCTCGAGCGCCTCGCGCGTCACGTGCTCGACGCCGAGCCGGCCAGCGAGGTCAGCGAGCGCTACATCGCCGGCCGCGGCACGGCGGCAGAGCCGTTCGTCATCGACCGCGCTCCGTTCGTCGACCTGGGCGACACCCGCACCGGAGGCGAGTCGCGCATCGACCGCTACAGCGGCTGCAGCGCGCCGCAAGACGAGTCGGGTCGCGAGCGGTACTACGTGCTCACCCTCACCGAGGCGCGCAGGCTGCGAATCAGCGTGCACTCCCGGGCCGGAGCCGACGTCGACGTGCACCTGCTGCGTGGCTCGCCTGACCCGAGCGCCTGCGTCGCGCGCGACCACAAGACGCTCACGCAGACGCTGCCGCCGGGGCGGTACTTCATCGTGCTCGACACGTTCGTGAGCCGCGGCGCCCCCCTCGCCGGCGAGTACGTGCTCACCGTGCTCGACGAGTAGACGCTCAGCCGTCGGCGAACAGGCGGCGCAGGTACCGCTCCCGGTCGTTCAAGAAGTCGCGCGTGAGCGCGAAGTGCTCGGTCTCTTCGTAGCGCACGGGCTCGATGCCGGCGGCCGACAGCGCGTAGATGCGGCTGTCGGGGTACGCGAGCACGATCGGCGAGTGCGTCGCGATGATCAGCTGCGACGCCCCGTCTTTCACGAGAACGTCGATGCTCTTCAGCAGCGCGAGCTGCCGCTGCGGCGAGAGCGCCGCCTCGGGCTCGTCGAGGAGGTACAGGCCGTTCGCCCCGAAGCGGTGGTTGACCAGCGCGATGAAGCCTTCGCCGTGGCTCTGGTCATGAAACGACCGGCCGCCGTACGCCTCGAGCGTCTGGGCGTCACGCTCGAGCTCGCTCGCGAGGTTGTAGAAGCTCTCGGCGCGCAGAAAGAAGCCGGTGCGCGGCCGGCGCAGCGCGTTCTTCGTGACGCGAAGGTAGCGGTGCAGCTCGGACTCGCTCTTGCGCGTCGAGAAGTGCTGGTTCCGGCCGCCGCCCTCGGCGTTGAAGCCCATCGCGATGGCGAGGGCCTCGACCAGCGTCGACTTCCCGCTGCCGTTCTCACCGATGAAGAACGTGACGGCCGGGTGCAGCTCGAGCTCGTCGAGCGCCTTCAGCGCCGGAATGTCGAACGGGTACTTCGACGCGTCGGGGATGCGGTCGCGCAGCAGCTTCACGCTCCGCAGGAAGGGCTCGGGCACGCGCGCACCATCGCACGCACGTCTGACAGCCTTCGTGCGCGAGCTACTCCGTCTCGGGCGGCAGCAGGCTGAACGCCTCGAGCACGCTCGTCTCGGTGCGCTCGCGCAGCTCGTCGAGGCTGGTGAGCGCGATGACCAGCACCTCGTCGTACACGATCGCGACGCGGTGCGCGGTCTTCGGCTGCGTGCGCAGCTTCTCGAGCCCGGGCACCAGGAACCCCAGCCGGTACGCCTGCTCGACCTGCTTCTTGTTCACGATGCGGCCGTACTGCACCGTCGGCTCATCGAGCACCGGGCTGGCCTGCACGCAGACCGCGCGGTAGCCGTAGGCCTTCGAGCCGAGCAGGTTCAGCCCGTAGACCGCCTTGCGGCCCTTCGGCACCAGCTTGTCGACGAAGCCCTTGAACGCCTCGAAGGGCGCAGGCGAAGGCCCGCTCAGGGTGAGCGACGTGAGCGAGACGCCGCCGATCTTCAAGTCCACCACGCCCAGGCCCGTGGGCCAGGTCTTCCCCTTGAGCGCCTTCTCGGTGAAGCACGTCTCGTCGACGGCGTAGATGCGCAGGTGCTTCACCGCGCCCGGAGTCGTCAGCAGCGTCTGGGTGTCGACATAGCCCGGCGGCGCAGCAGCGGGGTCGAGCGGGGCAGCCTCGTCGGCGTGAGCCAACACGGGCAACAGCAGAGCGATGATGAACGAGGGGCGCATGCCGCCCTTGTAGCCGATCTCGGCGGAGCTCGACGGTCAGCGCGGCCCTGAAGCTCCCAGGTAGTCCGCCGCCGCGATCGTCTGTGCGCGCGCGAAGCCGCCGACGAAGCGCACCGCCGCGATCTCGAGCCGCGCCGGCGCGAAGTCGGCGAGCGTCACCCAGACCTTCGCCTCTTCGTGCGTCGCCGTGAACCGGGCCTTCGCCGCCGCCGCCTCGTCGCCGGCGAGCCAGGTCACGCGCCCGCTCAGCGTGACGCGGGGCCGGTCCATCGAGGGGGTCGCCTCACCGCTGATCAACACCGAGGCCTCTGGCCGGGCCCTGAGGTTGCGCGTGTGCTCGGCGAGGCCCGAGAGCAGGAACAGCGGCCGGCCGCCGCCGTCGTCCGTGACCGCCACCAGCGTCGCGAGCGGAGCTCCGTCGGCGCCGACGGTCGCGAGCGTCGCGCTGCGTGCAACTCTGACGAGGGCTCGTGCGTCGGCTGCGCTCATTGAACCGGTGCGGGGTGCTTTACGCGCGCCCGAAACACGGTGTCCAGCCCGCCCGCACCAGCGCCGCCGCCCACCACGTACAGCCAGTCGCGCGCCACCGTCGCCGTGTGGTTGCTGCGCACCTCGGGCAGCGGCAGCTGCGCCGACCACTCGCCGAGCGCCGCCCCGGTCGCCTTCGCCGAGTAGGTCACCGCGACCGGCAGCACGCCGAAGAGCTGCGTGCGCCCCCCGGTCACGAACACCCAGTCACCGGCCGCCGCCGCCGCGCCGAACGTGCGCGCCTCGGGCAGCGCCGTCGCCGGCACCGGCGCGCCGCCGCCGAGCGGAATCGCCGTGACCTCGGCGAGCGTCGCGTTGCCGTCTCCGTAGCCTCCGATGATGAACGCCGCCTCGCGCCCGAACGCTCCGAGCGGCCGGCCGCGAAAGCTCATCGCATACACCGTCGGCGCCCACGCCGAGACCGTCGTGCCCAGGCTCGCCGAAGCCAGAATCGCCTCGGGCGCTCCCTCGCTCGAGAGCCTCGAGTCGGTGAGCCAGAGCTTCGCGCCGTCGAACAGCGCTCCGGCGCCGAGCGCACGCCGCCCGTACGGCAGCGCGCCGACCTCGCTCCATGCGCCGAGGCTCGCGTCGTCGGCGAGCGTCGCCGTCCACACGCGGCCATTGAGCGTGCTGTCGGTGAACAGCGCGCCGAGCAGCACCAGCGTCTTGCCCGACACCGCGAGCACGCAGTCGGTGCCCGCAGCCGGCAGCCGGCCCACGACGCGCCACTCGCCGAGCGCCCCGTCGCCGCCCACTCGCGCCGCCAGCACGTCGTCGTTCGACACGAAGTCGGTCGCGCCCGCCGGCTTGTAGTTGCCGCCCGCGACCAGGAGCCAGTCTCCGAAGGCCGCCGAGCAGTGGTTCGCGCGCGCCACCGGCAGCGGCCGATCGATCGCCCACGCGCCCAGCGTGCCGTCGGCTTCACTCGGCGCGAGCCCGCCCGCCGAACCGCCCGCGGCGCCGCCACCGGCAGAGGCTCCGGCGCTTTCCCCGGCCGTCTCGAAGGACATCGTGGTCAGCCGCTCGGGGCCGCGGCCGCAGGCGACGAGCAGGAGAGCGAGGGCGTAGCGCATGGCGCCCCGCCTTAGCGCTGGACCGATTCTGAAATCAACTCAGGGCAGCCGGCCGAGCTCGAGCTGGCGCGCGACGTACAGCAGGCTGTCGTCGTGGCCGAGGGTGTCGGGGAGGTCGAGCACGCGCGCGCCCTTCACGACGGCGCTGAGCGCGTTGGGCGAGTAGCCGGCGCGCGTCGGAGCCATGACCGCGTCGGCCGGGTAGTGCGTGCGCAGGTGCAGCACGGTCGCGCCGCTGCTCGCCGCGGGGTAGCCGCGGTGGGTGGTGCCGAGGTCGTTGAAGAAGTGCATGTGGTCGTCGGCGTTCTCGATCTCGGGGCGGGCGCCGACTCCGGCGAGCGGCGAGGCCACGGTGATGAGGGTGACCGGGTACGGTCGGGTGGCGAGGTGCAGCCGGCTGGCGGCGAAGGCGGCGAGCACTCCGCCGGCGCTGTGCGCGAGCACGATGATGCGGCTGTCGGGGTGACAGCGGGCGAGCTGCTGCACGCCATCGACGAGCCCGGCGACGATCTTCCCGCGCTCGGCGTACGCGAACCACCGGTACATGTAGATGGCCGACGGCTGCGCGCGCGCGAGCGTCGGAATCACGCTCACCCACTCGCTGCCTTCGCCGCCGATGCCGTGCACCAGCACGAACACAGTGCCTGGGCCCTTCGTCGCCGGGCAGGCCTCGTCGAGCTCGACGCGGTGGTACTGGCTGCGGTGAGCGCGCATGAGCCGCTCCATGTACGGAGCGTCGTCTTCGTCGGCGAGCGTGACTGCGGGCGGTAACAGCACGGCGCCGTTCTCGTCGACGCTGAGCCGCGGCTCGACGGCGAACCACCCCGTCTCGACCCGCGCGATCGACTGGAACATCTTCACCATCGGAGCGCTGCGGGGAAAGCAGCCCGAAGCCAGCAGCGCCAACGTCCACACCCAGCGCACAGTGCAGCGTCGATAACCCCCGCGCGCGGCGGAAGCTCAGGGCGATACCGTTGCGGAACACGCTGTGAGACGCTCCCACACGGGTGGAGCACCTCACCGCCGAGCGCTGTGCGGATCTCGTGGCCGGTCGTCTGTCGAAAGACGACACCGCGGCCGCGCGCGAGCACACCCGCAGCTGCGCCGTCTGCGCGACGAAGCTGCAGCACGCCGAGGCGGCCTCGCGCGACGCCCCGACCGGCGAGCTGCCCACGGCCACCCTCACTCCCGCTCGGGCCGACGGCGCGCCGCTCGAGCGCGGCACCCAGGTCGGGCGCTACGTCGTGCTCGACGTCATCGGCCAGGGCGGCATGGGCATGGTGTACGCCGCGTTCGACCCCGACCTCGACCGCCGCGTCGCGCTGAAGCTCCTGCGCGCGCGCGAGGTCAGCGACGAGGGCAAGAGCCGCCTCATGCGCGAGGCCCAGGCGATGGCGCGCCTGCAGCACCCGAACGTGGTCGCGGTCTTCGACGCCGGCGTGCACCAAGGCCGCATCTACGTCGCGATGGAGCTCGTCTCGGGCATGACGCTCAAGGAGTGGCTCGTCACGCGCCGCCCGTGGCGCGACGTCGTGCGCGTGCTCCTCGAGGCCGGCCATGGGCTCGCGGCGGCGCACGCCGCCCACCTCGTGCACCGCGACTTCAAGCCCGCCAACGTGCTCATCGGCGGCGACGGCCGCGTGCGCGTGACCGACTTCGGCCTCGCGCGCGCCGAGGGTGAGGTGCTGCCGGCGCCCTCGAGCCCGCCGCGGCTCGACGCGCTCCAGAGCTCGTCGCACAGCCTGTCGGACCCGCTCACCCAGGTCGGCTCGGTCGTCGGCACCGTCGGCTACATGGCGCCCGAGCAGATTCTCTCGAAGCCGCTCGACGCCCGCACCGACCAGTTCGCGTTCTGCGTGTGCCTCTGGGAGGCCCTCTACGGGCGGCGCCCGTTCACCGGCGACACTGCGGCCGCCGTGACGCAGGCGGTGCTCGACGGTGCGCTGCCCGAGGCGCCGTGGGGCGTCGGCGTGCCGGCGCGGGTTCACGCGCTCCTCTTGCGCGGGCTCGACCGTGACCCGGCGAACCGCTTCCCCTCGATGGACGCGCTGCTCGACGCCCTGCAGCGAGACCCTCGCGCGACGCTGAAGCGCGCCGCGCCCTGGCTCGCCGCCGCGGCGCTGCTGCTCACCGGCTTCGCGGGCTTCTCGTGGCAGCGGTCGCGCGCTGCGAGCGCGTGCCAGGTCTACGAGCAGGCCCTCGCCGGCGTCTGGGACGCCGACGCCCGCGCGAAGGTCCGAGCGGCGTTCGAGCTCACGAAGGCTCCGTTCGCGGCGCCGGCGTTCGACTCGGCCGCTCGCGGGCTCGACGCCTACGCTCGCGCCTGGGCCGATGCGCGCACGGCGTCGTGCGAGGCGACGCACGTGCAGGGCCGGCAGAGCGACGAGGCGTTCGCGCTGCGCGAGGCGTGCTACGCGCGCCGGCTCGAGGAGCTCGCGGCGGTGAGCTCGGTGCTGCGCGACGCCGACGCCCCCACGGTCGAGCGCAGCGTCACCGTCGTCTACGGGCTCACGCCGCTCAGCGTCTGCGAAGACGTGTCGCGCCTGCGGGCCCATGCCGGCCGCGATGTCGAGAGCGACGCCGAGGGCAAGGTGCTGCGCGAGCTCGTCACGCGGGGCAAGGCGCTCGTCGACGCCGGCCGGTACGCGAAGGCGCTCGAGGTGCTCGAGCCGGCGATCGCGCAGGCGAAGGGCAAGCGGCCCGCGCTGCACGCCGAGGGCGAGCTGTTGGCCAGCGCCGTGCTGCAGCAGACGGGCAAGTTCGCCGACGCGCTCGTGCGCATGGAGGCGGCGTTCAAGCTCGCGCTGGCCGCGGGCCTCGACGAGGTGGCGGCGCGCGCGGCCATCGCCGCGGTGAAGGTCGCGGGCATTCTCGAGAGGCCGGGCGAGGCGCGCATGTGGCTCGACGTGTCGGGCGCCCTCGTCGAGCGGCTCGGCAGCGACGCGCGGCTCGAGCTCGACCACCTGTCGGCCCAGGGCATCGCGCTCGCCACGGTGGGCAAGCCGGCCGAGGCCGCGAAGGTGCAGGAGCAGGCGCTGGCCGCCGCGCAGAAGCTCTACGGCGCCGATCACCCGCTCATGTGGAAGGTGCACTTCGACCTCGGCACCAGCTGGGTCGGCGCGCACGAGTGGCTGAAGGCGGTGCCGTCGCTCGAGCGAGCGCTCGAGATCAAAGAGCGCGCGCAAGGCGCCGATCACCCCGAGGTGGCGCTCGTGCTCGCGAACCTCGGCACGGCGTACTTCTTCGCGGGCCAGCCGAAGCCGTCGCGCGCGGCGCTCGAGCGCGCGCTCGACATTCGCGAGCGCCTGCTGGGGCCCGAGAGCCCGCGGCTCGTGCCGCTGCTCAACAACCTGGGCGACACGCTCGCGAAGAGCGGCGACGTCGAGGGCGCGCGGCCGGCGTTGGTGCGGGCGATCGCGCTGGCGGACAAGACGCTGGGCCCGCGCCACGGCTTCGCGGCGGCGGCGCGCATCTCGCTCGCGGAGGCCGAGCTGTCGGTGGGGAAGGCGGCCGAGGCGGGCGGGCTGGTCGATCAGGTGCTGGCGGCGAACCCTCCGCCGGCGTTCACGGCCGAGGCGTTCGCGGTGAAGGCGTTCGTGCTGCTCGAGCAGGGCAAGGCGAAGGAGGCGAAGGCGTTCGCGCAGAGCGGGGTGGTGGCGGCCGAGGGAGTGGGCAAGGCGAGCGCCGAGCTGATCTTGCCGCTGACGGCGCTGGGCGAGGCGCTCTTGCAGCTGAAGGCCGAGAGAGAGGCGCTGGTCGAGCTCGAGCGGGCGCTGAAGGTGGCCGACGAGACGCGGGCGTGGCCGGTGCACCGGGCCGATGTGCAGTTCCCGCTGGCGAGGGCGCTGCTCGCGACGGGGGGCGACACGCAGCGGGCGCTGCGGCTGGCGGCGGAGGCCGAGGGCGCGTGGAGCTCGACGCCGGCGCGGGCGGCGGCGCTGAAGACGCTCGAGGCCTGGAAGCAGGCGGCGCGCTGACGTATAGCCAGCTCCGTGCAGAAGAAATGGGTGCTCCTCACCGCGGTGGCTGCGACGGTCATCGTGCTCGACCAGTGGTCGAAGTACGTCGTGCTGCGAGAGCTGACGACGGCGTTCGACGCGAGCGACGCGTTCTCCGAGCGGCTGCGCATCTTCACCTCGACCGCTCCGAACCCGGGCTTCGACGGCTACCACTTCCGCGGCAAGCGCACGGTGTCGGTGTCGGACTCGTTCTTGCGGCTGCGCTACGCCGAGAACCCGGGGGCGGCGTTCGGCCTGTTCCGCGGGCTGCCCGAGGGGCTGCGCGGCCCGCTGTTCCACCTCGTCTCGATCGGGGCGGTCTTCCTCATCCTCCACTACTTCCGGAAGCTGCAGGGCACGAAGGAAGAGGCGTGGGCGGTCGCGGGTTTGCCGCTGGTGCTCGGCGGCGCCATCGGGAACTACCTCTGCCGCCTCTCGCGGAGCTTCGTCATCGACTTCATCGACGCGCACTGGAAAGACGACCCGTCGCTGGTGTGGCCGAGCTTCAACATCGCCGACTCGGCCATCGTGGTCGGGGTCGGGCTGCTGGTCATCGACTCGTTCGTGCGCAAAGAGTCGAAGGACAAGAAGGTCATCGCCCCGGAGCCCGCGAAATGATGCCCGTGCTGTACAGGTTCACGTTCACCTCGGCGACCGGTCACGTCATCGCGTACCTGCTGGCGCTGGGCATCATCGCGTACACGACGTGGAACGGGTGGCGCACCGCGACCGGCCCGCTCGACTCGAAGACGGGCACGTACAAGCCGCCGACGCGTGACCAGCGCATGGAGCGCGCGCGCATGTACTTCGTGCTCGGCATCGGCCTCGCGGTGTTCGGCCTGTACTACGCGCTGCCCGACCCGCCGCTGCTCGGCAAGGGCAAGGGCGAGGGCATTCCGCTCCACACGTACGGCATTCTGATCGGCATCGGCTTTCTCGGCGCGGTGAGCATCTCGGCGTACCTGGCCGAGAGAGAGTGGGTGGGCGAGAAGGGCAAGAAGATGCGCGAGCAGATCTTCGACCTCGCCTTCTACGTGTTCATCGGCGGCATCGGCGGCTCGGTGCTGCTGTTCAACATCGTGAACATCAAAGAGGTGCTGCAGTCGGGCCCCCAGATGGGCATGGTGTTTCAGGGCGGGCTCATCTGCGCCTCGGGCGTCGCGTACTGGTACGGCAAGAAGAACGAGATCGACTTCCTGCGGCTGTCGGACATCGGGCTGCCGACGGTGTCGCTGGGCTCGGCGTTCGGGCGGCTCGGGTGCTTCTCGGCGGGCTGCTGCTGGGGCAAGCCGCGGCCGTCGGGTTCGGCGCTGGCGGTGAAGTTCCCGGGGTCGCAGGTGCAAGACCTGTTCGGAGGCCACAGCGGCGGCGTGTCGAGCGCGGCGTACGCGTCGATGTCCGACCCGTCGAACGAGACGCGGTGGATCGTGGAGTCGACCGGTGAGGTCTTCAAAGAGGCGGTGCCGGGCGCGGTGCGGATCAGCGACTGGGTGAGCCAGCACGGCCACACGCTGCCGATTCACCCGACGCAGCTCTACGAGTCGGCGGCGCAGTTTCTCTTGTTCCTCATCTTCATCTCGCTGCGGCCGTTCAGGCGCTTCCACGGGATGATCGCGGGCATCTGGCTGATGGTCTACGCCATCGAGCGCACGACGGTTGAGCTGTTCCGCGGCGACGGCGAGCGCGGCACGATTCACGGGTGGTTCGAGTTCATCCCCCGCGAGGCGTGGTGGAACATCTCGACCAGCCAGTTCGGGTCGCTGGTCATCTTCTCGCTCGGCGCGTGGCTGCTCGTGACGCAGTACCGGAAGTACGCGGCGCGGGTGAAGGTCGAGCTGCCGACGGCAGAGGACGCCCGCCGCGCCACGGCGTGAAGTAAGCTCTGGGGCGCTTGGCTCCTCAAACCCTCTCGGCCAGCGGCCAGCCGCACACGTCCGAGTCGCTCAGCGAAGAGATCGACGGTCTCATGGACGAGATCGAGGCGCTGCGCGCGGCGTACGAGCAGTACTTCCTCGGAATCGAGCGCAAGCCGCCGACGCACCGGCACGACAAGCTGAAGAAGCGCGTGAACCTGATTCAGACTTCGACGGTGAAGCAGACCGCGGTGAAGTTCAAGGCGCAGTCGCTGAACGCGAAGCTGATCACGTACGAGCGGCTGTGGTCGCGGACGCTCAACGAGATGGAGCAGGGCATCTATCGCCGCGACGTCTTCAAGGCGAGGCTGCACCAGAAGGAGCGCGAAGAGGTGAAGCCTCCGCCTCCTCCGCCCGAGGCGCTGAAAGAGGCCGCGAAGCCTGCGGCTGCTGGTGCTGCGAAGCCGGGTGCTCCGGCTGCGCCGGTCGCTGCGGCTGCGAAGCCGGCGGGAGGCGCTCCGGTGGCGGCGCAGGCCGGGCAGATCTCGGACGCCAAGATGAAGGCGATCTACGACGCGTACATCACGGCGAAGAAGCGCTGCAACGAAGACACGAGCAAGCTGACGTACGACTCGGTCGCGAACACGCTTCGGCAGCAGGTGCCCGCGCTGATGAAGCAGCACAACGCGAAGAGCGTCGAGTTCAAGGTCGTCATCAAAGACGGCAAGGCCGTGCTGCGCGCGCTGCCGAAAGATCAGTGAGGCGGATCAGCGCGACGAGCGGTCGCGCGGCTGCGTGAGCTCGACGCCGTCGGTCAGGTCGGGCACCGGCTTTTCCTGTACGCCGTAGCCGAACGCCAGCCACGTGAGCACGCCGCCGATCGCGGCTGCGAGGAGGATTAGGAGCCAGCGTCTCCCTCTCCCCCGTAGGGGAGAGGGTTGGGGTGAGGGCGACTCGTCTGCGCCGCTCAACGCCCCCTCACCCTGTCCCTCTCCCCTACGAGGGGAGAGGGGACTCGCTCTTGTTGCGCTCTGCTCATCGCGTCTTGGCTTGTCTGACGTAGCGATCGAGGTCTTCGCGATCGATGACCGACAGAATCTCGACCGTGTCGTCGGCGTGCCGCTTGTAGATGAGCCGCACGTCGGTCGCGACGCGCACGCGGTAGTAGCCCTCGAGCCCCTGCAGGGGCAGCGCGCGCAGCGACGGGTGCCGGTAGTTCTCGGCCAGCAGGAAGGCCTGCTTGAACGCGGCGCGCTGCAGGCGGCGGTCCCACCCCGCGAGCGAGTCGTAGAACTCGGCCGAGAAGCGCGGCATGTGCCAGTCGCGCGGCGCGTCTTCCGTCGGCTCGTCCTCCGACGGCTCGCTCGCCGGCATCGCCGGAGCTGCCGGCGCCTCGGGCACCGCGCTCTTCGCTGCCGCGAGCTCGGCCTTGAGCGCGTCGCGCTCGGCCTCGAGCTTCTGCGCCTGCTCCTTCGCGTGGTCGAGCTCGCGCACCTGCTTCTCGCTCATGCCCGCCTTCGCTCGCGCCCGCGCCTTGTCGAGCTCGAGCTTCAGCTGGCTGATGTCGTTGCCCTGCCGGTCGATCGTCTTGCGCGCCTTCGAGAGCTCCTTGCTGACCTCGGTCTCTTCCTGGCGGGCGGCCTTGAGCTGCACTGCGATCTCGTCGGCCCTCGCGCGCGCCTTCTCGGCGACGTCTTTCGCGCGGGCGAGCTCCTTCTCGAGGTCGGCGCCCTCGCGCGGCTCGTCGACCTTCTTGGGCGCGTTCGCGGGGGCGGGCGCCGCTCCGCCGCCGTAGTACGCCTTCGCGAGCAGCTCGAGCGACGGGTGGGCGGTCTTGCGGATCTCGGGCTGCGGGTCGGCGAGCAGCCGCCACAGCATGAGCACGCGGAAGTCTTCGAGCTCCGAGGCCTGCGCGAGCTGCGACGCCACCTCGGGGGTCAGCGTGACGTTGTCGAGGACCGGGAACTCGTAGATTTTGCGCAGCAGCTCGATGACGGTGTCGCGCGCCTCGGGCCGCTCGCGGATCTCGTCGGCCAGGTGGTCGGCCTTCTGCACGCCCGACAGCTTGTCGATGCGAAAGCCCGGGATGCTCAGCCGCAGCGCGCTGAAGAGCTCGCCCAGCTCTTTGTCCGTGAACGCCAGGTAGAGGAACACCGAGAGCGCGTCGCGGCCGACCTCGTGGAGCGGCGCGTCGCCGTCCTCGGGCGGAAGCTTGAGGGCTTCGCGGTCAGGCGGCTTCTCGGCGGAATCTGGCACGCGCGCGCTTCTATACGAAAGTCACGCCGCCAACGTCAGAACGTGGACGCGCTCGCGCACGTGAGCGTGGACGTCGCCGTGGGCGTGGGCGTGGGCGTGGACGTGATCGTGATCGGCAGCTCCGTGCGCCGCAAGAAGCCGTCCACGCTCACGACCACGTCGACGATCACGGCGACGTCCACGTTCACGTGCGCGAGCGCGTCCACGTGACTATCTGCGCTTCGCTCCGGCCTGCTTCTTTCGCACCGGCGCCGCCGGCTTCTTGCGCTTCGGCACCGGCCGGTCGGGCGGCGGCTTCGGCTCGGGCTGCTGCTGCGCCACCGCGGGCGGCGGCGTCGCGGGCGGCGGCGGCGGCGTCACCGGCACTTCAGGCGTCGCCACCGGCGGCAGCGGCACCAGCGGCGCCGGGCGCGTCACTCGCCATGCGATGAAGAGCCCCGCGACCAGCAGCACCAGCCCACCGAGCCCGATGACCCAGGGCGGCACCGGCCCCGGCGCGTGTCGCGGCACCGGCTCGGTGCGCGAGCGGCGAACGCGCGCCGGCGCCGGAGGCTGAACGGCCGGCATCGACGGCTCGGTGACCGCCGGCGGCTCGCCGAGGTCGCCGGGCTTCAGCGCCTTGATCTGCAGTGTCTGGGCGGGGCCCGTGCCGCCGAGCTCCTTCGCCATCACCGAGAGGATGCGCTCCTTCAGCACGCGCGCGCTCGGAGGCCGCTGCGCGGGCTCTTTGTTCAGCGTCCACGCGATGAGATCGTCGATGCCCTTCGGAATCGTGCCGAGCACCGTCGACGCCCGCGGCGCCGGCCGCTCGACGTGCATCAGCATCTTCTTCACCGAGCTCTCTTCTTCGAACGGGAGCTTGCCGGTGAGCATCTCGAACATCACGCAGCCGAGCGCGTAGAGGTCGGCCGCGTACGTGATGTTCTCGCCGTTCACCTGCTCGGGGCTGATGTAGTCGGGCGTGCCCACGATCGCGCTGACCAGCGTCTGCGGCGCGCCGGTGCTGCTCTTGCCGGTGTGCTTCGCGATGCCGAAGTCGATGAGCTTCACCTGCGGGCCGACGCCGGTGCGCGCGAGCCAGAGGTTCGAGGGCTTCAGGTCGCGGTGAATGACGCCGGCGGCGTGCACGGCCTCGAGCGCGTCGAGCACCTCGATCATCCACGTCATGACCTCGCGCGGGTCGAGGGGGGCGCCTTGCTTGATGACGTCCTCGAACGAGCGGCCCTCGAGGAACTCCATCACCATGTAGTGCGTGCCGTCGCCGAGCTCGCCGATCGAGAGGATCTCCACCATCGCTCGGTGCGAGATGGCCTTGAGGGCGCGGGCCTCGCCGTGGAAGCGGCCGACGAGCTCCTTGTCGTTCGCGAAGACGGGCTTGAGCGTCTTGATGGCGACGCGGGCGCCGTCTTTCGCCTTCGCTTCGTACACGACGCCCATGCCGCCGCCGCCGAGGCGCGAGATGACCTCGTAGTCGTCGATGCGCTGACCGACGAGATCTGCCGGAGGGGCTGCGGCCGTCACGTTGCTCCTAGCCTCGCCGTCAGGGCGCCGCCGTGTCCAGACGGCGGGCGACTTCCGTGAGCACCCGAACCGTGTCGTCGAGCGCCTCGAAGTTGACGAGCGCCCGGGTGTCTGCCGTCGAGTGCAGGTGCCGCGGCAGCGCGTGGTCGGGCAGGTCGCTCGCGAGGTTCATCGCCGGAATGCCCGCCTGCAGAAACGACCGCGCGTCGGTCGTGCCCGGGTACCAGGCGCGGTAGAGCGGCGCGACCTGCTCGACCACCGCCACCAGCTTCTCGTCGGGCGGGTAGCTCTTCAGCATGCCGCCCTCGGCCTTGAACAGCGCGAGCGCCTTCGAGTAGCCGACTCCGTCGAGGTTGATGACCTGCGTGGGCAGCTTCGTGTCCAGCGTCTTCACCCATTCCCGCGAGCCTTCGAGGCCGATCTCCTCTGCCGAGAAGAACACCGCCTTCACCTCGGTGTGTTCCAGCTTCAGCGTGCGGGCGAGCTCGAGCACGACGGCGCAGCCGGCTCCGTCGTCGATGGCGCCGTGGCTGCGCCCCGAGACGAACGCGCCTCCGGTGAGCGAGAGGAAGAGGCCCAGGCCGTTCAAGCCGGCGGCGACGGCGGCCACCTTCGAGAGCCTGGGGCGCGGGCGCAGAGCGGCGAAGAGCATGAGCAGCGTGAGCGGCAGGCCGAGCGCCTGAATCGGAGCGCGCTCGACGTGGTCGAGCAGGTCGGTCTTCGAGTCGTAGTGCGCCGAGAGCACGAGCCGCTTCGTCGCGGGCAGCTGCGCCGGCGGCAGCGTGACGATGACGTGCTGCTGCTGCGCCGAGTGCAACGCGCCGAGCAGCGGCACGCCGAGCTCGAGCTCGGCCACGATGAGCAGCGGCGCGACGAGCGCGACGACGAAGGCGGCGACGTGCTTCTTCTTCAGCAGCGCGAGCGCGTAGGCGGCGCCGCCGAGCAGCGCGACGACGCCGGCGATGCGCAGGCGCCACGGGTGAGCGGTGTACTCCCAGACCTCGGGCTGAAGGCCATAGCGCCCGAGCTCTTCGGCGAGCCAGCGGGCGGTGTCGGCGAGCGGAGCGGTGCCGTTCTCGCGCGGGCCGGCGCCGAGGTGGTCGAACAGCGCGTTCCAGTCGGCCATGCTAATGTCCTACTGTAGGACAAGCCGATGCCATACTCGATTCGACTCACCCCTGCCGAAGAGCGACTGCTCGAGGCGGCGGCCCGCAAGGCCGGGCAGAGCAAGAGCGGTCTCGTGCGCCAGGGGATTCGCGAGGTGTGCGAGCGGTACGTCGGGCCTCGGCGCAGCGCGTACGAGCTGGGGCGCGACCTCTTCGGAGGCGGCAAGCTGGCCCGCCCCGTTCGCGACCGGCAGAAGCGGGCCGTGATGGAGAAGCTACGTGCCAAGCACGGCCGCGTGGGTTGATACGGGGTTCCTGGTCGCGCTGTTCGCGCGGGACGACCGGCACCATGCGTCGGCAGTGGAGTTCCTGCGTCGCGAGGTCGACGGCCTCGAGCTCCACTCGACGTGGCCGATGGTCGGTGAAGCGAGCTTCTTTCTCACCGCCGCAGGCAAGGACAGCCTGCTCCAATGGCTCGAGAAGGGCGCGATTCAATTTCACGACATCGGCCGCGAGGACCTGCCGGCGGTGCGCAGCATCTTGCGGAAGTACCGCGACCTCGAGCCCGACTTTGCAGACGCCGTGCTGGTGACGCTCGCGATTCGACTCGGCATCGACGCGATCATCACGGTCGACGTGCGCGACTTCTCGGCCTACCGCCTCGGGAAGGACCGGGCGTTTCGGCGGCTCTGGCTGTAGAGCGCGGTAGCACCGAAGAGCGACCTCGGTCGCTTCCTCCGGCGGCAACTGCTCGACGCGACGGGGCGCGAGGGTGGGCGCGGCAGCTGCACTGACTGTCTTGCGTGCGCCTGACTCCGATGTGGGTGGTGATGCTGGCGGCCTGCATGGGCTCGCCCGACGCGACGCCGTGGTGCAGCCTCGAGCCGAAGGCGGGGCCCGAGCAGTCGACGCCGACTCCGACGTGGCACGGCGAGGCCGGAGCGGTCATCGCGCGCAAGTGCGGCGGCTGCCACAGCGCGGGAGGGCTGGGGCCCTTCGAGCTGAGCACGTACGACGACGTCGCGGTGCGACGCGAGGCGGTGCGGAAGGCGGTCGAGTCGCGGTCGATGCCTCCGTGGCAGGCCGACCGGTGCTGCACGCGCTACTTCGAAGACCGCTCGCTCGACGACCGCGAGTACGAGGTGCTGCTGCGCTTTCTCGGCGAGGGCATGCCGGTCGGCGACGCGTCGATGCCGGTGCCGGTGCAGCAGCAGGGGCTGCTGTCGCGCGTCGACGTGACGGTGACGATGCCCGAGGAGTACGTGCCGAGCCCGCCGTCGGGCACCGACGACAACCGCTGCTTCGTGCTCGACTGGCCGCTCGACGGCACGACGTTCATCACGGGCATGTTCCCGCGGCCCGGAGTGCGGCGCGAGGTGCACCACGTGCTGCTCGCGGCGGTGAAGCCCGAGGCGGTCGACGAGGTGATGAAGCTCGACGCGGCCGACCCGCTCGCGGGGTTCGACTGCAACGGCGGCCTGGGGAACCTGCGCGACGTGGTGGTGCTCGGCGGCTCGGTGCAGGGCGGCGACTTTCCGCGCGGGCTGGGCACGCAGGTGGTGAAGGGCAGCAAGCTGGTGCTGAACATTCACTACTCGACGCTGGGGGTGACGTCGGTGCTGCCCGACCGTTCGTCGGTGGACTTCAAGGTCGAGGCGACGGCGCGCGACTCGCAGGGCGCGCCGATCGCGAACCCGGCGTGGCTGATCGCGGACACGATGAAGGTGCGCGCCGGCGACTCCGACGCGGTGTACTTCTACAAGTACAAGCCGACGCTGCTGACGGGCGGGAAGCGGGTGCTCTTGCAGGGCGTGACGCCGCACATGCACACGTTCGGCAGCCGCATCAAGGTGGCGGCGCTGCACAAGGACGGCACGAGCACGTGCCTGCTCGAGATTCCGAAGTGGCGCTTCGGCTGGGAGCAGCCGTTCTGGTTCGCCGACGAGATTCCGTTCGCGCCCGACGACGAGCTCTACGTCGAGTGCCACTTCGACAACTCGGCGGCGAATCAGCCGCTGGGCCAGGAGCCGCAAGACTTCGCGTGGGGCGGCAACGGGCAGGACATGTGCGCGGCGTTCGTCTCGTTCGTGAAAGTCGAGGAAACAAAGTGAGTCCCCTCTCCCCTCGTAGGGGAGAGGGACAGGGTGAGGGGCGCAGCATCCAGCCCGCCCTCATCCTCCTCATCCTCTCCAGCGCGTGCGCGCACCAGTTCGGAGGCCGAGCGACGGTGCTCGACGAGGGTCAGGCTCGCCTCACGCCGTCGGCGGAGGTCGACTTCATCTCGCTGCGAGGCACGGAGGAGTCGACGAACCTTCCGTGGCTGCAGGGCGGCATGGCGTACCACCACGGCATCGGGCACCGCACGGAGCTGGGCCTGCGCGTGTTCGGCTTCGGCATCCCGGGCTACGCGGGGCAGTTCGGAGTGGCGGCGGACTCGAAGCTGCAGCTGTTCAAGGCAGACGACCGCGACTGGGGGTGGGACCTCTCGCTGGGGCTGTCGCCGAGCTGGCACGTGGGAGTGCAGGGCGACCAGCCGTTTCACCTGTTCGGGTTCACGGTGCCGCTGCTCATCGGGAAGAACTTCGGGCGGCACCAGCTGGTGATGGGGCTGAAGCTGTCGGACTACCTGCTCACGAGCTACGGGCAGCGCACGCTGAACACGCTCTGGGTGGGCACGTCGCTGGGCTTCAGCCTGCGCGTGAAACGCATCGAGCTCTTCCCCGAGGTCGCGCTGATGTACTCGCCGGTGAAGTTCAACGGCGAGCGGCCGGACGAGAAGCGCAACGGGGTCGTGTACGTGAGCTTCGGGCTGAGCGTGCCGATTCACCTGAACCCGTGACGGGTCAGCGGTGCTTCACGGCCTCCTGCTTGCCCTCGCCGTCGAGCTCGATCCACTTGCTGTCGCGGGTGCGCCAGACCTCGCTCTGCACGGCCGACTTGGCGGCGGGCGCGTAGACGCTGCCGTAGCCCTTCGACTTGTCGCGGGTGTTGGAGTCGATGGCGGTGGCGAGCTCGCGGGGCATGCGCTCCTTGCCGACGCGGAACGGGGTCTCGGCGCTGGGCGAGCTGCGGTGCGAGTCGATGCAGTAGACGTCGAGCGTGACGGTAGCGGCGGCGCCGGGCTGCAGCTTCAGCGTCTCGCGGCGCTCGTCTTTCGCGTTCATTCGCATCGGGCCGACGGCGCCGAGGCGCTGCGGAGCGACGGTCGGATCCATGTCGGGCACGAAGTAGAGGCCGACGGCCGAGAGCTCGAGCTCCTTGCCGGTGGGGTTCTTCACCTCGACGGTCATGCCGCCGTTGGTGCTGCCCTCGTATTTGACGATGCGCATCTGAAGTCCGTTCCCTTGGGGGACGGGGTCGAACGAGGTCGCAGCGGTGGCGACCGCGAGAGCGGCGATGAGTGGAGTCATGGTGCTGCTTCAACGCGCGGGGGCGCGCGCGGATCTACCGAGGCGCGAAGACGAGCGCCGCGAGTGCGGCGCCCGTCAGCTGTCAGCCTCTTACAGGCACGCCCGGTAGTACTCGACGGTGAGCGTCTGGCCGGGGCCGGGCGTCGTCATCGGAGTGAACTCGATCGCGAACGTCGAGGGGCGATACGTGTACGAGGTCGTCGGAACCACGACGCCGTCGATCTTCACAGTGACCATGTGTCCGCCCATGAAGTCGGGCTCGGCCGACAGATAGAACGTCGTGCGGTAGCCGAAGGCGGTCTTGCCGAGGTCCTGCAGCTTCATCGCCCAGTTCATCGTGCAGATCTCGTATTCGACGCCCGACGTCGCGACCGCGAGCGCGTGGTACCGCGAGGCATCGCCGCCGCCGTCGTAGCTGCACCACGAAGGCGCTCCGCCCGCGAGGAACGGGCCGATGACGTTGAACGTGAACATGTTCGCGTTCTGGTAGCCCTTGATGTTGCGCAGGCGGTTCTCGTAGTACGTGAGCGGATCCGGCGACTGGTCTCCGGCGTCGGAGATGATCACGATCGCGAGGTTGGCGTCGGGCCGCAGGAAGCCGGCGTTCTCGTTCGTGACCAGCGGCGGCGTCAGCGCGGCCATGGCCGGCTCGATGCCCCACTCTTCGCCGCTCCCGTCGGTGCCGAGGTTCACCTTCTGCGCGAACTTCTGCGCCACGTTCGGAGTCATCGGCGTCAGAATCTTCGGGTTGTTCATGTCGCCGACGAGCTGCGCGTGCGGCTTCGACCCGGGCCCGGCGTTCGGGATGCAGCCGAGCGGAGTCGGCGTGCAACCGCCGGGCGGGTCGGTCGAGATGACGCCCATCTGCCAGTCGGCCACCGTCGTCTGCGCGTACGCGAGGAACGACGCGAAGTTCATCGCGAGGTTCATCTGCTTGTCACCCATCGAGCCGCTGTTGTCGACGACGAGCAGCACATCGGCCTTGGGTTTCACCGACTGCTGGAAGGTGTCGACCTGCAAGCCCGTCATGTCTCCAGTACCCGACAGTGAGACGAGGTACGTGACGTTCTGGCCCGACTGAACCGCCGAGATCGCGACGGCACCCGAGTCCGAGCCGTAGTCGATCGGCTTGTACTTGGCCGCGAAGGTCGTCAGGGCACCCGCAGCGAGCTGCAGACCGCCAGCGGGAATCGTGGGAGTCGACGTGAGGAAGAACTCAGGGCACGGAGCACCGCCCGGGCACTGCGGACCCCCCGCAGGTTGCCCCGCGGCCGCCTGCAGCGTGATGCCCTGGATGTACACGTCACCGGAGCACGTGTTGTAGACGGTGAAGGGCTGCGCGGCGGTGTTGCAGTCTTTCTTCACGTTGCCGAAGTTGTACGAGCTCGGCACGACGGTGAGGCAGACCGGGCCGACGTTCGCCTGCAGCGGTACGTTGCGCGACGGGTTCGCAGGGTCGGCGACGTTGAAGCGGAACGTGCCGGTCAGCGTGCGCGTCATCGCGGTCACCGGTCCGGTGGGAGAGGCTCGGACGACCACATTGAGAATCTCCTGCGGCTGCATCTCTTTCTCGTCGATGGGGCCGCCGACGAGCGAAAACGCCGGGTCGCTGCCGGCTGCGATCTCGAGGCCCGTGAGGAAGCAGGTCTCGGTCGGGTTCGCGCCGAGGTTCTTGATCTGAATGCCGAGGTCCTTCGTGTCCGGCGGAGTGATGAGGCCGAAGCTCAGCATCGCCGGCGAGATGGCGAGGTTGCACGGAGGCAGCTGCGCCGCCTCGGCCGTGATCTTCACCGTGATGACCGGCTCGACGGGGTCGTTCGAGTAGATGGTCAGGTCGGCCGTCTTCGTGCCGAGCGACTGCGGCTTCAGCGTGATGAGCAGGTCGGCGATGTTCATGCCCGCGACCGCCGGCAGACCGGTGGCCGGGTTGTACGACGCAGGCAGGCCGACCTCGAA
>JBGALX010000052.1:0-62178 GCA_044223505.1 Myxococcaceae bacterium
CGAGATGCACGACTTCGAGGCGAACACGCGCGGCGTTCAGGGCGGCAAGGGTGCCGTCACGACTGCGCCGACGCAGGGGCAGTGCGGCGGCGACCTGGCGGCTGAGCAGCAGGTCGGCGCGGGCGGCGTCGTGGCCGCTGCCCTTCCGGCGGGCCTCGGCGGCTCGATGAAGGAGGTCGCCGACGGCATCGCCATCAAGTGCGCGGCGAACGCGTGGGACGACATCAACAACTACGCGAAGACGATTCGCCCGCCGCGCGGCCGCAAGCCGGCGCCGGTCGGCACGCTCGACTCGGCGGCCGTCATCCGCGGCGCGGCGCAGTTCACGTCGGGCGGCTGCGACAAGTGCCACGGTGGCCCGGGCTGGACGGTCTCGCGCCGTCACTACACCCCCGAGGCTGCGGGAACCATCGCCACGGTGACCGCCACCCCCTTCATGAAGCCTGCGGCGTGGCCGGCGATCTGGACGTTCCACTCGAGCGTTCAGATCGCGGCGCAGCCCACGGCGGCTGAGACCCCGCAGAACAACGCGGCGCCCATCGCGCCTCCGCAGATGGCGTGCGCGGTTCGCAACGTCACGACGTTCGGCAGCGATGCGCTCGAGCTGAAGCCCGGCGCCGGCGGCCGCGCACAGGGTCGCGGCGGCTACAACGTGCCGTCGCTGTACGGGCTCCAGGTCGGCGCTCCGCTGCTCCACCACGGCGGCGCGACGAGTCTGAACGACCTGTTCAGCAACACGGCGTGGAACGGCCACACCCAGGCAGGCAATGCGCTGTTCCTCACCGGCGGCAACATCGCGGGCGACCGGGCCGACCTGATCCAGTACCTCTGGTCGCTCGACGCGACGACCACCGAGGTCCCGATTCAGGCCGGCTTCGACACCGGCTGCGCGCCGTAGTCGAGCCTCACCGGGGTTCCCTCTCCGCTACGTGGGGAGAGGGAACTCGATTCGGAACCGGGCGCCGGCAAGCGGGGGCTGCTCGAGCTGTACCGAGCCCCCGTGGCTCTCGGCGATGCGCTTCACCACCGCGAGCCCCAGCCCGGTTCCGGTCGCCTTCGTCGTGAAGAACGGAGCGAACACGCGCTCCCTGAGGTGGGCCGGCACGCCCGGCGTCACGAACAGCCGCAGCGCCTCTTCCGCCCGTTCGGTGCGAATCGAGAGCCGCCCGCCCACCGGCATGGCCTGCGCTGCGTTCTCGAACAGGTTGATCAACAGCTGCCGCACGAGCCGCCCGTCCATCGGGAGCTGATCGACGTCCTTCGCGAGCTCCAGCCGCACGTCGATGCCGCGAGAGTCGAGGTCGACCGAGCTCAGCGCCTGGTTGATCACCTTCGCGATGCTCTCACCCGAGAACCGCGGCTCGCACGGCCGCGCGAAGTCGAGCAGGTCCCCTACGATGCGGTTCAGCCGATCGCTCTCTTCCGTCAGCACGCCCAGCAAGGGGTGGTCGAGCTCGGCGAGCCTTCCAGGTGCCGTCAGGAATCGCCGCAGGCGTTCGAACATGGCCCGCGCGCGTGCATAGGTGAGTCCGTCGTCCGAGAGCAACACGCCCTGGTGCACCGGCGCTCCAGCGACCCACCTCAAGCCCGCGCCACTGCACGACGCGACAAAGGGCACGAGGCTTGCTCAGATGCCGCCGCCCTCATGCGCGCGCTCCTCGTCAGCTGCTGCCTGGCCGCCTGCACGGGCACCATCGCGACGCCCGCGCCTGCTCCGGTCGAGCCCGTCGAGAGCGCCGACCCGAGGCCCGGCCCGTTCGTCGCCGAGCCCGCCGGGCTGCGCCTGCTCACCGCGACCCAGTACGAGGCCGCGCTCACCTCGCTGTTCGGCCCCTCAATCGCCCGCCGCGGCGGAGCCTGGAGCAGCTCGCTCGCCGCCGCACAGGGCGGAGTCTCGGCCTCGCAGGTCGAGACCTACGAGACGCTCGCCCTCGACGTCGCGGCCCGCCTCTTCGCGCAGGACCCCGCCGCGCTCACCGGCTGCATGCAGGGCGCCGACGCCGCCTGCGTGCACGGGTGGGTTCTGAAGATCGGCCGCCTCGCCTTTCGCCGGCCGCTCACCGCCGACGAGGTCGCGCGCTACGAGGCCGTCGCCGCTACCGCCGCGCGCGAGCTGAAGGACGCGTGGAAGGGCCCCGAGCTCGCGACCGCCGCCCTGCTGCAGTCGCCGAGCTTCCTCTACCGCGTCGAGCTCGGCACCGGCGGCGCGTTCGACCCGTTCGCCCTCGCGTCGCGACTCTCGTTCACGCTCGTCAACGCTCCGCCCGACGACGCCCTGCTCACCGCCGCCGAAGACGGCTCGCTGTCGAGCCCCGACGTCTTCCGCACCCACGCGCGCCGCCTCATCGCCGACCCGCGCTCGCGCGCCGCGCTCGAGCAGCTGCTCAACGACTGGCTGCAGCTCGACGACATCGCCCACCTCGAGAAAGACCCCACGCGCTTCCCGGCGTTCGACGCCGCGCTCGCGACCTCGATGCGCGACGAGGTGCGCGCGACCGTCACCCACCACCTGGTCGACGAGCGGCGAGACTTCCGCGAGCTCTTCGACACCCGCGTGACGTTCGTCGACGCTCGCCTCGCCCGGCACTACGGGCTGCAGGGCGTCGAGGGCGCCGCGCTGCAGAAGGTGACGCTGCCCGAAGACGGGCCGCGCGCCGGCCTGCTCGGCCTCGCGGGCGTGCTGGCCTCGCAGGCGACGCCGGTGAACACGTCGCCCACGCTGCGCGGCAAGTTCGTGCGCACCACCTTCCTCTGTCAGGGCATCCCTCCGCCGCCGCCGAACGTCGACACGACGCTGCCTCCGCCGATGCCGGGCCTCTCGACGCGCGCGCGCCTCGAGCAGCACCGCTCGAACGCTTCGTGCGCGGCGTGCCACGCGCTGATGGACCCCATCGGCTTCGGCCTCGAGGGCTTCGACGCGACGGGCGCGTACCGCACCGAGTCGCAGGGCGTCGCCATCGACGCCTCGGGCGCGATCGACGGCGTCGCGTTCACCGACGCTCGAGGGCTCGCGCGCGTGCTCAAAGGTCATCGCCGCGCGCCGGGCTGCTTCGTGCGGCAGGTCTACCGAACCGCGCTCGGCCACGTCGAGGCGCCGGGCGAGGCGGCCGCGCTCTACGACCTCGAGCTCGCGTTCGCGCAGGGCGGCTTCACGCTCGGCGCGCTGCTCGAGGCGCTCGTGATGCACCAGGCCTTCCGGGAGGCTGCGCCATGAACCGACGCACCTTCCTCCGCGGCGCCTCGGCGGCGCTCGCGCTGCCGACGCTCGAGGCGATGCTGAACGGCAACGGCACCGCGTACGCGCAGGGCGCGCCGCTGCCGAAGCGCTTCGTCGTCTGGTTCTGGGGCAACGGCAACGAGCCGGGCGCGTGGACTCCGGCGGTGACGGGCGCCGGCTGGAGCCCGACGGCCTCGCAGGCCGCGCTGCTGCCGCTGAAGGCCGACGTCACGCTCGTCTCGGGCATGAAGCTGCCGGTGCGCAAGGTGAACAACCCGCACGTCGAGGGCGTGGTGGGTCTGCTCGCGGGCGGCAACCCGCTGTTGCACCCCTCGTACACGGGCGTCGAGGGCGACTGGAACTTCATGACCGTGCCGGGGCCGAGCGCCGACCAGGTGGTGGCGTCGGCGATCGGCAGCACGACGGCGTTCCGCTCGCTCGAGCTCGGCGTGACGCCGGTGCACGGCTCGACGGGGCCGGGGCAGGCCATCAGCCACATCTCGCACAGCGCGCCGTACACTCCGAACCCGGGCAACCTCGACCCTGCGGCGGTGTTCCAGCGGCTGTTCGGCAACGGGCTGCCGAACCCGCAGGCGCCGGACGCTCCGCTGAAGCGCGTGCGGGCGAGCATCCTCGACGCGGTGAAGGCCGACGCGGCGGACCTGCGGCGGCGGCTCGGCGTGAACGACCAGCGGCGGCTCGACGCACACCTCGACGGCGTTCGAGCGCTCGAGCAGCGCATCAACGCGATGCCGGCTCCGCCGCCGACGGCGTGCCGGCTGCCGTCGACGCCGATGCCGGGGCCGGGCGTCGCAGAGCGCGCGCAGGTGATGGGTGAGCTCGCGGTGATGGCGCTCGCGTGCGACCTCACGCGCGTGGTGACGCTGCAGCTCAGCTCGCCGGCGTCGCACAACCGCTTCGACGCGTACCAGACCGAGCTCAGCTGCGGCGGCGAGCCGAAGTCGTTTCACGAGTACGAGCACTGCGCGGGCTACGATGCGCCGGTGCGCGCGGTGCTGAAGTACTTCGTCGACCAGTACGCGGCGTTCGTGAGCCAGGTGAAGGCGGTGCCCGAGGGCGCCGGCACGCTGCTCGACAACGCGTGCGTGCTCGGCTGCTCGGAGCTCTCGGGCGGGTGGGACCACCAGCACGTGAACATGCCGCTCGTCGTCGCGGGGCGCGCTGGCGGAGCGCTGAGCCCCGGCCGCCACGTCGCCGCGCTCGACGAGAACCCCGCGCGGCTGCTGCTCGCGCTGATGCAGGCCGTCGGAGCGCCGGTCACGAGCTGGGGCCGAGACCAGTTCGAGACGTCGTCGCCGCTCGGAGGGGTGTGAAGCTCTCGCTGCTGGCCGCGGTGGCGCTGTGCGGAGCCGACGGCGGCGTGACGCTCTACTCGGCCGCGACGAGCGAGCCGCACGGGCTCGTGCAGCTCGAGCTCGCCGAAGCCGCAGGCACGGGCCACTTCCGCCAGGTCATCTCGATTCACCTGCCGCCGGCCGAGATCGAGAACGTCGACGTGAAGGTCACCGCGAAGGGCGACACGCTGTGCCTCGACCCGAAGCCGCGCGCCATCGAGGCGTGCGTCGTGAAGAAGGGCGACAAGCTCGAGGCGACGCTGAGGGACAAGAAGACCAAGGTGCTGCTCGAGAGGCGTTGAAGACGAGCTGACGCAAGCCCGCACGTTTCTTCCGCGGGCTCCGTCCTCCCTCCACACCCTCTCTCTGGAGCCGCCAAGAATGACCCGGTCCCTCACCCTGCTGCTCGCCTTCCCGCTCGCCGCCGCCGCCGCCGACCTGAAGCCGTTTCAGGTCGAGGCGAAGGAAGCGTTCGACGAGCAGATGAAGAACATCGTCGCCGAGCTCAACACCGCCTGCGGCACGAAGTTCACCGACGTGAAGAGCGACTTCGAGGCCTTCGACAAGGCGAACTTCCGCCAGATGCCGCCCGGCCAGACGTGCTCTCAGCTCACGTACGCCGTGAAAGAGACGTGCAAGTCGCCCGCATACCAGAAGGCGCTGCAGTCGAAGGTGAAGGGGCTCGCGTGCCTGACGGCGCCTGCGGCGGCCGACGCGAAGGACACCTTCACCATGGTCGACGGCGTCTTCACGTACCGCATGACGCTGAAGGGCGGCGGCCTCGACGCGACGAAGGCGCTCAAGGCCGAGCTCGATCGCTGAAGAGGCTCACGCACGCGCGCGAGGTGCGGCGAAGCCAGGGGGTCGATGAGCCCGGTGAGCGCAACCGCGCGCAGCGGCCCGAGCCGGTGGTCGATGCCGAGGACAAGGCGCCTACCGCCGCTCGCAGCAGCCGACGTCGGGGCCCAGCCCGGCGTCGCGCGGCGCTCCCTCGAGGTCGAGCGTGACGAGCGACCCGTCGGCGCTGCGCACGGGCAGCGAGCCCCGATCGATGCAGAGCGAGGTCGCCGCGAGCCTGAAGTCGTGGAGCGTGCCGCCGTCGGGCCGCGACGGCTGCACGGCGTCGAACGGGCTGACGTTGGCGTTGAAGAAGTTCCCGCGCAGGTCGGGCATGCCAGGCACCGCGCTCGTGACCGTCGCGAGCTGCTCACCCGTCGAGAGGCCCGGCATCGAGCGCCGGTACCAGAAGTGGTTGTTGGTCCACGTTCCGCCGTCGAAGCAGCTGCCGCCTCCAGACGCGGTGGCGAGCATGCGGTGGCTCGCCGCGCTGCCGCCCCCGATGACGTTGCTCTCGGCCGAGATGGGGCTCGCCCCATCGCAGGTGATGCCCTCGCTCGGCCCCGGCGCGCTGACCGAGCTCTCGGCCTCGAGCGTGTTGCCGCCCAGCACGAGCGGCCCGGTGTTCGTCGCCCAGAGCGCGGTCGAGCGCGACACGGCCGAACCGCAGGTGTTCGGGCCCGCCCAGAGGTGGTTCGCGTACAGCTCGGTGTCGGGGCTCGTGAAGAGGCGCACGCCGGCCGCGGTCGGCGCGTTCGTCGCGGCGAGCCGGTTCCGCTCGACGAGCACGCCGGTCGAGCCGCTCAAGTCGAGCGCGTGTGCCTCGCCGTTCGTGCAGCCTCCGCGACCGACGACCGAGACGTCGTTGTCCAGAATCTGCAGCCGCGCGGCGGCCGGCACCGAGGTCGCGACGATGCCTCCTACCGTGTCGCTCGACACGAAGACGGTGTTGCCCTGCACGACGACCGGCCCCGCCGCCGCCGGGCCCGTGACGGCGATGCCCTCGAGGTCGCCCGCGACTGCTCCACCCGAGATGGCGTTGCCCGCGACGAACGCGTCGAGCAGGCTCTGCAGCCTGAACCCCACCACCGTCGCCGCGGCCCCGACGCTCGCCGGCGTCACGACGCGATTGCCGGTGATGCGCCCCCGAGCGCCCGTCACCTCGATGGCGTACCCCGTCGAGTGCAGCGCGCCGGTCTGGCCCGAGCCGTCGACGAGGTTGTTGCGAACGGTGGCCTCGCCCTGGTTCATCGCGACCGTGATGGCCTTGAACGTGTTGGGAGACGTGCCGCTCGGCCAGCGAACGACGTTGTCCTCGACGAGCACCGGCCCCACGTTGTGTGACGAGACGGCGATCGCCTGCACGGTGCCGGTGCTCACGAGGTCGGGCAGGAAGCAGCCCGAGATGCTCGCGGGGCCCGTCGTGTTCCGCAGCACCACCAGCCCGACGTCGCGCAGCGGGCCCGTCTGCGGAGCGAGCCGCACGTTGCGGACCTTCGCGTCCATCGAGTTGAAGACGTCGACCGCGAGAACCCCTCCGAGCGTCTGCCCGCTCGGCAGCACCGTCACGTCGCTCACCGTGACCCCGGGAACGGTGTCGACCGAGACCAGCACCTGCGTCTGCGAGCCGCACGTGTTCTGCTGCACGCGGCCGTCGATGAAGCGCACCGTCGTGCGCGCGGCGGTGTCGACCTCGAGCTGCACGGGGCACTGGCCCGTCGGCGGCGGCCGGTTCTCGAGGATGAAGTTCTGTACGACCTGCGACTCGATCGCGCGCCCGATGCCGAAGCCGACGCTGAGCACCATGCCGCCGTCGACCGCGAGCGTCGAGCGCGACACGTCGGAGCGCACCCACCGCTCGGGCTTGCACTCGACGTAGCCGCCGCCGAGCCACGAGCGCTCGGCGCGGCCTCCGAACGTGAAGGGCGTGTTCGACCAGAAGACGTCGACGCTGCGCAGCGCGATGACCTCGTCGGGCCCCGCGTCGGCGATGGCCGCGCGCACGTTCACGCCGCCGTCGGCCGCGAGCTTCAGCGTCGGCACCGGGTCGCTCTCGCAGACACCGCGGTTGCACCACTCGCCGAGCCGGCACTGGCACGCGATGGAGCAGGCGAAGCCGAGGCCGGCGTCGACGCGCGCGGTGGGGCGGGCGACGCAGCGGCCCGACTCGCACCACTCGCCGACGTCGCGGCAGTCGGTGTCGAGCGCGCACGTGCGGTCGCTCACGCACTGGCCCGCGACGCACACGCTGCGGCTCGGGCACATCGGCGAGCGCACGTCGCACTCGGGCACGCAGAGCCCCTGCGGCGTGCACGTGAAGCCCAGCGCGCACATGCGGCCGACGTCGCAGCGCGCGCGGCACAGCCCGGTCGAGGTGTCGCAGCTGTCGCCTGCGCCGCAGCCGAGCGTGCACGGCCGCACGCACGTGCTCGTCGCGGGGTCGCAGGTGCGGCCCTGCGAGCACGACGCCGAGGCGCTGCACTGAGCCGAGCACGAGCCCTGGTCGCACCAGCCGTTCGCTCCGCACTCGGAGTTGGCCGCGCAGCGCCCGCCGTCGGAGGTCACGGGGCCGCCGTCGGGAGCGCCGCCGTCGGGGCGCCCCGCGTCGGGCAGCTCGACGACGCCCGTCGTGAGCTCGACGTCGCCCAGGTCGGTCTCGGTGCCGGGCAGCACGATGACGTTGCGCACGTCCCAGCTCGTGTAGCCCGAGCGCGAGGCGCGCAGCGTGTAGAGCCCCGAGGGCACGCCCTCGACGCGGAACGTGAGGTCGTCGGCGACGGTGCCCGCAATCGCGGGCGAGACGAGCTGCACCTGCGCGTCGCCCTTCGCCGCCGCCGGTCGCAGCACGAGCTGGCCGCGAATCGAGCCGGGCGTCAGCGGCGAGCTGTCGAGCTCGAGCACGATGGTGCCGACGTTGAGCTCCTCGGCGGCGCGCAGGGTGACGGTGCCGAGCGCGCGCAGCCGGTAGCCGGGGCGAAAGGCCATGAACTGCAGCGGGCCCTCGGGCAGGTTCGGCAGGAAGAAGGCGCCGTCGTCGTTCGTGATGGCCTGGTAAGGGCCCTCGGGCACGAAGAACGTCGAGCCGCCGTGGCCAGCCGGGCCCGGGAGGTTGCCGAGCAGAATGCGCCCGCGCACCGAGGCGTAGTCGCCGAGCTGAAGGTCGCCGAGGTCGACCTTGCGGTGCGGGCCGACGCCGTAGCCTTCGAGCTCGACGACGCGCTCCTTGTCGACCTCGCCGTCGGAGTTCGAGTCGAAGCGCACGTGCAAGAGCCCCGGCTTCTCGACGCCGGTGAGCTCGAACGTGCCGCCGGCATTCGTCTTCACCTGGCTCGCGCCGCCGAAGAGCGACACGACGGCGCCGACCGCGGGCTGGCGGTCGGTGGTGCCCGGAGGCGCGTACGTGACCCGGCCGGTGACCGAGCCCTCGGCGGGTACCTCGGGCAGCGCGAGGTCGCGCAGGCAGGAGGAGAACAGCGCGAGTGCGAAGCAGGCGAGACGAAGCGACTGCTGCATGCGCCCCTTATACCGGCCCTCGTGCAGGGTTTTACCTCAAGGCTGGTAGTTCGCCCAGAGCCACACGCCCAGGAAGCCGAGGCCGACGGCGGCGAGGAAGACGCCGATGGCGACGACGGCGAAGCTGCCGCGCTTGTTGCCGTACGGGTGCGTCAGGTACTCGGGCTCTTCCTCTTCGTCCGAGGTGCCTTCGATCTCCATCACGAGCGAGCGCTCGATGAGCGGGTCCTTCGCCTCGAACTGCACGCCGAACGCACGCCGCGTCATCCACGGGGTGTCGCGCTCGGCGGTCGTCGTCGCCGCGAGCTTGTCGAGCGTGCGCGTCTTCTTCTGCGTGAGCTCGATGGGCTCGTGCTTCGGCGTCGGCGGCGGCGGGTCGTCGCCGAGCGTCACGCGGCCCGGGTCGGTGAGCTCGTCTTCGCTCGGCACCTCGTCGGCGAGCACGGCGCTGTGCTCGAACGCGAGCGCCGTCACCGGCACGACGTTCGTCTTGCGCCGCTTGTCGGTCGGCACGTCCGAGATGACCGACTTGCCGAGCGTCTCGGCGAGCACCGCGTCTTCGGCGGTCTTCTCGCGCGCGAACGCCTTCGAGAGCAGCGCGCCGAGCTCGGCCTCGCCGTAGTTGGGCGACAGCCGCTGGCGCAGCTCGCGGAGCGCGGCTCCGAGCTCGGCGGCCGACTTGAAGCGGGCGTCGGGGTCTTTGCGCAGCGCGCGCAGCACGAGGGCGTCGAGCTCGGGCGGCACGTTCGGGTTGTGCACGCTCGGCGCGTCCCACTTCGGGTTGGCGGCCTTGCGCCAGCGCTCGATGGGGTCGCCCTTCTGCGGGAGCGCGAACCAGCTGAGCAGCTCCCAGAGCATGACGCCGGTCGAGTAGACGTCGGCGCGCCGGTCGACGAACTGCTTCTTCGCCTGCTCGGGCGCCATGTACGTGAGGTTGCCGATGACGACGCGCGGCGCGGTCTGCTCTTCTTTGAGCGTCGACTGGGCGGCGCCGAAGTCGATGATCTTCACCTCGCCGCGGTACGAGATGCAGACGTTCGCGGGCGAGAGGTCGCGGTGCACGAGCTGCAGCGGCTGGCCGCGCTCGTCGGTGGCGTCGTGCGCGTACTGCAGGCCGGTGCAGACGCGCTCGCCGATGAGCAGAATGGCGCCGAGCGGCATGTGCTGCTTGCGGTCGCGCAGGCGCTTCGTGAAGCGCGAGACGGTCTTGCCCTGCACGTACTCCATCGTGAGGTAGTACTCGCCGTCGGCCTCGCCCATCGCGTAGACGCGCGCGACGTTCGCGTGGCTGAGCCGCACGACGACCTTGGCCTCGTCGAGGAAGCGGCCCACGAAGGCGCGGTTCGCCTGCAGGCTCGGCAGCACCTTCTTGACGACGCACGCGCGGACGTCGCCGGCCTTCTTCTCGCGCGCGAGGAAGACCTCGCCCATGCCTCCAGCGCCGATGCGGCGGATGAGCTCGTACGAACCGAACGGTACGGGCGCCTCCGGGCTTGGCTCCTGGAACATCGCGGCCACGTCCGGACTTTCCTCTTTGGCCGAAGTTTGGACCAGCTTTTCGGTGACGCGCTTGAGCTTCGATGCGGGCGGCGTCACCCGCGGCAGCTGCGGCAGGCTGTGCCGCGGCACCTCCTTCGGCGTCGGCGTGTGCGGCCCAGACACGACGGCCTCGAGCGAGTCATCGCTTCGCGCCTGCCGCTCGCCAGACCGCTCCATACTCAGCCGCCGCTCTCTGCCTCTCCGCCTTTGCTGTAGGGAATCATCGCACGGGCCGCGGAAAAGTTGCTGCAACGCGTCATGTCAAAGTGAGGAGGTAAGGTGCCGCCCGAATGAACCTGACCCTGCTGCTGCTGCTGGCGCTCGGCGCCGACGAGTGGAGCGAAGTCGACGAAGACGACGGCATCAAGATGGTCGCCCGCGACGTGAAGGGCACCGCCCACCGCGAGCTGCGCGCCACCACCACCACGAAGCTCTCGGTCGAGGCGCTGTGCGCGGCCGCGTTCGGCGACGGCAGCTTCGACGCCAAGGAGCCCACGCTCAAAGCGCGCAAGCTCCTCGAGAAGGGCGACGAAGAGCTCGTCGTCTACGACCAGCTCGCGACGCCGGTGGTCAGCGACCGCGACGTCATCATCAAGGTGCGCCGGCAGAAGGGCGCCGACGGCACGTGCCGCGTCTTCACCGACGCCATCGCTCGCGACGACACGCCCGAGGCGAAGGGCTTCGTGCGCATCGCCTGGCTCAAGGGCGACTGGCTCTTCGCGCCGAACGGCAAGGGCGAGACGGCCGTCACGTACACCATCTTCACCGACCCGAAGAGCTCGCTGCCGCGCATGATGATCGAGCCCTCGCGCCGGAAGATCGCCTTCGGCTGGGTGAAGCTCGTGCTCGAGCGCGCCGCGAAGAAGTAGCCGCGGCTCAGCGCTTTCCAGCTCGGGCTTCGCTGCTCGTCAGGACGTCGAACGGTGCTGCTGTTCGACGTCCACACTCGCGGTCGCTCCGCCCTCACCGCACCTCGAACACCTGCTTGCCGAACGACGCTCCGTCGGGGCGCAGGCGCATGAGCCCCAGCCACCCGCCGACCCAGACGTCGCCGTTCTCGTCGAGCAGCAGGTCGCGCATCACGTCGAGCTCGCGCACGGGGAACTTCGCGACGGTGCCGTCGTCGTTCAGCAGCACGAGCCCGTCGGTGTAGTGCAGGAACACCCAGCGCCCGCGCTTGTCGTCGCGCGCCACGCCGGCCGCCTTCGCGTCGACGCCCGACACCTTCGTGAACGTCTTCGTCGCGTCGTCGTAGCGGAACAGGCCCGACTCGAAGTCCTCGACCCACAGCGTGCCGCTCGCGTCCTCGCGGAAGCGGCGCGGGTCCTTGCCCGGGTACTGCCGGCTCGAGAGGCCGATGCTCACGCCGTCGACCGAGAGCGCCTTCAAGAAGTCGATGTGCCAGACCTGCCCGTTGGCGCGCACGAGCGCGTCGTAGGGGTCGACCTTCCACGGCGCGGTGACGCGGTTGAACTGATCGGCCGCGGGGTCGTACTGCCAGAGCTTCTCGTCGCGCCGCAGCCAGAGCGCGCCGCCGGGCCCGCGCATCGGGTGGAAGTACGCGTTCGCGCGCTTGCCCTTGAGGTACGTCTTGAAGGCCTTGCCGTCCCAGCGGACGAGCTCCATGTCGCAGCCGCTCCAGACGGCGCCGCGCCAGACGAGGCCGTTGCAGATGAACGCGTCGTACCTCGCGACCGGAGTCGTGCGCTCGGGCTCCCAGACCACGACGCCGCCCTGCGTGCCGCTGACGAGCTGCTGGCCGAGCCGCGAGACCGTGTAGTGCTGGTTCAGCTCGCCGGTCGCCTTGTGCTTCGCGGCCTCGGAGCCCTGGCACTCCTCCGAGTACCCGTGCAGGTAGCCGTCGGCGGCCTCGAGCGCGCCGGCCCGCAGGTTGCGCTTCGCGGGCGGGAAGCGCTTCTTCACCTCTTCGGGCAGCCGGTAGACGTCGCACCAGGACTTCGCCATCGCCGCCTGCGCCTTCACCAGCGCGCGCGCGTACTGCACGGCGAAGTCGTTCGGCAGCTGCGAGGCGGCCTGGTCGAGCAGCTGCTGGGCGGTCTTGCCCTCGAGGCCCTTCTTCTTCAGGTCGAGGTAGTCGTCGAGCGCGAGCAGGTAGCCGGCGACGAAGCGGTCGGCCGCAGTGACGTCGCCGGGGCGCAGCGACTGGATGAGCTCGACGTACAGCGGGGCGTTGTCCCCGGTCTCCCAGCCGAGCGCGGTCATGACGGCGAGCTTCTGGTCGTTGGGGGCCGAGGCCTGCGTCAGGAAGGCGAGCTGCTGGTCCCGGGACCCCGAAATGACCGCCAGGTCACCATATGAGGCCGCGAAAGAAATTGACGTGAGGGGCGAATCGGCCCACGCGGTCGCGGGCAGCAGGGTGAACAGAAGCGCAGTCCGCACGAGCAACTTTCTACTACCAATGGGCCGTGGAAAAAGTAGAACGCCGCGTCATGACCAAATTGCGCCTGGTTGTGTCCTCGTTGGTTCTCGCGTTTCTGTCCAGCTGCAGCCTGCTGGGCGGTGGCGGCGGCCTGCTGTCTGGCGGCATCGGTGGCCCGCGGGTTCCGCCCGTGTACGTGCCCCCCGGAGTCGGCGACATCGTGAAGGTCGGCCTGGGTGATCGTGAGAACACCCTCCAGAACTCCATTCAGGTTCCGCCCGAGCGCGGCACCGTGAACGTGCGCATCAACGCGCACGGCTCGAGCTTCGACTCGGCCGCGGCCCAGATGCAGAAGGCTTTCGCGGACCTGAAGAAGATCGGCCAGACGGCCGGCTGCGGCTTCCAGATCAACCACTACGTCGTCCCGGGCTCGTCGGACAACCTCAAGTGGTTCACCGGCGGTAACGTCGACGTGTGGGCGGATGTTACCGGCAAGGACCCGGACGCGCGCATCACGCAGGCGAACACCTGCTTCAAGCCGCTGCGCGAGTACATCCTCCAGCTCCCGAAGTACGACAAGGGCACGGAGTCGGGCTTCGAGATGAAGGAAGCCGCCCTCGGCCCCTCGGAAGTGTGGAGCGTCGAGAAGCTCGACAAGCACCGCGACGAGCTCGTGAAGCAGGCCAACGACCGCATGAAGCAGGTCGAGTCGGCCAACTCGAAGCTGTGGGATCACGGCGATGTGCAGTGCACGTCGGTCGGCGAGGTTCAGGTCGCCTCGTCGTCGTCGCACCACATCACCCTGACGCTCGAGATGGTGTGCCCGGTCTCGCCTGCTGAGACGGCGGTCGGTCACCAGGTCGGCAAGCAGTAACTCTCTTCGGTTTTGGTCAGAAGGCCGGTGCCCTGGAAACGTGGGCGCCGGCCTTCTGCGTTTGTGCAGCTCGGGTTCGGGAGCGGGAGCGCTTCCGGGCCCGGTCTTCGTGTGCGGTCTTCGGTTACGGCTTTCGGGTGATTCCGAGACCCGGCTGCTCGGGCAGCCTCAGCATCGCCCCATCGGCCTCGTAGCCGCCGTCGAACGGGTCCTCCGTCAGCAGAAACGCGGTGTCGAGGTCGGCGAAGTCGACGCCCCCGAGCGAGGCCGCCAGGTGCGCCGCCGCCGTCATGCCGAGCTTCGTCTCGACCATGCCGCCGACCATCAACTTCATGCCCCGGCGCTTCGCCTCGACGCCGATGGCCCGCGCCGCCAGCACCCCGCCCGACTTCGCGATCTTGAGGTTCACGCCGCTGACGCCCTCGAGCTGGTCGAGGTCTTCGACGCTCTTCACCGACTCGTCGGCGATGATCGGCACCTTCGTGCGGCGCGACAGCTCGCGCAGCTCGGCTGCGGTCGCGCACGGCTGCTCGAAGCAGGTGAACGGCAGCGACACCGAGAGGTACTCGAGCGCCTCGGCCACGCTGAAGCCGCCGTTGGCGTCGGGTTGAAACTGCGCCTGCGGCACCACCGCCCGAATCGCCTCGAGCCGCTCGAGGTCCGCCTTCAGGTCGTGCCCCGCCTTCACCTTGAACTTGCGAAACCCGCGCGCCCACCACTGCTGCGCGAGCTCGGCCATGCGGCTCGGCGTGAGAATCGGCAGCGTGATGTCGGTCTCGATGCGCGGCTGCTCGCCGGTGCCGCCGAGGTACCGCCACAGCGGCTGACCCGCCTTCTTCGCCTTCGCGTCGAGCACGGCCATCTCGAGGCCCGCGCGCGCGACCGGGAAGTCGCCGAGCGCTTCGAGCCGCGGGTGCCTGCGCAGCGCCGCCAGCGCGTCGGGCTGGTCCTCCTTCGTCACCGGAGGCAGGCACGAGCCCTCACCCAGGCCCGTCACGCCGTCGAGCTCGACCTCGACCAGCACGCTGCGCGTCGCGTGCACCTTGCCGCTCGAAATGACGAAGGGGTCGTGCGTCGGAACCGAGAGCTCGTGCGAAGAGACCTTCACACCCATCAACTTGGCTTCGGACGCTCTCCCGTGCAATAGGACCGCTCCGTGGTTTCCGTCACCGACCCCATGGCCGCGCCGGTCTACGCGCCGACGCGCTTCCAGCGCTTCATCGAAGGTCTTCTGTGGGACAGCCGCGACGCCGTGTTCGTGCGCCTCACGCTGAAGGTCGTCTTCATTCTCGTGCCGTTCATCGCCGCGCTCTACGCGTGGTTCAGCTGGCCGCTCGCCCTCGCGTTCTGGGCCGTGCAGCTCGCCTGGCTCTCGGCGCCGGTCATCTTGATGCTGCACAACACGATGCACCGCCCGTTCTTCAAGCGGCGCCCCGTGCTCAACAAGGCGCACCCGTACGTGATGTCGCTGCTGTTCGGCATCCCCACCGGGTACATGGAGCACCACGTCGCGATGCACCACGTGGAGAACAACCTCCCGCCCGACCTGTCGTCGACGATGCGCTTTCAGCGCGACAACTTCTTCCACTTCCTCCTCTACTGGGGCCGCTTCTTCTTCTTCATTCTGCTCGAGCTGCCGCTGTACCTGCGGCGCAAGAAGCGCTTCAACCTGATGCGCAGCGCGCTGATCAGCACGTTCGCGCACTGGGCGCTCATGGGCGTGCTGCTCACGGTGCACTGGCGCGCCACGCTCGTCGCGTTCGTCGTGCCGTGGTTCATGATTCACCTGCTGATGATGATCGGCAACTGGGGCCAGCACGCGTTCATCGACGAGCGCCAGCCCGGCAACAGCTACGTGAACAGCATCACGTGCATCAACAGCGGCTACAACGCCCGCGCCTTCAACGACGGCTACCACATCGGCCATCACGTGAAGTCCAACCGTCACTGGACGGAGATGCCCAAGGACTTCCTCGACAACCTCGACCGCTACGGCAAAGAGGGCTGCATCGTCTTCGAGCGGCTCGACTTCTTCATCGTGTCGATTCTGCTGTTCCTGAAGCAGTACGACTTCCTCGCGCGGCGCTTCGTGCGCATGCCCGGCGACACGCGCTCGCACGAAGAGATTGTCGCGTTCTTGAAGGCGCGCACCCGCCGCATCGAAGAGCCCGAAGGTCTGCCCGCCGCGGCGTGAAATAGGGCGCTGCGCAAAAATGGGGACAGGCTACTTTTCCGGTCTCCCGTTGCCGCGTTCACGACCGCGGGCCAGCGGAAAAGTAGCCTGTCCCCATTTTTGCGCAATCGCCAGCGCCAGCAGCACCAGCGCCTCGCCGCCCGTGACGCTGCACTTGCCCTTCGCGGCCGGCAGCTCGGTCTGCACGGGCTCCAGCACGATGTCGCCCTGGCAGTACCGAATGCCGCGCACGCCGCCGACGCACGTCAGCCCGTTCTCGCACGAGTCGTAGCGCGTGCACGCCGGGTGGCAGAACGTCGCGCTCTCGGACTGGCCGCTGCACACGCCGTTCGTGCAGTACGTCTGCCCGATGGTGCACGGCTCGCCGACCTCGGCCACGCCGTTCACCGGGTAGCGGCAGATGCCGTTGCTGCACCGCATCTGCCCCTCGCAGTCGGCGTGCGCCCGGCACGTGCGGCTGCAGTAGCCCTGCGGGTGCATCACGTCGCTCAGGCACTGGTGCCCCGAGCAGCTCTCGGCGCTCTGGCACTGCGAGCCGTCCTGGCTGCAGTCGGGGTCGGGAATTCCGCACGTGCCGTACGCGCAGATGTGGTCGCTGAGGCAGTTCTTCGGGCAGTCCTTGTCGGTGTCGGGCAGCGGGCACGCCGCGCTGCACGTGCCGTCGGTCAGGCAGTTGCAGTCGAGGTCCACCTCGGGGCACCCCGACGCGCACGCGCCGTCGACCGCGCACGTCGGCGCCTTGTCGCGCGTCCACTGGTCGATGAAGTCCGCGATGAGGTCGACGCGAATGTCGCCGCCCCCGTTGCAGGCCGCGCTGGTCGCGAACGAGTGCACTCCGACGACGCGCTCGACGCTGTCGGGGCCGAGGTGCATCGACGGCCCGCCCGAGTCGCCGAAGCACGTCGAGCCGCCATTCGAGCTGCCGAGGTAGAGCGTCGTCGAGCTCATCGACGTCACGTCGAGCATCACCTCGTAGCGAACGCCCGAGCCGCCCGTGGTGTGCGTCTCGCCGAAGCCGACGGCGCGCACGCGCGGCACCTGCTCCATCATCAGCGGCACCCGGTTCCACGCCTTCGGAGTCACCGCCGGCGTCGACTTGAGCAGCAAGAGGCCGACGTCGTAGTCGCGATCTCCCTGCGCCCACCTCGGGTGAACCCGAACGTCGACGACGGGAATCGCGTCGGCCGGCCAGCCCTTCACGTCGCCCTGGTTGCTGGCGCTCATCGACGTGCCGGGCTCGAGGCAGTGCGCGGCCGTCAGCAGCGTGCGCTCGCCGATCAGCGTCGACGTGCAGAACATGCCCGTGCCGCTCGTGCCCAGCGCGAACACCTGCACGTCGTTCGTCGCCAGCGTGCCGCCGATGATGGCCTGGCCCTCGCGCTCGGTGCCGGGCGTCACGCCCTCCGGCACGACCGGCCCGCATCCGAGAGCGGTAACGCTGAAGGCGAGGAACAGCAGCCGGCGCACGGCACCTCCAAAGGCCAGAGGTTAACGGGCCGGGTACCCCGCACGCCAATCACGCGTCGTGCGTCGGCGGAGGCAGCCGGTCTTCGATCGCCCGCGCCAGCTCTTCGAACAGCTCCCGCGACCCGAACAGGTGCCTCGGCACCAGCACCCGCCGGCTGTTGCCGATGAAGAGCACCAGCGTGTCGCGGCCCGAGCCGCCGCGCCGCAGCTCGCGCACGGTGCTCCAGGGAATCTCGAGCGTGCCCTCGATCGGCCGCGACACCTTCAGCACCGTAGCCTCGAGCTTCACGCCCCACCCCTCGCGCGGAGCCAGCTTCATCAGCACGTACGCCATCGCGAGCTGCAGCCCCAGGCACAGGCCGGCGCGCGCCCACTCGATGGGGGCTCCGCCGCGCACCGCCGACGACAGCGACCACGCGAGCAGCACCACGCACATCACGCTCGCCGTCACGAGCACCGCCCGCAGCTTCAGCGGGTGGTACGGGTAGAAGTCGCGCGCGGCCATCAGCGCTCGCCTCCTCGCACCGCCTGGCTTCCAGGCGCGCGACCGTCGGTGCGTCGCCGCGGGTCCAGTGCGGCGCCGTCTCGTCGAATGCTCACCACCGCGCCGCTCCTTCGCGCGCGACCGTCAGCGCTCCGCCGCGAGCACACTGCGACGCCGCTGCTCGGCGCGCGCCCTTCACAGACGCCCACGGCCGCGCCGTCTCGTCGAGCGCTCGTCATCGCGTCACTTCTTCGCGGGCCGCAGCGCGTCGCCGGCCTTGGTCTTCTTGCCCTTCACGTCGAGCTCGGGCACGGGGCTCTCGGCGAGCAGATCGACCTTGGCCGGGTCGCGCGCGATGAGCGCCGTGTCGCTCGCGCTCTTCGTGCCGGCCGGCTGCTCGTTCGGCCAGGGGCCACCCCAGCGGCCGTAGATGGGCTTCGCGCACTTCACGGGGCCCTTCCACGGGTAGCGGATGGCGTAGCGGCCCTGGAAGTTGTTCCACGCGTCGGGGCGGCTGCCCTGCTCGAGCGCCTTGCCGTCGGTGAGGAACTCGCGGCCGCCGACGATCGGCTTCGCGGCGCGGAAGACGAGGTCTTCACCGAGCGACGTCTTGTCGTAGCGCGCGTGCAGCCGGGTCAGCACGAACTGGTTCGCCGGGTTGTAGGCGTCTTCGTCGCCCTTCTTCGGAGCCAGCACGTCGGAGCCCAGCGTCGCGAAGTCCTGCTCCGAGAGCGGCGAGGTCGGGCACGGGTCGCAGCTCGTCGCCTGCCACGCGTACTCGGTGACGACGGCGTTCGGGTTCTTCGCGAGCGTGCGGTCGAAGAGGCTGACGTAGAAGTAGGGGAACTCGCTCTTCGCCGAGGGCGCGAGGTCGATGTTCGTCGGAATCGTGACGTTCGGCAGGTTCGCGAGCTCGTAGCGCTGGTTCTTCGCGAGGATGTGCACGATGAGGTCCTGCTTGTCTTTCGCGTTGATCAGCCCCAGGCGCACCGGCAGCTCGAACTTCTCGGTGTCGTAGTGGAAGCGCAGCGGCGAGAGCTTCGCCATGCCCTTCGAGTCGAACGTCACCTTCTTCGCGTTCACCTTCGCGACGAAGAACTTGAGGCCCTGCTGCACGTACGGCTTGAACAGCGGCTCTGCGCCGGCGGGAATCTTGTACTTGTTCTGTTTCAGCCACTGCTCGAGCGCGAGCGCGTCTTTCGCCGAAAGAATGACGATGTCGTACTCGCCGACCTCGAACCGCGCCTCGACCTTCACGAGCGCCCCCTTCGGCGAGGGCGCCTCCGTCGGCACGGGCATCGCGCCGCTCTCGTACACCATCATCGGAGGGCGCGGCGGCTCGACGTAGCACGGGTCCTGCTCCCAGTACTCGACGAGGCGCGGCGCCGAGAGCTGATCGATTCGCGCGAAGACGTCGCCCGGCAGCGTCTTCACCTGCTCCTTCTTCAGCACCACCGGCACCGGCACCACCATCGCGAAGTCTTCCGGAGGCCCCTGGTAGTTGTTCTGCATCGACAGCACCGTGCGCGTGCCGTCGCGCATCAGCACCACCTGCGTGGCGTTGTTGAAGAGCTCGGCTCCACCGCCCGCGACGTAGAAGCCGCAGAAGGCGTGAGCAGTGAACGGCATCAGGCTGGCGAGGACCGCGGCGTTCAGGCGCATGGTGGCGCTCACGCTACACGCGGTCGAGCAGCTTTGCCTGGGTCGTGAGCGAGCAGCGCACGAAGAGCCGGCGCTTCGCGTCGAGCTCGATGAGCAGAATCTCGCCCAGGCTCTGAAACGCGGCGTGCGTGAGGCCTTTGAGCGCGATGCAGCCTTTCAGCTTGCCGAGCTGCGCCACCTTGTCGTCGAGCAGCGCCTCGGGCAGCGCCCGAAGCTCGGCGCCGATGTCGGCCTGCGCGTCGAGCGGCGGAGCCCCCATCGCCACGTACCACGCGAGCGGAATCGCCGCGTCGGGCACGAACACCATGCCGCTCGGGCACGAGAGCAGCCACCCGGGCTGGGCCCGCGCGCTGGCCGCGTCGTCGGGGTGCAGCGCGCCGGGAATCCACAGCGCGTGCGCCGCCCGGTCGCCGTAGCGCTGCCGCGTCTCTTGCACGGTGAGCGCCCGCCGCAGGTCGACCGCGAGCTCGAGGAAGCCCGACTCGCCGCGCAGCGAGAGGTCCCACAGCGCACTCAGGTGGTCGCCCTCGAGCTCCTCGATGCTCTCGAGCGGCACGCGGCGCACCGGCCGGTCGGGCTCGGTCAGCTCGATGCAGTCTCTGAACATGCGCCAGCGCACGACGCTCTTGCAGAAGTCCCACCAGACGAGGCCGATGGGGCCGAGCACCAGCACGAGCTGCGGCTGCTTGAGCGCGATGACCGCGATGGCCGCGCCGACCGTGAGCAGCCACTCGCGGCTGCGCACGACGCCCTCGCCCGTCGCGAGGGGCTCCTGGCCTTCGAGGCGGCCGAACGACCGCGCGAGCTCGGCCCAGGTCGCGAGCCGGGCGTCGAGCCCGCGGCGGCGCACGGCCGCGGTGCCGCGCAGCACGGTGTCGAGCCGCAGCGAGAGCTGGGCCTCACGCTCGCGCACTCCGTCGAGCCAGGGGCGGGCCGCGCTCTCGCGCTCCGCGGCGCGCAGGGCGTCGTGGCGGGAAGCGGTGGCTTCGGCCCAGGCGTCGAGCTCGGCGAGCAGCGCCTCGCTCTCTTCTTCCCAGCGGTTCGTGAGCTTCAGCAGACGGTCGAGGTGCGCCGCGGTGCGCTCGAGCACTTCGAGTCGCCCTTCGAGTCGAATGCGCAGCTCGGCGTCGGCGCCCACAGGTGCATCATCTAACGCCTCCGACGCCCTGCGCGGCGCGGCCGTTTCCAGACCCCAGACCAGCTGCTCGCGTCGCTCCGGCCCTCGCGGAACGAGCCCTGATTATACGGAGCGGTGTGCTGGCCCTTCTCCTCGGAAGGGCACGCCGCTGACCGCGCAGCTCCGCATGACGCCGGGCTCAGCATCGCCGCGCGTGTCAACAGGCTCGACGTCGACGAACACGCGGACCGTGGGCCCGAGGCTCAGCACGACCTGAGCACGCCCACAAGGCGGCGGAGCGCCTGGTCATCGAAGTCGTCGCCCTCTTCGTCCTCGTGCCCGCCAACAGCGGCCGCCTGCGGCACCCGCCGTGTGCGATGGTCGAGGCGGCACCGCAGATGAGCGACACCGGCCCCACCCTGAGAGCAGCCGCCGCGGGCCTGCTCGTCGCGTTCGGGGCCGCGGGCGCCTTCGTCTGGGTCGAGCGCTCGGGCGCCCCGGCTGCGTCGGAGCCAGGCACGGCGCGGCCTCCCGCGCCCGACTTCGCGCTGGGCACCCCGAGCGGAGCGACGGTGCGCCTCTCAGAGCTGCGCGGGCACGTGGTGCTGGTCGACTTCTGGGCCACCTGGTGCGGGCCGTGCCGTGAAGAGCTGCCGGTGCTGGTCGCGCTCGCGCAGCGGCTCGAGGGCCAAGGCGTGCGCCTCGTCGCCGTCAGCGAAGACGACCCGCCCGAGCAGGCGCCCGCCGTGCAGGCGTTCGCGGCCACGGTGCCGGGCCTCGAGCGCAGCGTCGTCTACGGCGACCCCGACCTCGAGCGGCGCTACGGCGTCACTTCGCTGCCGACGCTCTTCGTGCTCGACCGCCAGGGCCGGCTCGTGCGCAAGCTGGTCGGCTTCCGCGGCGAGGCCGAGGTGCTCGCCGCGGTGGAAGCGGCGCTCCGCGAGCGCTGAGTGGTCTTCAGGCGACACCTCTTCTCACGACGACGAACTGAGCCGGCGCGCCGCTGACGCCCGCCGGCCGCGCGAGCCAGACCTCGGCCGTACGGCCGACCCTCAGCTTCGTGATGAGCCGATACGCTCGGTGACGCGAGCTGCCGCCGTGAGCGAACCCCGACGGGCTCGGCGGCCACGGGTAGGTGTTTGCTGGGGCCCGCTGGCCGGCTGCTGCACGGCCGCCGTCCGGGGCTCCGCGGGCACTTCGAGGTCAGGGCCACAGGCCGGGGTCAGCAGGGTCAGCCCCAACAGCGAGGTGAAGGGGAAGAGGTTGCGGTTCATGGGACACCTTTCTTCGTGAGCTGCGGGTTTGCGTGCGACCCAGGCACCCGCAAGCCGCCGCGCAGCGGACATTTTTTTTGCGCAGCTCACAGGAACCGCTCGCCGTGACGGTCGGCGACGAGCGCCCGCGGGTCGTCGGCGCCGACCTTGCCGTCACGCCCGCTCTTGCCGGCGGCCGGCGGTGCCGCCGATGCTCGCTCGTGACGCCACCGGCCGGTAGGGCACGACGATTGCCGACCCGCGAGCTTCGAAGACCGCTTTGGAGCCGCCGCCAAAAGCCGCGGTCAGCAAGATATCGGGCGGCAAGCTCGAGCTCAGGCTCGGCTTGCCCGGCCGAGCGGCGGCGGGCTCCACCCGGTTGCGTGAGCCTGCTACGAGCACGCCCGTGAGCGCCTGCCCCTCGGAAGACGTGCTGCTGTCGTTCGCCGAGCAGAAGCTGCCCGGAGAGGTGGTGTCGCAGGTGCGCTCGCACCTCGACGGCTGCGCCGACTGCCGCATCATCGTCTCGGAGCTCGCGCTCGGCGTCGCCTCGAGCGAGCCGAAGGCGGCGGGCCCCGCACGCCCCACGCTCTCGCGCGGCAGCTCGCTCGGGCGGTACCTCGTGCTCGAGCAGGTCGGCGCCGGCGGCATGGGCGTCGTCTACGCCGCGTACGACCCCAGCCTCGACCGCCGCGTCGCCGTGAAGCTGCTGCGCAACACCGGCGAAGAGAAGCAGCGCGCCCGCCTCGTGCAAGAGGCGCGCGCGATGGCACGGCTGAGCCACCCCAACGTGGCGCAGGTGTACGGCGTCGAGACGCTCGCCGACCGCGTCTTCGTCACCATGGAGTTCATCGTCGGCGAGACCTGCCGCCGCTGGGCAGCCACCGAGCGCACCGTCGCGCAGGTGCTCGACGTCTTCCTTCAGGCGGGCCGCGGCCTCGAGGCCGCGCACCACGCAGGCATCGTTCACCGCGACTTCAAGCCCGACAACATGATGGTGATGGCGAACGGGCGCGTCAGCGTGCTCGACTTCGGCCTCGCTCGCCCGAGCGGAGCGGCCGTCGGCGGAGCGGGCGTCGGGCCCGCGAGCTCCACCAGCCTCACCGAGACCGGCACGGTGATGGGCACGCTACGGTACATGCCGCCGGAGCAGCGCCGCGGCGAGCCGACCGACGCGGCGGCAGATCAGTACGCATTCTGCGTGTCGCTGCACGAGGTGCTGTTCGGCGCCCCGCCCGGCGAGCCGGCCCGGCGCACTCCGACGGTGAGCGGCCGGGTGCTGAAGGCGCTCGAGCGCGGGCTGAAGCCCGAGGCGAAAGACCGCTTCTCCGACATGCACGCGCTCTTGTCCGAGCTCGAGCTGGCGCGCGCTCCGGCGAGGCGCGCAGGGCTCGTGGTCGCGGCGGTCGCGGTGGTCGCCGTTGCGGGTGCCGCCTTCGTCGTGAGCCGGCGCGAGCCCGAGCCGTGCGGCGGCGCGCACGATGAGCTCGCGGGCGCCTGGGGCGCAGAGCAGCGGGCGAAGGTCGAGCAGGCCTTCGGCGCGAGCGCCGGGGGTCGCCAGGTGCTGGCAGCGCTCGACGGCTACGCGGCGAAGTGGGAGTCGGCGCACCGCGAGGCGTGCGAGGCCACGCGCGTGCGAGGCGTGCAGTCGGAGGACCTGCTCGACCGCCGCATGCTGTGTCTCGGTGCGCGCCGCGCGGCGCTGGGGGCGACGGCCGAGGGCATCGCGCTGGGCGGCGCGGCGCTCGAGAAGGCGCCCATCGCGGTCGCGGCGCTGCCGCAGCTCGACGACTGCGCCGACGCGCAGCGGCTCCTCGACTCGGTGCCGCCGCCGAGCGACCCGAAGGTGCGCGCGCGCCTCGCCGAGGTGAGCGATGCGCTCGCGCGGGTGCGGGCGACGCGCGAGCTCGGCCGCGTCGACGAGGCGCGGCCCGAGTCGGCGAAGGTCGTCGAGAGCGCCGAGGGCGTGGGGTACGCGCCGCTCTTGGCCGAGGCGCTGGTGCTGCGCACCGACGTGCTGCGCTCGTCGGCGCTGGGCGAGGAGGCCGAGGCGACCGGGTGGCGCGGAGTGCACGCGGCGCTCGCCAGCCGCGACCTGCGGCTGCAAGGCGAGGCGTGGCTCGTGCTGAGCGAGGTGGTGGGCAACATCGTTCGCAGGCCGGTCGAGGCCGAGAAGCTGTTCGGCGTGACGAAGGCGGCGATCGACGCGCTGCCTCACCCGGGCGTGCTCGAGGCGCAGCGGCTGCGCGCCTACGGGCAGTTCCACGAGAACAACGGCGAGGTGAGGGAGGCGCTCGCGTCGTACGAGGCGGCCATCGCGCTGTTCGCCAAGCTGCCCGACGCGCCGAAGGGCGTGCAGGCGCGGCTCGCGCGGCGCATCTGCGACACGCAGCTGCTCGGCCAGCACCTGCCCGAGGCGGAGGCGGCGGCGCGGCGGGCGATACAGCTGGCCGAGGCCGACCCGACCGGCGCGAGCCAGCTCGACCTCTCGGTGATGAAGCTGGGCGAGGTGCTGAGCGCCGAGCGCCGGTACGACGAGGCGCGGCAGGTGCTGCAGCGAGCGCTGGAGCTGATCCGCAAGGGCGGCAACCGGTTCGCGCTCGCGGTGGTCTTCAACGCGATCGGCGAGCTCGAGCGGGCGGCGGGCCGGCTCGACGCCGCGGCGAGCGCGTACCAGCAGTTCGTCGTGGCGGTCGAGCAGATGCCGCACCCCAACCCGTACCTCGGCGTGGCGCTGGGCGGCCTGGGGCTCACGCAGCTCGCCGCCGGAGACGTTCAGACCGGCGAGCGCTCGCTGCGCAAGGCGGTCGCGGTCTTCGAGAAGGCCGGCATGGTCGAAGACTTCGACACCGTCGAGGCGCGGCTCGGGTGGGTCGACGCGCTGATTCGCAGCGGAGAGAGGGCGGCGGCGTGGGAGCAGCTGCAGCTCGTGCTGCGAGTGCTCGACGCGAGCGCGAAGATGGACCCCGGCCTGCTGGCCCCGCAGCGGTTCTCGGCCGCGCAGCGGCTGGTCGAGCTGGGCAAGCTCCAGCCCAGGGCGATGGAGCTGGCACGCGCTGCGCTCGCCGCGACGCCCGAGGGCAAGCGCGACGACATCGAGCGCTGGCTCGCCGCGCAGAAGTGACGGCTGGCTCGGGCTGTGAGGAGGCTCCCCAGGTCGTCCGCCGACGGGTCGCCGCTGTGCGCGACCGCGAGCCAGGCGCTACTTGCCGAAGAGGTTGCCGAACACGTTCTGGAAGAGGTCGCCGATTCCGCGCTGCGCCATCTCCATGACGCCGCTCGCCGCCGCGTTGAACAGGCGGTCGATGCCCCCGCCCTGGTCCTGCGACTGCTTGTCGCCGGCCTTCCCGCCGCCGCTGAGGCCTTCGATCAGGGCGCCCGCCGGGTTCAAGAAGCCCATCAGCATCTTGCCGAAGTCGAACCCACCGCCGCCGCCCGCGCCGCCCGCGCCACCGGCGCCACCGGCGCCACCGGCGCCACCGACGGCCTGCATCAGCGCGCCTGCCGGGTTCAAGATGCCCATGAGGAAGTTGCCGAAGTCGAAGCCGCCACCCTGCTGCTGAGCCGGGGGAGCCGACGCTGCGGGAGGAGGCGGAGGAACCGCGCCCGAGCCCGACGTAGGCGGAGGCGGCGCAGGCTGCGTGCTGGTCGCCGGGTTCCCCTGAACGTTGCCCCAGTCGAGCGGCAGCTGGGAGCTGGCGTCTTTCGCGGCGGTCATGAGCTGGCCGGTGACCTGCTTGAGCTCGTCGTCGCCGAGCGACTTGAACATCGAGTCGACCTCGCCGAGGCCGAGGCCGCCGCGGCTCTCGATCTCGCCCTGCACCGCGCTCAGGCGCTTGCTCAGCTCGGTGATGCGGCCGGTGTTGTGCTGCAGGCCGGCGACGAAGAGCTCCTGCATCACGCTCGAGCGCTCGGTGAGCACCGCAGCGTCGCTGAGTCGCTCGAGGTTGTGCTGGTACCGGTGCATCGACGGCGAGTGCGCTTCAGAGAGCGACGCGCCGCGCGCGGTGAGCGCACCTTGCAGCTCGCCGACGCGCTGGCTGAGGCGAATGACCGCGCCGCGGTCTCCGCGCATGGCGGCGTCTACCAAATCCATGTTCGCAGCGCGCAGCTCGTGGCGCAGCTGCCGCGTCGACTTCGTGGCGTCGCCCGACGGGCGGTTCACGTTCCACGCGCCGTCGATGCAGACGTGCGGCGGAGGCGGCGGCATGTACCCGTCGCACGCCGGAGGAGGAGGTGGCGGCGAGCTGTACGCGACTCCCGAAGGAGGCGGCGGCGCGGCGGGGACCGCGGCGTGCGTCTGCTGCGGGCGAACGGGCGCGGCGGCGTGCGTCGGGCGGTTGGGGACGGCGGTAGCGGCGTGGACGGCCATGGTGTGCTCCTGGGGCGTGAGTGGCTTCGCTTCAGGAGACACAGCCAGCCCTGGGCATTTTCACGAGCTGAGAAGCCGAGGCGGGACGAGCACCTACGGGGGGCGTCAACCCCACGTGGGTCGCTCACGCATCGGAGACGTCGACGAGCCTCGACCCGACGCTGTTCGATCTCGTGCTCGACCCCCAGGCGAGGGTTCACGGTGGTTCGCTGCGACGACTAAAGGGAGTCACGCTGGTATTGAGCTCGGCCCAGCTGGTGAAGCGGCTCATCGCGCTCATCGTGCCGAAGGGTCTTCAGCGCACCAACTTCCACGGGGTGTTCGCACCCGCTGCCCCGCCCCGCTTCAGCCGCACGTCCACGGGCTCGTGGCCGAGGGCGTGGGGACGACGGCGTCTTCCAGGAGCTGCCGCCGCCATCGCCCGAGGAGTGCTCGAGCGCGCGCTCGCGCAGCTGCTGGGGGGCCACGCCTGGTGGTTGTTCGTCGAGCCCTGCTCGGTCACGAAGAGCGTTCGGCGAGCAGGCGAGCAGGCGAGCGCGCGCGTCGCGGTTGGGCCGTCGATCCGCGATGAGCTCGTCGATGGTCCGATAGGGCGGTATTGCGTAGCGCGCACGATCGCGAGCTCGCCGCTGCCCGGTGCGTCCGGCGGGGCCCGCCGTCGCGGTCTCAGCAGCCGTTACGGGTTTTGGCGCCATTTTTCGTGGTGGTGACATGAACCGGAACTTCACTGCCGTCGTCGTGGGCCTCGCCCTTGGTGTGGGTTGTGCGCCGCAGCAGAGCTCACCTGCGTCGGGGCCGCTCGCGGCCGAGGCGGCGCTCGAGGCCGACCCCGCGACCGTCGTCGGTGACGACGACGGCGGCACGTGTGTGCCCGGCGCGGTTCGCTACTGCTACGACGGCCCGCCCGATGCCGGCGGCGTCGGCGTGTGCACCTCCGGGGTGCAGGTGTGCGGGCCCGACGCCGGCTTCGGAGCCGAGTGCCTCGGCGCCGTGCTCCCGCGCCCCGAGGTCTGCAACGGGGCCGACGACGACTGCAACGGTGTCGCCGACGACGGGCTCGGCGACCAAAGCTGCGGCGTCGGCGCGTGCCGCACCACGACTCCGAGCTGCCTTGCGGGAGTGCCGCAGACCTGCGTGCCGAGCCAGCCGACGCCCGACGTCTGCGATGGCATCGACAACGACTGCGACCCGGCCAGCCCCGACGGCTCCGGCGACCCGGCGGTGGGCACCCGCTGCGACGGGCCGGACTCCGACCTGTGCGCCGAGGGCACGCGCGCGTGCGTGGGCGGCGTGCTCATGTGCGGCGACGCGACCGCGAGCACCCTCGACGTCTGCAACGGCGTCGACGACGACTGCGACCCCGCGAGCGCCGACGGCTCGGAGGACCCCGCCCTGGGCAGCAGCTGTGACGGCCCCGACTCGGACCTGTGCGCCGAGGGCGCCCGGGCGTGTGTGAGCGGCGCGCTCGCCTGCAGCGACACCTCGGGCAGCAGCGTCGACGTGTGCAACGGCGTCGACGACGACTGCGACGCGTCGAGCGCCGACGGCTCTGAAGACCCGCTCGCCGGCACGAGCTGCGACGGCCCCGACTCGGACCTGTGCCTCGAGGGCGTGCGCGCGTGCACCGCGGGCACGCTCGTGTGCAGTGACACGACCGCGAGCACCCTCGACGTCTGCAACGGCGTCGATGACGACTGCGACGCGTCGAGCGCCGACGGCTCGGAGGACGCGCGGGTCGGCCTGAGCTGCGACGGGGCGGACTCAGACCTGTGCGCCGAGGGCGCGAGCGTGTGCGTGAGCGGCGCGCTCGCCTGCAGCGACACCTCGGGCAGCAGCGTCGACGTGTGCAACGGCGCCGACGACGACTGCGACGCGTCGAGCGCCGACGGCTCTGAAGACCCGCTCGCCGGCACGAGCTGCGACGGCCCCGACTCGGACCTGTGCCTCGAGGGCGTGCGCGCGTGCACCGCCGGCACGCTCGTGTGCAGTGACACGACGTCGTCGAACGTCGAGGTCTGCAACGGTGTCGACGACGACTGCGACGGCCTGGTCGACGAGGGCGGCTTCACGCTCTGTCCCTTCACGCCGAACGTCTGGGCGACGGCGTGCGGCGGCACCGGCGGTTGCCGAATCGCCTGGTGTGCCCCCTTCCGCGCAGATCGGAACGGCGTCTACGCCGACGGGTGCGAGAGCCTCTGGTTCTCGTTCTGAAGGTGACGCGGCGACAGCATCGCGTCGACCGGCCCAAAGGGGGCTGAAGCCGCTGCTCGACGCAGCGTGGCCGAGTTCGAAGAGAGGGGCTTCTCGGCTGTTCCAGGCGCTGGCGCACGTTGTCGTGGCCGTTCGAGCACTGGAAGCTCGCGACGCGCGTCAGGTCGCACGAGGACGCAGCGGCGATGCGCGACGCGTGTCGATCGGAGATTTCGGACCGGTTGGGCACGGCGCCGGGCTCGCACGACCGGCTCGGACGGCTCGATGATGAACCTCGGCTCAGCGGTCTTCTGGGACACCCAGCGCTCGGAGAACTGCCTCGTGACGACGGCCAGCGATGCCAGGATGCGCTGCCTGCCGTGCTTCTTGGGCGTCGCCAGTGCGCGCGCCTTGAGGGTCTTCGGGAAGCCGGGCCCGAGCCGGGTGCGAACGCCCTTGAGCGCGATGGGCTGCATCGTGTTCTCGTCGACCACGAGGGCCACCCTGTCTGCGCCGCGCCCACTGAGCTCCGCCCTTCGCACCTCCGGGACTCCTCTTCCGCCGCGTCGACCGGCCAGCTCCGCATACGTCCCCGTGCGCAGCGGTTCTCCCTCCGGTGTGATTCGCGCCCTCGGTCTCCCTCACCGTCAGTCTCATTCTTGCGATTGAATCTTCTTCTGCGCCTCGAGCTCGGCCTCCCAGCCGCCTGCGGCGCGGGCCTCGCCCGTCTTGGTGCTCCACAGCTGCGCCTCGCAGGGCGGCGCTCTGTCGCTGTCGACGTGGAGCTCACCTCCGAAGAAGACGACGATGTCGTCGTCGACGGCAGCAGCGCATGGGAAGCGCGGCTTGAGCGCGAGCTTACCGGCGGGCACGACCTTCGCCCCCTCGACGCGGTGAACTTCGAGCTGTTTTGCGACGACGCCGTACGTCTCACCGTTCGCGGCGCGCGTCAGCGTCCAGAAGCGGGGGAAGTTCTTGGCCTCTACCCACTTTCCCTTCTTGCCCGCGCTGAGCGGAAACCAATAGCTCGAGTCACCCACGGAGACGAGGACGCGGTCTTCGTCGAGGAAGCCGACGAGGGACGTGTACTTGTCGGGACAACGCGGAAGCACCTGCACGTCGTCGCCTTCAACGCGGAGCAACACCGGGAGCGCAGCGTCCTTCTCGCTGTCTTTGCCGAAGATGACGAGCGAACCGTCGGGAGCCAGCGCGTGCGTCGCGTACCGGAGTTCTTTCCCCAGCGAAATGGGCCGGAAGCGGCCGCCGTCCCACCGTGAGACCTGTAGCGGCGGCTCGACCGCGTAGAGGTGTTTTCCGCCGTAGAGGGTCATTCCGCTCTTGATCTTGATCTGCTGCTGGACGCCGTCGGCCCACCGCATCACCACGCCCCAGCCCGAAACGAAAATCGAGTCCCCGTGGCGCGCCATCGACGAGACGCACAGAGGCAGCTCGGCGATCCGCTCGAAGCCCGACCCGGTGAAGCGCATCAGCGTGCTCTTCTTCGCGCCGGGCCGGTACGACGCGAACCACTGCCGCCCGTCGAGGCCCGGACAAGTGCTCGCGTTTCCGTACGGTCGCACGGTCTTACCCTTCGCGGTCTTGGGCTTCGGCGCAGCGGGGGCGACCTTCTGTGGGGCCGCGGCGTCGAGCTCCTTCTTCCACAGCTTCGGGGCGACCTGCGGAGGCTTGCCTTCGAGCCGATCGAGCCGATCGAGCTTGAAGTTCTCCACGACGCGAGAGACCTGCGCCTGGGTGCGTGGGCCCGGCAGGCCGGTCTTGCGACAGAACTCGAGCAGCGGCTCGAGGTCGAGAGGGCCCAAGGCACCCGCGCCGGTGCTCAGCGCGAAGTGATCGACCAGGCTGAGGCCACTCACCCGGAGTTGACCCTCGTCATCGAGCAACACCACCGGCGGCGCCGAGACGCCTGGGAGCTTGAGGAGGCCGATGGCGCTTCCGTCGGCTTCTTGGGCGACCCAATCGGCGGCGTCCCAGGGCAGACCGTCATCGTCCTGCATCAGGTTCGGCTTCTGACCAGGCTTGAGAAACGCGACCTCGCGGAATGTTGGGGAGCGCACGAACGCTGCCTTCCGGCGAAACGCGTCGAGCTCGGGGTTACGTGGCATTTCGGACATGGGTGATCTCCAAGCACCCGAGACGGAATCGATCGTCCAGGGCCACTGAATTGTTGTGACCGACGAGTCAGCAATTGCCGCGCCAGAGGTAGACAGAAGTGTTCACGGGGCTTTGGAGTGCGGGCAGAGCGGCTGTCGCGTGACCGAGCGCTTCGTCGTGCGTGAACAGTCGTTCGGCACGGTCTGGTGTTGGGAGACCCGCACGGGTCGAGACGAGTGGGGCAGCCTCATGTTGCGCAGCATCTCCTCGGTGGAAGCGATCACACAGAAACCGCGGCGATCGGATCGCTCACCGCGCCTGAAGGCCTGCACCTCACCAACTTCCACGGCTTCCTTGCTCCTGCCGCGGCGGCGCCGCGAGAGACGAAGGCGAAGCGCCCGAGCATCGACTGGGCGACCCTCCTTCACGCCTGGCGCGGCCCCGACGGGACGACGATCATCGCGTTGCCAGCGTCGCCCGTTGCGCGTCGACTGGGCAACGTGCTTCACCGCACTTGGGACCGCGACGGTCTCTCAGAGTCGCCCTTCGAGTCGAATGCGCAGCTCGGCGTCGGCGCCCACAGGTGCATCTTCCAACGCCGCTCACGGTGCGGGCATCGCCGTCACCGTGCCCGCCTCGACCTTCAGCCACACGGTGCCCTCGCCGGCCGCGCGCCGCACCAGCGTCGGGTCGGTGGTGGTGAGCAGCGTCTGCGCTCCGCTGTCGTGCAGGTAGCCCATCAGGTACGCGTTGCGCTCGGGGTCGAGCTCGCTCGAGACGTCGTCGAGCAGCAAGAGCGGCAGCACGCCGCTCGCGCCTTGAAGGTTCTCGATCTCGGCCACCTTCCACGCGAGCACCAGCGCGCGCGCCTGCCCCTGGCTCGCGTACGCCCGAGCGCTCTGCGCGCCCAGCGTCATCTCGAGGTCGTCGGCGTGCGGCCCCGCCGACGTGTAGCCGCGCTCGAGGTCTCGCTGCACGCGCCGCTCGAGGGCCGCGACCAGCGCCGCGCTCAGCTGCTCTTCCGTCGCGCTCACGAAGTCGACGCCCTCGAGCCGCGACGCCGCGTACGCGTACGACGCGGCCCCTTCGGTGCGGCCGATGTGCTCGAACGCCGCCACCGCCCGCGGCATGAGCTCGGCCATCAGCGCGCGGCGCCGCACGTAGAGCCGCGCTCCCGACTTCGCGAGCGTCTCGTTCCACGCCTCGAGGTGCGCGACGCTGGCCTGCTCTTTCAAGAGGCGGTTGCGGCTCTTGAGCGCCTTCGCGTACGCGCGCGACTCGGCGAGGTACGCGGGGAAGCGGTTGAACACGGCGCGATCGAGGAAGCTGCGCCGCCCCTCGGGCGAGCCCTTCACCACCATCAGGTCGTCGGGCGTGAACGCCACCACCGAGACGCCGCCGAAGTAGTCCTCGAACGAGGCGGTGCGCTTGCCGTCGGCGAACGCGGCGCGCGTGCCGTTCGAGATCTCGACCTTCAGCTCGCGCTCGGCCCCCTTCAGCGTGAAGCGGCCGGTGACCGAAGACGTCTCGGTGCCGTGCGTGACGAGCTCGGCGAGCTTCGACGCCCGCAGCGGCTTCAGCGTCGCGAGGTAGTACAGCGCCTCGAGCAGGTTCGTCTTGCCCGCGCCGTTGTGGCCGACCGCGACGGTCGCGCGCGGCGACGGCGTGAGGCTCACGTGCGCCAGGTTGCGGAACCGCACGCACTCGAGCGACAGCAGCTTCATCGACGAACGAGCCGGCCCGCCTCGACGACCTGCTCGTCGGTGTACACGAGCAGGCGGAACACGCGCACGCTCGCGGGAGCGGGCCCCGGCACCGTGAAGCCGCCGTCGTAGGCGAGCGTCTCTTGCGTCACCTGCAGCCGCGACGTCTTGCCGAGCCACGGCTCGCCGCCGTCGGGCAGCGTGACGCGTCGCCAGCTCATGGCCTTGTTCACGCCGCCATCGGGGAAGCGGTTGTCGAGCTTGCCGCCCTCGAGCACGTCGTAGTGCGCCTCGAACAGGCCGTTGCTGGTCATCGCGACCGGCCAGCCTCCGAGGTTCTCGTAGTCGAGCACCTGCATCGCGTTCGTGCCCGCATCGCGCGGCAGCTCATTCACGAGCAGGAAGCCGCCCGGCAGCGTGAACACCTGGCCGTCGCGGTACCCGGCGCGGCCCAGACCGCCGAGGGGGTGGTCCATCCACACCTCCAGCGGCTCGCCGGCCTGCAGCACCAGCGGAGTCGTCGCCCACCGCGGCGGCGTGCCGTCGAACGTCACCAGGAACAGCGTGCGCCCCGCGACCCCGTACGCCCGCACCCGGGTGCGGCCGTCGGTGCCGAGCGCGCTGCGCTCGAGCGCGAAGCTCCGCACGGGCGACGAGGGCGCGGGCGTGAGCTGCGGCGACACCGGCGGCAGCGTGTTCGGCAGCGGCGTCGTGCCCAGGCTCTCGGCTGGCACGAAGTACACGCTGTCGTCGGCGGTGAGCACGAACGAGATGACGCCGCCGTCGAGCTCGGTCACGGCCTCGGCGAAGTACGGCGCCTGCGCCGCCGCGCCGCGGTTGTCGAGCAGCCGCGGGCCAAACGCGAGGGTGCCGCCGTCGGTCGCGCGGGCGTCGACGAACGCGAGGTCGCCCGTGCTCAGCACGCCCCAGCCCAGCGCGCCGCCGACGAACGCCGACGCGATGGTGCCCTCGGGCAGGTCGACGCCGACGTCGTTGAGGTCGAGCACCTCGAAGCCCAGCGCCGGGTCCTTCACGATGGCGAGGTACCTGTCGGTGATGACCGCGTCGAGGCGGCCGCCCCCTTTCGACGGCAGCGCTCCGAACCCCGATGGCGTGCGCTCGAGGAAGCGCGGCAGCGCGCGGCTGAACGACGGCCCCGCCCAGAGCTGGCCGCGGCGGCCGCCCAGCGCGACGCCCGAGCCCACCGCGTCGTCGAACACCACGAGCGGCGGCTCGCCCTCGGCGGCGCGGCGCCCCCGCGACACCTTGTTCACCTGCGTCAGCGGGAAGGGCGCGTCGAGCGCTTCGACGGTGCAGGGCTGCGCCGAGTCGGCCGCGGCGCTGCCCGTCACGCGCACGAGCGAGAGCGTGGCGCCGACGTCGGCCTCGCACAGCACCTCGACGACCGGCGCGCTCGACTCGAACGTCGGCGAGAAGTTCGCGATGTGCGCGAAGCGGCAGGGGCGGCAGTCGGCCCAGAGGCGCACCGCCGAGGGCTGCATCACGCGATCGAGCCGCCACGTCGAGAGCACGCGGGCGAGCCCGCCGTCGACCGCGACGGTGAACGCGGCCACGGTGCCCGACGAGTCGACCCGCATCTCGGGGCGCGCGGTCGCGAGCGCGAGCTCGGGCGGCATCGGCTCACCGCCCGAGATGAGCGTCGAGCCCTGCCCGCCCTGGCGCGACAGCGTGAGGCCCTCGCGCACGAGCCCCAGCAGCTCGTCGCCGGTCGGTGAGGCCAGGTAGCGCGCCTCGAGCAGCGGCATCGGCGGGCCACCGTCGATGCGCACGTCGAGGCGCGCCGCGGCCATGGGGAGCACGTTGATGAGCCCCGCGTCGGCGCCGCGCGTCAAAAGCCCGATGCGGTGCGCCCCGCTGCGGAGCCGGTCGCCTTCGCGGAAGGGCAGCTCCTGGCCGCCGTCGAACGACGGGTCTTGAAAGCGCAGCACCACGTCTTCGGCGCCGCGGCGAACGAGCACGAGCGCGAACGGGTCGCTGCCGTGGCTGACGGCGGCCCCCGTGAGGTCGGCGCCCGAGAGCGCGCCGAGCGGCACCACGCGCACGCCGCTGCCGGGCACGAGCGAGACGTACCGGTTCGCCGTGAGCGCGAAGAAGCGGAGGTCGGGCAGGTCGATGCTGCGCGTGACGAACGTGACCGGCTCGGTCAAGACGAGCGGGTGGCGCACGACGGCGGTCGAGAAGTCGGGCGGGTTGGCTCCGAGCTCGAACTGCGGGCCCTCGTAGCGGTACTGCCGGCAGTGGTTGTCGACGCCGCAGACGTCGCCGGGCGAGCACACGGCGTCGCGCACGCCCTCGGGCTGCGAGAAGTCGCAGGGAAAGTCGTTGCCCTTCTCGGTGTGGAGCCCGCCCTTGCAGGCGGCGGCCCCCACCAGCGCGAGGCAGGCGAGCCGCTTCACCATGCGCCCACCAGCCCGCCGCCGTTGAGCGAAGGCACGAACGACACGCGCACGCCCTGCGTGTCGGAGCTCGGCCAGAGCACGATGCCGGCGACGGCGAGCGTCGCGCCGCCGAGCAGAAACGCGAGCGCGAGCGTCTTCTGCGTGCCGATGACCGCGTCTTGCTGCACGTAGTAGTCGCGGGGGCGCAGCGCGACGCCGTCGCAGCGGCCGACCGCGGGCGCCCCCGACGGGCAGAGCTCTTCGTTCACGACGGTCTGACGCGAGAGCGCGAGCATGCCGAGCACGGCGCCGGCGATGAACGCGCCGCCGCCGGCCGAGATGAGCGCGATGGGCAGCACCTTCGACGGCGGCGGAGGCAGCGGCGAGCCGGTGGCCTCGGCGGCCGCGTACGGCACGAGCGCCTGCAGCTTCGCGAGGTCCTGCGCGATGCGCAGCGACCGGGCGACGGGCTGGCCCCGCTGCGTGTCGACCATCTGCAAGGACAGCTGGTACACGCTGCCGAGCTTCGAGAGCTGACCCGAGAGCACGAAGCGCGCGGTGACGGCGTCTGCGGCGCCCTGGCTGCAGGCGTTCGGGTCGGTCTCGCAGACGCCGAGCAGCTGCTTCTGCCGCTCGGCGCCGAGCAGGGTCTCGAGGTCTTTCGTGGTGACGACCTCGTAGAGGCCGCGCACCGAGAGCGCGTCGGCGACGGCGTCAGTCATGCCGCGCGCGAGCTCGGGCTCGACCCCTTGCGCCGTCAGCGCCGACACGAACAGTCTCGGCTTGTCGGGGCTCGGCTTGTCGGAGCTCGGCTTGTCGGGGCTCGGCTTGTCCGCGGGGGTCGGTTCTGCCGCCGCGGCGAGCAGCCACAGCGCGAGCGCAGGCGTCATCGGCGGCGACCCTACCGCGGCGCAGTGACAAGTCGAAGCGCCCGATGCTCTGCTGCTCTGCGGGGTGACGCGCCGCTGTCGCACGCGCTCCCGAGGGCGCGACGCACCGAGCGCGACGCCCCCGACCCGAGGTCGTCGTATTAGCCTGCGCGCACGATGCGGCTCTTGGCACTCGCAGCGCTGGTGTTCGCCGGCTGCGCCCGTAAGGTGGCAGGCCCGACGAGCGCCGTCGAGGGCGCGCTGCACACCCAGACCTGCGGTGACGTGACCGCGGCGTTCATCGGCAAGCGCGACGAGGGGCCCGGCCCCGACTGGTTCTTCACCGAGCGGCTCGAGTTCCACTTCGCGAGCGGGCTCACGCTGCCGTTCCACGAGAGCGGCGAGGTGTACCCGCACAACCGCACCTTCGAGCTCTTCTCACCCGACTGCGAGTGGCTCGCGCTGCCGCAGGACAACTATGGGCCGTACCACCTCGTGAAGACGGCCCAGCTCGAGGGCTACCTGCGCGGCACGGTGAAGCCCGCATCGATTCAGAAGACCGGCTCGGTGCACACCGACCTCTCGTGGCGCTCGGCCACCGAGCTCGAGTTCTTCGCGAGCTGCTGCGGCGGCGTCGAGGTGTTTCGCGTGAACGTCGCGGCGCCCGAGAAGCTCGAGCGCGTGTTCTTCGCCGCCGAGGCTCCGCGCGGTGTGACGCGCGCCGCCGAGGGCGGGTTCACCGTCAACTGAGGTTCTGACCGGGGCGTCGTGACGGCGCCGAGACGAGCGAGACGGCGCTCCCGAGGAGCGCGGAGAGGAGGCGGGCCCGTCGGCCCGTCGAGCACCGCGAGCGACGAGGCTGCGCGTCGCAGCGAGAGGATCGTTCGTCGCAGGTGTCACTGGGCCCCGGTCAGAGCACCAGCACGTCGGCCAAGCTCGTCTCGTTCAGGGCCGCGGTGCTCGAGTGAGGCCTCACCTCTGCTCAGAGGTCGAAGCCGCCGGTGTGCAGCGGCGTCGACGCGCCGATGACGGCGGGCGAGTCGGCGTCCTTGTGCCAGTTGAACGTGGCCGGGTTGGCGCCCGCGCGGGTGACGACATCGCCGAGCGTGCCGGTCTCGCCGAACGTCGTGTCCGAGCCGCCGAGCAGCCGCAGCACCTGCGCGTAGAAGTCGCCGGTGGTGCGCCGCCGCGACTGCACGACGTGGCGACCCTGGCCGCTGGGGAACCGGTCTTTGAGGCCCGCCATCACGATGGGCAGGTTGTAGTTGTTGTGGTCCGACGCGTAGCCGTGCTCGCTCGTCCACACGACGAGGGTGTTGTCGAGCAGGCGCCGGCCGTCGACGTCTTGAACTTCGGCGAGCCGCTGCACGAGCAGCGTGAACATCTTCGCCCAGAAGCCGTACGCCGCCTTCAGCGCGTTCGCGCCCGAGCCGGTCACCGCGGGCACGCCGTGCACGAACGTGTGCCAGTTGCCGGCCTGCAGCGACTCGGCGCCGGGCTCGGAGGGGAAGACCGGGTCGTCGCCGTAGGGAAACGCGAACCCGGCGGCGCGCGTGAGGTCGCACGCGAACGCCTGCACCATGAGCTCGACCCAGATGGGCGTAATCTGCGCGTCCTTCGCGCCGCGCGCGTACTCGGGGTGCCTGGTGATGAGGTCGTAGTTGCTGATGCCGTAGGTCGGCACGGTGCGCTCGTCGGGCTTCATGCAGCTCGACGCCCGCATCGGCGGAGGCATCGTCGCAGCCAGCCGCTGCTCGAGCGTGCGCACGCGGTCGGCGTGCTCGTCGAGCCGCGCCTTGTCGGCCGGGTTGAGGCTCGTGCGCAGCCGGTTCATCTCGGCGAGCGTGCCGTCGAGCAGGCTGCCGCGCCGCGCCTCGAGCTTCTCGCGCAGCGTCGGCTGCGGCGGAGGCGGCCCGCTCTGAAAGCCCTGAAACACGTTCGTGATGGCCGTCGCCGGGTTCGCGTCGTGCGCGAGGTAGGGGCTCGCTCCGCCGGCGCCGTAGAAGCGCTCGCCGGGGTTGCCGCCGTTCACCGTCCACACGGTCGAGTGGAAGACGACCGACTCGCGCATGCCCGGCCCCGAGCGCAGGCGCGAGCCGGCGACGAAGTCGAGCGAGGGGCCGCCGGCCTGGTTGCCCGCCGGGGCGCGCGCCGTCAGCGCCGTGAGCTGCGCCGACAGGTGGCCGTCGTCGTCGGGCGAGGCGTGCCGCATCACGTTGTCGACGCCGTCGACGGTGACGAGCTCGGCCTTCACCGGGTCGAGCGCGGCGAGCATCGGCGAGACGCCCGCGGGCAGCGCGCCGGTGCTCGTCAGCAGCGTCGAGCCGGTGCGCGGCGTCCACCAGTCTTGCCGCACGCCGTTCGACAGGTTGCCGCGGCCGACGACGCGCCCGCCCGGCGTCATCATCACGAGCAGCCGCTTCGGAGCCTGCGCCGCCTGCGCGTGCGCCGTCTTCGGAGCGAACGCCTCGAGAAACGGCAGCGCGAGCACCGCGCCCGAGGCACCTTGCAGGAAGCGGCGTCGGTTCATGTCAGTCTTTCCGGAAGCGGAACGAGTCGGAGGTGACGAGCGCGAACAGCGCCGAGTCGAGGCGCCCGCCGCTCTGCTCGAGCGCGTCGCCCATCGCCTGCAGCGCGCACGCGTCGGCCTCGGTCTCGAGCCGCGACAGCGTGAAGCGAAACGCCTGCTGCGCGAAGCACCGCGGCACCCGAGCGTCGGCGGCGAGCGCGTCGAGCAGCGCTCCGTGGTCGGCGAAGGCGATGGCCGTCGAGCCGGCGCCGAGCACTCCCGAGCCGTCGATGGCCTTGCCGCTGCCGTACTGGGCGCGGCGACGGCCGATGGCGTCGAACGGCTCGAGCGCGAGGCCGGCGGGGTCGATGAGCTTGTGGCAGCCGGCGCAGGCCGCGCTGCGAGACTGCACCGCCTGCGAGACCTCTTTCGCCGTCGGGTCGGGCGGCAGCGTGATGGCGCCGAACTCGGCCATCGCGCTCGCCGGCGGAGCGCCGAGCGGCTGGCAGAGCAGGCGCTTGTGCATCATGCGGCCGCGGAACACGTACGAGGCCTCGTTCGAGTGCGCGAGCGCGGCCATGACGGCCGGCTGCGTGACGATGCCCTTGCGCGGGCCGGCGCCGAGCGCGACGCGCTGCCACTGGCCGGGCGCGGGAGCCGTGACCGAGAAGAACGAGGCGACGTTCGCGTCGACGAACGCGGCGTCGCTCGTGAGCAGGCTCTGCACGGTGCCCGAGCGCAGCTGGTCGGCGGCGAAGCGGTCGAGCGAGCCGTTCATCGAGGCCGTCATCGCCGCGGTCATCTGCGGGAACAGCGCCTGGTCTTTCTGCGACGGGGTGACCTCGGGCGCCTGCAGCCACTCGCGGAAGAGGCGGGCGGCGGCCGAGTCGGCGCGGCTCGAGGCGAGCAGGCGCGCGGCCTGGGCGCTCAGGCCGGCGGGCGTGTCGAGGCTGCCGGCGGCGGCGGCGTCGAGCAGCGCGTCGTCGGGGCCGGAGCCCCAGAAGAGAAACGAGAGGCGGCTCGCGAGCTCCCAGCCGTCGAGCGCGCGCAGGTCGGCGGCGGCGGTCTCGACGACGTAGAGGAAGCGGGGCGACTGCAGCATGAGCACGGTGGTGGCGGCGATGGCCTCGGGGAACGTGAAGCCGGCGGTGCGGGCGTCGCGGTACGCGGTGAGCAGGGCGGCGCGCTCGTCGGCCGAGGGCGGGCGGCGATAGGCGCGGCGGCCGAAGCGGTCGATGAAGGTGCCGGCGCACGCCTCGTTCGCGGTCGAGGCGGCGCACGGGAGCAGCGCGTTGAGCTGTGCGGGCAGCGCGACGGCGACGTCTTCGGCCGCGAGCATCAGCTGCTCGGCGCCCTGGTCGCTGACGAGGCTCAAGGCGGGCTCGGTCGAGTAGCCGGTGCTGGAGCTGGTGACGGGCGCGCTCTGCGGGAACTGCGCGCTGGGCGCGACCTTGCCTTCGAACAGGTCGGTGACGGCGCGCGCGTACTCGTCGCGCGTGAGGCGGCGCATGGCGCTCGTGGCCGGGTGGCGCGCGCTCGTGCAGTCGAGCCGGGCGGGCGGCTTCGTCGGGTCGACGGTGCCGGGAATCGTCGGGTCCGTCGGGTCGGTGGACCCGGGCGACGGCACCGGTACGGTAATCTGCCCCTCGCACGCACACAGCAGCACGAGCACGGGCAGAGGGTTCCGCATCACGACCGGGAAGACACCGCCGCTGCGGAGAACGAGACAGGGCCTGAAAACCTCCGCGGCCCCGGGTGTCTCGGCGGCATGACCACTCCGCTCGGCGCCACCAAGTCCGCTCCCAAGGCTGCACCCGCACCGAAGTACGCCTCCGAGCCTGCTCCGGCTGCGAAGCCCGGGCCGGCTCCGAAGCCGCGCCAGGTGCACCCGCACGACGCCTTCGAGCCGGCGAAGCGCCACGGTCGGGTCTCGCGGGGCGGCACGAACGACGACTCGATCTGATTCTGGGGCGCGGCTACTTCGCGGTGAGGTCGACCTTCACCGACACCTCGGAGTCGGCCATCACCTCGACGGCAATCTCGCGCGGCGGGTACTGCGGGTTCTTGATGACGAACGTCTGGCGGCCGACCCGCTGGGTCACGGTCACGTTGGGTGTGACGCCGAGCTTGGTGTCGCCCTGCCAGATTTCGCCCCACGGCTTCACGCGAAACGCGACGCGGCCGGTCTTGTCGCTGGGCGGCGGCTGTGGAGCTTCCACCGGCTTCGGCGTCACCACGACGGGCGCCAGGGGCTCGGGCTCGCGAGGCCTCAGCACCGTGAAGCCGAGCGTGCCGCCGACGGCGGCGAGCACGAGCACCGAGGCCGCGAGCACGTAGCGCGAGCGGCTCGACGAACGGCCCGCCACCGACGACACCGTGCTCACGGGGTCGGGCACCATCGCGTCGATGCTGAGGCTGGGGTTGCCGTCGGCCTCGGCGGCTCCGAACACCGAGCGCATGAACGAGGCGATGGCGGTGTGCGGCGCCTGCTGGCGCGTCGCCACGAGCCAGCCCTCGAGGGCGTGCGCGAACGCCTCGGCGTTCGGCCACCGCTCGTCAGCCGACCGCGCGAGCCCGCGCATGATGATGTCCGACAGCGAGGGGTCGAGCAGGGGGTTCACTTCTCTCGCGTCTGGCGGCGGCTCGTTGAGAATCGCACCGATGAGCGCGGCGTCGCTCACGGCGGCGAACGGGCGGCGGCCGCACAGCGCCTCGTAGAGCACGATGGCCATGGCCCAGACGTCGATGCGCGGGTCGGGCTCGGCCTTGTCGCTCGCGAACCGCTCGGGCGCCATGTACGCGAACTTGCCCTTCACGGTGCCGGTGCGCGTGGTCGAGGCCGCGTCTTTCGCGCGGGCGACGCCGAAGTCGATGACGCGCGCGACGCCGTTGAACCCGACGAGGATGTTGTCGGGGCTCATGTCGCGGTGCACGACGCTCGCGAGCCGGCCGTCGATGGCGAGCGTGTGCGCCGCGTGCAGGCCGCGCAGGGCGTCGATGCAGATGCGGGCGGCGAGCGCCGGGCCGATCAGCCGCCCGCTGACCTCGAGCGCGCGCTCGAGCTGGCGAAGCGAGCGGCCGTGCACGAACTCCATTGCGAGGAAGTACGAGCCCGAGTCTTCGCCGAGCTCGTACACCTGCGCGATGTTCGGGTGCTGGAGCATGCCGGTGAGCCGGCCCTCGTTGAGGAACATCTCGACGAACGCCGAGTCGCGGGCGAGGTGGGGCAACAGGCGCTTCACGACCACCGCGCGCGAGAAGCCGGCCGGGCCCGCCTGGCGCGCGAGGAAGACCTCGCCCATGCCTCCGGTCGCGATGAGACGAACGACGTCGAACTTGCCGATGCGGCGGGGTGAGGCCACTCACCGACCGACGTTACCCTCCCCGAGGGGCCGCGCGTTCGGCGGAGTGCGAGGTCGATGGCGTGAAAAGAACGCGCGGGCCCGGTGTCTTCGGTGCGGGAGACACATGCACAGCCATCGGACAGGGTCATTCGCGCAGCTCATCGTGGTTTCGCTCGCAGTCTTCGCGGGTTGCGGCATGCCCGACCCGGGCACCGGGCCCCAGGGCAACCCTTCGGGTCCGGGTCCGGTCGACCCACCGGGCCGCGGCCTGGGCTACCGCGAGCCGACCCCCGAGCAACTCGCAGGTCTGTCTCAAGACGCCGACCCGCGGCTCGACGGGCTCCTCGACCCGAAGTCGGGAGCGACGATGACGGCGGTGCTCCCGGCCGTCGACCTGACCTCGCGGCTGCCGGGCGTGCTCGATCAAGGCCAGATGGGCAGCTGCGCGGCGTTCGCGAACACCATCGTGGGCTCGCTGGCGAGAACGCGCGCCGACGGCACCGCGCGCACGGTGAGCGCGGCGTTTCTCTACGAGCGCCAGCTCGCGCTCAGCCAGTCGAGCTGCAAGGACGGCACCTTCTTGCACACGGGGCTCGAGACGCTGATGCGCGAAGGCGCGCCGCTCGAGGCCGAGGCTCCGTACAGCGACGCGGTCTGCACGACGGGAACCGCGGCGGGCGCAGAGGGCGCGCGCTCACGAATCGGTGGCTTCAACAAGCTCGAGCCGTTTCGCCGCGACGACATTCGCGAGGCGCTCTCTTCGGGAGTGCCGGTGCCGTTCGGCTGCACCATCGCGCCCAACTTCATGAACTTCAGCGGCGCCGAGAACTACAAGAGCGACGACGGGCAGGCGGGCGGGCCTCACGGCGGCGGCCACGCGATGGTCATCGTCGGCTACGACGACGCGCGGGGCGCGTACCGCGTGCAGAACAGCTGGGGCTCGGGCTGGGGTGATCAGGGCTACGTCTGGTGGGACTACGCGGACCTCGAGGGTCGGCCGGGGCTGCACGCGTTCATCCCGGTGCTGCTGCCCGCCGACATGGCGGTCGACCCGACGCCGACGCCGGGCGAGTTCACGCTGACGGCGGTCGGGGCCGCGCAGTTCGTGTTCAGCGGCATCAACGGAGTCGCGATTCGGCTGCAGGGGAACGCGCCCTTCCGCCTGCTGGGCGTCGAGATTGCGCAGCTCTCGACCAGCGACGTGCTCGACGAGCAGATCATCTACGGCGACGTCACCCTGCCGCTCGACGGCCCCGCCGCGCCCGGCACGTACGAGCTGACCGTGCAGGGCGAGCTCGAAGGCGCGCCGTTCACGCTCTCGGTGCCCTTCACCATCGACGAGCCCATCAGCCTCGACTGAAGAGCGCGTTCACGCAGCGCCTTTCTCGCCACGATGCGACAAACGCGCCGGCCCGCGTCGGCAGAGTTTCCGCCGATTCGCCAGGGCGGTTGACAGTGAGCCGCCGGGACAACCCGGCACGAGGGGAGACAACCTCGGGCAACGATGCCTTCCCGACTCTCTGGTCTGCCGCCCTCTACCACGCCGTATGACCCGTACTCCGGGGTTCGAGGCGCACCCCCGGCGGCAGCGTCTCCCTTGCACCCGGCGGTGGCCGCCGGCTGGGCGCGGCAAGCCACGGCGATGGGGATGCACCCGGCCGAGGCGCAACGGTGGGCGCAGGGGTTCTCGGCGCCTCCGCCGGCGCACGTGGCCCGGCCCGCAGGAGACGTCTACACCGGGGGCGCGCGCTGGAGCGGCGGCGCCGACGACACGTTGAAGGCGGCGGCCGAGTACCACGCACGCCAGTTCGAGGCGCTGTTCGGCATCTCGAACGCGCGCGTCGAGGTGGTGGACGTCACCTCGTGGGGCGCGGGCACCGCCGCCGAGCTGGTGGACGTTCCCGGGCCGATGGAGTCGATGCGCATCGCGGCGAACACCGAGCTGTGGCGGCTGCCGACCGTCGTGGCGCACGAGTACGGGCACGCGCTGCAGATCGCGGCCGGCTACGACCCCGGCGGCGTGAACCGCGAGCTCGACGCCACGCGCATCGCCGGCCGCTACCTGCGCCTTTCGGGCAACAGCGTCGACCTGGCGCTCGCCGACCTGGGCTCGTTTCCCGGCAGCGCCGTTCACGGCACCCGCGACCAGCAGGTGGCGGCGCTGCTCGAGGGCTACAACGACCCCGAGGGCAGGTGGTTCGGGCCGTACCGCGACGTCGGCGGGGGCCGGCCTGCGTCGTTTCGGAGCCCGGCGGGCCCCGGCCGCGCCGCGGAGCCGTTTCGCCACGAGCCCCGGCCGCTCTCGCGCGCGGAAGAGAAGAGCCTGAGCTGGCAGCTCGGCCTCCAGACGTGGGACGCCCTGCTCCAGGTTCAAATCGACTACAGCCTTGCGCTCACGACGGGCGCGCTGGCGGACCCCGCCGAGAAGGCGAAGCTCGAGCGCGGGCTCGCCGCGGCGCGGAGCGGCCTCCAGGCGCTGCAGGGGCACTTCGACGAGGGCGCGATGCTCTTCTGGCTCGACGGAGCGACGGGTGAGCTGAAGCTCCCCATCACGCTGGCGCGCTTGAAGGCCGACCTGACCTCGCTCGAGAACCTGCTGGCCGGCAAGACGCTCGACCTCGACGTCGAGGGCTTCCGCTTCGTGGGCGTCGAGGACCAGGAGCGCGGCAAGGTGTGGACGAAGCAGCGCCACGTCGTGTTCTCGTTCGAGCGCGAGGGCCCCGACGGCGAGAAGGAGCACCTCGCGGTGCGCGTGCACTCGGTGCGCTACGCGCCGGCCGCGATTCTGCCGAGCGCCGGAGGCGGCTACGAGCAGGTCGAGACCCCCGCGGAGCTGAAGGTCCGCCGCACCGCGGTGCCGCTGCCGGTGGTGGCGCTGGGCGTGGGCGGGAAAGCACCGACCCCCGCCGACGCAGGGGTCGCGCTCACGCCCGAGCAGGTTCGGGGGCTGTTCGGCGACGCCGACCGGTTCGATGACGACCTCACCGCGAGGCGGGCCCAGATCATCGTGAAGCACTTCGGCGCCGACTGACGCGAGGGTCTGCCCTCAGTTCTCGAGGCAGTAGAGCCAGTTCGGCGTGGTGCAGATCACGGAGCCCGCATTGAAGTTCGCGTTGTACTGGTGCGGGTAGCCGCGCTGGCCGTTGGCGGTGCTGGCGACCCACCCGCCGCACGTGCTGAGGCTGGTGCCCGCCACCGCGGGATCAGCGCCGACCCACGCGCCTTCGCCCGGCACCATCGCGAGCGGCTGCTGCCCGTTCGCGTGAACGTCGATCGGAGCGAGCTGCACGCGGGTCGAAGCGCCGAGGTCCGTCGCGGCCGTGAACACCTGCACGCCGTCGACGCGGTACCACGTCGGCGCCAGGAGGTTGAAGCGAGAGGCCGGGGTCTGACCGACGGTCGCGTACAGCGCCTGGAAGCGCGCGGCGTTCGGAAGGCCGGCGTCGGTCGCCTCGTCGCGGCACGTCGCATCGCCGAGCGTCACGACCGAGGTGCCGACCAGCCGGGTCCGGCTCAGGAACGCGCGCCGCGCTCCGGTGACGACCTCGGGGGCGGGCAGCGTCGGCCTCGCCACCGCACCCTCGAAGCACGCGAGGCGCTTCGGGCTGTCGCAACCATCGACCCCGCCGTCGCCGAACACCGTGGGCGGCATGACGTAGTAGCCGAGCCCGCCGTTCACGGTGGCCGACGACGAGAGCCAGTTGTTGCAGTCGCTGCCGCCGGTGGCGGTGAGGTTGCCGACCCAGAAGTCGAGCGTGCCGGTGGTCGAGACACGCGCACGCTCGTCGAGCACAAGCGGGTACCAGAACGGCCCGGTGACGAGCGCTTGCGCGTCGTCGACGAAGGGCCGACCGTCGGTGCGCACCCACGAGCTCGCGGCGCCGAGGCGCGCGATGGCCGACTGGCCGGTCGAGTCGCTGTTGAGCAGCGCGATCCACCGGGCGGACGAGCTCGACAGACCGGCGTCGACGGCAGCCGCGACACACAAGGCATCGGCGCCCGCCGCGCCCCCGAGGTTGCCCGGGTAGCCCTGCGAGGTGATGAACGCGCGGTTGTACCGCTCGAAGTGCGCGGTGATGAGATGAGTGGTCTGGGTCGCGACGAAGCTGCACTGCCCGGAGCCGGAGCAGGTCCCGTCTTCCCAGGCGAGCAGCCCCCAGAACGGGTTCGCCGTGGCGCCGAGGGTGATCGGCGTGCCCAGCGGCACGACCGCCGAGCACGTGGTCGCGCACGACGAGAGCCCTCCGTCGGTCGAGAACACCAGCCCGGCGTCCGGCCCGTTTCGGACCACGATGGTGATGGTCGGGTCGATGTGACCACGCCCCGAGACCAGCACAGGGATGGGCGACACCCCGCTCGTCGTGGTGCTGACCACCACCTGCGTCGAGTAGCTCTGCGCCGCTCCGGGGCTGAACCGCACGTCGAACGAGCAGCGGGCCCCCACCGCCAGCGGCTGGTTGCAGCCGTCGATCGTGCTGAAGGCCGGCGACGTGCCCTGCACCGCGGTGACGGTGCCGAGCGTCACCCCACCTGTGTTGATGACCGAGAAGCTCTGCTGCACCGAGGCGCCCGACGAGAGGTCGCCGGCGTCCCACGACGTCGGAGTCACTGTGAAGCTCGCCGCGCCGCCCGCCGTCGCGCCGCCCGCCGTCGCACCGCCCGCCGTGGCTCCGCCCGCCGTGGCTCCGCCCGCAGTCGCCCCGCCCGCCGTCGCCCCGCCCGCGGTCGCCCCGCCCGCCGTCGCCCCGCCCGCCGTCGCTCCGCCCGCCGTCGCCCCGCCCGCGGTGGCCCCGCCCGCAGTGGCTCCGCCCGCAGTGGCTCCGCCCGCAGTGGCTCCGCCCGCGGTGGCTCCGCCGGCAGTCGCTCCGCCCGCAGTGGCTCCGCCCGCGGTGGCTCCGCCCGCGGTGGCTCCGCCGGCAGTCGCTCCGCCCGCAGTGGCTCCGCCGGCAGTGGCACCGCCCGCTGTCGCCGCGCCTCCCGCAGTTCCGCCTGCCGCGCCCGAGCCGCCGCCGGTGGCCGAGGTGCAACCGCCGGGGGTACAGACGCCGCTGCAGCACGCCTCATCGGTTCGGCAGTCGGCTTGGGTCTCGCACGACGTACGAATGTCTCCGACGTCGATGCAGCTGGCCGTCATCAAGGCAGCGGCGAGGGCGCAGACGCGCACGGGGCTCATGGGGGCATTCGACGGCCCGCGGAGCGACGAGTCAATGTCGGGCATGGGGTGTTGTATCGGCACTGGGCAGCGCGGCGTCGAGGCCCGCATTCGAGCCCCGGTGCGAACGGTGACTTACGCGTGTAGGTGCGACCGTGAAGGTCACACCGCTCGCGTCGCTCGCGTCACAGCGGTCGAGGTGGATCATGGAGAGAACGTCTCCTCGACGTCGCTGGCGGAATCGAGACCTGAGCCGAGCGCTCAGGGCGGCCCGCACTGTGCCGCCGCCGCCAAGGCCGGGTGCCGCGGCACCAGCTCGCCCAGCGCGCGCGCGTGCAGACGAGCCCGCTCGCAGTCTCCCGCGCTCTGCCAGCCTTGAATCAGCTCGACGCGCGTCTGGGGGTCGAACGGGTAGAGCCGCACCGCGAGCTCCGCCTGCTCGAAGCCCGCATCGGGCGATGACGAGAGCCACAGCGACGCAGCCCGCGCGGCCATCAGCAGCGCAACCACGAGCAGCGGCGCTGCGGCCCAGCTCTTCTGCAAGGGCTCGTCAGAGCGGCGCCCGACGCCGAGCACCACCGTCACCAAGAGCAGCGCCGCCGGCAGCTGCAGCACCGCGTCGGCCGCCATCAGCCCGGCGACCGCGACCGCGGTGGCGAGCACCAGCGGCCGCTCGACCGAGCTCCGCCACCCCCAGAGCAGCGCCACGCCGAGGCCGAGCAGCAGCAACAAGCCCACCGCGCCCCGCTCGACCGCGAAGCCGACCCAGTCGGAGTGCGCGAAGTGCGAGTCGCCCCGAAAGACGCCGAAGTCGACGTACCAATGGCCAGGGCCCGCGCCGAGCAGCGGTGACTCTCTCAGCAGCGCGAGCGACGCCCGCGCCTCGTCGAGCCGCCCGGCGCCGCTGCCCTGGTCGACCTCGAGCGCCCGGCCGAGCGTGTCGAGGTACGGGCTCGGCTGCGCCCACTTCAGCCGCCAGGGGAAGACCGCACCGAGCACGGCTCCGAGCCCCAGCGTCGCGAGGGCTTCGGGCCGCCGCGCGAGCGCCGTGAACACCACCGCCGCCAGCGGCAGCATCAGGTAGCCCGCGCGACACCGCGTGACGACGACGACGGCGGCCGCGAGCGTGGCGCCCGCCGCGAAGACGAGACGCACCCGCCACGACACCGCGCTGCGCGACTGCCACCACAGCAGCGGGCTGCCGAGCACGAGCACGTGCGCGAGCGTGTTGCGCTGGCCCAGCGTCGCCGAAGGCGCGCGCCCGGGGAGCGACGGCGCCAAGACGCCGACCGCCTCGAGCGCTCCCAGCACGGCGAGGGCGATGACGGCTGCGCTCACGGCGTCGAGCCACGCCTTGCGGTCGGCGCTGCGTGGGCCTGCGCAGACGAGCAGCGCGACGGCCGCGGCCCACAGCGCCAGCGGCTCGAAGGTCTGCGTGACGCTGTGAGCGAAGAGCGCCGAGAGGACGAGCGCCCCGAGCGAGGCGAGGGCGAGGCCGTCGGCCACCGAGAGCCGGCGCAGCGCGGGGCGGCCCGCGGCCGCGGCCAGCGCCGCCAGCAGCACGAAGAGAAGCGTGCGCGGCGCGTGAATCTGCGAGAAGCGCTCGCGGTGCGGGCCCGCGACGACCAGCGTCAGCGCGGCGACGATGGGCAGCGCTCGCCTCATCGCGCGATGGGCACGACCTCGGGCCTCGCGGGGCCGACGACGTCTTCCGTCGTCACCCAGCCACCGTCGAGCCACGCCTGCCGGAGCGTGCGCAGCGAGAAGCGCACGCGCTCTTCTCTGACCCTGAGCCACGGGCCGCCGTCGGGGCGGTCGATGCGCTCGGCGGTCGTCCAGCCCGCGTCGCTCCACGCGTCGATGAGCTCGGTCTCGAACGCTCCGTCACCGTCGCGGTCGAGCCAGGTGTGCCCGTGCGACGGCCCCAGCTCGCGCCGGTAAGAGACCCACGCCGCTGCAGCCGCTCCGCTCCGGGTCTCGAGCTGGAAGACGAGCAGCCCGGCGTCGCGCGCGACGGCGCGCAGCACGCGGCAGCCGCTCGCGTCGAAGCTCACCACGGCGGCGCCGGCCTTCAGCGCGTCTTCGGCGCGGTCGAAGGTGTCGGCTTCGACGAGCGCCGGCTCGAGCGGGCACCGCGGCGCGCTCGGCGCGGCCTTCTCGGCCGTCGAAGGAGCTGAGGGACAGGCGGCCAACAGCCCGAGGGCCAGGGCGGAGCGCAGGCTCAGTTGCACCCGCCGTCGTCACAGAAGCTCTTCAGCTGTTTGCAGCCTCCGCCGTACGGCGCGCAGTCGCGATTGCACTCGAGCTTGGTGTCACACAGGAGGCTGCCGCGCTCGCAGTACGAGGCGACGGCCTGCGCGACGGGGCCCATCGAGCCGTCCTGGCGCACGCCGGTGCGCCCGGGGCACTCGAAGCCGTTGCCCGAGCCGCACTTCCTGCAGATCTCTTTCGGCGGCGGCCCGTAGCGCTTGGGGTTGAGGCAGCGCACGCACGAGCACGGGCTGCTGGCCGCGGGGAAGAAGCACATCGTCTCGCAGGCGTAGGTGCGGTCGGTGATCTGCAGCTTGCAGAGCTTCGACGACAGCTTGTCGAGCTTGTCGTCGTGGTCGAAGCGCGGGTCCGAGTGCAGCATCTCGTGAAACAGCGTGCGCGAGACCTGGGCCGGGTCGCGCACCGTGTTGACCATCAGGTCGTGGGTTCCGTTGTCGTTGGCGACGGGCTCGTAATAACCGTACGGGTGGCACGGGTTGTTGCTGCACAAGAGGTTCAGCTTGCCGGTCGCGATCATCGTCAGGCCCTGCCCCTGCGGCTGCACCGAGTCGAAGCCCGCCTTCTTCATGCACGCGTTGCCCTTCTTGAGGGCGTCGGCGAGCTGCTTCGTCACGTCCTTGAGCTGCTGGCCTTTGCACGAATCGACCATGCCCATGCAGTTGGTGGGCGGCGCTGGCGGCGTGCAGGCGCTGCTGGTCGGGCTGTTCGAGTCGACGCAGCTCTCCTGACGAATGAGCGTGTCGAACTCCTCCTCGAGCACGCCGTCGGTCTCGAACCGCACGTGAGCCGTGGTGGCGTCGACGCGCGTGCGGGTGACCCGCTCGGCCGGCGTCATCGTCCCCGGAGCGAACACCTTCGACTCGGTCGACTGCCACACGCCCGCGCTGAAGGTCTCGTCGATGGTGCGGTCGAAGACTCCGTCGCCGTCGTCGTCGAAGCGCTCGTGAACGACGTCGCCGTCGAGGGTCCGCTCGTACGGCACGAGGGTGTCGGGCTCGGTGCGGCTCGTGCCGCTCGCTGCGTCGAAGGTGAGCTTCGTGCCGCGAGTGACGACGTACCTGACGGTCTCGGCGGTGCCGTTGCGGGTGCGGCTCACCTTCTTGCACCCGTCTGCAGACAGCGAGACCTCGTCTTGCCCGCCCACGTAGGCGGCCTTGGCCGCGAGGAGCTCGTCGGCGCTCGGCGCGGGGTCGGCCATGCACTGGTCATAGAGCGTGAAGGTCGGCGGCGTGACCGCCTTGGCCGGGTCGTAGTCGGCCGTCTGGAACACGAGCTTGAACGACCAGCGGAAGGTGCCCTCGGCCGTGTCGGGGTTGGGGTCGAACTCGGTCGGCGCCGGGCCCTCGATCTGGCTCTCGCCGCTGCCCTCGATGACGAACCGGCCGCTCTTGAGCTCGGCGATGGTGATGGGGCGGGCGCGCAGCTCGGCGCCCGAGACCTTGAACGACACGCCGCTGCACAGCTCGGGCATCGGGACGCTCGAGAGCACGGGCACGAAGGCGTAGCCGTCGGGCGCGTTCGCCATCAGCATGGTCGGGCTCGTCGACACGAAGAAGAACGCCGGCTGGGTCAGCGGCGCGTCTGCGCTCGAGGGGCACGTGCCGCCGCAGCTGTTGGTGCCGGTGCGCGGCACCCGCTGGGACTCGAGGTTCGAGGCGACGATGGGGTCGAGACCGTACCGGCTCGAGTACGAGGCGGCTTCCTTCTGTGGGCTCTTCAGCGTCAGCGTCGTCTTCGACGAAGTCGTGGTCGACGTGCAGGTGCCGCTCTTCGAGCTGCCGGTGACGCTCCACTCGCCGGTCGCCTCGACGAGGTCGTAGTCGAGCCGCGTCGAGCTGCTGCCGCCGTCGCCCTTGCCGCCGCCTCCGCCACCGCCGAGGCAATCATCGAAACAACCGCCGAGCGCGACGACGAAGACGAGCAGGCACGTGCGTCTCATGCCGGCCAACATGCCCAAGAAGCGCTTCGAGGTCACGCAGCCACGTGCGCTCTCGAGAGCGCGCGCTCCGCAACCGCTCGTTCTTCGGCGTGCCCTGGCAGCGAGCCTCGACATGTCTGAGCCTTTCATCCGGGAGGACACGATGGCCCCCAGACCCTTACGACACCGCCACCCTCCAGATTTTTCACGCGGCGTGTGCGTCGAGGCGGCGACGGTGGGCGCGTCACCCCAGGAGCCTTCGCCACAGCGACCGCTTCGGCCGCTCGCGCTCGCGCCACGACGCGTAGAGCGCGCCCTCGATGCCTTCGTACGTCGACGCCGGCGCGGGCAGCTTCGCGAGCAGCTGCCGCACCGCCGCTGCCGTCGGCGGCCGGCGCGACACGTCTTTCTGCAGCATCGCGTCGACGAGCCGGCCGAGCCCGTCGGGCACGTCGGCCACCTCGCCCAGCGGCGGAGCCTCGGCCCACGCGTGCAGCTCGAGCAGCCCGCTGCCGGTCGCCGACTGAAACGGCAGCGCGCCCGCGAGCAGCTCGAACGCCACCACGCCCAGCGCGTACAGGTCGCTCGCTGCGTCGAGCGCGTCGCCTCGCGCCTGCTCGGGCGACGCGTACTCCGGAGTGCCCGGCACCTTCTGCACGTCGGTCTGCGGCACGCTCTGCCCCGGCCGGCCGAGCAGCGCGAGCCCGAAGTCGAGCAGCTTCGCGCGCACGCCGCCGTCGGCCTTCGAGACGAACACGTTGCCCGGCTTCACGTCGCGGTGCACCACGCCGCGCGCGTGCGCCGCCTCGAGCGCAGCCGCGACGTCGTCGAGCATCGCCACCGCCACCGGCCACGCGAACGAGCGCCGCCGCGCGAGCAGCCGGTCGAGCCCCTCGCCTTCGAGCAGCTCGGTGACGAGGTACGGGCGGCCGTCGGGCAAGAGCCCCGCGCCGAAGACCTGCACCACGTTCGGGTGCGCCGCGAGCGAGCTCGCCTTCGCCTCGGCGAGCGCACGCTCGATGAGCCGCGGGTCGTCGTTGCTGCGCTTCGCGACCTTCACGGCCGCGCGCCGGCCCTGCTTCTCGGCCTGGTAGATGGTCGAGCCGCCGCCGGTGCCGACGACGTAGCCGATGCGCCAGCCCTCGACGGCGTCGGGCAGCGTCGGGTCCATCGCGACGCGCGTCTTCGCCTCCTGCGAGGCGACGAACGAGGCCGGCTCGGTCGCGGGCTCGGCGCGGTGCGCCGGGTGTGCCCGGCCGGGAATCGGCATCGAGCCCGCGAGCACCGAGGCGCACACGTGGCCGGGCGCGGACTCTTCGCCGCAGCGGGCGCACTTCATCGCTTGCGCTTCTGCCCGGGCTCTTCGAGCAGCTCGTGCGCCTTCTCGACGGCGCCCTTCAGCTTGCGCGAGACCGTGCGCGTCGACAGCCCGCGCTCTTCAGCGAGCTCACCGAGCTCTTTGCCTTCGATGAAGCGGCCGACGGCGACCGAGCGCGACTCCTCAGAGAGGCGCGAGAGCACCGCGCGGCCGAGCTGGCGCGCCGTCACCGGGCTGCGCGCCACCGCGTCGGCGTCGTGCGCCACCTCTTCGCGAGCGTCACGCCGGCTGTTCGAGCGCATCAGGTTGAGGCAGTGGTGGTGCGCCGCCTTCACCGCCCACTGCTCTTCGGCCGCCGGGTCGCGCAGGGCCTCGGTGCTCTGTGAGAGCTTCACGAAGACCTCCTGCGCCGCGTCGCGCGCGGCGTCTTCGTCTTTCAGCATCGAGAGACACTTGCGGAGGAGAATGGGCTGGAGCCGCTCGTACAGCTGGGCGAGCTCTGCGTCGCGCGACGTCACGTTGGTCCCGAGCTTACAGCGCCGACCACAGCCATGCGATCAACGCCGCGACTCCGAGCGCCCCGGCGGCGCCGTAGCCGACGTTTGCGACGAGCGCGAACGAGTTCGCCTGGGCGAGCTGCGCTCCCGCCGGGACCTGCACCGGCTCCCGGTCGCCCGCCGCCGCCGTCTGCTGCGCCACGATGCCGAAGCTCACCGCCACCCCCACGGCCACCAGCGTCAGCGCCGTGAGGGTGATGGCTGCTCGGTAGGTCTTCGGCGGCGGCGCTTCGAGCGCTTGCATCGGCATCGGCTTCGGAGCCACTTCGGGTTCGCGTTCGGGCTCGGGTCCGCGTTCGGGTCCGCGTTCGGGCTCGGGTCCGCGTTCGGGTTCGGGCTCGGGTGCGCGTTCGGGTTCGCGTTCGGGTTCGCGTTCGGGTCCCCGTTTGGGCTCGGGTCCGCGTTCGGGTTCGCGGTCGGGCTCGGGCCCGCCGGCGGCCTCCGGCTCGCGCTCCTCGGGCTTCTTCTGCGGTCCGCGCTTCGGCGCCGGCTTCGTCGGGTTCGCCGCCACCGCGCGCGCCACGTCTTCGAAGAGCTGCTTCTCTTTCGGGCTCGCGCTCGCCGGCGGCGCCAGGTTGCCGTCGATGCGCAGCGCCGTGTCGAGGTGCCTGCGCCCGTCGCCCTCGCGGCCCAGCGCGAAGAGACACAGCCCCAGGTACAGCTCGCCCTTCGCCCGCGCTCCGCCGCGCAGCTTCGACACCGCCGGAGCCAGCGCGCTCACGCACCCCTCGTAGTCGAGGTCGCCGTAGCGGGCGACGCCGTCGGCGAGCGGCTCCGCTCCGAGCGCCAGCGACAGGAGCACGACGAGCGTCACAGGGCGCCTCCGTCGGGCAGGCAGTAGCCTGCGGCCCCCCGCTCGACGGCGCCAACGTCGGCGCGGCTGCCTCCGCCCGGCGGCACCGGGTCTGCGGGGTTCGCCGAGTCCAGCGCGGCGCTCGGGTCACGCGGCGTCCACCCCGTGCCATCGAACAGCACGTCCGCCACCCGGTCGGTGCCGCTCACCCCCGCCGCTCCGATGAACGGCTCGTCGACGGTCGGGTCGAAGACGTTGTAGCCGCCCGACGGCCCCTCGACCACGTGGTCTGCCTCGACCACGAGGTTCGACTGGAAGCCCGCGTCTCTCAGCAGCGGCGCCGTGTTGTCGCGAATCCGCGCGAACGTGTTGTGCGTGTACACGCCGCCGTAGAGCAGCGTCTTGTCTCCGAACTGCGCCTTGAGGTCGTGAAAGACGTTGCGCGTGATGAGCACGTCGGGCGCGGCGTCGAGGACCCCGTCGTCGAGCGAGTACTCGCCGCTGAAGTCGTTGCCGCTGACCACGATGCCGGGGCCTTCGAGGTGAAGCCCCTCGCCGTGGCGAACGTGGAAGACGTTGTCGCGCAGGCGAAAGCGCGGCAGCTGGCCGCCGCCGTAGCCCACCGACACGCCGTCGGCGCCCTCGAACACGGAGTCACGAATCGTGCAGTCGGTGCACGTCTGGTTGACGTGCAGCATCGTCGGGAAGCCCGTCGTGCGCCGCACGGCGAACTTCACGAACTGAAACGTCACGCGGTCGGCGCTGCCGAGCTCGACGGCGTTGTCGTTGAGCGGGCTGAACGTGAGCCACCGCACCACCGTGTGGCTGTTGCCGATGGAGAACGACTGGGTCAGCACCGTGCCGCCGTCGGGCTCGCCCCGCACCACGAGGGGACACGTGCGCGTGCCGGCCGCGCTCCCCAGCCGAGGCGACTGCGCGTAGCTGCCGCCGAGCAGCTGCACCACGTCGCCCGGCTGCAGCGCCACCCCGGTGAGCGTGCGGCGCGCCGTCGCGGGGCTGCCGCCGTCCTCTGCGTCGCTGCCCGACGCCGACAGGTAATACGTGTGGCCCGGGCACTGGCTCGCAGCGGGGTCCGGCTCCGCGGGGCAGCCGGCGTCGGCCCCCGGCTCACCCCCGTCGGCAGCGCCGCGCGCGCAGACCCCCGCGATGCACACGTAGCCCGGCAGGCAGCGCGGCTCGGCGTCGGCGCACAGCTTCCCTTCGAGCTGGACGTTGACGGAACAACCGCAGACGAGGAGCACCGCCAACGCGCGCACGGGCAGCACGACTCTACCCGACGCGGAGGCCCGCAGTTCTTCCATCGGCCAGCGGCTTTGCCGCGAGCGCCCGCGCTGAACGACGAATTTCGCTACCTCGTGCCGTCGTACGACTTCCCCGTCGACGTCGTGACGCCGTCCTTCGAGCACCCCTGCGAAGAGACGAGGTCGCTCGGCCCCTCAGTGCGTAGCTCGTGCGGTCACCGCGACTTCAGGTACGCCACCAGGTCGGCGAGCTCGGCCGCCTCGAGGTGAGCCGTGAACCCGTGCAGCTGGCCCCCGCCCGCGGGCCCGAAGCGGTCTTCGAGCCGAACCGCACGGCCGTCGTGCAGGTACGGCCAGCGGTACGCGAGCTCATCGAGACGCGGGACCTGGAACAGGCCGCCGGTTCCGACGTCGAGCGTCTGGTTGTTGGTGCCGTGCTGACCCGAGTGGCACGTCGCGCACGCGGTCTGCGCCGACTCGAAGAGCGCGCGGCCACGCTCGACCGCCGCGACGTCCACCGCGGGCGGAGCGAGCTTCGGCTGTGCATCGAGCCAGTGCATCAGCGCCTGCGACTGCGCGGTCGACAGCGCCGGCCCCAGCATGCGCTTGCGGAAGACGTCGTTCATCAGGGCCCCGAGGTCTTTCTGGTCGCCCTCCCAGTGAAACGGCTCGGTGCCGCTCAGCCCGCCGCGCAGCGACGGCGTTCGCAGGTGCGTGCCGCCGATGTCCCACGTGAACCCGTCGTCGCCGGCCTCGGGGTGGCACGAGGCGCACGCGAGCCCCGCCCTCGTCGCCTCGTGAAATCGCCGGTGCGACGACGAGCGCCGAGAGATCGAGCTCAGGCTCACCGTGTGCTCCGAGCCCTTGTCGCCCACCACCAGCATCGCCGGCTCTCGCGAGAACACGACCGGCACCTCGCCGCGGAACGCCACGGCCGTCGGCTCGCCCACGCCTTCGCGCTGAGCGAGGCCGCCCAGGCTCTCGTCCGAGATCGCGACGCTGCGCGAGCCCGCGAGCACCACCGCGGTGCGGTGACCGCTCGCCGACACGGCGACGTCGACCGGCAGCGCCCCGCTCACGAACATCGTCGGAGCCCCCTCGGTGACCGGCCGCCCGTCGACCTGCACCTCCGAGATGACCGACGCCACGGCGCCCGGCCCGGTGCCGCCGCCGTAGCCGCCGCCGTTCCTGCCGAAGGCGCTGACCCGCTCGCTGCCGTCGGGGTTGTCGGTGCACCCGGCGACGCCCAGCTGCGCTCTCGACGCGAGCTGGTGGCTCGTGACGAGGTGGCCCCGCGCCACCGTCATGCGCCACGCGACGCGCGGCGTCTGCTCGACGACGTCGCCGAAGGCCGGCAGCGCACGCACTGCGCCCGTCGTCGACACCTCGAACAGCTGCGCCGAGCGGAAGGTCGACGCGACCACTCCGGCCGGCGTCACCACGACGTCGCGCAGGTCAGGAGCCACGCTCGTGCTCGCCCGGGTGACGTTCGTCGCGTCGCTGAACCGCAGCTCGGTGAGCTCGCCGCCGGCGCACGCCACGTACAGCGTCGACCGCTCGCGGCTCCACGCGAGGCCGCGCGGCAACGCGCAGGCCGTGAGGCTGCGCACCTGCTTCGCGCCCGCGACGTCGACCTCGACCACCTGCGACGACCGGCGCAGCGCCACGAACGCCCGCCCCGTCGGCCCCTCGACCACGCGGCCGGGCTCCGAGCCCGCTTCCAGCGGCAGCGTGGTGACGCGCTCGGTGGTGTCGACCACGTAGACGAGGTCGCGATCGGGATCAGCGGCCACGAGGTCACCCGTGCTCATCACCGCGAGCGTGCCTCCGCTGATCGGCGGCGGCGGTGTGCTCGGCTCGTCGACGCCCTCGAAGCTCACGTCACCAATGCACAGGGGCAGCGGAGCCGTCGGCGGAGGAAGCTCGACCGTTCGACTTCCGAAGCACGCGGGAAGAACCGTCACCAGCACCAGCAAAGACCGTCTCATCGGCTGCCCTCCAGAGTGTTGCGCCACGCCCTCACGCCCGGCGCGTGCGGCTCCGCCGGGAACTTCTTCAAGAAGCGATCGGCCTCGGCCACCGCAGCGGCGACGTCGCCGCGCGCCTTCAGGTCGGCCATCAACGCCATCGACACCTCGGGCGCGAACACGCCGTCGGTGAACTTCTGTTGGTACAGCCTCAGCGCCGCGATGCTCTCGTCGAGCGCCCCGCGCGACCGCGCCTGCTGCGCCACGCCGTAGAGCGACGTCTCTTCCGCGAGGCGGCTCGCGGCCGTCGGCTCGGCTACCACCGCCTCCGCCGCAGCGGGAGCCTCCCCCTTCGCCGCCTCCTCGACCGTCACGCTCGCTCCAGCCTGCAAGCGACCGCCCCCTCCCGCTGCGCGGTACACCACGTCACCCGACTCCACCGAGACGAGCGTCGCTCCGTTCGACACCTCGACCAGCGCGCGCGCGTCGCTCAGCGTCGCCTGAAGGTGCGGAGTCGACACCACCACGACGTCGCCCGGCGCCCCGACCCTCAGCTTGCCGTGCGACAGCACCACCGTGTTGCCGCGGCGCTGCCAGCTCGCGCCGGACTCGGCGACGACGCCCAGCGCCTTCTCGGTGCGCGCCGCCAGCAGCGCGCCGGCGACCACGACGGTCAGCGCGGCGGCGAGGGCGGCCACGGCGCGCAGGCGCGACGACGCCGACGCCTGCGCGCGCGCCTTGCGCCACACGGGCTCGACGCGCGACGGCTCGAGCTGCGTCTCGGTGCGGCGGCGAAACGCGTCGAGCAGCTCACGGCTGCGCGGGTCGAGCGGCTGCGGCTCAGCCATGGCGCGCGACCTCCACCTCGAGCTCGCGGCGCGCGTGGTGCAGCCGCGTCCACACCGTCTTGAGCGGGCAGCCGAGCGCCTCGGCGATCTCGGGGCCGCTGAGCCCTTCGAGCTCGAACAGCACCAGCACCTCGCGCTTCTTCGGCGAGAGCCCGTCGAGGCACCGGTGAACCAGCTGCAGGGCCTCGAGGCGCGCGTCGTGGGGCCGCGCCTCTTCGTCGAAGAAGCCGAAGAAGGTGCGCAGCTGGCGGCGGCTCCGGGCGCGGCCGGCCACCTTCGCGGCGACTCCGAAGAGCCACGCGCGCGGCGAGCGCACGGTGGGCAGGTCGGCCGCGCGGTGAATGGCCACCACGAAGACCTCTTGCAGCAGATCCTCGACGTCGCAGCCGGCCCACGTCAGCCGGCGCAGCAGCGAGGCCACGCGGGGTCCGTGCTCTTCGTAGAGCGAGCGCACGTACGCGAGCCGGTCGTCGCGGGCGGCGGCGGCTACGGTTCGAGGCATGGCGATCGTGGCGTCCACATCGGTTGAGTGCAGACCGCCGCCGGGGAGCTTCACGGGAACACCCAACCGATGCCGATCGACGTCGCGACGCTCGCCGCTGGAATCACGAGGGCCAGGTCGTCGGTCGCGCCGACCCCCGAGAACGTCACGCGCTCTTCCCAGAGGCGGAGCTGGCCGCTGAGCGCCGCCGACGCGAAGAGCCCCTTCACGAGCATCTGCCGCCACTCGAGCTGCACGGCTCCGGCGCCCGTGATGCGCTCGGTCTTCGTGCCCAGAAACGACGAGACGCTCAGCACATAGAGCTTCGCGCCGAGCGACGCGTACAGGCCCGTCAGCGACCCGTCGAAGAACAGAAATGCCCGCCGGGCCCAGAGCCCGCCTCCCCAGAGCGTCGCCTGAATCGGCCCGTTGCTGTGCGGCGTCTCGGCGCCGAAGTCGATCGCCACGCCCCACGGCTCGCGAACGCCGATGGAGAGCGTGCCGACGACCTGCGCCGTGACGTAGCGGTCGACCCCGACGCCGGCGCTCAGCTGAACCGCGAGCGTGCGCAGCGGCCGCTCGCGGGGCGACGGTGCCGGCGCCGGCGCCGCCACGACCGCCGGCGCTTCCGGAACGGAAACGGCGACCGGCTGCGGGATGGGCTCGGTCTCGGGCTGGGGCTCGGGTTGCGGCTCGGGCTCGGGCTGGGGTTGCGGCTCGAGCTCGGGCACCGGTTGGGGCGCCGGCGCTGGCCGCACTGCGCGCGCCCGCTTCGGCGCCAGCGCGTCGGCCTGCAGCGGGGCGTCGAGCCACGTCCTGATCAGCATCGCCAGCGACTGCGACACCACAGCGCAGTCGCCCTGCGCCACCGAGAGCCGCCGGTACCCGAGCAGCGAGCCCTGCCCGTCCAGCAGCGTCACCGACAACCCGCCCTCGACCGCGCCGACCGACACCAGCCACGGCGCCTCGGCGCTCACGCTCACGCCCGCCGTCTGCAGCGCCGGAGCCAGTGTCCGCTCCAGCTCGCACCCGGCCCCTGCCTGCACGCTGAGGCGCACACCCACTGCCGCCAGGACCGCGAGAATGGAAAGAGGCACCACCGACGTAGTGCAGGGTCCCTGCCAGATGCTTCATCCAGCGATTTCGCGGGTCACTCCCGCTGAGCGCACGTGCCGCACGCGGCGTCGACCCGGGCTGTCGTAGCGACACGCGCGGCGGAGCTAAGCTCGCCTCGCTCGGATGCTCGCGCAGGCTGGAGACGATGCTTCGTACCGCGTACGGCTCGAAGGCCGCGCGGAGCTCCTCGACAAGACCCTGCTGCGCTACCGCGCCCTCAAAGACATGCTCGGCGCCTTCACCTGGCGAAGGCGCTTGCGCCGCAACGGCCCGCTCTTGCGTGAGGTCATCGCGATGCAGCCGCGCGTCGACGAGGCCTTGGGCGTCGTCGAGAAGAAGGCCCGCGCCGAAGAGTGGCCGCCGCTCAGCGCGACGCTCCAGACCGCGCGCGCCGTCGACGACCTCAAGAACACCGTCTACCGGCAGATGGGCAAGAAGCTCAAAGCCACCGCCGGTCACACGTTCAGCGAGCGGCTCGCCCAGCTCGAGCGCCTCGCCGTCGCCGGCCCGCGCCGCGTCTACCCGGGCGAGCGGTGGAAGGTCGCCCTCGAGGCCCTGCCCGCGTGGCTGCCCGAGCTCACCGTGCTGCGCGACTTCGGCGAGCTGCTCGAGGCCCTCTTCAAGCGCCCCTACCTCGCCTCGCAGCGACTGCCGTACCTGCCCGCCGAGCTCGAGCGCCTCCAGGCGCTGTGGGCCGACGGCGACAAGGCCCTCGCCTCGGCCTGGGAGCGCGTCAGCGTCGTCGACACCACCCAGGGCGTCGAGCGCTCGCTGCGCAAGCGGGCCCGACGTGCGCCGAACATCGCCCCCCGAGGGGGACGGGGGAGCACGTCGAGCCCACGCAACGGCCCCGAGCTGCTCTTGCGCGCCGAGTTCTGGCGCACGCTCGCGCTCTCGAAGATGCGCGAGGTGGCGACCGACCGCGTCTCGCCGATTCAGCTCTCGGACGCCGAGCTGCTGCCCGTCGCGACGTGGCTCGCTGCGCGCGAGCACACCGACCTCGCGACCCTGAAGGGCTTCGAGCCCGCGCGCGCAGCGGTGATTCAGCTCTCGGCCGAGCTGTGGCTCACCGTGCACCGCAGCGGCAAAGACCCCTCGTTCTGGGAGCGCCTCTACGAGCAGGCCGAGGCCGCCGACCAGTCGCTCTCGACCGACGCCGACTTCGCACGCCTGCGCGACAACGTGCGCCTCTTCCTCGCCGTCGCCACCGGCCGGCCGTCACGTCGCCCGCTCGAGCGCCCGAAGCTCGCGCGGCCCGTGCCCACGACGCTCGCCGGCATGGTCGCCGAGATGCGCGCGCGCCTGCTCGAGCAGCCCGGCTGAAGCCCCTTCTGTAACGCCGCGAAACAAATCGGGCGAAATGTTGGAAGGGGCGTCGCGCCGATACCCGCAGCATGAGTCTGACGATCGGGTCGACGGGAGCGGCGGTTCGCAAGCTGGAGCAGGAGCTGAAGCAGCGGGGCCTCCTCGAGGGCCCGGTCGACGCGACGTTCGACGCGCGCACGGCGGCGGCGGTGAAGCGCTTCGAGCACCAGCAGGGCTGGACGGAAGACGGCGTCGTCGGCCAGCGCATCTGGGATCGGTTCGACCTCGGCCCCGCTCCCGGAGCCGCACGGACGAGAGACAACCAGGGCGTCTTCGACGTCGTCAGCATGAACGTGAAGAGCAACCCGCTCATGCGGCCCGACCAGGTGCGGCACGACATTCAGAAGGCGGGGCGGCTCGGCGACGTCATCGGCTGGCAGGAGATCAAGCCCGCCAACTACCGCGAGGCGATTCGCAAGCTGCCCGGCTTCGACACGTTCATGCCGAAGGGCCTCGAGACGCCCATCTCGTGGCGCACGAGCGAGTTCAAGCTCGTCGACTCGGGCGTCGAGCGCATGCACGGAGGCCGCGCGGGCGTCTCGCCTCACCGCGCCGTCGCGTGGGTGAAGCTGAAGAACAAAGAGACCGGCGACACCCTCGTGCACATGAACACGCACCTCGTGAGCGGCGCGTGGAACAGCAAGCAGCAGGCGACCGACCCGTGGCGGAAGAAGATGTGGAACCTGCACATCGAGAAGATGGGCAAGCTCGTCGACCGCTTCGAGCGCCAGGGCTTCCCCGTCACCATCACCGGCGACTTCAATCGCAACCACTTCAAGATGTTCGGCAACGACGTCGCGTACGACAGCGGGCTGCACGCGAAGACGCACGGTCGCTCGACGCTCGACTACGTGATGCACACGCGCAACCCCGACCTGCGCAAGGTGCGCACGCACGTCGACCCGGGCTTCGCGTCGGACCACAACGCCGTCGTCGTGCGCTACGACCTCGACTGAGTCACGCCGCGGCGAAGATCGAGCGGAAGACGCGCTCGCCCGAGTCGAGGTCGTCGAACTTCACGCGGTACGTGAACTGCCCCGCGCCCGACAGCACCTGCAGCACCGTCGCGCGCGCCGACCACTCACCGGCGAGCACCTCGACCTCGCCGCCGATGTTCGCGTCGAGGGTGAACTTCGCGCCGCCGGAAGAGATGTCGCCGTACGTCGGCACGAGGTTTCCGCCCGGCACCCGAATCATGAAGCCGCACTGTACGCGCACGTGCCGTCTGGCATTGGTGCGCTCGGTCCCCTCGTCGTGCATGGGGCCGGGCTCTTCGCACGCCGCGCGCAAAAGCGTCAACTACAGCGCGGCGCCGCGACCTATTCCCGATGCTGCATCGCCTGTACTGCAGGCTTGACAGGCCCTTTCACGAGAAATACCGAGTCGCGCCCATATGGGTTCGATGATCCAGATCCAGTCGCTCGTGAAGCGCTTCGGCCTGACCGAGGCGCTCAAGGGGCTCACGTTCGAAGTGGCGAAGGGCCAGGTCGTCGGGTTCCTCGGGCCGAACGGCGCGGGCAAGACGACGACGATGCGCATTCTCGCGGGGTACTCGACGCCGACGTCGGGCACCGCGAAGGTCGGCGGCATCGACGTCACGCAGGACACGGTCGCGACGCGGCGGCTCATCGGGTACCTGCCCGAGAGCAACCCGCTCTACGAAGAGATGATGGTCGTCGACTTCCTGCGCTTCACCGCCGAGGTGCGCGGAGTGCCGGTCGAGAACCGCACCGCCAAGAT